>CAVOZI010000016.1:0-651059 GCA_963700895.1 uncultured Alphaproteobacteria bacterium | reverse complement strand
TGAAGATACCGGAGAAGCGGCCCATGGCTGACCAGCGGCTGATCCTCGAAATGGGCACCGGCAACGACCTCTATGGCGGCGACTATACCAAGGCTGCCATCCGCGCCGTGCACGACGCCATGCGGCATTCCTCGCTGTCGCTGTACTGGTCGCTGGGGCTCGACCCGGCGCAGATGCGGGTGAACGTCACCGTGGGCGTACAGCAGCCGGACCAGGTGGATACAGCCGAAGTGGCCAGGCAGCTTCCCTACGGCATCGTGACGGTCAAGGCGGTCAAGGGCGGCCTCGACGTGCCGGACACGGCGCGCGGCGACAGGACCGTCATTGCGGCAGCCGCCATCGAGGCGCGCTACGACATCCCGAAAGGCCGTTTCAGGCTGGCGAAACGTCCAAGCAAGTGAAATAATACATTCAATTTGATGAATGTCAAGGCGCCCGGCCTTGATCCTCCATTTACTACCCGTCCACTCACAAACGGAGCAGTAAAATGACCAGAATCCGCGTTCTCTTGCTTGCCTTGCTTGCCATGTTCGCCCTTGCCAGTACGCCGCTGCCAGCACAGGCGCAGGAACCAGCCAAGCCTGGCCTCTTCATCAACCTGACGACCGACGACACCTGGTCTGCCGCCAAGGCGATCATGTTCGCCCACGAGAGGGCACTGAAGAACGGCCACAAGCCGGTTGCCATCTGGATGAACGTGCGCGCCGTCTACCTCGCCGACAGGAAGCGGGCCTCGCACGTGCATGGACTGATGCGCGAGAGCAACAAGTCTATCCAGGATATGCTTGCCGCGTTCATTGCCGACGGCGGTACGGTGATCATGTGCCAGGCGTGCTCCAAGGCTGCCGGGCTGACACACAAAGACTATATCGACGGCGTAACGATGGGGGACTGGGATACCGTCAGCGGCATCCTGTTTGATCCCAACGTCAAGACGCTGTCATGGTGATGTGACGCAGCACTTCTGTGCGTAAAGGCAGGCCAGCTGCTCGATGGGGATCAGGGCCATAATAGCCACGACCCCACCGGGGGAAGACTTCAATCCTTCGGTGCGCGGAACTTTTCGTGGCAGGCCTTGCAGCCGCCACCGACGCCGCCCATAGCCCCTTTCATGGCATCGAGACCGTTGCCGGCCACATCGGCCATCTGCGCTGCGGCTTCGCGCATGGCCTTGGCCTTGTCGCCTATGTCCGAGCCTTCGGCCCAGATATCGGCCTTGGCCCAGGTCTTGCCGGCCATGCCTTCATCGGCCATCGATGAACCCTTTGGCCACATCGCCATGCCGTTCATGGTAGTGGCCTTGACCAGGTTGTCGGCGGATGCCTTTGCCAGGTCAGCATTGTATTCGGCCTCGCCTTTCACCATGGCGCCAAGCTGGCCGAGGTTGAAGGCATAGACCTGCATCAGCGCCTGGCGCGCCTTGGCGGCCCGCTCTTCCGCCTCGCCGGAGATGGCGGCATTGGCGGACGCCAGAAGGGTAATACCTGCCGCGGCGGCGACGATCAGCTTTCTGTACATGGGGTTTGCTCCGTTGCGTGATGACTTGAAACTTCGCTTGCAACACTAGGCTTTGCGATTACGATCAGATAGCCGCTAATTTTGCACTTGGAGTGTGCGTCCATGCACAGGTTGGATTGGAGCGACCTGCAATACATCCTCGCTGTCGCCAGCAATGGCTCGCTGGCGGCGGCAGCGCGGGCGCTGGGCGTCAATCACTCCACCGTGCAAAGGCGCATTACCTCGTTCGAAGCCTTGCACGAGGTGACCGTGTTCGACCGCCGGCCGGACGGCTACAAGCTGACCATCGAGGGCCAGCAGTTGCTGGAGACGGCGCGCCAGGTCGAGCAGGCCGTTTGGGGCCTGGAACGCAAGATTGCCGGCAAGAACCTGAAGCTTGAAGGCACCATCAGGCTGACCACCACCGACACGTTGCTGCACACCATCGTGGGCCGCCAGCTGAAACGGTTCCTCGAGCGCTACCCCGACATCACTCTTGCCACCTCGGCAACCAACTCGATCGTCTCGATCACCCGGCGCGATGCCGACGTGGCGATCCGGCCGGCCCAGTCGATTGCCGAAGGTCTGGCCGGGCGCAACGCGGCGACATTTCGATTCCACGCCTACGCGTCACCCCGGTATCTGGCTGATCATGCCGGCGAACCACCGGAGTTTCTCGACTGGCTATCCCCCGACCAGACGCTGGCCGCCTCTACGCCAGGCCAGTGGATGCGCCGTCACATGGTAAGGGCGCGCATCGTCATGACCTGCGACAGCATCATGGCGATGGCGACGGCGGCCGGCTACGGCCTCGGCGTGGCGCTGCTGCCGTCCTATGTAGGTGATGGACGCGATGATCTCGTCCGTCTCGACGTGGATACGACCGAGGCAACCAACTCGCTATGGGTGCTGACCCACCCCGACCTGGCCAATGCCGCACGCATCCACACCTTCATGGACTTCATGGCCGAGGCGCTGGCAGAAGAGATCGAACGCCCCGGCGCGTGATCAGATTTCGACGTGATGAATGACGAATTTGCGACAGAAATGACCCGCAACTCATGACAATCATCGGCGTGTTCCGGTTCGCGGCAATTCGCGCAACCGGTGGCAATCGTCGAAGAAGGACACGACACCATGGCCAAGAAGCCAGCCGCCAAACCCGCCGCCAAGCCTGCTGCCAAGCCCAAGGGCAAATAATCAGGCCGTCCAGAAATTCACTTCATCGACTGAGGACACCCGGCAACGCCCTGTTGGCCGGGTGTTTTTCATCCGGGCGCAGTGTTCAAACAGCCAACGCCAGGCCCCACGCGCCCGCCAGCGTCGCCCCCGCCAGCTTGAGCGCGTTCATCTGGCGCACATCATCATCGAACCAGGCGCGATCCTTGCGCGACAACAGCCAGCCGCCGGCAACGCCAGAGGCGAAGCCCAGCACGTGGGCGCCATAATCGACATTGCCTTGCCCGAAGCCGAGGAAGGCCATCAGCATCAGCCCGCCGCCCAGCGGCGCCCAGTACCTGAGCGAGACTTTCGGCGGGCGCCACTGATGACGCAGGGCCGCCAGCAGGCCAATGGCTGCGAACACCGCCGTCGAGGCGCCGATGGAGGTGTGCGATGGCGACTGCCACAGGGCATTGGCGAAGTTGCCCGCCGCACCGGCCAGCACCACGGACGCCCAGGCCATGCCGGCGCCGATCTCCTTTGACAGAAGCCAGACGAAAACGATGCCGAAGGCGATGTTGGAAGCCAGGTGCGCCAGATCCAGATGCAGGGTGAGCGCCGTCACCGTGCGCCACAATTCAAGTTGCGCGGTGACGTGGTGGGCGACCATGGCGCCTTCGGCGGCCCAGTTGACTCCAAAGGCCTCGCGCCGGGCCGCGCCGAAGAAGAACAGCAGGATGGCGGCATAGGCCATTGCGGTGTTCGAGAATGACAAGGTGAACACCTCGCGGCGCGCCGGCGGCTTGCGCGAGCCGGTGCCGTTTTCCTCGTCGTACTGGTCCAGTTCCCAGGCGGCGCGCAGTTCGTGCTCCGGGTCCACGTAGATCGCATACCCGCCCTGCTCGTGCGCCAACATGGCGCGCAGGCCTACCGCCACCAGCGTCAGGCTCCAGGAGCGCGCAAGGTCCTTGTCCGTCGTAAAGCGGATGCGGACGGGTTTGCCGGGTGCGGTGTCGTTCAAGCGGGAGATGCCTTCCTGTTTACGGCGATCGGTCCTATATGGGGCCAAGCTTCACGCCCCGCAAATGGAACCTTGGATGACCAACGCCGATACCGAAGACGAATTGGCCGACGCCTACAATACTGCCCTTGCGCACGAAAAGGCCGGCCGGCTGGACGAGGCGGAGGAGGCCTACCGGCGGGTGCTGGCGCTCGACCCGGAAGATCATGGCGGCGCGGCGGTGCGGCTTGCCGCGATGGGGCGCGCAGCGGTGCCGCTGCGCGCGCCGGAAGCCTATGTGGAGACGCTGTTCGACCAGCATGCCGATGCGTTCGAACATATCCTGGTGGATCAGCTGGGCTATCACGTACCGCTCATTCTGGGCGAGGCGCTTAAAGAGAACGCGCCGGGGCCTTATGCACGCCTGCTCGACCTGGGCTGCGGCACCGGGCTTGCCGGCGTAGCGCTGTCCGGCGTCACCCATCACCGCACCGGCATCGACCTGTCGGCCAACATGATCGATATTGCCGGCGAGAACGAGCTCTATGACGAACTGTACGTGGGCGACGCGGTGGCGTTTGTCGAGGAGATCGAGGACGAGGAGCCGTGGGACCTGATCGTGGCAACCGACGTGCTGCCCTATCTGGGCGACGTCCAGGCGCTGTTTGCAGGTGTCAAACGGGTCAGCGCGCCGGATGCCGTCTTCGCGTTTTCGACCGAAAAACTCGACGGCGGCGGCGCAGACTATACCGTCGGTCCGCACCAGCGGTTTCATCACGCTCTGGCGTATCTTGAGCACGAGCTTGCTTCAGCCGGATTCCGGGTGCTGCAAATTCAGGAGATCACCGTGCGCCACGAGGAGGGCGAGCCGCAGCCCGGCCACTTGCTGATCGCCCGCGCTGCCTGAAAGCGCGGCAATGCAGCCCCAAGCTTGCAATCTGTCGTTGATTGCGGCGTTTGGCTGATTGACCACGTTTTCCCGCAGCCTAATGTAGCCGCAGGTGTCAAAATCCTCACGAGGGAGTTGAGTGATGGTGAAATTCGACAGGCGCAGTTTTGTGAAGACCACGGGGGCGACCGCCCTGGCCATGCCGTTCATCGGCGCGAAGGCCTTTGCCGCCGATCCGCTCAAGGTCGGCTTTGTCTACGTCGGCCCGGTGGGCGATCATGGCTGGACCTATGCCCACGACCAGGGCCGCAAAATGCTGGAGGCCGAGCTTGGCGACAAGGTGCAGACCTCGTTCGTCGAAAGCGTCAAGGAAGGCCCGGACGCCGAGCGCGTCATCCGGCAGCTGGCGGACGAAGGCAACAAGCTCATCTTCACCACCTCGTTCGGCTTCATGGACCCCACCATCAAGGTGGCAAAGCGCTACCCGGACGTGAAATTCGAGCACGCAACCGGCTTCAAGATGGCCGACAACGTGTCGATCTACAATGCGCGCTTCTATGAAGGCCGCGCCGTGCTCGGCACCATTGCCGGCATGATGTCGAAGACGGGGACTGCCGGCTACATCGCCTCGTTCCCGATCCCGGAAGTGGTGATGGGCATCAATGCCTTCACGCTGGCCGCGCAGAAGATCAACCCGGAGTTCAAGACCAAGGTGCTGTGGGTCAGCTCGTGGTACGACCCGCCGAAGGAAGGCGATGCCGCCAAGGCGCTGATGGACCAGGGCTGCGATATCATTACCCAGCATACCGACTCGCCGGCCGCCCTGCAGGCTGCCGAACAGCGCGGCGTCTATGCCTTCGGCCAGGCCTCCGACATGTCGAAGTTCGCCCCCAAGGCGCACCTCACAGCCATCCTCGACAACTGGGGGCCCTATTACGTCAAGCGCGCCAACGAAGTGCTTGATGGCAGCTGGAAGTCCGAAAGCTTCTGGGGCGGCTTCAAGGAAGGCGAAGTGGCCATGTCGCCCTACAACGAGGCCATGCCGGCCGAGGTGAAGGACGCCGCCGAGAAGGTACGCATGGGCATCACCGACGGTTCGCTGCACCCGTTCACCGGTCCGATCAAGGACCAGGCCGGCGCCGAGCGCTATGCGGCCGGGGCCACTGCCACCGATGAGGAAATGCTCAAGATGGACTGGTACGTCGCCGGCGTGCAGTCGTAACGGTCAGCTTCTCAACAAGCGTTGCCGTGCCCCGGATTCAATCCGGGGCACAGACCGGGTCCCGGCACAAGGCCGGGACACATGCATTCAGATAGTTATCCCACCAGGCCGCCGTCCTCGCGGGTTACAGCGACGATCGCCGAGCGCGGCACGGCGTTGCCGCCTTCCGGCCAGTGGCTGTTGCCCTTCTCGCCCGGATGCTGAATGCCGACGAACATGGTGCGGCGGTCCGGGCTCCAGGCAAGGCCGGTGATCTCGCATTCCTTCGGCCCGACCATGAAGCGGCGGATCTCGCCGGTCACCGGATCAGCGGCGAGCATCTGGTTGTTGCCATGTCCGGCGAAGTCGCCATCGTTGGAGTAGTTGCCGTCGGTCTGGATCCACAGCAGGCCGTTTGAGTCGAACGCCAGTCCGTCCGGCGAGTTGAACATGTTGTCCTTGTTCAGGTTGGCCGACCCTGCCTTGCTGTGCTGGTGGACGACAGGGTTGCCCGCCAGCACGAACAGGTCCCAGGCAAAGCCCTTCGCCGCGTGATCGCCATTGTCCGGGCGCCAGCGCACGATCTGGCCGTACTGGTTTTCAGCGCGCGGGTTGGGACCTGCCGCCGGAGCGGCGTCACCACCGGCATTGGGCTTGACGCCGCGGTTCTTGTTGTTGGTCAGCGCACAATAGAGCTCAGGCGCGTTGGGGTTTGCGGCCACCCACTCCGGCCGGTCCATGGTGGTGGCGCCCACCTTCGAGCCGGCCTGGCGGGTGTGGATGCAGATTTCCGCGAGGCTCATACCGGTGGTCTCGGGCGTCAGGTCAAGCCATTCACCCTTGCCGTCCTCGTTGAACTTCGCCACCGACAGCGTGCCCTCTTCCAGCAGTTTCGAGGTATCTGCGCCCGGCGCGTACACGCCTGCCGACACGAAGCGATAGATGAACTCGGCCGCCTCGTCGTCGCCCATGTAGACCACCACGCGACCATCGTTGTTGACCACCACCTCGGCGTTCTCGTGCTTCAAGCGGCCAAGCGCGGTCAGCTTGCGCGGGGTGGACGCCGGATCGCGCGGGTCGATCTCAACAACGTAGCCGGCGCGGTTCGGCTCGTTCGGATGTTTCGACACGTCAAACCGCTCATCGATTTTCGCCCAGCCATAGCCCCAGTCCTTCGCCGACACGCCGTAGCGCTTCAGTTCGGCGGACACTTCGTGCTTTTCGTCGGGGGCAGAGAAGTAGCCGTTGAAGTTTTCCTCGCAGGTGAGGAACGTGCCCCACGGCGTCGAGCCGGACCCGCAATTGTTCCAGGTGCCCTTGACCTTCGTGCCGGTCGGGTCGGCTGCGGTCTTGACCAGGTCGTGGCCGGCGGCAGGACCGGTCAGCACCATCTCCGTGGTAGGCGTGATGCGGCGATTGAACGGGCTGTCCTGGACCAGCGACCAGCCGCTGGGGCCATGGGCAACTTCCATTACCGTCACGCCGTGGGCCATCTTGCCCTTGGCGATGTCGTCGTCGCTGGCCGGCTTCTTGTCCGGGTTGTTGCCCCACAGGATGTCGCGGTTGGTGTATTCGTTGTTGATGGCCAGCAGTGTACGGCCCTCGTGGCTGAACACTTCCATGCCGTCGAGATTGTCGCCAAAGGCCTGGGCCTGGCTGGCGGCCGTGCCACGGGTTGCATGGTCGAAGCCGGGCGCGCCGGAGAACAGCGGGTCACCCCAGCTGAGCATCACCCGGGCCTTGTAGCCGGCCGGCACCGTCACCGCATCGTCGCCGTTGGCGGGAATTGCATCGAAGGCAAAGCGATTGGCCGACGCCAATGCCGGGCGTGAAACGCCCGACAGGGCGGCCACGCTGCCAAAGGCGAGGACACCGCCGATAAAGCCTCGGCGGCTGATGGCGGCCTCGACCACACGGTCGAAATCGCATTCGGCGGGGCGTGGGTCAATGATCTCGTCAAACTGGTCGAATGACAGGCTTTCAGCGTGTTGCCGCGGCATAGAAGGTGCTCCCTTGGCTGGAATTGGGAGTCCGGTCGATACCTGTCGACTGTTGCACTGTGGTAACAGGTGGATGAAGGATCAATGATGCGGCGAGCCTATTCGGCCGCAACAGGTTGCGCCTCGCCACCATCATCGTCGTTGCGTCTGGCGGTCTTGCTGCGGCTGCGCTTTGGCGGCTCCCCGGCAACTCCTGCAACCGCAGGCACCGGCTCGGCAATGGCCGCGGTAGTCTTTTCGCGCGGCGCAAGTTCCTCTGCCAGCTTCTCCTCGATAAAGCCGCGGGGCCTGGTAAAGCGGGCCATCAGGTCGTACAGCACCGGCGTCAGGAACAGCGTGAGCACGCCCGCGAACACCAGCCCGCCGACGATGACAGTGCCGATGGCGATGCGGCTTTCCGCCCCGGCGCCGGTTGCCAGCACCAGCGGCACCGCGCCCAGCACGGTAGAAACCACCGTCATGACGATGGGGCGCAGGCGCAGCACCGAGGCATCGATGACGGCGGACCGCACGTCCTGGCCTTCGTCGCGCAGCTGGTTGGCGAACTCCACAATCAGGATGCCGTTCTTGGCCATCAGCCCGATAAGCAGGATGATGCCGATCTGCGAATAGATGTTGAGGGTCAAGCCCGCCGCCCACAGCGAGTACAGCGCGCCGGCAATGGCCAACGGCACCGACAGCATGATGATCAGCGGGTGCATGAAGCTCTCGAACTGGGCCGCCAGCACCAGGAAAACGATGAGGATGGCGAAGGCGAAGGTGATCCATATGCCGGACGAGGCTTCAAGATACTGCTGCGACTGGCCGTCAAAGCTCAGCGACGCCTGCGGCGGCAGCACTTCCGCCGCCTGCTCGCGGATGAACTCGATTGCCGAGCCCATGGCGTAACCGTCGTTCAACGCCGCCGAGACGGTGACCGACGGCAGCCGGTTGAAGCGGCGCAGCGACGGGGCCTCGGTTGTTTCGGTCAGGGTGACCACGCTCGACAAAGGCACCACCGACCGGCCGTCATCGGTGCGGATGAACAGCGACGAGATGTCGTCCGGCGTCTGGCGGGCGCTGGCCTCGGCCTGCACGATGACGGGGTATTCCCGGCCACGGTCGATGTAGCTGGTGATCTCGCGCGAGGCGAGCATGGTCTGCAGCGTCGAGGCGATGGTGCGGCTGGAGATGCCCAGATCGTCGGCCCGCTTGCGGTCGATGGTCAAACGGAACTGCGGCTGGTTCTGCTCGAAGTCGATGTCGACGTTGGCAAGGCCCGGGTTCTGCTCGGCGCGTTTCTTGAGCTCCTCTGCCCACTTCTGCACGCTGAGGTAATCCGGTCCGCCGACCACCGCCTGCAGCGGGGTGGAGTTGCCGCGCAGGCCGAGCCCCGAGGGCACCACCGGGAAGCCCCGCGCGCCGGTGATTCCGGAGACCATGCCGATCAGCTGGCGGCGGGCATCGGTCACCGATACGTCGCGCTCTTCCCATGGCTTGAAGCGCAGCACGATGAACGAACGGTAGGGCCGGTCGCGGAAACCGGTGAAGGTGTAAATGATGTCGATGTCGAGCTTGTCCTGCACCTGAACCAGCTTTTCCTCCAGCTCGGCCACCTGCGCATCGGTGAACGACAGCGTGGAGCCTTGCGGGGCGTTGAGCGGGATGAACATCACGCTGCGGTCTTCGGTGGGGGTCAGCTCCTGGGGAATGGCGTTGTAGGCAAACCAGCTTGCCCCGGCAAAACCGAAGCACAGCGCCACCACCACCAGGGGCGAAGCGATGGCCGCCTTCACCGCGCTCCTGTACCACCGGTAGACACGGCCTTCCGGTATCTCGTGTTCATCCGCCGTAACGCCTTCGCGGGCCTTGAGGATTTTCGAGGCCAGCGCCGGGCAGGCGCTCAGCGCCACGAAGGTGGAGATGACCACGGCACTGGCCAGCACAAACCCGAACTCGGTAAAAAGCTTGCCGGCCGCGCCTTGCAGGAACGAGATCGGAATGAACACCGAGACCAGCGTGATGGAGGTCGCCAGGATGGCGAAGGTCACCTGACGCGAGCCGCGAACCGCCGCCTGCAACTTGCTTTCGCCCGCGGCGAGGCGGCGCTCGATGTTCTCCAGCATCACGATGGCGTCGTCCACCACCAGTCCGATGGCAAGCAGCAGCGCCAGCAGGGTAAGCACGTTGAGCGAGAAGCCGAGCAGGTAAATCAGCGAGAAACAGCCGATCAGCGCCACCGGAATGGTGATGGCCGGAATGAGCGTCGCCCGCAGCGAGCGCAGGAAGAGGAGGATCACCAGCACCACCAGCACCAGCGATATGGCCAGCGCAATGACCACCTCCTTGATCGAGGCCGACACAAACACCGCGTCATCCGAGCCGACGAATATCTGCATGCCCTCCGGCAGCTGGTCGTTCAGCCGCTCGAGCTCGGCCTTGACGGCATTGGAGATGGCGATGGTGTTGGACTGCGACTGGCGCTGCACGGCGATGCCCACGGCAGTGAGGCCGTTCGAGCGCACGATGGTGCTGTCATCCTCCACGCCGCGCTCGACGCGGGCCACTGCGCCGAGACGTACCGGGACACCGTTCATTTCCCTGACCAGTACGTCGCGGAACTGCTCTGGCGTGGACAGCCGCGATTCAAGCCGCACCGTGAACAGACGCGTGTTGCTCTCGATCTCGCCGGCGGGAAGCTCCACGTTGTTCTCGCGCAGCGCGGCCTCGACGTCGGCGACGGTCAGGTTGTGGGCAGCCAGATTGTTGCGGTCGAGCCAGATGCGGATGGCGGCGCGGCGTTCACCGTAGACGCGCACGTTGGCCACGCCGTCGATGGTGGTGATGCGATCGACGATGAAGCGTTCCAGATAGTCCGTCACCTCCGCCGGGGTCATACGGTCGGAATAGACGGCAAGGCGCATCACCGGGTCGGCATCGCTGTCGGACTTCACCACCTGCGGTTCGTCAACCTCGTCCGGCAACTGGTCGCGAACACGCGCCACAGCGGCACGCACGTCACCGGCAGCCTCGTCGATGTCGCGGCCCAGCTCGAACTCGATGGTGGTGGTGGAGCGGCCGCGCTGGCTCGAGGAGTTGATGGTCTTCACCCCGGCAATGCCGGCCACGGCGCTGTCGATCACCTCGGTGATGTCGGTATCGACAATTTCGGGCGCGGCGCCGGTATAGGTGGTGGTGACCGACACCACCGAGGTGTCAACGTCGGGCAGTTCGCGCACCGGCAGGGACGAGATGGAGGCAAGGCCTGCCACCACGATCAGCAGCGACATCACCGCGGCCAGCACCGGCCGGCGGATGGACAGTTCCGACAGGGTCATTGGGTGGCCCCCGCGGAGCCCGCAGCGGCAGCGGCCTCGGCGTTGACGACCTTCACCGCACCGCCGGGACGCACCTTGGAGGTGCCGGAGAACACCACTTCCTCGCCGGACTTGACGCCGTCGGTGATCTGCACCCAGCCGGGCTGGCGGCCGCCAGTCTTCACGGTGCGGCGTTCGGCCTTGCCGTCATTGACCACGAACACGAAGGCAGCGGGGCCTTCAACCGTCACCGACTCTTCCGGCACCATGACGGCGGCGGTGGTGGCGAGTTCCAGGCTGAGGCGCATGAACATGCCCGGCGCCAGTGCGCCGTCATCATTGGCGATGCGCGCGCGCGCGATGAAAGAGCGGCTGACCGGATCGATGGCGGTGCTGACCTCCGTGATGGCGGCCTCGAAGGCGCGCCCCGGCCAGGCCGCGGTGGAGGCATTGGCGACGAGACCGGGCTGCGCAATGGCGAAATACTGTTCCGGAACGGCGAATTCGACCAGCACCGACGACAAATCATTGAGGTCCGTCAGTACGTTGTCCGTATCAACCTGGGCACCGGTATCGACGGTGTGAAAGCCTGGTGTGCCGGCAAAGGGCGCGCGGATGGTGCGGTCAGCGAGGCGGCGTTCGGCGCGCGAGACCTGGGCCTGGGCGGCGGCGCGGGCGGCTTCGAGTTCCTCGAGCGTGGCGGCGGCAACCACGCGCGACTGCCGGAGGCTTTTGCCGCGCTCAAGTGCCTGCTCCGCCTTGACAAGTTCGGCGCGGGCCTGGGCGAGGTCGGCTTTCTGGATGTCGTCGTCGAGGCGGAACAGCACGGCGCCCTGCTCGATCCGCTCACCCGGCTTGTAGGCGATCTCCACCACGTTGCCATCGGATTGCGCCTTGATTTCAACGGTTTGCACGGCGCGCGCGGAGCCTACAGCCTCGACGGTGCGCACCAGCGTGCGCTCACCCGCCTTGACCGTCTTGACCGCGGCAGGACCGCCGCCGCCACGCTGGGGTGCAGCACCTGCCTGTTGACCGTTTTGGCTTTCCTGCCACTTGCCATACCCCACATAGCCACCGTAGCCGAGGCCGGCGAGCACAAGCAGAAACAGCATCTGGCGCAAAATCGACATTAAATTCACCGGAATAACGGGAGAGTCTTCTGAACAATGACGTGAAACGCCGTTAAGTTCCGGCGCAACATCGTCAACATTCTCAACCTGTCATATACCGCCAACGAGTTCGCCGCGTCATTACAATTGCGCGTGCACTGCATGCGCCCCAAGCAGAACGGCCGCCCTGCACGATGCAGGACGGCCGATTGTGATCACGCGGGCAAACCCGATTTATTCAGCCGGCTCGACAGCCTCGTCCCAGCCAGAGATGGCTTTCACTTCGAGGAAATCGTGCAGGCCCCACTCGCCGCCCTCGCGGCCGTTGCCCGACATCTTGTAGCCGCCGAACGGGCTGCCGCCGGGGCGCTGGGCGCCGTTGAGCAACACCATGCCGGCGCGCAGCTTGCGGGCCACCTTCTGGGCGCGGGCCTGGTCGCCCGACTGCACGTACGCTGCCAGGCCATAGGGCGTGTCGTTGGCGATCTCGATGGCCTCTTCTTCCGTGTCGAACGGGATCATCGCCAGCACCGGGCCGAAGATTTCTTCCCGCGCGATGGTCATGTCGTTGTTGACGTCGGCGAACACCGTTGGCTTGACATAGTAGCCGCGGTTGAGCCCGTCGGGACGTCCGGTGCCACCGGCAACCAGCCGCGCGCCCTCGTCGATGCCCTTCTGGATCAGCGCCTGCACCTTGTCGAACTGCATCTGCGAGACGAGCGGACCGATGTGGTTGCCCTCTTCTGCCGGGTCGCCGACCTTGCAGTTCCTTGCGGTCTCGGCGGCCACCTCGACAGCCTCGTCATACACAGAGCGTTCGACCAGCATGCGGGTGGGCGCGTTGCACGACTGGCCAGTATTGTTGAAGCAGTGCAGCGCGCCGCGCTTCACCGCCTTGGCGATGTCGGCATCGGCAAAGACGATGTTGGGCGACTTGCCGCCCAGCTCCAGCGCCACGCGCTTGACGGTGTCGGCAGCGGCCTTCTGCACGGCGACACCGGCCCGCGTCGAGCCGGTGAACGACATCATGTCGATATCCGGGTGGCGCGACATGGCCTCGCCCACGGAGGGGCCGTCGCCGTTGATGAGGTTGAACACGCCGGCGGGGAAGCCCGCCTCGTGCATGATCTCGGCGAACAGCATGGCGTTAAGCGGCGCGATCTCGGACGGCTTCAGCACCACGGTGCAGCCTGCCGCCACGGCCGGCACCACCTTCAGCGTGATCTGGTTCATCGGCCAGTTCCACGGGGTGATCAGGCCGCACACGCCGACCGGCTCGTGGGCGATGTGCTCGGTGGTGATCTTGTCGTTGAGCGGGCGGTCGAACTCGAACGCCTGGACGGTGCGGATGAACGCCTTGATGTGGCCCCAGCCCGAGGCGGCCTGGGCCTGGGTGGCCAGGGTGATCGGCGCACCCATTTCCTGCGAGATGGTCTTCGCCATTTCGGCCGAGCGCTTCTCATAAGCCGCGAGCAGCCTGTCAAGATAAACGAGGCGCTCTTCCTTGCTGGTGCGGCTCCAGGCCGGGAATGCCTTCTTCGCAGCGGCCACGGCCTTGTTGACGTCGGCCTCGGAGCCCATGGAGATGACGGCGAAGGCGGTCTCGTCAGCGGGGTTGATCACCTCCAGCTCACGCGGGGCCTCAGGCGCGACCCACTTGCCGTCGATGTAGAATTCCGTCTTGCGCAGCATGATGCACCTCTTGTTGCGGTCTTGTGTTCGGGATTGTCGGTTGCGCTACAGGTAACCATGGCGGGGGGTGGTGGCAAGGGGTGCAAATCAAGGCACAGAACCGCGCATCGCCAATGGGTAACTACAGGTCGACTTTGGGCAGAAGGCGGCCGTTCGCTGCAATTGCGAAACAACGACCGGTTTCGGGGTTACAGCGGACGCTTTTCGGGAAATCGAAAAACGGCCACCAATGACCCTCTGCAGACGCTGGCATCATTGGTTTCAAACTTGACACAAGGCAACCAGCAGCCGGTAGCCGACGTCGTTGGCGTCAAGGGTCAGCACACTACCGTACCGCTCTTCCCAGCGGCCGTTCTGGAGGTCGGCCTCCAGACGTCTGAGGCCGGCGGACACATCGCCAAGCGCATGAAACGATGACATTGCGGCGCGCACATCTGGGTCAAGGTAGGCCTCCGGTCTGCGCCAGTAGGCATACAGGAAACCATCCATGCAATCGTGCGGTACTGGCACGGGAAACACCTGCGTGGGCCCCAGCCATGCTTCATAGTCGGAAAGCGCAGGCATCTGTCCCGCATCGAGGTCTGCCAGTCCGGGAAAGTAATCCAGAAGCCACATCTGCCTGTAATCCGGATCAGACGTGAAGATGACGATACGCCCCCGCGTTACCCGGCGAATTTCCGAGAACCCTTGCGCCTTGTCGGACCAGTGATGCACCGTATTGACGGCCATTGCGGCATCGAATGCTTCATCCTCGAAGGGCAGGTTCTCGACCGATCCGCGAACCACTGGGGCGGCGGAAGCGGGCCGTTGGCGGATCATTTCCAGCGACGGCTCCAAGGCGACGACGGACCGGCTTGCCGGCTCATAGGACCCTGCGCCGGCTCCCACGTTCAGAACCGTCCGGGCATCGCCCAAGGCGCCGTCGATAAGCGCGGCGATGCGGGGATCCGACTTGCGCCGTCGTCCGTAGTTCACACCTATCGTGTCATAGGCATCCGGCATGGTAGCGTTCCGGCGGTGCAGGAGAGTGCGCACAGCTGTTCAGGCAGGCTTTTGCGCCACAACGTGCCAGTGCCAGTTGCCCGGCTTGTTCTGTTCCTTGTCAAACAGGGTAATGACATCCAGCGGTGCAATCAGGCCAATGAGTTCAGCAGCGTTGCAGTAATAGTGCGGATGTATCTTGTCGTCTTCCGCACCGGGAATGACGAAGGCGTTCCGCGATATCTCCTCGCCGATGCCGTACAACCGGTGGCGCTTGGACAGCATCGTGCCCTGGTAGGTGCCGCCGGGCTTCAGCACGCGCAGGATTTCCTCGTAGGCCTTGCGGACCACTGCCTCGTCGCCGTGGTAGAGAACATTGAAAGAGAGCACGTAGTCGAACGTGTGATCACCGAATGGAAGCTCGGTCATCAGCGCCTTGTGCGCATCGATTGCCAACCCTGCGCCCTCCGCGGCAGACTGCATCTGGCTGAGGCCCGCCTCGCTGCCATCAATGACCGAGGTTTCGAACCCCAGTCCGGCCAGCAGCAACGAATGCCGGCCGACGCCGCAGCCCACATCCAGCGCGCGCATGCTGCCTTGTTCCTTCAGCCGGTTCGCACACTCGGTCACGAACGGGTCGGCATCCAGCCAGCCTGCACGGCCTTCGCTGGTGGTCCAGGTGCTGTCCCAGGTCTGGTGGGCCGTGTCAGTGCGGCTTTGCATGGCGAGAGGTCTCCGGTCCTTGTCTGCTGGTGATGGGGAACTTTGCCAATGTGGATGTCAATCGCATGACATGCAGTTGTCATTTCATCGTCAAATGAGAAGCCAACAGTCCCGATCTCAACGAGAAGGAGGCTTCCAACATGTTTCGTACTTTCCTGGCCATGGTGCTCATTGCAGCCATGTCCACATTTTCCGTGGCTGCGGACAAGGTTCGTTTCGCCGTAACAGACGTTGAAGGGCTTGAAGCCCTGCAGCAGGAGTTCGGGCCGTTCGAGAAGGCGCTCGAGGAAACCACCGGCCTTGACATCGAACTGTTTCCGGTCAGCTCGCGCACCGCGGCTGTCGAGGCCATGAAGTCGGGTCAGGTCGAATTCGTGCTGACCGGTCCCGCCGAGTACGTGGTTATCAAGGAACTCGCGGATCCGCGCATCGTGGTTGGCTGGCAACGCCCTGACTATTTCGCCCAGGTGGTGACCCTGGCGGACGCCGGCATCCGCTCCGTGGCGGACCTCAAGGGCAAGAAGGTGTCGTTCGGCTCGGTGGGCTCCACCTCGCAGCACCTCGGCCCTGCGCAGGCTCTGGCTGACCAGGGGCTCAAGTACGGCGCTGACTATGATGCCCAGATCATCTCGCGCAATGTGGCCGTCGAGGCATTGATCCGCGGCGATCTTGCTGCCATCGGCATGAACTTCGGCCACCTGCAGAAAATCCGTGAGACCTTCCCCGACCAGGCGTTCACGGTGATCGCCCGCGGCCGCGACTTGCCCAACGACATCCTGGTTGCGCGAAAGGATGTGAGCGATGAGGTGTTCAGCAAGGTGCAGACTGCCTTCGTGAAGGACAGCGCCAAGCTCATGGATGCCGTTCTCAAGGGCAACGACAACAAGAAATACGCAGGTGGCTTCTTCCTGTCGAAGATCGATGACTCCGACTACGACTATGTGCGCTCCATGTACCGCACCATCGGGGTCGATACGTTCACCCAGTTCGTGGGCAATTGATGTTGCGGGCAAACCTCGAACCAACCGACGGGCGGCAGGTCAATGACCTGCCGCCTTCGGGCATTTGCCGGGCAGCCGGTCAGGCGAACCCCAAGTGTACCGTCGGCGGTGGTGACAGGACATCGCGCGTACCCGCCCTGATAAGTCTGCGTGGCGTCGCCAAGACCTACGCGGGTGGAACCGGGCGCGTTCTGCGTGATATCGATCTTGATGTCGCCAGATCGGAGCGGCTGGCGCTGATCGGCCCGAACGGGGCCGGAAAGTCGACGCTGCTCAAATGCATGGTCGGCCTGTTGACCGCAGACGAGGGTGAGGTTGGCGTGATGGGCATGAACCCGCGCAACCCTCGTGAGGCCAGTCAAATGAGGAAGCGGACGGGATTCGTCTTCCAGCGGCACTGCCTTGTGAACAGAACCAGCGCGTTGAGCAATGTCGTCAATGGCTTGCTCGGGTCTACCGGAAGCTGGCGGGCAATCCATCAGGCTGTCGCACCCAAGCTTTGGCGCGACCGGGCCATGGCCGCCCTCGACAGCGTAGGACTTGCGGCCAAGGCGGGCATGAGGGTCGACCAGTTGTCTGGCGGTCAGGCACAACGGGTTGCCATTGCCCGCGCCCTCGTCAGCGAGCCGGAACTGCTCATCGCCGACGAACCGGCGGCAAGTCTTGACCCCGCTGCGGGACACGACGTCATGGGATTGTTTGCCGAACTCGTCAAGGCCAGGGGCATCACGCTGGTGTTCACCACCCATGACATGGACCATGCGGTAAAGTACGCCGACCGCGTGGTGGCATTGCGCAATGGCTCTGTTGCACTGGAAAGCAGCGGTGGCTCGCATGACCGGCTCGCACTGGACCGGATCTTCAATGACTGAGCAGCAGGCGCCTGCCCGGTTTGGAAGACTGTCTCCGCTGGCCTTTGCGATGGCAGTGGCTGCCGCGGCGTTCATTATTGTCTCGATCCAGCAGGTATCGCCTTCGCCGGGGCAACTGGCCGGAGGGGTGCCGCGCATGGCCAGCCTGGTGGACAGGATGCTGCCGCCATCCATGGAGCCGGGCTTCCTGGTCAGGGTGTTCTGGCGGTTGCTCGAGACGTTCCAGATCGCCGTGGCCGGCACCGCCATAGGCATGCTGCTAAGCCTGCCCATTGCCTGGCTGTCGGCTCGCGGGTTGTCTCCGCTGGGGTTGGGACGCCATGCGATGCGCGCCCTGATTTCGTTGTTCCGCACCGTGCCTGACCTGGTGTGGGCACTGCTGTTCGTCTCGGCCGTCGGACTTGGCGCCGTGGCGGGAACGCTCACGATCGTGGTGGACACCATCGGCTTCTGCGGACGGTTCTATGCCGAGGCCATGGAAGACGCCGACAAGCAGCCGCAGGAAGCGCTTGGCGCCGGTGGCGCAAGCCGGTTCCAGATCGTGTCGGCTGCGGTGGTTCCCGACGCCATGCCGTCAATGATCAACACGTCCCTGTTCGCGCTGGAAAAGGCGGTACGGTCCTCGGTGGTCCTCGGCCTTGTCGGCGCCGGTGGCATCGGACAGGAACTGAAGGTGGCTTTCGACCTGTTCCAGTACCAGAACGCCTCCACGATCATACTGGCGATATTCGTTATCGTGCTGGTGATGGAACAGTTGACGGACTGGTTGCGCAACAAGGTCCAGTAGCGCCATCAACTTCGCAGATTTGGACCTGACACCTAACCGGACCGATTGACCCGCGCGATCAGTGACTCTCCGGTTTCCTTGCGCTCGCTGTACCGGTCGACGAGATATCCGGCGCAATCGCGGGTGAGGAGCGTGAACTTCATCAGCTCCTCCATCACGTCGACCATCCGGTCGTAATACGCAGAAGGCTTCATGCGGTCATCATCGTCGAATTGCTGGAAGGCCTTCGGCACCGACGACTGGTTGGGGATGGTCAGGCAACGCATCCAGCGGCCGAGCACGCGCAGCTGGTTGACGGCGTTGAAACTCTGCGAGCCGCCCGAGACCTGCATGACCGCAAGCGTCTTTCCCTGTGTCGGCCGGACAGCGCCGATCGACAAGGGTATCCAGTCGATCTGGGATTTCATGACGCCGGTAATCGCGCCGTGCCGTTCGGGAGAGCACCACACCATGCCCTCCGACCAGGCAACCAGGTCTCGCAATTCCTGGACCTTGGGGTGGTCAGCGCCGGCGTCGTCCGGCAGCGGCAAGCCCGAGGGGTTGAATGTCCGGGTTTCCGCACCCAGGCGGTGAAGGACCCGGGCGGCTTCTTCCGTCATCAGCCGGCTGAAAGACCGGGCGCGCAGCGAACCATACAGCAACAGGATTCGAGGCGGATGGTTTGCCCGGCTCGAAGGCAACAGGCGGCGCTCGTCGATCTGCCGGAAATGCTCTTCTGAAAGCTGGGGCGTGTCAGTCAACACGCATTCCCTTCTCGCCGATGATCATCTGTCCGTCTTCCTTGAACAAAGGGCCCGGTGGCATCTTGTCGAGCAGATCCAGAACAGTCTCGGAAGGACGGCAGAGCCGGACGCCCTTCGGGCTGCAGACGATCGGACGATTGACCAGCACGGGGTGGACCAACATGGCCTCCAGGATAGCCTCATCGGGCACGGATGGGTCAAGCAGGCCGAGTTCCCCGGCAGGGGACTTGGTGGTTCTCAGCGCCGTGCGCGGCGTCAGGTCAGCGGCGGCAAACAGGGCCAGCAACTGAGGCCGCGTCCATCCCGTGTTGAGGTATTCGATGACCGTTGGCTCTTCACCGGACGCACGGATGATCTCGAGCACGTTGCGCGATGTGCCGCAGTCGGGATTGTGATGAATGACAATGGTCATGAGAACAGAGTCTCTCGTTGACGAAACCAGAGGGCTCGCCATGCATGCCCGCAAGCTGTGAAGTGCACGGCTTAGCCTGTGATCGACCGTGTTTCAACTGCGATGGAGCCAGAAGGGATCCGGCCGGCGATGAACGGTTGGCTGCCGGCTACCAGTCTGCGCCTCGCGTGAAGTCCTCCAGCAGCTTGTGGCGGTCGCGCGCAGGCGCAAGCGCGACCGCGCGCTCGCGCAGGTGCCGGACCAGGCCAGCCCTGTCGAGACCAGCTGGCAGGTCTTCGAAGTTTACCGGCTCGCCGATGTTGACATTGAGCGGGGTGCCCATGCGCCGCGCCGTCTCGTGAAACATCAACGAAAGCCGCACGGTGTAGCTGAGGCTCGACGCGATCTGGAACAGCCGCGAATTCTGCCCCTCGAACCAGATCGGAACCACGGTTGCCTTCGACATCATGATCATCTTGGCCGTGAACGGCGCCCAGGGCAGGTCCAGCGCAGGACCGCGCAACGGCTTCATGGCAGCAGACACGCCGCCGCCGGGGAAGATGCCGATGGCCCCGCCACCCTTGAGAATGCGCTGAACTTCGAGGCGCGAATTGATGGTCGTCTGGCGCGCTTCCCCGGTGGGCGAGAAATCGATCGACAGCAGGTTGGCGCGTGCTTCCGGCGCCTGGCACAGCACCGCGTTGGCCATGACCTTGACATCCGGCCGCGCTTTCATGGCGAGCCAGGTCAACGTGATGCCGTCGAGCACGCCATAGGGATGGTTGGCAATGAACACCACCGGACGGTCTTTCGGCACCTTGTCCAGCATCGTCTGGTCAAACCGGACATCCAGCTTCAGCAACCGGATTGCGGCGTCGAAGAACGTCTCTCCGTCGCGGGGAGCGCGCTGGTTTTCCAGGTACAGGCGCCTCAGCTTCGGTTGACCGCCAAGCAGTTCGATGGCGCGAATGACGGCCTGCTTAGGCCGCGAGGCCACCTGGGTGGCATAGGTGAACTGGATTGGTGCGTGAGGCTGTTGCGTTGCCACACGCGGGGCAATGGTCACGTCTGACATCGTGCGATGATCTCCACAATATGGACCGGCCGAATCCGGCACTCTGCACGACAGTGATGATGCGGACGCGTGACAGGCGTGTTGCGGCTGTATGGCGGGGCTGTGACAGGTTGCCTTGGCCATCAGCGGTCCGGAGCAGCCGGTTTGGTGATCGGCTGCCTCAGGCAACTGCAACATCTCCGTCGCAGTTCCGTTGCGCAATTGTCATGCAGCGGGTGCACATCCAAGCGACCGAGCGAGTCCCAACGCTGTCCTTGAAGCTTCATGACCGACCGCAAGAAATGGATGTCAGTACTGGCCAAGGCGCCCTGGCCGGCGCTGGAAGCATTATGGCGCGACCGGCCCGGCAAGCCGCACTTCAGCGTGCTGCGCGCACCTGAAACCGGCCTCGTCATGGTTCGCGCCCGCGCCGGTGGAACCGGCAATCCGTTCAACATGGGAGAGGCAACGGTGACGCGTTGTGCGGTGGTCTCCGTAACCGGTCATACCGGCCACGCCTACATTCTGGGCCGCAACCACCTCCACGCCCGCGCGGCCGCCGAGATCGACGCCTTGTTGCAGGACGACACGGTCCGCGACGCCCTCATGGAAGAGGTCATCGCGCCGCTTGCCGGGCAGGCCAGTGACCGCGCGCAGCAGGAGCGGGCAAAGACGGCGGCGACGAAGGTCGACTTTTTCACCATGGTCAGGGGAGAAGACTGATGACGCTGCACGTTGTGTCTCCCGGGTTCGAAAGCCCTCCAAGGCAAGCGGCACTCTGTTTCAGAGCCATACTCAATGCCATGTCGCGACCCGGCAAGGTGGTCAACACGCCAGTGACGCTGCAACAGGTCGACGGCTTCAACCCGGTTTCTGCCATGATCGCACTCACCTTGTGCGATCACGAAACAGCGGTCTGGCTGGAGCCTACATTCGATGCCGCGACCCGCGATTACCTCGCCTTTCACTGCAACTCACCAGTAACCGCCGACGTCCGCATTGCTGACTTTGCCTTCTTCGCCAAATGTCCGGATGCCGGGCAGTTGCAGGCGCTGAAGACGGGCACACCAGACTATCCTGACCGGTCCGCCACCGCCGTGATCCAGGTTCCGGGCTTCGGCAGCGGGACAAGCTTGCGATTGGCAGGCCCCGGCATCAAGGGATCGGCGTGGCTGGGCGTGGACGGCCTGGAGCCGGAATTCTGGAGCTGGTGGCGCGGCAACAACGTCTCTTTCCCGCTTGGAGTCGACGTGATCTTCACCAGTGGCGATGCCGTGGCTGCGCTGCCGCGCACGACGCGCGTCCTGGAGCAGTCCTCATGTACGTAGCAGTCAAGGGTGGCGAAAAGGCAATCGACAACGCGCACCGGCTGCTGGCCGAGAAGCGCCGCGGCGACACGTCCGTGCCCGAGATCGAGACGCGCCAGATAGCCGAACAGCTAACCCTGGCCGTGGACCGGGTCATGACCGAGGGCTCGCTCTATGACCGGAACCTCGCAGCACTGGCCATCAAGCAGGCGCGTGGCGACATGATCGAGGCGGTCTTCCTGGTGCGCGCCAGCCGGACCACGCTCGCGAGGTTCGGCTACAGCGAGCCGGTGGATACCGGCGCCATGGACATCCGCCGGCGCATTTCCGCCACCTACAAGGACCTGCCAGGCGGACAGGTTCTGGGCCCCACCTTCGACTACACGCATCGCCTGTTGGACCTCGACCTGGAACAGGACTTCGAACCGGAGCCTGTCGCAACGGCGCAGGCAAGCGAGGAGAAAGCCCCGCATGTGCTGGGCTTGCTCGGGGCGGAGGGCCTCATGGAGCCGCCTTCGGACGCAAGCCAGGCTGGTGACGCTGTCGAGCCGGGCGACATCACCCGTGACCCCATCTCGTATCCCGCATCGCGCGACCTGCGGCTGCAAACGCTGGCGCGCGGCGACGAGGGTTTCCTGCTGGCGCTCGGCTATTCCACCCAGCGTGGCTATGCCCGCAATCACCCGTTCGCCGGCGAAATCCGTGTCGGCACCGTGGCGGTCGAGTTCGTGCCCGAAGAACTCGGCTTCGCCATCGCGATTGGCGAGATCGAGGTGACCGAGTGCGAGATGGTGAACCAGTTCAAGGGCTCGAAGAAGGTGCCACCCCAGTTCACCAGCGGGTATGGCATCGCTTTCGGCCACTGCGAACGCAAGGCAATGGCGATGGCGCTGGTGGACCGCGCCCTGCGTGCGGGCGAGCTGGGCGAAGACCGCGTGGCGCCTGCACAGGACGAGGAATTCGTGCTTGCCCATTGCGACAATGTCCAGGCGACCGGATTCGTCGAGCACCTGAAGCTGCCCCACTATGTGGATTTCCAGTCTGAACTGGACCTCGTCCGGCGCATGCGCCGCGAGTACCAGCAGGCGCGAACGCAGGAGGCGGCGGAATGACCATCGAACCCGCCAGTTCGCAGGACCCGGGCTACAACTTCGCCTACCTGAACGAGCAGACCAAGAAGATGATCCGCCGGGCACTGCTCAAGGCGGTGGCCATTCCCGGCTACCAGGTGCCCTTCGCCAGCCGAGAAATGCCCATGCCCTATGGCTGGGGAACGGGCGGGGTGCAGGTAACGGCCAGCGTGCTGACGCCCGAAGACGTGCTCAAGGTCATCGACCAGGGTGCTGACGACACCACCAACGCCGTATCCATCCGCCGCTTCTTCCGCCGTACGGCGGGCGTTGCCACGACCGACTCCACCGCCGAGGCGACGGTCATCCAGACCCGGCATCGCATACCCGAGCGCAAGCTCACCGAGGACCAGATCCTCGTCTACCAGGTGCCGATCCCGGAACCCTTGCGCTTCCTTGAGCCGCGCGAGACCGAAACCCGCAAGATGCATGCCTTTGAAGACTACGGCCTGATGCATGTGAAGCTGTACGAGGACATCTCGCAGCACGGTCACATCGCCACCACGTACGCCTACCCGGTGAAGGTCGAGGGCCGCTATGTGATGGACCCGTCTCCGACGCCGAAGTTCGACAACCCGAAGATGGACAACTGCCCGGCGCTGCAGCTGTTCGGTGCGGGCCGCGAGAAGCGCATCTACGCGCTGCCGCCCTACACCTCAGTGGTGAGCCTCGACTTCGAGGACCATCCATTCGAGGTGCAGCAGTGGGAACAGTCTTGCGAGCTGTGCGGGGCGGACGACACCTACCTTGACGAGGTCATCACCGATGACCAGGGCGGGCGCATTTTTGTCTGCTCCGATACCGATCATTGCGCCACACGCCAGCAGACCAGCAGCGAGGCCGCCGAATGACCGCGCCGCTGCTGACAGTTTCGGAACTCGACAAGCGGTTCGGCCAGACCGTGGCCTGCGACGGCATATCCTTCGACCTGTGGCCCGGCGAGGTGCTGGGGATCGTCGGCGAGAGCGGTTCCGGCAAGACAACGCTGTTGCGCTCGATTGCCGGCCTGATCGAGGCGGACGCCGGCGAGATCAGCTACAATGACGGCGAGACGGATATTGCCGTCCACCGGCTTGCAGAGCCGGAGTTGCGCCGGCTCCAGCGCACCGACTGGGCCTTCGTGCACCAGCACCCGCGCGATGGCTTGCGCATGAACGTGTCCGCCGGCGCCAATATCGGCGAACGGCTGATGGCCAACAACTGGCGCCACTATGGCAACATTCGCGCCGAGGCGCTGAAGTGGCTTGAAGCGGTGGAGATCGACCCGGCTCGCATCGACGACCTGCCGCGCACCTTTTCAGGCGGCATGCAGCAGCGCCTGCAAATCGCACGCAACCTGGTCACTGGCCCGAAGCTCGTCTTCATGGACGAGCCGACCGGGGGGCTGGATGTCTCGGTGCAGGCACGCCTGCTTGATCTGATACGCGGGCTTGTGCGCGACCTTGGGCTGTCTGCCATCATCGTCACCCATGACCTCGCCGTGGCGCGGCTGTTGTCGACACGGCTGATGGTGATGCGCCATGGCCAGGTGATCGAGCAGGGCCTGACGGACCAGGTGCTGGAAGATCCGCAAGCAGCATACTCGCAGCTTCTCGTCTCGTCGGTTCTGCAGGTGTAGCACAATGATCCCGGAACCGGTTCTCAGCGTTCGCCAACTTTCCAAACGCTTCGTGTTGCATCACCAGAACGGTACGGTGCTCGACGTGCTGACCGGTATCGACCTCGATGTGAATGCGGGCGAGATCGCCGCCCTGACCGGGCCGTCGGGTGCGGGCAAGAGCTCGCTGCTCAAGGCCATCTACGGCACCTACCGGGCCAATGGCGGCAGCATCGTCCTGCGTCATGAAGGGATCGAGACCGACATTGCAACCGCTCCGCCACGGGTGATCTCGGCCCTGCGCGCCAACACCATCGGCTACGTGTCACAGTTCCTGCGGGTCATCCCGCGCGTGCCGGCGAACGAGATCGTGGCTGATCCGGCCATTGAGATGGGCATGGAAAGAGCTGCGGCGATGGAGCGGGCGCGCGAACTGCTGACCATGCTGCGCATTCCGGACCGGCTCATGTCGCTGTCTCCGTTGACCTTCTCCGGCGGTGAGCAGCAGCGCGTCAACATTGCGCGTGCCGTCGCCGCGCCGCGGCCATTGATGCTGTTCGATGAACCGACTGCGTCGCTCGATCCTGCCAACCGCCAGACGGTGCTGGACCTGATCGCCTCCCTCCGTGACGGGGGCACTGCCGTACTCGGCATCTTTCACGACCCTGCAGACCGCAAGGCGCTTGGCGCCCGCGACATCCAGCTTGCCCGAGCAAAGGAATTCGCCGATGTCTGAACACATCATCACCAACGCGCAGATTGTCCTGCCCGATGAAATCATCAATGGCACGATCTGTGTGGACGGCGGCACCATCAAGGATATCTCGTCGTCGCAATCATCCAATCCTGCGGCGCTGGACTTCGCTGGCGATTTCCTGATTCCGGGCCTGGTCGAGTTGCATACCGACAACCTGGAACGGCACATCATGCCGAGGCCGAAGTCGTACTGGCCGGTCGATGCCGCCGTGCTCAATCATGACCGGGAGCTGTGCGCCGCCGGCATTACCACCGTGTTCGATGCGGTGGCCGTTGGCTATGCCGAGACCGGGACACGCAAGAGCGAACTCATCACCGCCATGGCAGACAGCATCAGCAGGCTTGCCAGCGAGCAGGCGCTTCGGGCTGACCACTTCATTCACTGGCGTTGCGAAATCGCCTGCGAAGACATCATGAGCCACATCGGGCCGGTCATAGACAATTCGCGCACGGCAATGGTGTCGGTCATGGACCATACGCCGGGCCAGCGCCAGTTCGCATCGCTCGACGCCTATTATGCCTACTACAAGAGCAAGTACGGTTATTCCGATACGGAAATGGAAGGCTTCATCGTTCGCCGGCGGCGCGAACACGAACTGTATGCCGCTGCCAACCGCAAGACCGTGGTTCGGCTCGCCCATGACCGTGGCCTTGCCATCGCCAGTCATGACGACGCGACCGAGGCGCACGTGGAGGAGGCCATCGAGGATGGTATCGTCGTTGCGGAATTTCCGACCACCGTCGAGGCGGCCCGCGCCAGTCACAATGCCGGCCTGGCGGTGCTGATGGGTGCGCCCAACGTCGTACGCGGGCAGTCACATTCGGGTAATGTGTCAGCCCGCGAGCTTGCCGGGCTTGGCCTGCTCGACATCCTGTCGAGTGACTATGTGCCGTTCTCGCTGCTGTATGGCGCCTCGCTGCTGGCGCGCACCTGCGACGACATTTCCCTGCCGCAAGCCATCGCCAAGGTGACCCGAAATCCGGCGATGCAGGTTGGACTTGATGACCGCGGCGAGATTGCCATTGGCAAGCGCGCTGACCTTGTCCGCTTCCGCATGAACGCCGACCTGCCTGCAATCGTTGAAGTCTGGCGCGGCGGTGAGCGCATAGCTTGAAACTGACCAGGAGACTCCAGGCATGGACATCGTGAACCGCATAGCAGAGATGCTCGACAGAAACGGCAAGGCCCTTTATGGCGGCGAGGCCGTCACCCAGACGCAGCATGCGCTGCAATGTGCAGCACTTGCGGAACAGAACGGTGCTTCGCCCGAACTTATCACCGCCAGCCTGCTACACGATGTGGGCCACGTGCTCGACCCGGAGTTCGAAGCTGCGCTGGAGCGCGAGGAGGATCTCTACCATGAAGACCTGGGCGAAGCCTTCCTGGCGGACTGGTTCGCAGATGCCGTAACGCAGCCTGTCAAACTGCATGTTGATGCCAAGCGGTATCTTTGCGCCATCGACAAGACCTACATGGACAAGCTATCGCCGGCATCCATTCATACCCTGAAGCTGCAGGGCGGCCCGATGTCGGCCGGAGAAGTGCTGGCCTTCGAGAGCAATGCCCATCACCGCGCTGCCGTGCGCTTGCGGATATGGGACGACATGGCCAAGGATCCTGAGCAGGTGACGCCTGGCATTGACCACTTCATGATTTATGTACGGCAGAGCCTGAAGTTTTGATGCCGGATTTCCCCAGTGGCCTTTTTGCAGGCGTATGCGGCGCCAGCGGCGTCGGCAAGGATACTGTCCTGTCAGGGGCAAGGACGGCGCTGGCCGGGCTGGAAGACATCGTGTTTGTGCGCCGGACCATCACCCGCCCGGCCGATGCCGGCGGTGAAGATCATGAGGCGGTCACCGAACAGCAGTTCGATCAGCTCGAGCGGGAAGGCGCGTTCTGCCTGTCATGGCGGGCGCATGGACTGGCCTACGGCGTGCCATCTTCGGTGATCGAAGACCTGGGGGCTGGATGCACCGTGGTTTGCAACATCTCACGGGCAGCAGCCGTGTTCGCCAGTGACAAGTTCCCGAATTTCGCGTTGCTGGAAGTGACAGCGGAGCCAGACATCATTGCTGCAAGGCTGGCAGCGAGAGGTCGCGAGACGGAAGACGGAATTGCCTCACGGCAGGCCCGGACGGTTGCTGGCTGGAACAGCGGACTGACCGTACACGACGTGCCGAACAACGGCGCACCGCAAGATGCCATCGACTGCCTCGTCTCGCTGCTGCTCAACCTTTCAGGTCGAAACGCTCGATCAGCCTGAAGGTCTGCGGCGCGCCGGGATCGCCGAAAACGCTGAGGGCATCCACTATTACCGGTTCGTCGAGGGCGTCGCCGGCAATGTCGAGAAATGCCTTCCCGGCCCGCAGCAACTCATCCTCTTGCAGGCTTGAAGTCAGCGTCATGTGGAAGCGGAACTGGTCAGATACGTAGGGGTATCCCCATTGCAGCAGATTCTGCATTTCGGAGTCGCTCAGGCCGGCGCGGCGGGAAATGTCTTCCGGACTCAAGGGCGCGCGCAAATGGTCCAGCGAACGCACGCAGGACCAGGCAAGATTGGAAATGCAGGGATAGGTTTCACGCTTCGGCATAAGGGCAAGAAACGAGCCCAGGCGGCGCGGTGACATCGTCCCGAGTTCCACCGGATGCAGGACGTGTGAAAGCTTCGATACCTCGTCCAGCAGGTCTGGCAGGGCAATGCCGCGAGCAAGCCGCATGGGCGCTTTCAGGGTTGCATGGAAACCATAGCGGCGCGGCGCGCTGACCCCGGGACTGGGCATGGGTTGCTTGTCGCCGGTCAGGCTGTCCAGTCCCAGCCAGCGCTCGCCAAGGGCAGCAAGCGCCGTGCCCTTGCGCGGTGCAAAGTAGACGGCATAGCGCTCGAAGGCTGGCTGATTGCCCAAGGCTGACTTCCGGGTGACTGCTAGATCGCCCATTTGCGCAGCCGTTGGGAGAGCAAGTCAATAAGCGTGATCGATACGATGATGATCACCATGATTGCTGCCGTTTCGGCATAGGCGAAGCTGCGGATGTTCTCCCACAGCATCTGACCGATACCGCCGGCACCTACGATGCCCAGCACGGTTGCCGAGCGCACACTGGTCTCGAAGCGGTAAAGACCGAACGAGATCCAGTGTGGCGTCACCTGTGGTATGACGCCAAAAATGATCTCTTGCAGCTTCGAGGCACCGGTGGCCCGGATGCCTTCGACGGGGCGCGGGTCAATGGCTTCAACCGACTCGGAGAACAGCTTGGCAACGACGCCCAGATTGTGAACGAACAGTGCCATCACGCCGGCGAACGGACCAAGGCCGACAGCCACCACAAACAGCAGCGCAAAGACCATTTCATTGATCGACCGGCAGGCGTCCATCAACCGGCGAACCGGCTGCACGATCCACTGCGGGCAGATGTTTGAGGACGACAGGATGGCGAACGGGATACCGAAAAGAATCGACAGGAACGTGCCCCAGACGGCGATCTGCACCGTCACCAGCATGTCGGTGAGATAAAGGTCCCAGTCCCGGAAATTCGGCTTGAGGAAGCCCTTGGCGAATTCCGCCATGTTGCCGGCGTCTGTGATCAGGGCCGTCCAGCGGTACATCTCGGCCGGCGCCCAGCTCCACCACAGCAGGGCTGCGATGGTGAGGCCGATGCCCCATTTGCCCAGTTGCTCCCGGAGCGGCGTGCGAGGTACCGCGACCAGTCTTTCGTGCTGTACGGCATCGGCGTTCATGTCTTTATCCTGCTGGTGGAAAATGGCCCGCTCCGGCATCGACCGGAGCGGGCAGTCTGCACTCGGACGTCAGGGCACGCCTTACATGCCGGGGATGGTCTCGGCGAACTTGTTGATCTCGTCGGCCTGCTGCTGCAGTTCAGCCAGCTTGGCCTTCTTCTCGTCGTCTGACATCTTCTCGTCGCCGCGAACCTTGAGCATGCTCTTGTTCAGGTCGAGAACGCGGATCGGGTAAAGCTGCGCGTCGGACGACGGGCGGAACGGTGCCCACTGAAGCGAGCTCAGTACCTTGCGGGCTTCGGCCACTTCTTCAGGGGTGCCAATGCGGCCGTAGGTCATCACGAAGGTGTAGATCTTCGACTTGATGTCGGCATCCAGTTCCTTGCGCCAGACCAGCGGGTCGGACGGGATCAGCGGCGACTGCCAGATCACCTTCAGGTTCTTGAAGGCATCCGGGTTGGTGGTTTCGAGCCGACGCATGTTCTCGGTGTTGTTGGTCGCCACATCGACCTGCTTGTTGGCGGCTGCCAGGGCGTTGGTCTCGTGGTTGGCGTTGCGCACCGTCTTGAAGCACTTGGACGGCTCGACGTTGTTCTTGGCAAAGATATAGGTGGTCGGGACCAGGAAGCCGGATGTGGAGTTCGGATCGCCGATGCCGAAGTTCAGGGTGCCATCGCACTTAAGCACATCTTCGACGGAGTTCAGCGGGCTGTCCTTGTGGGTCACCAGCAGTGACCAGTAGCCGGGGTTGCCTTCATTGTCGACAGTCTGGGCGAACACTTCGCCACCGGCGCGGTCAACGGCTTCCATCGCCGACTTGTTGCCGAACCAGGCGACCTGAACCTTGTCGAACCGCATGCCTTCGATAACGCCGGCATAGTCGGGAGCGAAGAATGCATTGATCTTCAGGCCGGTGCTGTTCTGCATGGCGTCGAGGAAAGGCTGCCACGTGGATTTCAGGTTGGCAGAGGACTCAGTGGAGATGATGCCGAAGTTGATTTCCTTCATCTCCTCGGCGCTGGCGGCGGTTGCCGAAAGTGCGCCCGCTGCGAGGATGGCAGCCATTAGCGTCTTCTTGAGCATTGAACGTCTCCTTGTTGCTCTGTTGAAGCTGGTGATTACAGGTGGCAGGACCCGCTTCAGGCCGCTGCGGGGTTGAGTGTCATGGACGGTGTGCGCGACTGCTTCGATTTCTTCGCCGTGCGCGCTTCCAGGCCAGGCAGGAAGAGTTCTTCGCTTTCCGAGCCATAGAGTTCCCCGAGGAATTCCGGGGTCAGGGCCTCTGACGGGCCATCATAGACGACCTCGCCATGGCGCAACGCGATAGTGCGGGCGCAATAGTTCAGTGCATATTCAACCTGGTGCAGGGATACGAGCACGGTAATGCCGTCCTTCCTGTTCAGCTCGGCGAGAATGTCCATCACCTTGCGGGCAGAGGACGGATCGAGCGAGGCAATCGGCTCATCGGCGATAAGGACTATTGCGCCTTGCACAAGGGTGCGGGCGATTGCAGCGCGCTGCTGCTGGCCGCCGGACAAGGTCGAACCGCGCTGCATGGCCTGTGCTTCGATGCCAACGCGCTTGAGCGCCTCCATTGCGGCTTGCTTCTGGGCTGTGGAGAACAGTGAAAGACAACCCTTCCAGCGCGGCATGGAGCCCAGATTGCCGGTGAGTACGTTGGTCAGGACCTTGAGCCTGCCCACCAGGTTGAACTGCTGGAAGACAACGCCAACGGTTGACCGTATGCGCCGGGCTTCGGGATTTATGCGTCCGCCTGACTGCATGGTCTGGCCGAGGACCCGGATCTCGTTGCTGCCTTCGCGGTCGGCCTCGACCAGGCCTGCGATGTGGCGCAGCAGGGTCGACTTGCCCGACCCGGAGGCACCGATCAATGCCACCATTTCACCTTGCCCGACAGCAACCGACACACCCTTGAGGGCCTTGTTCTTTCCGAAAGTCTTGGAAAGGTTCTGGACTTCAACGGCCTTGACCATTGGACTGGTTCCCCTGGGTCGTTCTGATTGGCTGGCCGGAACCTATTGAGCGTTTGTGACAGTTGCTGAATGCTTCCATGACGGTTGTGCGAAGGGGCTGTGGATAACCAAGTGCGGCCGATAGCCAGCATGTGACAGGCTGCATCTGAAGGCGTGCCGGGCCGCCCGGCAGCGGCGCTTCATGCAATTGTCACCGATCCGTAACCTGACTGCGCAAAACGCAGGATATCGCCCTTTTCCGTGCACATCCCCGTGCAGAGAAATCGTGGAGAGAACCAATGAGCGTTTCCCGCCGTCAAATCCTGAAAACAACCGCTGCAGGCGCAGTGGCGCTTGCCGCGCCGGCCATATTGCGCGCACCTGATGCACTGGCATCGTCTGGCCAGGTCAACGTGTTCGCGTGGGGCGATTACGTTCAGCAGAACATGATCGAGAAGTTCGAGAAGGACACCGGCATCAAGGTAAACCTGTCCACCTACGGCTCGAACGACGAAGCAGAGCAGAAGCTCAAGGCAGCCGGTGGCAAGGGCTTCGACGTCATTTTCCCGTCGGTGACCAACGGCAACAACTATTACCCGGACGACCTGTTGCAGCCGATCGACGAGAGCAAGGCCAACATCTCGAACCTGATCAACTCCATGTACCGCAACTCGGTCCAGCTGGGCGCCACCTACCGCGGCAAGCGCATGCTGCTGCCGTTCAACTGGGGCACCGAGGCGATTACCTACAACTCGAAGGACATGCCGCTGAGTGAAGTGTCGTTCGGCTCGCTGTGGATGCCGGAAGCCGAGGGCAAGGCTGCCTTCCGCCAGAAGTCGGTCATCATGGGCGTTGGTCTCTACCTCGACGCCATCGGCGAATTGAAGTCGAACCGCATGATGGACGTCTACAAGTCGGAAGAAGACGCCAAGCGTGTATGGGAAGCCTGCGCGCAGTTCGTCATCGACCGCAAGAAGAACGTTGCAGCCTTCTGGAACAATGCCACCGAGGCAACCAACGCCTTCAAGCAGGCTGGCGCCAAGATCGGTCAGACCTGGGACACCACCGGCTTGCTGCTCAACCGCGAAGACGCGGCCTGGAAGTACGCCATGCCGAAGGAAGGCGGCATCACCTGGATGGACTCGGTCGGCATGCCTTCAGGGGCCGAGAACGTCGAGCAGGGCTATGCCTTCATCAATGCCATGCTTGATCCGGTGATGGCCGGCATGATGTCCGCCAACACCGGTTACAACTCGGCGGTCAAGGGCGCTGCCGACCATGCCGGCGACGACTACAAGCGGCAGTTCAACGAGGTCTACAACGCGGAGAACCTGGCCAACCTGTGGTGGTGGCAGGCTGACACACCGTGGTTCGCCCCGATGCGCCAGCAATATGTCGACATGATCACCAACGCCTGATCGCGTTGACGGATTGAAGACACCCGGCCGGCCGCGGCACAATCAAGGTTGCGGCCGGCAAATGCCTTTCAGACAGGGAACAATGGCATGACGACCCTGATGCATGGACAGGACATCGAGCTTTTGGGTTGCTCGATGCGGTTCAACGATTTCGTCGCCGTTCAACCGACCGATCTGCTGATACGGGCAGGCGAGTTCTTCTCGATCCTCGGCCCGTCGGGTTGTGGCAAGACAACCATCCTGCGGATGATCTCGGGCTTTCTCGCCCCGTCCACCGGCGACGTGCTGATCGGCGGGAAATCCATGTTGGGCATCCGGCCGAATGAGCGCCCCACTGCCCTGATCTTCCAGAACCTCGCGCTGTTTCCGTTGATGAGCGTGTGGGAGAACGTTGCCTTCGGGCTGGAGGCCAGAGGGATTGCCAGGGCAGCCCGCCGCGAACGCGCCATGGAGCTGCTGCGAATGGTGGCACTCGAAGAGCAGGCACTCAAGACGCCAGGGCAACTGTCGGGCGGTCAGAGGCAGCGCGTTGCCATTGCACGAGCGCTCGCGGTTGAGCCGGCCGTACTACTGCTCGACGAACCGCTCTCGGCGCTTGACCTGAAGCTGCGTCAGCACATGCGCGCCGAACTCAAGCAGATACAGCGCCAGACCGGCGTCACCTTTGTCTACATCACCCATGACCAGGGCGAGGCGCTCACCATGTCGGATCGCGTTGCGGTGATGAATCAGGGCATTATCGAGCAGGTCGGCACCACCGACGAGATCTATTCCAGCCCGTCCTCGCCATTCGTGGCCACCTTCGTGGGCGAACAGAACATCCTGCGCGGCACGGTGGTCGAGGTGGAACGCGGAATGGCGGCAGTTGATACGCCCGCCGGCAAGCTTGTCGGCCTCAACCGTCACGGCCTTGCGCGCGGCGATGACGCAATCCTGCTGATCCGGCCGGAGCGGGTCCAGTTGCTGAAGTCCCGGCGCGGCAAGGGCCCGGCCAACCAGATCGACGTGCAGATCGAACGGCGTGACCTGGAAGGGCCCTTTGTCAACCTTCATGCCCGGGCAGCAGGTTTGCCAATCAGTGTCCACCTGACCAACGACGCAGAACTTCCTGCCGATCTGACCGGCAGCTACCGGCTGGGCTTTTCCGGCGAGGACGCAATGGTCATGCGATCCGGAGAGCTGGCCCGTGAATAGGCTGATTGCAAGCTTTGGCCGTCCGCTTACCGGTGTGTTGATTGCGCTGGTGGCGTTCTGGATCGGCGCGCTGATCGTGCTGCCGCAACTGACCATGGTGAAACGTGCATTCACCTATCAGGATCGTGGCGGCGAGGCAGCACAGCTGTTCGCCGATCTGGACAGGGCCTATGCCGAACTTGGCACCATCAATCTGGATCTCGACCGCCTGAAGAGCCAGCAGAACGCCGCGCAGCCGGGCACAGCCGGCCCGTCCTCGCCCTCTACTTCGCTGCCGTCACCGTCATTGATGCCTTCACCCGGGCTGCCATCCCCCACGATCGGCCTGCCGTCACCCGGCACCCAGGCAGGCGCCGATGCCGCTGATCCAGGCGCGCGAATCGTGGAACTTGAAGCCCGCAAGCTGCAGGTCGAGTTGCAAGTTGCCGACCTTGAGGCCCGTGAGCGCGAGGCCAAGCGGCAGGCGGAGGAAAACACCGGCCTGTCGCTGAAGAACTTCACCGGCATCAGCCATATCCACGCGACCATCTTCGGCATGACACTGCTTTATGCAGTGTGCGTGACGTTGCTGTGCTTTGCGGTGTGCTATCCGGTTGCCTATGCGGCGGCGCAAAGTTCCAGCAGCAACCAGGCAATGGTCCTTATGCTGCTGCTCGTCATCCCATACGCCATCAATGAGCTGCTGCGCATCTTTGCCTGGGTCATGATTCTCGAGAAGCAGGGACTGCTCAATGCCGCGCTCGGCTGGCTCGGCGTTATCGACCTCGCGGCCGGTGAAGGCTTCCGGTTCGTTGCCTCCAACGGGGCGGTCTTCGCGGTCATGGTCTATGCCTACATCCTGTTCATGGTGTTCCCCATCTACAACACCATCGAAACGCTCGACCGAAACCAGATCGAGGCTGCGCGCGACCTTGGCGCATCGGTCTGGAAGGTGCACACCAGGGTAGTCCTACCCCATGCCAAGCCAGGCATCGCAGTGGGCGCCATCATGACCTTCATGCTGTCCGCCGGCTCCATCGCCGTTCCGGAAATCGTCGGTCGCGGCCTGCATCCGGACTGGTTCAGCCAGGTCATTTATCGCGCTTTCTTCGAGGCCTCCAACTGGAACATCGGCGCCGCCTATTCGGTGTTGCTGCTTGCGGCTTGCATCGTCTTCATCCTGGTCATGATGAGCGTGTTCAAGGTTGGCATCCGGGAGATTGCAAGATGAGCACGCTGGCACTGGACAGGACGAGCCAGCGAGCCGCCGCAAGTGCGAGAAGAGACTTGGCGCCGGTTATCCTCAACGGCTACCTCGTGCTCTTCTTCGCCTACATGTTCCTGCCATTGATCATCATGGTCTTTGCGGCGTTCAACGCCAATCCCACGCCGTCGATCACCGACTGGCAGGGCACGACGCTCCAGTGGTTTCCGGCCATCATCGAGGACAGGAGGATGATGGAGGGCCTGTGGCACTCGCTGATGATAGCCGCTGGCGTCATCGTGATCTCCATCCCTCTGGGGCTGGCCGGCGCCTTGTTGCTGACCCGGCTTGAGAGCCGCGCCAACACGCTGCTCTACACGCTGCTGGTCTCACCGGTGCTGACACCAGGCATTATCCTTGGCGTCACCACGATGATCTTCTGGCGTGACGTGTTCGGCGTGGACGCAGGCCTGTTGACCGCAACAATTGCGCAGAGTTCCTTCATCGCATCGTACTGCATGTTGCTGTTCATGGCGCGGCTGCAGCGCCAGGATCGTACACAGGAGGAGGCCGCGCTTGACCTCGGCGCGTCGAGTTTCTTCGTTTTTTGCCGCATCACGTTGCCGTTCCTGTATCCCACCATGGCGACGGCAGCGGTCATCGCATTCCTGCAATCGATCGAGAACTACAACACCACCTTCTTCTCCATCGGCGGGTCGTGGACACTCGTCACCGAGATCGGTGCCCGGATGCGCTTTGGCCTGTCGCCCATGATCAATGCCATCGGGGTCATGTTCATCATCTTGACCGTGGGTTTTGCGGTCGCTTACGTGTTGGCGAAGCAGCGCAGCAAGCAGCCCTGACACGGTCCAATGAACCTCATCTTCAGATGCCTGCCGGAATACGAGCCGTTTCTGCTGCGGCCACTGCCGGCTGCGCAGTCTCTGCCCGACTGGCTGAAGCAAATGCCGTCGAAAGCCGCAAGCGATGTGCTGGACGGCCTTGAAGTGCGCACGCTGAAGCATTGCGCACCGATGCTCGACGCGATGCAGACCGGTGTGCTGTTCCTGCTGCCGTGCGACGTTGAAGTGCGTGGTGGCGAGTTCTTCTGGCAGTCGGGACCTGCCACGATCTGCCCACTCACGCCAGACGCGCTCGCCCATAGGGGTGCACGTTCCGGAACAGGCAACCGGCATGCCCGGCAAGGCGGACACGGACTTCGTGGTGAAGTTTAACAACTTCTGGACCATCGAGACCGAGCCGGGCGTTTCGATGCTGTTCACCCATCCGCTCAACCGGCCCGACCTGCCGTTTCGCAGCTTTGCAGGCGTCGTCGATACGGACGCTTACTCATCCGGCTTCGTGCACTTTCCAGCGCACTGGATTGACGCGGAGTTCGAAGGCGTGCTGGCGCGCGGTACGCCAGTGGCGCAAGGCATTCCGTTCCGGCGCGAACAGATGCAGCTCGAATGGACGCCCATGTCGGACGCTGACATCGAGCTTCACAGGCAGGAACAGGATCTGCTGCAGACCGACCCCGGCCATTACCGCAAGGTACGCCGCGCCAGCAGGACCTAACTCGATGCAAAGAGTTTCCTGCTGTCCAGCGGCAGGCGGCCTGCGGGCCCCTGGTTCGCGAGCTTGAGTGCAGCCGGCTTCTGCGCCGGTTCAAGCCTCACCGCCTCCGCCAGGTGATGCCGCATGGCGTTTATGTCGGCCCGTTCCCGCGCCAGTTCAGCCCTCAGCAGGTGGACATCGCCGTTCTCTAGCGGCAAGTGGCCGAGATGCTCCCCGGCACTGTCGAGGTCGCCCAGCCTCAAGGCAATGCGAGCGGCATTCAACCGCGCGTCGAGGTCTTTCGGGCTGGCCTTCAGATAATCGTCAAGGCAGGTAGCGGCACCTGCAAGATCGCCCGTCTCAATCAGCGCGCAACCCAGCTCAAAACGTGCATTGTGGTGGCCGGGGTCAAGTCGAAGCGCCTCATTCAGCGCCGCCGTTGCCTCCATCTCCCGGCCACGGCGTCTCAGCACCAGCCCCAGATTGTAGTGCAGCGAGGCATTGTCAGGCTGGAGCCCGGCAAGCTTGCGTGCAGCGGCTTCGGCAACCTCCCACTGACCCGTAGCGGCCGCCTGGGCGAAAGTTCTTGCGCAGTTCTCGAAGGCCTTGTTCATGCAGCCTTATCTTAAGGGTTGGGCCCTGGCCTTGCATCCCAAAACAATCGAGCGGGGACGGGTCGAAGTTCAAGGCGGTCAACAACCGGGACCGGAACTTCACCACGGCCAAGATGGCGCGACGCATGCAACAGATCGAGGACAGCGTCGCACGCTATCTGCATCAACTCGACACCGCCGACCGCCAGGACCCAACCGCTGCGATCAGTTCGCGTGTCGACCGCCTGCATGAGAAGATCTCCAGGCTGCGCGAGGAGATGGCCCGTCTCAGGGCGCTCGAACAACAGATGCAAGAGGCAGGGGACGGGCAGATCTCGCTGACCGATCCTGATGCCCGCTCGATGGCGACCAGTGGCCGAGGCTCAGGGGTGGTCGGCTATAATGTTCAAGCCGCAGTGGAGACTGACCATCATCTGATTGTTGCTCATGATGTGGTGCAGACCGGCAGCGACCGTGCACAGCTGGTGGCAATGGCGCAAAAAGCCAAGCAGGCATTGGGCGTTGAGGAACTGGATGTTGTCGCCGACCGGGGATACTTCAACTCCGAGCAGATTCTTCGAATGCAGCCAGATCGATGTGACCGTCACGCTGCCCAAGCCGGTGACGTCCGGACTGATGGCCAAGGGGCAGTTCGGCAAACAGGACTTCCGCTACGTGGCTGAACACGACGTGTATGTCTGTCCTGCTGGCCAGACGCTGCCGTTCGTCTCTCACAAGCGGCAAAGCGATGGTCTCAATCTCAGGCGATATGAGACGAAGCAGTGCCGGACCTGCGCGCTGAAGACCCGCTGCACTCAAAGCACACACCGGGTGGTCACCCGGTGGGAGCACGAAGAGGTCCTGGAAGCGGTGCAGCGGCGCCTCGATGAGAACCCGCAAGCCATGCGCCAGCGCCGCGAGACGGTCGAACACCCGTTCGGGACCATCAAGATGTGGATGGGTGCAACCCACTTCCTGATGAAGCGCCTCAAGAATGTCCGCACCGAGATGGCCTTGAGCGTGCTGGCCTACAATCTGACGCGGGTCATCAACATCATCGGCATCAAGCCGCTGATGGCGGCCATCAGGGCGTGACAGGCGCCTCAACGCCCCAATCCCGGCCTTCAAGCCGCTTCAGCCACCGCGTGTGCCTTGATCGGGATGTCAGGACGTCACTCTCAACCGTTTCCCGAGAAAAGCAGTCTCCAAGCCCCCCCAAACCGACAGTCCCAGCTCCAACGCCCGCGCCGGAGGCGTTTTCACACAGCCAAGACCCGACAAAGACATCATAGTTCCATGCCGCCAACGGTAGCGCCGGGGCCACTTCTTTCCAACTCCGACTGTTTCATGCGCCATCAGATCGTGACTTTGCGCGGCCTGCACTTGTCGCTACTCTGATCGGATGGATGCCATTGCCAAGCTCAATCAATGGATGATGACAGAAGGTCGCCGTTCAGGCGATCCAATCGAGGTGGTGTCGCAATTCTGTTCGACGCTGACTGAAGCCGGCGTGCCGCTATGGCGGGTCAACATTGGTCAGCGCTTCGCCAATCCGTTGCTGATCGCCTGGGGCGTGGTCTGGACGCCCGATGGCACCGAAAGCTACGATGTCACTCACGCCCGGATGCTGACCGACGGCTACATCGGCAGCGCCTTTGAATACATCCTGAAAAACCAGCGCGCACTGCACAAGAGTTCTGCGTGGACTCGATTCCGGCAAGGACCACATTTCGTTTCTCGAATTCGCCGAAGCGGGCGGCACAGACTATTATGCAACCTTGCTCGACTACGGCGACGGTTCGCAGCACGGCTGCACGTTTGCAACGCGGGCCCCGGAGGGTTTTGCTGACAAGCATCTGGCGATGATCGAAGCTGCCAAGCCCGGATTGTCTTCGGCGATGGAACCCATCACGATGCGCAAGTCCACCCGGAGTCTGTTGCGTACCTATCTTGGCGATGGCCCGTCAGAGGCGGTCTGGAACGGCTCAATCCAACGCGGAGAGCGAACCACGCTTGAAGCTGTCGTAATGTTTTCCGACTTGCGCGGCTTCACAGCTTTTTCCGAAGCGGGGACTGAGGAAGAGTTGTTCGATGCACTGGGCGATTATTTCGAAGTGGTCGTGCGATCGGTTGAAAGCAATGGCGGCGACGTGCTCAAGTTCATGGGCGACGGAGTCCTTTCGGTCTTCCCGATCCCGACGCCGGCAGACCGCGCCAATTGCTGCCGGGCTGCCACGATAGCTGCACAAGGCGTGCTGAATGGCCTTGCCACGCTGAATGAAAGCCGGGTCGCGGCGAGCAAATCGCGGCTAGAAATTGGTATCGGGATCAATGCAGGGAAAGTGAGCTACGGTAACATAGGCAGCGAGGGGAGACTAGATTTCACCGTGCTCGGCGGCGCTGTCAATGTCGCCAGCCGGGTTGAAGGTCTTACCAAGTCTACCGGTGACCAGGTGTTGGCCACTGACTCGGTGGCTGAGCACGCCCCGGACCTTTTTGCCGCGCGTGGACTACATCACGTGCGCGGACTCGCGACTCCAATCCAAATCTTTGGCCTTCTTGAACCGATCCGTACATAGGAGTGCACGGAGAGGCAGTGACATGGCTGCCAACCATATGGCGATACTGGCAATGGATTTGCTCTTGTTGGTCATCAAAGGCCACGCCCAAATGCCCTGCAGGAAGCGCGGTCAAAGAGTTTTCTGCGAATGTCGCAAGTGTCCTGCTGCCGGCCCATCACCCTGATGCAGGCCAGCTTCAGCCAGTGGCAGGTGTTGGCGGAGGGTTGCGCGCGGTAGCTAGCGGGTCCGGCCAGCACCGGGCGAACGGCGCGCACCGCCGTTCAATCTCCAAGAGGTGAGTGACAATGAAGACACGGCAAGGCCGGGATGCAGTCTTGCCGAACGGCCTGGCGTGCCAGGCGTCAACCAGCCTTCCGCGACTGACCGATGAGGCGTGCATTCTCTATGGCGATGACGCTCTGGTCGGCGAACATGCGCGCAACCTCAAGCGTCTTGCTGTCAAACGGCCGCACGGTCTGCCGGTAGATTGTAAATGCTCCGATCAACCGGTCCCCAGCCTGCATGGGAATGGCGGTAAACGAACGGGCTCCACCCAGATCAGCCGTGGCATAGCGCAGCGGATCGCCTGTCCTGTAGACGGCCTCCGATCTGACGTCGGCAATGTTGATCACGTCCATGGTGGACCGGAGCCTGCCCAGGCCGGTTTGCGGGCTGACGTGAAATGATCCCTGATCAGCCAGCCAGTCTTCAAAGGCCGACGGGATACCCCTTGTATAGGCCGCCTTGTACCCTGCCCGGTCGGAATATTCGAAAAGGATTCCGAACTCCGCGTCGCACAGTTCGAGCGCGTAATCGAGGACCGAGGAGATCACCTCTGCAAGGTGGCCTTGAGACCGGCTGATGATTCTCAAAACCTGGCCGAGCGCCCGTTCCCGGCTTATCGCTTCTTCGAGGCTAAGCGCCAGTTCAGAGACGAGCGCATCCCTTTCCTCGGCGTCGAGTATGCGGACCCCGGTTGCTCCGCTGAGAATGTCATGCAATTCGATCTTCGATGATACGCCGAGCTTTCTGTAGATGGCGGCAAGGTGGGTCCGCACGGTGGACGGCGCGATATGCAGGTGTCTTGCGATCTGGTGATAGGTCTGACCAGTCGCGTAAGCCTTTGCAATCTCGAGTTCCCGTGGACTCAAGGTACCGTCCAGCAAAACTCGCTCCTTCCCTTTCGCGACAGCCATGCGCCAGTCAGCGCCGGCTGCCACGCCCTGCCATGGGGCAAATGCTGTATAGAAATTACTGCAGATGCAAGCCGTGAATACTGCAGCCATTCGATAGTGTCCCCTGCACTGCCCGGCTAGCCTTGTTGATACTGGCCACGGCAGTTGTGCCGACAGGCTGCATCACGGGGCAAATGGAACATGAGCAATCGCTGGCAGGTCCTGGCCTTGTTGTTCGGCGTTCGAATGACGATGGCCTTCCAGTTCCAGGCAGTGGCCGCGCTGTCTCCCTTCATCATGAAGGAGTACGGCTTTGGCATCGCCGATATCGGCCTGCTGATAGGGCTCTACTTCGCGCCGGGCGTGGTCATCGCCTATCCGGGAGGCGAACTGGGCAAGCGGTTCGGAGAGAAACGCGTGGTCCTCTGGGGCCTGCTCATGATGATGGCCGGAGGCCTCATGGTGCTGGCTTCCGCAAGCTGGGAAATTCAGATCGCAGGCCGCCTGCTGGCCGGGGTCGGTGGCGTCTTGCTGAACGTGCTCATGACGAAGATGCTGACGGACTGGTTCGCCGGCCGCGAGATTGCGACGGCCATGGGCATCTTCGTGAACTCGTGGCCGTTCGGCATTGCGTTGGCGTTGTTGCTGTTGCCCGCGCTGGCGGCAGCAGCAAGTCTGACGATCGCATTGCTTGGCGTCGTATGCCTGGTGGCGGCAGGCTTCGCCGCGCTGGCCTTCGCCTATCAGCCCGCCCCAAAAGCCGACGCCGGACCGGCGGCGAGCCAGGCATCCCGTCTTGGCGGCGCACCGCTTGCGGGCATTGTCTGCGCCGGTCTGATCTGGGGCCTTTACAACGCAGCACTGGGCATGATCTTCGGATTTGCCCCGGCCATGCTGGCAGAAAAGGGATGGACAGCCACGGCAGCCAGTTCAGTCACCAGTATCGTGCTTTGGCTGGTTGCTGTCTCAGTACCCCTGGGCGGCATTCTTGCGGACCGCGTAGGCCGCAACGACGCCGTTCTGGCTACCGGACTGCTGCTGTTCGGCATTGCGCTCTTCGCTGCTGCGCGCACTGAACTGGTCTTCCTGAGTTTTGTACTTCTGGGCGCCGTTGCGGGCATTTCTGCCGGTCCGATCATGAGCCTGCCGTCGCGGATACTGGCTCCGGCCAACCGTGCCACCGGCATGGGCATATTCTACTCGATCTATTATCTGGTCGTCGTTCTGGGACCGCTCGTTGCCGGCAGGATGGCCGAAGCGACTGGCCACATATCAATCGCTTTCGACCTCGGCACCGCCATGCTCGGCGCAAGCGCGGCCCTGCTGCTGGGCTTCCGCCACCTTTCCCGCATCAGCGCAACCACTTGAGCAACACACACAAGCAACCTTCGAAAGCCGACCACCCAAACCGAAAGGAGTTCAAGCCATGGCTACGACAAGAAACATTGAGGACCTGAAAGCCGGATGGGCAGCACTTGCTGCAGGCGAAATGGACAAGCTCGCCAGCTACTACGCCGATGACATGATATTCGTTCTGCCGGGACAGGACGACGTTCTGAAGGGTCGCGCGGCTTTCAGGTCAGCCCTTGACAATATCGGGGCAGCCCTGCCGCCCGGCTTTGACATCAAGGATCTGCGCTATTGCCCCGGTGAAGGCGAAATCGTCAACGTCATCGAATTCACGGCAGACAAGATTCCCGGCGGCTCCCAATGTGCCGTGCTGTTCAAGTTCAACGATGACGGACTGGTCATTGAAGAACGCTGGTTCGTGGACACCGAGCAATGGAAGGCCGCATTCTGACTCGTCTTGCTCGCCACAGGATTGCAAGCAGGCCAGAACAGCCGTGAAGTGACAGGCTGAGTTGGCGCCCCTGAAAGCCCGAAAGCTCCCTACCTTCCCATCATCCTGATGCGGGCCAGCTTCATCCAGTGGCGGGTGTTGGCGAAGGGTTGCGCGCGCTTCAGCGAGCGGTCGTGGCCCAGTACCAGGCCGCCGCCGTCCACGCCGAAAGTGGCGTTGACGTGGGCCAGCAGGTCCGGGCGGCGGTCGTACATGTGCACGATGGGGCAGATGCGGCCGCCGGGGCTGGCGATGCGGCCATCGACCGTCACCGTCATGGCCGTGTCGCGGTAGACGTTGGCGACGTGGGTGTGGTTGCGCGTCACCTCCGCGCCTGGCGCCACGCGCCCATGCGCCACCACGTTGGTGGAGATGTTGTCCAGCCCGGTGGTGTGCTTGGTCCATTCGTGGGTGGCGAGGCCGATGTCCAGCTTGGCGCCGCACATGGCGGCGATGCCTTGCGGCGTACCGGCGATGACGCCGCCATTGACGATGGGCTTGCCCTCCAGCGCGCGGCTGAGCGGACGCGGCAGCATCAGGCGCGCCCAGCGGCCGTTGGTGGTGGCCAGCGTCCAGCTCGCCGTGTCGTCGTTCTCGTCGAAGAACTCCAGGCTTGCATGCTTCAGCCCGGCGAAGGGATCGACCTGGAACAGCACGTCACGGCTGTCCACCAGCAGCAGCCGCTCAACGCCTTCGGGCAACGAGGCGAGGATCTGCAGGTAGAACTCGATGCGCGCCAGCGCCGGATAGGGCCGGTAGCCTTGCGCCGGCGCGACGGGGAAGATCACCAGCCCGGCATCGGGAAAGGCGCGTGCAAGCTCGTCGCCCCGGTCCGTGGCGATGACGAGCGGTGCGTCACAGTGCGCCCGCAGCGACAGGACCAGCGGTTTCAGCACCCCTGGCGGGTAGCCGGTCGCCACTGTCACCACGCAGGCGGCAAACGGCGACTTTGGCCAGTCCAGCGCCAGCGGCCGGGGCGCGGCGGCGCGCGCTGCCCATTCGGCGAAGTTCTGCGGTGTGGTCAAACGTCTCGAGTCTCCGAAGGCCGCCCGCTCCTTCATCGCGCCGTGATGGGCTCAAGTCAACCGGCAGCGTCCACCTGCCCGGCCCAGGCACTTTACAACCGCGCCGCGGCGGATCACTCTGGCAGCGTCAAACGCCCGCTGCAGGAAGCCCGCCACCCATGAACGAACACTCGAAAACCGTGTCCTTCACCCAGATGAAGGACGGCACCCGCGATGAATACCTGATGCTGCGCGAGCTCGAGGAACCATTCCTGAAGATGACGCCGGACCGCATCCTGAAGGCCATGCGCGACCAGGCGGATGAGACGCTGGAGGGCTACAAGATCAACCGGCTGCAGCACGGCCTGCAGTCCGCCACCCGCGCCTGGCGCGACGGGGCCGACATCGACTGGGTGGTGGGGGCGCTGTTGCACAATATCGGCGACGGCCTCGCTCCGCAGAACCATGACGAGTTCGCTGCCGCCATCATCCGCCCCTACATGCGCGAGGAGGTGGTGTGGTCGGTGCAGCACCACGCGGCGTTCCAGATGGTCTATTACGCCCACCATTATGGCTGGAACCAGCACGAGCGCGAGAAGTTTGCCGGCAGCCCCTATTACCCGTCCTGCGTCGACTTCTGCGAGTTCTGGGACCAGGCCAGCTTTGACCCGGACTACGACACGCTGCCGCTCGAATTCTTCGAGCCGATGGTGCGCGAGGTGTTTGCGCGGCCGCCCTACAAGCCGGAGACGGTGCAGGCCGGCGTGCGGGTGCCGCTGCGCAACGCGGCAGTGGCGGCGGCCCGCGCGGCGTGATAGCTCTTCAGGTCTCATGACCGACAGCATCGCCCACCTCGACAAGCTCATCTCCTTCAACACGGTCAGCCGCGAGAGCAATCTCGCGCTGATCGACCATGTGTGCGGGCTGCTGGAACCGCTGGGCTTCCGGCTGCTGCGCGCGCCATCCGAGGACGGCCGCAAGGCCAATCTCTATGCCTCCATCGGGCCGGAAGACGTGCCCGGCGTGGTGCTGTCCGGCCATACCGATGTGGTGCCCACGGAGGGACAGGCCTGGTCGTCGGACCCGTTCGTGATGCGCCGCGAGGCGGGCCGGCTGTATGGCCGCGGCACGGCGGACATGAAGGGCTTCATTGCCTGCTGCCTCGCCATGGCGCCTGAAATGTCGCGCCGCCGCGACAAGCTTTCCGCGCCTATTCACTTTGCCTTTTCCTATGACGAGGAGATCGGCTGCGTTGGCGTGCGGCGGCTGATCGACCTGCTGGAGCCGGTCACGCCGAAACCGCGCTGCTGCATCATCGGAGAGCCGACGCTGATGCAGGTGGTGACCGCGCACAAGGGCAAGGCGGGCGAGAAGGTGCGGTGCGTTGGCCTTGAGGCGCACTCGTCGCTGGCGCCCACCGCCATCAACGCGGTGCACCTGGCCATCGACCTGATCAACGAGATCCGCGCCATTCAGGCCGAGGTGGCCGCGACGGGCCTGCGCGACGGCGACTATGACGTGGCCTACACCACGCTGCACGCGGGCAACCTGCACGGCGGCGAGACGCTCAACATCGTGCCGAACCTGGCGACCTTCGAATACGAGATCCGCCACCTGCCGGCCGACGACCCGGCGGCGCTGGTGGCGCGCATCCACGCCAGGGCCGCAGCACTGGTGGCCGAGGCGCGCAAGGTGTTTGCGGGCGCGGACATCAGCTTCCAGCCGGGCACGCACTACCCGGCGCTGGACACCCCGCCGGACTCGGACGTGGTCAACTACGTGAAGTCGCTGACCGGGGGCAACTCCACCGGCAAGATCGCCTTCGGCACAGAGGGCGGGCTGTTCCAGAACCGGCTGGGCATTCCCACGGTGGTGTGCGGACCGGGCTCCATCGCCGTGGCCCACAAGCCGGACGAGTACATCGCCGAGAGCGAAATGGCGGCGTGCGACAAGATGCTGGGGAAGCTGGTGGAGGGGTTGAGCGCGTAGCGCTCTGAGGGGCCGCAAGGCTCAATGCGCAAGGTCTGGGCGAACCAGAAATGCGGGGCTAGGCGCATCTAGGCGCTTTTGGCCCAGTGTTGCCGTTGGACACGTCCTTTGGAACAAATGGCCGCTCCAGGCCCAACAACCGACATCTTTGGCACAGAGCAGGATCGTCCGCTTAGTGCCACTTTCTGCCGGTTCAATATTCCGCCCCCTCAAGCGTCGGCTGTGCAGGTTGAACGGCCGTCAAAATCAGAGCCTGGATTACCGCCCTGTCAGACTTTCATATTCATGACGAAGCTCACGGCATGATATTATCGCTTGATGACTGCTGCGATGTTTCTACTGACTGTTCACCTTTTGGCGCTCCATGTCGCGCTCGGCGCGGAAACGATGCAGTCGAGGCGGCGGATCGCTGTCGCGCTCGCATGCCTCGCCGCACTGCCACTTACCTTCGGACCCATCGTTCCGATTTCCCATTTCATTTTCGAAGCCACAGGCAGATCAATGCTTCTGGTTTTGCAGAGCATCGTGATTCTGCTTGTTGTCGCAATTGCATGGCGACTGGCCAGACGTTGGAAGGTTGATGCCAACGCTGGTTTCAGGATGCCCTTCGTTGGCGCGTTGATCAGCTCCGTCATCTGGCTTGGATCTTCAATCTGGCTGTCGGACTATGAGCAAGGAATCCCTACGCCTGGGGTCTGGGACCGGCCCATTTACATGTTGGATTGGCTGTCGGCGGTCGTTGCATGCCTCTTGCTCGCCATTGCAGCATGGCGCATCCCGGGATCCGGCTTGGTCCTCCGAACTCTAATTGCGGGTTATCTCGTCCTCGTGGCAATATTGGTTTTCGGGACATTGGGCTGACAACGCGGGCTTCGCCTGGGGCTTGAGTGAACCAGATCGAACTTGCTGCACGCGCAAAATATCTGCCTGTCAGAGCTCCAGTATGTCGATAGCTGTCTTGCAGCAATATGTTTGCTCGGGGACATTCGCGGCCGGTTCTTATCATCGTGTGCAATGTCTGCTTGACACCCGAAAGCGGCCGCAGGTTCGCGGTCGCGGCAAATGGTTCCTGCCAGCCTTCGTTGGACAGCCGGCCACCCCTTGAGTTTTCTCACAATTTAGATTATATTCCTACTAACTCTCTCCCCTGGAGCAGAGTACGACGGCGGGCAGGCGCTACCCCGCTACTCGTCCCCCGGCACGCCGTAGGACGGGGCGGCGGTGGGGTTCAGTGCCCGGTCGAGGTAGGCGTGCATCTCGCCCTGATAGGCCGTCCACAGGGCGCGCAGTTTGGCGATGGGGTCTTCGTCGTCCCAGTCACAGCGCAGGTCCACCAGCGGGAACGGCTGTTCGTGCACCACGATGAGGGCGGCCGAGTGCACCGGGCCTTCCTCGCCACCGGCCGCCACGCCGGCCTCGAGCGCGCGCAGCAGGCGTTCGGCCAGATGCTGGTCCGCCTGCCGGGCGAAGGTACCGGCCATGGCTTCCGGCACGGCGGTGGAGGACAACAGGTTGCCGGCGGCGATGCAGTGATCGCCGGGCGAAACCCTGTTGGTGCCGAGGATTTTTGCCCCGGTGAAGTGGCCGGTGACGCCGTTTGCGTCCACCGCCAGCAATTGCCGGTACTCGGCGAAGGGGGCCGCGCCGGAGACCGCCGCCACCGCCTTGTCCGCGCTCATGCCGGCGGCAATGGCGTCCAGCACCTTTGGCCCCAGCGTCGGGTCAGTGACGTTCTGGGTGGCGACAGCGCCAACGCCGGCGCGGGCGTGCGGGCAGCGCGCGCCGACGCAGATCGACGAGGTGGTGATGGCGACGCCGAACATGCCGGTGCGGGTGCAGTGGCCTGCGATGGAGAAGGTCATTCGGCGGCGGCCCTTGCGGTTGCCTCGTGCGGCGCGCACAGCCGGCTGGCGAGGTATTTCTGGAAGTCGTGGATCTCGCGCTCCAGCCAGCTCAGCGGGCCGGCCTGCGCCAGCGCGCCGTGGGCGCCGGTGAAGATGCCCTCGACCACGAAGCGGTCTTCCTCGTTGACGTGGTCGAAGAAGGTGATGAGGTCCTTCAATGCCGCCTGCTTGTTGGGGAAGGCATCGAGCCGCTCCGGCGCCAGCGCCACGCCAAAGCGCACGTGCACCTCGCCGACGCCGTTGGGACGCAGGCTCAGGTACCAGACGTGATCAGGCGCCAGCACGTACATGTGGGCCGGGAAGACGGTGGGCATGATGGTGGTATAGCGCCACTTGCCGTCGAGATAGTCGCAGGCCTCCGCCGCGCGGCCATAGGTGGCGGTCTCGTCCTTGGTGAAGGTCTGCCAGGTGAAGTGCGGGTTCACGTCGGGCGGGAAGATGGTGTCGTCCAGCCCGATCCACTGTCCCACGGTGGCGCGGTGGGCGACGGGCAGGTGATAGCCTTCCATGAAGTTTTCGGTCAGCAGCTTCCAGTTGGTCTTCCAGACGTGGTCCTGGGTTTCGCACGGCACGTAGCGGTCCATGCGGAACTGCGCGACGAGATCGTTCATCGGTGCCAGCAGCCCGGCCACCGGCGGGGCGTCCTGGTTGAGGGTGATGTAGATCCAGCCGTTCCAGATCTCGGTGCGGATTTCGGGCAGGCAGAATTTCTTGCGGTCGAAACTCTCCGAGCGGTCCATATAGGGCGCGCCGCGAAGCGACCCGTCCTGCGAGTAGGTCCAGGCGTGGTAGGGACAGACGACGACCTTGGTGTTTCCCCTGCCCTCCAGCAGCTGCATCATGCGGTGGCGGCAGACATTGGAGAACGAGCGGATCGAGCCGTCCTTCTGGCGCATCGAGAAGACCTGCTGGTCGCCGATGGAGAAGGTGACGTAGTCGCCGGGCTCGGGGATATCAGCAGCAAGTCCGGGGCAATGCCACTCCTTCTCGAAGATCGACCTGATCTCCATGTCGAGGATTGCCGGGTCGGTGTACAGCGACGGCGGCGAACTCATGGCCTGCTCAAGCGGGCTGGAGGCGCGGCCGGCAAGCAGGTCAAGCGTAGTTTGCGTATCCATGGTCCAGGCCTTCCAGGGCTAGTCGGGGATGACGGCAGTCACTTCAATTTCCACCACCCACTCGGGCCGCGCAAGGGCCGGGACGACGAGGCCGGTGGAGCACGGGAACACCCCTTCCAGCCACTTGCCCATTTCCTGGTAAACGGCCTCGCGGTAGCGGATATCGGTCAGATAGACGACGATGCGGCAGATGTGGGCCATCTCGGAACCGGCCTCCTCCAGCAGCATCTTGATGTTTTCCATGGCCTTGGCGGTCTGCTTGCCGGCATCGCCGACATGCAGGCTCTCTCGGGTGTCGAGGTCTTGCGCAACCTGGCCACGCAGGAACACCATGGTGCCGCGCGCTACAACGCCTTGCGACAGATCGTTGTTGAGCTTCTGCTCGGGATAGGTTTGCTTGGTGTTGAACGGACGCAGGCGCTTGTGGACAGGCATGGGACGGGTGAACTCCGGGTGAATGGTGCGGGGCTCATTTAGCCATCGAAGTCCGTTTGCGCACAAGCATGTTTCACCTAAGCCGAGAGCAGATTTAAATGAACGACAGGGTGACAATCATCGGGGCCGGCATTGTCGGCATGTCGGCGGCGCTGTTCGCGCAAGACCGCGGATACAGGGTGCGGGTGATCGACAAGGTGCCGCCAGGCATGGGCGCCTCGTTCGGCAATGCCGGCGGCATCGTGATCGCCAGCGTCATGCCGACCGTCCACCCAGGCATCCTGATGAAGATTCCGGGCTGGCTGCTTGATCCGAAAGGACCGATCACGGTGCGCTGGTCACACCTGCCGAAGGCGTTGCCCTGGCTGATCGCGCTGGGGCGCAATGCCATGCCTGACCGGGTGAAGAAGATCACCGAAGCCCGCGCCGCGCTGGGCATGCGGGCGCTGGAGGATCATCGCAACGTGCTGAAGCAGGCCGCCGCCATGGACCTGCTGGCGATGGACGACGGGCTGATGATCTACGGCACCAGGGCGCAGTACGACGAGGGCGCAACGTGGCGCCGGGTAAGGGCCGAGTACGGCTACAAGGGTGCGGAACTGACCGCGGATGAGGCCCGCGAGGTGGAGCCGGACCTGACGCCCGACATCTACCGGGCAGTTTTCTGGGATGGCTGGCACCGCATCCGCGATCCTTTCGCCATGGTGCAGAAGCTGGCGCAACAGGTGGTGCGCAACGGCGGCGAAATCGTGCAGGACGAGGTGACCCGCATCGAGCATGATGGCAACCGGGCGACCCGGATTTACCTCAAGCAGCACGGTGTGGAGGAGGTACAGAACCTCTGCATCTGTGCCGGCGCCTGGTCGCACGAACTGGCGGCCATGCTGGGCTCGAAGGTGCTGCTGGAAGCGGAGCGCGGCTATCACCTGATCATGCAGAATACCGGCATAAGGCTTGGCCGGGCGGTAACCCATGCCGCCCAGCCGGGCGCAGTGACGCCGCACCATGACGGCATCAAGATTGCCGGCTCCGACGAGATTGCCGGCAACGATGCGCAGCCGGACTGGCGCCGCGCCGAGCAGATGCACGTCTATGGCAAGCGGCTGTTCCCGGGGCTACGCGACATGGATGGCACGGAGAGCAAGTGGATGGGACGGCGCCCGGGCACGCCCAACTCGCTGCCGGTGATATCGGCGTCTCCAAAGCTCGCCAATGTGTGGTATGGATTCGGCCATGGTCACATGGGCCTGTCATGGGGGCCGACCACCGGCCGGCTGCTGGCGGAGATGATGGCGGGCAGGAAACCCAACATGGACATGTCGCCATTCCGCATGGACCGGCCAATGTAACGGGATCAGAAAAGACACGATGCGCACCGAAACGCCGCCAACCATCCAGCTCAAGGACTACGCTCCCTCGACCCATCTCATCGGCCACGTGTCGCTCGACGTGGCGCTGGAACCCAAGGCGACGCGGGTGACGTCGCGGCTGATGGTGCGGCCCAATCCGGCGAACCGGCAGCCGGCCACAACGCTGGTGCTGGACGGGGAGAAGCTGGAGCTGAAGCGCATCGCCATCAACGGCGAGGAACTTGGCGGCAACCGCTACCGCATAGATGGCGAGAAGCTCCATATCGATGGCGTTCCGGCGGGTGAGTTCGAGCTGACCATCGAAACCGTCTGCAACCCGGACGCCAATACCGCCCTGTCGGGGCTTTACCGGTCGAACGGGGTGTACTGCACCCAGTGCGAGGCAGAAGGCTTCCGCCGCATCACCTGGTTCATCGACCGGCCGGACGTGATGGCGACCTATGACGTGCGGCTTGAAGCAGACAAGGCAGCGGTGCCGGTGCTGCTGGCCAACGGCAACCCGGTCGAAGAAGGCGAACTGGCCGGCGGGCGGCACTATGCGGTGTGGCACGACCCGTGGCCGAAGCCATCCTACCTGTTTGCCATGGTGGGGGGCGACCTTGCTTGCGTGAAGGACAGCTTCACCACCATGAGCGGGCGCGAGGTGGAACTCAGGATCTATGTCGAACAGGGCAAGCAGGACCGCTGCGGCTGGGCGATGGAGAGCCTGAAGGCCTCGATGAAGTGGGACGAGGAGGCGTTCGGGCGAGAATATGACCTGGACATCTTCATGATCGTCGCCGTGTCGGACTTCAACATGGGCGCCATGGAGAACAAGGGCCTCAACGTCTTCAACGACAAGTACATCCTGGCACGGCCCGACACCGCCACCGACCAGGACCACGTGCACATCGAGTCGATCATCGCGCACGAGTACTTTCACAACTGGACCGGCAATCGCATCACCTGCCGGGACTGGTTCCAGCTGTGCCTCAAGGAAGGCCTGACAGTGTTCCGCGACCAGGAGTTCACTTCCGACCTGCGCTCGCGGGCGGTGAAGCGCATCCAGGACGTGCGCACCCTGCGCTCGCACCAGTTTCCGGAGGATGCGGGGCCGCTGGCGCACCCGGTGAGGCCGCAATCCTATATTGAAATCAACAACTTCTATACCGCGACCGTATACGAGAAGGGAGCGGAAGTGGTGCGCATGATGAAGACGCTGCTGGGGCCGGAGAAGTTCGCCCGGGCACTCGACATCTATTTCGACCGGCATGACGGGGATGCGGCAACGGTTGAGGATTTCGTCACCTGCATGGAGGACGCCTCGGGCCGCGACCTGAAGCAGTTCTTCCAATGGTACAACCATGCGGGCACACCTGCCGTAACAGCGAAACTCAGCTGGGACGAAGCAACGGCGACGGCCCGGCTGGACGTGAACCAGAGCCTCAGGCCAACGCCGGGTCAGGCCAGCAAGCCAACCATGCACATGCCGCTGGTAACCGGACTTGTCGGACCGGACGGGCAGGACATGCCGCTGAAGCTGGAAAGCGGCAGCGAAATCGCCGGCGGCGTGCTGGAACTGCGCGAGGAGAACCAGGGTTGGACGTTTACCGGCATCACGAAACGGCCGGTACTGTCGATCAACCGGGGCTTCTCGGCGCCCATTACCCTGGTCACCGGCCAGCAGGACGATGAACTCACCTTCCTCATGGGCCATGACAGCGACACCTTCAACCGCTGGGAGGCAGGCCAGACGCTGGCGCGCTCGCTGATCCTGTCCACCATGCAGGCGCTGGGGGACGGGCAGGCACCACCAGATGTCAGCGCATTTGCCGGGGCACTTGGCAAGACGCTCGATGACGGCCAGCTGGAGCCGGCGTTCAAGGCGCAGATGCTGGCGCTGCCGGGCGAGGCCGACATTGCCAATGCGCTGGGGCGCAACGTCGATCCGGACCTTGTGCAGCAGGCGCGCGACCATGTGCGCGAGCGGACCGCAAAGGCACTGATGGACCGGCTGGAAGCACTGGCGCGCGACCTGCCGGGCGGCGCGTATTCGCCGGATGCGGACAGCGTGGGCCGGCGCGCACTAGCCTATGGCGCGCTGTCGCTTTGGTCTGCCGGCGCCGAACGCGAAGCGGCCCAGCTCGCCATGCGCCAGTACGGCGAGGCCCGCCACATGAGCGGGGTGATGGGGCCGCTGGGCGTGCTGGCGGTGATGCAGGTGCGGGAACGCGACGATGCGCTGGCGGCGTTTCATCAACGCTACAGGGACGATCACCTGCTGGTCGACAAGTGGTTTACGCTGCATGCCATGCGCAGCGGCCCGGACGCGGTCGAGCATGTGCGCCTGCTGATGAGCCATGAAGATTTCAGCCTTGGGCGGCCGAACCGGGTGCGCGCGCTGATCGGGGCGTTCGCCGGCATGAATCAGACCGGCTTCAACGCCGCCAGCGGGGCAGGCTATGACCTCGTCGCAGAGGTGGTGATGCAACTGGACAAGCGCAATCCGCAGGTGGCGGCCAGGATGGCCGGGTCGTTCCGCAGCTACCAGCTGATGGAGCGGGGCCGGCGCGACAAGGCGCGCATCGCGCTTGCCCGCATCGCGGCCATGGACGGGCTGTCCAGGGATACCGCCGAAATGGTGTCGCGCATGCTCGCCTGACCCCTTGGCCACTGCCAGCCGGGGGAAAATTCTTGGCCTGGAATCTTGCCAAATCACCCGCACTTCGAATCAATGGAACAAGTGATTCGGTCGCGTTCAGGGGCAACGGCGTTGGTCGCTCCTGGCGAGTATCTGTCGGGGCGGCAGACCATCACGAAGCATGAGGGATGTTGCCTGGACGGCTCTGCGGGCGAGCGGCGGTCTCGAGAGGGAATTTGCGTGTCCAAGGCCAAACTTGGCGAACTGTTTTTCAAGGAGCGGGCACTCAAGGTGAGTGTCGGCTCCCGTCGTGTTCCGTCCATCGCCATTTCCGAGCGCATCCTGCGCAACCTGATCACCGGCCTCATCCTGTTGTTCCTGGTGACGCTGGCCACCGCCATGTTCCTGCAGCTGTCCGCCAGCCGGGACCGGTCGATCGAGCTTTCCAATGACAAGACTGCGCTGGTGCTGCGCGCCGCTGCCGGGGACCTGAGCGCTTCGCTGGGGATCGGCACGGCAGGCGACGGCAGCGTCCGCACCCCGCAAACCGCCGATCTGCAGGAAGTGCTGCCCGCCGGCTCGGGCGAGCGGGGACGGGTGTTCATCATCGCCGACGAGACCGGCTTCATCCGGGCCAGCTTCCCGGAAGACCCGGTGATGCAGGGGCTGAACCTGTCGACGTTGTTCGGACAGGACGCGATCCTTGCTGCCTCGCGCACCCTGGGCACGCCACTGCTGGCCATCACGCCGGCCGGCGAGGAAATCTATATCGGCATCCGTACGCTGACCCCCTATCCCGGCCAGCTGGCGGTGGTGCATCCGAAATCGCGGGTGCTGGCCGACTGGGAGTCGGCGGTGAAGCAGATCGTCACGCTGTTCCTGGTAACGCTGGGCGTGCTGGTGTTGTTGGGTACCGCCTTTCACTGGCAGGCGGCGCGCGCGGCCGAGGCCGACCAGACGCTGGCCATCGCCACCGAACGGATGGACAAGGCGCTTGATCGCGGCCATTGCGGCCTGTGGGACTGGGACATCGCACGCGGACGCATTTTCTGGTCGAAGTCGATGTTCGACATTCTCGGCCTCGAAGCCAAGGGCGAGTTCCTGTCCTATGGCGAGGTGGCGGAACGGCTGCATCCGGATGACGACCCGATCGACCGGCTGGTCGACACCATGCTGAAGGGCGGCAAGCCGGCCATCGACCAGGAATTCCGGATGAAGCACGCAAACGGCCACTGGGTGTGGCTGCGCGCCCGGGCCGAACTGTCACAGGCGCCGGGGCAGGACGCACCGAACCTGGTTGGCATCGCCATCGACATCACCGAGCAGAAGCGGCTGGACAAGCTGAACCAGGAAGCGGAACTGCGGCTGCGCGACGCCATTGAGAACGTCTCGGAAGCGTTCGTGCTGTGGGACAGCGACAACCGGCTGGTGATGTGCAATTCGAAGTACCAGCAGCTCAACAACCTGCCAGCCAGCGTGTGCCGGCCGGGCTCGTCCTACGAGGACGTGATGAAGGTGTCGCGCGAACCGTTGATCCGGCAGCGCTCGCCGGTTGCCGCAGACATGGCAAGGCCGGGCCTGCCGGACGGAGCGGAAGGCAATACGTTCGAGGTGCAACTCGAAGACGGGCGGTGGCTGCAGATCAACGAGCGGCGCACCAAGGACGGCGGCTTCGTTTCGGTGGGCACTGACATTTCGAACCTCAAGCTGCACGAGGAAAAGCTGCTCGATTCTGAACGCGAACTGATGAACACGGTGCGTGACCTGCAGAAATCGCGCATGGAACTGGAGCAGCAGTCGCAACGGCTGGCCGACCTTGCTGAAAAGTACTCGCGCGAGAAGGCGCGCGCCGAGGCCGCCAACCGCTCAAAATCCGAGTTCCTGGCCAACATGAGCCATGAATTGCGTACGCCCCTCAACGCCATCATCGGCTTTTCGGAGGTGATCGAGCAGGAGCTGTTCGGCAAGGTGACGGTGCCGAAATACCTCGACTATGCCCACGACATCCATTCATCCGGCCAGTACCTGCTGGACGTGATCAACGATATTCTCGACATGTCGAAGATCGAGGCGGGCCGGGTGACGCTGGAGATCGAGAAGTGCGACGTGACCGCGGTCATCGAGGAAGCGCTGCGCATCGTCTCCGGCCGTGCGCAGGAAGGCCGGGTTGCGATGCGCAAGGACCTGCCCGAAACGCTGCATGCGCTGGCCGACGTGCGCTCGCTCAAGCAGGTGTTGATCAACCTGCTGGCCAATGGCGTGAAATTCACCCAGGAAGGCGGCAGCGTCACCATCTCTGCCCGCCGCACACCGAAGTTGGCCGAGATCATCATCTCCGATACCGGGATCGGCATTCCGGCCAACCAGATCGCCAAGCTGGGCCGGCCGTTCGAGCAGGTGGAAAACCAGCTCACCAAGACCCGCTCCGGGTCGGGCCTCGGGCTGGCCATCTCCAACTCGCTGATCCGGCTGAACGATGGCCAGCTTCACATCGCCAGCGAAGAGGGCAAGGGCACCACGGTGACGGTGACGTTGCCCATCGCGCCGAAGGGCAAGACGGACAAGAGGGTGATCGAGTTCTGACGCGGTGATCGAACCGATCTCGACCAGCATCACGGCCTGACGGCAAGAACGGTCAGTTCCCGGCCTCGTCCTTGCCCTCTTCCTTGAGACGCTGCCAGCGCCGGCCCGGCATGGACTTGCGCTCGATCTCTTCGGCCATGATCTTGCGCTCCTGCGGCGTGAGCTTTGCAAACAGGCCGCGGGCGATCTCGCCGCCGCGGGTGATCATGCTGCCGGAGGCCTGCTCGAAGTCAATCATGGCGCTCTCCAGCGCCGCCTGATCGAAGGGTTCGGCCTTTAGGGCTGCGGCAATGCCACGGGCCTTTTCGCGCAGATCGCGGCGCAGGCCGCGAAACTCGCGGCGATGCTCGCGCAGTTCGCCGACAAGCTCGTCCCGGCGGGCTTCGTCCAGCTGGCGGAAGAACGCCCTCGGCAGGACCTGGGTGTAGCCCGGGCCGGTGATGCGGTGCTGATGGTGACGTCCGCCCGGCCCCCAGAAATTATGGGCAATGACTGCCGCGGCCACGGCAAGGTTCAGGGCAAGCGATACCAGCAGCGCCAGCCAGACCCAGGACCAGCGGCGCTTGCGCGGCGTCTGTGGCGCAGTGGTGGTCAAAGCACACCTCCATCATCCAGCTCAGCCGGATCGGCCAGCACCAGGTCGAGCACCTCGTCGGCACCGGACGAGGCAGTAAGGCTGCCGGCCAGCGTTTCGCCCGCGCCGGTGTCAAGGCCGATGAAGGCGCCGATGGCGATGCTGGCGGCCAGCATACCGGCGGCAAGAGCGCCGCGCAGGCCGCCCAACGGCGGCAGCGCCGTTACATCGGTTGCCAGCTGCGGCTCGGAGGCCACGCGCTGCAGCAGGCGCGCACGGGCACCGGCAGGTTCCGGCATGGCCGCAGCACCGGCAAGGTCAAGCAACCGGTCCAGCGCATCGGCGCCGGCGGCGGCTTCTGCCGGCAGCAATTGCGGCGCACGCACCAGCCCGGCAAACCGTTGACGGTCAGCGTCGGGCCAGCGCAGCGGATTGCGGCCGTAGGACTGCAACATTTCGTCAAGCCGCTGGCGATCCGCCGCAGAAAGAGTGACGCCAGAATGGGGTGCCGGGTCGGTCATTTGAGTTGGTCCAGTTCTTCGATCAGGTCGCCCCATGCGGGCGACAGCATTTCTCGCAAGGTGCGGCGGGCGCGCGACAACAGTGATTCCACCGCTTCCACGCTCACCTGCATGACGTCGGCGGTCTGCTGGTTGCCGAAGCCTTCAAAATAGGTCAGTTGCAGCGCCGTGCGCTGGCGCTCGGGCAGCTGTGCCAGCGCCTGTGTCACCAGGGCGGCGGCCTGTGCGTGACGCATCGGCCCATCGGGCGCGGTGGAGCCGTCCGGCAGTTCATCCAGCCCGTCGGCCGTTGACGGCTTCGCCCGCCTGATCCGGTCGATGGCCAGGTTGCGGGCTACCCTTGCCAGCCAACCCTTGAGCGCCGCCGGATTGTCGATGGCGCCGGGGTCGCGCCACAGCCGCACGAAGGCCTCCTGCGCCACATCCTCTGCATCGGCGGCCTCGGACAGCACGCGCGCCGCAACCCTGAACACGAAGCCATAGTGGCGATCAACCAGGCCGGCGAAGGCCTGTTCGTCGCCCTCGCTTGCGCGGGCGAGCAAAACGGCGTCGGCTGCCGGAGAAGTATCCCCGGCAGCGCGCTGGACGCCTGCTGTTTCAGCGTATCCCGCCATGTCCCATAACGGGCGCGCAAGTGACCAGGTCATGCCATCTCCCTATTGCCGGGTGGCGCTGGCGGCCTTGCGGGCCTCGGCCCGTGCGTTGCGTTTAGCCACATGATAGTCACGCGCCTCTTGCAAAGTCACCCCGCCAGACTTGTCCGTATCCGCCGCAAGCACCAGCGAAGCGATGTAACCATGCAGTTCGTCCTGGCTGACAGCGGCGTCCTTGTTGGCGTCCATGTGTTCAAGAATGCGGTCGATGCGCCGCGCCGCCAGGCGGTTCAGCCAGTCTTCCAGTTCGGCGCGGGTGACCTTGCCATCCTTGTCGGCATCCAGCCGCATGAAGCGGCGCTCGGATCTTGAGCCCAGTTCATCAACAGCAAGTTCGCCGTCCTTGTTGGCGTCGAGCCGTTCAAAGGTGCGCTCGGAGCGCGGCATGCCCGGTTCACGGGCCTGGACGGCACCGCCCGCCACACCAGCAAGTGCAGCAACGGCCAACAGCTTCAACACGAGATTCGATTGCATTGCTCAGATTCCCTCTGTTTCACCCTGCATCCGGGTGGTCCATGGTTGTCGTGCCGTTGGCCAACGCACATGAACAAGACGGGAACGGGCTGGCAAACCCGTCGCCTTGAGGCGAAATAATTTCAATCCTTGTCAAGAGAACCGATCAACCGGTCGAAAATGGCGGACACCTGGGCATTGGCGTCACGCAGCATGGCCTCGAGCGTCACCACGTCCGGCGCGGCGGCAGCGCGCAGCATCAGCGCCATGAAGCCGGGGGGTGCTGCGGCTACGTCGAACCTGCCGGTGGTGCACAGCCGCAGGATGTGGGTGAGCGTGTGGTAGAGCGTGCCCGCAGCGATGAGCTGTTCATGATCTGCCGAGGAAAGAAGACCGGCGTGGTGGAGCTGATGCAACGCCATGAAGGTATTCTGCGCCAATACTTCGGGCCGCTCATGGGCATGGACGAGTTGCAGGCCCTGGGCGATGAACTCCACCTCCACAAGACCGCCGCGCACCTGCTTGATTTCCCAGTGATTGGCCTTCGGGTGCGCTTCGAGCATCCGCCGGCGCATGTCGCGCACGTCGGCAAGCGTTGCGTCACGGTCCCGCGCCGTGCACAGCACATCGCGGATGATGGCCTCGATGCGGGCGCGCAAGGCGTCATCCCCGGCCACGACGCGGGCGCGGGTCAGCGCCATCTTCTCCCAGGTCCAGGCCTCGGTGCGCTGATAGCTGCCGAACCCGTCGATGTTTGTTGCCACCGGCCCCTTGTTGCCGGAGGGCCGCAGCCGCATGTCGACCTCGTAGAGGTCGCCCTCGGCAGTCTGCGAGGTGAGCGCCGTAATGAGGCGTTGGGTCAGGCGGGAGAAGTATTGCGACGGCGACAAGGCGCGCGAACCGTCGGACGCCTCGGCGCCTGGTGCGAAATCGTAGAGCATGATGAGGTCAAGATCGGAGGCGGCCGTCATCTCCTGGCCGCCAAGCTTGCCCATGGCGATGACGGCAAGCTTGCCGCCTTCCACCTGGCCGTGACGCGAGGCAATATCGGCCCAGACGCCGCCCAGCAGGTGCGCAATGACGGCGTCGGCGAGGTTGGAATAGGCAAGGCCTGCCTCCTGTACGCTGACCGTTTCGGACAGGATGCGCATGCCGATGCGCAGCGTCTTCTCGCGCGCCTCGACACGGGTGCGGTCGAGCAATTCCTCGAACGACGGATTGCCCGCATCCAGCAGGGCGAAGGCGTCAGTCAGCTCCTGCGGCGACGGCATCGGGCCGAAAAAGGCTGGATCCAGCACCGCTTCAAGCTGGCGCGGGCGGCGTGACAGACCTTGCGCCAGCCGCGGCGCCGAACCCAGCACCGTAGCCAGCAGTTCGAGCAGGAACGGATTGGCCTTGAGCATGGAGAACAGCTGCACGCCGGCGGGCAGACCCGCTATGAAGCGGTCGAAGGCGAGAAAGGCCTGATCCGGGTGGCCGGTGCGCGCCAGCGCCGTCAGCAGCGCCGGCATCAGCTCTGTCAGCCTTTCACGCGCCGCGCCGGACCGGGTCGCGGCATAGCGGCCGAAGTGCCAGCCTCGAATGGTCGCCGACACCTCAGCCGCCTGGCGAAAGCCCATGCCGGTGAGGGTTTCGAGCGTGTCGGGGTCATCCTCGCCGCCGGTGAACACCAGCGAGCCGGCATCGCTGCCCAGTTCCGGCGCATCCTCGAACAAGGCGGCGTAGTGGCCCTGCACGGTCTGGAGCGTGGCGGTCAGCCGGTCCGAGAGCTCAGCGGTGTTGGCGAAACCGCAGAATGTGGCAAACCGGGCAAAGGCGTCCTCCGCCGCGGGCAGCGTCTGGGTCTGCTCGTCGGCCACCATCTGCAGCCGGTGTTCGATGGTGCGCAGGAACACATAGGCGTGGCTGAGTTCATCGCAGGTCTGTTGCTCTATCCAGCCTTCGTCCACCAGCACCTGCAGCATGTCGAGCGTGCGGGCGCCGCGCAGCGCCGGGTTGCGACCGCCGGCGATGAGCTGCTGGGTCTGGACGAAGAACTCGATCTCCCGGATGCCACCGCGGCCAACCTTGATGTTGTGGCCCAGCACGGCAATGACCCCATGGCCCTTGTGAGCGTGCATCTGGCGCTTCAGCGACTGCACGTCGGCGATTGCCGCGAAGTCGAGATACTTGCGGTAGACGAAGGGCGCAAGCTGGCGCACGAACTCCTGGCCCAGCGCGATGTCGCCGGCCACGGCGCGGGCCTTGATCATGGCGGCGCGTTCCCAGTTCTGGCCCATCGATTCGTAATAGTTGCCGGCCGCCACGATGGAGATGGCGATCTGCGTGGCGCGCGGATCGGGGCGCAGGCGCAGGTCGGTGCGAAAGACATAGCCGTCGGCGGTGCGGTCCTGCATCAGCGACACGATCTGACGGGTCAGGCGGACATAGACCTGGGCGGCGTCATCGGGGTCGTTCAGCGGCGCGCGCTCGGCGTCGTAGAGCACGATCAGGTCGATGTCGGAGGAATAGTTTAGCTCGCCCGCACCGTGCTTGCCCATGGCGAGGATGGTGTAGCCGGTGACGGGATCCGTTCCGGCGGGAACCTTGAACTTCGGGCCTGTGGCCGCCTCGGCAAACACGTGGGCGGTTGCGGCCTTGAGCGCGGTGTCGGCAAAGCGGGTCAGGGCGGTGGTGACGCGCACGCAATCCCAGGCGCCGGAAATGTCGGCAAGGGCAATCAACAGGGCTGCCCGGTTGCGCGCCACGCGCAGGCGCTGAACGATATCCATGTGCGGGCTTGCCCCGCCCTGTGCCCGGCCTTCGGCAAGCATGCAGACGGTGTCGAACAGGGCGGCTGGCGGTTGCGTCAACGCGGCAAGGGCAAACGGCTGGTCACGGCGCACCAGGCCGGACAGAAATGGGGAACCCGCCGCCACGTGCGCCAGCAAGCGGCAGGCAGCGGGCGTCGTAGCCGCCAGCTGTTCCAGCGGTTCATGGCCCTGGGCAAGTTCAGCGGCGAGGCTGGCCGCTTCCGGCAAGGCCGGCAGATCAGGGGAAAGGCTTGCAAGTGCAGTATCGGTCATGGTGGGCCGGCAAGCTAACGCGGCAAGGCGGCTGCCGCCAGTGCTTCATGACGGCGTGCCGGGAAACACCAGCTTGACCGTCAGGCCTGGCGTGGCATCCTCGATGAGCAGCTTGCCGCCATGCAGCTTCATGACGCTGTCGACCAGCGCCAGGCCAAGGCCGCTGCCGGGCTGCGAGCGGCTGACGTCAAGGCGGACGAAGCGGTCCTTGACGCGCTCGCGGTCGGCCTCGCCGATGCCCGGTCCGGTATCCGATACCACGATGGCCTGGCCGCCGCCGGGCTGGGGCTCGATGGAGAGGCGAATGACCGGCGCGCCGGTTTGCGCGTTGCGGCCATACTTGATGGCGTTGTCGATGAGGTTGGTCAGCGCCTGCGCCACCAGCTGGCGGTCTGCGCGCACGATCGCCGAACCGGGGATTGCAAGGTCAAGCTGACCGCCGGCATCCTCGGCAATGGGGCCATAGAGCTCGGCGACATCCTCGGCTAGCGGCACCAGGTCGGTCGGGTGCAGCCCCTCGCGGGCCTGACCGGCCTCGGCACGGGCAATGGACAAAAGCGCGTTGAACGTTGCCAGCAGGCTGTCGGCCTCAGCGATGTTGGCTTCCAGCGCAGCGCGGTGATCCTCCGGTTTGCCCGATCGCAGCGCGTCCTCGGCGCGGGCCCTGAGTCGGGTCAGCGGGGTGCGCAGGTCGTGGGCGACATTGGAAGACACCTCCTTCATGCCGGCCATCAGCCGGTTGATCTGGTCGAGCATGTCATTGAGGCTGGACGACAGCCGGTCAATCTCGTCGCCCGAGCCGGACACCGGCATGCGCAAGGCCAGATCGCCGGCCATGATGGTGCGGCTGGCGTCGTTGATGCGGTCGATGCGGCGCAGGAAGTTGCGGCTGGTCAGCAGGCCGCCGCCGATGCCGAGCACCAGCGTCAGGCCAAGCGCCCACAGCAGCGATGTTCGGATGATGTCGTTGAAGCGGCGGCGCTCCTCGACGTCGCGGCCGACGACCAGCCGCAAGCCGCCGTCCAGCTGGATGAAGAAGGCGCGCGCCGTATGCTGCACGGTCCCGGTAGCGGTCTCATAAGGGTACTGGAAGTCGATCACGCCGCGCTCGCCAACTGCCTCGGCAGGCAGCGCCGGCAGGTTTCCGGCGACGCGCCGGCCGATCGAGTTGGTGAGGATGTAGACGCCGCCTTCCGACTGGCGCGAGCGAAGGTTGACGATGTCCAGCAGGCCGGACGGTCCGCGCTGGCGGTATTGCTCGGCAAGGCCCTGTACCTCGGCCTCCAGGGTATCCTCGATCTGCTGTTCAAGCAGGATCGCCGTGTTCCAGTAAATGTAGCCGAGAATGGCTGCCACCGAGATGGCGAACACCGTGAGGTAGACCGCTCCAAGCCGGAAGGTGGAGCTGGTCAGGAGCTTAAGGTTGACCGGCACGGATGGTGTACCCGGCCCCGCGCACGGTGTGCAGCAGGGGTTCGTCGAATTCCTTGTCGATCTTGGCGCGCAGCCGCGAGATGTGGACGTCGATGACGTTGGTCTGCGGGTCGAAGTGGTAGTTCCAGACGTTCTCCAGCAGCATGGTGCGGGTAACGACGCTGCCGGCATTGCGCATCAGGTATTCGAGCAGCTTGAACTCGCGCGGTTGCAGCAGAATGTCCTCGCCTGCCCGCCTGGCGGTGCGGGCCAGCAGGTCGATCTCGAGATCGCCCACCTGCAGCCTAGTCTTGTGCGGTTCGGCGGACTTGCGCCGTCCCAGCGTCTCGACGCGCGCCAGCAACTCGTTGAAGGCATAGGGCTTGGCGAGATAGTCGTCCCCGCCTGCGCGAAGGCCCATTACCTTGTCATCCACCTCGCCCAGCGCCGACAGGATCAGCACCGGCGTGTTGATGCCGTCCTTGCGCAGTTCGGAGATGACGGCAAGGCCGTCCATGCCGGGCAGCATCCGGTCCATGATGATGACGTCATGCACCTTCTCCATGGCCATGGCGAGTCTCATCGGGACCATTGGCAGCGTGGTCCACCACGTGGCCTTCTTCCTTCAGGCCCTTCACCAGCCATCCGGCGGCTTCCTTGTCGTCTTCAACAACCAGCACACGCATCTTGCATTCCCGGATCAGTCTTTCGGCTTCTCAGCAAGCCTTCAATAACAGTTGGGCGCTCCTGTGTGCCAGTGTCCAGCAAGACCTTTATGCAGGGGGGCGGGGGTCTTGGGGTCTGGAGACCGTTTGATGCACACAGGAGCACCCGGAGGCGGCGTTAGGTACAGAGGGGCAAACCACGCCGCCGTATCAGGTATATGGTGTCAGCCTTTCGGGTTTTGAAGAGCCACGAAGCGCTGGCCCCGTTCATTTTTGACCAGCAGGAGAACTGCCTTGCCACCCTTGTTCAGGGCCTGGCGCATGGCCTGTGCCGCTGCTTCGGGCTGGTCGACCGACGAGCCGTCCACCTCAAGGATGACGTCACCGCGCTGGATGCCCTGCTCGGCGGCCGGCGAACCGGCCAGCACGTCGGCCACGGCCACGCCCTCGCCGGACTGGCTTGGCGCAAGGGCCAGGCCGAAGCGCGGCGTATCCTCGGGCTGAGTGCCTTGCAGCGCCGCGACCTGTTCACCGGGCATGGTGCCGATGGCAACCTTGACGCTGCGCTCATTGCCACCGCGATAGACGGTCATGTCCACGCTGGTGCCGGGCTTGATGCTGGCAACCTTGCGCGACAACTCCTTCGGCCCTGCGACGGCCTCGCCATCGACGGCGAGGATGGTGTCGCCGGTCTTCAGGCCGGCCTTGCCGGCAGGCGAGTCATCGGTGACGGCGGCGATGATGGTGCCCGAGGCCTTTTCGAGACCGATGCTCTCGGCAATCTCGCTGGTCACCGGCTGGATCTGCACGCCCAGCCAGCCGCGCGTCACGTTGCCATCGTCCTTGAGGTCGGCGATGATGTCCCTGGCGGTTGATGCCGGGATGGCGAAACCGATACCGACGCTACCGCCGGAAGGCGAGTAAATGGCGGTGTTGATGCCGATCACCTCGCCCTTCAGGTTAAAGGCAGGCCCGCCGGAATTGCCGCGGTTGATCGGGGCGTCGATCTGCAGGAAGTCATCATAGGGACCCGCGCCAATGTCGCGGCCGGCGGCGGAAATGATGCCGGTGGTCACCGTGCCGCCGAGACCGAACGGATTGCCGACGGCAATTACCCAGTCACCGACGCGCGGCTTTGCCTCGGCAAACTGCAGCGGGGTGAAGGTCTCGGACGACTCGATCTTCAGCAGGGCGAGGTCGGTCTTGGGATCGGTGCCCACGACCTTGGCATCGTACTCGCGGCCATCGGAGAACTTTACCGTCACTTCCGAGGCATCCTTGATGACGTGATTGTTCGTCACTGCATAGCCATCGGCTGAGATGATGAAGCCCGAGCCTTGCGAGGTGCCACCGCCCTGGCGAGGCGCATTGAACGGTGAGCCCTGGCCCTGGGGCATGTTCTTGAAGAACTGCTCGAACGGCGAACCGGGCGGGAAGCCGAACTGGAACTGCTGGGTGCGATCGCCCGAGTCGCTGGTCACGTTGGCCGGCGTGTACTTGGCCTGAACGGACACGACAGACGGCATCACCTTGTCGACGAGATCGGCGAAGCCTTCAGCCGGAGCACCTGCCAGCGCCGACTGGGCAATGGCGGGCGACGGGGCGAAGAGCCCTTGCGTGGTAACAAGGCCGGTGCTGCCGAGAAGGCCTGCAACGGCCAGTGCGAGCACGGTATTGCGGGCAAGGCGGTTATTCCTGGTAATTGACATGGTTGACTGTCTCCTCACATGTCACGACGTTGTATTTCCGTGATCCAACAAATAGTGGATGCAACATTACCCGCCGATGTCCGGGCGGTTAATTCTTGTTAATCAGGGGTTCGCGCGCATGACACAACGGCCAAAAGCCTTCATTTCGTGGAGCTCGGGCAAGGATTGCGCCTTCTCGCTCTGGACCGCGCAGCAGGCGGGAAACCTCGACATTGCAGGTCTGCTGACCACCACCAACGAGGCTGCCGGACGGGTGGCCATGCACGGCACCCGCAACGAACTGATGCGGCGGCAAGCGGCAGCAGTGGGGCTGCCAGTGCTGGAGGTTGGCCTGCCATGGCCATGCAGCAATGAAGACTATGCCGCCCGGATGCTGGCGGCCTGCGACAGCATGAAGGCGCAAGGCGTGAGCCATGTGGTCTATGGCGACCTGTTCCTGGAAGACATCCGGGCCTACCGGGACGCCAGAATGGCTGAAGCCGGGCTGACCCCGGTCTATCCGCTATGGAAACGTGACACGCACCAGCTTGCACGGGACATGATTGCCAGCGGGCTAAGGACCGTGGTGGTGTGCATCGACCCGAAGAAGCTGGACGCCAGTTTTGCCGGGCGCTGGTTCGATGAGGACTTTCTGAACGGCCTGCCCGACGGCATCGACCCGTGCGGTGAGAACGGCGAATTTCACACCTGCGTGGTGGACGGGCCGATGTTCTCTGTGCCGATCCCGGTGGAAATCGGCGAGACGGTGGAGCGTGACGGCTTCGTCTATGCGGACGTCATGGTGGTTTAGGCAGCGGCCGTCACACCGGTTCACCGCCGATGCGCGTAACCACGACTGCTTCCCCCTCGAGGGTCTTGTGAACCGGGCACTTGCCGGCGATCTCGACAAGCTTGCCCCGCAGTTCAGGGGGCAGTTCGCCCTCAATGGAGAGGATCCGTTCGAACCGGTCGATCTTGCCGGTGCGACCCTCGCCGCAGTCCGCGCAGTCGTCGGCATGGACCTTGCCGTGACTGACATCGACGGTGATCCGGCCAAGTTCCAGCTTCTTGAAGTCGGCATACATGCGAAGCGTCATTGCGGTGCAGGCGCCGAGCGCGGCAGAAAGATAATCATAGGGTGACGGGCCGGTGCCGCCGCCGCCTGCCGCCGCAGGCTCATCGGCAAGCAGGTAATGCCCGTCCACCAGAACCTCCTGCTGATACTTGCCAATTCCCGTCTCGCTCACGCGGACGACTCCCGAGGCGGCGGGGGTTGGCGCCGACGCGGCAGGCAACAGGCGGTTTGCCCAAGCGGCCAGCGTGTCAGCCACGAACACGGCGTCCTCGCGACGGCTCAACAAGTGGTCAGCACCGTCCAGCGAGATGAAGCTCTTTGGATGCCTGGCGGCGGAAAAGATCGCCGAGGCGTTGTCGATACCGACGGTCTGGTCAAGAGGCGCGTGAAAGATGATGAGCGCGCGCTTCAACGTGGCGATGTGATCGCGCAGGCTGGCCGAGCGCAGGTCATCGATGAAGGACTTGCGGATGGTGAATGTTCGGCCGGCGAGCGAGACCTCCGCTTCGCCCTGTTGTTCGATGGTGGCCAGACTTGCACCGAAATTGTGGATGACATGATCTGCATCGGCAGGCGCGCCGATGGTGGCAACAGCCTTCGCCTCGGCAATGCGTCCGGCAGCGGCCAGCACGGCCGCCCCGCCAAGACTGTGGCCGATGAGCAGGGCCGGCGCGGCGCGCTCGCGGCACAGCCAGTCTGCGGCGGCTACCAGGTCGTCGACGTTGGAGGAAAAGTGGGTGTTGGCGAACTCGCCCTCGCTGGCGCCAAGGCCGGTGAAATCGAAGCGAAGCGTGGCGATGCCGTGTCCGGCCAGCGTCGCGGCGATTTGGCTGGCTGCAAAAATATCCTTGGAACAGGTAAAGCAGTGAGCGAACAGGGCGTAAGCGCGGGGCTTGCCAGCGGGCCGGTCAAGCCGGGCGGCCAGCATGGCCCCCAACGAGCCGGGAAACTCGATCTTCTCGGATATTGTCGGCATCGGCGCTCCTCGCGCTGGCTGGCGCCAGATGCTAGCCGGCGTCCTTCAGAATGCTGTCGAGCTTCTTGCGCTCTTCCGGCGACAGGCCGGTTTCGGCTTCAGAAACGGGAGCTCCAGCGAAGGCCCGGCGCTTGCGCCACAGGATCAACGCGCCCAGCAGCAGGATCAGAAACGGCCCCGACCAGAGTGCCAGGGTCTTGGCGGTGAGACGAGGTTTCAGCAGGACGAACTCGCCGTAGCGAGAGACCAGATAGTCCACCACCTGCTGGTTGCTGTCGCCGGCCACCAGGCGCTCACGGATCAATATCCTCAGGTCCTTGGCAAGTGGGGCATCACTGTCGTCGATGGACTGGTTCTGACAGACCATGCAGCGCATCTGCCCTGAAAGCTCGCGGGCGCGATGCTCCAGCGCCGGGTCGGACAGCACCTCGTCGGGCTGGACGGCATAGGCCGGAACCCCGAGGCTGGCGAGGATCAGGAAGAGGGCCAGAAGTCTGCGCAACATCGCTGCTTCACCTCACTCGGCTGGCTGCACGGCGGCGCCGGCAGTCGATTTCTTCGGCGCGCCGACCCGATAGCGCCTGTCCATGATGGAGGCGAAGCCGCCAAGGAACATGAGCAGCGATCCGAGCCACAGCATCCAGACCAGCGGGTGGTAATAGGCGCGCACCGTGCGGCCTGCATCGCCTGCCCTGTCACCGATAACGACATAGACATCGCCGTCAAGGTAGGTCTGGATGCCCACTTCGGTGGTGGGCTGGTTGGACGGTTTGAACACGCGCTTTTCGGACCAGACATCGGCGGTTGCGCCCGATGACGACGTGATACTGAAATTGCCGCGCTCGGCCGAGTAGTTGGGCCCGGTAAACGGGGTCTCCCCGGTAAAGGTCACGATGCGGCCACCGATCTGCATCGAGTTGCCGGGCTTGAGCACCGTCACGACTTCCTGCTTCCAGGCGGTGATGGCGACCACGCCGATGACAAACACGCCAACGCCGGCATGGGCGAGCATCATGCCCCAGGCAGCGCCCGGCAGACCCTTTACCCGGGCCCAGGCAACAGCCGCGCCCGCCTTGCGGAAGTTGGACTTTGCGGCAAGTTCAACGACCGCCCCGGCCACCAGCCAGACGCCAAGCGCCACGCCGAGCGGGGCCAGCCACGGTCCACGCCACTGCCAGGCGGCGGCGGCAATTGCGACTATCACGGCAATGGCGGCGGCGGCCCACAGGCGCTGCGTGGCGGCCCAGATGTCTGCCCGCTTCCAGGACAGCAGCGGACCCAGCGGCACCAGCAGCAGCAACGGCAGGATCAGCGGTCCGAAGGTCAGGTTGAAGTAGGGCGGGCCGACGGAGATCTTCTCGCCGGTGACCGACTCGAGCGCCAGCGGATAAAGCGTGCCGATGAAAACGGCGGCGCATGATGCGGTCAGCAGCAGGTTGTTGACCACCAGGGCGCCTTCGCGGCTGATCGGGGCAAACAGGCCTCCGGACTTGATGACCGGCGCACGCCAGGCGTAAAGCGCCAGAGCACCGCCGATGAACACGCACAGGATGCCGAGGATGAACACGCCACGGGCCGGGTCAACGGCGAACGAGTGGACAGAGGTGAGCACGCCTGACCGCACCAGGAAGGTGCCGAGCAGCGACAGCGAGAAGGCGAGGATGGCAAGCAGGATGGTCCAGACTTTCAGCGCGTTTCGCTTTTCAACCACGATGGCCGAATGCAGCAAGGCGGCGGCCACCAGCCACGGCATGAACGAGGCGTTCTCGACCGGGTCCCAGAACCACCAGCCGCCCCAGCCGAGCTCATAGTAGGCCCACCAGGACCCCAGCATGATGCCGGCGGTCAGCAGCATCCACGCAGCCAGCGTCCACGGCCTGACCCAGCGCGCCCAGGCGGCGTCCACCTTGCCCTCGATCAGGGCGGCGACGGCGAAGGAAAAGGCAATCGACAGGCCAACATAGCCTGCATAGAGGAGCGGCGGGTGCATGGCGAGCGCCGGGTCTTGCAGAATGGGGTTCAGGCCCCTGCCCTCGATGGGCGCCGGATCAAGCCGGTTGAACGGATTGGAGGTGAGCAGGATGAACAGCAGGAAAGCCACTGAGATCGAGCCCTGAACGGCGATGACGCGGGCTTTCAGGCTGGGCGGCAGGTTGCCGCCGAATATCGCCACGGCAGAGCCGAAAATGGCGAAGAATCAGCACCCAAAGCACCATCGAGCCTTCGTGGTTTCCCCACACGCCGGAGATCTTGTAGATAAGCGGCTTGTCGGAGTGGGAGTTCATGTACACGTTTTCGACCGAGAAGTCGGACGTGACATAGGCCCAGGTGAGACAGCCGAAAGCCACCGCGATGAGACATACCTGCAGCATGGCAGCAGGCGGCGCCACGGCCATCAACCGCTGGTCGCCACGCCAGGCGCCATAAAGCGGTACGGTGGTTTGATACAATGCAGTGGCGAAGGCGAGGATAAGGGCAAACTGGCCCAGTTCGGCTATCATTGCGTGGTGCCTCCCATCGGCATTGGCTGGCCATCCTTCCAGACGCCCTTGGCCTTGAGCGCGTCGGCGACCTCGCGCGGCATGTAGTTTTCGTCGTGCTTGGCCAGGACGGTGTCTGCCCTGAAGCTGCCGCCGGGCTCAAGGGTGCCCTCGGCAATCACGCCCTGTCCCTCGCGGAACAGGTCGGGCAGGATGCCAACATAGCTCACCTTGATGTCCTTGCTGGTATCGGTGACGGTAAAGCCCACTTCCTTGCCCTGACCGCGGATGACCGAGCCATCCGCCACCAGGCCGCCAAGCCGCATGCGGGTGCCCGGCTCCACATTCTTCTCGACCACGTCGGACGGCGTGTAGAAAAACGTGATCGTGTCGGAAAGCGCATAGAGCACCAGTCCGGCGGCCACGCCCAGGATGCCCAGGCCGGTGCCGATCAGAACGCCACGCTTCTTCTTCTTGCTAAGAGCCATTCAGCTTACTCCGTCCCGACCATAACACATATCAAAGCCCAAGGGCCTTGCGGGTTTCATCCAGCGCGGTGATGGCGCGTTGGTCATCCTTGAAGGCGTCGCTGGCCCGGCTGAGCGCATCGGCAGCCTTGTCCTTCTCACCCAGCACCATGCGGGCGCGGATCAGCCGCAACCAGCCATCGAGGTCCGAACCATCTTCCGCCAGCCGCTTGTCGAGCCCCTCGACCATGCCGCGGATCATTTCCATCCGGTCGCCCGATGCCATCTGCTGGCCAGCCTGGATCTGCTCCTCGGTGAGTGCGGGCCCCTTCGGCAGCTCCGGCAGAACGCTGGCAGGAGAACCGGCCTCTGCCATCTGCTGCCTCACGGCATCACGCCAAGGTGCATCGGCGGGGCTTTCGTCCAGCAAGGCCTGCCACATGGCGATGGCCTCCTGGGTCTTGCCCTCCTGCCGTTTCGCCATGGCCAGGAAGAATCGCGACTTTACATGGCTGGGATCGGCAGACACGGCGGCTTCAAACATCTTGACGGCGTCTGCCTCGACCAGCCCCTGCTTGGCCACGACCATGGTTTCACCGAGGTCTGAGAGAACGTCCGGCGACGGCCCGTCGATGCGCATCACCTGCCGGTAGGCATTGGCGGCGTCGGTGAAGCGGCCCAGCCGGGTGTAGATCGGGGCAAGCACAGCCCAGCCCCTGGCATCGTCAGGGTTGGCTTCCAGATGCTTTTCCACCGAGCGAACCATGGCAACCGTATCCTGGTTCTCGACAGCCTGTTCAAGCCTGGCCTCAAGCGGCTGGGAGGGCAGCTCGGGGCGGCCAACACTCAGATAAATGCCCATGGCGACAGCAGGCACCGCAAGGATGGTGCCGATGCTGAGCCAGGCAGGCACCGGGCGATCCTCGCTGCGGTCGGCGGCAATGGCAGCCTCTGCGGCAAGTATGCGCCGGGAAATCTCGTTGCGGGCCGCATCGGCATCAACCTTGCCGATCAAGCCCGCTTCGGCATCCCGTTCAAGCTCGGCCAGCTGGTCCCGATAAACGGCAAGGTCAAACGCACCCCGCGCGGCGGCCGCCCCGCCGCGAGACCTCAAAGGCGCCATCAGCACCAGAATGACAACCGCCGTCATTACGGCGAACACGATCCAAAGCCACATGGTAATCACTTAGCAACCGGCAAACCGGAATTTCAACTTACGATATGGACAACTTATTGTGTCACGGCGAGCTTACCAGTGTTGCGGTGTCGCAGTTTGGGGGGTGAATGTCGCAAACCTTTGGTGGCTTTGCCAGCGGTTTGATAGATTGGCCACCGGTTAACTGGGCTCACCGCAAGGTGAGAGCCCATAGGACGCGATGATGAAACGCTACTCGATATTTTCGCTGGCCCGGAATGCGCTCAACTACCACAAGGACTGGGAGCGCGTCTGGCGCAGCCCCGATCCGAAGCAGGAATACGACGTGGTGATCGTCGGCGCGGGCGGCCACGGGCTGGCCACGGCCTATTACCTGGCCAAGGAACACAAGATCACCAACATGGCAGTGATCGAGAAAGGCTGGCTTGGTGGCGGCAATACCGGCCGCAACACCACCATTATCCGGTCGAACTACCTGCAGGACCCGTCCATCGCGATCTATGAGCTGTCGCGCTCGCTGTATGAGACGCTGTCCCAGGACCTCAACTACAACCTGATGTTCTCGCCACGCGGTGTGCTGATGCTGTGCCAGACCGAGCACGAACTGCGCGCCTTCAAGCGCACCGCCCACGCCAACCGGCTGGCGGGCCTCGACTGCCGCATGGTAGATGCAGCTGAAGTCAAGCGCATCGTGCCGATCATCAATGACTCGCCCGATGCCCGCTACCCGATCCTCGGCGCCTACTATCAGCCGCGCGGCGGCACGGGCCGCCACGATGCGCTGGCCTGGGGCTATGCGCGCGCCATCGATTCGATGGGCGTCGACGTGATCCAGAAATGCGAAGTGACCGGCATGCTGCGCGACGGCGACCGCATCGCCGGGGTGGAAACGACGCTGGGCACCATTCGCGCCAAGAAAGTGGCGGTGGTCACCTCCGGCCATACCTCGAACATCATGGAAATGGCCGGCGTGCGCATGCCGATCGAGAGCCTGTGCCTGCAGGCGCTGGTGTCCGAGCCGATCAAGCCGGTGATCGACTGCGTGGTCATGGCCAACACCGTGCACGGCTACATGAGCCAGTCTGACAAGGGCGAACTGGTGATCGGCGGCGGCACCGACGCCTACAACAACTATTCGCAGCGCGGCTCCTTCCCGGCCATCGAGCACACCATCTCGGCGCTGGTCGAGACGTTCCCGATCATTTCCAGGCTGCGTATGCTGCGCCAGTGGGGCGGCATCGTCGACATGACCGGCGACCGCTCGCCGATCATCGGCCTGACGCCGGTCAAGGGGCTGTACGTCAATTGCGGCTGGGGTACCGGTGGCTGGAAGGCCATTCCGGGATCCGGCTTCGTGTTCGCGGACACGATGGCCAATGACCGCCCGCACCCGATCGCCGAGCCGTTCGGGCTGAACCGTTTCCGCGAAGGCCGCTTCATCGATGAAAGCGTGGCTGCGGCCGTGGCGCACTAGGGGACATGCACAGATGATTATCGTTCATTGCCCCGTGTGCGGGGTCGAAGGCGACGAGACGGACTTCCACTATGGCGGGCAGGCGCACATCCGCCGGCCGGCCAGCCACGATCCGCACAACATCACCGACGAGGAACAGCGCGACTACCTGTTCATGCGGTTCAACCCGAAGGGCCTGCACTTCGAGCGCTGGCGCTGCGACCGGGGCTGCGGCAAGTGGTTCCATGCCGCGCGCGACACGGCGAGCCTGGATTTCAAGGGCTATTACGGCATTACCGAATTGCCGCCGCAAGAGCTGCAGGACCAGGCCTCGGGCCAGTGGGCCGAGTTCTTCAAGGCGCGCGCCGCAGAGGCCAGCGCAGCAAAACCGGCCGGCAAGACGGCCAAATCCCCTGCCAAGAAAGCAGCGAAGAAATGAGCGGCAGACCCTACAGACTTCCCGAAAGCGCAGCCAAAGGCTCGCGCATCGACCGGGCGAAGACGATTTCATTCTCGTTTGACGGCAAGAAGCTTTCGGGCTTCGCCGGCGACACGGTCGCCTCTGCCGTGATGGCGGCGGGGCGCAAGGTGTTCGGCCGGTCGTTCAAGTATCACCGGCCGCGCGGCGTCATCGGGCTTGGCTCGGAAGAGATGAACGCGCTCATCGGCGTAGGCGAGGCGGGCCGCAAGGAGCCGAACCTGCGCGCCACCCAGGTGGAGCTTTACAACGGCCTGGTGGCGACCAGCCAGAACCGCTGGCCGAGCCTCGAGTTCGACGTCGGCATCGTCAACAACTACCTGTCGCGGCTGTTTCCGGGCGGCTTCTACTACAAGACCTTCATGTGGCCGCGCTCGTTCTGGGAAAGCGTCTACGAGCCGGTCATCCGCAATGCGGCGGGCCTCGGCGAGGCAGCGCGCGAGCACGACCCTGACAGCTATGAGCAGATGCACGTGCATGTGGACGTGCTGGTGGTGGGTGGCGGCGTGGCGGGCCTGGCAGCCGCAGAAGCCGCAGCAGCCTCGGGAAAGCGGGTGCTGCTGGCCGACGAGAATACCGTGCTGGGCGGCGTGGCCGACATTGCGGATGGCAACATTGACGGCAAGCCGCAGGCTGAATGGGTGGCCGCAAAGGCGGCGCAGCTCGGCAAGGCCGGCAACGTACACGTGCTGACGCGCACCACCGTGGTCGGGCACTATCACCACAACTACCTGCTGGCGGCAGAGCGGGTTGCCGATCACGATCCGTCGCTGCTGGCCAAGGGGGCACCGCGTCACCGGCTGTGGAAAATCCGCGCCGGCCAGGTCATCGTTGCTTCGGGCGCACTGGAACGGCCCATCGCCTTTGCCAACAACGACCGGCCCGGGCGTCATGATGGCGTCCGCCGCGCGCGGCATGGTGGAACGCTATGCGACCGCGCCCGGCATGAACGGTGTCATCTTCACCAACAACGACGATGCCTATCTGACCGCGCTGAAGCTGCATGAGGCCGGTGTCGGGGTGGCCCGGATCATTGACGTGCGCGCCAGTCGTATCGTCTGAGCTGGCCGAGGCCGCGCGCAAGGCCGGCCTGCAGGTTCAGACGGGCGTGCGCGATTGCCGGGGTCGAGACCAGCGGCGGCGGCAAGGAAATCACAGCCGTCAAGGTAGCGCCCTACTGCGCCGGGCCGCGGCCGGGTGGTCAACGAAGAGAAGGTGGCGTGCGATTTCGTCGCCGTGTCGGGCGGGTACAACCCGGTCGTTCACCTGTGGTGCCACAATGGCGGCAAGCTGACGGTTCGACGAGACCATTCAGAGCTTCCGTCCGGACCGGCATGGCGACCCGATCATCGTGGCGGGTGCCGCCAACGGCACGTTCGACCTCGCCGGTTGCCTGGAAGAAGGCTTTGCGGCAGGCGAAGCCGCCGCCAGAGCCACAGGAGGCGGCAAGGCCGGCAAGCGTAAACCCGCTACGGCTGAAGGCGGCAAGCGCCGGCAGCAGTCGAGGCGATCTGGTTTGCGCCGGCCACCGGCAAGTACAACGAAGGCAACAAGCACTTCATCGACTTCCAGAACGACGTGACGGCGGCGGACCTGGAACTGGCCCAGCGCGAGGGCTACGAGTCGGTCGAGCACACCAAGCGCTACACCACGCTTGGCATGGCCACAGACCAGGGCAAGACCTCGAACATCAACGGCCTCGGCGTCATTTCAGACGCCACCGGCAAGCGGATCCCCGAGATCGGCACCACCACGTTCCGTCCGCCCTATACGCCCTATTCCTTCGGCTCCATCGCCGGCACCAAGAAGGGCGAGCTGTTCCTGCCGGTGCGGCGCACCGCCGATCTATGACTGGCACATTGCGCGCGGCGCGACGTGGGAGCCGGTCGGCCAGTGGCGGCGCGCCTACTGCTACCCGTCGGGCGGCGAAAACAGGAAGGACGCGATCAACCGCGAGATCCTCGCGGTGCGCAACAAGGTCGGCCTGCTGGACGCCTCGACTCTCGGCAAGATCGAGATCAAGGGCCCCGATGCGGGCAAGTTCCTCGACCTCGTCTACACCAACGTGTTCTCCAGCCTGAAAGTGGGCAAGGCCCGCTATGGCCTGATGATGAACGAGCTGGGCTTCCTGATGGACGACGGCGTGACCGTGCGGCTGGGCGACGACCACTTCCTCATGCACACCACATCCGGCGGCGCCGACCGCATTGCGGCCGTGGCTGGAAGAATGGCTGCAGACCGAGTGGACCACGCTCAAGGTGTTCGTCACGCCGGTCACCGAGCAGTGGGCGCAGTTCGCCATTGCCGGTCCGAAGGCGCGCAAGGTGCTGGAGAAGCTCGGACAGCGATATTGACCTGTCGGCCGAGGCGTTCGAGTTCATGTCGTACCGGGAAGGCACCTTGGCCGGGTATCCGGTGCGGGTGTTCCGCATCAGCTTCTCTGGCGAGCTGTCCTACGAGATCGCCACGCCGTCCAATTTTGGCCGGGGCCTGTGGGACGCGCTGATGGAAGCGGGTGCATCAGAGGGCATCGAGCCCTACGGCACCGAAGCGCTGCACGTGTTGCGCGCCGAGAAGGGCTTCATCGTCATCGGCGACGAGACCGACGGCACGGTAACGCCCTATGACGTCAACATGGGCTGGGCGGTGTCGAAGAAGAAGGACGACTTCATCGGCAAGCGTTCGCTGAGCCAGTCGTTCCTTGCCTCGGAAGGGCCGCAAACAGCTTGTCGGTCTTGAGACGAAAGACCCGAACGAGGTGTTGCCCGACGGTGCCTATGCGGTGTCGGAGGTCAAGCCGCAGCCACCGATGAAGATGATCGGCCAGGTCACCTCCAGCTACTGGAGCCCGACACTGGAACGCTCCATCGCCATGGCGCTGATCGAGGGCGGATTGTCAAAGATGGGCGAGACCGTCTCGTTCCCGCTGGAAGGCGGCAAGGTTGTGGAGGCAAAGATCGTGTCTCCGGTGTTCCTCGATCCGGAAGGGAAGCGGCAGGATGTCTGATCCGGTATTCAACAGCGCACTGGCCCATGTGGCCGGTCATGACGGTGCAGGCGGCCTCAGCATTGCCATGCGCGAGGTGGCTGATCGCGGCATGATCGACCTGCGTGGCGAGGCGGCTTCGGCGAAGTTCAGGCAGGCCGCGAAGTCGGTGCTTGGAGTTGACCTGCCCACCAAGCCGCGCAGCAGCGCGGTCAATGGCGCGGTGACGGTGTTCTGGCTATCGGTGGACCAGTGGCTCATCACCTGCCCGCGCGGTGAGCAGGCCAAGCTGCTGGCCGGTCTGAACAAGGCGCTTGAGGGTATTCACTCGCTGGCGGTGGACGTGTCCGACATGCGGGCCATCATCCGGCTGGAGGGCGAGCATGTGCGCGAAGTGCTGATGAAGGGATCGGCGATCGACTTCACCCTGCCGGACTACAAGGCCGGGGTGGTGCGCCGGCTGGTGTTCGCCGAAATCGCCGCGCTGGCTCACATCGTTTCGGAAGGCCCGGACACGGTCGACCTGTACGTGTTCCGCTCCTATGCCGACTATACCTGGAAGTGGCTCAAGGCCACTGCCGGGCCGGGTGCTGTGATCGGCCTGTTCAACAAGGCCGGCTGAGCACAGCCGCACAGGCTGAAACAAAAGACGCCCGGCCATCGCTGACCGGGCGTTTTCAGTTTCAGGAAGGAAGACGGTTCAGCGCTTCAGCGTGCCCATCCAGTCGAACAGCTTGTCGAAGCCGCCGAACGGATACATGTGCGGCCCGGCGATCTTCAGGTCCGGCCGATTGACGTGAATGGCGGCAAGCTCGTTCATGAACTTGTCCGGCGTGGACACCGACAGCAGCTTGGTGACGTTGAGCGCCTGCTTGCGGATGAAGCGGGCGGAATTGCCGACGCCGCACACGGCTGCATACTTGGCCAGCGTCTTGATGGAGGCAGGCCCCGGAATGCCGACCCAGGCCGGCAGGTCGATGCCCTGTGCGCGCAGGCCCTCGGCCCACTTTGCCACCGGCTCGGCTTCGAACAGGAACTGGGTAGCGATGAAGCCGTCCATGCCGTGCTCACGGATGTATGCCTGCTTGTCCTTCAGCGCCGTGGCGAGCATGGCCTCGCCATGCACCTTGGTGATGTCGCTGTTGCCTTCGGGGTGGCCGGCCACGCCGAGCATCCTGGCACCGTTGGCTTCGAACACGCCGGTTTCCATAAGCTGCAGGGCGCAGTGATAGTCGCCCACAGGCTCCGGCGCACCGCCGCCCAGCACCAGGTACGTATCGACCCCGCCGGCCTTGGCAAGGCGCTCGATGCGGCGCTTGAGATCATCCTCGTTGGCGATGAACCGCGCCGGCACATGCGGCACCGGATCAAGGCCGCACTTGCGGATCTCAGCTACGGCTGAATACTGGTCTTCAAGGTGGGAGGGATCGACCAGCGCCACGAACACCCGCGAGCCCGGCGCGACGTGCTGCTGGATCAGCGGCAGCTTCTCGGCCTGGCGCGGCGTGATTTCCAGGGTCATGTTGGCCATGAACGCCGACATCGGTGTCTCCTTAACCGCGGCCGGTTGCGGCGTCATCGTTGCAATACCCATTGACGTAGTCTCCCGACTTGATTAGCGCAATCACCATGCGACATTTGCGACGTCGGAAACGTGCAATTTGCGACCTGGCCGTGACGAATGCGACTCTGGTCAGTTTTGCCGCACCGCGTAGCAAGGACACAGCTCCCGGCAGGGGGCGAAGTCACCCGATTGCAATGAGGTTTCACGTTTAAATGTTTGGCGACAAGCCCAGAGATCTGCCCATGCAGATCGCCCTGATCCTGGTTCCGGAGTTCACCCTCCTGCCCGTCACATCCGTCATTGATCCGTTGCGGCTGGCCAACCGGCAATCCGAGAAATCCCTTTACGTCTGGACGACCCATTCCAACGACGGCTTGCCCGTTACCGCTTCAAGCGGCATTACGCTGATGCCCGACGGCGACCTGGATTCGATTCCCGATCATGCCACGGTCATCGTTTGCGGCGGCACCAATGTTCACCGCTATGCCGACAAGGTGCTGTTCAACTGGTTGCGCAAGACGGCGCGCAAGGGCATCGACATCGGCGCCATCTGTACCGGCGCCCAGTTGCTCGCGATGGCGGGTTTGCTGGACGGGTATACCTGCACCATCCACTGGGAGAACCAGCCAGGCTTCATGGAGGAATTCCCCGAGATCAATGTCACCAGCAGCCTGTTCGAGATTGACCGCGACCGCTTTACCGGTGCAGGCGGCACGTCGGCGCTCGACATGATCCTGGCTCTGATCTCCGCCCAGCATGGTTCCGCGCTGGCGACCAATGTGGCTGAAAACATCCTGCACTCGCCGATCCGCCAACCCGGCGAACATCAGCGGATGTCGCTGCCGGCCCGCATCGGCGCCCGGCACCCGAAGATGGTGGGCATCATTGAACAGATGGAGAAGAACCTGGAGGAGCCGCTGTCACCAAGCGTGCTGGCTCATCAGGCAGGCTTGTCGACCCGCCAGCTCGAACGGCTGTTCCGGCGCTATCTGGACCGCTCGCCCAAGCGCTATTACCTCGAACTCCGCCTCAAGAAGGCGCGCTCGCTGCTGCTGCAGACCAACATGTCGGTGATCAACGTGGCGCTGGCGTGCGGGTTTTCCTCGCCGTCGCACTTCTCGAAGTGTTACCGCGCTTACTATGCACGCACCCCCTACCGCGAGCGGGGACTGCCCAATCCGGCAGGCATGGAAGAAGAGGTGGGTTGATCAGCCCTGGCCGCCCGTGGCTGGCAAGGTGAGCACTGCCTCGAGCCCCCCAAGCCTGCTCTTGCCCAGTGACAGCCGTCCGCCATACATGCTCGCCGTTTCGAAAACGATGTTGAGGCCGAGACCCGATCCCGGCTTGGTTTCATCGAGGCGCCTGCCGCGCTGGGTGGCAATCTCGGCTCCCCCGTCCGGCAGTCCCGGGCCATCGTCCTCCACCACTATATCCAGCCAGCTTATGCGGGTGTCCGGCGGATTTCTGGCTGGGCGCACGGCAACCGAAATGTTCCCGCTGCTCCACTTGAAGGCGTTGTCCAGCAGGTTGCCGACCATTTCCTCCAGGTCCTGCCGCTCGCCCCGGAACCTGACAGCCGGTGCGTAGCCGGCCTCGACCCTGATGCCCTGCTCGACGTGGATGCGCTCAAGCGTACGCACCAGCGCCTTTACCACCTCGTTCGGATCGCACACCGTCCCGATCGTATGGGCGCGGGCGGCACGACGGGCGCGGTCAAGATACATCGACACCTGGTCGCGCATGATGCCCGCCTGTTCGGTGACCTTGCTGCCCAACGGACCGCCATGAATGGCCGCCTCGTTGGTCAGCACGCTCAAGGGCGTCTTCAGGGCATGAGCGAGATTGCCAACTTGGGTGCGGGCTCGCTCAATGATCTCCGTATTGGCGTCCAGCAATTGGTTCAGCTCGCCGGTGACGGTCTGTATCTCGTCAGGATAAAAGCCGGAAATGCGGACCTGTTCACCCTCGCGGATCCGGGCGAGTTCGGTCTGCAGTGCTGACAACGGGCGCAAACCGAACCGCACCTGAACGAAAATGGCCGCGACCAGGCCGGCGCCGAGCAGCCCGAGTACGGCGATAAGCGCGTTGTTGAAGGCCGATACTTCTGCCTGCAATTCATCAAAGTTGCCGGCAATGAGGAACGAATACTGCTCCTTGCTCCCGAACAGGTTGAAACGCTGCTCAATGACGCGCAGGCGGTTGCCGGACTTGTCGCGCATGTAGCCGGCCTGCCGGACGCCGTCGGCACGACCGGGATCGTCGAACTGCGCAATCGGAAGCCGTTCGTCGAGCAGCGATGTGGATGCCAGCTGGTGCCCGGCATCGCCACCAACCTGGGTAATCTGCCAATACCAGCCATTGAGCGGAAGTTCGAACCGGGTGTCGGCCAGTTGCCGGTTCATCTTCGGCTTGCCGCCTTCGAGTTCGACCGAAGCAAGCAAACCGTCCATGACCGCCTGGAGCCGGGCATCAAGGCTGCGCTCCACCGCCGCGGTAAACAAGGAGGACAGCAGAATCCCTGCCGCCAGGAGCAGCACGATGCTCACCACCGCGGCAGCGGCGATCAGCCGGAAGGCTAGGGAGCTAGACCTTTTCATCCGGTTCCGACAGGCAGTAACCAAGGCCGCGAATGGTCTTCAGCACGTCGATGCCAAGCTTCTTCCGCAGCCTGCCCACAAATACCTCGATGGTATTGGAGTCCCGGTCAAAGTCCTGGTCATACAGGTGCTCCACCAGCTCGGTGCGGGAAATGACCTTGCCCTTGTGGTGGATCATGTAACTGAGCAACCGGAACTCCAGTGATGTCAGCTTGACCGGGTTGCCCGCCACGCTCACCCGGGCGCTGGCGGTGTCGACGACCAGCTCGCCGCAGGACAGTTCGGACGACGCATTGCCGCTTGCTCGGCGCAGCAATGCCCGCACCCGTGCCAGCACTTCTTCCATGTGGAAGGGCTTGGCAACATAGTCGTCAGCGCCGGCATCGAACCCGGCCACCTTGTCGCTCCAGCGGTCGCGCGCGGTCAGGATGAGGACCGGCATCGTGCGGCCCTCGCGCCGCCAGGCCTCGAGCACGCTCACCCCGTCCATGACCGGCAGGCCAAGGTCGAGGATCACGGCATCATAGGGCTCGGTATCGCCCAGAAAATGGCCGTCCTCGCCGTCCGATGCCAGAGTCGACCGCATAGCCGGCGTCGCTCAGGGCCGACACCAGTTGCCGGTTCAGGTCGGGATCGTCTTCAACTACCAGCAGCCGCAAATAACGTACTCCGCTTTGTTGGCGCTCAGCAGCTTACACGGCCTGAACCGTCAACGCTGCACCATTTCACCTCGGAACCGATCCGGACCTTGACGCGGAAACCGCCGCCAGCCGGTTGCACGGCCAGAACCTGCCCACCGGTTGCGCTGGCGACAGCCGCGGCAGCGCCGGAACTGCTCAATGCGATTGCAGCTACCGGCGCAGTGACCAGCAACGCAAGCGCCAATGCGGCGGGCAAGATTTTCTTCAAGGCAGTCATGCTCAGTATCCCAGCGTGAAGGGCCGCACCATGCCGCATCCCACATGAACCGGTGATGAACACCATCGAGAAGCCGGTCAGAACCCTGAAAACCTTGCGAATTCGCGCACCTCGGCCCTATCGGTACGCAAGCTGTTGATTGGAGCAAGGTTGTCCTCGTGGCCCAGTGCAACGCCGCAGAAGAGCATCCAGTCGTCCGGCGGGTTGGCTTGCCGGGCGACGGCAGTGTGCCACATGGCCCAGAATTCCTGCGCGCAGGTTGCCAGCCCGCGCGCCGTTGCCGCCAGCATCAGCGTCTGGATGAACATCCCTGCATCAGACCACTGGCCGGGCTGCATCTGGCGGTCCAGATAGACGAACAGGCCGACCGGCGCGCCGAACAGTTCGATATTGCGCCGGTACTGGCGCATCCGCCCCGCCCGGTCCTCGCGCGTCACGTTGATGGTGGCATACAGGTCTTCACCGCACTTGTGGCGGCGGGCGAAATACGGCTCTTTCAGGTCCTGGGGGTAAATCCGGTACTCGGTTTGCTCGCCACGCGGCATGGTCTCGAACTGCGACTGGACGTCGGCCACCAGGGCCTTCAGCGGTTCGCCGGTGAGCACGATCACCTGCCAGGGCTGCAGGTTCCCGCCCGAGGGGGCCTGACCCGCGACCTTGAGAAGCTCCTCGACCGTTTCACGGCTGACCGGCCTGTCCGGCAGGAAAGCCCGGCAGGAATACCGCGCCCTGATGGCGTCCTCGACGTTCATGTCCTCTCCGTTTGCCTGCACCGCTTTGCTGGCGAGAAACGGTAGTGGAACGGATGACGCGGATCAATGGCACGGCCGGTCGGTTACTGGTTGAAGTTGCGGCGTTTGCCGCTGGCTTGCGGGGGCCGCTTTGGCGGCGGCGGCGCAGAACTGCCACCCGAGATCCCGCCGCGCACCAGCTTTTCTACGGTTCGCCCGCCGATATAGCCGCCGACGCCCAGCATCAGCAGATTCCACAGGCCGTCGGGAAACTGGTGCCAGCGCGGTTCGAAGTGCTGCAGCGGGCCGAATGCCGCCTCGTACAGCGGCAGCAGCAATCCATACACCGCCAGCAGCAGCATGATCAGGTACATCAGCACAGGACGCCAGCTGCGCGTCAGCCAGCTTTCCGACCTCAGTTCAATGCCGAGCAACTCACCCTGCAGCTCCGCTAGCCGGTCGTCGGACTGCAGCAGGCGGGTTTCGATCTCGGCCTTGAGGCGGGCCTTCAGCGCGCCGTCCGGGATCAGCTTGTCGATGATGGAGAATACCGGACCCTTGATGAACGACAGGATCAGAGGAATGAGCGCGAGCATTGGTCAGACACCGTCCAGTTTTGATTTCAGATAGCGTTCACGAAGGATCCAGCCGGTGGCCAGCACGATTATGGTGATGGCGATGCACACGGCGATGGTGCCGCCGGCCTGTTCGGCGATGTCCCTGAACACCGCGCCGATGGCCGAGAACAGTCCCGCCAGCGCCGAAAGCACCGCAGCCCAGCCTGTCGTGCTTTCCAGCATCGGCTTGCCTTCCACCGGCTGCAGCGGCCCGGCCGGTTTGTCCGGGACTACGGGCTCATGGGTAGCTGTGTGCGGGCCGGGTGCCACAAACATGGCAGCTTCGGCCGCACGGCGCTTCACCAGCCCCGGCAGACGCCGGCCTCCCGCCTTCACCCAAAGGGCAAGCCGGCGCGGCACCGCATCGAACTGACGGGCATTGACTGCTTTCAGCACCGACGACCGGGCCAGTGCACCCAGCCCCACATTGTAGGCAAAACTGACCAGCGCCGAGAACTGGCTGTCAGTCAGCTCGACCCTGACGAGGCGGCGGACGCCGCCGGCGAACATATCCACATCCCGCCTCAATATTGCGGCAGCTTCCGCGCGCGTCACCACCATGCCCCGGTGCACGCGCGGCGGGCCGGCCATGGAGGTATGACCATACCCTATCGTCCAGATGCCCACCGGGTCCCGATAGGCGTGGGCGCGGAAGCCTTCGAACCGCATGATCAGGCGCAAGCCCTCATCCGTCACTTTCATGGCGGGCAATCTCCTTACTTCTGCTCGGGAACGCGTCAGGGGCGGATCAGCACCGGCCACAGCTTGACGATTGCCGCACCGAGACCCGAAGAAGCGGTGATGACGAGGCCGAGCATGATCCAGCCGCCGCGGACTGCCTGCAGGGTGGCGCGGATCTGGCGCACGTCCGCTGCCATTACGGAGACATCGGCTTCCAGCGCGGCCATCCGGGCCTCCAGCCGGCCAAGGTCGCGTTCTATCGATGAAACAGGCGGTGCCATCACGACAAACCGATACTGAAATTGCCGTGGCCTTCATTGGCGGCCAGATAGCTTGTTCCCGGATCGTCAGCGGGAAGCGGGCCGAAGGCCTGCAGGGCATACAACGCGAGGATTGGCCGCAACGTACTGTTGACGAAGCGCATACCCAGAACAGGCTCGATGTATTGCCAAGTCTGGCCCAGCAGACCGATCGTGCCATCATTGCTTGTGACATCAAGCACATACCAACCCGCAGGCACCGTGAAAGGACCTATCGGAATGGATTGCTCTCCGGCCACGTCTGCCGGCACCTCGCCAGTCTGGAAAAGCAGTTCCCGGAAACTCCAACCAGCCTGCCTGTCCCATCGCCGCAAGCCGATGCGCAGGCGCGCACCGGGCGCACCGGCAGTCCGAACCACGTAGCTGACAAGGCTGACGTCGATATCATGGGCGATAAAAAATGGAATCTTGAAACGCCAGGATGGCGAGATTGTTGTGAACGTGCTGCCAGAGTAACCGCGCTGTCCAAAAGGAAACAGCATTGGTGCCTGGCTATGTCCCTGCTCAATGACCGTGCCTCCCGGAAAAAGGCGGAAATCGGCAGGCGCCAGAGTGCTGCGGCCGGTTGCCGGGTCAACGCTCAGTGCATCATTCCAGCTGCTGCCGTCGGCTGACACCTTGAGCCGGAACCGGTCGTCGCCGGTAATGCCAAACTCGGCTCGCCCCGAAAAGTCGGATTGAAAGACCACCGATGCCGTGTCCGACGAAGCCGCCCGATTGATCTTCAGCCGGTGATCCGAACCTTCGTGGTTGAGCAGCGAGTTGGGTGAACTGACCGTCAGGCGGTTGGACGCATCCGCGGTGGCGTTCACGCCGGCCAGCGGCACGTTCTGCAGATTGACGGTTCCGCCCCCGCCACTGGCGACAGCGGTCCACTGGCTGCCGTCGAACACCATCAGCCCGGCACTGGTGACCACCCAGGCGCGCCATCCGGTGCGAGGAACATGGAACACCCATGCGCCGCCCTGAAACGCTGCAACTTCATGATCGTGCCCGCTCCACTCCCCTGTTGCACCCACGGCGCAGATGTGGCGCTCTCCCTCGGCCGGCGAAGGCGGCGGGTTCTGGCTGATGGCCTCAACGCTGAGCTGCACCAGCGCGTCCAGACGCTCCAGCGCCTCATTGTGGGTGACATGCTTCTGGGCCTGGGCGGCGGCGATCAATGGCAAGGAAAGGTTGGCGGTATCGGTCATGGCAAGCTCACCGTTGCAGGTGCCCCGCGGCCATAGACCGGGCTCACCTGGTGGATGTTGAAGGAAACGTCAGGCGGCAAGGGTCCAGCGAAATCGGCCAGCTGGCCGGCAGCCCCGTAAACGGCAAGCGGCTCACTTGCAGCAATGGTGCGCACGACGTTGCCGTTGTGGACCACATCAGCCTCGTAGAGCTCCGCCTCTTCGGCCAGCGGAACCTCCGCCATATCCCAGCTGTCGCCGCCGATGCGAGTGCGCCGGATCCAGCTCAGCCGCAGGTCAGGCCCGGCCCAGACCGCCCTGGCGTGCACCGGCGACAGAGGTCTCAGGCCACGGCCCCTGAAGGCGAAACTGATGTCCTGCATCAGCGGATCAGCAGGGTCTACGCCCGCTGGTCCGATGCGCAGGCCGTACTGCCGGCCAATGTTCGACGGCGACGGCGGCAGCTGGCGAACCGACGGGTCGAACAGCACGAACTGTGTTCCTGCCGGCCAGCCCGCCGCCATCTCCTGCCCGGTCCCGGCCTGCGCCCGCAACAGGCCCGACAGCTCCCACGTGCGCAAGCCCACCAGCCGCGCTTCCAGAAACTGCAGCACCTCACGGCCGTGCACGTCGTCACCGATCAGCGCAGTATTGGCGCCGGCCAGCACGTCTTCAATCGCACGGGACTCCAGGCTGCCGCTGGTCAGCCGCACCCGGAACCGGCCCGCCCTGTCCCACAGGTCGACCCGCCCCGGCCCAAGCGGGTCAAGCGTCCTGCCCATCACAGCTGGCGATGCAACGACCAGGTCAGTGCTGAAGCTCGCCTCACCTTGAAGCCGGTAGACGATTGCCTGCCCCGGCCAGGGCCGTGCCGAAACCGCAATCCATGGCGCATTAGGATCCTCGCTGCCGGTCAGCAGGGGCAAGTCAAGCACCGCAAGGCTCACACGCCCCGCCGGTGCCGGCATTGCCAGGGCAGACTTGCGCGCCTCGCCTGCCAGGACTTCATACGCCAGCCCGTCGTGCCGGGCAGCGCTGACCCTGCGATGACCCGCGTCGGCGATGTCAAGCAGCCGCCAAAGCCCTGGCGCTGCCGTGCCCGTCAGCCGGACAACGTCGCCCGGCTCCAGCGCCGTCAACGACGGCGGCAACGCAAATGAAGCCGCCTCGCGCCCCGCCCAGGCCACGTTGAGAAGCCTGCGCACATGGCCCTGCGCCTCGGCAAATCCGAGAACGCCTGGAAAGGCGATGGCCGATTGCTCGGCTGCACTGCCGCCTGCCCGCCGGGCAGAGACCGACGCCGGGGCATAGCCAGTGCCGCTGTCGGCATATTGCAGGCTCAGCGCCGCCGGCATTTCGCTTTCCTGGGTCCGGCGCACTTCAAACAGCGGTTCGCTCTCACGCACCAGGCAAAGCTTCGCTTCGTCAAGCTCTATCGGCGCTGCACTGTGCGGATGGCGGAAGGCCAGCAGGCCGCCGGTCTCGATCACGTCGAACAGGTATACCCGCGAAAGCGCCTCAATGGCGCCTCGTGCGGTCATCGGCCGGTCGATGATGAAGCCTTCCACCGTGCCCGACAGTCCGGAGACGTCGGTGTCTGTAAAGCCCGCTCTCTCGCACACGGCCGCCACCAGCGCCCTCAGTTCCAGCGCCCCCATGCGCCCGTTGAGCCAGTGGCCGCGGGCGTGGTTGACACCATCCGACCACACCGTTTCGAGATAGGGAAACGCCGGATAGGGACGTGCATCCCACGCCCATATCGCCATGCGCTCCACGTCCACCATTGCCGCGCCATAGACGGGCGAAACGGGATTGTTGCCAGCCTCAACGCCCCAATAGCGGTGAAGGGCGTCAAGGCCCGCCCGCTGGATCATGTCATCCCGGTTGCCGGACGAGAAATGGGGCAAGGCAGAGGCTGCTGATTTTGCATCCACAAACACGTTGGGCTGGTTGGCGCCCTTGTCCACGGCCGGCAGGCCAATTTCGGTGAAGCGCACCGGCTTCGACATCGGCTGCCAGCCTGTCGGCGTGGCGTCCTCCACGCCACCGGGCCTGTTGTAGTGCGGATTTTCCCACCAGCCCCGGATGTCCTTGACGCGGAATACCCAGTGCTTGCCATAGGCCGTGTCGGCAATCGGCGTGCGCACTTGCGCCACCCGGTCTGCGTAGTTCGCATAGTACCAGTCGTATCCCTCGCCACCGGCGACATTCGACATCAGGTAATCGCGGTCATGGATCGACGCCCAGCCCGCCTGCCGGTCGGCGTGGCTCTCCCCGGCGCGCCAGTCGCTCAGCGGCATGTAGTTGTCGATGCCGATGAAGTGGATATTGGGGTCGGTCCACAAGCCGTCGAGTTGGAACCACACATCGCCGCTGCCATCGTCCGGGCGGTAGCTGGCATATTCCGACCAGTCTGCCGCATAAGAGATGTTCGCATCAGGCAGAATGATCGCCACATCAGCCGCCAGCGCCTTCAGGTGCGCCACGGCAGGGAAAGCGCCAGTCTCGTCGCGCACCCGGTTGAGGCCAACCAGTTCGGTGCCAATGAGGAAGCTCTCCACCCCGCCCGCCAGCGCGCACAGATGGGCATAGTGCAGGATCAACCGCCGGTAGGACCACTGCGCCGGACCGGCATAGGCGACGGTTCCGCCCGCGATGCTAAAGTGGCTGCGTTGCGCCGTGCCGAAGAAGGCATCCACCTGGGCGCGCGCGGTCGCAGTGCCGTCAATCGTGCCCGGCTCGCCCACGGCGGGCATGCAAGAAATCTGCCCCCGCCAGGGATAGGCTGGCTGGCTGGCACCACCATACGGACTGGCAAGTGCGTTGCCTGCGGGGATGTCCATCAGCACAAACGGATAGAGGCAGACCTCCAGCCCCCGCGCCTTCAACTCCTCAATGGCCCGGCGCACCGAACCGTCATCCGGCGTACCGCCATAGGCAGCCCTGCCCTCAACCTGCGACACCAGCTGCGCCGACTGCCGGTTGAGCCCGGCAACACTCCAGCTCACCGGTTCGGTGCGCTTGTCCCTGTTGTCAACACGCGGCTCAATGGTGCATTCGCCGCAGCGCAGGTCATCGCCGAACCAGGCCACCACCAGGTTGGCCGATGCCGCATTCGGGCAGGTTGACTGCAACTGCTCGAGCGCCACCTTGAAGTCAGCCTTGTCGCTGAAGCTGTGGACGTTCTCCGTCTGCGTTCCGCCGAAGCCGTCCTCGCGGCGCACCTTCAGTGTGTCGTAGCCGAACTCGGTTGAGCCCGGAATGATGTTCACCGCCCTGACCGAGCGCTCAAACCCGTCCAGCCCGCGGAACACCTCGAACGACAGTTGCGGCAAGCGGTTGCCGAAGCGCGCCAGCGGCATGCGTTCGAACACCAAATAGGCCAGACCGCGATAGGCAGGTGCGTTGCCTGCTCCCTCCGCCGCTTCGATCAGGCTGTCTGGTTGCTGGTCGTGCGCGCCAGTGTGCAGCCGCCAGGTGAACTGGGCCGGGTTGATCTCCTTGCCGTCCGCCCACACACGGCCGATGCGGTCCACCTCGCCTTCGCACAGGCCAATGGCGAAGCTGGCATAGTAGGCATACTCGGTATACTCCGCCGTGGGCCGGGACAGCGAACCCTTGCCGCCGCCTTGCGACCGGTGGGTCACCTCCTCCTCGAAGGGCGTCGCCCAGATCAGCTGGCCGGCCAGCCGCATGCGGCCCCACACTGCCGGGATGGGCGCACCCTCGGTGGAGCCGGTGACGTGCAGGCTGGCAAGCCTGGGGCCTTCCAGCTGGCGTGGCGGCGGGCCGAACACCGCCTGGTCCACGATGGAGCCCGCGATGCCGCCTGCCGCACGGCCAATGGCCGCGCCGATGGGGCCGGCAATGGCACCGCCCACCGCCTGCCCGGCGGTCTGTAGAACAAGTGTCGCCATGTCTGGTCTCAGTCCGGAAGTTGGGGAAACGCAAAGGCAGCCGCGAGATGCCGCCGCCACCAGCCATTGAGCGCCACCTCGCACACGCGAATGCCGTCCTGGGCGTGGATCATGCGGCCTTGCGGCATGGCAATGCCGAGATGCTTGGCAGGCAGGTGGGCGCGCCAGCGGAACGCCAGCAGATCACCGGGCTGGACCATCACTGGTTCAACCGGCGTCATGTGGCGGCACGCGGCCTCGATCAGCTGCTCTTGCCGCCCGGCCTCGGCCCAGTGCGCCGTGTAGGCGGGCACCGGCTCCGGCTCGCAGCCGTACACCTCGCGCCAGATGCCGCGCACCAGGCCGAGGCAATCGCACCCCACCTGCCTGATGCTGGCCTGATGGCGGTAGGGCGTACCGGCCCAGCCGAGCGCGGCCGTCATCACCTGCTGGCGGACATCAGCGTCAGGCATCGCTCTCACCCTCGCCGGCGTTGGGATAGTAGATCACGAAATCGTCGCCCGGCATGTGCGGAAAGCCGCGAAAGTTGACCGCGTTGGCGAACTTCGCCCGGCAGGTTTCGAACCGCTTGTCGCAACCGGCAATCACCTTGAGTATCGTGCCGGCCTGCAAGGACCGCGCGGGACGTTCATCCAGTTCCAGCACCACCGAAACAGCGTCTGCGGCGTGGGCGCGGATGCGGTACTGCAGCCCCCCGCCTTCGCCCCCCTGCACAACCGCCAGCCCCTGTTCGAACCAGCCTTGCGGGTATCCCTCCAGACCGGTCACCGTCAGCCGCCGTCCGTCAGTCACCACGTCCACTTCGGCAAGTGCAGAGAAGGCCGGTTCATCAACATCCACACCGCAACGGACATCGCCAAGTTCGGCATCGCACGTATACTGGAACAGGCGGCCGTGGGTCTGGTTGAGCCGATGCGCCAGGCCGCGCACCTCGGCGGTGAAGGCCAGTGCGCCGCGCGTCACCTCGCCCAGGTTGCCGGTGCGCAGCAATAGCCGCTGGGCCGGTTCTTGCCAGTTGACCAGCCAGATGCTGATTTCGGCATCGTCATAAACACCGGAAGCAAGGTCTGCCTCTTCCAGTCCACCCGATTTGAGCACCCCGGACACGTCCTGGCTGTCCACGGACAGTCCAACCGACTGCTCCATCGCGGTGCCGGTGAAGCCGGTGCCGGGTTCGAACATCACGCCATCAAAAGTGATCTTGCGGTCGTGATCGGTAAACCCCAGCACCCGCCCGTTGCGGGTGGTGATGCGCCAGCACTGGCACAAGGTGGTGGCGCCTGTGTCTAGATGGGCCTGAAGCCCCGGCGGCAACTGTCTCACAGCCGCACCTCGACCACCGGAATGTCGGGGATCTGCCCGGCCTCGAAATGGCTCATGTTGATGTCCAGCCGGTCGGTGTCGAAACGTACCGGCACGTCGAACTCGAAGCCTGCGGTGATGATCGCGCCCGGTCCCGGCGCACTTGCCAGCGTCACCAGCCCGGTGATGGTATCAATGCTGGCGGACGGGTCCACCACGCCATCAACCGCCACCATCACCGAGCCGGCAACCGGTTTCGCAATGTTGCGCTCATGGCTGCCCGCGCCATCGATATAGGTTTTCACCAGCTGGAAGGACGCTGCCGCGCCGTCACCGGTGCCGATCTGCTGATCGGTTGCCGACACCGGCTGGCGTGGCAGGCAGGACTTGTAGTCGGCGTGGTCCTTCCAGCGGAAGCCGTGGAGCCTGCCGCGGCGGGCCTCGAAGAAGGCGATCACCTCGTGCAGGTCGTCAACGGACTGAACGCCAAGCCCTGCCTCGTAGCGGCGGCGCGACTGGGCCCAGCGCGTGTTGCGCTCCTCATGGCCCGAGGCCAGCGACACGATCTCGGTCAGCCGCTGCGGTCCGCCGGTTGCGCCACGCGCGATGCGGGTTGGAAAACGCACTTCATGGAATGACATCCCTATGCTCCAGCCTTGCTGATCACAGATTACGCGAACCGCGGTTCAGCCCACGCAGCACGGCTGCCGTGACCTGCCCGCGCGACCGCTGGAAACTGTCTGCATCCTGGGTGACGACGGTCATGTTGACGGTGACCGGTCCACCCCCGCCACGCCCGCCGGCGCGAACGCCCAGCTTGCCGTCGGCACCGCGCGCCAGCGGCATGATGGCTTCCGGCCCTGCCTCGCCCATCAGCCCGGCGCCGCCGCGCATGGCGAACAGGGTGGGCGAGCTGACAATGCCGCTGGAGGCGAACGGGGTGATGCGCCCGCCCGCCATCACGTTGCCGCGGGCATTGGCTCTCACCCCGCCAAGCAGCGAGCCGAACAAGCCACCCACCGCGTTACCCAACGGCCGGATGGCGGCGGACAGCGCCTGGCTCGCCAGCGTCTGCATGAGCGAGCGCAGGATGGTGGAGAACTTGCGGCCGCTGACGATACCTCTTGCAAACGCGCTGGTTACGGTGCGCCCGAAGCGCTCGCCCAGACGGTTGAGGTCCTCCAGTTCTGCGCGCATGCGGCCGGTGTCGAGGTTGAGCCCCAACCCCCGGTCAGGCGTGGTCTGTTCCACTTTCGGTTTGTCCTTGTTGCTTGTCCGGATACTTGCGGACCAGATTGTCGAGTGTGGCGGCGGTCATCGGGGCTGGCACATCCAGCTCCCCAAGACGGCCCCGCACCGCCGCTTCGAACTCGCGCGGGGTCATTGCCCAGAACACCTCGGGCGCCAGGCCCAGCACGCCCAGGCCAATGCGCATGGTGCGCTGCCAGTCGAAGCGGCTGGTCATTCAGGTGCGTCACCGGCGGGTGGAAAAGTCGCCTGCAAAAGGCGTGCGACCAGCGCCACATAAGCCGGTGCGCCGCCGTCGATCTGCATTGCCGCCACGTCCTGGTTGGTCACGTCCTCGCCTGCTCCACGCAGGCCCGCCGCGATCACCCGGATGGCGTCGCTGGCGGAGATGCGGCCCTGCTCGAAGCGTTCAGCCAGGCTGATCAGGTCCTCGTCGCCGTAGCTGTCTTCCAGTTCGGCCAATGCGCCCAGCGTCAGCCGCAAGGTTCGCTGCCTGCCGCCGATGAGCGCGCTGACGTCGCCGCGTTGTGAATTTGCCATGCCGGCGACCTCGCTACAGCGCCGTGAACGACAGCTGGCCGCCCGAGTTGAGCGCCAGTTCGAACGTCAGTTCGCCATCGTGGGTGCCGGTGAGCTCCAGCGCGGTCACCTGAAAAGGTCCTTCCACCACGCCGAAGTCCGGAATGACGACCTGCCAGGTGATGATCTGGCCGTCGAAGAATACCTGCCTCAACCGGGCGTCGGAGGCGGCATCGCGGAAAATGCCAGACCCGCGCACGCTGGCGGATCGCACGCCCGCACCGGCCAGAAGTTCGCGCCATGCGCCCGCGCTTTCCTGGTGGGTGATGTCGACGGTTTCGGCGTTGAAGGCCAGCGCATGCGAGCGCAGGCCTGCCACGGTAATGAAAATGCCTGCGCCATCGCTGTCGATCTTGAGCAGCAGGTCGCGTCCCTTCTGGGCTGTCATGTAGGCTCTCCTGGGGCGTAAGGGTGAGGGTTCAGTGAACGGGTTCGGTGACCGCGCGCAGCCGCACGATGCCGTGCAGCGTTTCGCCGTCCCCCAGTGGCAACACCGTCCACAAGATGACGCGCAGGTTGATCAACGCGTGTCCGTCGAGCGCCAGCGGCGCAAGTTCCAGCAGCTCCTGCAGGCGCTGCACGATGCGATGCGCCTGCAGTTGGCCGGGCTCTCGCGACCAGGCATGCAGGGTCAGGCGATGCTCAAGACCGGTGCTGGTCTGCGTCGACCAGGCGCGGGTTTCGGTCTCGCCGAGGTTCACATAGGGAAACCGGGCTGACTGGGGTGGGCGGTCGAACACCTTGCCCGCACCGATCAGGCTGGTGAGCTCCGGGTCAGCGGCAAGCCGGGCGAGCACCGCCCGGTTGAGTTCGGCGGCGGCGGGCAATGGCATGATGATCTGCCTTCCTGATGTGGGTTGGCTTGCGGCTAAGCGCCGGTTTCTTCGACGGCGTCGCAGGCGAGCCAGGCCCGCCGCCCGTCCGGGTCCGTCACGGCGACAATGCGCAACACCCGCGCGCCTTGCGTGAAGCGCATGTCGGGCCGCACATCGTCGCGATGGCGAATGGTGACGAGGTGGGTCACCTCGGAGCGCAGCGCATCGGCGAACTGGCGCTCGGCTGCACGGCGCGGCCGCACCTCGCCCCACATGGCCGCCACCAGGCCCCAGCCGCGCGTCAGACCGCCTGCCCCGTCCGGGGCATCCACGGGCTGTTCCAGGAACAGCCTCTGGCGCAATCTGCCCGCGCCGCTCACAGCCGTACTCCCCGGTGCGCGCTGAGCATGGCCGACACGCCCAGCGGTACCGTTTCCAGGGCCGGGCTGGCCGCCGCCTCGCGGTTCTCGTACCAGTGCGCCACCAGGCTCCTGATGGCCTGGGCCAGCTCTGCGGGCACATTGGCAGCGGACGGGCCGAAGCCTGCCCGCAGCGCAATCTCGATGCCGTTGGCTATGCGGCCAGGCCTCGCCCAGATGCGATCAGGCCGCAGCACCAGCCGGGCGGGTCTCGAGGCTGCATCAACATAGTAATGGGCCGGGTCAATGACCGAATGGGTGCCGCTGCCCGAATGAAGCCTGATCTCGTCCACCGCGAGCAGCGGACCAACCGGCAGGCAGATGACGCCACCGGCTGGCCAGTCATCCAGATAGACCGACCAGCCCTGCTCAATCAGCCGGACGCCGCCCATGGCCTCGACGGCGGCGGTGGCGGCTCGCAACAGCGCCATGATCAGGCTGTCTTCGTGATCATGGTCGAGGCGCAGGTGCAATTTCAGCTCGGCTAGCTCCACCGGCAGCGAAGCCGGCGGCGACGTCAATACGGATGCCATGCCGGCACCTCCAGTTTGCAGGAACGTGCTCCCGGTGGGTTGGGGTGGCGCGGCCCGCCCGAGGGGGAAGGCAGGCCGCGCCGGCGGCCGGTCTGGGGCGCTTCACTGCGGGAGGGGACAGTTGAAGCAAGCGCCCGGGATGACCGGTCACTTCCTGTGTCAGACCGGTGCCGGTCAGGCGGTGCCGAACCGGATCAGCTTGATCGCCTCGAAGTTCTGCACCCCGCCGCCAACGCGCTTGGTGGTGTAGAAGAGGACATAGGGCTTGGCGCTGTAGGGGTCGCGCAGCACCCGCACACCCAGCCGGTCGACGATCAGATAGCCGGAGCGGAAATCGCCGAAGGCAATGGCGGCGGCGTCCGCCGCAATGTCCGGCATGTCCTCCGCCTCGGTGATGGGGAAGTTCATCAAGGTGGCGCGGCCATCTGCGCTGGTGGCCGGCTGCCACAGGTAGTTGCCGTCGGCATCCTTGAGCTTGCGGATCTCGCCCTGGGTGCGCCGGTTCATCACCCAGCTGCCGTTCTGGCGATGGCCGGCCTTCAGCGAATAGACCGTGTCGATCAGCACGTCGGACGCATCGGTGGCGGCGAAAGCGCCCGCCGCGCCGGTGACGTGATAACCAAGATTGCCCCAGCTCCAGCTGGCGTCGTCCACCTGCGGCACGTTGAGGAAGCCGCGCGGCTTGTTGACACCGTCGCCATTGACGAACGCCGCGCTCTCCTGGCCTGCAAAGGCTGTGCGCACCTCGTCGGCAATCCACTGGTCGATATTGACCACCGCGTCATCGAGCAATGACTGGGTTGCCGCCGGCATGGCGTAGAGCTCCATGGCCGGGAACTGCAGCTCGGCCAGCGCCGGGCTGGCCGTCTCCGGCCGCGCCGCAGTTTCGCCCACCCAGCCCGCGGCCGGGCCGCTGATCGAGAACGGCTTCTTGTAGACCGCCGCCGACACCTGCCGCACCCCGGCAATGGCGCGAATCGGCGAGGCTTCGGCCAGCACCCGGCCGAACTCGGTCTCCGTCTCGGACGGCACCAGGTAGCCGCCATCGGGATCGGACTGCACCGACAGCGCCTTGGCTTCAAGGCTGGTCAGGTTCGATGCTTCGCCCTTGCGCATGTAGGCGTGAAAGGCCTGCTTGTGCTCGCTGGCAGCCTGGGATGCGGCAAATCCAGCATCGGCGGCTTCCAGTGCGGGGCGGCCGGCCTTCAGGCTCAGCCGGTCAAGCTGCGACTTGTAGCCGTCGAGCGCGCGGTTGAGCCGGTCGACCTTGTCAGCCGTGACCACGTCGGAGCCCATGCGCCTTTCGATCTGCTCAAGGCGTTCGTCGTTGGCGTCCTTGAACGCCTCGAAGGCGGTCATGAATTCGCTGTAGGCGCCGGTAGCATCGGCGCCCGTGCCGCGGGCGACCTTGGTCTCCAGCGGCTGGGACAGTTCGGTTTTCGTCATCAGTTCCTCGTTGGGTTGGACATGTCCAGAAGGGCGGCGGCCCGGGCCATCCGGAACGCTGCGTCCCCGGTCGCCGCAGCGGCGCCAGGTGGGGTGGCGGCGGGTGAGCGTGCGCCCGGCATGGCAATGCCGGTGACGCGGGCTCCCGCCAGCATGGGAAAGGTGACCAGTGATATCTCCCACAGGTCGACCTGCTTGAGGGTGCGGCCGGACCGGCCTTGCGCCCCGCCGGCAGTGATGGTGCGAAAGCCGATGGACAGCCCGTCGAGGGCTCCGTCCCCGATCAGCGCCGCCAGCTCGCGGCCGCGCGCCACGTCCAGGCTGATCGCGCCGCGCACCTTGAGACCTTGTGGCGACTCGCGGATGTCCAGCCAGCGGCCGATCGGCTGGGCCGGGTCGTGCTGGAACAGGAAGCGTATGCCGCCTGCGCCGCGCTGGCGCAGCGACCTCGCAAATGCGCCCGGCAGCACGGTGTCGCCGCCGTCGTCGGCCACGCCGAACAGGCTGGCGTATCCCTCGATGATGGCGCCGCTCATGCCGCATCGCCTTCGGACGGCTCGGGCGAATAGCCCGCCGCCTCGCGCTTTTCAGCCGGTGTCAGGAACGAGGCCTCGCCGATGCGCCGCCACGCTGCGTCTCGCTCGGCGGCGAGCGCATCCACATTGTCGATGTCGAAGACGAGCCGCAGACCCTCGCCATGGGGCGGGCAAAGCCACTGGCTGAAGCTGCCGGCAATGCGCCCGGCCAGCGGCAGCACGGTCTGGCGCCAGAACGAGCGGTTGGCCTCGGCGTAGTTGGCGTAGGTTGCGTCGCCGGGAATGCCCACCAGCATCGGTGGCACGCCGAACGCCAGTGCAATCTCGCGGGCAGCCGCATTGCGCGCCTCGACATGATCCATGTCGCGGGGACTGTGCGAAATCTGCTTCCAGTCGAGGCCGCCTTCCAGAAGCATCGGGCGTCCGGCATTGGCCGCGCCCTGGTAGTTGCCTTCAAGTTCCTGCTTGAGGCGGGCAAACTGCTCGTCGGTGAGGTTCTGTTCGCCCGATTTGGGCGCATAGACCAGCGCGCCCGAGGGCCGCGCCGAGTTGTCGAAGAGCGCCTTGCTCCAGGCGCTGGCCGAGTTGTGGATGTCCACCGCCTTGGCAGCCGGGGCGAACGGCGACAGGCCGGTCGAGGCATCGAGCGGATTGAGCAGCTTCAGGTGCAGCACCGGCGCGATCGCCGCAGTGCCGGGCTCGACCGGGAACCGCGTCACCTTGCCGGCAGCGGCATATTCGTAGGCGGCGGGCCAGCTGTCATCTCCGGTTACCAGGCTCACCCGGTCAGGGCGCAGCAGGTGCAGTTCACGCACCTCGCCGTCAAGGCTCAGCGCATGGACATAGGCATTGCCCGCCACCTGCAGCTGTCCCGCCAGCAGGTGCAGGAAGCCCGTCCCGCTGAGCGACGGGCCTGGCCGTGCCAGCAATTGCAGCAGCGGGTGCTGGCTGACCTCACCGGTGCCATCGTAGAGCAGCCACGGCAGCGACGAGACCGCGTCTGCAACCATGCTCACGCAGCGATAGGCGACCGGGTTGGCGGCAAAGCCCTCGCTGGCGAATGCGGCCACGTTGCGCCCGCTCCAGCTGGCGTGGCCCGGCCCCACCATCGATAGATAGCCCGCAGGCGCGGCCATCTTGGCCGTAGCAGGTCCGGCAGCGGGTTGGGCGGCGCGCAAGCGGCTACGCCCCGGCAACCACCCCAGCAGGGTGTGCGTCCAGTCGTTCATTGCAAGTGTCCTGTCGTTGCTTGCCGGTTCAGAACCGGCGGATGCGCGGGCTGCTGCCGGGGTCACCCAGCATCAGGTCGCTCAAGGCCCAGACCAGCGCATCAACGCGGTCGGGGCTCTGGCCAAGGCTCAGGCCATCGGGGCCGAAATTGCACATCTGGTCCTCCAGCGCCGGAAACGTACCGGCATGATGGACAAGCCCGCGTTCATAAAGCGCCGCCACCGGTTCGGCCCTGGCATGCTTGCCGCGCGAAGCCCGCACTGCCCGGAACGAGATTGTCGGATGGGCGGCGCGCAGCACGCTTTCCACCATGTCGCCACCCTGGTTGACTTCGGCCACCACGCGGTCCGCCTGCCACGCTTCAAAGCAGGCAGCAACCGCATTGGCCCAGCGCACCGGCGTTGCCTGCTGCACGCTGGCGTCTTCAAGCACATAGGCTTCGCCATCGGTGCCAAGGCCGGCGCAGACGATGCCGCATATGCTGCCAGCGCTGCCGTGGTTGGCAGGCGGATCGACAGCCACCACAATACGCACAAGCTCAGGTGCAAGGCCGTTACGGCCTGCCTCCACTAGATCACGCCGGAACAATGCACCCTCGACATCCTCGATCAGTTCGCCGCCCAGTTCCTGGCGGCCCAATCTGGTGCCGCCGTAACGCCGGTGTACGGCGTCGAGAAAGGAGGGAGGCAGGTTCATCGCATTGTCGATCGTCGCCATGCGGCTGACCTTCACCGCCGCGTCGTCCAGGAGCTGGCGCAACAGTGGCACCGGGCGTGGCGTGGTGGTGATCACCTGGCGAGGCGCAGGTCCCAGCCTGAGTCCGAACTGCAGCATGTCGAAGGTCTCCTGCGCGTTTCGCCATTTGCAGAGTTCGTCACTCCAGGCAAAATCGAACTGCGGACCGCGCAGCTGTTCCGGATCCTCGGCGGAAAACAATTGAGCCTCGCTGCCGTCCGGCCACACCAGAAGCCGCCTCGAACTGATGAACTGCGGTTTGCCGGAACTCCAGTCGAGCGACAGCAGTCCGGAAACACCGTCCACCATCACCTCGCGTGCCTCCGCATAGCTCGGGCCGACGATGGCGATGCGCAAGGGCGCGGCTTGCCTCGGATGCCAGCGGATTGCCATTCGCAGCCACTCCGCCCCGGCCCTTGTCTTGCCGGAACCCCGGCCACCCAGCACCAGCCAGGCCGACCAGTCGGCCGGGGGCTTGTGAAGGTCGGGCGGCAACTGGGCGTCATGCGCCCAGGTGGGCCAGTCCAGTGCGGAAAAACCGATCTCGTCATTCTCCAGTCTGGGCAGCACCTCCGGCAGCAAGCCTTTCATCGCACAGTCGATGAATGCGTTCCGCAAGACTTTGACGTCGTGTATCGTCATCGATGTTCCTTGTGCCACGCTCTCCCCTGGCGGCGCGTCTGGCTTCGGCCGCCCGGTTCAGTTCAGCCTCAAGGGCGGCAATCGATTCCATCAGCTTCACCAGCCCGGCCGCCACCTTGGCCAGCCGTTCGCGATCCGCCAGCGACAAGTCGTCGACACTTGCCTGGGCGCTTTCCTCCAGCACCGTGAGTTCCCGCGACACCAGATTGCCGAGCCGCCGCAACATGCTGCGGCGTTTGCTGTCCTGCCTGCCGTTATGGCGGCGGTGCCAGTCTTCCTCTTCGATGCGGCGGTAGATGGTGGGCGCACTGACGTTGAAAGCCGTGGCAATCTCGGTCACCTTCAGTTCACGGCCTTCGTACGCCTCGCGGATCGCGGGCCAGTCAGGCGCCTGCGGTTCACGATCTGGCATATCTTGGATTTTCCGGTCAGGCAGGGGACTGCAACATCCGGAACCCGTCCGGCCCGTCTCAGCCGCCACTTGTGGAGCATGCCTTCTTATAGGCCAGGCAGCGTGTCGCTGTCAAGCATAAAATCCTATTATCGGTATTTTTTCTTTTTCTTACCAGTTGGTGATGCGGTCCGGGAGATCGTCCACATCGACCTCGGTCTCGCTGGTCACCTTGCCGCGCACCGAAATGCCGGCCTCGTGTACCGTTTCGGGGCGCCCGGACACCAGCGGATGCCAGTCCGCCAGGGGTTTGCCTTCCTGGACAAGCCTGTAGGCACAAGTTTCAGGCAGCCAGCCCAGTTCCTCGACATTGGCCGGATCGAGCTTGATGCAATCCTCCACGAGTTGGTGACGGCTGGCATAATCCGTGCATCTGCAGGTGGTGCAATCGAGAAGCCGGCAGCTGACATCCGTGGTATAGATATCCCCGGTGTCTTCGTCTTCCAGCTTCACGAGACAGCAGCGACCGCAGCCGTCGCACAGGGATTCCCATTCCTGTTGCGTCATTTCCTGAAGCTGCTTGAACTGCCAGAACGGTGGTGCCGATGTCATTTGAAGCTTTTGCAATGTTTGCCGGGTTGGCAAGTTGTTCAGGGATTTGTTTTAGGGTAGCGGTATTCGGGGACACGCAATAGTGGCTTTGCCCAGCGGGCGCGAAGCCCCATATTGATATGCATGCGGTTTCCCGCAGACGGGGGTCTGTCGTGAACAGTTCAAGTGAACACGGCGAGAAAGTGCGAGCAAGACGTTGAACCTGAAGCCTATCATCGCCTTCTTCAGGGCCCTGGACAGCTACGTGTCCAGCACGCTGTTCGAAGTCAAGGACGGACTGAGACGCGGCTGGATCGCGTATTCCTCGTTCCTGCTGCGCTTCAGGATAACCGGCTTGAAGCGAATCTTCGTCGATCTGGCGGACGACGCCGCCACCTTCGGCATGGTGTTTGCCATCGGCATCATTGCCCTGGCGCTGCCGACGCTCAAGGAAACCGACGATATCTGGAACGCCGGGCGGCAATATGCCGTGACCTTCACCGACGCCAGCGGTGAAATCATCGGCAAGCGCGGCATCCTGCAGGACGACGCCATCCCCCTTGAGGAAATACCGCCGCACCTGGTCAAGGCAGTGCTCGCAACGGAGGACATGCGCTTCTTCCAGCACTTCGGCGTCGATGTGGTTGGCACCATGCGTGCCATGGTAGCGAACGCCCAGGCCCAGGGAGTTGTGCAAGGCGGTTCGACGCTCACCCAGCAGCTTGCCAAGAACCTGTTCCTCTCACCCGAACGCTCGCTGCGGCGCAAGGTTCACGAGGCATTTCTCGCCCTGTGGATCGAGGCGCGCCTGACCAAGGCCGAGATCCTGAAAATGTATCTCGACCGCTCCTATCTCGGTGGCGGCACCTATGGCATGGAAGCGGCTGCCCAGTTCTACTTCGGCAAGTCGGTGCGTGACGTCAATCTCTCCGAAGCAGCAATGCTGGCGGGATTGTTCAAGGCTCCATCCAGCTTCGCGCCGCACGTGCGGCCCGAGGCTGCCCGCCAGCGCGCCGGCGTGGTGCTCGGCCGCATGCTGGAAGTCGGTTACATAACCCAGGGTGAATTGCTCGAGGCAACACGCAATCCTGCCCAGGTCGTGCGCAATGACAATTTTGCAAGCCCTGGCTATTTTCTCGACTGGGCCTATCAGGAGACCCTCGACATCATCCAGAAGCAGGGGCTGACCGACGATTACGTGGTCGAGGTGAAGACCACCATCGATCCGGTCATGCAAAAAGCCGCAGCGGAAGAAATCAACCGGATGCTGAGCAGCGAAGGCCCTCAATACAATGCCAGCCAGGCCGCGCTCGTGTCCATGACGCCGGACGGGGCGGTCAAGGCGATCATTGGCGGGCGTGACTACGAGGAAAGCCAGTTCAACCGCGCCACAGGCGCGTTGCGCCAGCCAGGTTCGTCGTTCAAGCCGTTCGTCTATCTGGCGGCATTGCTGGAGGGGTATACGCCGGAAACAGCAATCGTCGATGGTCCCATCACCATCGGCAACTGGTCACCCAGGAACTACTCCAACAGGTATGCCGGGCGCACAAACCTGATCAATGCGCTGGCCAGGTCGTACAATACGGTTCCGGTGCGGCTGATGACCCAGATCGGGCGCAAGAAGATCATCGATGCCGCCCATCTGGTGGGCGTGCAGTCGAAACTCGCTTCAATCCCGTCGCTGCCACTTGGCGTCAACGAGATGACCGTGCTGGACATCACCCGCGGCTACGCCACCTTTGCCGGCGGCGGCAGGCTCTCGCAGCCACACACGGTACTTGATATCCGGCGGGCCTCCGGCGAGCTGATCTATTCGCGCGAGCGCAATGAACCGCCATCGCCCCAGGTCATTCCGGAACATGTTGCCGCAGACATGAACCGGATGATGGGACAGGTCGTAGTGGCCGGCACGGCGCGCAATGCCGATCTCGGCTATACGCCGGCCGCCGGCAAGACCGGCACCACGCAAAGCTATCGTGATGCTTGGTTTGTCGGCTTCACGGCCAAATACGTGACGGGCGTGTGGTACGGCAACGACGATTACTCGCCGACGAACAGGGTGACCGGCGGCTCTCTGCCGGCCAAGACCTGGAAGGCTTTCATGCTGCGCGCCGACCGGGCCAAGGCACCCATGTCGCTGGCGGGCCTGCCCGCCACCCAGGCTCATGCGGCCTTTCTTGAGGCCAACCGCAACCTGCTGGACAATGTAGGCGGTGAAGACGTCCAGATTGCAGCCTTCGGTCCGGATGAAGAAGCCGGCGATGGCACGGGCGCTGCAGGCAGTCAGGACGATGCCGTGGTCAGGGTGCTGCGCGATATGTTCACCCTGTTCCAGAAACAGGAGAACAAGGTGCGCGTGGTGACGCCCAGCACAGCCAACAGCAATGCCGGCGATGTCCGCACCATTACGCCTCAGCAGGTCAGCCGGGACAGAAGCATACAGCGCGAGCGCCGGCGCAAGGCCGAGGAAGAACGCAGATATCTCGAGGCCCGCTGATCCGTCGTCATCACCTTTGGCCTACCCATTTTCAGGAGCCCCTTCTTGGCAACCGGTTCGACAGTACGCTTTGCTTCCAGCCTGTTGATTGGAGCCGCCATTGGCGTCGGCAGCGCCCATTACATGGCAACGCCGTCGAACCCGCTGATCAGCGAGCGCCACGGCAACTGGTACACGTGGCCTGCCGGCGGCGCGCCGGACAGCAGCCCCTACAGCCAGGCCTATTTCCTGCTCAGAGGCCATCTGCCGGAGCACTTCACCGAGGCGACCAGCATGTATCGCAACCGTGATGACGACGGGGGGCGCCTGTCGCCTGACTGCGTTTACCTGCTCAATATGACCCGGCCGGACGCACGGCGATGGACCTTGAGCCTGGCAGATGACGAAGGAGCCGTCTCCAGCGTCATGACACAGGATGATGTCATCTCCACTGCCGGCAGGATTGAAGTCAGGCTGGCTGCCCTCCCGCAACCAGGGAACTGGCTGAGGTTCCGCGAGGGTGGAGAGCGGCTGGTGCTGCGCTTGTATGACGGCGAGGACCGGCTGCAACAGTCAGAGCTTGACGCCAGCTTGCCCACGCTCAGGCAGGAGAGCTGCTCATGAGGTCTCCCAACGCCTTCTGGGTGATCTTTGGCATGCTGACTGCCCTGGCAATGCACCTTGCCTACGCACTGTTCGTTCCCGCAAGTCAGCTCAACGAAGGGGTGGCGGCACTGCTGGAGAGCTTCGGTCCGAACCGGTTGGTTATCGCAGAGCCTGGCAACGCGGCCGGGGCACTCGCTGCGCACGAGGCTGAACTCGCCTATGCGGTGTGCGTCTTTGACCTGTCTTCGGGGCCCCTGGAAATCAAAGCCCGGGTGCCGGACCAGTACTGGTCGATCGAGATCTACGGCAACCGTGGCAACTCGCTCTATACCCTGAACGACACACAGGCGCCGCGCCGCCAGCTCAGCGTTGTCCTGTACGATGACAATCCGGATCCCCAGGCAATTGTTGACGCTGCCAATTCAAGCAATCGCGGGCTCAACACAATTACCGTGCTGACCGGCACGTCGACCGGAATCGCCGTGTTGAGATCGGCTGGTGCCGGCAAGCTGGAGAGGCAGCGTGCGCTCGACGCCTTTGCCGACAGTTCGTGTGGCCCCGCGTCAGGCTGAAGCCGGTGGCAGGCCTGGGCCCTATTTCGAAACGGCTTCCGGCGATGCGGTATCGAACTGCTCGCGCCGCTCGAAGCGGACGCCGGGAAAGATCACCACTTCGCATGGCATTTGGCTGCCAGGTTTGCTTCTTGCGCTCACGACCCGCGGCGCATCATTGAAACTCAGGACGTTGGACATCGTTGAACGGCACCTTTGAGCCCCTCGTTGTTGCGATATCCCGATTAGGCAGACGCTTTGGTTAAAAATTGACTAATCATTGAAGCATTCGTGGCCATTGTCCGGCTGGCTTGCGGCTCAGCCTCGCAAGAATGCCCGTCCTTCGCGGTCCTCGACCTCGACAACCCATATATCGGGATCGTACTCGGCCTGACGTCGAAGATATTCGTCGACCTTCTGCTGGGCGATTGGACCTTCGAATTGCTGCTCGAACTGCCGGTCGCCAGCCTCGTTCAGCAAGGGTCCGGCCGGCGGCCCCATCAACCAGACCTCGTCATTGCCGGCCCGGATGGCGACAAAGATGCTACCGGCCTCGGGCGCACCCTTGCGCACGATCACCACCGGCATTGCCGACAGCTCGCAACGCCGGCGATAGGCCGCTACCCAGATGTCGGTCTTGACGGACACGCTGGTACTCTACTCCCGTGGATGGTCTGAACCGCTCAGTTGGACGTGGCTGATGCCATCGCTGAGCTGCCGTCGATTTCGGCCAGCAATTCGCTGGATATCTGTCCGGTCACCGGCCAGCCCCGGTCGGCTTCAAACACCTTTATGGCCTGGCGGGTTTGCTCGCCCAGGTGCCCGTCTATGCTACCAGGGGAATAGCCCAGCTTTGCCAGTTCCCGCTGCACCTTGTGAACCACGATATCGGTCTGCGATGCGCTCTCCACCGTAGCCGTCATCTGCATGTGGTCAAGTACCGGACGGGTCACGATGCCGGTCACCGGCAGGCCGTGCATCGCCTGATAGGTGCGCACGGCTTCTTCGTGGGCAGGGCCAACCAGCCCGTCGACCGGACCGTTGTAGAACTTCAGCGCCGCCAGCGCCTGCTGGGCTTCGAGTATCAGTCCCGGTTCCGCCTCTGCTGCCGGCATGGCCTGTGGCTGTTGCTGCGCGGCATCAAGCGAGCCGGTCTGCAGAATGAGCTGGCCAAGCGGATCCATTGCCGACGGCGCCTGGTTCTGGTGCACCACGCTCACGTTCACGCTGGCGGCCGGGAATGCGTTCGATGTCTCGCCGGCACTGAGCTGGCGCGGCGCAGGCTCGATCATCACAGGTGCGGGAGCGGCGCTGCGTTCGAATGCCGGGTGCTCGCCGGTCAGCAGGTTTATCCATACCGGCGATGCCATCATCAATGCGCTGCACGCGGCGGCAATCAGCACGCCTCGCGGCGGCAGGCTGGAACTTGGCGGCTGGTGCGTGCGGTCCTTCATTCTCTTCCCCGGCATTGAGTGGCTGGTCCGGTTGGGTGGGTCATCGCGGATACTCTCACCGTAAAGTTAACACAGCCTTGCCAACAGCGGTGCGGGCGTGCATTCGGACATCGCCGGAATCGCGGAAATCTGCGCCCAATCCGGCAAGTCCACGCCAGTTAGTTCAAGTTTGAATCAATTCTGTTTCAAATGAAACTCAAGTGTCATTGCCGCCCTTGAAGCATCCATAATTTGTTCCCTTCAATATCACGGCCAACGAATATTTGGACAAACCAAATGTCGAGGGGTCAAAAATGGGTATTTTCAGATATGCAGTGATTGGCGTGGCCGCCTTCGTGCTGATGCCAATGCCACCGCAAGAAAACCAGGCAGCAGATCCACAGCCGGTTGCAGCCATCCAGACGGAAGATCTCCTGTCGGTCGCGTTCGGCACCTTCACCGATCTCGCCAGCTTCTGCGCACGCCAGCCACAAACCTGCGAGGCCATGGCCGGCATCGCAGCCGTAGCCGAGGCCAAGGCCAAGTATTCCCTCAAACTGGCCTACGAGTGGGCCAATGGTCACAAGGGTAGCGATGCGGGCTCGGGCATGGGCGGCATTCCGGCAAGCACCGAACCCGCCGGCACCGTTGATGCCAATGAAGCCGGCACGACTATCCTCAAGCAATCAGCAGCCGATCCCCTGGTGACAGGCAGCACCTCGAAGATTGCCAGCAACGATGCAGGCACCAACAGCCTGCGCATCGAAGACCTCATTCCCGACTGGCGCGGACCCGAGCCGGTTCGCGAAAGCTAACCCCACCCGGCAACCCACCGGGCTACTTGGCCGCAAAGCACACCTGCCCAATTTGTGCTTTGCGGCCATTTTTCTTTCTGGCCGTGGCTTGAGGCATTTTGCCCGCCGGGCTTGAGCTTGCCGCGCTCACCGGCTATGCCGCATGGCAACACTATTGATAAGGCCGTGGAGCAGCAGGCGTGGCAGACACCACATTCGAGCAATTGCTGGACGACTTCGAGTTTCTCGATGACTGGGAGGAGCGCTACAAGTACGTGATCGAGCTTGGCCGCGCGCTGGAACCGCTCGATGAGGCCGAACGCACCACCGGCACCAAGGTGCAGGGTTGCGCCAGCCAGGTGTGGCTGGTCTCCGAAATAGATCGCGGCGGACAGGAACCGGTGCTGCGGTTTCGTGGCGACAGCGACGCGCTGATCGTCAAGGGCCTGATTGCCGTGCTGCATATCCTGCTGTCAGGCCGCAGCGTGCGCGACATCCTCAAGACGGACGTGCAGGCGGAGCTCGGCAAGCTGGGCCTGCACGAGGCGCTAACGCCGCAACGCTCCAACGGCCTCGCTGCCATGATAACGCGGCTGAAGGGCGATGCAGCTGCAGCGGCGGCAGCCTGACCCGTCATTCCGAAGTACCATTCGGGACAGCCTCATCCGCAAGGTGGCCCAGCAGGTCGGGCCGGTAGTCGGGAAGTCCCCATACCTGCAACTCCGCTGCCCGGCGCGATGCTCGTGCTTCACCATGGCCATAGTGCTGCGCCAGCCGCTGAAGTGCGATCAGCAGCACCAACTTGGCTGAACGTCTTGGCCAGTTCAGATGGCGCTCGGCCGCTTCCAGACCGCTGGCAAGGCAGCAGACTTCGAGCAGCACTGATGAAAGACCAGGGCCGGCATGTTCCAGCGCACGCCATACCCGCTGGCGGGCGGCCATTGCCCGTTCGCTGCGGTTCAACCCCGTATCGGGCGCTCCCGAGCGGCCCCGTGCGCCGGGCATGATGGACGCTCCCCATTGAGAGGTGACCCGCTCGCCCATCTGACCCGCCTCGAAGTCCCGCCGCAACCGCTCACCGGCTTCCAGCATGTCGGGGCTGATCAATGGATTGCCGTCTGGCCCCTTGCGGCCTGCCAGCCAGGCCAGCGGGCTTTCAGAGGCATTCAGTCTGGCCGAGGAACCTGTCGGCCGGTCCGCCGGGCCACCTGCGCGCTTCGCCGGGATGCCATTCGCTGCCAGAACGGCGCGCCCGCCCTTGCTCAGCACCAGCCTGCCCAATGGACCCCGCTCAATCCAGCCGGCCGTCTCCATCGCAGCAACCAGCACCGGCTCACAGGTCAGAACGGCTCGCGCATGGGCATTGCGCGGGGTCATCAACCCCCATGTGCGGCCCGACGAACTGCCGTGCTCGCGCTCCAGGTAGCAGCCTTTGGCCGCCAGGCGCTTCAACAGCGGGGTTGCTTCACGATCAAGCTGGTGCCGGGACAATACAGGCATGTGCAGTTCCTCTATCCATGAATGATAGAGGAAACTATTCCTTAATAGGAATTATGTCAATGCCAATTACACCGCCAGCAAATCAGCCCGGCCCTCGTCGCAGCACGCCAGATCCACGGCGACGTCGCCGGAGGGAATGCAGATGTCGAAGCCAAGCAGTTGGTCGATGCGGTTGCCATCAAGAGTTCAGCGGCAACCGCATCCAGAACTGCACAAGGTGGTCTTTCGTGGTTCTGGGAGAACGAATTGCGCCGTGTGCCGGAAAGCCGGTTTCGAGCACGCAGGCGCAGGCACGTTGCCAATAGCCCGCATTTGACATGCGTTCGAGATCGGCGACCGGAAGACCGGTGATCTCACGGTCGAACACTTCGCGCAGCTGCGTACCGGCGAGCCGGATGCGAAAACCGCCGTCTGCCTCGTGGTCGATCAGGCTGACGAACGGCAGCAATTGGGGAATGTGCGAAGGACATATGGACTGGCGCGGTGCAAGCATCTCGCCAGCACAGCAGGCCAGCCAGTAGTCAAAGAGCTGCTGCTGCTGCGGCACCACAAGTTGTGCCCTGAATCCTTCCAGTCCGCCACCCACGATTGCCTGTCCCGCCTCGAATCGCCCTCACCCACTGTTGCCCAGCTGGCAGTTGATCCGCAAGACCTGTCCGCCGGCAACCCGGGCGCGCCCAACAAAAAACGGAGCGCGCGGACCCGAAGGCCACACGCACCCCGCTGAACCGACGATACGGAACTGGCTTCAGCCTGCCTTGCGGCGGCCCTGGCCAAGACCGATCTTCTTGGCGAGCTTGGAGCGCTCTGCCGCGTAATTGGGCGCCACCATCGGATAATCCGGACGAAGCCCCCACTTCTCCCGGTATTCTTCAGGTGTCATGTTGTAAGACGTGCGCAGGTGCCGCTTGAGCGACTTGAACTTCTTGCCGTCTTCCAGGCAAATCAGGTAATCCGGCGTGATCGACCGGTTGACGGGAACAGCCGGCTCAAGCTTCGGCGCCTCAGGCGTGCTGGCACTTGCACTCGCTTCGGTAAGTGCATTGTGGACCTGCTTGATGAGGGCGGGAATGTCGGCTGCGGGTACGGCGTTGTTTCCAACATAGGCACAAACTATTTCGGCAGTCAGCTCGACAAAAGTGACATCGTGTTCTTCAGATTCGGCCATTTCAGTGCTCGTCCATTTACATAAGGGGATTTACTAAAGGGAAGGGTATCGATTGCGAGACCCTTTCGGACATCATTCATAACGTTTCGATTTGATTTTATCAAGTCGGGGTATCATTTATTTTCAATATTGAAATATAACATCATCAATAATCAAACTTCACTATTGACGCAGCGGCAACCATTTTCTGTCAATCTGTGAGTTATGTAGTGCTGACTGCTATCGTGTCCATCATAATCAAGCAGTAAATCCCGTGTATGGCCCGGCTTCGCGGGAGGCCCAATCCCAATAGGACAGCAGCATCCGTGCCTTGTTGTAGGACAGGCTGTCGAACAGCGCGTGCAGTTCGATGATCCTGCTGGCGTCGTTGATGCCACAGGACGGGGAAAGCACCCAGCGCTTCAGCGCCTCGGCCGTGACGAGACGGGACTGGGCCATCGCCTTGAAAACCACGGCCAGCGGTTCGCCACCTTCGTCGGCGACGATCAGTGCTGCCGTCTCCGGCGCAATCCTGCAGCAACGAACCAACGTCTGGGCAGCTTCCGGGTTGCCAGTTTCAACCTGAGAGATCAGTTGCTCGATGTCGGCGGGTTTGACCTGTCCACCCAGCGGCGGAATGGCGCCGGCGCCAATACCAACCTCGATTACGCGGGAGAGCGAACTGGACTCGGTGAGAAACCGGCTCAACAGATAACGGCGCAGGTTCCGGTTTGCCTGCCAGAACAGCTTCAGCCCGACGGCTTGCGGCAGGTCTCCCCGGTTGCACAGCGCGGACATCAGGTCATCGTTGTTTGCCGCTATGGCGGACAGCGTGTTGAAGGCGGCTTGCGACAGCTGGCTGTCGGCGTTGCGCAGCAGATCGAGAATCACCACCGTGTTTCCCGTTGCAATCAGCGCATCGCATACCGCCATGCTCAGCAACCGGCGCCGGGCAACAAGCCTGAGCTGCTGCTCGTTGGCTTTCGGAATCAGCCGCAGAAGATCCACGTCGGACAGCACCAGCGCATCCTTGAGCATGCGGCTGGAAATGTCGGGGTCCGGATGACAGACGAGGAAACTGCGAAGCTGCCCCGAGACCACATCCAGCCTTGCGACGGTGCGGGTCAGGGTGGCCAGTTCCGATGATTGCAGGTAGGGAAGGATGCTGACCAGTGCATCGCCGGCGAACAGGCGCTCCTGCGGCTGGGCCTGTCCTGATGACAACGTCATGATGGCGACGAGATCGCGGCTGGCTTCCGCAAAGGACAGGCTGCCCTGATTGACGGGCGCGGAAACGGCAGGCTCCGTCACCTGCATGGCTGCCTCATCGGCGGCAGCGACGAGTTCAGGTTCGGGCACGGGCGCGGCCGTCGCCGGTGCGGTTTGCTCAGGCTTGCAAATCTCGATGCCCGGCAGCAACCGTGCATCGACGGCAAAGGCATTGGCGGGGCGCAAGCGATGCGCTCCCTTGTTGAGCGTGCACGGCGCTCCGAGGCTGTCCGGCTGGCGGATGCGGGCCAGATCAACGGTGAGACTCATGGCCCGCACCATGCCGTTTGCCGGCATGATCGGGCTTGCCTCGCTGATCACCGCACTCTCGCTCACACAAACCGCCGCTTGACCGGTTAAACCCCTAAGTGTCTGCCAGATAACAGCAGGAATGGTATAAAGTGCCTTAATGACACGAAGAATCATTGAACAGGCGGCTATGACCATGCTGCGGGAGGCTTTAGTTGTTTGACGTCGAAACACCGGATGAGCTGATTGAACTTTCCGGCCAGTCGGCCGGGCCATCAAGCTGGATCGAAGTGACCCAGGAACGGATCAATGCGTTCGCAAATGCGACGGACGACCTGCAGTGGATCCATCTTGACGCCGCCCGTACCAAGGCCGAATTCGGCCACCCGCCGATTGCCCACGGCTATCTGACGCTGTCGCTGCTGGCGCCGGCCATGTACGAACTGTTGCAGATCAGGCGCGTCGGGCAGATGATCAACTACGGTATCAACAAGGTGCGCTTCATCGCTCCGGTGCTGGCGGGCGACCGCATCCGGGCAACCATGTCGATAACCCAGGCGGCGCGCGAGGGCGACTTCGTGCGCGCCATCCATGACGTGACCGTGAACTCCGACCGGCTTGATAAGCCCGTGATGATTGCCCAATTGATCGTGTTATATTTCGATGCTTCCGACGAGGTGAAAAATGGCTGAAGACCGGCGCAAGAGCGAGGCTGAGTGGCGCGAGCAACTGACCGATGCAGAGTACTACGTGCTGCGGTCGCACGGCACCGAACGGGCGTTCTCGCATCCACTCAACAACAACAAGAAGCAGGGCGAGTATGTGTGCGCCGGCTGCGACAACCCGCTGTTCACCTCCGGCGCAAAGTTCGATTCTGGCACCGGCTGGCCGAGCTTTTACGAACCAATGTCCGATGAAGCCGTATCCGAACACGAAGACCGCTCGTTTTTCATGCGCCGCACCGAGGTGCGTTGCGCGGCATGCGACGGCCATCTCGGCCACGTCTTCAAGGACGGCCCGAAGCCGACGGGCCTGCGCTATTGCATGAACGGCGTTGCGCTCAAGTTCAACGAAGACAAGTAACCACCACCGGGTCGCTTCCGCCCGGCAACCCTTTCAGGACACCCATGACCTCATCCGCGCCCCGGGCCGCCAAACGGCCCGTCACCTCAACCGTTCACGGCATCAGTCTTGTCGATGACTATCACTGGCTGCGCGATGCCAACTGGCAGCAGGTGATGCGCGACCCGTCCGTGCTGACACCGGAAATCCGCACCTACCTCGAAGACGAAAACGCCTGGACGGAAGCCGCGATGACGCCAACCAAGGCGCTCCAGGACAAGCTGTTCGCCGAGATGAAGGGACGCATCAAGGAAGACGACTCCTCTGTCCCCTCCCCCGACGGGCCATATTCCTATGGCGTGAAATACATCACCGGCGGGCAACAGCCGTTGTTCATCCGCACCCCCCGAGATGGCGGCGCGGAGACCGTGCTGGTGGATGGCAACGCGGAAGCTGAAGGCAAGGACTACTTCCGCTTCGGCGGTGCGTCGCACTCGCCCGATCACAAGCTCACGGCGTTCGGCTTCGACGACAAGGGATCGGAGTACTTCACCGTCATTCTGCGCGACACCAGAACAGGCGAGAACCTTGCCGACACCATCCCCGATACCGGCGGCGGGGTCGTGTGGTCCGCCGATAGCCGGCACGTGTTCTACGTGCGGCTCGATGAAAACCACCGCCCGTCGAAGCTGTATCGTCACGAGATCGGTACGCCTGTCGATACAGATGTGCTGGTGCACGAGGAAACCGACCCCGGCTTCTTCATGTCATGTGGCAAGAGCCAGTCGGGCAACTGGATCATCATCGACTGCCACGACCACCAGACCTCCGAATGCTGGCTGATCCCGGCCAGTGACCCCGCCGCCAGGCCGCAGCTGATAGCGGCGCGCGAGACTGCCCACGAATATTCCGTCGATGAAGGCGGCGGTCAGCTCTACATCCTGACCAACTCGGCCGGGGCAGAAGACTTCCGCATTGTCACGGCGCCGGCAGACAATCCGGGCCGCGAGAACTGGAAAGACCTGGTGCCGCACAACGCCGGCACCCTGATTATCGACATGGCAGTGTTTGCCGGTCACCTCGCCCGGCTTGAACGCGCGCTAGGGCTGCCGCGCATCATCATCCGCGACCTCGGTTCTGGCGAAGAGCACGCCATCGCCTTCGATGAGGAAGCCTACTCGCTGGGCATGTCGGCGGGCTACGAGTTCGACACCACGAGCCTGCGCTTCACCTACTCGTCGATGACCACGCCGAGCCAGGTGTTCGACTACGACATGGCAACCCGCGAGCGCACATTGCGCAAGACTCAGGAAGTACCGTCAGGCCACAATCCGGATGACTACGTCACGCGCCGCATCATGGCCCCGGCGGCGGACGGCGAACTGGTGCCCGTTTCGCTGCTGTATCACAAGGACACGCCGCTCGACGGGTCCGCGCCCGTGTGGCTTTACGGCTACGGCTCCTACGGAATTTCCATTCCGGCTGCCTTCAACACCAACATCCTGTCGCTGGCCGGCCGCGGCATCATCTATGCGCTGGCGCACATTCGCGGCGGCAAGGACAAGGGCTACGACTGGTACAAGGCCGGCAGGATGATGACCAAGAAGAACACCTTCGAGGACTTCATCGCTGCCGGCCGGCATCTGGTGGCCGAAGGCTTCACCAGCGAAGGCCATATCGTTGCCCAGGGCGGCAGCGCCGGCGGCATGCTGATGGGCGCGGTGGCCAACATGGCGCCTGAGCTGTTCAGGGGCATCATTGCCGAGGTGCCATTCGTCGACGTGCTTAACACCATGCTGGACGACACCCTGCCACTGACCCCGCCCGAGTGGAACGAGTGGGGCAACCCGATCGCCAGCAAGGAAGCCTTCGAATACATGCGCTCCTACTCGCCTTACGACAACGTGGCGGCTAAGGCCTATCCCAACATCCTCGCCGTGGGCGGGCTGACCGACCCACGCGTGACCTACTGGGAACCGGCCAAATGGGTGGCAAAGCTGCGCGAGCTGAAGACCGACGGCAACCACCTGCTGCTCAAGACGCAAATGGGCGCAGGCCACGGCGGCGCGCCGGGCCGGTTCGACCGGCTGAAAGAGGTCGCGCTGGTCTACGCCTTCGGGCTGATGGTGACGGGGAAGGTGGATGCTCCCGCCGCATAGCCGTCATTCGCGTCCCGACACCTTGCTTTGCGCCCCGATCCGGCGCACATTGCCGCGCAAAATCTGACCCTGATCCATTCGCATCCGGAGGCTTTGACCCATGGCAGAAGCTGCCCACTCCATTTCGCCCAAGCCCGCGACCGCCGCCGAGTTCAACTGGGAAGACCCGCTCGACCTGGAAAGCCACCTGACCGAGGAAGAGCGGATGATCCGCGACAGCGTGCGCGACTTTGCCCAGGACAAGCTGATGAGCCGGGTGAAGAGCGCCTTCCGCGATGAGCGCTTTGACCGCGAAATCATGAACGAGGCCGGCGAGCTTGGCCTGATGGGCATCATGACCGACCCGAAGTATGGCGGCGCTGGCCTTGGCTACGTGGCCTATGGCCTGATCGCGCGCGAGATCGAGCGCGTCGATTCAGGTTACCGCTCGGCCATCTCGGTGCAGAACTCCCTCGTCATGCACCCGATCGAGGCCTATGGCTCGGAAGCGCAGAAGATGAAGTACCTGCCGAAACTCGCCACCGGCGAGATGGTCGGCTGCTTCGGCCTGACCGAGCCCGACGCCGGCTCCGATCCGGGCGGCATGAAGACCCGCGCCAGGCGCACCTCAAACGGCTACGTGCTCAACGGCGCGAAGATGTGGATCACCAACTCGCCCATCGCCGACATAGCAGTGGTTTGGGCCAAGCTCGAGGACGAAGGCATTCACGGCTTCATCGTGGAGCGCGGCGCCAAGGGCTTCTCCACCCCGAAGATCGAGGGCAAGTTCAGCTTGCGTGCCTCCGTCACGGGCGAGATCGTGCTGGACAACGTCGAAGTCGGCGAAGACGCGCTGATGCCCAACACGCGCGGTCTCTCAGGCCCGTTCGGCTGCCTCAACAAGGCGCGCTACGGCATTGCCTGGGGCGTCATCGGGGCAGCGGAGGACTGCTGGCACCGCGCCCGCCAGTACACGCTTGACCGCAAGCAGTTCGGCCGGCCGCTGGCCGCCACGCAGCTGGTGCAGAAGAAGCTGGCCGACATGCAGACCGAAATCACGCTGGGCCTGCATGGCTGCCTGTCGCTGGGCCGCGGGCTTGAGTCCGGCAACGTGTCGCCGGTCGCCATCTCCATCATGAAGCGCAACAATTGCGGCAAGGCACTCGATATTGCCCGCATGGCGCGCGACATGCACGGCGGCAACGGCATTTCGGACGAGTACCACGTCATCCGCCACATGGTGAACCTCGAGACGGTAAACACCTATGAAGGCGCACACGACGTGCACGCGCTGATCCTCGGCCGCGCGCAGACCGGCATCCAGGCGTTCTTCTGAACCTCTGGCGTGGCTCGCGCGTTGACGCTACAGAACCCGATGAAACCAACAATGGAGGCTGACAACATGGCACTTGAACTTCCCGATCTCCCCTATGCCTATGACGCGCTGGGCCCGTACATGTCGAAAGAGACGCTGGAGTTTCACCACGACAAGCACCACATGGCCTATGTCACCAACGGCAACAACCTGCTGAAGGACTCGCCGCTTGCCGGCAAGTCCATCGAGGAGATCTGCAAGGCCGCCTTTGCCGACAAGAACGCCGGCCTCGTCAACAATGTGGGCCAGCACTACAACCATATCACTTCTGGAACTGGATGAAGCCCAACGGCGGCGGCACCAAGCTGCCGGGCGCGCTGCAGAAGGCCGTCGACAGCGACCTCGGCGGTTATGACAAGATGCGCGCCGACTTCATCAACGCCGGCACCACGCAGTTCGGCTCGGGCTGGGCGTGGCTCGCCGTCAAGGACGGCAAGCTGGCCGTGATGAAGACCGCCAATGGCGAAAACCCGCTGATGCACGGCGCTCACCCGATCCTCGGCTGCGACGTGTGGGAGCACTCCTACTACATCGATTACCGCAACGCCCGGCCGAAGTATCTTGAAGCGTTCGTTCGACAACCTGGTGAACTGGGAATACGTGGAACAGATGTTCGCAGAAGCAACCAGGTAAGCGCCGCGCGCAACATCAAGAGTTTGAGACGGGGTCCTTTGCGGCCCCGTTTTCGTATGCCGGACCGGAAGGCGGACAAATGCTTTGTGCCACGGGCTGTTCCGGAAGCCATGACGATTGAATTCGCGGAGAGGTTGAGCGATGATCTCGCTGCGCACCGGTGCGTACCGGCAAATCACACGGCAAACCAGACAAGGTGCCCTGCTCATTGGCGCGGACGTCCGGAGACTTTTTGAGGCCGTTTGACCTGCCGGTCCACCTTACCATTCGGGGAGCACTTCATGTCTTGGATTACCCAGTCATACATGGGCAAGAAGGCCGTCGCTGGCGGCAAGGCGGGCGCGACGCACCATCTGAACAAGGCTGTCCAGGGGGAGTACCACTATGTCTACGGCCCCTATGCGAAACCGGTTCTGACGATTGCGCCCGGCGACGTCATCATTGCCGAAACCGAAGACGCCTTCGGAGGCGTGATCAAGACGGTCGATGATCTGCCTTCGCAGAAACTCAACATGCCGTTCGTCAACCCGCAGTGCGGCCCGGTGGCCGTCGAGGGTGCGGAAAAGGGCGACGTGCTCTGCGTTCACATCCACTCGATCAAGCCGCGCGGGCCGCAGCCCGTCGGCACCTCGGCGCTGATCCCCGAGTTTGGCGGACTGGTATCCAACTCGTCCACGGCGCTGCTCAATCCGCCGCTGCCTGAAAGGGTGATGAAATACGAGGTGACCGAAGACGGCGTGAAGTTTTCCGACCGGGTGATGCTGCCCTACGAGCCGTTCATCGGCACGCTGGGCGTGTCGCCCGAGATCGAGGCTGTCTCGTCACTGCAGCCGGACTACTGGGGCGGCAACATGGATCTGCCGGATGTTGCGCCGGGCGCGGTCATCTACTTCCCCGTCATGCACAAGGATGCCTATCTCTACCTGGGCGACTGTCATGGCCGGCAAGGCGATGGCGAGCTGTGCGGCGTTGCGGTGGAAATGCCGTCAACCACTACCGTTCAGGTAGACCTGATCAAGAACTGGCAGATTGCCTGGCCGCGGCTTGAGAACGAAGACTTCATCATGACCATCGGGTCGGCCCGGCCGCTGGAAGATGCCGCACGCATCGCCTATCGCGAACTCACAAGGTGGCTGGCAAGCGACTATGGGTTCGACGAACTGGAAGCCTATTTCCTGCTCACCCAGGCCGGCAAGGTGCGCTTGGGCAACATGGTCGATCCCAAGTACACGATCGGCGCATCGATCAAGAAGAGCTACATCAACCAGTAACAGGACGCCTCAACATGGATCTAGGTCTGAAGGGTTTGAACGCCATCGTCACCGGCGGCACCAAGGGCATTGGCCGCAGGGCCGCCGACATCTTTGCCGATGAGGGAGCGAACGTGTCGATCTGCGCGCGCAACCTGGACGAGGTGAACGAAGCCGCGGCAAGCCTTGCTGCAAAGGGCGTCAAGAGCCTTGGCCGCACGGTCGATGTGGGTGACGCGTCCTCACTCGACAACTGGGTCAAGGAGAGCGCCACCGCCCTCGGGGGCATCGACATCGTTGTGGCCAACGTGTCGGCCCTGGCGGTTGAGGACAACGAGGAGGCGTGGAAGGCGGGCTTTGAGGTCGACATGATGCACACGGTGCGCGTCGTCAACTCAGCACTGCCCTACCTCGAGAAGTCCAAGCATGGGGCCATCGTGATCGTGTCATCGGTATCCGGCCGCGAGGCTGACTTTACCGGCCCGGCCTATGGCGCGTTCAAGGCAGCGCTGGTGCACTATGCGCAGCGCATGGCTTTCCAGCTTGCGCCCAAGAATATCCGCGTCAACTCGGTGTCCCCCGGCAACACCTACTTCAAGGGCGGTGTGTGGGAGCATATAGAGAAGAACATTCCCGACCTGTTCGCCCAGGCACTGGCCCTCAACCCGACCGGGCGCATGGCAACGCCTGAAGAAATCGGCCGCGGCATCGTGTTCCTGGCAAGCCCGGCATCGAGCTTCACCATGGGCACCAACCTAGTCATCGACGGTGCGTTGACCCGGGGCGTACAGCTCTAGAGAAACTGCCGGCGCCTGTTTTCGCAATGCCTTGGGACGGACCCGAGGCATTGCTGTTTCTTGCGCTCTTGCCGCCAACGCATTTCAGTTCCATGTCCGCTCTGTCCGCATGGCTGCCATTCATCCTTGGCCGGATTCAGGACTCGCCACCCGCCTTTAGCCTTGCTAAAGGTGCGCCCGATGAAACTCTCCGACTGGCTAAAGCAGGCTGACATGACCAAGGCAGAGGTGGCCAGGCGGCTGGACATCTCGGCCGGGCGCATTTCGCAGCTTCTGGCCGGCGACACCCCCTCGCTCGATCTGGCGCTGCGGATCGAGCGGCTGACTGCCGGCAAGGTCAAACCCAGCGACCTTGGCGCCGGCCTGGAAGGACTGGATACTATGACAAGCAAGCTCGACACCGTTGCCAGCGCCATTGCCGCCATCAAGGCTGGCGAGATGGTCGTGGTGGTCGACGATGATGACCGCGAGAACGAGGGCGACCTGATCGCGGCTGCCTCGCGCGTCACCACCGAACAGATGGCGATGATGGTGCGCCACGGCTCCGGCATCGTGTGTGCGCCGATGACCCGCGAGGACGCACGGCGGCTGAAGCTCGACCCGATGGTGTCGGACAATGATGCGCCGCTGGGCACCGCCTTCACCGTCTCGATCGACTACAAGGAAGGCCTGACCACCGGCATCTCCGCCAAGGAGCGCTGCGCGACCGTGCACGCGCTGGCCAACCGCAACGTGCACGCGGACGATTTCGTCCGGCCCGGCCACGTGTTTCCGCTGATCGCCAAGCGCGGCGGCGTGCTGATGCGTTCGGGCCATACCGAGGCCGCCGTTGATCTCTGCCGGCTGGCCGGCGAGCCACCGGTTGGCGTCATCTGCGAACTGGTCAACGACGACGGCACCGTCAAGCGCGGCGCGCAGGTGTTGGGCTTTGCCCGTGAGCACGGCTTCAGGATCATTTCCGTGGCGGACCTGATCGCCTATCGCCAGCAGCGCGAGCGGCTGGTTGACCGTGATGGCGAATTCACCGTCGATACACCGGCGGGGGCGGCCAACGGGATTGCGTACTCGACCCAGTTCGATCCGGTGCAGCACCTGGCGCTGGTCTATGGCGACATCTCGTCGGGCGAGAATATCCCCGTGCGCCTGCACCGTCAGGATCTGGTGGAAGACGTGCTCGGCAACCGCGACACACTCAACAAGGTCTACGAGATTTTCCGCAAGGAAGGTTGCGGCATCCTTGTCTATCTGCGCGAAGGCACCGCCGGCGTGCCGGCCTCGAAGCTGACCAAACCGGCCAGTGAAGAAGACACCGGTTCGGCGCGGGCGCGCGAGGAAGCCTGGCGCGACGTGGGCCTGGGCGCGCAGATCCTGCGCGACCTGTCGGTCAAGTCGATCCGCCAGATCGCCAGCAAGTCGCGGCACTATGTCGGGCTTTCCGGCTTCGGCGTGGAGATTGCCGACACCATCCTGCTGGAGCAGTAGCTACCGCTTCAGCAGCCCGCCGAGGATACCGCGCACCAGGCTGTTACCGATATTGCGCACGATCATGTTGCCCACCTGGCGGCCAACGCTGCTGGCGACATTCTTGACGAACTTGTCGGTAGCGCTGTCAGTCCGGCGACTGGAGGTTGAGCCGCGTGCGGCGGCCTTTTCTTCCTTGGCGCGCGCGGCGGCCGCCTCCTCCGCAGCCTTTGCCTCGGCGGCCTTCTCGGCCTTCACCTGCAGCAGTTCATAGGCCGACTCGCGGTCAATCGGCTCGTCATAAAGGCCATAGACCGGGCTCGACTTGATGGTCTGCGCGCGCTCGGCCGGCATGACCGGACCTAGCTGGCCCGAGGGCGGCCGGATCAGTGTGCGCTCGACCATGGTCGGAATGCCCTTGGGATCGAGCACAGAGACCAGCGCCTCACCGACGCCCAGCTGGGTGATCGCTTCCTCGGTATCGAAGGCAGGGTTCTGCCGGAACGTGGTTGCTGCCGCCCTTACCGCCTTCTGGTCGCGCGGGGTGAAGGCGCGCAGCGCATGCTGCACCCGGTTGCCAAGCTGGGCCAGCACCGTGTCGGGCACGTCGAGCGGGTTCTGGGTGACGAAATAGACGCCGACCCCCTTCGAACGGATCAGCCGGACCACCTGCTCGACCTTGGTCAGCAGACTGGGCGGGGCCTCGTTGAACAGCAGGTGCGCCTCGTCGAAGAAGAACACCAGCTTCGGCTTTTCCGGATCGCCCACTTCAGGCAGTTCCTCGAACAACTCCGACATGAGCCACAAGAGGAAGGTGGCGTAAAGCTGCGGCGACTGCATCAGTTCGTCAGCCGCGAGAATGTTGATATAGCCGCGCCCGTCCGGCGTGGTGCGCATCAGGTCCTTGATGTCGAGCGCCGGCTCGCCGAAAAAGTTTTCGCCACCCTGCTCCTCCAGCACGATCAGCCGGCGCTGGATGGCGCCAATGGTGCGCCGGTCGACATTGCCGTACCCGGTTGTCAGGGTGCTGCCGCGCTCGGCCAGATCGGCCAGCATGGCGCGCAGGTCCTTCAGGTCGAGAATGAGCATGCCTTCTTCATCGGCAATGCGAAACGCGATGTTGAGCGCACCCTCCTGTGCCTCCGTCAGGCCCATCAACCGCGAGATCAGCAGCGGGCCCATTTCCGAAATGGTGGTGCGGATCGGGTGGCCCTGTTTGCCGAAAAGGTCCCAGAAGATCGTCGGGAAGGCCTCAAAACCATAGTCATCGAAGCCGATGGTCTTGGCGCGCTTGAGCAGGAAGTCCTTCGGTTCTCCCTCGCGCGACACGCCTGACAGGTCGCCCTTGATGTCGGCGGCAAACACCGGCACACCGGCAGCGGAGAAGCCTTCAGCGAGGATCTGCAAGGTCACGGTCTTGCCGGTGCCTGTAGCGCCTGTCACCAGACCATGGCGGTTGGCAAGCTTCAGATAAAGCTCTTCGCGCTTGGTGCTCTTGCCAAGGTAAACCGTGTTGTCACTCATGTGTCTTCTCTTGCCAGTGCCGTCAAATCAGTGTTGTACCCCGGCACATGCTATACAACATTCACAAGCTGAAAACCTAGCCCTGCCACACGCATTACGGAGTAACCACATGCAGGAACTGATTGACCGCGTTGCCGCCCGGACCGGGCTTTCGCCGGAGGTGGCGGAAAAGGCTGCCGGCATCATGTTGTCGCTGGTCAGGAACCAGGGCGACAAGAACAAGGTGGAGCAGCTGTTTGCCACCCTGCCGGGCGCTGCCGAGCTGGCGGTGCAGCATGGCGGCGATGGCGCAAAGGGCGGCGGACTGCTGGGCATGCTGGGCGGCGGGCTGATGGGCGGGCCGCTGGCCGCAATTACCAAGCTGCAGTCGGCGGGGCTCAACATGGAGCAGATCAAGTCGCTGGGCAAAGAGACCCTGGCCTATGCCGAGGAGAAGGCCGGCAAGGAACTGGTGCGCGACGTCGCCAACTCCATTCCCGGCATATCGGGCTATCTGTAGGCCTTAAGACGAAAGCCGGTTTGCCCGGATGGGCCTGCTGCGCTATCACTTTTTGCAATGCAACATGTGAACGGGTAGGACGAGCATGAGCGAGCTGCAACTTGCCAGCGGATTTCCGGCCATGGACGAGACAGGCTGGCGGGCGCTTGTCGAGGCCAGCCTGAAGGGCCGCCCGTTCGAAACCCTGCGCTCGCGCACCGCCGACGGCATCGTCATCGAGCCGGTCTACGGACGCGCCCATGACGCACCGGCCCTGCCTGCAGGTCCTGCCCGCGAAGTGGCCGGCAACTGGACCCTGACCCAGCGCGCCGACATGCCGGACCTCGCCGCCGCCAATGCGCAGATGCTGGACGACCTCGCAAACGGCGCAACCGGCCTTGCGCTGGTCATTGCCAGGCAGCGTCACGGCCGGCGGCGCACGGCGTTGCCATTACCGATGCAAAGTCCGTCGAGCGGGTGTTCGACGCGGTGGAACTCGACCTCATCTCGCTGCGGCTCGATGGCGGGCGCCATGGCCGCGACCTCGCTCTGCTGGTGCTGGACGTATACAAGCGCCGCCTGCTCGACCTGTCGCGCTGCCGCCTCGAGCTCGGCCTCGACCCGCTCGGTGCACTGGCGTTGAACGGGCGCATCGTCAACCGCAAGGAACTGGCGTCGCGCGCCGGCGAGATGTTCGGCAAGGCCCGAAAGCTGGACCACAAGGGCGGCGTGTTCTGTCGCCGATTCGCGCGTCTATAACGGTGCCGGATGTTCCGAAGCGCAGGAACTGGCTTTCGCGCTGGCCACCGGCGTTGACTATCTGCGCCTGCTGGAAGAAGCCGGTATAGACCCGGCAATATCCGCGCCGCAAACGTCCATGCTGCTGACCGCCGATGCCGACCAGTTCCTGACCATCGCCAAGCTGCGCGCCGCGCGGATGCTGTGGGCGCGGATGCTGGAGGCTTCGGGCATTGATCGAATCACCGCTGACGCTGCATGCCGAAACTGCCATGCGGATGATGAGCCGCCGCGACCCGCATGTGAACCTGCTGCGCACCACCTCGGCAGCCTTTGCCGCCGGCACTGGCGGGGCTGACAGCGTCACCGTGCTACCGTTTACCGCCGCCGTGGGGCTACCGGACGGGTTCGCCCGGCGGCTGGCGCGCAACATCCAGAACCTCCTGCTGGAAGAATTCGAGTGCTGGCCGCGTCACCGATGCTGCTGCCGGTGCCGGGTATGTGGAAAACCTGACCAGCGAGCTGGCCGGTACGGCGTGGAAGCTGTTTCAGCAGATCGAGCAGGCAGGCGGCATGATGGCCTTTCTTGCCGCTGGCAAGGCGCAGGCCCTGATCGCCGAAACGCGCGCTGCCCGCAACAAGGACATCGCCCGGCGCAAGATCGGCGCTCACCGGCGTGTCGGAGTATCCCAACCTGAACGAGGCCCCGTCGAAGATGCTCGACATGGCGCTGCCCGAAGGCTGGTCCATCGGCACGCCCTGGCAGGCGGACATGGTGGAGTGCGAGCCGCTGGCCCAGCACCGCCTGGCTGAAGGCTTCGAGGCGTTGCGCGATGCCTCCGACGCCCACCTGGTAGCAACGGCCAAGCGCCCGCAGGTGTTCCTCGCCACGCTCGGCACCCCTGCCGACTTCACCGTGCGCGCCACCTGGATGACCAACCTGCTGGCTGCCGGTGGCATCGAGGCAGTGCCCGGCGCGGTGCAGGACTTCCAGGCCAGCGGCCTTGACGCCGCCTGCATCTGCTCCTCCGATGCCATCTACGCCACCGAGGCAGAAGCCACCGCCCGCACGCTTGCGGGCACTGGGCGCCGGCCAGGTCATGATGGCGGGCAAGCCCGGCAACATCGAGAAGCTGCTCGCAGATGCCGGAGTCGCCGAATTCATCCATGCAGGCCAGGACGTGCTGGCGCTGCTTGGATCACTGCACAACCGCCTCGGGGTACAGCAACCGGAGACACGCCCATGAGCAAGCTTCCCGACTTTTCCAAGGTTGGCTTCGAGCGCGCCAAGGTTCAGCGCCGGCAGCGCCGATGGCGAAAGCTGCGATGACGCCGGAAGGCATCGCCGTGAAGTCAGCACTATGACGCGGCAGACGTCGAGCGGGCTCGATTTCCTCGACACCTGGCCCGGTGCCGCACCGTTCCTGCGCGGGCCGTATCCGGCCATGTACGTCACCCAGCCGTGGACGATCCGCCAGTATGCCGGCTTCTCGACGGCGGAAGACTCCAATGCCTTCTACCGGCGCAACCTAGCAGCGGGCCAGAAGGGGCTGTCGATCGCCTTCGATCTGGCCACCCACCGCGGCTATGACTGGATCATCCGCGCGTCACCGGCGACGTCGGCATGGCGGGCGTGGCCATCGATTCCATCTACGACATGCGCACCCTGTTCGACCGCATTCCGCTCGACCAGATGTCGGTGTCGATGACCATGAACGGCGCGGTGCTGCCCGTCATGGCGCTCTACATCGTGGCGGCAGAGGAACAGGGCGTGTCGCCGGACAAGCTGACCGGCACCATTCAGAACGACATTCTGAAAGAGTTCATGGTGCGCAACACCTACATCTACCCGCCGCAGCACTCGATGAAGATCATTTCGGACATCTTCGCCTATACCTCGCAGCACATGCCGAAGTTCAACTCCATCTCGATCTCCGGCTACCACATGCAGGAGGCCGGTGCGACCGCCGACCTTGAACTCGGCCTACACGCTTGCCGACGGGGTGGAATATGCCCGCGCCGGCGTGGCCGCCGGCCTTCCCATCGACAAGTTTGCGCCGCGGCTGTCGTTCTTCTGGGCCATCGGCATGAACTTCTTCATGGAAGTGGCCAAGATGCGCGCCGCCCGGATGCTGTGGGCGAAGCTGATGCAGGAGTTCGAACCGCAGAACGAGCGCTCGCTGTCGCTTCGCACCCACTCGCCAGACGTCGGGCTGGTCACTCACCGCGCAGGACGTGTTCAACAATGTGGGCCGTACCTGCATCGAGGCCATGGCCGCCACGCAAGGCCATACGCAGTCGCTGCACACCAACGCCCTCGACGAGGCTCTGGCGCTGCCCACCGACTTCTCCGCCCGCATCGCCCGCAACACCCAGCTGTTCCTGCAGCAGGAGGCCGGCATCTGCCGCGTGGCGGACCCGTGGGGCGGCAGCTACCATGTGGAGCGGCTGACGGCGGATCTGGCTGCCAAGGCGTGGGTGCACATCCAGGAAATCGAGGGCATGGGCGGCATGGCCAGGGCAATTGCCGAAGGCCTGCCGAAACTGCGCATCGAGGAAGCGGCAGCGCGCACCCAGGCGCGCATCGACTCGGGCGAGCAGACCGTGGTCGGCGTCAACAAGTACCTCGCCTCGGACGAGACCGAGATCGACATTCTCAAGGTCGACAATGCCAGCGTGCGCAAGCAACAGCTCGACAAGCTGCAACGGCTCAAGGCCGAGCGCAGCCAGCCGCAAGTCGACGAAGAGCTCGACGTGCTGACGAAGATCGCCCGGACCGGCGAGGGCAACCTGCTGGAAGCGGCGGTCAACGCAGCGCGCGCCAAGGCCACGCTGGGCGAGATTTCGGCTGCGCTGGAGAAGGTCTGGAACCGTCACGTGGCGAAGACCGTGATCCTGAAGGACGTCTACCGCCGCGCCGCCGGCAAGGATTCGGAAGCCATCATGCGCGCCCAGGGCGCGGTCGATGCGTTCCGGGAGGCCGATGGCCGGGCGCCGAAGATCCTGGTGGCCAAGATGGGTCAGGACGGTCATGACCGTGGCCAGAAGGTCATCGCCACGGCATTTGCCGACCTTGGCTTCGAGGTAGAGGTGGGGCCGCTGTTCGCCACACCGGAAGAGGTGGCAAAGCAGGCCATCGACAGCGATGTGCACGTTGTCGGCGTGTCGACGCTGACAGCCGGCCACCTGACGCTGGTGCCGGCGCTGCGGGCGGCGCTGGAAGCGCAAGGGCGCGGGGATATCATGATCGCGGTCGGCGGCGTCATCCCGCCACAGGACTTCCAGACGCTCATTGACATGGGCGCGGCAGTGATCTTTCCGCCGGGCACCGTCATCGCCGATGCGGCGGTGCGGCTGCTGACCAAGCTCAACGCCAAGCTCGGCTACAGCCAGGAAGCGGCGGAGTAGCCGGAACGGGATTGCGGTCTTGCGCGTTGGTTTCTTGTACGCAGAAAAGGAGACCAACCCCATGAAGTTGCCAAACTTCTCCACGCGCGGTTGGATCACGATCGCGCTCTATCCTATGGTCATGGCCGTGATGTACGGCACGGTGGCGATCATCGTGCTGGCCCTGGGCAATCGCCCTGCAGACCTGGCGCCCTGGACCCTTGTGGGCGGTATCATCGCCATGGTGCTGATCGCCTTTCCGGTCAGCTGGTACCTGGCGCCAAAACTGCGGCTGAACCCGGACGGCCGCGGCTCGCGCCGGCACTGAGCCGCGCGGCCGCTTGCGGCGGCCTGCGTCAGGTTTTCTGATTGCGTGTGATTTCGCGGCTGACCAGGAAAGATACCGGCACAGCGGCAACCGCACCCGCAATCGCCGCGTAGAGCAGCCACATCGGGTTGTAGTCGCGCACCGTGAGTACGCCGGTAACCAGCGCACCGGCAACCACCGGCATGGCGAGAACGTAAATGTAAAGTGCGAGCTTGTTCATGAGCCCGTTTCCCTGTGTTCATTTAATACAAGGGAAATGATAAACCGGATCGCAACTTTCCGCCTTGATCTGGCTCACGCCGTGCGCTCGGACTCAACGGTCCCGGCCATGCGCTTTCAACTTGCTGCGGGCCTCGCCGGCAATGAACTCGTCTCCCGCGTCCAGCGCGTAGACATAGGCGTGGGTGTAGAAGAAGCAGGCTGAATCAGTATCGCCTTGCGTTTCGCGCAGCCTGGCGGCTTCAAGATAAAGCGTCGGCAAGACCGAGACGTCACCAGCCTCGTGGGCGCGCAGCATCCGTTGCTGCAGGTCCGCCCCGGTGTTCATCTACCACTGAACCGGCGCGCCACCCAGTCGTGGAAGCAATGCGTTGGCGGGTCCATGACGGGAGAGAACTTGCCACCGTCATACAATGGGGCCGCGCGGCCCTTCTGCATGCCCTCGACCACAAAGATGTCCTCGATGAACACGTCCTTCCACATCTTTGCGTTCTTCTCGCGCAGGTCCGCCATGCCAGGCCCGCACATCGCCTCGCTGGTGTAGAAAATCTCGATGCGCTCGATGGTGTGATCGTGCGACTGCGGGTCCAGCATGATGGCGAACGTGTGGTCGCGGTGCACGCCCAGCAGCACGTTGGGATAGAGCGCCACATATTCAGCGCCGGTGTTCCACTTGTCCGACAGGCCGTCGAAATTGGCGAACTTGCGGGTGGCGTCAAGCTGCGGATTGTAGACCACCGACCCCTGGCCCGAATAGGCACCGGGTTCAACAATATTGTAGTGGTCCTCCAGCCGCGAATAGGAGTTGAGGCCCGGATGCACCCACGGCAGGTGGTAGCTCTCGCAATAGTTCTCGACCGCCAGCTTCCAGTTGCACTTGAGATCGAGCGAGAAGGAGGAGTCCTCGCCGCCATGAAACAGCGGCCGGTCAACGAATTCCTTCCACTGATCCAGCAGTTTCGCGGCATGAACCTCGAAGTCTGGCGCATTTCCATCGAGGTTCACGAAGATCATTCCCATGAACTCATGGCTTCTGATCTCGATCAGTCCAAGTTCCTCGCGCTTGATGCAGTCATGAAGATTGTTGCCCGGCCCACCCACATGCGGGGTTGTTCGCAGTGAACCGTCGAAATTGTAGCACCAGGAGTGGTAGGGGCAGCGGATGGTCGACCGCAGGGTGGTCTTCTCTTCCACCAGGATCATGCCACGGTGGCGGCAGACATTCTGGAACACCTTGATTTCATTGGCATCTCCGCGCACCACCAGCAGCGGCTGGCCGATGAAGCTGACCGGGTTCGCATCGCCCCGGGCCGGCACGTCCTTGGCAAAGCCGATGCAGGCCCACGTAGAGGCGAACAGCACCCGCTTCTCGGCCTCGTGCACCTCCGGATCGGTGTAGAACGCATTGGGAAGGCCGCGCGCCGTTTCCACGGGCTGCATCACGGTTTCCAGCATTTCGTGAGTGAGAACAGACATTTTATCCGGGCTCCCAAGCGTGGACGATGATGGATTGTGCGCCCCTGACAGCACCGGGGAGCGGCCATTTGCGTCATTATTCTTTCTGCAAGCGCCATCTGCGTAAACTTGGGAGAGGTGCGGCACGGGACTTGCTTCAATCCGGTGTGACTGTGATGCAAAAGTGGAAAATGAAACCGCAATGACCCCTAACAGACGCGCAATTTTCGGCGCCGCCGGGCTTGCCGGCGCGGCGCTGGCGCTGAGCCCCGCCCAGGCCGCCATTGCGGGAGGCATGCTGACCGGCCGCGACCTTGGCGTCGAGCCCAACGCCGCCCGCGACCAGTCCGGCGCGCTGCAGCGGGCGGTGAACGAAGCCTCGGCGCGCGGCGGCTACCTGTTCCTTGAGCCCGGACTTTACATTGCTTCAGGCGTCCGCATCGGCTCCAGCCTCAACCTCACCGGCGTGCCCGGCCAGACGCGGCTGGTGCAGGCGGGGCCAGACCCGGTTCTGATGATTGAAGGTGCCAGCGGGGTGCGGCTTGAGGGGCTTGTCATCGACGGGCAATTGCGGCCGTCGCCGTCGGCGCTGGTCGAGGCGCGCTCGGTGCGCGATCTCGTCATCACCAGTTGCCTGATCGCCAACGCCGCCGCCAACGGCATCAACCTGACCAACTGCTCGGGCAGCGTCACCAGTTCAACCATCGACACCTGCGTGTCGACGGCGCTGTTCTCGATGGGCGCGCGGGGCCTGCGCATCGACGGCAATCTGATCGCCGGCATGGGCGACAACGGCATCCTCGTATGGCAACCGCTGCAGCAGAACGACGGCACCATCGTCACCGGCAACCGCATCGAGAAGATCGAGGCGCGCTCGGGCGGCGAAGGCCAGAACGGCAACGGCGTCAACGTCTACCGGGCGGGCAACGTGCTGGTTGCCAACAACCGAATCTCCGATTGCCGGTTCTCGGCGGTGCGCAACAATTCCGGTGCGGGCGTCCAGATCATCTCCAACAACTGCACGGGCCTCGGCGAGGTGGCGCTTTACTCCGAGTTCGCCATGGACGGTGCGGTAATCTCGTCCAACATGGTCGATGACGCCGCCGACGGCATCTCGATCACCAATTTCAACGAGGGCGGGCGGCTGGCGGTGTGCCAGGGCAACATGGTGCGCAATCTCAGGCTCTACGATCACCCGGTGGACAAGCGCGGCAACGGCATCTCGGCGGAAGCTGACACGGTGCTGAACGGCAACGTCATCGAAAACGCCCCCACTGCCGGCATCTGGATCGGCTGGGGCAAGTACCAGCGCAATGTGTCCGCCACGAGCAACGTCATCCGCGACTGCGGCATCGGCATCGCCGCACAGGTGGCCGCAGGGGCAGGCGATGCGCTGATTGCCGGCAACCTGATCTCAGGCGCCAGACGCGGCGCCATCCTCGGCATGGACCATGAGACGGTGGTCACCAAGGACCTCGCAAACGGCACAAGCGCACCGAAGACGCTGAGCGTCAGCGGCAACATGGTGAGTTGAGGCTGGCTCGGACTAGACCGCCCTCACTTCACCCACCTCGATGCCGCGGCGGTTGGTCAGCGGGTGGCGGGTCATGCCTTCCAGCACAGATTTCTCCTCGTTGGACCAGCAGTCGAGATTGGCCAGGGCGCGGGCCACCGCCACCTCGGCGCCACGGCTGGCGCCGTCGTCGATCTTGATGGCCACGCCGATGCCGGCATGCGGCACGGCGGCGCAATAGACACCCTCCGCCCCTACCTTGACGAAGGCGCGCGGCACCGCCTGCATGAGTTCGGTGCAGAAACCATTGGTGCCGGACACCATGAACGGGTGCGCCCGCACCGCTGCGATGATACGGCGGCAGGCGGCGGCACGGGATTCATCCAGTCCCTCGCCCGAGGCAAACTTCTGGAAGCCCAGCGCGAGATTGCGCAAGGGGATCGCCCAGGTGGGCACCGAGCAGCCATCAATGCCGCACGGCGTGCCGGAAAGGTCAAACTCGCATATCTCGCCCATGGCCTTCTCGATGGCCTGCTGAACGGGGTGATCGCGCTTGGTGTAGCCGTGCGGGTCAACACCCAGCTGTTGCGCGAAGGCCAGCATGAAGGCGTGCTTGCCGGAGCAATTGTTGTGCACGGGCAGCGCCTCTCCCCGGCCCTGACCAGATCGCGCAGCGCCTCGCCATGCGAGGGCCATTGCGGTCCGCATTCATAGAGGTCCTCGCCCACATGCGCCTTGGCCAGCGCCGAGCGGGCCACGCGGACATGGCTCTCCTCGCCGTTATGCGAGGCACAGGCCAGCGCGATCTCCTCATCCGCCATGCCGAAGGCTTCCACAACGCCTGCCTCGATGGCGGGCAGGCACTGGAACGCCTTGATGGCGGAGCGCGGAAACACCGTGTCGCCGATGTTCCCCACCGAGGCCAGCAGCTTGCCGCCTGGCCCCACGACGGCAATGGCGCCGCGATGCTGGCTCTCGACGATGCTGCCGCGGGTCACTTCCGCCACGACCGGATCATTGTTCATTGGGTTGTCTCCGCAATGTGCCCTTCGGCATCTTGATGATGAACCAGATGAAAGTCAGCGCCTGAAGGGCCAGGAACACCCCGAACGAGACCTGGTAGGCGGCGTTTTCGTAGCCGCCATCAGCCTTGAGCGGCCACAGGTCGATGATGGCGCCGATGGCGAACTGCGAGATGAAGGCGACCCCGAACACCAGCGTGTTGAGGCAACCGTTGGAGCGCCCGGCCAGGTCGGCGCCGAAATACTGCGCCAGCCAGGGATAGGCGAGAATGCCGGCCTGGCCGAACATGCCGAAGATGAACCATACCGGCGGGGCCAGCGACACCGGCTCGAACAGGATGACGAACTGGATGGTCATGAACGCCAGGATGAAGCCGGTCATGGTGGCAAGCAGGCTGACGCCGCGCCGGCCCAGCCAGTCGGCCACGTAGCCGCTCATCAAGGTGCCGACGAGGAAGCCGATAGCCTGCAGGCCAAGCACCTCGGCCACGCCAATGCGGTCTAGTCCCGCCACGTCGCGCAGCCAGGGGCCGGCCCATAGCGTCTGGATGCCGATATGACAGCCCGCGGTGAGCGCCACGAACGGCGCAACGCGCCAGAACACCGGGTCGGTGTAGATGGTGCCGATGGCCTGAATCACGCTCCGGCCGTCAGCGGTTGCGGCGTGGGGCGGGCGCTCCGGGACGACGGTGAACAGAAACGCCGCCACCGCAAGCGTAAGCACCGCCATGCCAATGAACATGTTGCGCCAGCCGTAATTTGCCGTGGCCCATTCGGCTGGTACCGTGGCGGTCAGGATGCCGAGGCCGCCAACCGCCATGATGCAGGCATTGGCCAGCGCGCGGCGGTCCTCCGGCACCCAGATGTTTACCGCCTTGAAGCCGGCCATCAGGCCGCCGGCCGAGCCCATGCCGATCAGCATGCGGGCGAAGCTCAGGCCCCATTTCTCCGCCGCCCAGGCGAACACCAGCGCCCCGGCGGCGCCGACGCACAGCAGCAGCGCCTGCACCTTGCGCGGACCGAACCGGTCAAGCAGCACGCCAAGCGGGATCTGGAAACCGGCAAAGCCGATCAGGTAAGCCGCCGTCAGCAGGCCCAGTTCACTGGCGTTGAGCCCGACGTCGGACACCAGGTTGGGCGCGATGACCGCGTTCACCGCCCGGTACAGGTAGGACAGGAAGTAACACAGCGAGAACGGCAGCAGGATGGTGAGCACCAGCCGTGGCAGCGACATGCGAGGGGCAACATGTGCAATCGTCGTCGGTGTCATTGCCGGCCTTGCATGGTGAGTGGATGGCTGGGGCGCCAGGATTCGAACCTGGGAATGGCGGTACCAAAAACCGCTGCCTTACCACTTGGCGACGCCCCAACACCAGACCGGCAAGGCCCTGTCAGCCCACCGATGGAGGCGCACCATACTGATTCCGGCCCTGCCCTGCAACTTCATCCAACAGGCTTTTCTTGATGGCTTGCGCAGGGTTCATGCCGGCGCTATAAGGCAGCCACTTTCAAGGTATCGGAGTGTAGCGCAGCCTGGTAGCGCACCTGCTTCGGGAGCAGGGGGTCGTGAGTTCGAATCTCGCCACTCCGACCAATTCAGACAAGGGCCTGCACGGCGGCGTGCGGGCCCTTGGCGCTTCCAGCCGCCTCAGGCTCAGTGCACGCCCTGGCCCGGCACACGGCGGTCGGCCTCGCACTGGTAGAGCCCGAACAGGCCAAGCGCAGAGCCGGTGGCGGCGGCTTCAGCAGGGGCATCGAGCGGCAAGGTGTCCAGCCACTTCACGAAAACCGGCCACAGGCTGTTGCCATGGCCGTGCTCCATGAACGCCACCGGCAGGGGTTCGCTGGCCCGGCGGGCTTCGCGCACCAGCATGGCATTGCCAAGCCGCGAGCCTTCAAGCACGTAGAGCAAGCCGGCAAGGCCGGCAGGCGTCATGTCGAGTTCCGGCAGCTCTACCGGCGCCACGTCAAGGCCCAGGGCGCGAGCGTCTTCGGCAATGGCGGCGCGGCGGGTGCGGGCGGGCCAGTCCGGCAGCAAGGTTGCAACGCCTGCTTCCTCCATGGCCTGCTCCAGCGGATCGAGGATGGCAGCGTGCACGGCAATGAAGCTGGCATACCCATCGCGCTGCGACAGCTCCAGCCGGCTCATCACCGCGTCGAGGCGCTCGTGGCTGGCGTGCGTCGCCTCGCGCAGGATGTTACGCAATGAATTGCCTGCCATGCCGGTTCCGTTCTCCTCGATGCCATCGGTTGCGCACTGGTAACCCGGCGGGCTTGCTCGATCAAGGCGGCGACATTATGTGCCATGTGATCGGCGGCAGCGGACGCTAGTCTGCCTCCATCAACGTCCCGCCAACAACACAGCCAGACACCCGCCGTGCAACTCTTTGAACTCGCTTATGTCAGTACGATCACGTTCAATGCCTCGGACGAGGACATCAGCGAAATCGTTTCACACTCGCAACTGAACAACGCGCTGGCGGATGTCAGCGGGCTGCTGTTGTTCAACGGCATCAACTTTGCCCAGATCCTGGAAGGCACGCAGGCGACGCTCGGACGGCTGTTCGAGAAGATCTGCCGGGACAAGCGCCATAGCGGCGTCATCAAGCTGGTCGAGCGGCCGATCGACTCGCGCGCCTTCAGCGGCTGGTCGATGGCCTACCTGAAGTCCACCGACAGCGTGTTCGGCACCAATTCACGGCTGGTGCAGGTGCTTGCCTCGCGCGGTCTGGCGGCTGATCCCGGCGAGATCGGCGACATCCTGGGCGACCTCAAGACCAGTTCGTTGACCAAGCTGACCAGCGGCGCCTGAGCCCCGGCCGTCAGGAACCATAGGGCCGTTTGGCACGTTGACCGGATAGCGTCGCGCGCCCGGCCGCAACAAGGAGTTTGCCATGAACATTGCTGCCCTTATCACTCCCGTCCTGCCGAGGCTGCGCCGCCACGCGCGCGCACTGGCTGGTTCACAGGCCAGCGGCGATGCCTATGTCGGCGCGCTGCTCGAGGCGCTGGTTGCACAACCGTCGATGTTCGACACCTCGGCAGACCCCCGGGTCGAGGCGTTCCGGCTGATGAGCGCCATGTGGCCGTCACTGAAGGTGCACGCAGAACAGGAATCCGGCCAGCAGTGGGAGAAGGCAGCCGCCCGCAAGCTTGGCGCCCTGACGCCGCTGGCGCGGCAGGCGTTCCTGCTGACGGCGGTGGAAGGCTTCTCGCCGTTCGAGACGGCAATCATCCTGGGCCGGGACGAAGCGGGCATGCCCGGCCTGCTCGATCAGGCGGCGCGCGAGATCAGCGACCAGGTGCGCACCCGGGTGCTGATCATCGAGGATGAACCGCTGATCGCCCACGACATCGAAACACTGGTCAGCGACTTGGGCCATGAGGTGACCGGCGTCGCCCGCACCCATGCCGAAGCGAACCGGCTGGCGGCCGAAACCGCGCCGGGGCTGGTGCTGGCCGACATTCAACTGGCCGATGGCAGTTCGGGCATTGATGCGGTCAACGACATCATCAAGACATTCAATGTGCCGGTGATCTTCATCACGGCGTTTCCGGAGCGGCTGCTGACGGGTGAGAAGCCTGAACCGGCGTTCCTGATCACCAAGCCGTTCGTCGCCGACATGGTGAAGGCCATCGTCTCGCAGGCGCTGTTTTTCGACCGGGCAGCAGGCGCGGAAGCGGCGGCCTGAGGGGGCGAGTCGCGTCAGACCGCCAGTTCGAACTCGTCGCGCTGGAGCATTTCCGCCAGACGCTTGCGGGCGCGCGACACACGGCTTTTCATGGTGCCGACCGCTACGCCGCAGATCGCGGCCGCTTCCTCGTAAGCCATGCCGGACGCGCCGACCAGGATGATGGCCTCGCGCTGGTCGTCGGGAAGCTTGTTCAGCGCCTGTTTCAACTCTTCCAGTTCGATGTGGCTTTCCTGGTTGCCGATCACCGCCTGACGTTCGGCGATCATGCCGTCGGCGTCCTCGACCTCGCGGCCCTTCTTGCGCATCTGCGAATAGAACTCGTTGCGCAGGATGGTGAACAGCCAGGCGCGCAGGTTGGTGCCTTCCTGGAACGAGGAAAAGTTCGCCCATGCCTTGACCATGGTTTCCTGCACCAGATCATCGGCGCGGGTGGCGTTGCCGCACAACGAATAGGCGAAGGCGCGCAGCGACGGAATGTTGCCGATCAGGCCATCGCGCAGTTCCTGTGATACTGCCATGGTCAGCCCTTCCCGTCCTGCTGCTCAAGCTGGCGCAGCAGTTCGGCGAACCGGTCGGGAACAGGTTCGGAGGCAACTTCGTCGTACAGTTTTCTCAGCTGCCGTCCGATCGCTTCCTCGACGACCGGGTCGGGTCCGTGCCCGTGATGTCCGCCGGACGGCATGCCGGCGTCTGGGGACGAATGGGTGGGCTTTTTCATCAATTCACCACACGATGCGGCAGCGCCGCCATCTAGCTTGCACAAACCGCCGATACAGGGCACCGGCGGTCAACCCTGTCATGCTGCATAGAACCACAAAGCACCGCCAAGCGATACAACGGCCAGCAGCAGGCCGAACAACAGGGCGTGACGAGCTGGCGCATCTTCTGTCGCGGCGCGGGCTTCTTCTGTCGTGAGCTTGGTCATGGTGTACCTCGCTTTCTGCCATTGTTCAGGACTTGTGCGGGACAACGCGGCCAGCAGCCGATGGTTCCAGCCGCAAAGGTCTGCCCGGCAGTCACAATGGAGGTGAACGGACCATCCTCCTAGCCACGTGTGCACCCCATGCCCGGCTGGCGGATGGCTACAATGTCAGCGGAAGCCTTGCTTCGAACAGCAGCCCTTCCTCGCGCCAGGTAAAGCGGGTTTCGCCGTTGTACTGACGGGCCAGCAGCTTATCCAGCATGATTGTTCCAAATCCCCGGCGTTCCGGCTGGCCGCCGGCGTTGGCGCAACCGGTTTCCGACCAGTTGAGCTGAAGCTCCATGTTGTCGGCCTTGCCGTCCGTCTGCGGCGTCACGGCAATATCCAGCCTGACCTTGCCACCCTCCTGCACGAGCGCGCCGTACCTGGCGGCGTTGTTGGCCAGTTCATGCAGGGCAAGCGCAATCATCTGGGCCTGCTGTGCGGTGACCAGCACCGGCGCGACCGAGATGGTCAACCTGCCTTCCTCGTCCTCCGGCGAGAACGGCTTGAGCACCTTGTGGACCAGCAGGTCGAGCCTGAGCGAGCCCCAGTTGGTATCGAACAGGGCATCCTGCGCCACGTTCAGCGCCCGCAGCCGGCTTTGCAGGTTGGCCTTGTAGTCGGGCACCGTCTGCGAACGCGCAGCCGTCTGATCGGCAATGCTTGAAACGAGCTGCATGGTGTTGCGAACCCGGTGTGCCAGTTCACGCACCAGGATATCGCGAGCCTGGGCGTTCTCCTTGGCGGCGCTGATATCCTGCATCACCACGCTCGCGGTTTCGCCGCCGGCCTCGTTCTCGATGCGCTCACCAATCGACAGCAGCACCCAGTGCGGCTTGCCGGCGGCGTCGAGCAAGCGGCATTCGATGGCGCGGAAACTGCGCCCCGGAGCAGCCACCTCGTCAAGCAGTTCAATGAGGACGGCATGATCTGCTGCATCAAAAAGGTCGACCAGCGGCTGACCTTCGATCTCCTCGCGGGATTTGCCCGTCAACTGCAGCAGCCGACCGTTCGACTTGATGGCGCGGGCGGTACCCGTCTCGATCTCGACGTTCGCGGTGCCGGTGCTTTCGAACAGCGAACGGTACGCCGCCTCGCGCACCGCCCTTGCATGTTCGGCCTGGTCCAGCCGCGAGCCGACAAGGCGGTTCTCGGCCTGCAGGCGCGACTGCTCGCTGGCGCCCAGCGCAACCAGCGTCAGCAGTGCACCCAGCCCGAACACCAGCATCGAGGCTGCCGTGCTGGACCCACTGGAGGCAATCGCCACGATCGCATCCCACTGCCGGTCACCCACATTCAGCCGGACCCGGACCAGATTGACGTCTTCCTCCACCCCGGGCGCCGCATAGATTTCCCGTCCCGAACCCACATCCCGCAAGGCGGCAAGAGAAACCTGTTCCGTCTGCCACAGTGCGGCCAGGGCGGGCAGCGAGATCAGCGCCGCGACGGCGCCCGAGAAATGACCGGACTCATCGTGCAACGCCCGGCTGGCCACCGGCAGGTACATCAGGAAGCCGGTTTCATCCGGGTTCTGCACCAGTGGAAAACTGTCGGACACCGTAACCCGGTTTCCTTCGCGCGCCCTGGAGATGGCGTCAGCGCTGGTGGCATTGCTGGCCACATCGAGACCCAGCGCCGTCTCGTTGCCGGCATAGGGGTAAATGAGATCGATGATGTAGTGATGCTTGCGCGGCTGAACGGTACCTGTACTGCCGCCGTCCGTGCGTTCGGTCACCTTGAAAGGCCGGGATCGCAATTGCTGCTGGTGACGTACATAATCATGCAGTTCGTCCGGCTTGACGAACTGGACGTGCTGGAGGGCGCGGACATAGTCCGGTTGGGCAAGCTGGACGGCAAACCCCTCGAACTCCGCGTCGCTTACGTCCCGCTGGATGGCAAAGAAGCCGCGCAGCGCGCGCAGGCTGCCCTCGACCAGCAGCGTCTGGTTGCGCAACTCATCGACCATGGCGCCGGCCTGGAAGCGGTCCGACTGGACACGCCGACTTTCAACCACGCCGTAGGCGATGAAACCGGCGACAGCCGACATCACCAGACCACTCAACAGGATGAGGATGGAAACGGTTTTTCGCGACAAGCCGGCCTCTATGTGTTGCAGGCAATTTTCGTGTTGCAGGCAATTTCTTCCAAGGGTCCGCTGCCTCGCCCGTTATCTGGAGTTTGCCACAGGCAACGGCCCACGCCCATGCCGGGTTCCTGAACATAAAAACTTGCCGCCGGTATGCAACCTATTCCGGCACCGTTCATTTTTTCCGTATCAGCGGCCGAAGCCCTCTGTTCCCTCCCCGCATCGCCGCTGTCCACTTCACCCCCCTGGCCTTCCCGGCCGGGGGGTCATTTTTTGGGCCGCCCCGATTGTGATCCGGGTGCAATTGACGAACCGGACGCCAGTTGGCACAGTGCCCGGCATTCGCATGCCACGATGCGGGAGAGATCAGGCTTCGCGCCTGGCGCCGAAGGAGCAACCGCCCCGGAAACTCTCAGGCAAAAGGACCGCTTCGTGGAGCATCTCTGGAGAGCAGCGGCGCCAATGCCGCTCACCGAAGGGCGTAAGCAGGCCTTCTACCAAGGCAGGCGAAATCTCTCAGGTCGTTGACAGAGGGGGCAAGTGTGGACGGTTTACCGCCGGCTGCGCTGCCACCTTTTGAATGACGGCTTGGGAGACAGGCGCTTGGACCATCAGCAACCCGACACCCTGGAAAAGACGCCGCTGTGCGCGGCCCACGAAGCGCTCGGCGCGCGCATGGTGCCTTTCGCGGGCTACCTCATGCCGGTGCAATACCCCACTGGAATCATCGCCGAGCATAATCACACCCGCGAAAAGTGCGGGCTGTTCGACGTGTCGCACATGGGCCAGGCCTGGCTGAAGGGGCCGGATTTCGACACTGTCGCTAAAGCAATGGAAACGCTGGTGCCCGCCGACATCGCCTCGCTCGAACCCGGGCGGCAGCGTTATTCGCAGCTGCTGAATGACGAGGGCGGCTGCATCGACGATCTGATGATTGCGCGCTCGGCCCACCCCGACATGCAGAATGGGCTTTTTCTTGTGGTCAATGCATCGCGCAAGCACATCGACTTTGCGCATCTGCGAAATCACCTGGCGGATGGCATCGAGCTGGAAGAACTGCCGCAGCTGGCATTGCTGGCGCTGCAGGGTCCGCGTGCTGAAACGGTGCTCGAGTCGCTGGCGCCCGGCGTCGCTGCGCTTGAGTTCATGGGGGGCGCGCCGTTCACGTTCGGGGGCGATGGCATCTACGTAACCCGGTCGGGCTACACCGGCGAGGACGGGTATGAGATTTCCGTGCCGTCGTCGAAGGCCGAAGCCCTGTGGAACGCGCTCACGGCCCATCACGAGGTCAAGCCGATCGGACTTGGCGCACGCGATTCACTGCGGCTGGAGGCCGGATTGTCGCTGTACGGTCATGAACTGGACGAAACGGTGTCGCCGGTCGAGGCGTCGCTGCTCTGGTCGATCCCGAAACACCGGCGCGAGCAGGGCGGCTTTCCCGGAGCTGCCCGCATCCAGCGCGAGATCGCCGAAGGCCCCGCCCGAAAGATCGTCGGCATCAAGCCGGAAGGCCGGGCGCCCGCGCGCGAGGGCACTGTCGTCATGGCGGACGGACAAGAGGTTGGCGTGATCACCTCCGGCGGCTTCGGCCCCACCGTCGGCGGACCTGTGGCGCTGGGCTTCGTGCCGCCCGCATTGGCGAAACCGGGCACGAAGCTCGACCTGATGGTGCGCGGCAAGGCGTTGCCGGCTGAGGTGGTCAAGCTGCCGTTCGTGAAGAAATCATTCAAGAAATAAGCCAACCAAAACAACGCATATCTGGAGGACTGAGCATGGCAACAATGAAATTTTCCAAGGAGCATGAGTGGATTCGCGTGGAGGGAGACGTCGCCACCATCGGCATCACCCAGCACGCGGCAGAGCAACTCGGCGACCTGGTGTTTGTCGATCTGCCGGAGGTGGGCAAGACGGTGGCGCCCGGCGACGAGGCAGCCGTGGTGGAATTGGTGAAAGCGGCGAGCGAGGTCTATGCTCCCGTTTCCGGCGAGGTAATCGAGGTGAACTCGGTGCTGGCCGATGAACCGGGCAAGGTCAACGAGGCGCCGGAAGGCGACGGCTGGTTCATGAAGCTGAAGCTGTCGGATGCGTCGGAACTGGACGCCCTGATGGACGAGGCCGCCTACAAGGCGTTCGTCGAGGAGCAGGGCTGAACCCCCTTCCGCCCGCCTCGCCCTGAAACGATCACCACGAAAGCTTGACCCATGGCTGACAAACGCCCCCGTCTGACCGACCTGCAAGCCGGCGCCAACTTCATTCCCCGTCACATCGGCCCGCGCGAATCCGAAATCACCGCCATGCTGAAGGCGGCCGATGCAACATCGCTGGATGACCTGATCTCGAAGGTCGTGCCGAAGAAAATCCGCTCCGGGCGGCCGCTGGAACTGCCGGTGCCGCGGTCGGAACGCAACGCGCTGTCGGACCTGCGCAAGATCGCCGGGCGCAACCGCATCTACACCTCGATGATCGGCATGGGATATTATGGCTGCGTGACGCCGAAGGTGATCCTGCGCAACATCCTGGAGAACCCCGGCTGGTATACGGCCTATACGCCCTACCAGGCAGAGGTGAGCCAGGGCCGGCTCGAGGCGCTGTTGAACTTCCAGCAGATGGTGGTCGACCTGACCGGCCTTGAACTGGCCAGCGCCTCGCTGCTGGATGAAGGCACGGCGGCGGCAGAAGCCATGGCGATGGCGCACCGGGTGTCGAAGAGCGGGCGGGATGCGTTTTTCGTCGATGCGGATACGCACCCGCAAACCATTGCGGTGCTGGAGACGCGGGCGCGCGGCTTTGGTTTCGAGCTGGTGATCGGCGATCCGGCAACGGACCTGAAGCCGGACGGGGTGTTTGCAGCACTCCTGTCCTATCCGGGTTCGTCGGGGCAGGTGCGCGACCACAGCAAGATGATTGCCGCGCTGAAGGAGGCCGGCGCGCTGTCGATCATGGCCACCGACCTTCTGGCCTTGGCCATGCTGACCCCGCCGGGCGAGCTTGGCGCCGATATTGCCGTGGGCTCTGCCCAGCGCTTCGGCGTGCCGATGGGATATGGTGGCCCGCATGCGGCGTTCTTCGCCACCCGTGACGAGTTCAAGCGGGCAATGCCGGGCCGCGTCATCGGCGTGTCGGTGGATGCGGAAGGCCGGCCGGCGCTGCGCATGGCGCTGCAGACCCGCGAACAGCATATCCGGCGCGAGAAGGCCACCAGCAACATCTGCACGGCGCAAGTGCTACTGGCGGTGATTGCCGGCATGTTCGCCGTCTACCAGGGGCCGAAGGGCATCGCCAAGATTGCCGCGCGCGCCCACCGCTTTGCCGAGATCACCGCGCACGCCCTGAAGACGTGGGGGTACGAAGTGACCACCAACGCCTTCTTCGACACCATTACCGTGCGCGCCCCGGCGCGGGCCTATGCGCTGGTGGCGAAGGCGCGCGAGCAGCGCATCAACCTGCGCCACGTGGACGCCGACCATATCGGCATATCGTTCGACGAGACCACGCGGCGGTCCGAGGTCGAGAAGCTGCTCGGCTGCTTCAGGACCAATGGTCTCGCCGGCTGGAGCCTCGACCAGATCGACGAGGAACTGAGCGAATGCATTCCGGCCGGGCTGCAGCGCAGTTCGGATTACCTCACCCACCCGGTATTCAACATGTACCGGTCGGAAACGCGGATGCTGCGCTATCTACGCCACCTGCAATCGAAGGACATCGCGCTTGACCGATCGATGATCCCGCTGGGCTCGTGCACCATGAAGCTAAACGCCACCACCGAGATGATCCCGGTGACCTGGCCGGAGTTCGCCAACATGCACCCGTTCTGCCCGCTGGAGCAGGCGCAAGGCTACCAACAGCTGTTCGAGGAGCTGGAAAGCTGGCTGGCCGAGATCACCGGTTTCGATGCGGTATCGCTACAGCCCAATGCCGGCAGCCAGGGCGAATATGCGGGGTTGATGACCATCCGCGCCTATCACGAGGCAAATGGCGACGGCCACCGTGACGTGTGCCTGATCCCGTCGTCGGCGCACGGCACCAACCCGGCGTCTGCCGTCATGGCGGGGCTGAAGGTGGTGGTGGTCAAGTGCGACGACCACGGCAACGTGGACGTGGCGGACCTGACGGCCAAGGCAGAAGCGAACCGGGACAACCTGGCCGCGCTGATGGTCACCTACCCGTCCACCCACGGCGTGTTCGAAGAGGCCATCACGGACATCTGCCAGGTGATCCATGACCATGGCGGGCAGGTCTATCTGGACGGTGCCAACCTGAATGCGCTGGTGGGCCTCGTCCGCCCGGCGGAGATCGGGGCGGACGTGTGCCACATGAACCTGCACAAGACGTTCTGCATTCCCCATGGCGGCGGCGGCCCCGGCGTCGGCCCGATTGGCGTCAAGGCGCATCTGGCAAGGTTCCTGCCCGGCCATGATGTGGTCGAAGGCGTCAACCCTGCTGCCCATGGGCAGCCCACCATCGGCCAGGTGTCGGCAGCGCCCTGGGGCTCGGCCTCCATCCTGCCGATCTCGTGGGCCTATATCGCCATGATGGGTTCGGAAGGCCTGACGCGGGCGACACAGGTTGCCATTCTCAATGCCAACTACATCGCACGCAGGCTGGGTGAGCATTTCCCCATCGTCTATACCGGCCCCGGCGGCTACGTGGCGCATGAGTGCATCATCGACATGCGCGAGGTGAAGGAGAAGACCGGTATCGGCGTGGAAGACGTGGCCAAGCGGCTGGTGGACTATGGTTTCCATGCGCCCACCATGAGCTGGCCAGTGCCGGAAACGCTGATGATCGAGCCGACCGAGTCGGAGTGCCAGCAGGAGATCGACCGGTTCTGCGATGCGATGATCCGGATCCGCGCCGAGATCGCCGAGGTGGAACAGGGCAAGGCCGACAAGGTCAACAACGTGCTGCGCAATGCGCCGCACACCCACCGTGCGCTGCTGGAAGACTGGACACGGCCCTATTCGCGCGAGCAGGCGTACTTTCCGCTACCCACCACCCAGCGCGACGACAAGTACTGGCCGCCGGTGGCGCGCGTCGACAACGTGTATGGAGACCGGCACGTGGTGTGCACCTGCCCGCCGCTGGAGGCCTATGCGGAGGCCGCAGAGTAGCCAGCCTTAGACGCGTTCGAGGGCGCAGGCGATGCCCTGACCCACGCCGATGCACATGGTGGCAAGCGCAAGCTTGCCACCTTTTTCGTGCAGTTCGAGTGCTGCGGTTCCGGCAATGCGCGCGCCGGACATGCCCAGCGGATGACCCAGCGCAATGGCGCCGCCATTGGGGTTCACTTGGTCTGCATCATCCCTGATGCCAAGTTCGCGCAGCACCGCAATGCCTTGTGCGGCGAACGCCTCGTTCAGTTCGATGACGTCGAAATCTGACCGCTTCAGCCCCAGCCGTGCGCACAGTTTCAGCGTCGCCGGCACCGGGCCAATGCCCATGATGCGCGGGGCAACACCTGCCGTAGCGCCACCGATGATGCGGGCGATGGGAGTGAGGCCGAATTTCTTCGCTGCTGATTCGGAGGCGATGATCATGGCGGCAGCACCATCGTTGACGCCGGAGGCATTGCCGGCGGTGACCGATCCGCCCTGCCGGAAGGGCGCCTTCAGCTTCGCCAGCTGCTCTGCGGTCGTATCAGGGCGCGGGTGTTCGTCTGTATCCACCACCGTGTCACCCTTGCGTCCCGGAATCACCACCGGCGTGATCTCCTTCGCCAGCCTGCCCGACGCCATGGCCTTGCCTGCCTTGACTTGCGAGCGCAGCGCGAAGGCATCCTGATCCTCGCGGCTGATCCGGTAATCCTCGGCGACGTTTTCCGCCGTCTCGGGCATGGAGTCGACGCCATACTGCTGCTTCATCAGCGGGTTGATGAAGCGCCAGCCGATGGTGGTGTCGTAGACGGCGTTGTCGCGCGAGAAGGCCGTGGACGCCTTGGGCATGACGAACGGCGCGCGAGTCATGCTTTCAACACCGCCTGCCACGCAGATGTCTGCCTCGCCCGCCTTGATGGCGCGGGCGGCGGTCAGCATGGCGTCCATGCCGGAGCCGCACAGCCGGTTGATGGTGGCGGCCGGCACCGCTTGCGGCAGGCCGGCCAGCAGCCACGCCATGCGCGCCACGTTGCGGTTGTCCTCGCCGGCCTGATTGGCGCAGCCAAAGATCACGTCGTCTATGGCTTCCCAGTCCACGCCCGCATTGCGGGACAGCAGCGATTTCAGCGGTACCGCGCCAAGGTCATCTGTCCGCACGCTTGCCAGCGCACCGCCGAAGCGGCCTATGGGCGTGCGGATATAGTCGCAGATGAAGGCCTCAGCCATTCCGCTTGAGCCACTTCCACGTGGCCGGGAAGACGATGGCTGCAAGCACCAGCTTGGCGATGTCGCCGGGGATGAACGGCAGCAGGCCGAACTGCACAGCCTTTTCAACACCGATCAGTGCCGACAGCCAGCCAAGGCCAAGTGCATAGATCGCCACCGTGCCGGCCAGCATGGCAAGGCCCATGGTCAGCACGTTGCGGTCAAAACCGCGTTCAGCCAGCCAGCCGGTGATGCCGGCGGCAACCACAAAGCCTGCGAGATAACCGCCGGTGGGACCAGCCATGTAGGCAAGCCCGATGCCCTTCTCCGGGGTGCCGGCGAACACCGGCAGGCCCATGGCGCCTTCCAGCAGGTAGAGCGCGACGGTCGCCATGCCGAGCCGCCAGCCGAAGGCGGCACCGATACCCAGCACCACGAAGGTCTGCATGGTCATCGGCACGGGCCAGAACGGCACCTGCACCTTGGCCGACGCCCACAGCAGCAGCGAACCGGCGATGGCCAGCAGCACGGTCTGGACGGCGCTGAGACGGCCCTTGCCACCCAGAAGGGACTGGCTGAGCGTGGGCATGGAAGCGTTGGCGGTGAGCATGATGTGAACCCCTGCTTTGTTTGCATGATGGCTTTAAACCTGATGCCAATCGCTATATTAGCCTTTGGCACGACCTGCAACAGCACTAAAGTTTTCATGCCCATGAGTGAGTTGAGTTTTGACCAGTCCTTCGAGGCGGCACACGGACGCCCCGTGGAGGTGAGCCCGCTGGTGCGTCGCGTCACCTGCAAAAACCCCGGCCCGTTCACCTTCAAGGGTACAAACTCCTACATCGTCGGGCGCGGCAACGTCGCCATCATCGACCCCGGCCCAGAGGACGATGATCATCTTGCGACGCTGCTCGACGCGGTGCGCGGCGAGACGGTCACACACATCATCATCACCCACACCCACCGGGATCACTCTCCGCTGGCGCGCCAGCTGAAGGCTGCCACCGGTGCCGCCACCTATGGTTACGGCCCGCACGGGGCCGGGCGGCCGGCGAAGGCCATCACCTCCGGCGACATCACGCTCGACGCAGCCGGCGACCACGCGTTCCAGCCCGACGTGACGGTTGATCATGGCGAGGTGATCGAGGGCGCTGGCTGGCGCCTGGAAGGCGTGTTCACGCCGGGCCATTGCTCCAATCACCTTGCCTTCGCGCTGCCTGAGGAACGGGTGCTGTTTTCAGGCGATCATGTGATGGCATGGTCCACCTCGGTCATAGCCCCGCCGGACGGCCACATGGCGGACTATTTCGCCTCGCTGCGCACGCTGATGGAGCGGGCGGACGACAAGGTCTACCTGCCCGGCCACGGCCCCGCCAAGACCGAACCGCAGCGGTTTACCCGTGCCTTCCTGGGTCACCGGCAGATGCGCGAGAAGGCCGTGCTGCAGCGGATCAGGGGCGGCGAGCGCACCATCATGGGCGTGGTCCGGAAGGTCTATGCCGGTGTGGATCCGAAGCTCCACAACGCTGCCGCCCTGTCGACGCTGGCCCATGTGGAGCACCTCATTGAACAGGGGTTGGTGAGAGCGCACGGTCCGCTGTCCATCGACACCGAGTACGAGGCGGCGTGAGCCGTGGTCAGGCGCATGCTCATCACCATCCTTGCACTGGTTGCCGTCAGCCTTGCCGCAGCGATCTTCTGGGCCTGGACGCCGGACCTGCCGCGAGGCGAGCTGGAAGCGAAATATCTCGAACAGCCCGGCGACCTTGTGGACGTGGGCGGCATGCGCCTGCACGTGCGCGACCGTGGGTCGCGCGATGCGCCTGCCGTCATCATGATCCACGGTACGGCGTCGCACCTGCAAAGCTGGGACGACTGGGCGACCGGGCTTCAGGGCCGCTTCCGGGTGGTGCGGCTTGACCTGCCCGGGCACGGCCTGTCCGAGCCGGATGCCACCGGCAACTATTCCGATGAACGCAGCGTCGAGCTGCTCACCGGTCTGATGGACCGGTTGGGCATCGAACGCGCCAGCCTGATCGGCAGTTCACTGGGCGGGCGCATTGCATGGAAATTCGCCGCAACCCGGCCGGATCGCACGGCAAAACTGGTGCTGGTGTCGCCGGACGGGTTCGCAAGCCCGGGCTTCGAATACGGCAAAGCGCCGGAGGTGCCGGCCTCGCTCAGCCTGATGAAGCATTTCCTGCCGAAGCGGCTGCTGCGCCCGCAGCTGGCGGCGGCCTATGCCGACGGCGGCCGGATGAGCGGGGCGATCCTGCAGCGCTATCATGACCTGATGCGCGCACCCGGAAATCGCGAGGCGCTGCTGGAACGGATGCGCCAGACCGTGCTGCAGCCGCCCGAGCCCTACCTTGAAAAGATAACCGCACCCACCCTGCTCGTCTGGGGCGAGCAGGACCGGATGATTCCCGTCAGCAATGCGCAGGACTATCTGCGGGTGATGCCCAACGCCGAACTGGTCAGCTTTCCGGACCTCGGGCACGTGCCACAGGAAGAAGCGCCGGAAAAGTCGCTTGAACCGGTCAAGGCGTTTCTGGAACGGCCCTGACGCACGGCCAGGTCAGCCCGCCGTCGGCAGCACGTAGTCCTTGAACTGATTGCGCAGTGTCAGCTTGGAGATCTTGCCGGTGGCGGTGTGCGGAATCTCGTCCACGAAGGCCACGTCGTCGGGCATCCACCACTTGGCGATCCTGCCTTCAAGGTGCTTCAGCACATCCTCCTTGCTCACCTCGGCGCCGGCTTTCTTCACGATCACCAGCAGCGGGCGCTCGTCCCACTTGGGGTGCGGCATGCCGATGGCAGCCGCCTCCGCCACGCCGGGACAACCGACGGCGGCGTTTTCCAGGTCGATGGAGGAAATCCATTCGCCGCCGGACTTGATGACGTCTTTCGACCGGTCGGTAATCTGCATGTAGCCGTACTGGTCCAGCGTGGCCACGTCGCCGGTGTCGAACCAGCCCTCGGCGTCGAAGGCATCAGCACCGTCGCCCTTGGCGTAGGACCGGGCAATGGCGGGCCCTCGCACCTTCAGCCGGCCGAACACCTTGCCGTCATGCGGCAGGTCGGTGCCCTCGTCGTCGGTGATCTTCATCTCCACCGTATAGGCAGGCCGGCCCTGCTTGAGCTTGACCTTCCACCACTCATCGTCACTGAGGTGCTCCATGCCGCCCTTGCGGGTGCCGAGCGATCCCAGCGGCGACATCTCGGTCATGCCCCAGGCATGGATGACGCGGGTATCGTACTTGTCCTCGAACGCCTTCATCATGGCTTCCGGGCACGCAGAGCCACCGATCACCACCTTCTCAAGGTGCGGCAGCTTCAGGTCCGGGTTCTGTTCGAGGTACTGCAGCAGCATCAGCCAGACAGTCGGCACGGCGGCGGTGGCCGTGACCTTCTCGGTGTCGAGCAGTTCGTAGATCGCCTCGCCGTCCATGCGAGGGCCGGGCATCACCATCTTGGCGCCCGCCATCGGCACGGAGAACGCCAGCGACCAGGCATTGGCATGAAACATCGGCACGACCGGCATCCACACGTCCTTCGACGCCATGCACAGGGCATCGCCAGCGCCCGACGCCATGGCGTGCAGCACGTTGGAGCGGTGCGAGTACACCACGCCCTTGGGGTTTCCGGTGGTTCCGGAGGTGTAGCACATGCCGCAGGCGGTGTTCTCGTCAAAGCGCGGCCAGGCGAACGCGCTGTCGCCCTGCCCGATCAATTCCTCGTAGGTAATGACATTGTTCAGCTTCGTCTCGGGCATGTGGGCGCCGTCGGTCATGATGACGAAGCCCTTCACCTTGGGCAGCTTGTCCTGCACTGCCTCGAGGATCGGCACGAAGCTGAGATCGAGGAACACCCATTTCCCCTCGCCATGGTTGATCACGTAGATCAGCTGGTCGGCGAACAGGCGCGGGTTCAGCGTGTGCACCACGCAGCCCAGACCCATCAGCCCGTACCAGGTCTCCATATGGCGGTAGCCATTCCAGGACATTGTGCACACGACGTCGCCGAGCTTGAGGTCCAGACGGCCTTCCGCAGCCGACGCCAGCGCCCGGGCGCGATGGTCGAGGTCGCGATAGGTCATGCGCGAGATGTCGCCCTCGACCCGGCGTGACACGATCTCGCGGGTGCCATGCCAGCGCGATGCGTGATCCAGAATGGTGTGAACCAGCAGCGGCCAGTCCTGCATCAGTCCCAGCATGACGTCTCCTCAGATGATATATTCTTGCTTGTTGAGGCGGATAATAGCGGTTCACCCGCGCGGATCAATCGGCACCATGTCGTTCAGGCCGAGAATTTCCTCCAGCAGACGGCCGCCGGCCAGCACCTCGCCGTCGCAATTGGGTCGGCCGACGATCTGGATGCCCACTGGCAGGTCTTCGCCGGTGAAGCCCGCCGGGATGGACAGCGCGGGCGCGCAGACATTGGTGATGGCGTAGACGATGGCCAGCCAGTCGATATAGGTGTCGAAGGTGTGGCCGTCGCATTCCGCCACGTAGCGCTGCTCGACCGGGTACGGCGAGACAATGGTGGCCGGACACAGCAAGAGGTCGTAGGTGTCAAAGAATTCGAGCGTGCGGTGGAACATAGCGGCGCGCTGGTGATCGGCCCTGACGATCTGGTCCGCCGTCAGCGCCAGCCCCTTCTCGATGTTCCAGATGACCTCCGGCTTCAGCTTGTCACGGTGGGTTTCCAGCAGCGGCTTCATGCCGGTTGCGAACGAAAGCGCGCGCAGGGTCTGAAAGCATTCATGCGCTTCCGAAAGGTCGGGATGCGCCTCCTCGACGATGACGCCGGCCTCCTCGAAGCGCCTTGCAGCCGCCTCGACGATCCTCGCCACCTCAGGATCAACCGGCGTGATGCCAAGGTTGCGCGACAGCGCCACCTTCTTCGGCTTCCAGCCGGAGCGGCATTGGTCGAGATAGCTTGTCTGCGGACGCGGCTTCGACACGGGATCGCCAGGTTCCTCGCCGCACATGGCGTCAAACAGCAACGCCAGGTCTTCCACGTTGCGGGCCATCGGGCCTTCCTGGCCCAGGTTGCCGTCCACCTTTCCGCCGCGCGAGGTCGCCACCCGGCCCGACGAGGGGCGCATGCCGCAGATCGAGTTGAACGAGGCCGGGTTGCGCAAGCTGCCGCCCATGTCGGAGCCGTGCGCCACCCAGGCCATGCCGGTGGCCAGCGCCACGCCTGCCCCGCCGGATGAGCCTGCCGCAGAGCGCGAGGTGTTCCACGGGTTGAGCGTGGCCCCGAACACCTCGTTGAAGGTATTGGCGCCAGCGCCGAACTCGGGCGTGTTGGACTTGGCGTAGACGATGCCACCTTCGGCCTCCAGGTGAGTGACCAGGATGTCGGACACCTCCGGCACGGTGTCCTTGAAGATCAGCGAGCCTTGCGTCGAGCGCACACCTGCCACATCGGACAGGTCCTTGATGGGCACCGGCATGCCGGCCAGAAGACCACGCTGGCCCAGCGGCTTCTTCATCAGCTCGCCGGCATGGGCGCGGGCGCGGTCGAAGCACAGCGTCGGCAAAGCGTTCACCTTGCCGTCCACCTCGGCAATGCGGGCCTCCAGCGCGTCGAGCAGATCGTGCGGCGTGATATCGCCCTTGTTCAGCCCTGCAACCAGTGCAGTGGCGGTCTGCTTGACAAGTGACATGTCGGCCATTGTGCGCCCCTCGTGAGTTCTGACATATTGCCAGCCAGATCGTGCTCAGACGCGCGCGCATGTCAAAAGGTATTTGTCAAATGAACCAGCCGCTTTCCAACCTCGCCATGCGGGACATCGAAACCCTCATCCACCCGTACACGAACCTGTCGGCGTTCCGCGACACCGGCCCGACGGTGATCGAGGAAGGCAAGGGCATCTATGTCTATGACCACGAGGGCAAGCAGTACATCGAGGGCCTGGCCGGTCTTTGGTGCACTTCGCTGGGCTATGGCAACGAGGAACTGGTGGACGCCGCCGCGACGCAGATGAAGCGGCTGCCCTACACCCACATCTTCGCCGGCAAATCCAACGACCTCGCCATCGAGCTGGCCGAGACGCTGAAGGAGCTGGTGCCCTGCGAAGCCTCGAAGCTGCTGTTCTGCTCGTCCGGCTCGGAAGCCAACGACATGCAGGTGAAGCTGACCTGGTACTACAACAATGCCCGCGGCAAGCCCGAGAAGAAGAAGCTGATCAGCCGCATCAAGGGCTATCACGGCGTCACCGTGGCGTCGGGCTCGCTGACCGGCCTGCCGCCGGTGCACGCCGACTTCGACCTGCCGATCAAGAACATCATGCACACCTCGTGCCCGCATTATTACCGCTTCGGACAAGAAGGCGAGACGGAAGACGAATTCAGCACCCGCTGCGCCGAAGAGCTGGAAGAGATGATCATCCGTGAAGGCCCGGACACGGTTGCCGGCTTCTTCGCCGAGCCGATCATGGGTGCAGGCGGCGTCATCATCCCGCCGCAGGGCTATTACGCCAAGATCCAGGCGGTGCTTGAGAAGTACGACGTGCGCTTCATTGCCGATGAAGTGATCTGCGGCTTCGGGCGCACCGGCAAGTGGTTCGGCTCGGAAACCATGGGCATGAAGCCGCACTCGGTGTCGATGGCCAAGGCGATCACCTCGGCCTACATGCCGCTGGGTGGCATCACCATCGAGGAAGACCTCTACCAGGCGATGCTCGACCAGTCGAAGAAGATCGGCGTGTTCGGCCACGGCTACACCTACACCGCGCACCCGGTGGCGGCGGCGGTGGCGCTGAAGACCATCGAGATCTACAAGCGCGACGGCATCATCGACCACGTGGCCAGGCTCGCGCCTGTCTTCGAGGGCCGCTTCAACAAGCTGAAGGACCACGAGCTGATCGGCGACGTGCGGACCAAGGGCTTCATCGGCGCTGCCGAGATCGTCGAGAACAAGGCCACCAAGGCATCGTTCGACCCGAAGAAGATGGTCGGCCCGACGATGATGAAGTTTGCCCAGGCCCGCGGCCTGATGGTGCGCTCGATGGTCGACTCGGTCGCCCTGTGCCCGCCGCTGATCATCACCGAAAGCGAGATCAACGAGATGTTCGACCGCTACGAGGGCGCACTGAACGACACCGCCCAGTGGATCAAGAAGGAAGGCCTGCGCGGCTGACCTTCGACGCCCTCACGGGATCACAATCGAGCGCTTCTTCTGGCCGGTGGCGTACTCAAGCCGCCGGCCATTCTCGTTCAGCGTGACGGATGACGTGATCTTGCCGCCGGCGGGCAGGCGCACGACTTCGCTGAACTTGCCGCCGTTCAGAACCAGGAAGGCGATCTCGTCGTAGCCCGGCGTGGGGATGGCCAGCGCAGTCCGGCCATCGGTCAGCTTCACCACTTCCGTCATGTCCTGCACGCGGGAATAAATCTCGTGGTTGGAGTAGCCCTCGATGGTGGTGACATGGGTGAGCTTGCCGCCCGCATAGCGCCAGGCCTGAAGCTCGCGCGCCAGGTGCGGCTTCCACACGGCGGTGATCTCAATGCGCCCGTCGCCGTCAAGGTCGGTAAATTCGGCCGGGTTGATCCAGCGGTTGGCGCGGCCGATGTGCGGGGTTTGCGCCAGTTTGACGAGCTTGCCGCCGCGGACGCCGTAAATCGCCAGCGCGCCACCCTTCGTGATGCTCGACAGCACCACGATCACCTCGTCTCTGCCATCGCCGTCCAGATCATGAAGGCGCGCCTGCCGGTCCTCGAACACCAGCTCATCCGGCAGAACCAGTTCAAGCGTCTTGCCGTCGCGTGTCTTCACCGCCAGACCGCCCGCCTCGATGGCGTCGCCAAGGATATCGTGGGCATAGCGGTCCGTGGGCCGGGTCAGCCAGGTCTGCGCGATGTCGTTGCTGCCCGTGTTGACGATGCCGTCGGCCAGGCGCTCCTGCGCGGCGGCCGAAACCACCATGGCGGCGGCGGCAAATGCAGCCAGCAGCAGCCGCCTCATGCCTTGTCCAGCGCCTGCTCAAGGTCGGCGATCAGGTCTGCCACCGCCTCGATGCCAACCGAAACCCGCACCAGATTGTCAGGGATGGGGCTGTCCGGCCCCTCGATCACCTTGCGGTGCTCGGCGAGGCTTTCGACGCCGCCCAGCGAGGTGGCGGGGAGGAACAGTTTCAACGCCCTGATAAACCGGCCGGTCTCGGCCATGCCGCCCTTGACGCAGACGGACAGCATGCCGCCGAAGCCGTTGCCCATCTGGCGGCGCGCAATCTCGTGGCCGGGGTGCGACTGCAGGCCCGGATAGAGCACCCGCTCCACCTTCGGATGGTGCTCAAGATGTCTCGCAATGGCCAGCGCGTTGTCGCTTGCCTGCCTGACCCGCACATGCAGGGTGCGCATGCCCCGGATCAGCAACCAGCTTTCGAACGGCGCCAGGATGCCGCCGGTGATGGCGCGCACATGCTTTGCCGCCTGCCAGCGGGCGTTGTCCTGCCTGGTCACCAGCGCCCCGCCGAGCACGTCCGAGTGCCCGTTTAGATACTTGGTGACCGAATGGAACACGATGTCGGCGCCATGCTCGAACGGCCGTGTGACAACCGGGCTGGCCGAGGTTGAGTCCACGCCCAAAATGGCGCCGGCCTCGTGGGCGATATCCGCCATGGCGCGAATGTCGATGACGTCCCAGGTCGGGTTGACCGGCGTTTCCATCCAGACGAGCTCCGCGCCCTTCGCGGCCGCCGTGACGGCAGCCATGTCGGTCATGTCGACATACTCGACCTTGATGCGGCCGGTGCGGGCCATGTGGTTCAGCAGGTCGCGGCTACCCCAGTAGAAGATGTTGGGGGCAACCACCTTCGCACCTGGCTGCAACGTTTCCAGCAGCCCGGTGATGCCGGCAAGGCCCGACGCGTAGACCATGGCGGCGTGACCACCTTCGAGGGCGGCAATGATGCGCTCGGCATGGTCGATGGTCTCGTTGCCATAGCGCGAATAGAGATGGGTTCCGATGAGCTGATAATCGGCATCGCGGGCATAAGTGGTGGCGGTGTAAAGCGGCGGCACGATTGCCCCGGTGGCAGCGTCGACCGCATCCAGCGCCTGCGCGGCGATGGTTTCAGGGCTGCGGCGAACGCCGTCAGACATGCTGGCCGCCATTGATGTGGATCTCCGCGCCGGTAACGTACGACGACGCATCGGTGCACAGGAAGTAGATGGCCTTGGCAACCTCTTCCGGCTGGCCCAGACGGCGCAATGGGATCTGCGGAATGATCTTCTCCGTCCCCGGCGACAGGATCGACGTCTCGATCTCGCCCGGCGAGATGGCGTTGACGCGCACCCCCAGCGGGCCGAAGTCGTGAGCCATTTCGCGGGTGAGCGAGGCAAGTGCCGCCTTGGATGTGGAATAGGCCGCACCGGCAAACGGATGCACCGACGAGCCCGCGATCGAGGTCACGTTGACCACCGAGCCCTGCGCGGCCTTGAGTTCCTCGACCAGACCACGGGCCAGCATGACCGGTGCGAAGAAATTGACGTTGAATACCCTGAGCCAGTCGGCTGCGCTGGTGTCAAAGGTATTCATCCGGGCGCCGCCTTCCAGCTTTGGCGAGATGGCCGCATTGTTGACCAGCGCATTGAGGCGCGAGCCCTGGTCCTTGAGCCGCTCGCGCATCTCTGCCGCGCCGCGCGCCACGTCGTCCATGTCCGACAGGTCGATCTGGATGTGGTCTTCCGGGCCCATCTCCCACGGGCAGTTCTCGGGGAAGGGGTGGCGCGAACAGGTAATCACCCGCCAGCCGGCCGAGGAAAACCGCTTCACCGTGGCATGGCCGATACCGCGCGAGGCACCGGTGAGGATGAGCGTCTTGCGCTCCGAGTTGGCAGTCTGCGAGCCGGGCATGGTTGTCTCCGCTACGGTGATCCCAAGCTATAGGCCAAAGCTGGTCAGGGATAAAGCCGGGACTTGCTCCACGGCTCATCGGGCGTAGCACGCCTGAACACCACGCGGTCATGCAACCGGAAGGCGCCGTCCTTCCAGAACTCGATATAGACCGGCTTGATGCGGAAACCGGACCAGTGCGGCGGGCGCGGAATGTCCCCGATGGCGTACTTGGCGGCATACTTCGCCACCGCCTTCTCCAGCGCGAAGCGGCTTTCCAGCGGTCGTGACTGCTGCGAGGCCCAGGCCCCGATGCGGCTGTCACGGGCGCGGGAGTTGTAGTATTCGTCGGCCTCCGCATCGCTCACCTGCTCGACCAGCCCACGCACCCGCACCTGGCGGCGCAAGCTCTTCCAGTGCAGGCATATGGCAGCCTTCATGTGGCCGAGGATCTCGGTGCCCTTCTGGCTTTCGAAGTTGGTGTAGAAGACGAAGCCGTCCTCGTCGAAGCCCTTCAGCAGCACCATGCGCACATTGGGCAGCCCGTCGGCGTCCACCGTCGCCAGGCTCATGGCGTTGGGATCGTTGATCTCTTTCTCCGTCGCCGCCTCAAGCCATTCGGCAAACAGTTCGAACGGTTCGTCGCGCGTGGTGAAATCTGCAGACATGGCATCCATCATCCGGGTCTCTTCAACTGGGTCTTCAACGGTTCAGGCCTGATATGGCTCCTGCCGGGGCCGGTTCGCAAGTCTGGCATATTGGCGGTGGACCCGGCTGGCGTTTTCGTGCAAATACACGATCCACACATAACCATCTGTCGTCTTTTTCATACAAGGGGTGTTGTCCATGACCCAGGCGGGATCGATCATGGCTGGCAAGCGCGGGCTTGTAATGGGCGTTGCCAACAACCGGTCCATCGCATGGGGCATTGCCAAGGCGGCCCACAAGTATGGCGCCGAGCTTGCCTTTACCTATCAGGGAGAGGCGCTGGGCAAGCGCGTCAAGCCGCTGGCTGAAGAGCTTGGCTCGAAGATCGTGCTGGAGTGCGACGTCACCAATGCAGCCTCGATGGACGCGGCATTCGCCGAAATCGAGAAGCAATGGGGCAAGCTCGACTTCGTGGTTCACGCCATCGCGTTTTCCGACAAGGACGAGCTGACCGGGCGCTATGTCGATACCTCGGAAGCGAACTTCAACCGCTCGCTCAATATCTCGTGCTACTCGTTCACGGCGGTGGCCCAGCGGGCCGAGAAGCTGATGACCGAGGGCGGCTCACTGCTGACGCTGACCTATTACGGTGCGGAGAAGTGGATGCCGCATTACAATGTCATGGGCGTGGCAAAGGCGGCGCTGGAAGCATCGGTACGCTATCTGGCTGCCGACCTCGGAGAGAAGAACATCCGCGTCAACGCCATTTCGGCCGGGCCAATCAAGACACTGGCTGCTGCCGGCATCGGCGACTTCCGCTACATCCTGAAGTGGAACGAGTACAACTCGCCGCTCAGGCGCACCGTCACCATCGACGAGGTGGGCGAGTCAGGCGCGTACCTGCTGTCGGACATGAGCCGCGGCGTCACCGGCGAAATCCTGCACGTCGATTCGGGTTACCATGTCGTAGGCATGAAGAACCCCTATGCGCCGGACATGAGCCTCGACCAGGCCGAGTAAATCATCACAACCATGCGAGATTACCCGGAAATCTGGTTCGTCCGGCATGGTGAGACGGACTGGAACAAGGCCCGGCGAATCCAGGGGCAGACCGATATCGAACTGAACGATACCGGCCACGCGCAAGCGCGCGCCATCGCCGCCGCGATGGCTGAACTGCACGGCACTCTCGATCACTTCGCCGTCCACGTGAGCCCGTTGAAGAGGCCGCGCCAGACCCTTTCCCACATCCTCGACGCCTTCGGGCAGCAGGCTCCCCGGATCAGCGTCGACGAGCGTCTCAAGGAGCTCAACTTCGGCGAGGCGGAAGGCCAGACGTGGCCGGAGCTCAACACCATGGGCATCAATCCGGAAGCCGATCCGGAGGGCTACCATGCCTGGCGGCCAGCTGGCGGCGAGAGCTATGCAGACGCCACCGCGCGGGTGAGGGAATGGCTCGACAGCCTGTCAGGCCCCACACTTGCCGTTGCGCATGGCGGCATAAGCCGCATCGTGCGCGGGCTGGTGCTCGGGTTGCCGGTGCGGGAAATTCCCTTGTTGCCAAACCCGCAGTGGAAATTCTACCGGCTCAAGGACGGCCAGATCGACTGGTTCCGGGCAGCGAAAGATCGAGCTTGAAGCCGCGGTGAATTGTCACAAGAATACCGCAAACGGACAGGATCTTTTGTCCCGCAGCAACCTCAGAGATCGGGCATTCCAATGAAGTTCAAGACCACTCTCGCCGCAGCCGCCACCGTTCTGGGCCTGATGACCGCAGCCGCGCCCGCGCATGCGTGGGACCTGATCGGCGCCAAGCAGGCTGACCACTTCCGCGACCGGGACGTCATCAACGTGCGCGGCCGCGACAGGCACCGGGCAGTGCGCATTTGCGTCGACCGGGCACCACTGACGATGCAGCGGATGCAGATCGTGTTCCGCAACGGCGCCCGCCAGGACGTGGCGCTTCGCCAGCTGTTCTTCCCCGGCACCTGCTCGCGAGCCATCGACCTGCGCGGCAACCGCCGCGATATCCGCCGGATCGTGGTGGTCTATTCGAAGTTCCTGCCGGGCCGCTCACCGGTCATGCGGGTGTTCGCGCGCTGAGGCGTGCGGCACAGCACAGCTATTTCTTGCGGGCGATGGTCAGTCCATCGCCCATCGGCAGCATGGTCATGTCCACCCTGTCATCTGCGGCAACACGTTCGTTGAGCCGGCGGATGGCGGCGGTGGATTTGCGCTGGTCGGCCGGATCGGCCACGGCACCGCCCCACAGGACGTTGTCGGCCAGCACCAGGCCGCCGGGGCGGACAAGCTCAACGCTGTTCTCGTAATACTCGGGGTACAGCCGCTTGTCGGCGTCGATGAAGATCATGTCGAATGATCCGCCCCCGCCCTCGTCGAGCAGCCGGTGCTGCAGTTTGTCCGCTTCCTCGATGTGAAGGTCGACCCGGCTGGCAACGCCGGCGCGCTGCCAGAACTGCTGGCCGATCGAGGTGTATTGTTCATCGATGTCGCAGGTCATCACATGGCCGTCGCCGGGCAAGGCCAGAGCCATGGCCAGCGTACCGTAGCCGGTGAAGGTTCCCAGTTCGAGGATGCGGCCGGCCTGAAGAAGCTGGACCAGCAAGGCGATGAACTGCGCCTGTTCGGGCGAAGACTGCCAGCGGCCATGCGGCAATGCTTCCGTCCGCCGCCGGAGATCGGCAAGAACGGGGTGTTCATGTAGGGCATGGCGGCGGATGTAGGATTGAATGAGCCCGTCGATGGGGGTGCTTTGTACTGCCATCGCAACGCTGGCCTCCCTGCTGTTGTTCGTTGTTTTCCTGTGCAGCCACCCCCCAACAGCCGGCAATCTGTCTGAAGATGGGGCCCGAGGCGCGAGAATCAACCCGAAGGCCGGGTGACACATGGGTGAACGCCTGTAACCCTTGCAGTTGCAAACCGGTTTGACGCACGGCGCATGCAGCCCTAAACAGGCAGCAACAAGGGGCGCTCATTCGCTATGTCACACAACAGCTTCGGCCACCTGTTCCGGATCACCACCTTTGGCGAGAGCCACGGGATTGCGCTGGGGTGCGTGGTGGATGGCTGTCCGCCCGGCATCAAGCTGACCGAGGCGGACATCCAGTCGTTCCTCGACAAGCGCAAGCCGGGCCAGAACCGTTTCACCACGCAACGGCGCGAACCCGACCAGGTGAAGATCCTGTCCGGCGTGTTCGAGGATGACCGGACCGGGGGTCAGGTGACCACCGGCACGCCGATTGCGCTGATGATCGAGAATGTCGACCAGCGCTCCAAGGATTACTCGGAGATTCGCGACAAGTTCCGCCCCGGCCATGCCGATTTCACCTACATGGAGAAATACGGCGTACGCGACTATCGTGGCGGCGGGCGTTCTTCGGCTCGCGAAACGGCCGCCCGGGTGGCGGCAGGCGCGGTGGCGCGCAAGGTTGTGCCGGGTGTAACGATACGTGCTGCGCTGGTGCAGATGGGGCCGCACAAGGTCAACCGCGCCAACTGGGACTGGGCAGAGGTGGACAACAACCCGTTCTTCTGTCCCGACGCTGAAGCGGCAAAGGCCTGGGAGGCCTATCTCGACGGCATCCGCAAGGCGGGTTCATCCTGCGGGGCGGTGATCGAGGTGGTCGCCTCGGGCGTACCGGCAGGCTGGGGCGCACCAGTCTACGGCAAGCTCGACCAGGATCTGGCGTCGGCCATGATGAGCATCAACGCGGTCAAGGGCGTGGAGATCGGTAACGGTTTCGAGGCCGCCGCCATCACCGGCGAGGAAAATGCCGACGAAATCCGCATGAAGGACGGCAAGCCGGAATTCCTGTCCAACAATGCCGGCGGCATTCTCGGCGGCATTTCAACCGGCCAGGACGTGGTGTGCCGGTTCGCGGTCAAGCCCACCTCCTCCATTCTCACGCCGCGCCGCACCGTGGACGCGAACGGCAACGAGACCGACATCGTCACCAAGGGCCGCCATGACCCCTGCGTCGGCATCCGCGCCGTGCCGGTGGGCGAGGCGATGATGGCCATCGTTCTGGCCGACCATTTCCTGCGCCATCGCGGGCAAATTGGCTGAGGCGCGGCTGATGACCGGCGGATACGAAACCAGGGCCTTGCTGTTCGACGTGTTCGGCACGGTGGTGGACTGGCGCTCCGGCATCATCCGCGAGCTGTCCGCCTGGGGTGCCGATCGCGGCATCGTGGCCGAATGGGACAAGGTGGCGGACGCCTGGCGCGGGCTTTACCAACCGGCCATGCAGCGCATCCGCTCCGGCAATCGGGGCTTCGTGCGGCTTGATCTGCTGCATGAGGAGAACCTGCACGAGGTCTGCCACCAGTTCGGACTGGGCGAACCGTCCGGCGCGGACCTGCGCCGGCTGGTCACTGCCTGGCACCGGTTGGATCCGTGGCCGGATTCGGTGGAGGGCCTGACGCGGCTCAAGTCGAAGTACATCATCGCGCCGTGCTCGAACGGCAACATCGCTTTGATCACCAACATGGCGAAGCGGGCGGGCCTGCCGTGGGACGTGGTGCTGGGCGCGGAAGTTGCGCAGGCCTACAAGCCGCACCCGCAGGCCTATCTCGGCTCTGCCGATGCACTGGGCCTGAAGCCCGAAGAGTGCATGATGGTAGCCGCGCACCAGGACGACCTTGAAGCCGCTGCCGAATTGGGCATGGCCACGGCCTACGTGCTGCGGCCAGACGAATTCGGGCCGGATGTAGAGATCGCGTCCACGCGCGAGGGGGCCTGGACCCACGTCGCGGACAACTTCACCGGACTGGCGGATCAGCTGGGTTGCTGATCACGCCTTTTCGAGCAGCACGAACTCGTCGCATGCGTTGCGCAGGGCCTCGCTGGCCTTGCGCTTCACCCAGCACCACTGTTCGGCAACCGAACGCTTTCAGATGCCGCACAGAGCAACGAAGTCCGTATCGCTCGTAACCAGGTACATGTGGCTGACCTGATGGCGCAGACAGGTAGACCATGGCATCCAGCATCAGGTGATGTCCGCGATGTTCGGCTTGCCGGTAGGTTGGGGCGAGGTTCAGTACGCGGGCATTCCTTCCAAAGCCTCCAGCCAGCCCTTGCAGGACGACTTGGTCCCATACGCGCCGATACTGGACTACTGAACCGTTCAGAGACGCTGACCTTCGCGACCACTTCAGAAGCATGTTTCCATGACACGTTCTCGGCGTCGATCAGTACCGCAATGCGCGGCGCAAAGCTGGCTGCTTGGCCTGTCATCTGCATCAACTCTCCCCTGAACCAGGCAGACTGAGCCGCCTATGGCGCAAGGTCAACTTCGCTAGAGCGTGATGCTTACTCGCCGGTTACCGGCTTGTCGCACACCACCAGCTTGGACAGGAACACCGGGCGGCTTTCGGCGTGGGTGAGGCCTGCCTCGGCAAAGATCGCGGCAAGGTCTTCCTTGATGTAGCTGCCATAGTACGGTTCGTGGAAGTTCACCGGAAACGACTTGAGCATGCCGTCATAGCCTTCCACCTCGCCCAGTTGCAGACTGTCCATGAAGATCAGCCGGCCACCGGGCTTCAACACCCGCGCCCATTCCCTGGCGATGATGCGGCGCACCTTCGGCGGCACCTCGTGGAACAGGAAAATCGAGGTGAGCACGTCAACCGAGGCGTCCTCGAACGGCAGCTTCTCGGCATTCGCCACCTCGAAGTTCACCCCGGAATAATCCTTCAGGTGGCGGCGTGCCTCGTTCAGGTAGGCGTCTGACAGGTCGGACAGGGTAAGCTGCACGCGCGGGTAGGCCTGCTTGACGAAGCGGCCGAAGCGGCCGGTGCCGCAGGCAATGTCGGCCACGTGCACCTTGCGCTGGTCGCGCCCGCGCATCCACCCGTACAGGGGAACGAGGCACTCGCGGCGCATGGCGTTGGTGGAGCCTGAAAACAGCACGTCCACCTGCATGTCGTAGATTTCAGCCGATTCCTCGGTCAGGTATCCGCCGGTCTGATAATGAAAGTTCTGCAGGAAATAGGCCGGCAATTCTTCTGCCTTTTCAGCAGAATAGACTTCAGTTCCCGCCCCCTTCGCCTTGCGCTCCGCCGCCACCGGCACATCCGCCATGAAGGCGCGCGACCGCTTGAGCAGCTCGGCAGGCGAACCATCAGCGTCACGCGGCAGAGGATAGTATCCACTCGCTACATTATCGAGATCACGCTGGAAACAGGCGGCAAGGTCGCGCATCAGCCGGTCAAGTCCCGGGCCTTTCTCGCGGGGGCGCTCACGGGCAACGTCCGACACGCCCGGCTTCGTCTGGCGGAACTGTCCGGTAGCGAAGCCATGGCCCATGAACCACGCCACGCGCGAGGCCTGGCGGGCCGCATAGGTCAGTCTGTCGATCGGGCTCAGCATGGCTAGAGAATGCGCCTCGCGCGCTTTGGTTTCAAGGCTTGCGCGCGGCGATCAGGTATTCCTGGTTGCCATCGCTGCCAGTGACCGGGCTTGGCACGATGCCCAGCACCTGCCAGCCCATGTCCTGCGACAGCCAGCGGCTGATTTCGGCGCACACCGCCTCGCGCACCGCCTCGTCGCGGACGATGCCGCCCTTGCCGATGTTGCCGCGGCCTACCTCGAACTGGGGCTTGACGAGCGCCACCAGGTCTGCCCCCGGCTTCGCCAGCAACAAGGCGGGCGGTAGCGCCAGCTTCAGAGAAATGAAGCTGACATCGCAGACGATCAGGCCGATCTCGTGAGTGCCAAGATGAGTTGCAGCCAGGTCGCGCGCGTTCAACCCCTCAACAAGAGTAACTATGGGTAGCGATGCGATACTTTTATGCATCTGGCCATGGCCGACATCAATGGCGATGACGTGCGCGGCGCCGCGCTCCAGCAGCACCTGGGTGAAGCCGCCTGTGGATGCGCCGATGTCGAGGCAGGCCTTCTCCACGGCATCAATCCCGAAGGCATCAAGACCCGCAATCAGCTTGGCCGCAGCGCGCGACACGTGCCGGCCGGCCGCGTTGGAAACCGTTATCCGCTTCTCATCAGAGATCAATTGGGCAATTTTTGTTATTATTGTATCTTCAATCGATACAAATCCAGCCTCAATCAGCTGGCGTGCGCGTGCCCGGCTGGGCGCAAGGCCACGCGCCACCAGCGCCTGGTCAAGCCGCAACCGGCCGCCGCCAGGCACGAGGCCTACTCCACGTCGAGGGGTTCGGTGCCGCCGGCAGAGCCGTCCGCCTTCAGCGTTATCTTTTCGATGCGCGCCTCGGCGGCCTTGAGCAGCTTGTCGCAATGGCCTTTAAGCTTTTCGCCGCGTTCGTAGATGGCAATCGAGTCCTCGAGACTGACCTTGCCGGCCTCCAGCTTCTCGACGATCGCCTCCAGCTCGGCCAGAGCGGCCTCGAACGTCATCTTCGAGATGTCCTGCGGGGCATCATTCATCCATCGCTTCCTCTGTTTCGCGGCCCGCGCGCTGGCCAGAGCCGTGCATCAGCGACTTGACGTGCACGCCCACCGAGCCGGACAGGCCGGCCAGGTCATAGCCGCCTTCCAGCATCGACACAATGCGCCCGTCGCAGTGCCTGTCAGCCAGGTCCATCAGCCGGAGCGTGACCCAGGCGAAGTCCTCTTCCGTCAATTGCAGCGAGCCCAGCGGATCGCGCTGGTGGGCATCGAAGCCGGCTGAAACCAGGATCAGGTCGGGCTGGAAGGCATCAAGTGCGGGGAAAATGCGCGACAGCATGGCCTCGCGGAACATGTCGCCGCCATCACCGGCGCTCAACGGCGCATTGAAGATGTTTCCGGCCCCGGTCTCAGACACGGCCCCGGTGCCCGGAAACAGCGGCATCTGGTGGGTGGAACCGAAGAACAGGTCCTCCTCCGACCAAAAGATGTCCTGGGTGCCGTTACCGTGGTGCACGTCGAAGTCGATCACCGCCACCCGGTCGAGATCATAGGTCTCTCGGGCATGCTTCGCCGCAATGGCGACCGATCCGAACAGGCAGAAGCCCATCACCCGGTTGGCCTCGGCGTGGTGGCCCGGCGGGCGCACGGCGCAGAAGGCGTTGTTGACCTCGAGGTTCATCACCGCGTCGACGGCGCGAACCCCGGCCCCCACCGCCCGGTACGCGGCTTCAAGGCTGGACGCGTTCATCCACGTATCCGGGTCGAGCGACACCAGCCCGTCGGTCGGGCTCGATTGCTCGATCATGTGCACATAATCCTCCGGGTGCACCAGCAAGGCGTGCTCGCGAGTGCCCATCGGGGCTTCCTCGCGGCGCAAATCGTCAAAGTGGGGGTGCGAGAGTATGCGCTCCACCGCCCGCATCCGGTCGGGCCGTTCGGGGTGACCTTCAGGGGGCGCATGCTCGGTGAAGACGTCGTGATGCAGAAGAAGGGTACTCATTAAAACTCTCATGAGGGGATACGCATTCAACAGATAGTGGGCGGATTCACCGCACACAATCAAGGGTGCAAGGCGCTGCGCCACGGTCAGGTCATGATTTATGCTGACGCTTCAACACTTGATCGCCATCCGGAGACCGGCATGCAAACCCTGTTTAACCGGTACATGCGAGCCCCGAGGCTGTTGCGGCTGTTCCTTGAACAGGCGCTGATGGGCGCTGCCATCGGCCTTTTCGTGGCCGGGGTGCTGGTGGTCCAGGATATCGGCGGCATCGGCACGCTCATTCTGAGCTCGGAGATCTGGCTCACCGCCAGCGTGCTCTACTTCTTCACGTTCGCGCTGACCTTTGCAGCCGCCATGATCGCCACCGCCATGCTGCTCAACATCGAGTGAAGCTCATCGCCATCGATCCCGATTGACACGGCCGCAGGCGCCGCTCTAATGGCGGGCGATGCAGCGGCTCCACCCCGCATGCAGCGTGACCTCCGCCGCGTGAGCCCAATTGACCGGGCCAATGAGCGGATTTTCCTGATTGAGCTGATCTTGGCTTCCTTACCGTTTCCCTCGCCCGATCCGCGCGCGGACCGGCGCGCTGAATATGCCGAGGCGCTGGCCGGCGATGGCGACATCGAGGCGGCTGTCGAGGTTCTGTCCGGTGCAATGGAACTGGTGCCCGGCTGGGCAGCCGGATGGTTCCGGCTGGGCGAGTTTCTGCAGCGGGCCGGCAGAACCGTGGCGGCCGGCCAGGCATGGGAGCGCGCCATCGCCGCAGACCCGTCCGACCGGCTGGGTGCCGGGCTGAAACGCGATCTGCTGCGGCCAACCGGATTGCGCGAATCGATGCCGCCAGCCTTCGTGGAAACACTGTTCGACCAGTATGCCGGCACCTTCGACACGGCGCTGGTGGGCAAGCTGAACTACCGAGGGCCGCAACTCATCCTGCAGGCGCTGCAGTCCGGCGGCTTCACTCGGGCCGGGCGGGCGCTCGACCTGGGCTGCGGCACCGGGCTGATGGGCGAGGCGCTGCGGCCCCATGTGGACTGGCTGGGCGGCTATGACATCTCCGGCGGCATGCTGGCACAGGCACGGCGCAAGGGCGTCTATGAGCTGCTGGAAAAGCGCGACATCAGCCAGCTGCAGCTGGGCGAGAACCGCTTCGACCTGATCGTGGCCGCGGACGTGTTCATCTATCTGGGCGCACTGGAACGCATCGCCGGCTGGTGCGCCGGGTCGCTCAATTCCGGCGGGCTGCTCGCCTTCACGGTGGAGACCGGCAGCAAGCCGGTGGAACTGCGCGAAAGCCGCCGCTTCGCCCACTCGCGGCAATACGTCGAAGGGCTGCTTGCTGACGCGGGCTTCTCTGGCGCACTTGTCAGCGAGTGCGTGTTACGTCAGGACCGTGGTCAGGACGTGGCAGCCCTGTGCGCCATCGCTTCTCCGGCCCCGTTCCGCCGCGACCGGGAACCGGACGGCGAGGCGCACGCGCTGGCGTGACAGGGGCTGGACTGCTGCCTAGACTTTGCAGCGCTTGCAATAACCGGAAGGGTCACATCACATGAAAATCGCGGTCATGGGCGCTGGCGCGCTCGGCTGTTACTTCGGCGGTCGGCTGGCTGCCGCCGGCGCCGACGTCACCTTCATCGGCAGAGGCGCGCATCTTGATGCGCTGCGCGCCGGCGGCCTGAAGATCGAAAGCCCGCTTGGCGACCTGCACCTGCCCAAGGTCAACGCCAGCAGCGATCCGGCGGAGGTGGGACCGGTTGATCTGGTGCTGTTCCTGGTCAAGCTCTACGACACCGAGCAGGCTGCTGAAGCGATTGCCCCGCTGCTTGGACCGGACACGGCCGTCATGACCTTCCAGAACGGGGTCAACAGCCGTGCGCGCATAGGCCGGATCGTTGGCGAAGACCGGGTCATACCCGGCATTGCCGTCATCCCGGCCGATGTGCGCGCGCCGGGCATCGTGCGGCACAGCGGGCCGTTCGCCCGGCTGGTGTTCGGCGAACCGGACGGGCACGAAAGCGACCGCTGCAAGGCATTCCTGGCGGCCCTGCAGAGCGCCGGTGTCGATGCAGAGATTGCTGCGAACATCGAGGTGCGGGTGTGGGAGAAGTTCATCATGCTGTCCACGCTGAGCGCCATCACCACGCTGACGAGACTCAATATCGGGCCGATCCTTGCCGATCAGGCCTGCGCGGAACTGGTGCGTTCCGCCGTGATCGAGACAACGGCTGTCGGGCGCAAGGTCTGCCCGGCGCTGCCGGAGGACGCAGCAGACAAGGCACTGGCGATGCTGAAGGGCATGCCGGGCCACATGCACGCCTCGATGCTGGATGACCTAAACCGGGGCAAGCGGCTGGAACTGAACGACCTTAGTGGCGAGGTGGTGCGGCTGGGGCGTGAACTGGGCATCGCCACGCCGGCGCACGAACTTGCCTGGCGCGCGCTGCACCCTTACGTGGGCGGCCAACCGGCAAGCTGAACCCGCTTCACGCCACTGCCAGTACGTCCTCGCTCACATCCGTGATGGCGCCGGCGCCGCCTGAAATGATCACGGCAAGGGCGGATACGTTCGGCAGGTGCAGCTTCGAGAAATAGCCGAACATCTGCGCCTTGCGCGCGGCATCCGGCCCGTTGCGGCCGCACGCCGCCAGCGCCTGCTTGCCGAGACCATAGGCACCCAATGTCAGGCCGAACTGCCGAAGATAGGGTGTCGCCGCTGCAACCGCGCGGTCATCGCCCTCCATCAGCCATTTGCCAAGCTGGCGCGAGGTGGCGCCAAACGCCTTCACGGCGGCGGCCAGCCCCGCTCCCGGTTCGCCCAGCTGGCGCGCCACTTGCGCCATGTCCGCAATCAGCGCCTCGACGGTGCCGCCGCCGTCCAGCGGCAGCTTTCGGATGACGAGATCGAGCGCCTGAATGCCGTTGGTGCCTTCATAGATCGGGGTGATGCGGGCATCGCGCAGGTGCTGGGCGGCTCCGGTTTCCTCGATGTAGCCCATGCCGCCGTGGATCTGGATGCCGTCGGAGGCCACTTCCACGCCCATGTCAGTCGAGAAGGCCTTGGCCACCGGCGTGAGCAGGGCGGCCAGATCGGCCTGGCGCTCCCGCTCGTCCTCACGCAGGGCATGGCGCGACAGGTCAATGGCGCGGGCGCACAGGAAGCAGATGGTGCGGGCGGCCTGCACCCTGGTCTTCATGTCCATCAGCATGCGGCGCACGTCCGCGTGCCCGATGATGGGCATCGGCTGGCGCTGGCCCCTGGCACGGCCCTGCCGACGCTCCTTCGCAAAGGCCAGCGCCTGCTGGTAGGCGCGTTCGCCGATGGCCACGCCCTGCATGCCGACGTGAAGACGCGCGTTGTTCATCAGCGTGAACATGCAATTGAGGCCGCGGTTTTCCTCGCCGATCATCCAGCCGATGGCACCGCCCCCGTCGCCATAGCGCATGGTGCAGGTGGGCGAGCCATGAATACCGAGCTTGTGTTCAAGGCCAATGCACTTGACGTCATTACGCTTGTTCGGCGTCCCGTCTTCGTTGAGCAGGAACTTCGGCACCAGGAACAGCGAGATGCCGCGTGTTCCTTCCGGCGCATCAGGCAGGCGGGCCAGCACGAGGTGGATGATGTTGTCGGTCAGATCGTGCTCACCGTAGGTGATGTAGATCTTGGTGCCGGTGATCGAGTACGTGCCATCGCCGTTGGGCCGGGCCTGCGTCTTGACGCCTGAGAGGTCCGAACCCGCTTGCGGCTCAGTCAGGTTCATCGTGCCGGTCCATTCTCCCGACACCATCTTCGGCAGGTAAAACTGCTTAAGTTCATCGTTCGCGTGTTCCGCGATGGCCTCGACCGCGCCTTGCGTCAGCAAGGTGCCGATGCCATAGGCATTGGCGGCGGCGTTCCAAAGTTCCTGAACGGCAAGCGAGACCATGGTGGGAAGGCCCTGCCCGCCGAATTCCGCAGGCGCCGGCAAGGCAGCCCAGCCAGCCTGGACCCATTGCGCATAGGCGTCCTTCCAGCCCGGCGCAGTGCTGACCGCATTGCTGGCGGTGTCGAGCGAACAACCATGCCGGTCGCCGGGCTGGTTGAGCGGCGCGATCACCTCGGCGGCGAAACGGCCGGCTTCTTCAAGCACCGCTGTCACGACTTCGCCCGACAGGTCGCCGAACACGCCGTCGCCAATCAACCCGTTCAGGTCTGTGACGTCGTTGAGCGTATCGAGAAGCGTAACCGTGTGCGGAGTAAACATGCCCAGGGCGTCCTCATGGTTTTGCTTGACTGGCGGCAACCTATCACGGCAAGCCACAGGCCTGACCGGCAACATTGCGCAGTTTCTACGATCCGAAATGACCATCGTCACCACCGATATTGACCTCGCAGCAAGCGCGCTGAAGCGCGGCGAACTGGTGGCGTTCGCCACAGAGACCGTTTATGGCCTCGGCGCGGACGCAACCAATGGCAAGGCAGTGGCAGCGATCTACGAGGCCAAGGGGCGGCCCAGCTTCAACCCGCTGATCGTGCATGTGCCGTCGTCTGCGGCTGCCATTGCGCTTGGCCACTTCACCGGGGATGCGCGCGCGCTGGCGCAAGCCTTCTGGCCCGGACCGCTGACCATCGTGGTGGCGCGGCGGGCGGGGTGTCCGGTCAGCGAACTGGTGAGTGCGGGGCTCAACTCCATTGCCATTCGGGTGCCGGGGCACAAGGGCGCGCGCAAGCTGCTGGAAGCTGCCGGCGTGCCGGTGGCCGCGCCATCGGCCAACCGGTCGGGACAGATTTCGCCCACGCGCCCCGAGCATGTACTGGCAGGCCTTGAGGGCCGCATCTGGGGCGTGCTGGATATGGGACCGTGCGAGGTGGGCCTCGAATCCACCATCGTCTCCTGCCTCGGTGACGAACCGGTTCTTCTGCGACCCGGCGGCATCTCCCACGAGCAGCTTGAGACGGTTTTGGGTAAGCCGGTCCGCCTGGGCGGGGGCAACACAGCCGCGCCGGTCGCCCCCGGCCAGTTGGAAAGCCACTACGCGCCCAATGCCTGCATCCGCCTCAACGCCACATCGACCAGCGAGGGCGAGGTGATGCTGGGCTTCGGCAAGGTGGAGGGCGCCATGAACCTGTCACCCTCCGGCGACCTGAAAGAAGCCGCCGCCAACCTGTTCGCCATGCTGCATGCGCTCGACGCCAGCGGCGCGCCCACCATCGCCGTCGCCCCGATCCCTGGCGAAGGGTTGGGCGCGGCCATCAACGACCGGCTCAGCCGCGCCGCTGCGCCGCGCTAGACGTTGATTGCGTCCGCCACTAACGTGCACCCATGCTCAACCCTGACCTCATCGACCGGTTCATCGCCATCGTCGGCACCCACAACGCGCCGACGAACGAGGCGGACATTGCGCCGCATCTGGTCGAACCGAGGGGCAAGTTCACCGGCAAGTCGCGGTTGGTGCTGAAGCCGGCCTCGACCGGTGAAGTCGCCGCGATCCTGAAGCTCGCCAACGAGACGGGCACAGCCGTCGTGCCGCAGGGCGGCAACACCGGCCTCGTCGGCGGGCAGATACCGCTGGGGCCGGAGGTGGTGGTGTCGCTTTCCCGCCTGAACGCGATACGTCATCTGGACGAAGCTGACAGCGTGATCACCGTCGAAGCCGGCGTCACCCTGCAGCACGCCCAGCAAGCGGCCGAGCGCAAGGGGCTGATGTTTCCGTTGTGGATCGCCTCGCAAGGTACAGCCCAGGTAGGCGGCAACCTGTCGACGAATGCCGGCGGCATCAACGTGATCGCCTATGGCAACACCCGCGACCTGTGTCTGGGGCTGGAGGTGGTGCTGCCGTCGGGCGAGGTGTGGAACGGGCTGAAGTCCTTGCGCAAGGACAATACCGGCTATGACCTGAAGCACCTGTTCATCGGGGCTGAAGGCACGCTCGGCATCATCACCGCTGCGTCAATGAAGCTGCTGCCGAAGCCATCAGACCGAGCCACCGTGTTTGCCTCTGTGGGCTCACCGGCGGATGCACTGGCGCTGTTGTCGCTAGTCAGGCGAATGAGCGGCAGCGCTGTCGTGGCGTTCGAGATCATGCCGCGCTCGGGTCTCGACATGGTGATTGCACACGCTGGCTGCCGTGACCCGCTGCAAGCGCCATCGCAGTGGTACGTGCTGTTCGAACTGGCGGGTTTCAATGAAGCCCCGGAGATGGAGGAGGCGGCTTCCGACATTCTCGCCGTGGCCTTCGAGGAAGGTCTGGTTGCCGACGCAACCATTGCCGCCAGCGGCCAGCAGGCGGGCGAACTGTGGCGGCTGCGCGAGATGATGTCCGAGGTGCAGCGGCTGGAAGGCGGCTCGATCAAGCACGACATTTCGGTGCCCGTGTCGAAGGTGCCTGCGTTCCTCGATGCGGCCACGGAAAGAGTTCAGGCAGATGATCCCCGGCTGCCGCCCGGTGCCATTTGGCCATATCGGCGACGGCAACATTCACTTCAATATTTCCCAGCCGGTGGGGGCTGACCGGGAGGCGTTTCTCGCCCATTGGGAAGATGTGGCGGCCGAGGTCCACGCGATCGTGCGGGCGATGGGTGGCTCGATCAGCGCGGAACACGGCATCGGTACGCTCAAGCGCGGCGAGATGGCCGCCACCAAGCAGCCGGTGGAACTGGCGATGATGCGCGGCATCAAGGCGCTGCTCGACCCCAACGGCATCATGAACCCCGGCAAGGTATTGTAGGCCATGGCCAGCATTGAACATCGCCCGGTGCGCGACGGGGAAGTCGCCAGCCTGATCGCCCTGTGGAAAGCGTGCGATCTGGTGCGGCCGTGGAACGATCCCGCAAAGGACATCGCCTTTGCCCGCTCCGGCCCGGCTTCCGATGTGCTGGTGGCAATGGACGGCGATACCGTCATCGCCTCGGTGATGGTCGGCCACGATGGCCACCGGGGCATCGTCTACTATGTCGCAACGCATCCGGACTATCAGCGCAAGGGGCTGGGCAAGGCCACCATGCGGGCTGCCGAACGCTGGCTGACGCAGCGCGGCGTGTGGAAGCTCAACCTGCTGGTGCGGGCCGAGAACGAGGCGGTGCGCGGCTTCTATGAGGCGCTGGGCTATGAGGTGGAGCCGAGGCTGTGCATGGCGCGGAAGTTGATTGAGCAAGCCTAGAGCAACTTCAGTTGGTCATCCGCTTTTGGCTGAGGCTCGGGCTTCTCGACCACCTCGGGCTTGCGGCGCACCGGCCTCGGCATCTCGGTTTCGCGGGCCACGAAGAAGTCGTCCCGGATCGGGCGCATCAGGTCCACCACGTCCTTGCCGTCGGGCCGTGAGTGATCGAGCCACCGGTTGAAGTCCTGCGGCTCGATGACGACCGGCATGCGGGTATGGATCGGCTCCATCATGGCGTTAGGCGCGGTGGTCAGGATGGCAGCACTTTCCAGTTCCGACCCGTCCGGCGCCATCCAGTGTTCCCAGATGCCGCCGAAGGCGAACAGCTCCCCGCCCGGCCTGGTGATGTGAAAGGGCTGCTTGCGGCCCGGCACATCGCCCTTCCATTCGTAGAACCCGTCTGCCGGAATGAGGCAGCGGCGGCGGCGGATGGCATGGCGGAACGACGGTTTTTCAAACACCGTTTCAGAGCGAGCATTAATCAGCGGCTTGCCGGGCTTCATCTCCTTCGTCCATGACGGCACGAAGCCCCAGCGCACCAGCGCAAAGTGCCGGTCGTCGCGTTCACCGCGCACAATGGCGATGGGCTGGCCGGGAGCGACGTGATCGCGCGGCGGAAAGTTGGGCTGCTCGGGATACCCGAACAGCGCCTTCACCTCTTCCGGAGACTTGCGAAAGCTGTACAGACCGCACATAACGCGGGCCACTGTGCCACGGCCCACACCGGAATTGAACACCTCATGACCCGCGCCATCGTGAAGCCCCTGCCCGGCGTCTCCGCCTTCGTGGCCCGTGACGGCAAGGTGCTGCTGGTCAAGCGCAACAAGAAGGCCGGCTATGGCATGTGGAGCCTGCCCGGCGGCCACGTCGAACCGGGCGAGAAGGCGCGCGACGCGGTGGTGCGTGAACTGGCCGAGGAAACCGGCATCACCGCCCACGTCGAACGGATACTCGACGCCATCGACATCATCCATCGCGACGCGGGCGGCGAGATCGCCTTCCACTACCTGATCTCGTGCTTCCTGTGCCGCTGGCAGGCCGGCGAACCGGTTGCCGGTGACGATGTGTCGGATGCGCGCTGGGTGCACCCGGACGAGTTCGCCAGCCTGACCATGACGCCGGGCACGGCGGATTTCATCCGCGCCTCGCTGGCCGGTCCGGCCGGCCCTGATTCAAGCGCTTGAAGGTAACCTTGCCGCGTTAACCTTTTGGCAAGGAAGCAGGTGAGCGGCCGGAATGTCGTGATAATGTCACCCCAATAGAGCAACAGGAGACGGACCCGCACGGCGCGGCGTGCTCCAGGTTGCCGGGTGGGATTGATGACTAGCCGCAAAGACAAACAGCCTGTGCAAGGGCATGACATGATTGTGCCGGAGGATGACGGCTCCACGCAGGCGCAGATGAACCGTCAGGCAGCGTTGCGCTACATTCTCGATGCCTGGGAGGAAGCCGTGTACGACGGCCTCGATCCCGACTGCGTCGCCACTGCCGCCATTTTCGCCGCCCTGTCGGACATGATCGCCACCTATGGCGAGGACCCTGTTGCCGTCATGGCAGAGCGGTTGCCAGAGCGCATCCGCAATGGCGAATTCACCGTGCTGCGCAAGATTCACTAAACTCCGGTCTGAAACACGACATCACCGGGCTTGACCCGTTGATCCAGTCCCGAATGCCCGGTGCAAGTCCGGGCATGACGCGATCGTTGCAGCTCAGGCGATGTCCACCACCACGCGCCCACGCACCTTGCCGGCGATGAGGTCAGCGCCGGTGGCGATGACGTCCTCGAGCTTGATGTGGGTGGTCAGCGCATCGAGCTTGGCCATGTCGAGATCCTTTGCCAGTCGCGCCCAGGCCTGTTCGCGCCGCGGCTTCGGGCACATCACCGAAGTCCACCCCGATCAGCTTGACGCCGCGCAGGATGAACGGCGCCACGGACGCCGGCAGGTCCATGCCCTGGGCAAGGCCGCAGGCAGCAACCACGCCGCCATAGTTCATCTGCGACAGCACGTTTGCCAGCGTGGTGGAGCCCACCGCATCGATGCAGGCTGCCCAGCGCGACTTGGCCAGCGGCTTGGGCGGGGTGTTGAATTCCTCGCGGTTGACGATGCTGGACGCACCGAGGCCCTTCAGGAAGGCTTCTTCCGAGGTGCGGCCCGTCGAGGCGGTCACCGAGTAACCCAGTTTCGACAGGATGGCGATGGCCACCGAGCCGACGCCGCCTGCAGCACCGGTCACCAGCACCTCGCCGGACGCAGGCGTGATGCCCTGGTCTTCCAGCGCCATGACGCACAGCATCGAGGTATAACCCGCCGTGCCGATGGCCATGGCGTGAGCCGCATCCATGCCCTTGGGCATCTTCACCAGCCAGTCACCCTTGACGCGGGCACGCTCGGCAAGACCGCCGGAGTGACCTTCGCCCACGCCCCAGCCATTGAGGATAACAGCATCGCCCGGCTTGTACTCAGCATTGTCAGACGCGGCGACGGTGCCGGCAAAGTCGATGCCGGGGATCAGCGGAAACTTGCGGATGATCGGCGCCTTGGCGGTCAGCGCCAGGCCGTCCTTGTAGTTGACGGTGGAGTGCGTCACGTTCACGGTCACATCGCCCTCCATCAGGTCAGCGTCGGTCAGGGTCACGAGTTTGGCAGTCTGCTTGTCGTCAACCTTGTCGATCTGGATGGCGCGGAACGTGTCTGACATGGGGGCAACTCCCGGTAAGCTTGAGGGTGGCTTGAACGTGCCCTCCGGCTTACGTAAATCTGCACCGTCTCGCAAGTGCCAAGGACCCCTGAACCATGCCAGCAACCATCGCCAGTCTCAGCCATCGTGCGGTGATCAGCCTGGCCGGAGGGGAAACGCTTGCCTTCCTGCAGGACCTGATCACGGCGGACGTGGAAGCGCTGAAGCCGGGCGAGGCGGCGCACGGCGGCCTGCTGACACCGCAGGGCAAGATCCTGTTCGACTTCTTCGTCATCGCCACGGCGGACGGGGCGCTGATCGATTGCGACGCCGGACAGCGCGATGCACTGCTGCAGCGGCTCACCATGTACAAGCTGCGCCGCGCCATCGACCTCAAGGCGAGGGATGAGCTTGCCGTGGTTGCGGCCTGGGGTGAGGGAGACTTGCCGCCGGTTGAGGCGGCACTGGTTTATGCCGACCCGCGGCTGGCGGATCTCGGTCATCGCATCATTGCGCCAGCGGATGGGCTGGCGAGGATCGCCAACGCCAGCGCCGATGATTACGCTGCCATGCGAATGGCGCTCGGCGTGGCGGACAGCGCCGAGATCGGTTCAGGCCAGTTGTTCCCTCACGAAGCCAACTATGACCAGTTCGGCTCGGTGGGCTTCCGCAAGGGTTGCTATGTGGGCCAGGAAGTGGTGTCGCGGATGCAGCACCGCGCCACGGCGCGCAGCCGCATCGTGCCGGTCGAGGCAGCGGATGATCTGCCTGCCCCCGGTGCGGCCGTGCATGCAGGTGAGCGCCAGTCGGGCAGCCTGCTGGCCTCGGCCGGCCGGCGCGGACTTGCGCTCATCCGGCTCGACCGGGCGGCAGCGGCGCAGGCCGATGGCGGCGGGCTGTCAGTTGACGGTGTCGCGCTGAGCATGCACAAGCCGTCATGGGCAGGCTGGGCTGATCCGGACGGCGGCGGCGAAGGCGGGGACTGATGGGCTGGGAACATTCGCTGATCACCCACGAAGACGGGTTGGACCGCTGCGGCTGGTGCGGCACGGCGCCCGACTATGTGGCCTATCACGACACCGAGTGGGGCGTGCCGGAACACGACAGCCGGGCGCTGTTTGAAAAGCTGCTGCTGGACGGGTTCCAGGCGGGGCTGTCGTGGATCACCATCTTGCGCAAGCGCGACAATTACCGCGCCGCCTTCGACGGCTTCGATGCACGCAAAATGGCGCTTTATTCAGATGAAAAGAAAGCTGAACTGATGCTCAATCCGGGCATCGTCCGCAACCGGTTGAAGATCGACGCTGCAGTCACCAACGCGCAAGCCTATCTGGACATGGGCGGCGACGAGGCGTTTTCAGATTACCTGTGGGGGTTCATGGATGGCCGCCCGCTGGTCAATGAATTCACCCACCTCAACCAGGTGCCAGCCGCCACGCCGCTGGCCGAGGCAATCTCGAAGGACCTGAAGAAGCGCAGTTTCAGGTTTGTCGGCCCGACCATCGTCTATGCCTTCATGCAGGCCGTCGGCATGGTCAACGATCACCTTGTCAGCTGCCACAGACACGGGGCCGTCAGTGGCGAAAGCACCCGATAAGCCAAGGGCATGGCAGCGCATGCTGTCGGGCCGGCGGCTAGACCTGCTGGAGCCGTCACCGTTGGACGTGGAGATCGAGGACATCGCCCACGGTCTGGCCCGGGTGGCGCGGTGGAACGGGCAGACGCACGGGGCGCATGCCTTTTCGGTAGCGCAACACTGCGTGATCGTTGAACAATTGCTCACCGAAATGCACCCGTCCATCGACCCGCGCTGGCGGCTGGCGGCGCTGCTGCATGATGCCTCGGAATATGTCATCGGCGACATGATCTCGCCGTTCAAGGCGGCTTTGGGTATTGATTACAAGGACTTCGAGGCGCGGCTGATGGAGGCGGTGCATCTGCGCTTCGGCCTGCCCGCCGCGCTGCCGCACGCGGTCGAGAAACAGATCAAGCGCGCGGACAAGGCGTCGGCCTTCTATGAGGCGACAGTGCTGGCGGGGTTTGACGATGCCGAGGCCGCGCGGTTTTTCGGCCGGCCGCGCGGGCTGGCCCCGGCAACCATCGCCAGGATGCAGAAGCTGTCTCCATTGCCGCCGGAAGACGCTTGCGCCGTCTACATGAAGAAATTCGCCCAGCTCAAGCTTTAGCAGATTACATCTCGATTCAGCGAAAATGCCGTTGCGACAGACCTTCTGGATTGACTTCCAATCAGGCCTGTTGGAAATAGAACATCTGTAGTCAGAACGAATTTCGGTCATCTCCGAAGGGGCAGGATGTTGATGAAACGCTTTGCAAGGCTGTTGGCGGGAGCAGCGCTGCCAGTCATGGCATCGCACGCCGCCGTGGCGGCTGATCTGGAGATTACCGACCCCGGATGGTCAGGCAACTTCACAGCCAGCTTCGGCGTGAACGAGTATTACACCGACAATGTCTTCTTTTCCCGGCCCACCTGGCACGACAACGCGTTCGAAACGCGCCGTGGCGACTGGGTCACCGTCTTCCTGCCTGCACTCAACTACCGGCTGGAGCGTGAAGGCCACCGGATCAACCTTGGCGGCAGCGCGGAGATTGGCCGGTATGCGACCTATGGCTCGGAAAACTATGAAGATTTCCGGCTCTATTCGAACGGGGTTCACCGCCTTGACCCGATGACCCTGGCCGTGTGGGGCCTCAGCGTTGCGCGCGAACATGAACCGCGCAACTCGACCGACCCGGTGGCGCAAACAGGACCGGTCCCTCCGGTCTACTGGAATACCTCCAGCTATGGCGCCGTATCCCGCCGCTTCGGGGACGACACCGTGAAGGTGGGTTACACCTTCGACCGGTATGACTTCGTTGAATCCGGCGGTGTCAACTATGACTACCGCGACCGCAATATGGGCACCGTCGGTGCACGCTGGACCCACCGCAACGACGACACCACATCGATCTACGTGGAAGGTACGTTCGATGTTCGCGAGTATGACACCTCCAACTTCCGTGATTCGCGCGGCGCGCGCGCCAGCCTCGGCTGGCAAAAGAAGTTCAGCGATACCGTCGATCTTGAACTTTATGCCGGACTGATCTTCCAGAATTTTGACAACGCCGCGTTTGATGACGTGATTGCCGCAAACTATGGCGGCGACCTGTCGTGGCGGCCGATGCAGGGCACCTCGGTTACCATCAACGCCCAGCGCACGCTTGAGGAAACTACCCTCGCCGACACCTCTTCCTACCTGCGCACTGCCGTCAGCCTGCAGGTGCAGCAGCTCATTCGAAACGATTTCCGGGTTTATGGTGGCGCGTCAGCCGCAATGCTCGACTTCCAGGGCACCTCGCGTGAGGACCAGTTGACCAACGCCTGGCTTGGGTTCCGCAAGTACGTGTCCCCCAAGCTTTTTGTCGGTGCCGAAGCAGCCTATGAGGAACGCGAATCGAATTTCGCGCTCAACGATTACACCGAGGCCCGTATCATGGGCCGCATCGGCATCGAGACCGAGGATGCGTTCAGCGAGGAACAACTGGCGAATGCGCCCGGTGTGGACAACACCGACATATATGTTGGGGTCCGTGGCGGTGTCACGTCGCTGATGACCCTGCTCGACGGCGAGCGTCAGCCGGGTCAGGGCGGCAGGCTGACTGCTGATTTCGGCAATTTCGGGCTGACCGGTGACATCGTCGGCGGCATCGGCGTAGACATAGCCCGCTGGTACGTGGGCCTTGAGGCTGACGCCAGCCTGTCCGATGCCCGCTGGGACCACAGCCGCCTGCCGGGCGGACGGGTGTTCTCGGTACGCCGCGAAGAGTTGTTCGGTGGCGCGCTTCTTGCCGGCCGGCGTCTGGACAGCGGCGCACTGGCCTACGGCCGTGCCGGCGTGCGCGGCAGCACGTTCGACACCCGCTATGCGTCGGAAGGCTCGTCCTCAGCGGAAACCGCCACTCGATTGGGCTTCGAGTACGGCGTCGGAACCAGGGTGCCGGTTTCTGATCACTTCAGCATCGGCATGGAATACGTCCACGCGGTATTCGACGACTACCTGATGGCGCCGGGCAATGGCGAGCCGGATGCTTTCGGAAACTCTGAAAGCACGGCGCGCATCTCTGCGGCCTGGCACTTCAACCCCATTCCGCGCAACGCAGATGCAGCCATGTCACGCGACTTTGGCGGCACCTACTGGGGCCTGCAGGTTGGCCACGGCGGCCTGTCTTCGTTCACCACAGGTGATCGGCAAGAAGAAGGCGTTCCACCAACTGCGAGCGTCCTGAACGCAGACTTTGGCGACACCGGTTTCACCGCCGGTTTGCTGGTTGGGCACAATTTGCAGTTGGGGCAGTTTGTGTTTGGCGGCGAAGTCGATGCCGAACTCGCCCAGCAGGAATGGAACCACGAGCGTGATCCTTCAGGGCGGGATTTCTCGATCGAGAAGGTGGCATCAGCATCAGCCTCGATCCGCGCCGGTATCGTGCTGAACGATGCCGCGCTGGCTTATGCGCGTGTCGGTGTAACCGGCAGTTACTTCGATATCGACTTTGACAATCCCAGCCCGAATACACCGGTAACTAGCGAGAAATGGCGCGCCGGCCTGCGCTATGGCGGCGGCCTGGAAGTGCCGGTGGATGACAGCATCGCCCTGCGTTTCGACTATACCTTCACCGACTACGGCACGCTGTCCTTGCAGACCCCGCCAGGTCTCGAGACGTACGACACTCGCGAAAGCCTGTTCCGGCTGGGTGCGATTCTGAAGCTCTAGGGCCTTGACGGGCGTCGGGCAGAACCGGCTTCTTGCCAATTTCCCACGCCGATCAAACACATATAAAATACTGCATGTGAGTTGATCCTGATCAACTCCGACTACGGATGATTTGTCTATCTTGGTCCCGAAAGTCAAACCAGGAGGAAAATCATGCATACGAATTCTCCCAGCATATTGAATTGAGTCGGGTTGCTTGCCGGAACCGCAGGTCTGGCGCTGACGCTTGCACTCGGTGGTTACGCCATGGCCCAGACCCACGGTAGTGGCGGCAGTGGCCACGATTCAGGCAGCAGCCATGAAAGCGGTGCGGGTCACGACAGCGGCTCGGGCCATGAAGGCGGCTCAGGCGGCAAGAAGATGGGCAAGGGCGCCAGTGGCGAGCGCGGTGGCGGCAAGGGCGGCTCCCTGCGCGACGTGTTCAAGCAGATGGAAGACGAGGCCGCAGAAGAAGCAGGTCATGGCGGTGGCCACGACTCTTCGTCCGGCAGCAAGAAAGGGCAGGCCGGCAAGAAGGCTGCCGGTGGAAGCAGCACGGCTGACAAGGGCAAGAAGGGCGGCAAGCCGGCAACAACCGAGGCAGCCGAGAGCGAGGACGAGGATTCGGACCGTCCCACCTGGGCGGGCGTACCCGGCAAGGATGGAAAACCGGGTCGTGGCAACGCGTCTTCGGGCACCAAGAAGGGCACGTTGTACGGCGACATGTACGTGTTGCTGCGGGATGAGAACGGCGTTCCGATCCTGAGCGATGATGGTTTCGTGCAGCCAATCGATGAAGACGGCAACCCAATAGAGCTGGACGCAGAAGGCGCCCCGATCAACCCTGAACTGGCCATGGAAGTGGAAATCGGCCGGATGAACGTGGGTCGCTCGCCGAAGTTTGTACTGAGCACGCGCTATGAAGAAGCTTTGTTGGCGATCAACGCCGCTGATGAAGTAACGGTGGATGCAGCCGGACGGTTGACGCTGATTACCAACGACGACCCCGCCACCGAAGTGGATGAGTCGTCCGTCAAGACGATTGATGCACCGTTGGAAAATCTGGCCCTGTACGTCGAACTGATGAATACCGGCACACTGTCCGGCGTCGACAGCGATACGGTGTTCAGCGCCGACTTGCAGAACCTGATCGACGGCACCTTCACCGCCGACGATCTTGTCGAGGCAGCCAACCTGTTCGCGGCAGCGGCAGACAAGTCCGGCACCATCCTGGTGGACAATGTGGTCTACATGAACTCGATCCTCGACATCGTAGGTACGATCAAGGATCCGCTCGATCCGGACAACACGACCGAGTATGTCGATTTCAGCAGCTTCACCTATGACCGGTCAGATACTTATGGTGATGTCACTGCCAACGTGCTTGTCTTAACCGATCTCGATGGCGACGGCCCGCTCCCCGAAAGCTGGGTGCCGCAGGAGGTAAACATTTACACAGCGGTATTTAGCGGCACGGAGGAAGGGGTGGATACGGAAGGCGCGGCCGGATTTGCCCAGGCCGCAGATGACGCTCTTCAGGTCATCGAGTTCATCCACGAGTACGCGCTGCCGGCAGTGCCGACAACGGCCACGAACTAGAAACAATGCCTGTCTGATCAGGCGTCGAACTCACGAAACCGGCAGCCCTAACCAGGCTGCCGGTTTTTGCTTCCTGAGGGGAAAATGACAGGCCTTCAGGCCAGCTTGCCCTGCGTATGGGCGTAATCCCAGTACAGTTGCCGCGTTTTCTTGTAGACGGGGCCGGGCTGAAGCTCCCGGTCCTCGACACGGGTGATGGGGGCGACCTTGGCCCAGTTGCCGGTCGAGAACACCTCGTCGGCGTCGATGAAATCCTGCCACCGCAGGGACCGCTCGTGCACCTTCACCCCGGCCTCGCGCAGCAAGGTGACAACGCGCTGGCGGGTGATCCCGTTCAGGAACGTGCCGTTGGGGACGGGCGTGAAAACCTCGCCGTCGCGGGCGTACCAGATGTTGGCGGTGGCCAGTTCCGACACGTTCGACAACGGGTCGAGCATCACCGCGTTGTCGAAGCCGCGGGCGCGGGCCTCGCGCATGGCGCGGGCTGAATTGGGATAATGGCAGGCGGCCTTGGCGTCGGTGGGCGAATACTCGACCGACGGGCGGCGAAACGGCGAGCAGGTGACGGAAAAGCCCTTGGGCTCGGGCATCGGCGCGTCGTAGACAGCGAGCGCAAAGCGGGTGGTGTCCGGATCGACGTCGACGAAACCGTCATCGGCCCAGTACATCGGGCGGATATAGAGCTCGGCGCGCGGGCCAAACTTTGCGATCCCCTCGCGCGCCAGCGCCTCGATTTCTGCGGCGTCATATTGCGGCTTGAGGCCGAATGTCTTCGCCGAATTGACGACGCGCTGGCAATGCTGGCCAAGGTCCGGCGCGGTGTCTTCGAAGGCCCGCGCGCCATCGAACACACACGAACCAAGCCACATGGCGTGGGTCATCGGGTTGGCCACCGCCGGCGGTGTGTCGTGCCACTTGCCTTCCCAGAACGTCCAGATCGCCATCGCTTCACCTCACTCCGACCAAGCCCCATGAGCTGGATGGTGCCCGATGGAAGCGATGCAAGTCCAGTCCCCGAAGCAGAATTCAGGCATGCGATTTCAGCGCAGCGGAGCGCGGTTGCAGTCGAGCGTCGGGGCAAGAGCCGCAACCGCCAGGGCAGCAGCGACGGTCATGTAAACTGCAGGTGCCGTAGCATGTCCGGTCAGCGAGATCAGGCTGGTGGCGACCATCGGTGTCAGCCCACCGAACACGCCGAACCCGATATTGAAAGCCCCCGAATATCCCGACAGCCGGTCCGAGGCAGGGAACATTTCGGCAAACAAGGCCGGACCGGACCCGAGAGGGACCGACATCGGCGCGAAGAACACCGCGTGGGTCACCACAACCGGAATCATGGAGCCACCGCTCGCCGGCATCCAGGCATGCATCGGCCAGGCCACCAGGCCGAGACCAAGCAATGCCAACACGATGCCTGAACTCAGGCTGGCGGACAGAAACGGACATTGGTTTCTCTTGCAGAGAATCGGTCACGATGATCTTGATGCGGATCAACGCATCTTTGTCTCCAGCGGTCACAATCGGCTCAGCACGAAAACTGGCACCGGAGGTTCACATGGCCGATACAAGCATCCACACCCGGCTTGACAGCATCGAGCAGCAGATCGCCGATTTCAGGCACAAGCTTGACCTGAAAGGCATCATGAATGCTGATCACAAGGTGACGGAAGAGGAGTTGCGCGAACGGCTCAAGCTGTTGCGAAACAGGCTCGCCAGGCAGGAAGATCACGCCGGCATGCACAGGGAAGCTGACGCGCTCGATCTCGCATTCAACCGCTGGGTCGACGGAACGGACATGGAATACAAGTCCTGATACGCCTGCCCGTCCTCACGTCCTGATCCATTGCCTGGCGTCTTCAAGCTTTTCCATGGGGAAGGCCCTGACCTCGGTTGGCATCAAGGCGCCGAAGAGGCTGGCTGCGTGACGCAGCCAATCGTGGTCAGTCACCAGCGCCAGCTTGGAGAACGTGGTGAAGTGAGCAAAGCCGAAACGGGTGTCGTCCCAAAGTGCGCCAGCCGAGAACCCGTCGAAATAGGGACCGGCGACGAGCAGCATCTTCAACTTGTCATGCTGCCCTTGCTTTCCGGTGACGAGCGGTTCCAGCGTGTCGCGATAGTCGGTGGAACTGATGAGACCGCGTGCGTCGATGCCGATGACATCCGACGGCAAGTCTTCCATCACGATAAAGCTACCCGGATGGTCCTTCTCCATTGCCGCCCAGTTGATCGCGTCGTCCAGCGCATCTGAAGGAAAACGGCGCACCTTGGCACCAGTGAAAACGTCGATAACGGGACGAAGCAAGGTAAGCACGGCGTTGTCGGTAACCACAGCCACCTTCGGGATGATCTTGTGATGATCCCTGACCAGGTGAAGATGAGCGGTCATCGCATCAAGATCCTGCCAGTGGGGCAACTCGCCGAGCTGGAACACCAGCCGCGGCACAGCATCATGATCGTTGATGTATTCGTTGATCGTTGTGGCCACCGACCTGAAATCGTCGGCGCTTATGCTTCCTTCGGGTTTCAGCACGAAGACGTTCTCGGCTCGCATTATCTCGATATTGATCATGGCAACCAGATCTCCTGGGAAGTGGAACCGGGTTTCGGCGCGAAAAGTCACCCGGACTGGTGAAGAACGAGAGCTCGCAGTTCGAACCTTAAGCGCGGATGCTGCCAACAATTTGACGTCGCCGCCGGTGTGCCGCGATGCCTGCGGACGTTGCGGGACTTTCACGAGCGTGGAAAATGAAGCAGGCTCACTTTCCGGAAAATCCGAAGGAGGCGGCAAACAATCAGTTGGTCCGCCAGCCGTCAAGGAGCACCCCATGAACAAGGCAGCCATTACGGCATTTGCGGCGCTGGCACTGGCGGCGTATGCGGCGGGCGCGCCGGTACAGGCAGCCGGGCAAGACTGGACGTGCAGCTATGACGCTGCCGGCGGGCTGGCGTGGAAGAACGGCAACTGGACGCCAGCGCAGTTTTCGCCGGGCGGTCCGTTTGAACTGCATGCCGGCGATGGCGGGCTGAGCGCGGAAAGTGCTGCAACGCCCATGTCGTCCAACAGCAGGCTGGTCGATTGCCGGCTGCCGCAACGGACCGGCCTTATGTGCATCGACCCGGACGGCAGCTGGCTGCTGTTCAACCCGCGCACCGGCAAGGGCGCAGTATCCAAGATCTACACGTCGTTGAAGGCGCCACCCAATGAAGGTTCGACCTTGTCGGTGGAACCGTTCACCTGCCGCAAGCAGTGACGCAGCGGCGGCATCAAAAAACCCCGCTTGCGGCGGGGTGGCGGAAACGTCAGCAAGGCGGAGCAACAAGTAATCAGCTGTCGTGATAGAAGATGTGCCGGCCGATCTTGATGAGGCGCTTCATGTGGCCGGACCAGCGCGGATTTACGTAGTCGGCGTGGTAGTGGGTGGCGGTTGAGACCACCCGCACGTACGCGTCGCCGGACATGGCACGGGAGGCAAGCTGCTTGGCCTTGGTCCACTCCTTCGCGCCTTGCGGTATGTCCTTCTTGCCATCGCAGGCGAAGGAGAACTGGCACGAATTCATCCGATGGGCGCCTTCGTAGACCACGCCGCAGATGGTGTTGGGATAGCTCGACGACTTGACCCGGTTGAGGATCACGTTAGCAACCGCGATCTGGCCTGCCTCGGGCTCGGAGCGTGCCTCGAAATAAATGGCCCGGGCGAGGCAATCCTTCTCAGCGAGCCGCGCGTCGCGCTGCTTGAGCACCCGCTGCTTTTCCTCGCGGGCAAGCTTGAAGCTGTTTTCAAGCTTGGAAATCTTCGGGGCGGCCGGAATCGACACGAGTTTGACCGGTGCAGCCGGCTTTGCTTCCGGCAACGCGCCGAGCGAGGCCTGCTGACTGGCTGAAGGTGCCACAGCAATCTCGTCGCTGATGAAATCGGATTTGGCGAGGCTCGCAACGCGCACATTGCCGTCCACGGCCACCATGCGGAAATCCTGGCGGACCGGCTCATCCAGCAGCGAGCCCTTGGCGGCGATGGTGCTGGCGGGCGACATGACATCGGCCCACTGGGCGGACGGTTGCTGGGGGGCATTCGAGGCGGTTGCACGGTTGATCTGATGGCCGGCGAACGCCACGGCGCCAACTACGGCAATGCCGGCAAGGGCGAACGTCATGATTTCCGACAGGGACATCGACTGCTCGACTTCCTCCCTGCGGCTGGACGCGCGGGCGCGCATCCGCATATGACGCTCGTAATCCGACAAATTTCCGGGCCTTTCCCTGCGAGGTCCGTTGCACACTCACCCCAAAGTGTAGATCAAGGGCGTTTATCATAGGTTAACCATACAGGCAAGATTTCCCCTCTGCCCAAATGGTTGATAACCACATGCCTTGCTAACCGGCAAAAGCGGCGGAGACAAGGCAGAAATCAACTGTCCTTAACGGCTGCCTGCGCTGCAGCGAGGCGGGCAATCGGCACCCGGAACGGCGAGCACGACACATAGTCCAGCCCGGTGCGGTGGCAGAAGTGCACGCTGGCCGGATCTCCGCCATGTTCACCGCAGATGCCGAGCTTGAGATCGGGCCTCACGCTGCGGCCCCGCTCAACGCCGATTCTCACAAGTTCGCCAACGCCTTCGGTGTCGATGGAGACGAACGGATCGCGCTCCCAGATGCCCTTGCGGATATAGTCGTCCATGAACCTGGCCGAGTCGTCACGGCTGATGCCGAAGGTGGTCTGGGTCAGGTCGTTGGTGCCGAACGAGAAGAACTCGGCCGCCTCGGCAATCTCGTCCGCCTTCAGGCAGGCGCGCGGCAGCTCGATCATGGTGCCGCAAAGATACTCGATCCGTTCGCCCGATTCGGCCTCGACCTGCGCGTGGACTGAGGAAATTGAGGCTTCGACCAGGTCATATTCGGCACGGCTGGCGATCAGCGGAATCATCACTTCCGGGATCGGCGCGTTGCCGTTCTTGCGCTTCACTTCGACCACGGCCTCGAAGATGGCGCGGGCCTGCATCTCGGCGATCTCGGGAAAGCTGACGGCAATGCGGCAGCCGCGATGGCCGAGCATCGGGTTGAACTCGTCAAGCTCGACGATGCGGGCGCGCAACACTTCCGGGTCGAGGTCCATGTTGTCGGCCACCTCAAGCAGCTCTTCCTCGCCGTGCGGCAGGAACTCGTGCAGCGGCGGGTCGAGCAGGCGGATGGTCACCGGCAGGCCGGCCATGATCTCGAACAGTTCGACAAAGTCGGCCCGCTGCATCGGCAGAATCTTGTCCAGCGCCTTGCGCCGCTGCCCTGCCGTTTCGGATACGATCATCTCGCGCACCGCGGCAATGCGCTCGGTCTCGAAGAACATGTGTTCGGTGCGGCACAGGCCGATGCCTTCGGCACCGAAATCGCGGGCCATGCGGGCGTCCGCCGGGGTGTCGGCATTGGCACGCACGCCGAGCGTGCGGATCTCGTCGGCCCATTCCATGATGCGGCCGAAATCGCCGGACAGTTCAGGCTTGATGGTGGGGATCTCGCCGCGCATCACCTGGCCGGTGGAACCGTCAATGGTGATGACCTCGCCTTCGCGCAGGGTCTGGCCCATGACCGTGAAACTGCCTTCGTCATAGTTGACGTGGATCGAGCCGGCGCCGGATACGCACGGCTTGCCCATGCCGCGGGCCACCACGGCGGCGTGCGAGGTCATGCCGCCGCGCGTCGTCAGGATGCCTTCGGCGGCGTGCATGCCATGAATGTCTTCGGGGCTCGTCTCCAGCCGCACCAGGATGACCTTCCGGCCTTGCGCGCGGGCTTCTTCCGCGGCGTCGCTGTCGAAGATGATCTGGCCGCAGGCCGCCCCCGGCGAGGCCGGCAGGCCGGTGGCGATGATGTCGCGCGCGGCCTTGGGGTCGAGGGTCGGGTGCAGCAGCTGGTCGAGCGAGGCCGGGTCGATGCGGGCAACGGCGTCCGCCTTGCTGATCAGGCCTTCCTCCGCCATGTCCACCGCAATCTTCAGCGCCGCATGGGCGGTACGCTTGCCCGAGCGGGTCTGCAGCATCCACAGCTTGCCGTCCTGGATGGTGAATTCCAGGTCCTGCATGTCGCGGTAATGCTTCTCCAGCCGGTCGAAGATGGCGGTCAGCTCGGCGAAGGTTTCCGGCATCAGCGCCTCAAGGGAGGGCGCATCCATGCCCGCGGCCTGCCGTGCCTTCTCGGTGATGTTCTGCGGCGTGCGGATGCCGGCCACCACGTCCTCGCCCTGGGCGTTGACGAGGAACTCGCCATACAGCTCCTTCGCGCCGGTGGACGGGTTGCGGGTGAAGGCGACGCCGGTGGCCGACGTGTTGCCCATGTTGCCGAACACCATCGCCTGCACGTTGACGGCGGTGCCCCAGGTGTCCGGAATCTCGTTGAGCCTGCGGTAGGTGATGGCACGGGCTGACTGCCACGACTGGAACACCGCGCTGATGGCGCCCCACAGCTGGGCATGCACGTCCTGCGGGAACGGCGCGCCGGTCTCGGCTTCGACGTGGTCCTTGTAGCGGGCGATGATCTCGGCCCATTCATCCGCACTGATGTCGGTATCGAGCTCGTAGCCGTGTTCTTCCTTGAACTCGCCGAGCATGTCCTCGAAGTCGTGATGCTCGACGCCCAGCACCACGTCCGAGTACATCTGGATGAAGCGGCGGTAGCTGTCATAGGCGAAGCGGCGGTCGCCGGAGCGGGTAGCAAGGCCCTCGACCGTTTCATCGTTCAGACCAAGATTGAGCACGGTGTCCATCATGCCCGGCATCGACACGCGCGCGCCGGAGCGCACCGAGACGAGCAGCGGGTTGGCCTTGTCGCCGAAGCCTGCGCCGACCTTGTCGCCCACCCACTTCACGGCCTCTGCCACATCGGCCTCGAGGCCTGACGGGTAGGCGCGGTTATTGGCGTAGAAGCCGGTGCACACGGCGGTGGTGATGGTGAAGCCCGGCGGCACCGGCACGCCCAGCTGGCACATCTCGGCCAGGTTGGCGCCCTTGCCGCCCAGCAGTTCCTTGTCCTTCGCGGTGCCGTCCGCCTGGCCGTCGCCGAAGCGGTAAACCAACTTGGCTGTCGTCGTCATGAAATCTGCCCCAGATACGTGTAGCACGGCTCTCGCCTCCCGAACTTCCCAGGTTTGCCTGAAGGTATGGCCCTGGTAGAGGCAAGCGCCGGGCCAATCGGAAGACTTGTCGTTTCACCGCGCCAGATGCACGGTTTCAGCGCACTTTTCAAGAAATTACTTGTTGCAGTGCACAAACTTTGCCGGATCTGCTCCCGAAACGGGAACCGGATCGGGGCGTTGCGACTGACGATGCTCAGCCCTCGATCTTCGAGAAGTCGGCAACGGCCAGCGTCGCCTCGCGGATGCGGTTGAGCAGCTTCAGCCGGTTTTCGCGGTAGGACGGGTCGGCGTCGTTCACCGTGACCTTGTCGAAGAAGGCATCGACGGGCGCGCGCAGCTTGGCGATGTGGCGCATGGCGGCGGTGAAGTCTTCTTCCTCCACGGCCTTTTTCGCGTTGGCCTCGGCGGCGGAGACGGCGCGGTGCAGGTCCTTCTCCTCGCCCTTGACCAGCAGCGAAGGTTGCGGCTGGCCAGAGAAATCGCGGCCGTCCTTCTTTTCCTCGATGCGCAGGATGTTGGACGCGCGCTTGACGCCGGCGAGCAGGTTCTTGCCATCGTCGGTGGCGAGGAAGTCGGACAGCGCCTCGACCCGGCGCACGATCATCAGCAGGTCATCCTGGTTGCCGAGCGAGAACACCGCGTCGATCAGGTCGTGCCGGGCGCCTGCATCGCGCAGGTAGACCTTGAGCCGGTCGGCGAAGAAGTCGAGGAGGTCTGATGCCGAGCTTCCATCCGTCTTGATCTCTGTCTGAGGTGAGGCAACCAAGCCTCTATCCAGATCACTATACTTGCTGCTGGGGTCATGACCCCAGATCCATATTCCGTCCTCATCCGTGTGACCGAATCGCAGCAGGTGTTCTGCTGCGATCGACTTCATGGTCATCCTCAATCCGCCTTCCAGCACGGTGCGGATAACACCAAGGGCGGCGCGGCGCAGCGCGTACGGGTCTTTCGAGCCGGTGGGCTTTTCGTCGATGGCCCAGAAGCCGACAAGCGTGTCGATCTTGTCGGCCAGCGCCACGGCCTGCGCGACCTTGCCGGACGGTACCGCATCAGACGGGCCTTGCGGCTTGTAGTGGTCGCGGATGGCGTCGGCCACCGCATCATCAAGCCCTTCGGCACGGGCGTAATAGCTGCCCATCAGGCCCTGAAGCTCGGGGAACTCGCCGACCATCTCGGTGACGAGGTCGGTCTTGCACAGCTTCGCCGCAAGCTTTGCCTGTTCCACATCAGCGCCAATGATCTGGGCGATCTCGCCGGCCAGCGCCTCGATGCGGGCAACGCGCTCAGCCTGCGTGCCCAGCTTGGCGTGGAAGGTGATCTGCTCCAGCTTCGGCAGCCGGTCCTCCAGCTTCGTCTTCCTGTCCTGCTCCCAGAAGAACTTGGCGTCGGACAGCCGAGCGGCGATGACCTTGTTGTTGCCTTCGACGATCTTCCTGCCGCCGTCCTTCGCGATCAGGTTGGAGACCAGCAGGTAGTGATTGGAAATGGGTTGGGTTTGGGTTTTGAGAGAGAAACACTTCTGGTGCGTCTTGATGGAGGTGATGATGACCTCCGGCGGCACGTCGAGGAACGCCTTGTCGAACTCGCCCATCAGCACCACTGGCCATTCGACAAGGCCTGCGGTTTCGGCCAGCAGCGCCTCGTCCTCGATCAGTTCAAGGCCCTTCGCGAATGCAAGGTCTTTCGCCGAGGCGCGGATGGTGTCCATGCGCTCGTCGGTGCGCAGCATGACGTGGCGCGCCTTGAGCTTGGTCTCGTAGTCCTCGAAGTCGGAAACGGTGAAGGCTTCAGGCCCCATGAACCGGTGGCCGCCGGTGACGTTGCCGGCCTCGATGCCGTCCACGTCGAAGCTGACCACCTCACCGTCGAACATGCAGAGGATGGATTGCAGCGGGCGCACCCACCGAAGCTGCCCTGAACCCCAGCGCATGGACTTGGGCCACGGGAACTTGCGGATCACGTCCGGCACCAGTTCGGCGATCACATCGGTGGTGGCCCGGCCCGGCTTGTCGATGCGGGCGACGTAGAACGAGCCCTTCTTCGGGTCCTCGACCACGTCGCACTGGTCGAGCGTCACGCCAGCCGACTTGAGAAAGCCCTGGATGGCCTGCTCCGGCGCATCGGTGCGCGGTCCCTTTCGCTCTTCCTTCTGGTCGGCGGTGCGGGTGGCCAGGCCCGCCACGCACAGCGCCAACCGGCGCGGGGTGACGTGGGCTTCCGCACCCTCATAAGTCAGGCCTGCTTCCACCAGCCCGCCGGTGACGAGCTTCTTCAGGTCATCGGCCGCTCGCACCTGCATGCGGGCGGGAATTTCCTCGGAGAAAAGTTCCAGCAGAAGCTCAGCCATGGGAGGGGTTCAGCTTTCTTATATCTTCGAGTGGGTGCCGTCGCAGAACGGGCCCTTGCCTGTATGCTTGCAGGCGCAGAAGAACTTCTTGCCCGTTGCATCTGCGGTCCACTTCATCGGCGCAAATTCGGAGCCCTGGTGCGAACCGTCGCAGAACGGCTGCTTCGAGGACTTGCCGCAAGTGCACCAGAAATAGTTCTTACCCTCTTCCACCTCGACCGGGATGGGCGATTTCTGGGCGATGACGGGATCAGCCATGATGATTACCTCTGTTGTGACGATTCATGCAGCCGCGCTGCCGCCGGCGGTTCTGGCCCAGGCCTCGCAGCAGCCCTTGGCCAGTTCGCGCACCCGCAGGATGTAGGCCTGGCGCTCGGTGACGGAGATGACGCCGCGCGCATCGAGCAGGTTGAACACGTGGGACGCCTTGATGCACTGGTCATAGGCCGGCAGCGCCATCAGGTGCCTGTCGCCGTGATCGCCGGCCGCCAGCAGCGCCTTGCACTCGGCCTCGGCGTCCTCGAAGTGGCGCAGCAGCTTTTCGGTGTCGGCGTGCTCGAAATTATGCCGCGAGTATTCCTGTTCGGCCTGCAGGAACACATCGCCATAGGAAACGCGTTCAGCACCTTCACGGCCGTTGAAGTTCAGGTCATAGACATTGTCGACGCCCTGCACATACATGGCGAGGCGCTCCAGCCCGTAGGTCAGTTCGCCCGAGACAGGGTGGCAATCGATGCCGCCTACCTGCTGGAAATAGGTGAACTGCGACACTTCCATGCCGTCGCACCAGACCTCCCAGCCGAGGCCCCAGGCGCCCAGCGTCGGGCTTTCCCAGTCGTCCTCGACGAAGCGGATGTCGTGGTTGTCCCTGTCGATGCCGATGGCATAGAGCGAGCCGAGGTAAAGGTCCTGCAGGTCGTTGGGCGACGGTTTCAGGATGACCTGATACTGGTAATAGTGCTGCAGCCGGTTGGGATTTTCGCCATAACGGCCATCCTTGGGCCGGCGAGAGGGCTGCACATAGGCCGCCTTCCACGGATTCGGCCCGACCGAGCGCAGCGTGGTGGCCGGGTGAAAGGTGCCTGCCCCCACTTCCATGTCGTACGGCTGCAGGACGACGCACCCGTGGCCCGCCCAGTACTGGTGCAGGGTGAGAATCAGGTCCTGGAACGATGTCTTCGGGTTGAGGCCGGGCAAAGCGGTCATCGGCGGGTGCTACACTTCATGCAAACGGGTTGCGTGAATCGCGCGCGAACCTATTGCGCCCGCGAAGTGCGGTCAAGGCAACGTAGGAGCGCAAACGGGCAGCTGCCCGAGGGCTGTCAGTCTTCGGGGTAGTAGACGCCAGTTTCCGGGTCCTGACGCAGCCGGCGGCCCTTGACGGCAGCGCGGTCTTCGGTGCGGACCTTGACGCGGGAGCGGGCCTGCGCCTCAGCGAGTTTCTTCGCCACCACGTAAGACACGGCCAGTCCGACCCCGGCGATGAGAAGCTTGTACAGCATGACTGCGGTGCCCTTTCAGATGAATGGCCAGACAGCCGAAACAATTACAAACCGTAACGAGACCACAAAGCGCGTTCTTCCGCAAGCGTCATGGCGCGCTCCACGTGGCGCCTGCGGCCGTTCCCGCAGCATGGTCAACGCCCGATTGCAGGGCCTTGCCGCCACCGGGCACCAGCAGCTTGCGCAGCGACAGGCCGGAGCGGGCGTCCATGGTGTGTATAATAACATCGTCGCCAAACCTCTTGTGCAGTTCGTGTGGAGGCTGCCTATGCCGTCCACCAGGCCACGCTCCATCGCCTTGTCGCCGGACCAGAACAGCCCGGAAAACAGCTCTTTCTCGTCACCCTTCAGCTTTTCCGCACGGCGGGCGCGCACGATGTCCTTGAATGCTTCGTGCACATCCAGCTGCAGCGACTTGAGGTGGTCCACGTCTTCCTTCTTTTCGGGCAGGAACGGGTCAAGCACCGACTTGTTGGTGCCGGCGGTGTAGACGCGGCGTTCGACGCCCAGCTTCTTGATGGCGCCGGTGAAGCCGAAACCGGCGGAAATCACGCCGATCGAGCCGACGATGGAAGTCCTGTCGGCGAAGACCTCGTCGCCCGCCACGGCCAGCAGGTAACCACCCGATGCGGCGACATCCTCGCAGAACACCAGGACCTTGACGCCGGTTTCTTCCGACAGCTGGCGGATGCGGCTGAAGATCAGGGTGGACTGGACCGGTGAGCCGCCGGGCGAATTGATCGAGAAGGCCACGGCGGCAATGCCCGGAATGGCGAATGCGGTTTCAAGCGTGTCTTCGATGCCGGCCATGGACATCGACGGCGAAAACGGCCGCTCCATCCCGATGGCGCCCTTCAGCCTGACATGGGCAACGAACTTGCGCTTGCCACGGGCAAGTCTGGTCAGCCAGCCGGGTTCGGGGTTCTTGCCCTTCTTCTTGCGGGATTTGCGGCTCAGCATGCGGGTCGGTGCTCCCCCGGTCAAAAATTGGATCTACGTGCCGGTCAACATGGTGCGCGGGCGGGCGGTTGGCAAGTCAGGACGCGCGGAGGCGCGCTTGGCAAGTCAGTCGAAGTCGAGCGGCTCGCCATGACGCAGAACGGCATCGACCTCAGGCAGGAAGCCGCCACCCTCGCCGCCATGCAGCACCAGCCCCGGCAGCAGCCGCATCGGTGCCTTCGAGCCGCGTGTGCCGCGCACGATGACCCGACTGGCTGCGTCTTCGCGGCGCGAGCGCATGGGCAAGACGGTGAGATTGCCAAGGCGCGGCTCCATGGCTGCCAACAGTCGGGGCAACGAACTTGCCGGATGGATCACCGACACGGTGCCGCGCGGGCGGACAAGTCCTGCCATCACCTTTATCCAGGCATCGAGTGCGCCGGGCTTCAACAGGTGGGCCTGGGCGCGCAGCGCATCGGCCGGGGCCTGTACCGAGGTCTCCTCGAAGAATGGCGGGTTGGCGAAGGCATGGGCGAAGCTGGCCGGCGCCGGCCAGTCGGCATCGTCGTGGCGCATGCTTTCGGTGAGGTCGCCCTTGAGCACCCTGATGCGGGCTTCAAGCCCGTTACGGCGAGCATTTTCCTCGGCGATCATGGCGTAGCGCGCGGCAATCTCAATACCGGTAACCTGCACCTCGGGCAGCCTGCGGGCGAGGCAGGCCGCCGCGATGCCGGTGCCGATGCCGGCCTCGAACACCTGGTCACCCGGTGCTGCCGGAATGGAGGCTGCCAGCAGCACGGCGTCTATGCCGGCGCGGTAGCCCTTTTCCGGCTGCAGCATCTGCAGCTTGCCGCCCAGGAAGGCGTCATCGGAAAGCCCGGCCTTGCCGCCCGGTTCGCGCGGTTCGCCCATTGTGTTGAATTCGTCTAGCATGGCCCTGTCTCCGCAAGCCCTTGTTCCTCATCATCGGCCGGGTGCGCTCAGCTGGTCTCGCAAGCCCGCCTCCGCCAGCAGGCGCCGGGCCTGGTGTTCGTCGTCCACGGACACCATCACCCGTCTCGGCAATACGCCGACGGAGCCTTCCAGCACGCTCATGTGAGCATCGAAAACGATGGCCGCCAAGCCTTCCTGCCGAAGCAGGTCAACAATGTATGACACCAGAACCATGTCGTTCGAGCGAAGAAGTTCACGCATTGGCAGCTTTTTTCGCGGTTTGCCGGGCTTGCCGGGATGGATCAACCACAGTTTATCCGCATCGGCCTCGTGCGGCCATAGAACGCTTGTCGCCCGTGGTCATGCCGCCTATTGTGACGGCAGGTATGGTTTTTCTGGCGGCGGAGTGAATTGGTGGGTGTAGTTGTTCCATTGAGCGCAGCAGAGGCGAAAGAGGCCAGTCTTGCGCCCTTGCTGAAGCTTGTCGCGGCCGACATGGAGAAGGTCAACGCGCAGATTCTCAGCCATGCGCAGTCGCATGTGGACCTCATTCCGCAGCTGGCGCAGCACCTGATCGATTCCGGCGGCAAGCGGCTTCGCCCCATGCTGACCATCGCGACGGCGCGCATGTGCGGCTATGGCCGGGGCAACCACCATGTGGACCTCGCCACGGCCGTGGAGTTCATGCACACCGCCACGCTTCTCCATGACGACGTGGTGGACGAGAGCGACCTGCGCCGGGGCCGGCGCACGGCGCGGCTGATCTGGGGCAACCAGGCCAGCGTGCTGGTCGGCGACTACCTGCTCGGCCAGGCTTTCCGCATCATGGTGTCGACGGGTTCGCTGGAGGCCTTGAGCGTACTGTCGGACGCTGCTGCCATCATCGCCGAGGGCGAAGTGATGCAGCTGGCGGCCGCCCACAACACCGCCACGACCGAAGACGCCTATCTGCGCGTCATCAACGCCAAGACGGCGGCGTTGTTTTCCGCCGCCGCCGAGGTGGGCGCCATCGTCGCGGGCCGCTCGCAGGCCGAGCGCGAGGCGCTGGAATCCTATGGCCGCAATCTCGGCATCGCCTTCCAGCTGGTCGATGACGCGCTGGACTATTCCGGCAAGCAGGCGCAACTGGGCAAAAGCATCGGCGACGACTTCCGCGAAGGCAAGATCACCCTGCCGGTGGTGCTGTCGTACCGGCGCGGCGACGACAAGCAGCGCGAGTTCTGGAAACGAGTCATGGAGCAGGGCGACCAGCGCGACGGCGACCTCGATCACGCCATCCAGTTGATGAACCAGCACGGCGCCATCGACGACACCGTCGACCGGGCACGCCACTATGGCGCCATTGCGCGCGATGCGCTGGAGATATTCCCGGACAGCGACTACAAGGCCGCGCTTGTGGACGCCATCGGGTTTTCAGTAGCCCGGGCGCACTGAAACTGACGGGCTGACCCTAGACCAGCCGCGTCTGGGCAACCCACCAGCCGGGATGCGCGGCCTTTAGCGCAGATGCCGCCGTGGCGGCGGACGCTACGTCTTCATACAATGCGAAGCAGGTGGCGCCGGAGCCGCTCATGCGGGCAAGCCGGCAGCCTTGCGTTGCGGCCAGCGCCTCGAGCACCTCGCCGATCACCGGCTGCAGCGCGCTCGCGGCGGGCTGCAGGTCGTTGCGGCATGCGCCCAGCCAGTCGAGACATGCCGGGCCAGCCGGAATGACACCCATGTCCGAGCCGCCACTTTCGCCCGGCGCCAGCGCCAGTGCCTTGAAGATGGCGGCGGTGGACACGCCCACCAGCGGGTTGACAAGTACCGCATGAAGCGGTGGCGCATCGATCCACGCCTCGATGTCCTCGCCTACGCCGCGCATCCGGCAGGCCGCAGCGCGCAGGCATACCGGCACGTCTGCGCCAAGTTTCAGGGCGATTTCCGCCAGCCTCTCAGGCGCAATGTCGAGATCATTGAAACCGGTGACCGCCTTGAGCGCAGCCGCGGCGTCAGCCGACCCGCCACCGATGCCGGAGGCAACCGGCAGGTTCTTCTCCAGCGTGATGTGGCAGGCACGCACCTTGCCGGGGCACTCGGCCGCCAGTGCCGCAACCGCCTTGAGTACCAGGTTGCTGCTGTCCGTCTCAAGACCTTCGCTGAACGGCCCGGTGATGGTCAGCGCCGTTTCGTCAGCCGGGGCGATGGTCAGCACGTCGCCGGCATCGGCCGCGAACATCACCGCAGAATCAAGCAGGTGATAGCCATCGGCGCGGCGGCCGGTCACATGCAGGGCAAGATTGATCTTGGCCGCAGCAAAGAGGCTGGACATGGGGGCAGACCTCGAAAACCGATTGCCAGCAATCAGGACCGGTTGGGCTTTTCGGTACCGGAAGCCGTTGGCGGCTCCTTGGCCGGGTCGAGCGGCGCCAGTCCCTCCTGAAGCTTCTTGCGGATCTTCTCCGCGTCGGCCTCGGTGGGGTTGGAATCAAGCGCATACTGCCACTGGAACTTCGCTTCCAGCGTGCGGCCCACCCGCCACAGGGCATCGCCCAGGTGATCGTTGATCACCGGGTCCTCGGGGCGCAGGCCGGCGGCGCGCTCCAGCAGTTCGACCGCCTCGTCATAATTGCCAAGCTGGTAGTGCGCCCAGCCGAGGCTGTCGACGATATAGCCGTCATTGGGGCGCAGCGAGACGGCCTTCTCGACCATCTTGAAGGCTTCATCCAGGTTGAGGCGCTTTTCGATGAGCGAATAGCCGAGATAGTTCAGCACCGCCGCCTGTTCAGGCTGGAAACGCAGCGCCTTGCGGAAGTCGGGCTCGGCGTTGGCCCACTTGCCGGCGCGCTCCCAGGCGATGCCGCGGAAATAGTAGACCGACCACTGCTCCTCGCCCGGCTCATCCACCCGGGCCAGCGCCTGGGTGTAGGCGTCGGCGGCGTCGAGCCACTTCTCGTTGAGGCGGTACAGATTGCCGAGCGCAAGCAGCGCGTTGTAGTTCTCCGGCTCGCGGGCGATCAGCGCCTTCAGCGTCTTGACCGCCTCGTCCGGCTGCTCAAGCTGGTTGAGGTTGGTGGCGATCTGGATCTCGGCGCTGGAGCGCAGCGGATTGCCGGCCGGCACCGCCTCGTAGGCAACGATTGCCTGCCGGTACAGCTTCATCTGGTTGTAGATCTCGCCCAGCAGGGTCTGGCCTTCCGGAAAACCCGGGTTCATGTACAGGGCAAGCCGCGCATAGATCAGCGCGATGTCGATGGAACGCTCGTCGGTGAGCGCGCCGGCGATGGAGTACAAGGCCTCGGCAACGCCGGCCTCGGGGCTGGAGATGAACTTGCCAGGCTCTCCACCCGCCTTGAGCCGGTTATAGGCCGCTTCAACCAGCGGGTTCTGCTGGGTGGCGCGCAGGAACAGTTCATATGCTTCCAGCGCCTTGTCCGGGCGTCCGGTGCGCTCAAGGTAATTGCCGTAGGCCTGCACGACGCGCAGCGACGTTCCGGCCTTTTCGTAGGCCGACACGTAGTTGGTCTCGGCGCGGTTGCGGTCATTGACAAGGTCGGCGATCAGCCCGGCATGGAACACCCTGAAATTCTCGAACGCCTGGTTGCGCTTGAGCGCATCCAGTTCGGCCAGCGCCCCCTTGAGGTCGTCCTCGGCGGCATAGGTCCAGGCCGACAGCAGCGCCGAGGTCAGTTCGCCGATGGGGGTGTAGCCCGCCTTGGCGAAATGCTCGCGTGCCAGCGCCTGCTTGCCATCTCGCATGGCCTCGAGGCCGAGGACCAGCAGCGACAGGCGGTGCTGGTCGTTGAACTCGAGCACCCGCTTGGCGAAACGGGAACCGGCTTCCATGTTGCCCGACGACACTTCCAGCGTGAAGGCGCGCTCGACGAGCAGTGGATTGTTCGGATCGCTCTCCAGCGCGCGGGCGATGTAGCGTGCCGCGATATCGGTCTCGCGCTGACGGCTGGCATAGCGCCCGGCAAGATAGCTGCCCGACGGCGATGCGTCCTCGATGCGCAGGTCTGCATAGGGGTCTTCACCGGGCGTTTGCGCCGAGGCAGCCGGTATCGACAGCGGCAGGCAGAACAGAAGGGCTGCACCGAGGGTGCGCAGTTTGAAGGTCATGTGTCTCGTGTCCATTCCAGACAGGGGCCGGCCAGTTGCAGTGAACCGCCCGGACGCCTGTGTGGAATCCGGCAACGGCCGACGTGTGCTTTCAACCTGCAATGTGATGGTTTTTGGACTGCTCCGCAAGCAAGCCATGTGTCACAAGCCCGGCATGGGCAAAGAATTGAGGCCGATGGGGGCAAATGCGCACCGGGTTGAAACCGTCCCCCCGCTTCGCCCACACTGACGCCATGACAAGCAAGCTGATTCGCCGCCTCGCGCGTTCATTGATCGCAGCACCTGCCCTGGCAGGCCTGATTTCCGCCGCCCTGGCGCCTCTGCCCGAGGCCGGGGCGGTGGAGGTTTCGGCAACCTACCGCAAGGCGGCCGAGAGCGGCTTTGCGGGCTTCCTCGAAAGCCTGTGGCCGGAGGCCCGGCAACGCGGCGTGTCGCGCCAGACCTTCGAGCGCGTCACCAGCCGGATGCGCATCGAGTGGGACATCCCGGACCTGGACCCGCCGCCGATGGCTGGCGAGGACCCGAAGCCGAGCCCGAAACGGCAGGCTGAATTCGGTTCGCCCGGACGGTACTTCAACGAAAAGTCGATGACCAACCTCGCGGCCATCGCCCGCAAGGAGATGGCGAAATACGCCAGCACGTTCGACCTCATCGAACAGCGCACCGGCGTGGACAAGGAAATCCTTGCTGCCATCTGGGGGCGCGAGACGGCGTTCTCGCGGGCGAAGATTCCGCATGACGCCATGTCGGTGCTGGCGACCCAGGCCTATCTGGGCCGCCGGCCGGACTTCTTCCGGCCCGAGGTGCTGGCGATCATCGAGATCGCCGAGCGCGGCGTGGTGCCAATGAGCGATTTGAAGGCGTCATGGGCGGGCGCCATGGGCCACACGCAGATGCTGCCGGGGCTTTATCTGAAGCACGCAACCGATGGCGATGGCGACGGCAAGGCCGACATCTGGAACTCGGTACCCGATGCACTGGCAACGTCCGCCGCATTCCTCAGGGCCAGCGGCTGGGTTCCGGGCTTGAGCTGGGCCTATGAGGTGGAGCCCTCAAGCCAGCTCGACTGCACGCTGGAAGGCCCGGATGAAGGCCGCCCGGTGGCGGACTGGGTTCGTGGCGGCGCCACGCGGGTGGCCGGACGGCAATGGCCGCAGTCCTTGATGGACGCACGCGGTTACCTGATCATGCCGGCGGGCCGGTTCGGCCCGGCCTTCATCGCCACCGAGAACTATTACGCCATCAAGTCCTACAACGAGTTCGGACCTGTACGTGCTGTATGTGGGCAACATGGCCGACCGGATTGCCGGAGCCGGAGCGTTCATCACGGGCTGGCGCGACGTGGACACTTTCACCCGGCCCGAAATGCAGCAGGTGCAGCGCAAGCTGGTCGCGATGGGCTACAATGTGGGCGACACGATCGACGGACTGATCGGCTTCCGCACCCGCACTGCCACGGGCGTGCACCAGAAGAAGCTCGGCCTGCCGGTGGATTGCTGGCCGAACAAGCCGTTCATTGCGCGGCTGAAGTAGCCGACTTGAGAACCGTGCTGCTGGCAGAACCGGCAGGCGCCGGGGCTGTGCCGGCAGTGCGCATCTGCTCGACGCGCGAGGCGATGGCCGGACGGTAATTCTGGGCGATTGCATCGCGCATCTTGTCTGCCTGCTGTGCGGGCGGATGCGGGTACACTTCAAACAGCCGCCTGAAGAAGGCGCGGGTATGGTCGCTGCAGTCCAGCAGCACCTGGTCCACCACCGCATCGACCGGCTTGCCCGGCTGCGGACCCGCCTGGTCGGTCCTGACGCGGTAACAGGTGAACATCTCTTCCTTTGCGATGGCCAGTTCAAGATGCGGACCCACCGGCTGCGGCGCGCCCGGCACCGGGGCAGCGGCGGCGGACGCGGCAGCGTCAGCACCGGTCGATGCAGGCTGCGGCACCGGCGGTTGCACCGCGGCGGCGGGTCTGGGGGCGGGCTGAGCCGGTGCGGCGGCTACCTTCTGCTCCTGGCGCACGCCGAGCACTGCCTCGCGCACCGCGGGCACGAAGGTCGATCCGCTCAGTTCCTCGGCCATCTTGCGGCCGCGGCTGTCACCGAAGCGGCCGGCCAGCGCAAGTGACACGGTTTCGAACTGCTGGCGGCATTCGCCCTTGATGGCATCTGCCAGAACGTTCTTCAGGTTGAGCTTGGGGTGCTGCCTGGCCTGGGCGCGGGAATAGCCGGACAGGCAATCGCGGAACGTGAAGACCGCCGGGTTGCCGGTCTCGTTCCACCAGTCGGCCTCGCTCTGACCCTGTGCGAGCGCTGCCGGATGCAGTTTGCCGGCGCGGCTGCGGGTCAGCTTCAATTGCCGGGGCCGGTTCAGGGTTGGCGGTGACGGCGGGAGCCGGCTGCTGGGCTGCCGCGTCCGGTTGCGCGACGGCGTCAGGTGCCTGCGGCTGCGCAATGTTGATGGCGGTGCCGCCAACGACGCTGGGCGTCTGCTGGGCAGGAAGCGTATTGTAGGCCGGCTGATCGTTACCGCTATCGCTGCCGAAAAGCGACATCAGGCTCTTCGACCTTCCGGCATTGATGCGGTCCTGTCCCTGGCGCTCGGCAGCCTGAGACCACGCCGCAGCCGGAATGGCAACGACGCAGAGTGCGCAGATCACTGCGCGTAGCATGGTTCGCGACATAAGAAGCCTCCCTGTTGGCTCCCAGCCCTTGCAGAATTGCCGCCAAAGCAGGCAACAAAATGACGCCGGTGTGGTTATCGCCGGGAAAGATATTGTCGCGTCAATGCCTTACGTCAAGGCTTCACGGACCGGCCACGGCAACCACGCAGCCGTCACATGTTGGGGTAGTTCGGCCCCTCGCCGCCTTGCGGCACCGTCCAGTTGATGTTCTGCGCCGGGTCCTTGATGTCACAGGTCTTGCAGTGCACGCAGTTCTGGAAATTGATCTGGAACCGCGGCTTGCCGCTATCGTCCTGAACGAACTCGTAAACCCCCGCCGGGCAGTAGCGTTGCGACGGCCCGGCATATTCCGGCAGGTTCTTCTGTACCGGAACCGAGGCGTCCTTGAGCTTCAGGTGCGCAGGCTGGTTTTCATCGTGGTTGGTGCCGGAATAGGCCACGTTGGTCAGCCGGTCGAACGACAGAACGCCGTCAGGCTTCGGATAGTCGATCGGCTTGAAGTCGGCGGCCTTGCCGGTGGCTGCGGCGTCGGTCTTGCCGTGCTTCATGGTGCCGAACAACGAGAACCCGAACAGCTGGTTGGTCCACATGTCCAGCCCGCCCAGCGCCAACCCGCCGACGAGGCCGAGCTTCGACCACATCGGCTTGACGTTGCGGACCATCTTGAGGTCCTTCGCGATCGGCGAACGGTCCCAGGCCTTCTGGTATTCAACCAGTTCATCGCCCTCGCGGCCCGCGCCGATGGCCGCGAAGGCCGCTTCCGCCGCCAGCATGCCGGACTTCATGGCGTTGTGAGAGCCCTTGATGCGCGGCACGTTGACCATGCCGGCGGAACAGCCGATCAGCACGCCGCCCGGGAACGACAGCTTCGGCACCGACTGGTAACCGCCCTCGGTGATGGCGCGCGCGCCATAGGCGATGCGCCGGCCGCCTTCCAGCACGTCGGCGATCATCGGATGATGCTTGAAGCGCTGGAACTCCATGTAGGGGAACAGGTGCGGGTTGGCGTAGTTGAGGTGCACCACGAAGCCGATGGAAACGAGGTTGTCCTCGAGATGGTACATGAACGAACCGCCGCCGGTCTTCGTGTCGAGCGGCCAGCCCATGGTGTGGGTGACCTGGCCCTGGCGGTGCTTGCTCGGGCTTGACCTCCCAAAGCTCCTTCATGCCGAGACCGAACTTCTGCGGGCTTTTGCCTTCAGAGAGGTTGAATTTCTCGATCAGTACCTTGGCGAGCGAGCCGCGCACGCCTTCGCCGATCATCACGTACTTGCCGTGCAGTTCCATGCCGGGCTGGTAGTCCGGGCCCGGCTCGCCATCCTTGCCGATGCCGAACACGCCGGCGACGACGCCCTTGACCGAGCCATCGTCGCGGTAGACCAGATCGGAACAGGCAAAGCCCGGATAGATCTCGACGCCCAGCTCCTCGGCCTGGGTGGCCAGCCAGCGGCAGACATTGCCCAGCGACACGGCATAATTGCCGTGATTGTTCATCAGCGGCGGCATCATGAAATTGGGAAGGCGCATCTGGCCTGACGGCCCGAGCATGTAGAAGCGGTCTTCGGTGACGGGCGTGTTGAGTGGTGCGCCCTTCGCCTTCCAGTCGGGGATCAGTTCGTTCAGGGCGACCGGATCGATTACAGCGCCGGACAGGATGTGCGCGCCCACCTCGGAGCCCTTCTCCAGCACGCAGACCGAGATGTCGCCGCCGGCTTCGGCGGCCAGCTGCTTCAGACGGATGGCGGCCGACAGTCCGGCAGGCCCGGCGCCGACGATCACCACGTCATATTCCATCGACTCCCGCTCGATTGCGCCGTTCTCGCTCATGTGCCCTCATACTCCAGTTTGCATGCCGGTTTTGCTGATCGTGTTGACACCTCTTATATTGAAGTTGCCTGCCGGGGCAAACAGCCTCAGAAACGTCATCATCAGGTACAAAACGACACAGGGCGCCCACATTCCGGAGGAACGGTGAAACTGGAGGCTGCACAGGCACTGGCATGGCTTGCCGAGATGGGCGCCGACGAGGCGATCCTGCCGGACGCCGTGGACCGGTTTGCCGAGTCGGAGGCGCTGAAAGTGGCGCCTGCGGCCCGCGCCGTGGCCGAGGCAGGGCCGCGGCCTGCCCTCAACCGCCCCGCCGCTGCCCCGCCGCCCGCCGCACCTTCGCGCCAGCCAGCCACCGCCGCCGTGCCGGCTGTCGCTGCCGGAGAACTGGAAGCAATGGCCCAGGGCTGCAAGACGCTGGATGAACTGGCGGAATTTCTCGACAGCTTCGATGCCTGCCCGCTGAAGCGCACCGCCACGCGGCTGTGCTTCGCCGACGGGCTTCCCGGCGCGCACCTGATGATCGTGGGCGAGGCGCCGGGCCGCGACGAGGACGAGCAGGGCCTGCCGTTCGTGGGCCGGTCCGGGCAGTTGCTGGACAGGATGCTCAAGGCGGCCGGTTTCGACCGCCACAGCGAAGATCCGGCCACCTCCGTTTTCATCACCAATGCAGTGTTCTGGCGCCCGCCGGGCAACCGCAATCCGTCAACGGCAGAACTGCTGATGTGCCTGCCGTTCGTGCGCCGTGCCATCGAGCTGGCCGCGCCGCGCGTCATCATGACCGCCGGCAACATTCCTACCCAGTCGCTGCTCGATATCAGCCAGGGCATCACCCGGGCGCGGGGAAGCTGGCGGAAGATGACCATCGCGGACCGCGAGATCGAGGTAATGCCGGCCTACCATCCCTCGTTCCTGCTGCGCTCGCCGGAAGCCAAGCGCCTTGCATGGCGCGACCTGCTGGCCGTAAAGGAACGGCTCGGCAATCAGTAGGCGGATCTGGCGGCTGCCGCAGCCCCCTCGCCAGAGGGCGCTGCAACCACGGAATATCAGCGCTATTGCCGCCAAGCTTAAACCGCGCGTTAGGGTTACTCCTTCATTATTAACATCAGTGGCTTTCGTAAATTTTTATCTTGATTTGTCAAATATTTACTCCGAATTGCCGCCAACATTGAAGGGCCTGCAATTGACGTGTTTAGTGGATTTTACGAAACGGCATTTGCGGTCAATGGAACCCGCCGGTGCTGCCCCTTGTTAAACGTCAGAACTGGTGAACCCTCATGTCCAGAATAGACGAAACCCGACCCTTCATTCCGGTCCGCATTGCGGTGCTGACCATCTCGGACACCCGTACCCTTGAGACCGACAAGTCCGGCAACACGCTGACCTCGATGATCGCCGAGGCCGGCCACGCCCTGTCCGCGCGCGCCATCGTCAAGGATGACATACGCGCCATCCGTTCAACCATGCGCAAGTGGCTGAAGCGAGACGACACCGACGCCATCATCACCACCGGCGGCACCGGGCTGACCGGCCGCGACGTGACGATCGAGGCCATCCGTCCGCTGCTGGACAAGGAGGCGGAAGGCTTTGCCATCGCCTTCCACATGATGTCGTGGGGCAAGATCGGCACATCCACCGTGCAGTCGCGCGCCACCGCCGGTGTTGCATCGGGCAAGTACGTGTTCTGCCTGCCCGGTTCGCCAGGTGCTTGCCGCGACGGCTGGAACGAGATCCTGGTCAAGCAACTGGATTATCGTCACATGCCGTGCAATTTCGTGGAAATCATGCCGCGGCTGGACGAGCACCTGCAGCGCACCAAGGGCTGAGCGTTACCGCACAGCCGGTGTGCGCCGGACAGCCAAGCCTTTCAGCATGCGGAACGGCTCACGGGTTTTTGAACCACATCGCCACCACTTCGTTGTATTTGCGGATTACGCAAGTTTTCATCTGCGTACCCTGCCGTTTCATTGATCAACGAGGTTCAGACGATGACACAACTCCGCCTGCCCCTGTCCCGCCGCCAGCTGATTGCCGGCGCCGCTGTCACCGCCGCCGCCGCACCGCTGGCCAGCACGGCTTCCTTCGTCACCCCGGCCGCCGCCAAGGCCGAGATGAAGGAGGTCGATCGGCCCACCCACCGCCGCTTCAAGCTGGGCGATTTCACCCTCACCACCATCAATGACGGTGCCATATCGGTTGAAGACCCGCAGAGCATCTTCGGCACCAATGCTTCGAAGGAAGAATTTGAAGCGCAGGCAAAGGCCAATTTCCTGCCAGTAGACAAGCTGCAGATCTCGTTCACCCCGGTTATCGTCAATACCGGTTCCGAACTGGTGTTGTTCGATACCGGCAACGGCGATGCGCGCATGCCCAATGCCGGCCACCTGATCCACCACACCCTCAAGGCTGCCGGCTACGCGCCTGAGCAGGTCGACAAGGTGGTCATCACCCACTACCACCCCGACCATATCGGCGGGCTGATGATGGGCGGTAATCCGACCTTCCCGAACGCAACCTATGTGTCGGCTGCCAACGAGCATGACTTCTGGTCGGCAGAGGAACGCATGACCGGACCGACCGAGCGGGTGGCCAAGCTGGTGGCCAGCAACATCACGCCGATGAAGGACAAGTTCACCTTCATCAAGGACGGCGACGAGGTTGCGCCCGGCATCCGCGCCATGGCCGCCAACGGCCACACGCCGGGCCACACCGTCTACCACATCGAAAGCGCGGGCCAGCGCATCGTGGTCGGCGGCGACTTCGCCAACCAGCCCTACCTGTCGATCGCCAAGCCGGACTGGCATGTTCGCTTCGACATGGACAAGGATGCCGCGGTGGCCACCCGCAAGAAGGTGCTGGACATGCTGGCGGCAGACCGCATTCCGTTCACCAGCTACCACATGCCGTTCCCGGCGGTTGGCTACATCGACAAGCGCGCCGACGGCTCGTATCACTACGTGCCGGTCAGCTTCCAGCTGGATGCTTGATGACATGACGCATTTCCGGACGGAAAACCGGTATCCACCTTTCCTGGAAATGCTTGATCGTTAACGCATGAAATCGCGGTAGCTGGCGGCGTCATCGACGTCCGTCAGCTGCCGCAACATTCCGGCGCCTCTACCTGGCAGGTTGGCCATGGTGTCGGCAAGGGCATGTTCTGACGACCAGCGAACATTGGCGAAGATCGGCGCGCCGCGACTGCGCGCTGCCTGCCCCACCAGCCAGTAACCGCCATCCGGCGCAGGCCCGAAACAGAATTCCCTGTCTCCCAACAGCTGAAACGCGGCAGCGATGTCATCCGCCGCGATCGCCGGAATGTCCGAGCCGATCAGCGCCACCGGGCCCGGAGGGAGCGTGTCGAACTGGCGCTGCATGCGCGCGCCCAGATCGCCACGGCCCTGGTTGACCACGTTGATCCCGGCGGGCCAGATGCTGGCATTCACCTCGTGAACGCCATCCACCGCCAGCCAGGTCTGCCAGCGCGGGTCGCGGCCCAGCCGCCGCAGCAGGCCGTTCAGCATGAGCCGGTAGACACGGGTGGCTTCCACCGCGCCAATGTCGCGGCCAAGCCGCGTCTTGACCCGGCCGAGGCGGGGCTGCTTGGCCATGATGACGAGGTGACGGGCAGGCTTCATGCGTAGAGCTTCCGGATATGGTCGGGGCTGACCCCGGCGAAGAACAGGCTGAGACAGACTAGATTGCGCCCCATGCGGCGCAGATAGCCTTCACGCCGGTAGCGGGCGGCGCTGGTGACGGCGGCAACCTCGATACAGCGCAACCGCGCCCCGCCGATGCGGCGGACGATGTCGACATCCTCCATCAGCGGGATGGGGCGGAAGCCGCCAACGGCCTCGTACAGCGCGCGCGGGATCAGCAAGCCCTGGTCGCCATAGGGCAGCCCCAGCAGGCGGCAGCGCAAGACCACGATGTGTTCCAGCCGCCGCGCCGCCGGGCTGGCATCGTCGAGCGCGAACCGGAAGAAGGCGGCCTTGTCTGGATGGTCACGGACATGATCAATCACGGCTTGCCGCCAGCCCTCGCCCAATCTTGTATCGGCGTGCAGAAACAGCAACCAGTCGCCGGCAGCCGCTTCCGCGCCGGCCTTCATCTGAACACCCCGGCCGGGAGCGCCGGTGATCACCGTCACCCCATGGCCAAAACCAGCAGGCGCCGGCACGCTGCCGCCATCGGCGATGACGATCTCGACGACCGGCTCACCCCGCAGCCGCTCCACGGCGGCAGGCAACAGGTCGTTGGCGTCAAGCGCCGGGATGATCACGGACAGGTTCATGAGGCGCGACAATAGCCGCAGCCGCCGCCATGGAAAACACAAGCTCGCGTTATTTTTGTTCTTGTTATGTTCTGTTTCCTGCGCTAGATTTCCACCCATCATGAGCGCCATGCAACATCGCACCAACCTGGACTTTTCGAGCACCGAGCCCGCTCCGCTGGCCCGGGTGCGCGGGCGCGGCGCAGACAGCAACGCCACCTCCCGCTTCGAGGCGCTGAAACGGGTTGGCTTTGATGACGGCTGGGCGCGCGGCGATGAAGAGCTTCCCGCCCTCAAGACCCACGTGACGGCGGAGATCGCGCGAACCATCATTTCGCGCAACACCTCGCCGGATATTTCGTTCGACCGCTCCATCAACCCCTATCGCGGTTGCGAGCATGGCTGCTCCTACTGCTATGCCCGGCCCAGCCACGCCTATATGGGCCTGTCCGCCGGGCTGGATTTCGAGACCCGGCTGTTCGCCAAGACCAACGCGGCGGAGCTGTTACGGAAGGAACTCGGGGCCAAGGGGTACGAGGCGGCCACCATCGCACTGGGGGCGAACACCGATCCCTACCAGCCGGTAGAGCGCCAGTACCGCATCACCCGCGCAGTGCTGGAAGTGCTGAACGAGACCAATCATCCGGTCGGCATCGTCACCAAGTCGGCGCTGGTAACGCGTGACATCGACATCCTGCAGGAGATGGCAGGCAAGGGCCTCGTCAAGGTGGCGCTGTCGCTGACCACGCTGGACCACAAGCTGTCGCGCCAGCTGGAGCCGCGCGCCGCGACGCCGGGCAGGCGGCTGCAGGCGCTGGAACTGCTGTCGGCGGCGGGCATTCCCACCGTGGTGATGACCGCGCCAATCATTCCCGCCATCAACGACATGGACATCGAGAAACTGCTGGGGGCGGCGCAGGCGGCAGGGGCGCGCGAGGCGGGATACGTGCTGTTGCGGCTGCCGCACGAGCTGAAGGAGCTGTTCCGCGAGTGGCTGGAGCGGGAATTCCCTGACCGGGCGGCGCACGTCATGAACCTGGTGCGCGATACCCGTGGAGGCCGCGACAACGACCCCAATTTCGGCGCGCGCATGTCGGGCCGCGGCCCCTATGCCTGGCAGATCGGGCGGCGCTTCGAGCTGGCCTGCAAGCGGCTCGGCCTCAACCAGCACAAGCAGAAGCTGCGCGCCGACCTGTTTACCCGGCCCGTGCAACCGGGCGAGCAGCTATCCCTCTTGTAGGCTTTTTCGCTATGGTCTGGCGCCATGGCGATTCGTTCCGGCAGTTCACCTGATTTCAACCTCGAAGGCGCCGCGCTGGCGGACGGCTTCAAGTTGATCTGCGGCGTGGACGAAGCCGGACGCGGTCCGCTGGCCGGGCCGGTGGTGGCGGCCGCTGTCATTCTCGATCCGGCCCGTATTCCACCGGGGCTGAACGACTCCAAGAAACTCACCGAATCTGCGCGCGACAACCTGTTTGCCCACATCCTCGCCACGGCCGAGGTGGGCGTCGGCATTGCCGATGTGGCGCGCATCGACCGCGACAACATTCTCGCAGCCACCATGTGGGCGATGGCGGAAGCAGTGAACGACCTGCCTCTCGCAGCGGAGCTGGCGCTGGTGGATGGCAACCGGGCGCCGGCGCTTGCGTGCGCTTGCCGCACGGTGGTGAAGGGTGATCAGTTGAGCGCATCCATCGCAGCCGCGTCCATCGTCGCCAAGGTCACCCGCGACCGCATCATGCGGGCCATCGACCGGCAGCACCCGGACTATGGCTTTGCCCGCCACAAGGGATATGGTTCACCATACCATCTCGACGCGCTTGCCCGGCTGGGCCCCTGCGAACACCATCGCCGCTCGTTCGCGCCGTTGCGCCACCTGCCTGAACAGGGCTCGCGTTAACCATTCATTAAGAATTCGATTCACGGCGACTCCGCGCTGATTCAACATGCATTCAAGCCTCGTCAGAAAGGCTCCGGGCCGCTGCTGCCCGTTTGTCAGTCAGTTCATGCGTAAAACAGGGTTTGCCGTTTCATGGGTATCGCCGCCAGGCCGGACATCACGCCGCTTCTCGACTCCATTCTCGCCGGGGATTGCCTGGAGCAGTTGCGCAAGCTGCCGACGGGTTCGGTGGACCTGGTGTTCGCCGACCCGCCCTACAACCTGCAGCTGGGCGGCGGGCTGACGCGTCCCGACCAGTCGAAGGTCGATGGCGTTGACGATGCCTGGGACAAGTTCGACTCGTTCGCTGCCTATGACGCCTTTTCCCGCGCCTGGCTCGCCGAATGCCGCCGGGTGCTGAAGCCCACCGGCACCATCTGGGTGATCGGCTCCTATCACAACATCTTCCGCGTTGGCGCCACGCTGCAGGACCTCGGCTACTGGATCCTCAACGACATCGTCTGGCGCAAGGTGAACCCGATGCCGAATTTCCGCGGCACCCGCTTCGCCAATGCCCACGAGACGCTGATCTGGGCCTCGCGCTCGGAAGACCAGAAAACCTACACCTTCAATTACGAGGCGCTGAAGGCGTTCAATGACGACCTGCAGATGCGCTCGGACTGGGTACTGCCGATCTGCTCCGGCGGCGAACGGCTGAAGGATGGGGATGGCCGCAAGGCGCATCCGACCCAGAAGCCCGAGGCGCTGCTGCACCGGGTGCTGCTGGCGTCGTCGAAGCCGGGCGACGTGGTGCTCGACCCGTTCTTCGGCTCGGGCACGACGGGCGCCGTGGCGCGCAAGCTGGGCCGCCACTTCATCGGCATCGAGCGCGACGAGGGCTACATCGCCATCGCACAGCAGCGCATTGCCGCCATCGAACCGGGCGACGCCGAGACGCTGAAGGTGACCACCGGCAAGAAGCAGGAGGTGCGCATTCCGTTTGGCTCGCTGGTGGAACGCGGCCTGATCAATCCGGGCGACACGCTGTACGATCCGGCCCAGCGCACGGCTGCGCGGGTACGTGCCGACGGTTCGCTGTCGGTCAAGGACGCCACCGGCTCGATCCACAAGATGGGCGCCCACGTGATGGGGGCGGAGGCCTGCAACGGCTGGACCTTCTGGCACGTGCGCAAGGGTAAACAACTGATGCCGATCGACGTGCTGCGCCAGAAGGTGCGCGCCGAGTTGAAGGGCATCTGATCTTGGCGCCCGTCGTGCGCGCTGGCATCGCGGGCGACGCTGCCGCCATCTGCGCCATCTACAACCAGGGCATAGAAGACCGGATCGCCACGTTCGAAACGCGGCTGCGCACGCCTGCCGACATCGAGGGCTGGTTTGCGCAGGGCGCGCTGCCGGTAGTCGTAGCCGAAGAAGCCGGCCGGGTTTCGGGGTTTGCCTCGTCCAGCGCCTACAGCACCCGGGAGTGCTATAGCGGCATTCGCGAGTTCTCCATCTATATCGAGCGTCAGGCGCGCGGCCGCGGATTGTCGAGGCTGCTGCTCGAGGCGCTGAGCAAGGCCACAGTGCGCAGCGGCGGCTGGAAGCTCACCTCACGCATCTTCCCCGAGAACGTGGCGAGCCTTGAGGCTTGCCGGGCGGCGGGCTTCCGTGTCGTCGGCACGCACCTGCGCCACGCCAGGCTGGACGGCGTCTGGCGCGACGTGGTCACCGTCGAGAAACTGCTGCATCAGGATTGACGGTTTCGCTTCAGGGCATCGGCGCCCAGCACCGCCGTGGCCACCTTCTTCATCACCGTGGGCAGCGCCTCGCGGGCAAGGTCTTCGCGCGCCACCCAGCGCCAGTCATGGTCGCGGCCCGGCATGGCGTCGAACAGCTCATCGGTCAGGTGAACATCAAGCAGCAGGTGAAAGTGGGTGAAGGTGTGTTCCACCCGGCCCGCTGCGTTGTGCCAAACTGAAGCGAATGGCGCGCCAGCAGTCGTCAGGCGCACCGGCCTCGACCCACGGCCCTGAGGGAAACTCCAGCATGCCGCCGAGCAGCCCTTTTTCCTCGCGCCGCCGCATCAGCACCCGGCCAGCAGTATCCTCGGCCCAGTAGATGCGGGCGCGGCGGACGGGACGGTCCTTCTTCGCTGCCTTGCGCGGCAACTCCGCCTCCATGCCGGCCTTTCGCGCCGCACAAGCCTCCACCCAGGGGCAGATCAGGCAATTGGGAGACCTGGGCGTGCACACCGTGGCGCCAAGGTCCATCAGGGCTTGCGCGAAGTCACCCGGCCGGTCACCGGGCACGAGTGCCAGTGTGGCAGCCCTGATCGCCGGCTTGGAAGCGGGAAGCGGTTCGGTGATGACGCGCAAACGCGAGATGACACGCTCGACATTGCCGTCCACCGCGGCGGCCTGGCGGTTGAAGGCGATGGCGGCGATGGCAGCGGCGGTATACGGACCCACGCCAGGCAACCCCTGCAGGCCGTCCTCGCTGTCCGGAAACCGCCCGCCATGCTGGCTCGCGACCACCTTTGCGCAGGCATGCAGGTTGCGGGCGCGGGCATAATATCCGAGCCCCGCCCATTCGCGCAGCACGTCGTCGAGATCCGCTGCCGCCAGGTGTTCCACCGTGGGCCAGCGCCGGGTGAACGCCAGAAAGTAACGCCCCACCGTTGCCACGGTGGTCTGCTGCAGCATGATCTCCGACAGCCAGACCCGGTAAGGATCGGCCGCCTCGCCGGGCAGCGCGCGCCATGGCAGGGCGCGGCGATGGCGGTCGTACCAGGCCGAGCAGGCGGCGGCTCAGGGTGTCATCATTAACTTGCGGCAACGTCACGGACATGTGATGAAATCGGTCATGGCTTGGGCCAGAATTCAGCTACGGTTCAGGCTGGTCAATCTATAGCTGGCACGCATGGAAAGTCTCGACAAGCATTTCAGGCAGATTACAAGGCCCGCCTTCGAGCGCTATGGCTTTGCACACGGCGAACTGGTGGCGCAATGGGCCGCAATCGTCGGCGATGATCTTGCCGCGCGCTGCGCACCGGAAAAGATGGCGTGGCCGAAGGGCCGCGAGGCAGCCAACCGCCACGCGGAAGGCGCCATGCTGACCGTCAAGTGCGACCCCGGCGCCGGTCTTGCCCTCAGCTACGAGACGGACCGCATCGCCGAGGCCGTCAACGCGTTCTACGGCTATCGCGCCGTCGCCACTGTCAAGGTGGTGCAGGGCGCCCGGCCCGCCGGCCGCCAGTCGCGGACTGCCCCCGCCGCACCGCCGGCCGAGGTGGTAAGGGCGGTCGAGGCGAAGCTCGGCGGCATCGCTGAGCCCGGCCTGCGCGATGCGCTCACCCGGCTTGGCCAGGCAGCACTCGGCAAGACTTCCCGCCGGCAGACCTGACAAGTTCTCCACAGGCCGATTTATCGGCTCGCATCAATCCCAAACTTCCAGTAGGACACCGCCCCATGATCATGAACCGCCGCACTTTCACCTCCGGACTTGGACTCGCCGCGCTCGCCGCCGCCTCGGGAATGCTGGCAGGGCCAGCGCTGGCCCAGTCGTTTGACATGGAAGAGTTCATGAAAGCGCCACGCATCGGCGACAAGTCGATCGGGCCAGCCGATGCAAAAGTCACCATCGTCGAGTACGCCTCGGCCACCTGCCCGCACTGCGCGAAATTCCACACCACGGTGTTTCCGGACATCAAGAAGGAATTCGTCGATACCGGCAAGGTGCGCTTACATCGCCCGGGAGTTTCCGCTCGACGACCTGGCGCTGGCGGCGTTCATGGTCGCCCGCTGCGTGCCGGACGACAAGTACTTCGGCATGCTGGACGCTGATCTACGAACAGCAGAAGACCTGGGCCTACCCAGAACGCGCGCGAAGAACTGCTCAAGATGGCGAAGCTTGCAGGGCTGAGCGAAGCGCAGTTTGACGAGTGCCTGAAGAACGAGGACCTCGCCAAGGGCATCCTCGAAATCCGCAAGGACGGCTCGGAGAAATATGGCGTCGATGCCACGCCCACGCTCTATCTCAATGGCAAGAAGATGGAGGGGGAACGCGACATCGAAGCTTTCCGCAAGGCAATCAACGAGGCGCTTGGCAGCTGACGGCTGGGGAAAACCCTCGCGAGACGGCCTCGCATTGCTGACGAATCAGCCTTTTGAAGGGCAAATTCAGGTGTTGTTGTCCGCAAGCCGGGCAGCAAAGGAGGCGAGTTGTCTCCCGCGTGTGAGGTGCAGGGCGCATGAAGTTCTCAAAGCTCCGGCTGTCGGGCTTCAAATCTTTCGTTGAACCGACCGAGCTGGTGATCAAGCCCGGCCTGACCGGCATTGTCGGGCCGAACGGCTGCGGCAAGTCGAACCTGCTGGAAGCGTTGCGCTGGGTGATGGGCGAAAGCTCGTACAAGTCGATGCGTGGCGCCGGCATGGAAGACGTGATCTTTTCCGGCACCTCCAACCGGCCGTCGCGCAACATGGCGGAAGTCATGCTGACGCTCGACAACGAGGACCGCACCGCGCCGCCCGCCTTCAACCAGTTCGACCAGCTCGACATCTCGCGCCGCATCGAGCGTGATGCCGGCTCGGCCTACCGGATCAACGGCAAGGACGTGCGCGCCCGCGACGTGCAGCTGCTGTTCGCCGATGCCTCGACGGGCGCGCGCTCGCCGGCGCTGGTTAGGCAGGGCCAGATCGGCGAGATCATCAACTCCAAGCCGCAGGCGCGCCGGCGCATCCTCGAGGAAGCCGCCGGCATTACCGGCCTGCATACCCGCCGTCACGAGGCAGAGCTCAAGCTGCGCGGCGGCCGAAACCAATCTTGAACGGCTGGAAGACGTGCTGGCGCAGCTGGAAAACCAGCTGCAGAGCCTGAAGCGGCAGGCCCGCCAGGCGATCCGCTACAAGGAGCTGTCCGCCGAAATCCGCCGGCTTGAGGCGGCGGGCCTGTATCTGGCCTGGAAGGATGCCGGCGCGGCAGTGGAAGCGGAAAACCGCACGCTCAACGAGTTTACCCGGGTGCTGGGCGAACAGACCCGCGCCGTGTCCGAGATGACCCGTATGCGCGATCCAGGCGGCGGAAGGCCTGCCCAAGCTGCGCGAAACCGAGGCGGTGCGCGCTGCCGTGCTGCAGCGGCTGACGCTGGAGCGCGAAGGGCTGGAGCGCGAGGAACAGCAGGCGCTGGACAAGCGCCGCGACCTCGAGGCCCGCATCGAGCAGATCAACCGCGACCTTGCCCGCGAAAAGGAACTGCTGGGCGACACCGACGGGGTGATGAAGCGGCTGGCCGCCGAACAGGCGCAACTGGAAGAGGCCACGCGCGGCGATGGCGATGCCCGTGCCGCCGCCGCCAGGGCGCTGCAGGCGGAGGCCGACAAGCTGGCCGCCGCACAGGCCAGGGCCGACGAGGCCAATGCAAAACTGTCGGACCTGATGGCACGGCATAATGCCATTGCCCGGCAGATTGCCGAGGTCGAGGCGAGGGTGGCGCGCGACGAGGCCGACCTTGCCCGCACCCGCGAAAAGCATGCCGCCATCGTCGCCGAAACCGGCGGCGACGACGCAACCCAGTCGCTGAGCGGCGACATCGACAGCGCCGTGGCCCGCGCCGCCGCCGCCGAGACAGCCGCAACGGCGGCGGAGACCGCCCACCAGAGCGTGCGGACCCGCCAGGCGGAAGCGCACCAGGCCTATGACGAGGCGCGGCGCAAATCGGAAGCGCTGACCACCGAGGTGCGCACGCTGACCAAGCTGCTGCATGTGGCCGACGACGAGCTGTGGCCGCCGCTGATCGACGCGCTGAAGGTCGAGGCGGGTTACGAAACCGCGCTGGGCGCAGCACTTGGCGATGACATCGATGCGCCGGCCGATGAAGCCGCACCGGTGCACTGGCGGGCGCTGCCGGACACTGGCCGATGCGCCTGCCCTGCCTGCCGGGCTGAAGCGGCTTTCCGACGTGGTCAAGGCGCCGCCGGCGCTGGCGCGGCGATTGACCATGGTTGCGATCGTCAGCAAGGCTGAAGGCGCCAGGCTGCAGCCGGACCTGAAGCCCGGCCAGCGGCTGGTTTCGCTGGAAGGCGACCTGTGGCGCTGGGACGGCTATACGGCAGCTGCCGATGCGCCCACCGCTGCCGCCAAGCGGCTGGCCGAGCGCAACCGGCTGGTGGCGCTGCAGGCGGAAAGCGCACTGGCTTCCTGCCGCAACCGAAAAGGCGCGCGCCGCACTGGAGAAGGTGCGCGAAGAGCTCAAGCAGGCCGAAGCAGACGAGCGCAACACCCGGCAGGCATGGCGCGAGGCGACGGCCGCTGTCGAGGTTGCGCGCAAGGCGCTGAGCGAGCACGAACGCGTCATGGGCGAGCGCATGCGCCAGGCCTCGGTGCTGGAAGAAACAGCGCGGCGGATCGAGGCGCAGCTTGGCGAAGCGCGCGAGGCGCTGTCGAAGGTCAAGGCCGAACAGGCAGGCCTGCCCGATACGACGGGTGTGGAAGACGAGCTTCGCAGCGTGCGCGCCACCGTCGACCAGCAGCGCGCTGCCTATACCGAGGTGCGCGCCGCCCATGACGGGCTGGAGCGTGACGCGAAGGCCCGGGCGCAGCGCCTTGCCGCCATCGAAACCGAGAAGAAGCAGTGGACGCAGCGGGCCGAGCGGGCCAATGGCCAGATCGGCGAACTGGAAAAGCGGGCTGAAGGCTTGCGCGCCGAACTTGGCAGTCTCGCCGACCTGCCCAGGCAGTTCGAGGTGCGCCGCACCAAGCTGCTGAACGCGGCAGCCGAGGCCGACAAGGAGCGCCAGCAGGCGGCTGACGCGCTGGCCGAAGCGGAAAACGCGCTGAAGACCCGTGACGCCGAACTGCGCGAGGCGAACGAGGCGCTGGTGCGTACCCGCGAGGAACACGCCCGCGCCGGCGCCCGGTCTGAAGCGGCAGAAGCCCGCGTTGAGGAAGCCCGCCAGCGCATTGCCGAGGCGCTGCAATGCAAGCCGGAAGACGTGGCGGCACGCGCCGGGATCGATGCGGACAAGCTGCCGCCAGCCGACGAGGCCGAGCAGAAGCTGGCCTCGCTGAAGGACCAGCGTGAGCGGCTTGGCGCGGTGAACCTGCGTGCCGAGGAAGAGGCAACCGAGATTTCCACCCAGGTCGAGACCATGATCACCGAGCGCGACGACCTGGTGCAGGCCATCGGCAAGCTGCGGCACGGCATATCGAGCCTCAACCGCGAAGGCCGCACCCGGCTGCTGGAAGCCTTCGACCGGGTCAACGCCAACTTCTCGTCGCTGTTCGAAACGCTGTTCGGCGGCGGCAAGGCAGAGCTGAAGCTGATCGAATCCGATGATCCGCTGGAGGCCGGCCTCGAACTCATCGCCAACCCGCCCGGCAAGAAGCCGACGGTGCTGTCGCTGCTGTCCGGCGGCGAGCAGGCGCTGACCGCCATGGCACTGATCTTTGCGGTGTTCATGACCAACCCGTCGCCGATCTGCGTGCTCGACGAAGTGGATGCGCCGCTCGACGACCACAATGTCGAGCGGTTCTGCAACCTGCTCGACGCCATGCTGGAGCGCACCGAAACGCGCTTCCTGATCATCACCCACCACGGGCTGACCATGGCGCGCATGCACCGGCTGTTCGGGGTGACGATGATGGAGCGCGGCGTCAGCCAGCTCGTCTCGGTGGACCTGGAAACGGCGGAAGGCCTGCGCGAGGCAAGCTGACGGTTGTTCAGCCTGCCCCGCGCTCGGCGTGTCATCAGACCAGCGGCGTGCTGCCTTGCAGCACAAGAATCGGTGCGGGCGTGCGCACCTGATCGTACAGGTGGATGACATCCTGGTTGATCATGCGGATGCAGCCTGACGACATAGACCTGCCGATGGAGCTGTGGCTCGTTGGTGCCGTGCACGCGATACAGCGTATCGACGCCGTTTTCATGAATGTACAGCGCGCGCGCGCCAAGCGGGTTGTCGAGACCCGGCTCCATGCCATTGCGGTACTTCTCAAGGTGAGGTTCGCGGTCGATCATCGAGGCTGGCGGCGTCCAGGTGGGCCACTTGCGCTTCCAGGCGATGCTGGCCCGGCCCTGCCATTCAAACCCGGCCCGGCCAACGCCAACCCCGTAGCGGATGGCCCGGCCGCCGGGCAGCACCAGGTAGAGATAATGGGCGGGGGTATCCACCACCACCGTGCCCGGCGCCTCACCGGTGGGATCATCCACCTCTGTCCGCCAGAACTGCTCTGCCAGCACGCCACGTCCGACGGCAGGAACCGGGAACTGCTCAGCGGGCAAGGCGCCGTAGATGTCCGGCAGCCGCGGTCCCGCTGGCGCGGCTGGTCGCGTTGCTTCCCGTCTGCGCGGCGCAGGGACGCGCGCGGCCGGCTGCTGGGGCGCCAAGTTGAAGTTGCGGTTGACGGTCTGGGCGCTGGCGTCTGCCGCCCAGCCGGCGGCCGGCAAGGCCAGCAGGCCGGCCAGATCATCTTGCGGCGGTCCGGGCGGACTGTCGCGACGGCATCATCGCGCCAGTGGCGCGGCTGTCATGGTCGTTCATTGCTGATGTCCTGATCTGTCCAATATCGGGACGCTCCCGCTGCAGGGAGCCGTTTGCTTCCGGCAGGTCAGGCAGAAATTGGCGGTCCGTGCGACGGATTGACCTCAACGCCAGTCAGCAGGCCTGCCGGTGCCGGGATCGGTTCCGCGCTGCCGGAACTGGCGTTCTGACACTCGACGGCTGTCGCGGCGATTGCGACAAGGCACGGCACCGCCGATGGTACGAGCACAAAACCGTCTTCTGCAGGAACGTGAACAGCCACGGCGGCCGCGTCCGCAGCCGCCACGGCCGGGCGCGAGCGACGGACCCGCAAAACTGACGCCCTTGAGCGGCGACAGCAGCGAGCCCGCAAACATCACCACGACGAGGAATCGGATGAAATATGCCTTCATGGCGCTTCCAACAGCCACATACCGGCCGGTGTTTCAATGAAACTCGCATAACAATTGAGTGAACGATCTGCCTGCCGAGCGTCCTGGTGACGGATGGAAAACCTGCGGTTCAACCCCAAATCCGGCGAAATCGTGCCCGCAGCTCTGGCAGGCGAATTGCCGCACGTCCGTGCGCAATCGAAAACTTCAATTATACCATAGGCTTAACTATCCAACTCGCAGCTTGACACGATATCGCCCTGTCTCTAATTTCCGGCCCGAATTAAGCGGGTTCTACGGGCGGGCAGCGTGGCTGTTTGCGGTGCCGGATTTGACCTGCCGGAGCGTGCACCGGATGATGGAGGCATGATCATGGCAGACCACGGCAAGCAACAGGGCGGCGAAAAGACCGGTTCGGAACGCGTAACTGCAGGGCCAGACAAGCGGTTTTCAGAGATTTCGGCGCGCATCGCTGCTGAACGCAAGGAAGCCGAGGCCGCCCAGGGCCAGACCGGACGGCGCACGGCCGCCATCGGCAACACCTGGGGGTCGGCATTCAGGCTTGGCAGCGAGTTTGTGGCAGCAGTCCTGGTGGGCGGCGGCCTTGGTTACCTGATCGACCGGCTGCTGGGCACCTTGCCCTTCGGGTTGATCACCCTGCTGCTGGCAGGTTTTGCGGCGGGCATCCTGAACATGGCGCGAACCGCCGGCAGGGTTCCCAAGGCGGGCGAGAGACTGAACGACGGCCCTGACGGGCCAACAGACTGAATGACCAGCCCTTTCAGGGGCTGCTGCGCAAGAGGGATTAGATCGTGGCCAACGATCCGCTAAGCCAGTTCCAGATCAAGCCGATCGTCGACATGTTCAGCGTCGGCGGCATGGACTTCAGCTTCACCAACTCGTCGCTGTTCATGGTTGCGGCCGCCGGCACGGTGTCGGCGATCCTGTTTGCCGCCTCGCGCTCGGCCTCGCTCGTGCCGTCGCGGATGCAGTCGGTCGGCGAGTTGTGGTACGAGTTCATCGCCAACATGGTGCGCCAGACCATGGGCTCGGACGGCATGAAATTCTTCCCGTTCGTGTTCACGGTGTTCTCGTTCGTGCTGATGTGCAACCTGCTCGGCATGTTCCCGTATTTCTTCACGGTGACCAGCCACGTGGCGGTGACCGCGGCGCTGGCCGTCTTCATCATCGCCATGGTGGTAGTGGTGGGCCTGGCCAAGCACGGCCTGCACTTCTTCAAGCTGTTTGTGCCGTCGGGCGTACCGATTGCCATCCTGCCGTTCATCTCGCTGATCGAGATCATCTCGTTCCTGTCGCGCCCGGTGTCGCTGTCGCTGCGCCTGTTCGGCAACATGATGGCCGGCCACATCGTGCTGAAAGTGTTCACCGGCTTCGTGGTGAGCCTCGGTGCGCTGGGCATCGGCGGCATCATCGGGGCGTTGTTCCCGCTGGCGATGGGCGTGGCCCTCACCGCCTTTGAATTCCTGGTGGCATTCCTGCAGGCCTTCGTGTTCGCCATCCTGACCTGTGTTTACCTGAACGACGCGCTTCACCCGGGTCACTGATCCGGGCCGGGGCGGGTTCTACCCTTCAACCCTTTGACCAATCCGACCAACCTCAAGGAGAATTATCATGGAAGCGGATGCAGCCAAGCTTATCGGTGCAGGCATTGCATGCATTGGCATGGGCGGCGCCGGTATCGGCGTGGGCCACATTTTCGGCAACTACCTGGCCGGTTCGCTGCGCAACCCGTCGGCAGCCAGCGCCCAGTTTACCAACGCGCTGATCGGCGCGGCCCTCGCGGAAGGTCTCGGCATCTTCTCGCTCGTCGTGGCCCTGCTGCTGCTGTTCACCTGATCTGACGGCAGTTGGTCGGAAACACCGCATGGCTCGCGCAGACCGCGCCGGCCATGCGGGCGAGGGATGCGGCGGGCACTCAATGCCTTGCCGCTTATCCTGTTTCCCGGCCCGTTCCTTGCTGCCGGCGTGACGGTTCGAGCCGGCAAACAACATTAACTGATGGACGCCATGGCCAGCGAAACCACATCCCATACCGAAGTTCCGGGCGATGCCCACGGCGGCGGCACCCTGCCGCAGCTGGACACGTCGACCTACCCGTCCCAGCTGCTGTGGCTGGCGATAACCTTCGGCGCACTCTACCTGCTGCTGTCGAAGGTGCTGCTGCCGAAGATATCCAACGCCATCGAAACCCGGCAAAGCCGCATAGCTGCCGACCTGGCGCACGCCGAACAGCTCAACGACGACGCCCGCAAGGCATCGGACGCCTATGACGCCGCGCTTGCCGACGCCCGGGCGAAGGCCAACGCCATCGCCCAGGAAAACCGGGCGAAGGTATTGTCCGAGCTCGACGCCGAACAGTCCAAGGTGGATGCGGCACTGGCTGAAAAGCTGGCCAAGGCCGAGAAGCAGATCGCCTCTACCCGGGACAAGGCGATGGGCGAGGTCGAAGGCATCGCCGGCCAGCTGGTCGAAGACGTGGTGAACGAACTGACCGGTTCCAAGCCGTCCGCTGCCGCCATAAAGGCGGCCATCTCATCCACAGGCCGATAGGGAGGCGCGACGGACATGGACGCAACATTCTGGGCACTTATCGCGCTGGTGCTGTTCTTCGGCATCCTGCTCTACGCCAAGGTGCCGGGGTTGCTCGGCTCCAAGCTGGATGCCCGCGCCGAGACCATCAAGGCAGACCTTGATGACGCCCGCCGGTTGCGCGAGGAAGCACAGGAGCTGCTTGCCGAATACCAGCGCAAGAAGGTGGAAGCAGAGAACGAGGCCCGCGCCATCGTGGAGCAGGCCAAGCGCGAAGCCGAAATCTATGGCGAGGAATCGCGCAAGAAGATGGCAGAGCAGATCGAACGCCGCACGAAGCTTGCCGAACAGAAGATCGCCCAGGCAGAAGCTGCCGCGATCAAGGACGTGCGCGCAGCCGCATCCGACCTGGCCATCGAGGCTGCTGCCCGGATCATCGGCTCCGAGGTCAAGGGCGCCAAGGCCGCCGGTCTTGTCGATAACACCATCGCCGGGCTGAAGAAGCAGTTGAACTGACGCCGAACGCCCGGCCAAGCGGCACAACCATAATCAATCCCCGGCGCATCGGCCTGATGCGGCGGGGTTTTCGTTTTCCCCGATGCAGCGGGTGACATGGCGGGCGCGGCATGTCGGCAACTTGACAAGGCCCCCCGAGTTCAACCATGTACCTGTCAGAACCCGAATGAGCCAAGACGCGCGAGCGCAAGCTACGGAGCAGGACACCGATGTCTGAACAGCTTCCCGACCTCAAGATCTTCCTTGCTGCCCCGCGCGGTTTCTGCGCCGGCGTTGTGCGCGCCATCGACATCGTCGAGCGTGCGCTGGAGTTGCACGGCAAACCGGTCTATGTGCGCCACGAGATCGTGCACAACAAGTACGTGGTGGAAGACCTCAAGCAGAAGGGCGCAATCTTCGTGGAAGAGCTGGACGAGGTGCCGGATGGCGACCGCCCGGTGATCTTCTCCGCCCACGGCGTGCCGAAGTCGGTTCCGGCAGCCGCCAAGAGCCGCAACCTGTTCTATCTCGACGCCACCTGCCCGCTGGTGTCCAAGGTGCACATGGAAGCCTCGCGCCATCACCAGGACGGCTACGAAATCGTGCTGATCGGCCATGCCGGCCACCCCGAGGTGATCGGCACCATGGGCCAGTTGCCGGAAGGCGCCATCTCGCTGGTCGAGGACGAGGAAGACGTGGCGAAGTTCGAGCCGCGCGATCCGGACAAGCTTGCCTACATCACCCAGACAACGCTGTCGGTGGATGACACCAAGGGCATCATCGAGGCGCTTGGAGAAAAAGTTCCCCAACATCCACGGGCCGCACAAGGAAGACATCTGCTACGCGACCACCAACCGGCAGGAGTCGGTAAAGTCGGTGGCGCCGCATTGCGACATGGTGCTGGTGGTCGGCGCGCCCAACTCATCCAACTCGCAGCGCCTGGTCGAGGTGGCGAAGACCGCCGGCTCGAAGCAGTCGATGCTGGTGCAGCGTGCCTCTGAAATCGACTGGGACGCCATGGCAGGCGTGAAGACGCTGGGCGTCACCGCCGGAGCCTCGGCGCCGGAAGTGCTGGTCAATGAAGTGGTGGATGCGTTCCGCGCCCGCTACAACGTGACGGTCGAAACCATCAAGACCAAGGACGAGAACGTCGAGTTCAAGCTGCCCCGCCAGCTGCGCCGAGAAGGCGAGCCGGGCGCACCGGTGCGCGGCACGACGGCGGCCGAGTAAGCCAGCAGCCAGCTCCTTGTCAGATGTCACCATCTATACCGACGGCGCCTGTTCCGGCAATCCCGGACCGGGCGGCTGGGGCGCGATCCTGATTTCGGGCGAGCACCGCAAGGAACTCAGCGGCGGCGAGGGCGCGACCACCAACAACCGCATGGAGCTCACTGCCGCCATCGAGGCGCTCAACGCGCTGAAGCGGCCATGTGCGGTGGAGCTTTATACCGACTCGGTCTATGTGCGCGACGGCATCACCAAGTGGATCCACGGCTGGCGGCGCAATGGCTGGCGCACAGCCGGCAAGAAGCCGGTGAAGAACGCCGAACTGTGGCAGGCGCTGGAACAGGCGCTGCAGCGGCACAAGGTGGACTGGCACTGGGTCAAGGGTCATGCCGGGCACCCGGAGAATGAACGCGCCGACGAACTGGCGCGCGAAGGCATGGCGCCCTACAAGCGCAAATGAAAAGCCGCAGCACCGGTTCTCCGGTACTGCGGCTCACACATGCGATTAGGACTGCGCACGCATCAGACGGCACAGAGAGCGGCGAGAATGGTCTCGGCGCTGGACACTTCCGCCTTGCCGGGCGCCTCTTCCTCGTTGATCAGCTTGACCACGCCGTCATCGACCAGCATGGCATAGCGCTTGGAGCGAATGCCCATGCCGAAACCCGACGCATCGAGGTCCATGCCGATGGCCTTGGTAAAATTGGCGCTGCCATCGGCGAGGAAGGTGATCTTGTCTTTCGCGCCGGACTGTTCGGCCCAGGCGTTCATCACGAACACGTCGTTGACCGAAACGCAGGCAATGGTGTCCACGCCCTTGGCCTTGAGATCGCCCGCATGGCTGATGAAGCCGGGCAGGTGCTTCATGTGGCAGGTCGGGGTGAAGGCGCCGGGCACGGCGAACAGCACGACCTTGCGGCCATCAAACAGTTCGGACGTGGTCATCTGGCCGGGTCCCTCGGCGGTCATCACGTTGAAGGTGGCTTCGGGGAGCTTGTCGCCCACGGAAATGGTCATTTGGTTAGCCTTTCTGATGCATTGGTGAAAACGCAGGAGTTGAAGGACCCGTACTGGCGTAGCGGGCTGTCTGCCTTCCTCTACTGCACCAAGCCTTCATGGGCAATATTGGTTCCACCAGCCGCGATGGTCAGGCGTACCGGCTGCCCGCGCAGCGCGTCCGGACCTTGAAGGCCATCGACCATCAACCGGTAGGTCGCCTGACCATCGGCGACCGACACCAGTTCCGGCTTGCGGAAATAGGCGGTCGTGCCGCTTTCGGCAAAGATGTCGGCCTTCGCCGGCGACGGCAGCCCGGAAATGCTGACTTCCAGCGCCGGCTCACCGTCAGCGGTTTCCGCCAGCCGCATGGCGCGGACGATGACGGGCTGACCGGCGGCAGGTTTCGGCAGGTCGTTGGCGGCGAGCTTGAGACGGAAGCGATCAGCCGCGGACACGCTATCGGCCGACAGTTCGAGGCCCAGTTCAGCCTGCACCGGCACGCAGATGTCATTGCATACGGCGTAGAACATCTTCAGGTCGAGCCGTACCGGCTGTTCCGGGTTGGCGGGGCTTACGGTCACCGGAAAGATCACCTCGGTCTTGTAGCCGATACCGTCGCCATTGCCGTCGCTGAAGCGCAGCGGCACCGGCATGTCCACTGATACATCGGTGACATTGCCGGACGCGGACCAGTCGAACTGCGGCGGCACGCCAGACTCGCCCGGCACACGCCAGTAGGTCTTCCAGCCAGGCTGCAAGGTGACATGAATGCCGGCTTGCCAGGCCCCATCCACCGGGCCGGCATTGAGCAGGCGAACGGCAGAGAACTCACCCTTCACTTCGCGGGGCACCGCTTGCGCAAGCACGCCACCTGCCAGCCCCGCCAGCACGGCCAGCACGGAACAACTAAGGGCGACGAAGAGGCGAATGGATCTGATCATGGCCCTTTATAGCAGGCAGGCCGTAAACATGCAGTCACCTTGCATCACATCGCCGGGAGCAGCGGCGGCGCAACATGCTGCAGTTTGCAGTAAACCGGCACGAAGTGTTATCCTGCGGTCAGTTTTGAACTGGAGCAACAGCCGTTCGTTTCGATCGGATGATGGTCTGACCGCACAACAGGCCAGAAGAGATGGCGCATCCTTACCTCGACGGAAAAATGCTGATCGCAATGCCTGGCATAGGCGACGAGCGCTTCGAGCGGGCGGTCATCTATGTCTGCGCCCACTCGGCCGACGGCGCCATGGGGCTGATCGTCAACCACGAAATCGAAAGCCTGTCGCTGGGCAGCCTGCTGGACCGGCTCGACCTTGCCGCCGGCGACGATGCGATCCGCTTGCCGGAAGACATCGCCTCAACCAGGGTCATGCAGGGCGGACCGGTGGAAACAAGCCGCGGCTTCGTACTGCACTCGAAGGATTATTTCTCGGACGAGGCGACCTTGAGCGTCGACAAGCGGGTCGGCCTGACGGCCACGCTCGACGTGCTGCGCGCCATAGCCAGCGGGCGGGGGCCGAGGCTCAGCCTGCTGGCGCTGGGCTATACGGGCTGGGGACCTGGTCAGCTTGAAAGCGAGATCCGCCAGAACGGCTGGCTCACCTGCGACGCGGATGACGAACTGATCTTTGGGCAGGACCTCGAGGCGAAGTACCCGGCCGCCCTCGCGCGGATCGGCATCAACGAGGACATGCTGTCCGGCGGTCATTTCGGCAACGCCTGACCGGCGCAAAACCATCAAGCCTTTGCCTGGCCAGAAGGCTGGGCGCTGACTGCCTTCTTCTTGCTGGCGCGGCGGCGGCGCTTGCGGGCCGGTTTCTTCGTGGCAGGCTTTGTCACCTCGGGCTCTTCAGTCTTGTCCGCCGTGTCAGCACCGACCTGATTGGTGGACGGTTCGTCCTCATCCGCAAGCGCCTCGCGCACCTGCCGCCTGACCGTCTCGATGTCGGCCGGAACAGCGACTTGCACAGAAGATGCATCGGTTTCCGGTTCCGGTTCGAGCTGAGGCGGCAACTCCGGTTCGCGCTCGGTTGCATCCGGCTCTGGGCAACTGGAGCGGCGCCTCCTGCGGTGCCTGCGTGAAACGTGGCGGCTCTGGCTTTGGCGCGTGCTTCAGGCGCAGCGGCTCCTGTTCGGGTGCCTCCTTGAGGCGAGGCGGCTCCTTGAGGCGAGGCGCCCAGGGCGCCGGGTGGAAATCGTAGGGAGACCACGGCGCAAGCTGCTCTTCTTCCGGTTCCGGCTCGACCGGCACGGGCGGCGGTGGCGGGGCCACCTGAGGTTGCTTGCGGGTGAGGCGGCGCCACAGCGCGGCAATTCCGTGCTCGCTTTCCGCCGGGTCGCGCGATGGCGCGCCAAGCGCTTCCTGCACCTGTTGGGCATCGATCGGTTCGCCGATCAGGAAACCCTGCACCAGATCGCATTCGAGCGTCGCGAGGTGCTGCATCTGCGCTTCGGTCTCGACGCCCTCGCACACCACCTGCAGGCCGAGATCATGGGCGAGCAGGATGATGGCGTCCAGCACCACCGAGCCCCGCTCGTCCTCAAGGCCGGCCAGCAGGAAGGAGCGTTCCACCTTGAGCGTATCGAACGGCAGGCGGCGCAAATAGGACAGCGAGGAATATCCGGTGCCGAAGTCGTCGCACGACAAGCCGATGCCCAGCGCCTTCAGCCGCTCCAGCACCTGCAGCGAAAGTTCCGGGTTCTCCATGACCATGGTTTCAGTCAGTTCGAGCTTCAGGGTACCGGGCACCAGTTCCTCGCGAGCCAGTATGGTGCGGGCGAGATGCAGCAGTTGCGGCCCCGCCAGTTGCGCGGAGGACACGTTCACCGCCACGAACACCGGCACGGCGGGGGTGAACATGCGCTGCCAGATGCCCAGCTGGCGTGCCGCCTCGGACAGCACGTGCGCACCGATATCGCCGATCAGGCCGCAACGTTCGGCCAGCGGAACGAAGCTTGCCGGTTCCAGCACCGCGCCATCGCGCCGGCGCAAACGCACCAGCGCCTCGAACCCTGCCAGCTGGCGGTCAGCCATGCGCATGATGGGCTGGTAGACAATCTCGAAGCGATGCTCTTCGAGGGCGTGCTGCAGGTCTTCCACGGTCAGGCTGCCTTGCCCGTCAGATGCCGCATGCATGCCCGGCCGGTAGAACGACACCCGGTCCTTGCCGCGCTTCTTGGCGTCGAACAGCGCCACCTCTGCATACTGGTGCAGGCTCAGCGGCGACTCTATCTGCGGATCCCACTCGGCAACACCCATGCAGCATGTGAGATAGATCTCGTTGGGCGGCACCCGGATAGGACTCGATACGGCGTGGCGCACCTTGTCCACGAAGACGATCAGTTCCTCGCGATCGGCCTGATCGTGACCGTCAGCCATTTCATGGATCAGGGCGAACTGGTCGCCGGGCAGCCGGGCGAGGCTCGACGTTTCCGGCAGCAAAGCTTCCAGACGCCGGGCGATGCTCTTCAGCAGACTGTCGCCAATCTCCTGGCCGAGCCGGTTGTTGACCATCCTGAACCTGTCGATATCAATGATCATCACCGCCAGCCGCTGGCCCGGCGTAGCGGCAACACGGCTCACCGCGCGGTTGAGGCGGTCGGTATAGAGCGCATAATTCGGCAGTCCGGTGATGACGTCGTAGATCGCGTCCGACAGCATCCGCTCTTGTGATTGCCGCTCCTGCGAGGCATCGGACAGTACGCCGGTCAGACGCAAGCCGGTCTCCGAGGCATTTGCCAGCGACCGGCCCTTCAGCTGATACCAGCGATAGCGGCCATCTGCATGACGCAGGCGCAGCTGCTGGTCGAAGCGCTGGTTGGGGCGCGAACTGGCGGTCTGCAGCACCGCGTTGAAGACCTGCAAGTCATTGGGGTGCAGCAGGTCGGCCCAGTCCTGCAACGACGCCTCGTGCAACAGGTCCGGCTCATAGCCAAGCAAGGCTGCAAGCTGGCCACCGACGTGAAACGAATTGTCGCCGGGCTGATAATCCCAGACGACCTGTTCGCCGCTGGCCAGCGCCAGCGCGTTGCGGTCGGCCTCGATCGCGTCCAGTTCCGGGTTCAGTACGTTGGAAAAGGCGAAATAGGTCAGCACGAAAGCCAGCGTCACCAATACAAGGGCCAGCCCGCCAACCAGCACCGGCGAGGCCATCTCGCTTGGCGGCCGGGCGGAGGCGATATAGCCCGCGGCCGCCGTCCACAGACCGAGCATCACCCAGACCAGCAGACGATGAGCGGGCGCGGACCCCGCCGCGCGAAACCAGCGCCACCGCGGTCAGGATGACGGTCGCCACCGCAGCCGCAAAAGCTGGCCGGACAAGCTGCTTGACCAGCACCGGTTCGAGAACCGAATATCCGGCAAGACCCAGACAACCGCCGCCAGCGGCTACCAGGATGGCGGACAGGGCGGGCATCTGGCGCCTGGTGCGCATGATGGTAACGCCCATGAACAGCACGCCTGCCGCCATCAGGGCCTCCACGACGGCGCTCAGCACTTCCTCACCCGGCACCGTCACTGGCAGCAAGGTGCGCAAGACCGGCTGCAGCAGGCCGGTTTCCAGGGCGATGAAGGCAACAGCCGACCATGCAAACATTGCCGACAGCGGAAACAGGATCTGCGGCGACAGCACGACCAGGCAGGTGATGACCAGCACCGCCAGTATCGACATGCCAAGCACCAGGCCGCGATAAAGCGACTGCCGAAGGACATTGGCGTCGAAAGCCGGACGCTGCCACAGCCGCATGCCGTTGACGCCCAGTTCGGACAGTTCCAGCGCCACGGTCATCGACGATCTTGGTGGCACAGTGATCGCGAAGGCATCCCGCTCCGGGATGGCGAGCCGACGCGGTTCGGTGCTGTCCGAGGAACTGGCGGCGGCAACCCGGCTGCTCAGGTGCGATGGCCTGGATACACCCGAACCCGGAAAAGACTGGCGCGCCGCATCGGCAACAACCTCCACCGGGCGTACTTCGGGATTGTAGATGGTGAAGATGGCCCACCGGTGGGTGGAGTCCCTTTCCGATCGCCTGCAGCACCATTGTTTCGGTAGCGCCGGAGGTGACAGACGGCACCTGCACCGAAACCTCCGGACGATCAGCCTCGACAGCGCCGAGATACGGCACCAGATCGATGTAACTTGAGGTGAAATTGGCCTGCACCAGCTTGTCCGCGCCCTGCGCCAGCGCAGGCGACACCCCGGTCGAGGAACAAAGCCAGGATGGTTGCGATGACGATAACGATGCTCGTGCGAGATGGAATGACCATCACCTCCTGGCCTGTTTTACTCAACGCCAAGAAACTATCCGTCCGGGCACCGTGAACAAAGTGCAAGCTTGCGGCGGATGCAGACTATCCACCGGTATTGCCAAGGCCCGCCCGGCTCAGGTGGCCCGGCGGGTCATTGTCCAGCAGCGCAAACAGCAGGTGATCCTGCCATCGGCCATTGATCTTCAGGTACTGGCGGGCATAGCCTTCCTCGCTGAAGCCTACCCGCATCAGCAGCCGGCGCGAAGCCTGGTTCTCCGGCAGACACGCCGCTTCGACCCGATGCAGGCGCAGACTGTCGAAGGCGAACGAGACCGCGCCGGTCAAGGCATCCGTCATGTATCCCTGCCGGGCGAACGGCAGTCCTGTCCAGTAGCCCACGGAGGCCGCCTGGGCCACGCCGCGGCGCACGTTCGACAGGGTAAGACCGCCCACCAGTTCACCGCTCGAGCGGCAAAAAATGAAGAACGCATAGGCATAGTCGTCGCGCATGTCGCGGTTATAGCGGCGAACGCGCTGGCGGAATGCCGAGCGGGTCAGGTCGTCGCGCGGCCAGGTCGGCTCCCACGGCTCAAGAAATGCGCGGCTGGTGGAGCGAAGCTGCGCCCAGGCGGCATAATCGGCCATCGCAGGCGCGCGCAGCATGACCCGCCCGCAGTGCAGCACGGGCTCGGCATCGAGATACGCGTAACTCCTCAGAAAGGCCATGCCGGCCTCCTTGCCGTCCGTGGCGGCCAAGCCGAAAGCGGACTAATGAACAAACCTTGCAGCAATGTCGCCAGACCTGGCAAGCTTGTTCGTCGCACCGACCGCAGCGTGGGCCAGCCCCCGACCGGTAAAGGTTGCGTCAGCCAGGCGCGCAATATCGGCGACCGTTACTGCGTCTACACTGGCCAATATATCGGAAACAGCCGGCACCCGGCCATAGGTGAGATACTGGCGGGCAATCTGGTCAGCACGCGCCGATGGGCTTTCAAGGCTCATCACCAGCGATGCCTTCAACTGGGCGCGGGCGCGGCGAAGTTCGTCATCGCTGACGGAAACGGCCAGTGACTGCAGGATATCAGCGGCCACTCGCGCGAACTCGGCAGCCGAGTCCGGTGCGGTCGCAGCGTAGACCTGCACGAGACCGGCATCGGCATAGGCCCCAACATAGGCAAACGTCGAGTAGCACAGGCCACGGCGCTCACGCACTTCCTGGAACAGGCGGGAGGACATGCCGCCGCCGAGAATGCTGGCCATCAGGTGGACGCCATAAATGTCATCGTCGTGGTAGCCGATGGTGGGAAACGCCAGCACCTGGTGAACCTGGTCGAGCGGGCGGCGCTTGATGAGGCTGCCACCCTTGAACGCTGGCGCGGTGCGCTGCGGGCCGTCGCCGGCCGGCAAGCCTTCCAGGCTGCGGGCTGCGGCGTCAACCAGGGCGGAATGTTCGATATGACCGGCAGCGGCCACCACCATGCGTCCGGCGGTGTAATGGCGCCGTCGATAGGCGCGCAGGTGGTCTTCGCTGAACGACTTCACCGTATCGGGCGTGCCGAGAATATCGCGGCCCAGCGGATGATCCGGCCAGGCCTGCGCCTGCGACAAGGTCAAAGACCAGATCGTCAGGCGTGTCCTGGGCGGCAGCGATCTCCTGCAGGATGACGCCCTTCTCCAGCGACAGGTCATCCGGCTGGAACAGCGGCCGCATCACGATGTCGCTCATCACGTCAAGTGCCAGTTGCCAGTCGTCACGCAGCACTCGGGCATAATAGGCGGTCTTCTCCATGGACGTGGAAGCGTTCATGTCGCCACCCGCGGCCTCGATTTCGGCGGCGATGTCAAACGCAGAGCGGGTCGGCGTTCCCTTGAAAGCCATATGTTCGAGCAGGTGGGCAAGGCCGTTTTCTGCTGCCGCCTCGTCGCGCGAACCAGCCCCTGCCCATACGCCAAGCGCCACTGTCTCGACGTGGGGCATGTTGTGCGAGATGACAGTCAGGCCACTGTCCAGCCGTGTAACGGAAACGCTCATGCAGCGTTGCCTGCGCGGGTGCGGGATCCGATATAGTCCTTCACCTTGCCGAGGTCGTTGGGCAGCACGTCGAACACTTCCTTGCGCTCCATCAGGTCACCCAGCCGCAGCGGCAATTGCGGACGGACGCCACTGGCCGCCTCGACCGCATCCGGGAACTTGGCCGGGTGGGCCGTCGCCAGCGTCACCATCGGGGCATCGGCACGATGCGCGCCGGCGGGCCACCGCATAGCCCACCGCGGTATGCGGGTCGAGCAGTTCGCCGGTTTCGGCCAGCGTCCGGCTGATCGTTGCGGCGGTTTCAGCCTCGTCGGTCCGGCCGGACGAGAAGCCCTTGCGGATGTATCCGAGCATGGCCTCAGGCAGGGTGAACGAACCCGATTGCTTCAACCCGTCCATCAGGCGGCGGACTTCGCCCGCATCCTTGCCGGCGGCTTCGAACAGCAGCCGCTCGAAATTGCTCGACACCTGGATGTCCATCGACGGGCTGTGGGTGGGGGCCACGCCCAGCACTTCGTAACGGCCGGTTTCAAGGGTGCGATGGAGAATGTCGTTGACGTTGGTGGCGATGACCAGTTCCGCCACCGGCAGACCCATGTGGCGCGCCACCTGGCCGGCGAAGATGTCGCCGAAATTGCCGGTCGGCACGCAGAAGCTGACCGGCCGGTCCGGCGCGCCGAGCGACAGGGCGGAGGTGAAGTAGTAGACGGTCTGGGCCATGATGCGGGCCCAGTTGATCGAATTGACGCCCGACAGCAGCACCCGGTCGCGGAAAGCCGCGTCAGCGAACATCGCCTTCACGTGCGCCTGGGCGTCATCGAAGGTGCCTTCGAGCGCGATGTTGTGAACGTTCGCCTTGCCGACCGTGGTCATCTGGCGGCGCTGCACGTCCGACACGCGGCCATGCGGGTGCAGGATGAACACGTCGGTGCGGGTGGAGTTGGCAAACGCCTCGATTGCGGCCCCGCCGGTGTCGCCGGAGGTGGCCCCGACGATGGTGGCGCGGCGGCCGGATTGCGCCAGCGCGTGGTCCATCAGACGGGCCAGCAGTTGCATGGCGACGTCCTTGAAGGCCAGCGTTGGGCCGTGGAACAGCTCCATCAGCCACTGGTTGGCATCGAGCTGCTTGAGCGGCACCACGGCCTTGTGGGCGAAGCTTGCATAGGCGGCGTCGATCATCGCCTTCAGGTCAGCATCGGCGATCTCGCCGCCGACGAACGGCTTGAGCACGGTAAACGCCACGTCGGCATAGGACTTGCCCCGAAGGCCGCGCAATTCGTCCTTGCTGAAGGCCGGCCAATGCTCCGGCACGTACAGGCCGCCATCACTGGCGAGGCCTGCCAGCAACACGTCCACGAAGCCGAGCGATGGGGCGACGCCCCTGGTCGAGATGTACTTCATTCCTTCATGCCCGGCTGCCGCCGGTTCCGCTTTCGCGCCGCCTGCGGCGGATGAACAGCCAGCTCATCACCATCAGCACCAGCGCCAGAGAATACCAGGTCAATGCGTATTGCAGATGATTGTTGGGCAATTCAACCTTCAAGTCTTCCGGTTCCGGTGATTTCTCCTCACCGGGCTCGGCGCCCGGCTCTACCTGCACGAACACCGAAGCAGTGATCGGCGGCTGGCCACCGACATCGGCCGACACGTCCTCCGGCAGCGAGCGGGCAATGGCGGGCAGGTCGTACCAGTACCAGACATTTCGGGCAAGGTCGGGTTCGGGCGAGAACAGGTTCCGGTCACCTGCCCGGCTGCGGGTAATGCCGGTGATGGTGATCTCGCCTTCAGGCAACCGAAGGCCTTCGGTCGAACCCATGCGGGCCTGGTCGATGAACCCGCGGTCTACAAGCACCACAAAGCCGGTACGATCGATAAACGGGGTGATGACCTGGACGCCGGCGCGCTGGCCACGCGGGCGGTAAACATAACGGGTGGCGTCATGACGGTATTCACCAGTCATGCGAACCTTGAGGAAGTCGACATCATAGCCGTGTTCGATGCCGGCCTCGACATCGGCCATGGTCACCGGGTTGGCGGTGAGCGCAGCTTCGCGCGCCCCGATCAGCTGTTGCTTCCATTGCAGCCGGAATACCTGCCAGGTGCCGAGCGCCAGCAGCAGGGCCACGCAGATCACCGTGGTGATGATGACGGCGCGGTTCGACCGTGGCCTGGCGGTGGACACTGAACTGACCTCACTCACCGTGCATGCGGCCCTCTTCGGCCCTTGTCTGGTACTGGCGGTTGATCATCACGCCCTTAACGGGGCGCAGCATGGCCAGCGGCAGGACCACTGCGAGCGGGATGGCGACAATCGCATGAACCCAGTACGGCGGTTGCCAGGTCAGCTCCACGAACAGCACGCCCGCGACCGCAAGGGTTCCGGCAATCAGCATCACGAACCAGGCGGCGCCATCGCCGGCATCGGCGAAGGAGAACTCGAGGCCGCAACGGTTGCACCTCGGCGCTACCGTGAGATAGCCATCGAACAGCTTGCCCTGGCCACAACGCGGACAACGGCCACCGAGGCCGGTGCTCAGGGCGGGTTGCGGCGGATAATACGGCGTGGTGCTGGTCACGTTTGCGGTCTTTCAGCTCCGGTTTGCAAAAGAGCCGCACGGGAGGATTGCTCCCGCGCGGCCCCGCGATGTTGTGGACTGACGGCAGACTGCGCGTCAGTGCTGGGCGATCGTGGCCCCGACGCTACCCCACACATAGATGCAGGCGAACAGGAACAGCCAGACCACATCGACGAAGTGCCAGTACCACGCGGCGGCCTCGAAGCCGAAGTGGCGCTGCGGCGTGAAGTGGCCAGCCAGCGCGCGGAACAGGCAGACGATCAGGAAGATCGTGCCGATCAGCACGTGGAAGCCGTGGAAGCCGGTCGCCATGAAGAAGGTCGAGCTATAGATGTTGCCGCCGTTCTCCATCTTGAACGCGAACGGCGCCACCGAATACTCATAAGCCTGGATGACCGAGAACAGCGCGCCAAGCGCGACGGTGCAGATAAGGCCCCACTTCAGGCCATTGCGGTCATTGTTGATCAGCGCGTGGTGCGCCCAGGTCACGGTGGTGCCCGACAGCAGCAGGATCAGCGTGTTGAGCAGCGGCAGGTGCCAGGGGTCGAACACCTCGATGCCGGCCGGAGGCCACATGCCCTGGGTCAGCTCAACACGGGTGGCCTGAATGGCCGAGTCGGCATACAGCGAGGCTTCAAAGAAGGCCCAGAACCAGGCCACGAAGAACATCACTTCCGAAGCGATGAACATCAACATGCCGTAGCGCAGGTGCAGCTGCACCACCGGCGTGTGGTCGCCCTGGTGGCTTTCCTTCACCACATCGCGCCACCACATGAACATGGTGTAGAGCACGATGGCCGTTCCAAGCAGGAACAGCCAGGACACTGCCCAGGCCTTGCCGGCGTGCATCCAGTGCACGGCGCCGATTGCCATGGTCAGCGCACCGATCGATCCGATCAGCGGCCAAGGACTGGGGTCTACCAGGTGATAGTCGTGATTTTTAGCGTGGCTGTCTGCCATAGCCCTCTTCTCCCGCGCTAGAGCATCATCCGATCAGATTTCAACATCTGATCGGATAAAGATGCTCGATCTAAAAGTGCCAGAGCACCTTTAGCCGTTCAACACGAACGGCTGTTGCTCTGGTGGGCCCGGATTGTTGTTATTGTCCGGACAATGCTCAATTCACAGTATCCTTGCCAGCCCCGCCGGACACCGACGAGGTCTGTACCGTGTCGGTATCGGCCTTGAAGAAGGTATACGACAGGGTAATTGTTTGCAGATTCTTCAGGTCCGGGTCGTTGACGATCTCCGGATCGACGTAATAGGTCACCGGCATGTCGACGGACTGGCCGGGTTGCAGCAACTGCTCGGTGAAACAGAAGCACTGGATCTTCGAGAAGTACTGCCCGGCTTGCGGCGGGCTGACGTTGAACGTCGCCGTACCGGTAACGGGAGCGGCGCCGACATTGGTGGCGTGATAGAAGGCCAGCGCCTGCTCGCCGATACGCACGGTCTGATGGCCTTGCACCGGCTTGAACTCCCAACCGAGCGCGGCATTGACGTTGGCGTCGAAGGCAATGGTGATCTTGCGGTCAAGAACGGTTTCCGGCGCGGCGGCGGACCGCTGGGTGGTGCCGCCAAAGCCGGTGACACGGCAGAACAGGTCATATAGCGGTACCGCCGCATAGGCGACGCCCACCATTCCCATGGCAACCGACGCCACGATGGTGGCCACCTTCAGGTTCTTGTTGCCGCCGGCTTGCACGGTCATGACTCAGCCTCCCGCTGGTCCGCCACCGAGGCGGACAATGGTTGTGACGAACACCAGCAGCATCAGCGCCAGCAGGATCACCGCAATGGCGATGGAGCGCTTGCGGCGGCGGGCGGCTTCCTCCGGGGTCGGCGTATATGTCTCGATTTCCTGCACGCGCGTTGCTCCGGTGGTCATGCGAAGGCCTGCCACAGCGCCATCGCGGCACGGTCCACCAGCGTGGCGCCGAACATGGCAAACAGATAGATGATGGAATAGCCGAACAGCACCTTGGGTCCGCGTTCGCCCAGCTTGCCGTCGCGGACGCGATAGACCGTCCAGGCATGCTTGATGAAAAGGCCGGTGAGACCGGCAGCCGCCACGGCATAGACAACGCCGGAAATGCCGAACAGCACCGGCAGCGCAGCTACCGGCGCCATGGCCAGCGAATACCACCAGATCTGGTTGCGGGTGGCATCGGCGCCAGCCACGTTGGGGAGCATCGGCACGCCGGCGGTTTCATAGTCGCCCATCTTGAACAGGGCCAGCGCCCAGAAGTGCGGCGGCGTCCACATGAAGATGATCAGGAACAGCGACACGCTGGCGAGATCGATGGTGCCGGTCACGCAGGTCCAGGCAATCATCGGCGGGAACGCGCCGGCAGCACCGCCAATGACGATGTTCTGCGGCGTCGAACGTTTCAGCCAGGCCGTGTAGACGACAGCGTAGAAGAAGATGGTGAAGGCGAGGAAGGCGGCCGCAACCCAGTTGGCGGCGAGGCCCAGCATGGCGACCGAGCCGACCGACAGGACGAGACCGAAGTACAGCGCCTCGCCCGGCTCGATGGCGCCGCGCGGCACCGGGCGCTTCGCGGTGCGGCTCATCTGCGCATCGATATCGGCGTCGTACCACATGTTCAGCGCACCGGAGGCGCCAGCGCCCACGGCGATGCACAGCAGCGAGACGAAGGCGGTCCAGGGATGAATATGGCCGGGGGCCAGAATGAGGCCGCAGAACGCGGTGAAGATCACCAGCGACATGACCCGCGGCTTGAGCAGCGCCCAGTAGTCCTCAACCGCGCCCTGCCCGCCGAGCGTCAGGCCCGGGGCTGCGGCATTTGGCCGGATCATGTCAGAGGCGTCACTCATTGCCGAAGGCTTTCAACAGGGGGTACTGGTCTGGCCGGCGGACCGGCCTGTCCGGGCTCCGGCCCCGCACACCATCGCGATGGCATGGGGGCCGGAAGCCGGTTATTTACGTTACTTGATGACCGGCAGGGTCGAGAACTGGTGGAACGGCGGCGGCGAGGACAGGGTCCACTCCAGCGTCGTTGCCGCCTCGCCCCACGGGTTGTCACCGGCAACCCGCTTCTTCATGAAGGCTTCGATGATGCACCACAGGAAGATGAGCACCGAGAAGGCCGAGATGTAGGAGCCGATCGACGAGACGTAGTTCCAGCCGGCGAAGGCGTCCGGATAGTCGATGTAGCGGCGCGGCATGCCAGCCAGCCCGAGGAAGTGCTGCGGGAAGAACAGGATGTTCACGCCGATGAACTGCACCCAGAAGTGCGCACGCGCCAGGGTCGAGTTGTACATGTAACCGAACATCTTCGGGAACCAGTAGTACCAGCCCGCGAAGATCGAGAACACGGCGCCCAGCGACAGCACGTAGTGGAAGTGGGCAACCACGTAGTAGGTGTCATGCAGCGAGCGGTCGACGCCGGCATTGGCCAGCACCACGCCCGTCACGCCGCCGACGGTGAACAGGAAGATGAAGCCGATGGCCCACAGCATGGGCGTGCGGAACTCGATGGAGCCGCCCCACATGGTGGCGATCCACGAGAAGATCTTCACGCCCGTCGGCACCGCGATGACCATGGTTGCCGCAACGAAGTAGGCCTGGGTGTCAACGTCCATGCCGACCGTGTACATGTGGTGCGCCCACACGATGAAGCCGACGAGGCCGATAGCGACCATGGCATAAGCCATGCCCAAGTAACCGAAAATCGGCTTCTTGGAGAAAGTCGATACGATCTGCGAGATGATGCCGAAGCCCGGGAGGATCAGGATGTACACTTCGGGGTGAGCGAAGAACCAGAACAGGTGCTGGTAGAGGATCGGGTCACCGCCGCCTTCGGGACGGAAGAATGCGGTGTCGAAGTTGCGGTCCGTCAGCAGCATGGTGATGGCGCCGGCGAATACCGGCAGCGACAGCAGCAGCAGGAATGCGGTCACCAGCACCGACCACACGAACAGCGGCATCTTGTGCATGGTCATGCCGGGTGCGCGCATGTTGAAGATGGTGGTGATGAAGTTGATCACACCGAGGATCGACGACGCACCGGCGATGTGCATGGACAAGATGGCATAGTCCATCGCCGGGCCGCCCTGGCTGGAGAACGGCGGGTAGAGCGTCCAGCCCCCGCCCACGCCCATGAAGCCATCCTGGCCTTCGACGAACATGGACAGCACGAGCAGGATCAATGCCGGCGGCAGCAGCCAGAACGAGATGTTGTTCATGCGCGGGAAGGCCATGTCCGGCGCGCCGATCATGATCGGCACGAACCAGTTGCCGAAACCGCCGATCATGGCCGGCATGACCATGAAGAAGATCATCAGCAGGCCATGCGCGGTCACGAACACGTTGTACATGTGCTTGCCGGCATCAACGGCGTCGGCGGCGCTGTCGCCCACGCCATAGACCATGTGCGCAAGGCCGTGGAAATACTGGATACCGGGATCCTGCAGTTCCATGCGCATGACGACGGACAGAAGACCGCCGACCAGGCCGGAGAAGATGGCGAACCACAGGTACATCGTGCCGATGTCCTTGTGATTTGTGGAGAACAGGTAGCGCTTGATCCCCGTCGGGTGATCGTCGTGAGCGCCGTGCGTTGCTGCTGCGTTAGCCATTGGGGCTTTCCTCGCTTTTATGCAATCTCAATCAGTTGTTTTCGGCCTGGCCGGCGGCATTCAGCGCCAGCTTGCCCTTTGAGGTCAGGATCGATGCCAGATGCTTCTGGGCCTCCTCGACGCCAGCCGTCTTGGCCTTCTCGACCCAGGCCTTGAACTCGTCCTCGGAGACGACGCGAACGTTGATCGGCATGTAAGGCATGGTCCTTGCCGCACAGTTCGGAGCACTGGCCGTAGAAGATGCCTTCCTTCTCGGCCTTGAACCAGGTTTCGTTCAGACGGCCCGGTACCGCGTCGATCTTGGAGCCGAACGAAGGAACGGTCCAAGAGTGCAGCACGTCGTTGGCAGTGACGATGACGCGGATGACCTTGTTGACCGGCACCACCACCTCGACGTCGGTGGCCAGCAGGCGCGGTTCCTTTTCCATGTCGATGGCAGCGGTAAAGGAGATACCGTCATGATCCGGGTATTCGTAGTCCCAGTACCACTTGTTGCCGATGGCCTTCACCGTCATGTCCACGTTGGGCAGTTCCTTCTGGAAGTAGAGCAGCCGGAACGACGGAATGGCGATGGCGATGAGAATGAGGATCGGCACCACCGTCCAGACCACCTCGATGAAGGTGTTGTGGCTGGTCTTTGACGGTGTCGGGTTCGACTTGGCGTTGAACTTGACCATAACGTAAATCAGCAAGGCCAGCACGAACAGCGAGATGGCCGTGATGATGACCAGCAGGAAATTGTGGAAGCTGTGGATGAATTCCATCACCGGTGTGGCGGCCTGCTGCAGATTCATCTGCCAGTCGACCGGCTGGCCGAGACCCGAGGCATTGGCCTGAGCAGCCAGCGCGATGAAAGTTGCAAAGATAATCGGTGTCGCAATCAGCTTGCGCATGTGTGCCCTCATATAAACTCGCCTGCCGGCGGTTTGCCCGTCTTGCGGTCTTCTTTTTTCCGGAGGCCCGCGAAACCGGACGGCCGAAGGCTTCGGATTAATGGATGTTGAACCACAATAGCCAATGTCCCGCAACTGTATAAGGCGCGTCAAAAATGCGCGCATGCCTGAAAGCAAGGCAACGCTTCGCAGGCCTGTCCGGCGCTGTTCGATCACCGCGAAAGGGGGCCAATGGCGGCGCTGATCGCTGGTAGTGACCGTACAATTGCCTCATTTGGGCACGAAGGAGAGCCGGTTCCTGCGGGGCCGTCGTGCCTTCGCCAGGAGGCCGGCCAAGAGCCGGGTTGATGAATCGGCCGCCGGTCTGGCATATACGGCGCCTCACAAGGGGCGCGCAGCAGCCCAACCAAGGCTTAGGGAGCAGGTAATCAAGTGGCCAAACTGACAAGCATGATTCGCATTTGTTCGGCGGGTTTTCTGGCAATTGCCCTCGGCGGCACTGCCATTGCCCAGCAGCAGCCGGTCAACCCGCAGCAGTTTGGTCCGCGGGTGAACTCCGGCGGCTCGCCCGCAGGCGCCGCGCCGGACCGGCCCGCGCCGGAGCTGATCGCGGAGAACGGCCAGTGGAAAGTGCAGTGCGAGACCCGGCCCGCCGGCAAGGACGAAAACGGCAACGACGTTCCCGAGCTCAAGGCCTGCGCGATGGTGCAGGTCAGCCGCGACGAAGCCCGCCCGCAGCTGGCGCTGTCGCTGATCATGCGTCACCAGAAACAGGGCGGCAAGGAAACCACCATGATGCAGATCATGGCGCCGATCGGCGTGTTCCTGCCCACCGGCATTGCGCTGGAAATCGATGGAGAGGCAGTCGGACGGGTGCCGTTCACCCGCTGCCTGCCGCAGACGCGCGTATCTCCGCCGCTGTGCACCGCCACGGCCGAAGCCCAGGCAGCCACGCTCGAAAAGATGCGCAAGGGCAAGGAAGCAAACTTCATCATCTATGAAGCGCCGGGCAAGGCCATCAAGATGCCGATCTCGCTGAACGGCTTTACCGCATCGTTCAAGGCGCTGGCCGACAACAGCTGACGCCTGAAGCCGTTACACCGCCCGTCATCATGCAGATGCGGGGTTGAACCGGCGGAAGGTTCACGCCAAGTTGGTGATTGCCGTGTGCTGACGCCGCCTTGTTGCGGCGAAAGCGGCGGCCCGTTCGCCCGCCAGCTGCATGGAGACCTTGCGTGACCGGCCATCCGACTTCCGACGACCTGTTCTTCCGCGATGGCGACCTGACGCGGGAACGCGCCCTGGCGCTGACAGAGGATGCCCTGGCAGCCGCCGACGATGGCGAACTGTTCCTCGAATACCGGCAATCGGAAAACCTGGTGTTCGATGACGGCCAGCTCAGGACGGCCAGCTTTGACGTCCATCACGGCTTCGGCCTGCGCGCCGTCAGCGGCGAGGCGTCGGCCTATGCCCATTCGGCCGAGATATCCGAAGCCGCCATCCGCCGCGCGGCGCAGACAGTGCGCGCAGTCCAGTCGGGCAGCGGCAGCGTTTCGCCCGGCCCCGCCCGCACCAATGTCAGCCTCTATGCGCCGGACAACCCGGTCGAGCAGATGCCGTTCGAGGACAAGGTCCGGCTGCTCAAGGAGGTGGACAGTTTCACCCGCGGGCTCGACCAGCGCATCGCGCAGGTGAGCGTGTCGCTGGCAGGCGAATGGCAGGCCGTGGACATTCTGCGCCCCGGCGGCCAGACCATGTCGGACCGCCGCCCGCTGGTGCGGTTCAACGTTTCAGTGGTGACGCAGCAGGGCGACCGGCGCGGCAACGGCAGTCACGGCATGGGCGGGCGCATGGCCTATGCCGCCTTCATCGGCCAGGACAACTGGCAGGCGGCCGCGCGCGAGGCATTGCGCCAGAGCCTGGTGGCGCTGGAGGCGGAGGATGCCCCGGCCGGCGAGATGGACGTGGTGCTGGGGCCCGGCTGGCCCGGCATCCTGCTGCACGAGGCCATCGGACACGGGCTGGAGGGCGACTTCAACCGCAAGCAAACCTCGGCCTTTGCGGGGCTGATGGGCCAGCGCATTGCAGCGCCGGGCGTGACCGTGGTGGATGACGGCACCCTGCACGACCGGCGCGGCTCGCTGTCGATCGACGACGAGGGCACGCCGGCGCAGTACACGCCGCTGATCGAAGACGGCATCCTGGTGGGCTACATGCAGGACCGGCTGAATGCGCGGCTGATGGGCGTGGCGCCCACCGGCAATGGACGGCGCCAGTCCTACGCGCATCACCCGATGCCGCGAATGACCAACACGGTCATGCTGAACGGCGACAAGCACCCGGACGAGATCATCGCCTCGGTGAAGAACGGCCTTTACGCAGTGTCGTTCGGCGGCGGCCAGGTCGACATCACCTCGGGCAAGTTCGTGTTTTCCTGCACCGAGGCCTACCGCATCGAGAACGGCCGCATCGGCGCGCCGGTCAAGGGCGCGACGCTGATCGGCAACGGCCCGGATGCGCTGACCCGCATCTCGATGGTCGGCAACGACATGACGCTTGATCCCGGCATCGGCACCTGCGGCAAGAACGGCCAGGGCGTTCCCGTCGGCGTCGGCCAGCCGACGCTGCGGCTCGACCGGATCACGGTCGGCGGAACGGCTGCCAGGGCCTGAAGCACGGACCCATGCCCATCACCACGCTGATCTGCGATTTCGACGGCGTCATGTCCGGCTATGACGTGCCCCGGCGGCTGGACCTGCTGGCCAGCATGGGGGGCATCTCCCGGGACGAGGTTTATGGCCGGGTATGGCTGTCGGGGTTCGAGGATGACGCCGATGCAGGCCGCTACCCGGATCCCAGCGACTACCTGGCGGAGTTTGGCGAGCGGCTGGGCGTCCGGCTGACGCGGGCGCAATGGATCGAGGCCCGCCGCGCCGCCATGCAGCACTGGCCAGCCATGCACCGGCTTGTCGAGCTGGCTGCAGAGCGGGTTCAGATTGCGCTGCTGACCAACAACGGTCCGCTGATCTGCGATGCCTTCGAGGAACTTGCGCCTCATACGCTGAAGCTGTTCGGCCCCAACCTGTTCTTTTCCTTCCAGTTCGGCACCAAGAAGCCGGACCCGGCCATCTTCACGGCGGTGGCGGAACAACTCGGCGTCGAACCGCAGGAATGCCTTTTCATCGACGACAAGCCGCACAACGCACGCGGCGCCCGTGAGGCGGGAATGACCGGCGTTCACTTTGCCGGGCAGTCGAGCCTTGAGGCAGCACTGGCGCAGGCAGGCATCCTGGAGGCGGGCGGATGAGCGCGGCAACCAGGCCGCGCGCCGGGGCGCGGTTCGTCGAAGGCTCGACCATGCGCCACGTGGTGGTGATGACGCTGACCAGCGCCGTCGGCATGATGGCAATGTTCCTCGTCGATCTTGCCGACCTGTGGTTCCTGACGCTGCTGGACATCATCGAGGTGACGGCGGCGGTGGGCTTTGCCGGCACCATCATCTTTTCCAACCTGTCTGTTGCGCTCGGGGTGTCCATAGCGGGCGGCGCACTGGTGGCGCAGGCGCTGGGGCGCGGCGACGAGGAAGGCGCGCGGCAGGCCGCTTCCTCCGCACTGGTAATGTCCATGGCGACAGGTGCGGCCATGGCGGTGCTGGTGGCCGTTCTGGCGAAGCCGCTGCTGCAATTGCTAGGCGCGCAGGCCGACACGCTTGAAATTGCGCGCTCCTACCTTCTGGTCACGGCGCCGGGCTTCTTGCTGCTGGCCGGCGCGATCACCCTGAGCTTCAGCTTGCGCGCCCTCGGCGACCCGCGCCGGGCGATGTACGTGACGCTGACCACCGCTGCCGTCAACGCCGTACTCGACCCCATCTTCATCTTCGGCCTCGGACTGGGCGTCGAAGGCGCGGCCATGGCGACGGTGTGCGCCAACCTCGCGTCGTTCTCGGTGGGCTTCTACGGTCTGCAGAAACACCACGGCTTCCTGGTGCGTCCGACGATTGCCAGCATCCGCGCCCATGTCCGGCCGATGTCGCGGATTGCGATGCCAGCCATCGCCACGCAACTGGCCACGCCGTTCTCGATCGCCTATCTCACCGCCGTCACTGCCCGCTTCGGGACCGACGCGGTGGCCGCCGTGGCCGTGGTCTACCGGCTCATTCCGGTGGCTTTCGGCATCATCTTTGCGCTGTCCGGCGCGGTTGGTCCGGTCATCGGCCAGAACTATGGCGCAGGCCGCTTCGACCGGGTGAGGCAGACGCTGCTGGACGGGTTCAAGTTCTCGACCGCCTACACGGTCGCCATTTCGGTCATCATGGCGCTGCTGGCGGGCAGCCTGCCTGGCTGGTTCAACGCCACGCCGGAGGCAGCCCGCCTGATCACCTTCTACTATTCGTTCATCGGCATCACCTGGGTGTTTGCGGGTGCGCAGTTCGTGGCGCAGGCGGCGTTCAACAATCTTGACAAGGCGTCCTGGTCGATGTGGTTCAACTGGGGCAAGGCCACCATCGGGACCATTCCGCTGCTGTATGTCGGCGCGATGATCGCCGGCGCGGAAGGTACGTTCATCGCCATGGGCGCGGCCAACGTGCTTTTCGGCCTTGCAGCAGCGGCAACCGGTCTGGCGCTGGTCAGCGCACTTGAGAAGCGGTCAAGGTCCTACGGGGAAGAGAACAGCATGAGTGACACTGCGGCCGGCACCGAACTGATCGACATCATCCTTGCCTCCAACCAGGGCAGGACGGCGGGCGCGCTGGGGCTGGCGGGCGGCTATCCCACCGATGCCGCCGAGAAGGCGTTGAAGACACTGGTCCGCGATATCGGCCATCGCATGGCGATGAAGGCGCAGGACCCGGAAGAACTGGAGCTGATCCTTGACGTGATCGAGGCCGGCGAACACGACGACTATCTCACCAACCCGGACTCGCTGCTGTCCCGCGAGGCGGTGCAGGAGGGCGAGGAAATTCTCGCTCACGTCTATGGCTCACTGGAGCGGGCGCGCACGGTGGCGCGTTCGTTGCGCCGGCCGCACGGCATCGACGAGGACAAGATGGAACGGCTGATGTCGCTGGCCGCCACCTTGAGCGTGGCAGCGATGGTCAGCCGTGGCCGCCAGGGGTTCATGGCCGCCGATCTTGGCGGCGTCGGCGCAAAGCTTCTGGTCGGAGCTGGTCAATGCCGTCATCAAGGGCATCACCTACGTGCCGCCAAAGCGGCGCAAGCGGCGCAGCCGCGCCACCGTGGCCCGCTCCTACGCCAGTTCGCGCAAGCGCAAGCGCCAGCGCAGCCGGTCGAGGCGCAAGACCAGTCCAAGCCTTGCGGATGTGTTTGGCGAGTTGGTCAAACGCGCGCTATAATACTGAAACTTGAGTCCCGATGCAAGCGGACCGATCCAGGGAGCAGATCGATCGCATGAACATTGTCGAGATGATCGCCCGTTCGCACAACGGTCGGGGCCTTGAACTGCTGGGACGAGCAATTCGGTCTGGACCGCAGGCAGACGCTGGAGGCGATTGCCGAACTGGCGCCGATGGTGACCGCCGGCGTCAGCGCAGCAACACCCGCCAGGACGACGGACTCGTGTCCCTCACTTCTGAGCGCTCTCGGCGGTGGACGTCATGTCCGCTACCTCGAAGACGATGACGCGATTCGCTACGACAATGTGCGCGATGAGGGCAACGCGATCCTCGGACACCTGTTCGGCGACAAGCAGGTCAGCCGCAACGTGGCCATGCATGCAGCCGACTCGACCGGCATCGGTGCGGCCATCCTGAAGAAGATGCTGCCAGTGATCGCCTCGATGGTGCTGGGCGCCATCTTCAAGCAGATGACCGGCGGGGCCCAGCAACGCGCGCCCCAGCCCGCGCCCCAGCCGCAAGGTGGCGGTGGGCTGGATGACCTGCTGCGCGACATTCTTGGCGGTGGCAGGTCGACCAGCCGGCAGCCTCGGCCGCAGCCGCGTCGGCGCCACCGCCGCAAGGCGGTTCCTCGATGACCTGTTGCGCGACATCCTCGGCGGCGGCGCGTTGACGCGCCACCGGCAGCAGGTCGGCGGACTACGACGAGGATGCGGTGCGGCGGGGCCGCAGACGCTGGACGACATCATCGCGGCGACACCAGAACCAGGTCCGGCAATCCGCCGACGATCTGCTCGAGTTCCGTCCGGCGCAGAACGGGTCAACGCTAGACCTCAAAGTCTCGAACCGGTTGTGACGGCGGCGGCTGAAAGATGCCGCTTCCAGTTCAAGCGCTGCATTGACGCTCAACGGCAGTTGCGAGGCCCAGGCAACCTCGTCCCGGCGAACGCCAATGTCGGCGAGCGTCCGGTCGTCCAGTTCCTGCAGTTCGCGGACACTGCGGCGGGCCTGCCAGTGGCGGACGACGCGCTGCAACCTGCCGGCGAGGGACGCGTGACGAGGCGGCTTGGCGAGCGATCACATGGTCGGTCATGGCACAGTTCTCCTGTTCACGCAGAAGACCTCTTCTGCGGGTTGAGGCCACCGGTTTCAGGTGGCCCGGGTCAGTCCGTCTGTTGACGTGGGCTCAATATGCCGCTTGACGTTTCATCAATCCAACGAATAGTATTTATGATATTCATCAATATTCGTGATGACTGGAAACGCCATGCTGCCCAACCTCGATGTCGACCTGCTGAAGACCTTCGCCGTGCTGGCGGAGACCGGCAACTTCACCCGCACCGCGGAAGAAGTGGGCCGCACCCAGTCTGCCGTCTCCATGCAGGTCAAGCGGCTGGAAGAGCTGGTCGGCAAGCCGCTGCTGACGCGCGAAGGCCGGTCCAACACGTTGACCTGCCGACGGGCAGATGCTGCTGGACTATGCCCGGCGGATGATACAGCTGAACGACGAGGCGATGACGGCTTTCACACGCCCCGAAGTGTCGGGCCATGTCCGCTTCGGCACGCCGGACGACTATGCCGACCGCATCCTGCCGGACGTACTGGCCCGGTTTGCCCGCACCAATTGCAAGGTCCAGGTGGACGTGGACTGCCAGCCAAGCCGCGCGCTGATCGAGAAGGTGAAGACAGGTGATCTCGACCTTGCCCTGATCACCTGTGAAACCAGCGTCGGTGAACGTGCAGCCGGTGCGCACCGAACGTCTGCTCTGGGTCACCTCAGCCAGGCACTCGGTGCACCGGGCAGACGTGCTGCCGGTGGCGTTCTCGCAGTTCGGCTGCGCGTGGCGGCAGATGGCCGTCGAGGCGCTTGAAGGGATGGGGCGCGATTACCGCGTCGCATATGCCAGCGCCAATTCCAGCGCCATCAGCGCCGCGGTGCTGGCGGGCCTTGCGGTGGCGGCGATACCTGAAATCTGCATGCGGCCCGGCATGCGCGTGCTTGGCGAGGCAGAAGGCTTCCCGCCGCTTGGCCTGTTCGACATCGGACTGATCCGCTCGGCCAAGTCCAACGACGCGGTCGCCTCTCTCGCCAATCACATTGCCGACGCCATGTGCTGCCTGACGCCTGCGGGCGCGATGGGCGTGGCGGCGGAGTGAGCCGGCAAACCTTGCTGGACAAGCTGAAATCCTGGGCACGCACCCTGAAACGCGACATTGCCGCGCTCTACCTGGCAGGGCGTGATGCGCGCACTCCCTGGAGCGCCAGAGCACTTGCCCTCGCAGTTGGTGTCTATGCGCTTAGCCCGATCGACCTGATTCCCGACTTCATCCCGGTTCTCGGATACCTGGACGATCTGATCATCGTGCCGCTCGGAATCTGGCTGGCTGTAAGGTTGATACCGCCGGACTTGATGCAGGAGCTGCGCGAAGCCGCGTCAGGCGGCGCGAGAATTCCGGTCAGCTGGACCGGCGCAGCATTTGTCGGCCTTGTCTGGCTTGGGCTGGGTGTCTGGCTTTTCCGGCTGGCCACATGAGCGGCCATCATCCTGCCGCTTGCAGGTGTGATGGGCGTGGCGGAATACCAAATCCTGGCTCAACGCCTGGGCAGATCAGACGACGGCGCCGAACATGGTGCCGACAGCCGCCGTTATGGCCATGGCAACGACGCCCCAGAACGTGACGCGAACTGTGCCCCGCAAAATGTTGGCACCGCCAGCCTTCGCGCCCATTGCCCCCAGCACGGCCAGAAACATGACCGTCGAGATGGCAACCGCGTAAAGCACGTAAGCGGACGGCGTCAACACAACCACCAGCAACGGCGCCACCGCGCCCACGGCAAATGTCAGGGCGGACACCAGTGCCGCCTGGATGGGCCTTGCCGTGGTCATGTCCGATATGCCCAGTTCCTCGCGGGCGTGGGCGGCGAGCGCATCGCTGGCCGTCAGTTCCCTGGCAACCTGCAGCGCCGTTTTCGAACTCACACCGCGATCGACAAACGATTGCGCCAGTTCGCTGAGCTCGAATTCGGGCTGCTCCCTGAGTTCGCGGGTTTCCCGGGCCAGATCTGCTGCTTCGGTGTCTGATTGCGAACTGACCGAGACATACTCTCCTGCCGCCATCGACATGGCGCCGGCAACAAGGCCTGCCGTGCCCGCCAGCAGTATCTGGCCTGTTGCGGCGGCTGACGCTGCCACGCCAACGATCAGGCTGGCAGTTGAAACGAGGCCATCATTTGCTCCCAAAACAGCGGCACGCAGCCAGCCAACCCTGTGGGCGCTGTGGTTTTCGATGTGAAGCCTGCTCACGGCTGCGGTCTCCTGAGGTTGATGCAGCAAATGATTGCACGGCATTCACGCGACCGTCGTTGATCAAGCGCAATCAACTCTTGGCTGGCAATCACCTGCCCGGCGGGACGACCTCGTAACCCTTCTCCTCCGGCTCGTCGTCGACCAGTTCCGCCGGGAAGCCGTCGGCGAGGATCGACAGGCCCGTTGCCTCTTCGAGACGGCGGATGATGTCGTCGGAATTGGCGCGTTCGCCGTAGCGCTTCTGGCCGTCCTTCATGATGTCGATGATCAGCGGCGAGATTTCCAGCGGCACCTTGTGCTGGTCGGCGATCTTCTGGAACAGGCCGATGTCCTTGAGCACCAGGTCCATGGTGAAGTTCACGTCCCGCGAGCCGTTGAGGATGAGCTGGCTTTCGGTCTCGTGCACGAAGCTGGTGCCGGAGGAGATCTTCATCGCCTCGTAGGTGGTGGCAAGGTCGATGCCGGCCGCCGCCATGGTGGTCAGCGCCTCGCAGCAGGTCAGCAGGTTGGCGGTGGCGAGGTAGTTGGTCATCACCTTCAGCGTGGATGCGGTGCCCAGCGGGCCGGTGTGCAGCACGCGCCGGCCGAGGGTCGTGGTCAGCGGCAGCACCTTGTCGAACGCTTCGCGGTCGCCGCCAACAAAGATCGAGATGTTGCCGGTGTCTGCCCGGTGGCACCCGCCCGACACCGGACACTCCACGGCGAAGGCGCCCTTGGCCTTCACCTTCTCGGCGATGCGCTTCACTTCGCCTGCGTCGGTGGTGGACATTTCCATCCACACCTTGCCCGCCGACAGGCCCGCAATGATGCCGTTTTCGCCTTCCAGCACGTCCGAGCACGCCTTGGGCGACGGCAGGCAGGTGATCACCACGTCGCACATCTCGGCCATCTGCTTCGGGCTGTCCGCCCAGGCAGCGCCCCGGTCGATGAACTTCTGCGCCACGTCGCGGTTGAGGTCATGCACCACGGTGTCGAAGCCATTGCGCACCAGGCTGCCGGCCAGCTTGCCGCCCACATTGCCCAAGGCCGATAAAGCCAACTTTCATTTCCTCCAGTTCAACTCCGTGTTTGATTAATCATTCCATGCCGCCGGGTTTTCGCCCGGCGCGATGTGCAAGTCGTCCATGTCGGTCAGCGGGTGGGCCAGCGCCACCTCCTCGTTCAGTTCCACGCCAAGGCCCGGAGCGGTCGGTGGAATAACGAACCCGTCCTCGAACTGCATCGGCTTGATCAGGATGTCGGCATGGAAGCCGCCCCATTGTTCGATGCTTTCGAGGATCAGGAAGTTGGGCGTGCAGGCCGAGATCTGCACGTTGGCCGCACCCTCGATCGGCCCGCAATAAAGGTGCGGTGCGATCTGCGCATAATGCGCCTCGGCCATGCCGGCGATCTTCTTGGCTTCCAGCAGGCCGCCCACCCGGCCCAGCGCCATCTGCAGGATGGAGGCAGCACCGGTTTCCAGCACGCGGGCAAACTCGTACTTGGTGCACAGCCGCTCGCCGGTGGCGACGGGGATCTTCGTCGAGCGGGCAATCTTCGCCATTTCCTCGGGCATTTCCGGCGGGCACGGCTCTTCGAACCACAGCGGGTCATAGGGCTCCAGCCGGCGCGCCAGCCTGATAGCGCCGGAAGTGGTGAACTGGCCATGGGTGCCGAACAGCAGATCGGCCTTGTTGCCCACCGCCTCGCGGATGCGCTTGCAGAACTGTTCCGACAGGTCCATCCGCTCAAGGCTGGGCATGTGCGGGTCAAACGCCGTGTAGGGACCTGCGGGGTCAAACTTCACCGCGGTGAACCCCTGGTTCACATAGTGCACCGCGCGCTCTGCGGCGGCGTCCGGGTCGTAGTAAACCTTGTTGCCCTCGTCGGTGTAGGCATAGGCGTCCACCTCGGCGGGCGCATACAGGTAGGTGTAGGAGCGCAGCCGGTCATGTACACGGCCTCCCAACAGCTCATACACAGGCTTTTCCACAGCCTTTCCACAGATGTCCCACAGCGCCATCTCGATGCCGGACATGACGCCCACCAGCGTGATGTCGGGGCGCATCGAATAGCCGCGCGAATAGGTCCGGCGCCAGAACTTCTCGATGTGGAAGGGGTCGATGCCCTCGACGTTGCGCTGGAACACGTCCTCGATCATCCTGACGATGACATCCGGCGCGAAGGTGGCGTTGTAGACCTCCCCGACGCCCTCGATGCCATTGTCGGTGACGAGCTTCAGGAAGATGAAATAGCGCCCGCCCCTGCGTGGAGGCGGGTTGGCGACGACGAATGTCTTGAGACCGGTGACCTTCATTCTGGTGCAACTCCGGTTGGTGTGAGGAACGATGCAGCATCATCGCATCCGGGCCGATTGGCCACGCTCTTTGCGACATTCGCATGTCGCATCAAGCCAGATCAGAAGGCGAAGTCGCGGTACACCCGCTCGATGTTGCAATCCCATTGCGTATTGTAGAGATTTAGTAACTCGTCGGCAGCCGAGTTGCCCGACTGGGCGATCTCGTCGAGCACGTCGATGAACTTCGCTTCGGTCTTGTCGCCCGGCCCGATGACGCCGCGAGCATCAAGCCCGGCCCGTGCGATGGCCAGCACATCGATGGCAACGTCCTGCAGCTTGCGGCCCGCGATGGTGGCGTCGAGACCTTCGACCGGCACCGCATCACGCAGGGCCTGACGCTGTTCAGCCGTCCAGTCCTTGCAAAGGTCCCAGGCGGCATCGAGGGATGCTTGTTCATACAGCAGCCCGGTGAAGAACGCCGGCAGCGCGCACAGCCGGCGCCAGGCGCCTGCATCGGCGCCGCGCTGCTCGATGAACTTCTTCAGCCGCACTTCCGGGAAGATGGTGGTCAGGTGATCGGCCCAGTCCTTCATGGTCGGCTTCTCACCCGGCAGCGCTGGCAGCGTGCCCGCCATGAAATCGCGGAAACTCTGCCCGGTCGCATCGATGTACTGGCCATTGCGATTCACGAAATACATCGGCACGTCGAGCGCATAATCGACGTATTGCTCGAAGCCGAAACCGTCGTCGAACACGAACGGCAGCATGCCGGTGCGGTCCGGGTCGGTGTCGGTCCAGATCTGCGAGCGGAACGAGCGGAAGCCGTTGGGCTTGCCTTCGGTGAACGGCGAACAGGCGAAAAGCGCGGTGGCGACCGGCTGCAACGCCAGCGACACCCGCATCTTCTGCACCATGTCGGCCTCGGACCCGAAGTCCTGGTTCACCTGCACGGTGCACGAGCGGAACATCATGTCACGGCCAAGATTGCCCTTCTTGGCCATGTACTCGCGCATGATCTTGTAGCGGCCCTTGGGCATTATGGGGATGTCATCGAGCTTCCACATCGGGTTGAAGCCGAGGCCGAGGAAGCCGATGCCAAGCTCGTCGCCCACCTCGCGCACCTGCATCAGGTGTTCGTGCACTTCCTGGCAGGTCTGGAAGATGTTCTCCAGCGGCGCGCCGGACAGTTCGAACTGGCCGCCCGGCTCCAGCGACACGTTGGCGCCGGTGGCGGGTTCGGACAGGCCGATGATGTGCCCGCCCTCCATGGCCGGCTGCCAGCCGAAGCGCTCGGCCATGCCGTCCAACAGCGCCTTGATGGAGCGCTCGCCGAAATAGGGCACCGGCTTCAGCGTGTCGGTAAGGAAGGCGAACTTCTCGTGCTCGGTGCCGATGCGCCAGTCCGCCTTGGGCTTGCACCCGGCTTCGAGATAGCGGACCAACTGGCCCTTGTCTTCAATGGTGGCGCGGGTTTCCGCGGTATCGGGAACAGCAACGCTCATCGGACCAGTCCGCCTTCTTGCATCCGTGGATCGGGCAGCACCCCTAGCGCGTTGACAGGCGGAAGGGCAAGTCAAAGATTGCGGCGGTCACCGCCAATCCCCCAGCGTGGATTGCACCAGCGCCAGCACCGCCACTGCGGCCGTGTCGGCGCGCATGATGCGGGGGCCGAGCGACAGGGCCAAGCAGCCGGGCTGGCGGCTGATCATGGTGCGTTCATCGGCGGAAAATCCGCCTTCCGGGCCCAGCAGCACCGCAAGCGGGCCAGGCAAGACGGTTTTGAGCACCTCGACCGGGTTGGCCGTCTCCGCCGCCTCGTCGCAAAATATCAACCGCCGCCCTGGCTCGATGCCCGCCAGCGCCTCGGCCAGTTTTACCGGCTCATGGACCTCTGGCACCCACACCATGTTGCATTGCTCGGCCGCCTCGACGGCGTTGGCGCGCAGCCGGTCCAGCTTCACCCGCTCGGCCACGGTATGCTGAGTGATGACGGGGCGAATGCGGCGAACGCCCATCTCCGTCGCCTTCTGGGCGAGGTAATCAAGCCGGGCGCTCTTCAACGGCGCAAACAGGTAGTCGATATCGGGTGGCGCGGCGGCGGGGCGCAACAGCTCGCGCGCCTCGGCGGCGGCCGCCTTGCGGTGGGCGCCGGTCAGCTCGCACGCCCATTCGCCGTCGCGCCCGTTGAACAGCCGCACCTGGGCCCCCTCGCCCAGCCGCAGCACGTTGATCAGGTAATGCGAGGCCTCGCGCGGCAGGATCACGTCCGCCCCGGCTGCCAGCGTGTCATCGATGTAGAGGCGCGGGACCCGGCCTTGCGACTTTGCCATGACGAAACAGCTATCGCGGGCAATGGCCCTTGCGCAACTTCAAATCGTGTTTTCAATGCAGGCAAGTTTCACGTAAACACAGCTCAATCATGACTGAATCTTCCAACACAGACGGCCGCGTTGCCGATGCGGTTCGCGAGCACTGGGCCGACCGGGTGCTACCGGCAAGCTGGCGGCCCTATGCGCGGCTCGCCCGGCTGGAACGGCCGATCGGCTGGTGGCTGCTGCTGCTGCCCGGCTGGTGGGCGATTGCGCTGGCGCAGGTGGCGTCGGGCGGGGGCGTGCCAAACCTGTGGTACCTCTTTCTGTTCCTGATCGGCGCCATCGTCATGCGCGGGGCGGGCTGTACCTTCAACGATATCGTCGACCGCGACTTCGACGGCTCGGTGGCGCGCACCCGGTCACGGCCCATCCCGTCGGGGCAGGTCTCGGTCAAGGCGGCCAAGGTGTTCATGATCGCGCTGTCGCTGACAGGCTTCCTGGTGCTGATCCAGTTCAACTGGTACGCCATCATGCTGGGCGTCATTTCGCTGGCGCTGGTCGCCATCTACCCGTTCATGAAGCGGTTCACCTACTGGCCGCAGGTATTCCTGGGGCTTGCCTTCAACTGGGGGGCGCTGCTGGGCTGGGCGGCGGTGCGCGGGCACCTGGAGTGGGCGCCGGTGATGCTCTATCTCGGCGGCATAGCGTGGACGCTGGCCTATGACACCATCTACGCCCACCAGGACAAGGAGGACGACCTGCTGATCGGGGTCAAGTCCACCGCCTTGAAGTTCGGCGCGGCCACGCCCAAATGGCTGGTGTTCTTCTTCGGCCTCGCGCTGGTGCTGATTGCGGCTGCCGGGGTCATGGCCGGTGCCGGGGTCATCTTCTTCACCGGTGTGGCGGCGGCGGCGCTGCAGGCTGGCTGGCAGATGGCGCGGCTCGATATCGACGACCCGGCGCGCTGCCTTGCTCTGTTCCGGTCCAACCGCAATTTCGGCCTCATCGTTTTTGCCACCATCGTACTCGACAGCCTGTTCAGGATTTCCGCATGACCGACAATACCCTCATCGACATGGCCGCCCGGCTGCTCGATGCCGCCCGCAAGGCCGGCGCAGACGCAGCAGACGTTCTGGCCGTCGAAGCCACCGCGCTGAGCGTGCAGGTGCGCAACGGCAAGGCCGACGAGATCGAACGGGCCGAGACGAAGGATTACGGCTTGCGGGTGTTCGTCAACGGGGCGAGTGCGGTGGTCTCGGGCGCGGTGCGCTCGCAGGACGATCTGGACACCATGGCCGGCCGCGCCGTGGCCATGGCGAAGGTGGCACCGCCCGACCCGAGCCTCAAGCTGCTGGCACCCACGGCGAACGATGCCGGCATCGCGGCGCTGCAGCTCGATGACGGGCTCACCGCCTCGCCTGAAACGCTCACCGGGCTGGCGCAGGCGGCGGAAGCAGCAGCGCGCCAGGTGACGGGCGTCAGCAAGACCGACAGCGCCAGCGCCTCGTCGGGGCGGCGGCAGATCGCGCTGGTCAATTCGGCCGGCTTTCAGGGCGGCTATTCGCGCTCGGGGCACTTCATCTCTGCCACCGCCATTGCCGGTGAAGGCACGGCCATGGAGCGCGACTATGACTATTCCGCCAAGGTTCACTTTGCCGAGCTTGCCGCAGCCGAGACAATAGGCCGGCGGGCAGGCGAGCTTGCGGTACGCGCCTTGAACCCGCGCAAGATGACGTCGCAGAAATGCCCGGTGCTGTTCGAAGCCCGCGTTGCCAGCACGTTTCCCTCGCTGCTGGCGCAGGCCGCCAACGGTGCGGCAGTGGCGCGGGGCACCAGTTTCCTGAAGGACAGCCGCAACAGCCAGGTGTTTGCCCCTGGCATCGCCATCATCGACGATGCCTGCCTCGTTCGCGGGGCGGCGTCAAAGCCGTTCGATGCCGAGGGCCAGGCCACCGGGCGGCTGGCGCTGGTTGAAGATGGCGTACTGCTTGAGTGGCTGCTGGATGGCCGCACGGCGGCAAAGCTTGGCCTGTCCAGCAATGCCCGCGCGGCACGCGGCACCGGCGGCCAGCCGTCGCCGTCGTCCAGCAACCTGTGGCTCGCGGCGGGTGAAAAATCCCCGCAAGAGCTGATGCGCGAGGCGGGCTCAGGCCTGCTGGTCACCTCGATGTTCTCGTCCGGGGTCAACCTGGTGACCGGCGATTTCTCACGCGGTGCATCGGGCCTGTGGTTCGAGAACGGCGAGATTGCCTACCCGGTGTCGGAGATCACCATTGCCGGCAACCTGAAGGACATGTTCGCGCACCTGACGCCGGCCAATGACCTGACGTTCCGGGGCAGCGTCAACGCGCCCGCCTGCCTGGTGGAGGGGATGACCATTGCAGGCGCCTGAACCAGCCATTGCCGAGCGCAGCCGCTGGCAAGCCGAGCACCGGCTGCTGTGCGAGGCGGTGCGCGAAGCCGGCGAGCTGGCGATTGCCATGTTCCGCAAGGGTGTCGATTCGTGGGACAAGCGTGACGGGACCCCGGTGTCGGAGGCTGACCTTGCGGTTGACAGGCTGCTGGCCGAGAGGCTGCTGAAAGGCTTGCCTGACAGCGGCTGGTTGTCGGAGGAGACGGTGCGGGACGACGCCATGCGATCAAGGCCGCTGGTCTGGATCGTTGACCCCATAGACGGTACCTCGGCCTTCGTGGCCGGCACGGGACACTGGTGCGTGGGCGCGGCGCTGACACTCGATGGACGGCCGGTGGCAGCAGCCGCCTATGCGCCGGAGCAAAACCGCTTCTACGAGGCGATCGAAGGCGGGGGTGCGCGGCTCAATGGCGAGACACTCAGGGTTTCGGCGCGCAGCGGCCTCGACGGCGCCCGCATCGTCGCCCATCGCAGCGTGCTGAACGCCGAGCGCTGGCTAAGCGGCAACGCGCCGGCCATGCACTGCGCCATGACCACCTCGTTGATCCTGCGCCATTGCCTTGTCGCCACCGGCGAGTATGACGCGGCAATCGCCTTCGGGCAGAAGTCGGACTGGGACCTTGCCCCCGGCGACCTGATCGTGCACGAGGCAGGCGGTGTTACCCGGGACATCTCGGGAAAGCCGTTCAGCTATAACCGCGACAACACGCGCCAGAGCGGGCTGCTGGCCGGACCTGCCGGGTTGCTTGACGAGCTTGGCGAACGGTTGCATAGCAGTCGCTGATTTCGCTGCACTGCACAAAACCAATCCGGAGGCACCCGCCATGACCGACACGGCAAAACACCCCGACCAGCTGCTGCATCTAGTGTTCGGCGGCGAACTGACCAGCCTCGACCAGGTCCACTTCAAGGACCTGGACAAGCTCGACATCGTCGGCATCTATCCCAATTACGCCACTGCCAAGCTGGCCTGGGAAGAAAAGGCCCGCGCCACCATCGACAACGCCGAGATGCGCTATTTCATCGTGCATCTGCACCGGCTTCTCGACCCGGAAAGCTGAGTTTCCCATCCGGACAGCAAGACACCGCCGAAGCCTAGCTTGCGGCGGTGTCTCTGCCTTGAAGGTCTTCTGATGGGCGGATCAGAAGCCCTGGCGGTCCATGCAGCGGTACCAGCGCCGGGTTTCCCAGCCATAACGGTCGGCGCACCGGTTGGCGGCGCGGCGATAGGCCCGGCCACCGCGATATTCGTAATCATCATCATAATGGCGGCGGCGGTCATGGGCGGCTGCGGCAGCGGCCCCGACTGCCAGCGCACCCAGTCCCACGCCCAGGGCGATGCCGCCCCTCTTTGACAAGGCCTGTGCGGGCGATGCCATGGCAGCGGCCATGGTGATGGCGGCGATGGCGGCGATGGCGGTGGTGCGGATGGCGTTGGTCATGATGTTTGATCCCTCTGCTGGTTGACCGCGTCGTTGCGATCAATCTCGATGAACCCACATTGCCACCAGGCCAGCCGCAACGATGTGCACTCTGTCACATGCCGGTTTGCTTACAGATGGGCGTAAAGGGACCCGTCGAGCTGCGTCGCCAGCAGCGGCAATCCGCCATCACCGGCCTCGCCCGCTGCTGCTAGGACAAGCCGGATGTTCTCGCAATCCTGGTTCATCTGGTCGATCAGCCCGTCGAGGCTGGCGAACTTCTGGTCCGGGCGGACCATTTCGACGAACTCGACGGCCAACCGGTGGCCATACAGGTCGCCCTCGAAATCCAGCAGGTAAACCTCGAGGAACACCCGGTTGGTGTCGAAGGTAGGACGCCAGCCGAAATAGGCGGCCCCCGAAAGTACCTTGCTGCGATCAGCGGTCAGGTCGCGCACCCGCACGGCGTAGATGCCATGGGCCGGCTCGATGCCCGGTTCCAGCATGATGTTGACAGTGGGAAAGCCGATTGTGCGGCCGCGCCGGTCGCCCTCCACCACGGTGCCGGTAATGGTCCAGCGGTAGCCGAGCTGGGCGTTGGCGGGCGAGACGTGGCCGGTGCGCAGGGCCGCCCTGATGGATGACGACGAATAGGGGGAGGCCCCGTCCTCGCGGGTTACCTGGTCGACGATGGTGACGCCGAAGCCGTGTTCGCGGCCCAGCGCCTTGAGCAGGTCCGGATTGCCGCGACGGCCCTTGCCGAAGTGAAAATCATAGCCCGAAACCACATGGCTGATGGCCAGCTTGCCGACCAGATAGTGGCGCACGAAGTCTTCCGCCTCCATGGCGGCCAGCGCGCGGTCAAAGCCGATGACTGCACAAAAGTCAGCCCCGAAGGCACGGGCCAGCGCCGACTTGAGTTCAGGCGGCGACAGCCGGAACAACGGTTCGTCCGGCTGGAACACCGAACGCGGATGCGGCTCAAAAGTGACGAGACCTGCCGGACAGCCACTTGCCTCCGCCTGATCCAGCGCTGCGGCCAGCAGCGCCTGGTGTCCGCGGTGCAGGCCGTCGAAGTTGCCGATTGCAACGCTTGCGCCCTGGCTGGCGGCGGGCACGGCGGAACTGTCGGACAAGGAAATCATGGGCGACTAGATCGGGGGACCGGGTTGGGATTCTGGCATTGGATGGCCTGTAGCGGCCCTATGTGCGGCAACCCGGGGCCATGTGCAAGGGGTTACCAGTACAGGTCGGGCGACACGCCAGCCACGGTCAGGCCGGCCATGGTGGCTTCCAACCCGCGGGCAATGGCCGGTGCATCGATGCCGTCATGATCGGCGGCGTGAATGCCACCGGTGATGAAATGCACCGGAAACCCGTTGGCACGGCCACCTTCGACGTCGGTGGGCAAGCCATCGCCGATGACCACGACATCGCCATTGCGGACCTCACGGCCAATGACCTTGCGCGCACGCGCCAGCGCCACCTCGTAAATCGGGCTGTAGGGCTTGCCGGCCATGTGCACTTCACCGCCCAGTGCTGCATAGATGTCTGCAAGGGCGCCGGCGCAGGGGTAAAGCCTGCCGCCCACCCCCACCACCCGGTCCGGGTTGGCGCACACCATGGGCAGGCCCCGCCGGGCGATGGCGGCCAGTTCAGCCCGGTAGTCTTCCGGCTGCTCGGCCGGTTGCCCGTCACGGCCATCGCGGCGCAGGCCCGTCACCAGCACCGCATCTGCCTGCGCAAGCCCGGTAAAGTGCATCGGCAGGTCCTCGATCAGCGGATTGTCTTCCTCCGGGCCAATGAGATGCACATTGCCGCCGCTCCAGCGATTGAGCAGTTCGCGGGTCACGTCGCCGGAGGTCACCGTCTCGTCCCAGGCTTCGTCAGGAACGCCGAACTCACGCATCTGCGGAATGACGGAACTGGCCGGCCGTGGCGCGTTGGTGATCAGCACCACGCAGCCGCCCGCCTTGCGGTGGCGGGTGAGGGCATCGACGGCATCGGCAAACGCCCGACGGCCATCGTGGACGACGCCCCACACGTCGCACAGCCAGACCGGGAACATGCGGCTGAGGTCCTGCGCCCGGCTGATCAGGGTGGTTTGTGGTGAGGTCATAAGGTCAGGCTACTTGCTGGCTCTGATAGTCATGAGATGGCTGCGGACGCACGGCTCGGGGAGCGGCAAATGCCTGTCCGCGCCCCAGGACCGCGAAACGGGAAAGCGCCGCTACCTCGTCGCCGGACGTCATTCCGGATGTGATCAGGGTAAGCCTGGAAACGGCAAGACCGTGCATAACGTGGCCCATGGCGGGGCTCAACTGGCCATTTGCCGCAACCATCTCGCAGCACGGCACATCCACAAAGGTGAAGCCAAGTTCAGACAAGGCCGGAAGATCGATTGCCGCAGCCCCGGGCCCGGTGAGGCAGAAGGTGGCGCCCAGGCTTGCCAGCCACGCCAGCCCGCGCAGGGCCGGTTCACCGAGCGTGGAGAGGGCGCTGACGTGGATATCCAGAACGACACCGGCAGATTCAACCGGGCTTGCCTGCAACGCCTCGACATAGGCTTCCAGCCGGGCGCTGTCTTCAAGGGTTGCCGTGCTGACGGGCACGAAGATACCTGCCGCCCCGCGCCGGGCGCGCAGTTTTGCCATCACCGGAAGAACCTGCCTAAACAGTTCGATGTCGTGATCGGCGTGACCGGTGTGGCCGGGATCGCCATTGCTGACAACCGCCAGGTGCCCCGGGCGTTGCAGGCTTGCCTTGTAATAGGCGGTGCGGCTTTCCGACAACCTGACCACAGGCTCAAGGCAGAGGACCGGTGATGCCGGCGCGGCGTTGGGCGTGATGGCGGGCGGCGCGGCCTGCGATTGCGGCAACTGTTTCGCCATCGCGGCGCCCGGCGTGATCAGGGCGACGTCACGCCGAGGCATGCGCGACATGCGGTTTTCGAGTTCAGCGACCTTTTGAGCCTGATCCCTGCCCTGAATTCGCAATTTTTCAATATCGGCGGCATTCTTCGAAATGCGCCTGGCGAGCGCGGCCAGTCTGGCGTCCTCGCTCTCCCCGGATGGCGCTGAAGCCATCATTGCCACGACCTGGGCGCAGACCAGCATCGTGACCGCCACGATAACGGCGATGCCGGCCTGCTGTGGCGCGAAAACATGGGCCGCTGCGGCGGCAATCGCCACCGCGCAACAAAACCACACAACAAATCTCATGCGAAACAGTGCCTCCCCCGAACGCCTGCCAGGCACAACCAGCAGACGCCGGGCAGCATAGGACACCGTCTGACGTTTCTCAACCTTCCTTAACGGCACCAAAAAGGCCGGGCGGTTGCCCGCCCGGCCTTCACTGTTTCGACCGAATGCGTGTCAGGAAAGTTTCGACACGGAGTCCAGCACGGCCGGGATCTTCTCATTGAAGATCTCGTCGATCTGGGCCTCAGTGATCATCAGCGGCGGCGACAGGGCGATGGTGTCGCCGGTGATCCGCAGCACGATGTCATGATCGTGGAAACCATTTTCCATGGCCTTGTAAGCGCGAAGGCCCGGTGTGCCGGCTACCGGCGTCATGTCGATTGCCGCAACGAGGCCAAGGGTGCGGATATCCTCGACCAGCGGGTGGCCCTTGAGGCTCATGGCAGCATCCGCCCACTTGTCCTCAAGCTTCAGCACGTTCTCGTAGAGCTGCTCCTCGCGGTACAGGTCGAGCGTGGCAAGTGCGGCCGCGGCAGCCATCGGGTGGCCTGTATAGGTGTAGCCGTGGAACAGTTCGATGACGTGTTCCGGCCCGCCCATGAACTCGTTGTAGATGTGGTCGCGAACCATCACGCCGCCCATCGGGATGGTGCCGGAGGTGACACCCTTGGCAAATGTGATCATGTCCGGCACAACGCCGAAGCGTTCAGCGGCGAAGGTGTGACCCAAACGGCCAAAGCCGGTGATGACTTCGTCGAAAATCAGCAGGATGCCGTGCTTGTCGCACAGTTCGCGCAGCCGCTTCAGGTAGCCCTTCGGCGGCGGCAGCACGCCGGTGGAACCGGCCATCGGCTCGACGATGACCGCGGCGATGGTCGAGGCGTCGTGCAACGCCACCATGCGTTCCAGTTCGTCGGCCAGGTGGGCGCCCCACTCGGGCTCGCCCTTGGTGAAGGCCTGTTCGGCGCGGTTGTAGGTGTGCGGCAGGTGGTCGGAACCCGGCAGCAGCGGGCCGAACCACTTGCGGTTGGCCACCATGCCGCCCACCGAGATGCCGCCGAAACCGACGCCGTGATAGCCGCGCTCACGGCCGATCATCCGGGTGCGGGATGCCTCGCCGCGCGACCGGTGATAAGCCAGCGCGATCTTCAGCGCGGTATCGCCGGCTTCCGAGCCGGAATTGGTGAAGAAGGCATAGTTGAGGTCGCCCGGCGCCAGCATGGCAAGACGCGAGGCCAGTTCGAAAATCTTCGGGTGGCCGTACTGGAAGGTGGGCGCGAAGTCGAGTTCGGCCGCCTGCTTCTGGATCGCCTCGATGATGGGCTGGCGGCAATGGCCTGCATTGGAGCACCACAGACCCGCCGAGGCGTCGAGCAGCGCCCGCCCCTTCATGTCGTAATAGTGCATGTCCTTGGCCCGGGCGATCAGCCGCGGACGCTTCTTGAAGGCGGCATTGGGCGTAAAGCCCATGAAGAACGCCTCGAGATTGTTCGGCGTAGGCTCCCAGGCAGACATGTCGAGATGGGCCGGCTTGTTCATCGCTCACATACTCCGCATTTTGAACATCTTGAAAATGAGACTAACGCAAATGAACCGCCGGATCATCATGCCAGATTTGGCTGGCCGCTCACACCACCGTCATGTGCATTGAGCCATGTTGAAGGCGTCAAGCCTGGTCAGATAACGACGATTCCGGAGCACGATACCTTGCAAATTGCAGGGAAAGTCACCATTATCCCCGGAGAGTTGCAGTCCAGCCGGTGCCGCGATTGTGGAGGGTGGCCAGGCAGGCACTTGCGAACAACACTTACCGACAGGACTTGGTCTCATCATGCGCGCTGCAAACCTGTTGAAGTTGCCGTCTCTCGTCGCGGGTTGCGGAATGACCGTTTTCGGCTTCACTGCTCCCGTGCAGGCAGCCGGCCTGTGCGGTCATGACTGGGCCGAGCCCGGAAAATACATGATTACCGGCAATTTTCGCGGCAAGGAAGAGTCTGCTGGCGCCGAACTGACCCGCGATTGCCGCATCCAGCTGAAAATTCCCGGCGTCTACACGGGCGGCCTTGTCAGCAAGGATGGCAGCTGCGTCCGGTTCACCTTCAAGGTCGAGGACGAACAGGGCCTGTTCAAGGGCCGCTGGTGCAACGATACCGCCGTCGTCAACTGGAAGGGCAAGGACGTCCAGGCCACGATCCGCAGGGTCGGCTTCCAGTAATTCCCGTTTGGTATCCCGCAAGCTTCCCGCCGCCGGCCCCTCGAAGGCTGGAGCAAGCCCGTTGCGGCCGGTTGCGTGGTTAACCAATCCTGACAACTTTATCGCGCCGGCGGCAAAAAATTGCTGCCCCGGCCTTGACGTTGGCAACGAGCCATCCTAAATCCCGGCGCAGCTGTTAGCACTCTCGACAAAGGAGTGCCAGCGGGGGGTCCGGTGAAGCGTTTCACAGGACCTGTCATTAGGACAATCGAACGAACCGATCCTATCCGAGGAGACTAAACCCATGAAGTTCCGTCCGTTGCATGACCGCGTTGTGGTCCGCCGCGTCCAGGAAGACACCAAGACCGCCGGCGGCATCATCATCCCCGATTCCGCACAGGAAAAGCCGCAGCAGGGTGAAGTCGTCGCCGTTGGCGATGGCGCACGTGACGACGCCGGCAAGCTGATCGCCCTTGACGTCAAGGTCGGCGACATCGTGCTGTTCGGCAAGTGGTCCGGCACCGAAGTCAAGATCGATGGCGAAGAGCTGCTGATCATGAAGGAAAGCGACATCATGGGCGTTCTTGAGGGAAAAAAGGCCAAGAAGGCCGCCTGAGCCCTGACCGGCCAGCTTCCCTGACGCTCATCGTCAATCCAAACCTGTAAGTCAATTCAACTCCAAGGGAGCCTTTCAACATGGCTGCTAAAGAAGTCAAATTCTCTGCCGATGCCCGCGAGCGCATGCTGCGCGGCGTCGACATCCTCGCCAACGCCGTCAAGGTGACGCTCGGTCCGAAGGGCCGCAACGTCGTCATCGACAAGTCGTTCGGCGCGCCGCGCACCACCAAGGACGGCGTCACCGTCGCCAAGGAAATCGAACTGGAAGACAAGTTCGAGAACATGGGCGCACAGATGGTGCGTGAAGTTGCCTCCAAGACCAACGACCTGGCTGGCGACGGCACCACCACCGCAACCGTGCTGGCACAGGCAATCGTGCGCGAAGGCGCCAAGTCGGTTGCTGCCGGCATGAACCCGATGGACCTGAAGCGCGGCGTCGACATGGCCGTGCAGACCGCCATCGCGGACCTGATCAAGCGCTCGAAGAAGATCAAGACCTCGGAAGAAGTCGCTCAGGTCGGCACCATCTCTGCCAATGGCGAGAAGGAAATCGGCCAGATGATCGCCGAAGCCATGCAGAAGGTTGGCAATGAAGGCGTCATCACGGTTGAAGAAGCCAAGACCGCCGAAAGCGAACTGGATGTCGTGGAAGGCATGCAGTTCGACCGCGGCTACCTGTCGCCGTACTTCATCACCAATGCAGACAAGATGATCGCCGAGATGGACGATCCGTACATCCTGCTGCACGAGAAGAAGCTCTCCAACCTGCAGGCCATGCTGCCGATCCTGGAAGCCACCGTACAGTCCTCCCGTCCGCTGCTGATCATTGCAGAAGACGTCGAAGGCGAAGCGCTGGCCACCCTGGTGGTCAACAAGCTGCGTGGCGGCCTCAAGGTTGCTGCCGTCAAGGCTCCCGGCTTCGGCGACCGCCGCAAGGCCATGCTGGAAGACATCGCCGTGCTGACCGGCGGCCAGGTGATCTCCGAAGACCTCGGCATCAAGCTGGAAAACGTGACCCTTGACATGCTGGGCCGCGCCAAGCGCGTTTCCATCGACAAGGAAAACACCACCATCGTCGATGGCTCCGGCAAGAAGGGCGACATCGAAGCCCGCTGCAACCAGATCCGCAAGCAGGTCGAGGACACCACCTCGGACTACGACCGCGAGAAGCTGCAGGAGCGTCTTGCCAAGCTCGCAGGCGGCGTTGCCGTGCTGAAGGTTGGCGGCTCCACCGAGATCGAAGTGAAGGAGCGCAAGGACCGCGTCGATGACGCGCTGAACGCTACCCGCGCTGCGGTTGAAGAAGGTATCGTACCGGGCGGCGGTGTTGCCCTGCTGCGTGCCAAGAAGGCCGTGGATGCCCTCACCGATGCCAATCCGGACATCATGGCCGGCATCAAGATCGTGTCGAAGGCCCTCGAAGCCCCGATCCGCCAGATCGCCCAGAACGCTGGCGTCGAAGGCTCCATCGTGGTCGGCAAGGTGCTGGAAAAGACCGGCAACTTCGGCTTCAACGCCCAGACCGAAGAGTACTGCGACATGGTTGCCGAAGGCATCATGGACCCGACCAAGGTCGTGCGCATTGCGCTTCAGGACGCGGCCTCGGTTGCCTCGCTGCTGATCACCACCGAAGCCATGATTGCTGATGCGCCGAAGAAGGACTCTGGCGCTCCGGCAATGCCGGGCGGCGGCATGGGTGGCATGGGCGGCATGGACTTCTAAGAAGCCGTCTGCCAGAACAAATGCGAAGGGCGGCCCATGTGGCCGCCCTTTTCATTTGCGGCTTCGAGAGAAGTCCATAAAGCCGCCCATCACATAAGTGCCTGATCCGGTTTACCCGGATCAGGTGGCGGCATGGACTTCTAAGAAGCCCAAATGCGAAGGGCGGCCCATGTGGCCGCCCTTTTCATTTGCGGCTTCGAGAGAAGTCCATAAAGCCGCCCATCACATAAGTGCCTGATCCGGTTTACCCGGATCAGGTGGCGGCATGGACTTCTAAGAAGCCGTCTGCCAGAACAAATGCGAAGGGCGGCCCATGTGGCCGCCCTTTTCATTTGCGGCTTTGCAAAAACCCTTTTGATCTCTGTCATATCCGTCATCCGTCAGCTGACGAATTATCCCGTATGACAACACACTTCGGGAGAACGACAGATGAACGCGACAACCACAACCGCCATCCGCGAAGCCGTCGGCGTGTTCGATGCCGCGGACAAGATGGAAACCGCCATCCAGGCGCTGGAAGAGAACGGTTTCGACCGGGCGGAGATCAGCCTGCTGGCGGGTGAAGACACGGTCCGCACCAAGCTGGGCCATCGTTTCTATGATGCCAAGTCGCTGGAGGACGATCCGGCCGTACCGCGCAAGGCATTTGTATCGACCGAATCGATAGGAGATGCGGAAGGAGCGCTGATTGGCGGGCTGATGTATGCCGGCGCATTGACGGCGGCAGGCATAACCGTTGCCTCCGGTGGCGCGTTCGGGGCACTGCTGGCGGCCGCGGTTGCCGGTGGTGCGTCGGGCGGTCTGATTGGCGGCGTGCTCGCCGGTCTGGTCGGGGAGAACCACGCCCGGGAGATCGAGGACCAGTTGAAGCACGGCGGACTGCTTGTATGGGTGCGCACCACCAGCGAGAAGGACGAGATGCGCGCAGTTGAAACCCTGAAGCAAAACGGCGCGACGGACGTGCACGTCCACACCATCGAGATCTGAAGCTTACCGCTCAGTGGCCAGCGCTTCACGGCATGACGCCAGAGCGACGTCAATGCTGGCGCCGGCATCCACGCGTGCCCAGCCGATCTCGCCAGCGCCGCGCGCCAGCTGCCTGCGGACCACATCAGCCGTGGCATCCGAGGCGTCGCCCTCGCGGGCACTGACACGCTTGATCAACGTGTCCTCATCCGCCTCGAGCCACAAGCCGTCAAAGCTGGCGCCGCACTCGCGGCCAAGCTGCTCCACCGCATCCCGCTCGGACTTGTCGAGGAAGGCCGCATCGACGATCACGGGCCAGCCGGCTTCCAGTGCGGCCCGCGCCTTCTCGAACACGGCTGCATAGACCTTGCCGCTGGCCTCTTTCGTATAGCTTTCCGGCGGCAGGCGATCATTCAGCCCGACCCCGGCCATCAGCTTTCGTTCGACGTCGGTGCGCAGGTGAAGCGCGCCGGGGCAAGGTTCGATGCCGGGGGCAAGGCGGTGGGCAACGGTGGTCTTGCCGGTGCCGGAGTAACCGCCGACGGCAACCAGGCGGGGCATGGAAGGCGCCACCTCAGATACTGCATTCTCAAGGTAGGCAATGGCCGCGGCCCGGTCAGCATCGGCAGCACTGCCCTGGTGCTGGGCGGCGCGGTCCAGCAGCACCATGGCGCGCACGCCGGCCCGCATGGCAATGAACAAGGGCAATACCGCCAGGCCGCCGAACTGGCTGGCGGCTTCGGCCGGGGCAAACTCGCGGAGGTAGCCGTTGAGCAAGCGGTTGGCCTCGGGCGCCAGTCCCTCATGGCACAGGTCCATCAGCAGGAAGGCAAGGTCGTAGAGGACGTCGATGGTGGCCAGGTCCTCCGAGAACTCGATGGCATCGAACAGCACAGGCTGGCCGTCGAGCAGCACGATGTTGCGCAGGTGCATGTCGCCGTGGCAGCGGCGCACGAAGCCTTCCGCCTCGCGCGCCTCCAGCACCGGCCTGCAGTGGGCAAAGTGCATGGCTGTCCGCTTTGCGAAGGTGGCTGCCAGGTTGTCCGGCAGGCCGGGAGCGGCCCGCGTGAAGGACCGGTCGAGGCTCGCAAGGATCTGCTGCAGCCGTGCAGTAACAAAGCCCGCGCCGGTGTGCACAGGTGCTGCACGATGAGCCGCCACGATGGCGGCGCACAAGCTGTCCACCACATCCGCCGTGAGACGGCCGTCACGGGCCACGCACGTGAACAGCGCATCATCGGCAAAGCGGCGCATGTGCACTGCCCATTCGACGGGCTCTCCCTCGCCGCACAGTGCCAGTCCACCGCCCGCCTCGCGAGTGACGGGCACAAGCCCGAGATAGATTTGCGGGGCGTTGGACCGGTTGACTTCGATCTCGCGGCGGCAGGCGGCCTCGCGCTTGTCGAGAGTTGAAAAGTCCATGTAGTCGAACTTCACCGGCTTCTTGATCTTCCAAGCTTCATGGCCAGCCAGAAAGACCAGCGCGCCGTGGGTCTCGACCCTGGAAACCTCCGCAGCAGCCAGGCCAAAGGCTGCGCCGTTGGACAGGAACCGGACAATGTCGTGGTGGGTGGTCATATACTGCGCTGCCTGTCAGGCCATTGGTCGTGCAATTGCCACTAACCACGTCTCATGGCAGACACGCCTTGACCGGGGTCAAGCCGAAGGCAGCGGCCTCAGGCGCGCACGCAGCGGGCGGCAATCAGCCGGAAGCCCGCCTGCGTTGCACGGTAATCCTCGATGATGCGGCTTGCCGCATGCTGGCAGCCCGCCATGTCGTGCACGTACACGGGCGACATCGGGATGCGATAATCCTGTACCTGGCCACCCATCAGCGCCGTCATGATCAGGAAAAACTTCATCTCGCTGGCTCCTCTTGGTCTGCCGTTGTGCCATGCCGGAACAGGTTTCCGGCGGCACAACATGCAGGCTGCAAGGCAGGGGCCAGCAGCACCTTCGCTCAGCGCAAGTCGCGCACCGACATCACGTCGGCGCGCGTCAGGCCGATGTCCCGCAACAGGTGTTCATTGAGATGCGACAGGGCTGCGCTGGCGGCACGGCGGCGGCGGCGCTCATGCCAGCCTTGCACAACCATGGCAGACAGCCGGCGCAGCACGCCGGTACTGGCGGGCAGCAGTGCGCTGCCCCCGTGAAGACGGAAGGTTCTCATCATGTTTGCTCCAGATCTTGCCGCCCCGGGCGCTTGGCAGTCAGGCTGCGCGTGCGTGTCCGGCTGACGGATTCATCAGTTGATTGATGGCGTGAATACCGTTTCCGGCAGTCAGCAGATGTGCATTTCATCACATGGCGCACCAAATGCATGTTCCTGTTTCATTCTATCGCCGGCGGCGAATCGCTTTATGCTGTGCGGATGGATTTTTCAGAAACAGTCTTCGTGTTCGGGCAAACGCAGGTCAGCTGGGGCGATGTTGCGCTGGCGGCAGCCGCGCTTGCGCTGGTGTTGCTGATGGCTGCGGTCATCCTGGCGTGGCGGGCCGGCAGCGGCAGCCAGGCGCAAACCATCGAGGCCATGCGCCGGGCGGCCGAGCTGGAAACCAAGCTCGCTGAAATGTCGGGACAGTTGCGCGGGCTTGCCGAGCACTCCGCCTCGACGCAGGCCCACCTGACGCAAACGCTCGACCAGCGGCTCGAACAGGTGTCACGGCGGCTGGGCGCAGGCCTGAGCGAGAACAGCCAGCGCACCACGCAATCACTGCAGCAGCTGAATGAACGCCTCGCCGTCATCGACACCGCGCAGGCGAACCTGACCCACCTGTCCTCGGAGATGCTGTCGCTGAAGGACATCCTGTCCAACAAGCAGTCCCGGGGCGCCTATGGCCAAGGCCGCATGGAAGCCATTATCCGCGACGGCCTGCATGCCTCGGCGTACTCGTTCCAGACCACGCTGTCGAACGGCACCCGCCCCGACTGCCTCATCCGGCTGCCCGGCAACGAGCTGGCGGTGGTGATCGACGCAAAGTTTCCGCTTGAGGCCTATAACGCGCTGAAGAAGTGCACGCCGGAAGAAGACCCCCGCCCGCACCAGCAGCGCTTCCGGGCCGACGTCGCGAAACACATCAAGGACATTTCGGACAAGTACCTGATCAAGGGCGAAACCCATGAAACGGCGATCATGTTCGTGCCGTCGGAATCGATCTACGCGGACCTGCATGAAAACTTCGAGGACGTGATACAGCGCGCCCACCGTTCGAGGGTCATCATTTCATCGCCGAACGTGCTGATGCTGCTGGTGCAGACCATGCAGGCGGTGTTCAAGGATGCGCGGATGCGCGAGCAGGCGGTCATCATCCAGAGCGAGGTGGTGCGGCTGATGGAAGATGTCGGACGCATGCATGACCGGGTGCTCGACCTGCAGCGCCACTTCGGCATGGCCGGCAAGGACATCGAGAAGATCGTCACCTCCTCAGAGAAGATTTCGCGCCGGGGCGCGAAGATCGAGGCTCTCGAGCTGGCCGAGCCGGGCGAGGCAGACAGCAAACAACCAGCCGTGGCGCCACGGCTGGTTGCTGGTCAGTAGGCCGGCAGGGGAGGCGGGCCTGCTGCATCTTGCGTCCTCCAGGGGGGGTCACTTGGAGAGGTAGATGGCGGACGCAATCTGGTTCTGGATTTCCTCGAACGCGCGGGTCAGGTCGTTGGAATCCTCCGCCTTGTAGAAGTGCTTGTCCGGATCGGTCGAGCAGCCCCGGAGGCGGTTTTCGGTGCCGGCATCGTCAAGCGCGAAGGCGATGGTGATGACGGTGATGCCGGAGGCCTTGACGTTCGAGCAAAGCGTTTCGAGGTTTTTCTCGCCATCGCGAACCCGGCGCGTGCCGTTGCCGAAGGCAGGCTCGGTCTGCTTGCCATCGGTCAGCAGCACCAGAAACTTCTTGTTGGTCTTGTCGCTCTCGCTGCGGGCTGCGTAAGGCGCACCTGAATCAAGCAGGTGCCAGCCGAACTCGACGCCGAGCGCAATGTGCGTCCAGGCGTAGGGCTTCATGTCCTTGAGCTGGTTGATGGTGCCCTTGTGGTCGTCGGTCAGCGGTCTGACAATCAGCTTGTTGGGCGCATAGGCCGCGCAACCGGATGAAGCGTGCACGGGGTGCTGCGGCTGGCCCCACTTGGTGTTGTTCTGGCTGGCGACCGGCGCCGATACACTGGTGTTGTACGGGAACGGGCGGTCCTGGGTGCAGCCGGTCCATGTGCCGCCGCCGCCACCCACCACCATGGTGCCGGGCAGCGTGGTGTAGACTTGGTGCGAGAAGGGAACCAGGCCGAACAGGATTTCCTTGTTCTTGACGTTCTCGCTGAGGTTCTCGACCATGTCGATGGCAGCCTCGCGCATGGTTTGGTACTTCACCTGTCCGGCGGAGACATCATTCATCGAGCCTGAATAATCGAGCGACAGCACGATTTCCGCCTTCTGAGGCAGGCGCATGGTGGCGGTGGAAGAACCCGCCACGTTCAGGGTGTTGAAGCCGCCGACCTTCATCACCGTGGTGGGCAAGGTTCCGGCGTAGGAAACGGTCACCGTGCCGTTGCTGAAGGTGACGTCGGCCGAGCCGCTGAGCTGCCCTCCCAGCTTGCCGGCGATGTTGGCGGCAGAAGGTGTCTTCAGCCATCTTGCGCCGCTGGCCTTCGGTGGCTGACGGCTCGGCAGCCGCGGCTGCGAGTGCGGCCGCATCGAGCGATTTCTGCACGTCGGCCTGCGCGGCGCTGCCCCGGTATGCGTCGAGGCCGATCCCGGCAGCGAGGAAGAACGGGAACGGCAACCAGACCCAGCGCCAGGGCAATGGCCCCGCGCTCGTCACGCCTGAACCGCGAAGTCAGACTGGTGGTGGCCTTGATGATGCTGTCGAAGCGGGTCTTCATCGGTTTGTTCCCTGAACCATCTGTGTCTGCCGTTTTTCCGCCGTGTTCCCAATCGGGACAGTCGGAAACGTTATGTTCAGGATCAAGCAACGACCGCGCCGCAGCGGTGCCAGGCTGCGGGTTATGCCCGGGAAACCGGAGATCAGGGTTTACAAATGGTTAACAACAAGCCGCCTAGAGGGCGCGGCGGGCGCGCACCGCTGCCGCCAGAGTGCCTTCGTCAAGATAATCCAGTTCGCCGCCGACCGGCACGCCATGGGCAAGCCGGGTCACCGCAATGCCGGTATCAGCCAGCTGGTCCATGATGTAATGCGCCGTCGTCTGCCCATCGACCGTGGCGTTGACGGCAATCATCACTTCGCGCACCTCGCCGGAGCGGGCACGATCGATCAGCGAGGCGATGCGCAGGTCCTCCGGGCGGACGCCCTCGATGGCCGACAAGGTGCCGCCCAGCACATGATAGAGGCCCTGCACGGCGCCGGCGCGCTCGAGCGCCCACAGGTCCCCCACCTCCTCGACCACGCAGATCAGCGTGCGGTCGCGGCGCGGATCGGCGCACAGGGTGCACGGATTGACCACGTCGACATTGCCGCAGACGCTGCACTCGCTGACCTTTTCCAGCACGTCGGCAAGCGACGCCGACAGGGGCTGCATCAGCTTCTCGCGATGCTTGACGAGGTGCAGCGCGGCGCGGCGGGCCGAACGCGGCCCAAGGCCGGGCAATCGCGACAGCAACTGGATCAGCCGTTCGATCTCGGCTCCTACGACCTGACGTGACATGGCGGACTGCTTCTTGCTGGCGGAAGGCGGCGATCAGAACCCCGGCATCTTGAAGCCGGGCGGCAGCGGCAGGCCGCCGGTGATGTCCTTCATCTGCTCGGCCACCGCCTGCTCCACCTTGGCTCGGGCCTCGTTGTAGGCAGCCATCAGCAGGTCTTCGAGAATTTCCTTCTCTTCCGGCTTCATCAGGCTGTCGTCGATCTCGACCTTCTGCATCAGGTTCTTGCCGTTGAGGGTGAGTTTCACCATGCCGGCGCCGGCCTGACCGGTAACCGTGAGCTCGTCGAGGCGCGCCTGCATATCGGCCATCCGGGCCTGCATCTCCTGCACCTGCTTCATCATGTTGCCGAGGTTCTTCATGCTCGATGTCTGCTCCTTCAAGCGCGATCAGTCTTCAAAGTCGATGTTGTCCGGCGCATGGCCACCATCGGGCTCCACCAACGCATCAGCCTGCGGGGTGGTTTCAACGGCGGCAAGGTCCCTGACCTCGACGATCTCGGCGCCCGGGAAGCCCGCGAGGATCTTCTGCACATCGGCGTTCTGCCGGACCTGCCGGAACAGGCTGTCGCGCTGCTCGCGCTTCTGGTCGGCCAGGGTCGGGCCAGCGGCAACCGACGCAATCGACACGATCCAGCGCTCGCCCGTCCATGCTTCCAGACGGCGCGACAGGTCGTTGGCGATGCCGGCCGGTGCTGAATCGGTAAGCGCAATCTCGATCCGGCCCCTGCCCATGGACACGGGCGACACGTGCTTTTCGAGATCAGACTGCAGCTTGATGTCCCGTTTCGACGCCACGAAGGCGACAAGTTCACCGAAAGTGGCAAACTGCACCGGCGCCGGCCCGGCGGGAGGCTGCTGCGGATCATGCTGCTTCGGTACGGCGGCGGACATGACGGGCGCGTGGGTGGTGGGCGGCAGGCCTGGACCGGACTGGCCGGAGCCGATGGCGGATGCGCCCTGTCCACCTGCGGCATCGCCTGCGCGGACAACCGGGCCGCCTTGCCCTGCCCCTGCCCTCACCATGCGGGCAAGCTCTTCAGGCGCGGGCATGTCGGCCACGTGGGCGAGCCGGATCAGCACCATCTCCGCCGCCATCAGCGGATTGGGCGCGCGCCACACTTCCTCGATACCCTTGAGCAGCATCTGCCAGGTGCGCGCCAGCACCGGCATGGCAAGCTTTCCGGCGAACTCGAGCCCGCGCACCCGCTCCTGCTGGGTGACCGCCGGATCGTCTGCAAGTGCTGAGGACACCTTCAGCTTGGTGACCCAATGGGTGAAACCTGCAAGATCGGTGATGATGACCTCGGGATCGGCACCGAGGGCGAACTGCTGCTCAAGCTCGTCCAGCGCCGTTGCGGCATCTCCCTTCATCAATGCCTCGAACAGGTCGATGACGCGGGCCCGGTCTGACAGGCCCAGCATGGACTGAACGTCCGCTGCCGCCACCTTGTCGGTGCCGTAGGCAATTGCCTGGTCGAGCAGCGACAGCCCGTCGCGCACCGAGCCTTCGGCCGCGCGGGCAATCATGCGCAGCGCCTCGTCCTCGGCCCCGACGTTCTCGCGGGCGCAGACATTGGCGAGGTGCTGCATCAGCAGCCCGGCATCGAGACGGCGCAGGTCGAAACGCTGACAGCGCGACAGCACCGTGACCGGAACCTTGCGGATTTCGGTGGTGGCGAAAATGAACTTCACATGCGGCGGCGGTTCTTCCAGCGTCTTCAGCAGCGCGTTGAACGCCTGATTGGAGAGCATGTGCACTTCGTCGATGATGTAGACCTTGTAGCGGGCCGAGGCCGGCTTGTACTTCACCGCGTCGTTGATCTCGCGAACGTTGTCGACACCGGTATGGGAAGCCGCATCCATCTCGATCACGTCGACATGGCGCGATTCAAGGATGGCATCGCAGTGCAGCCCCTTCACGGACAGGTCAACCGACGGACCGGTGTCCTCGCCGTCGCGGGGCACGTAGTTGAGCGCGCGGGCAATGAGGCGGGCGGTGGTGGTCTTGCCGATGCCGCGCACGCCGGTCAGCATGTAGGCTTGCGCGATGCGGCCCGACGCAAAGGCGTTGGTGAGGGTTCTCACCATGGCCTCCTGGCCGATCAGGTCCTCGAAGGTCTGCGGGCGGTACTTGCGCGCCAGCACCCGGTAGGGAGCGCGCGGTTCCACTGCGTCTGAGGTGTTGTCCGCCATCGCGCCCCGTTCGCGCAAGATTGATACAAGGGTGCCAGGATCTAAGTGGGAGGCTGGACGGGCAACCCGGGTACGAACTCGTTGGGGCTGCTTCCTTCCGGACCTGACCCGGTTGGCGAGCGACACGTCTGCTGCCAACCTCCCGCCCCCTATATCGGACGGATGGCGGCAAGATGCAAGGGCGTGGTTCGGCGCTCTTGCCAGCGGGGCCAGCGCGTGGCAAACCGCCGTCTACCCTCCTTCCGCCCGCCCCAAAAGGTATGCCCCGCTCATGGTCCGCACGACGCCCGCCTTCATGCACGGTTCGCTCGAGCGGCTGTCCGGGCATCGCAACGAGCCGGCGCGGGTGGCTGCCATGCTGGCGGACGTGGCTTCGAGATACGCGGTGTTCGCGGGCGACAGGCTGCTGGTGCATGCGGGGCCTGCCGGTTCCGGCGGCGTCTGGTGGCATGGGCAATCGGCGCTGCCGCAACTGATGAATGGCGTTGAGCCGGTGCTGCTCGGCCTGGATAATGACGGTATTGCCCACTTTGCCGTTCTGGCGGGCGATGCGGAATTGCCGCTTGCCGGGGGGCAGGCGGCGGTGGACCTTCGCTCGATTGCGCTGCAGGGGCTGGTGGCGGACGAGTTGCTCGGGCACATGGCGCAGGCCAGAGCCCTGCTGCACTGGCACGTGCGGCACCGCTTCTGCGCCAATTGCGGCGCTGCCACAGTGCCGGGTGAAGCGGGCTACAAGCGGGTCTGCGGAACCTGCCAGGCAGAGCATTTTCCACGCACCGACCCGGTGGTGATCATTGCCGTGGTGCGCGGGCAAGCCATGCTGCTGGGCCGTTCGGCGCGCTTTGCCTCGACGATGTATTCAACCCTGGCAGGATTTGTCGAGCCGGGGGAAACGGCGGAAGACGCCGCACGGCGCGAAGTCGAGGAAGAATCTGGCGTGAAGGTCGGCGCGGTGCGCTATGTGATGAGCCAGCCTTGGCCGTTCCCGGCCAACCTGATGATCGGGATGGCCGGCGAGGGCTTGAGCGAGACCATCCGCATCGATCCGGACGAACTGGTGGATGCGCGCTGGTTCAGCTTCGACGAGGTGCGCGCCATGCGCGATGGGCGGCATCCGGAGGGCCTCGAGATCCCGCCCTCGATTTCCATCGCCCACCACCTCATCGTCAGGTTGCTCGACGGCAACAACGGCTGATCAGGCGGTGGTGTCCAGCTGCTCGCGCTTGCGGGCGAGTTCTTCCCGGTAGGCGCCGGCCTTGTAGACGCCAAGCACGCGCAAGCTGGAGGTGAAGAACTCCAGCTCCTCCAGGGCCAGCCGCACCGGCCGGTCCTGCGGATGACCCTCGATGTCGGCATAGAACTGGGCCACGTTGAAGGTGCCGTCCACATACGACTCCAGCTTGATCATGTTGACGCCGTTGGTGGCAAACCCGCCCATCGCCTTGTACAGCGCAGCCGGCACGTTGCGCACGGTGAAGATGAACGAGGTGATGACCGGCGCCTCGTCGGGTGTGGCGTCGTCGGGTTCGGCGGACATGATAACGAAGCGGGTGGTATTGTGGTCCTCGTCCTCGATGTCGCCGCGCATGATCTCCAGGCCATAGATTTCTGCCGCCTTGGCCGAGGCGATGACGGCGGTCGAGCGGTCCTGGCTGCGGGCAAGGTCCTTGGCGGCGCCTGCGGTGTCCACCGCCACAACGGCCTCAAGGCCCATTGCGGCGATCACCCGGCGGCACTGGCCCAGTGCATGGGTATGGCTGGTGATGCGCTTGAGCTCTTCGGCCCTGGTGCCGGGCAGCACCAGCAGCTGGTGACGGACCCGCAGGAAATGTTCGCCCACGATGTAAAGGCTGGAATTGGGCATCAGGTGGTGAATGTCGGCAACGCGGCCGGCGACCGTATTGTCGATGGGGATCATGGCCAGCGCGGCCATGCCCTTTTCAACGGCGGCGAAGGCGTCCTCGAAGGTGCGGCAGGCCATCGGCTCGTGATCGGGACAGGCCTCGATGCAGGCAATGTGGGAGTTGGCGCCAGGCTCGCCCTGGTAGGCAATTTTCGGTCTGGACATGGTCATCGCGCTTCAGAAAAACCTTCATTCCGGGGCCGGCAGGACCACCCCGGACGGGGCTGGCAACGCTGGCGCGGCATATGGACACTCGCCGCCTTATAGGTGTTGCGCGGCCTCATAGAAACAACTAGTTTCCGCGCCGCAATCACGGGAAATGGCTACCAAGAGCCAGAACCGCTATCACATCAAAGGGTTTGAGGGCGAGCATGTTCGGAATGGACACGATGACTTTAAACAAGATCGCCGGCGCGGTGCTTGGCACCGGTCTGCTGGTGATGGGGCTCAACATCCTGTCGGACGCCGTCTACCACGCCGAAAAGCCGGAAGAAGCCGCGATCGCCATCAACGTTCCGGAAAGTGACACCGCCGCAGCTCCCACCGAGGAAGCGCCCGCCGTTTCGCTGGCCACGCTGATGGCTTCGGCCGACGCCACCAAGGGTCAGGCCGTGTTCAAGGCCTGCCAAGCCTGTCACACGCCGGAAGAAGGCGGCGCCAACAAGGTTGGCCCCAATCTCTATGGCATCGTCGGCGCCCAGAAGGCACATATCGACGGTTTCGCCTACTCGGATGCGTTGAAGGCGCTTCACAGCGAACAGTGGACCTTCGAAAACCTCGATGCGTTCATCAAGAACCCCAAGGGCTACCTGAAGGGCACCAAGATGGCCTATGGCGGGCTCAAGGACGACGAAAGCGCGCCGACCTGCTGGCCTACCTGCGCACGCTGTCGGCCAATCCCGCACCGCTGCCCACCGAGTAAGCCTGGCACGTGGTGATGCGGGCTTGCCGCTCACGAAACAATTACCGTCTTTTAACACCGGCAGCCCCTGCCGGTGTTTTATTTTGGCCGTGAAGTTCCTAGACTCTTCATTGACGAGGACGGCCGTCGCACGATGCCGTCCCAATTCAGGGAGCCTGACCCGTGATCGACCGCAGAACGCTGCTTCAGCTTACCGCCGCAACCGGCGTCCTCCACGTGCTGCCGCCCGGCGCCGCACGGGCCGCAGAGCCGCAGTGGCGCCACGGCCTGTCGCTGTTCGGCAACCTGAAGTACCCCGAAGGGTTCGAGCACTTCGACTATGTCAACACCGATGCACCCAAGGGCGGGCGGGCACGGGTCTTCTCGCTCGGATCGTTCGACAGCCTCAACCCGTTCACCTTCAAGGGCAGTTCCGCCGGCATCGTCGGGCAGACCTTCGACACGCTGATGGACGCCGCCCTCGACGAGGCCGGTTCGGAATACGCGCTGATTGCCGAGACAGTGAAGAAGCCTGATGATTTTTCATGGGTCACCTACCGGCTCAACAGCCAGGCCCGCTTTCATGATGGTACGCCGATCACCCCGGAAGACGTGATCTGGTCGCTCGAGGCGCTGAAGGGCGCGCATCCGTTCTACAATTCCTACTATGCCAACGTGACCGCAGCGGAGCAGACCGCAGACAATGAAGTGACGTTCCGCTTCAACCAGGCGGGCAACCGCGAACTGCCGCAGATCGTCGGCCAGATCCCGGTGCTGTCGAAGGCATGGTGGACAGGCAAGAACGACAAGGGCGAGACCCGCGACATCAACAACACCACGCTCGAAGTGCCGCTGGGCAACGGCGCCTACAGGATCGCCGAAGTGAAGCCGGGCACCTCGATCACCATCGAGCGGGTCAAGGACTACTGGGCAGCCGACCTGCCGGTGAACCGCGGCAAGAACAATTTCGACGAGATATTCGTCATCTACTACCGCGACAACACCATCGCCATGGAAGGCTTCAAGGGCGACGAGTACGACTTCCGCGCCGAGAGTTCGTCCAAGGACTGGGCGACGTCCTACGACTTCCCGGCAGCCACGCGCGGAGATGTCATCAAGGAAGAAATCTACCTGAAGAACCCGGACGGCATGCAGGCCTACGTGTTCAACACCCGCCGCGAGCGGTTTGCCGATGCGAAGGTGCGGCAGGCGCTCAACTTCGCCTTCGATTTCGAGTGGGCCAACCAGAACCTGTTCTTCGGCCAGTACGTTCGCACTGCCAGCTATTTCGCCAACTCGGAGCTCGCCTGGTCCGGCCTGCCGGAGGGCAAGGAGCTTGAAATCCTCAACGAGGTGAAGGACCAGGTGCCGGCGGAAGTGTTCACCGCACAGTATACCAACCCCTCCTATGCCACGCCGCAGGACAAGCGGAACAACCTGCGTACCGCCGCCAAACTCTTGTCGGAAGCCGGCTGGACGGTCGGCAATGACCGTATACTGCGCAATGGAGCCGGCCAGGCCTTCGAGATCGAGTTCCTGCTGGTGTCGCCGCTGTTCGAACGGGTGGTGCTGCCCTATGTCAGCCAGCTTGAGTTGCTCGGCATCAAGAGCACGGTGCGCACCATCGACTCGGCCCAGTACGAGCGCCGCGTGCAGGCGTTCGACTATGACTGCATCGTCGGCAGCTGGGGGCAGTCGCTGTCGCCGGGCAACGAGCAGCGCAATTTCTGGGGCTCGGAGGCAGCAGACCGTGAAGGCAGCCGCAATTTCGTGGGCATCAAGAACCCGGCCGTCGACAAGCTGATCGACCGGATCATCTTCGCCAAGGACCGCGAGGAACTGGTCGCCGCCTGCCGGGCGCTCGACAGGGTGTTGCTGTGGAACCATTACGTGGTGCCGATGTGGAACATCCCCTATGAGCGGGTGGCCTACTGGAACCGGTTCGGGCGGCCGGAAAAGCTGCCGGACCATTCGCTCGGCTTTCCTGCCATCTGGTGGTGGGACGAGGCCAAGGCCGCGAAGGTGAAAGCCTGATGCGGCGGCTTGCCGTTGCGGCGCTGGCCGCCTGTTCGCTCTGGCCTGCGCCAACTGGGGGCACTGCGGCAGCCGAACCGCGGCATGGCCTGTCCGCCTTCGGCGAACTGGCGTTGCCGGCAGACTTTTCCCACCTGCCCTATGTGGACCCTGACGCACCCAAGGGCGGGCGCATCACCACGCTGGGCACGGCCGGGCGGATCACCTTCGACAGCCTCAACGGCTACATCCTGAAAGGCGAACCGGCGCAGCACATCGACCTGCTGTTCGACAGCCTGATGGTGCGCAATGCCGAACGAGCCGGACGCGGTCTACGCCAACCTGGCGAAACAGGCGGAGGTGGCGGCCGACGGCATGGGCGTGACCTTCTGGCTGGATGAGCGGGCAGCGTTTTCCGACGGGACGGCGGTGACGGCGGAAGACGTGTGTTTCACCTTCGACCTGCTGAAGAAGGACGGTCTGCCGCAATATGCGGTTGCGCTGCAGGACGTCGAGGCGTGCACGGTTGAAGAACCGCTGAAGCTCACCTACGCCTTCAAGGGCTCGAACGTGCGCGACCTGCCGCTGACGGTGGCGCAGCTGCCGGTGTTCTCGAAGGCCTATTACACCGCCAACGAGTTCAACAAGACCACGCTGGAGCCGCCACTGGGCTCCGGCCCCTACAAGGTGAAGGATCTCAACCAGGGCAGCTTCATCACCTATGAGCTGCGCGACGACTGGTGGGCGAAGGACCTGCCGGTCAATCGCGGGCGCTACAATTTCGGCGAAATCAAGCTTCTGTATTTCCGCGACCGGACCACCGAACTTGAGGCGCTGAAGGCAGGCAAGCTGGACCTGCGCGAGGAGTTCACCTCGAAAAGCTGGGCGACCGAGTACGACCTGCCGGCGGTGAAGGAAGGCCGGCTGATCAAGGAAACGCTGCCGGATGAGCGGGCATCGGGCGCGCAAGGCTTCTTCCTCAACATGCGGCGCGACAAGTTTGCCGACAAGCGGGTGCGTCAGGCGCTGGATCTTGCCTTCGACTTCGAGTGGACCAACAAGAACCTGTTCTTCGATGCCTACCAGCGCACCGGCTCGTTCTTCGAGAACTCGGTGATGCGGGCGACGGGCAAGCCGGGACCGGATGAACTGGCGCTGCTGGAACCGCTGAAGGACAAGCTGCCGGCAGACGTGTTCGGCGAGGCCTACGAGCCGCCGGTGTCGAACGGGTCGGGACAGGACCGCGCCATGCTGCGCCGGGCGGCGCAACTGCTGGACGAGGCCGGCTGGACGTCTCCGGCAGAACCGGGTCAATGCAGCGGGCGAGCCGCTGGCCATCGAATTCCTGATCTTTGCGCCGACCTTCGAGCGGGTCATCGCGCCTTATGTGCGCAATCTGAAACTGCTCGGCATCGACGCCTCGATCCGCCAGGTGGAGGCGGCGCAATATCAGGAGCGGCTGAAGAACTTCGACTTCGACATTGTCGTGCAGCGATTTTCCATGGCCGAAACGCCCGGGGTGGAATTGAAGGCGTTCTTCGGATCAGCCACCGCCGATTGCCGGGCAGCTTCAACCTGTCGGGCCTCAAGAGCGCGGGAGTCGACGCGCTGATCGACACGATCATGCAGGCGAAGGACCGCGACAGCCTGACCGTAGCGGCGCGCGCGCTGGACCGGGCGCTGCGGGCCGAGCAGTTCTGGGTGCCGCAGTGGTACAAGGGCGCGCATACGCTGGCCTATTGGGACATTTTCGGCAAGCCGGCGACCAAGCCGAAGTTCGACCGCGGCGTGCTGGACACGTGGTGGATTGATGCGGCCAAGGCAGCTAGTGTCAAGCGGGGTCCGTAGGCGCCGAATCAGTGTTGACGCCGTTAACAGCAACCCGCAACGAAAGCTGACCGGACGCGATCATGGGTGCCTATATCCTCAAACGACTGCTGCTGATGATCCCGACCCTGTTCGGCATCATGCTGATCTCGTTTGCCATCATCCAGTTTGCCCCCGGCGGGCCGGTCGAACGGGTGCTCGCGCAGTTGCAGGGCACCGACGTGGGCGCCACAGCCCGCATCGGCGGCGGCGCGCGGCGGTGAGGTCGGCAGGCGGCTGCCAGGCGCCGGGAGGTGGAGGCGGCGCCGAGGGCAGCTTCAAGTATCGCGGCGCGCAGGGGCTCGATCCAGAATTCATCAAGAAGCTGGAAAAGCAGTTCGGCTTCGACAAGCCGGCCCATGAGCGCTTCTTCATGATGCTGAAGAACTACGCCATGTTCGATTTCGGGCAGAGCTATTTCCGCGACGTTCCGGTACTGCAACTGATCAAGGAGAAGCTGCCGGTGTCGATCTCGCTGGGGCTGTGGCTGACGTTCGTGTCCTATGCCATTTCGATTCCGCTGGGCGTCGCCAAGGCGGTGCGCGACGGCTCGAGGTTCGACGTATGGACATCGGCCGTGATCATCGTCGGCTATGCGATCCCGTCATTCCTGTTCGCGATCCTGCTTGTCGTGCTGTTCGCCGGCGGCTCGTTCTGGAACATCTTCCCGCTGCGCGGGCTCGTGTCGGACAACTTCGCCGACCTGCAGCTGGTGGGAGAAGATCCTCGACTACGCCTGGCACCTGGTGCTGCCGCTGACCGCGCTGGCGGTCGTCGTCGTTCGCCACCATGACGCTGCTGACCAAGAACTCGTTCCTCGACGAAATCAAGAAGCAGTACGTGATGACGGCGCGCGCCAAGGGCCTGACCGAAAACCGGGTGCTCTACGGTCACGTCTTCCGCAACGCCATGCTGATCGTCATTGCCGGATTTCCCGGCGCCTTCATCGGCGCGTTCTTTGCCGGCTCGCTGCTGATCGAGCACGATCTTCTCGCTCGACGGGCTCGGCCTGCTGGGCTTTGAAGCGGCGGTCAACCGCGACTATCCGGTGGTGTTCGCCACGCTCTACATCTTCTCGCTGCTGGGGCTGGTGATGAACCTGGTCACCGACCTCATCTATACCTGGATCGATCCGCGCATCGACTTTCGAAGCGCGGAAGGTGTGAGGCATGGACGCCAGCGCAGCCGTCGATCAGGTCGAGCTGCGAAGCGCGCAGGCCGTCGCGGCTGTCGCGGCATCAACCAGCGCCGCCTTGCGCTGTTCAAGGCCAACCGGCGCGGCTTCTGGTCGCTCTGGATCTTCCTCGTTCCTGTTCGTTGCCTCGCTGTTTGCCGAATTCATCGCCAACGACCGGCCGATCATCGCCTCCTACAAGGGCGAGATCCTGTTTCCGGTCTTCAACGACTACCCGGAATCGAAGTTCGGCGGCTTCCTTGCCGAGACCGACTTTCGCGATCCGTTCATCCAGGAAGAGATCGACGCCAATGGCTGGATGGTCTGGCCGCCGATCCGCTATTCACTACCAGACCGTCAACAACGAGCTGCCGCAGCCGGCGCCGTCGCCGCCGGCCTTCCCGCTGTGCACGCAGAGGCCTGCGCACGCTACCAGAACGGCGTCGATGACATGAACTGCATGGCGGCAACATGAACTGGCTGGGCACCGACGACCAGGGCCGCGACGTGATCGCCCGGCTGATCTACGGCTTCCGCATCTCGGTGCTGTTCGGCCTCATCCTGACCATGCTCTCCTCCATCGTCGGCGTCGCGGCCGGCGCGGTGCAGGGCTACTTCGGCGGCTGGACCGACCTGCTGTTCCAGCGCTTCATCGAGATCTGGACGTCGATCCCGACGCTCTACCTGCTGATCATCCTCGCCGCCTTCCTGACGCCGAGCTTCTGGCTGCTGCTCGGCATCATGCTGCTGTTCTCCTGGACGGCGCTGGTCGGGCGTGGTGCGGGCGGAATTCCTGCGCGGGCGCAACTTCGAGTATGTCCGCGCGGCCCGGGCGCTCGGGCTGGCGACAGCAAGATCATGTTCAAGCACCTGCTGCCCAACGCCATGGTGGCAACCGCTGACCTTCATGCCGTTCATCCTGTCAGGCTCCGATCACCACGCTGACCGCGCTCGACTTCCTCGGCTTCGGCCTGCCGCCCGGCTCGCCCTCGCTGGGCGAGCTGCTGGCGCAGGGCAAGGCCAACCTGCAGGCGCCGTGGCTGGGACTGTACGGGTTTCGTCGTGGTCGCCATCATGCTGTCGCTGCTGATGTTCATCGGCGAGGCGGTGCGCGATGCCTTCGACCCGCGAAAGACGTTCTGCATGAGCAGGCTGCGTGACACCTGCTGAGCGTCGGGGATCTGGCGGTCGACTTCCGCCAGGGTGGCACCGCCACCCATGCTGTCAAGGGCGTGTCATTCGATGTCGAAGCGCGGCGAGACGTTGGCGCTGGTGGGCGAGTCCGGGTCGGGCAAGTCGGTGACCGCCCTGTCCATCCTCAAATTGCTGCCCTACCCCGCCGCGCAGCCATCCGTCGGGCTCGTAATGTTCGAGGGCGAGGAACTGCTGCGACAGCGACGAGCGCGACCTGCGCCGGGTGCGCGGCAATGACATCACGCATGATCTTCCAGGAGCCGATGACCTCGCTCAACCCGCTGCACACGATTGAGCACCAGATCGGCGAGATCCTGCAGTGCATCAGGGCATGGCGAGGAGCCCGGGCGCGCGAACGCACACTTGAGCTGCTGGATAAGGTTGGCATCCGCGATGCGCGAAGCCGGCTCGGAGCTTATCCGCACCAGCTTTCCGGCGGGCAGCGCCAGCGTGTGATGATTGCGATGGCACTGGCCAACAATCCGGAGCTGCTGATTGCCGATGAGCCGACCACCGCGCTTGACGTGACCGTGCAGGCGCAAATCCTCGAGCTGCTGCGAGCCTCTGCAGGAAGAATTCGGCATGGCGATCCTGCTGATCACCCATGACCTCGGCATTGTGCGCAACATGGCCGACCGGTGTCTGCGTGATGAAGCAGGGCGAAATCGTCGAGCAGGGCGCGACGAAGACCGCTGTTCGCCAAACCTCAGCACCTATACCAAGGATGCTGCTGGCAGGCCGAACCCAAGGGCAATCCACCTGTGCCGACGCGCCCCGGTGGTGATGCAGACGGACAACCTGAAGGTGTGGTTTCCGATCAAGCGCGGATTTTTCCGCAGCACGGTCGGCCACGTCAAAGCCTGCAACGATGTTTCGTCACGGTGCGGGCCGGACAGACGCTTGGTGTTGTAGGCGAAGTCGGCTCCGGCAAGACAACGCTGGGTCTGGCCACTGTTGCGGCTGATCAGTTCGGAAGGCCAAATCGTCTATATGGGCAACCGGATAGACGGTAAACCGCGAAGCACATGCGGCCGCTGCGCCGCCACATGCAGGTGGTATTCCAGGACCCCTACGGCTCGCTCTCGCCGCGCATGTCGATCCGCCAAATCGTCGAGGAAGGCCTGCTGATCCAGCAACCCGAACTGACGCGATGACCAGCGCACCCAACGTGTGGCAAGGGCGCTGGAAGAGGTCGCAGTGCCAGCCGAAGCAATGGATCGCTATCCGCACGAATTTTCCGGCGGCCAGCGCCAGCGCATCGCGATTGCACGCGCCATGGTGCTGGAACCGAAGTTCGTCATGCTGGACGAACCGACCAGCGCGCTGGACATGTCGGTGCAGGCCCAGATCGTCGACCTGTTGCGCGAGCTCCAGAAGGACCACGACCTGGCCTACCTGTTCATCAGCCACGACCTGAAGGTGGTGCGCGCGCTGGCCAATGACGTCGTGGTCATGCGCAATGGCGTGGTGGTCGAGCAGGGCACGGCACGGCAGATTTTTGAGCCCCCCGGACCGACTATACCAAGGCATTGCTGGCCGCTGCCTTCAACCTGAAGGTTGAACGAAGCGCAGGGATTGCACAGTAGGCCATGACAACACTCGCCCTTATCATATCCAGTTGGGACCCCCAGCCCTGGGTTGACAGGTTCCGCAAGCTGACACCGGAGATGGAAGTGATTGTCTGGCCAAACAAGGATCATGCGCCAGAGACCGTCGACTATGCGCTTGCCTGGCAGCCACCCGCTGGTGTTTTTGCAGGCTTTCCAAACCTGAAAGCGATATTTTCACTTGGTGCCGGGGTCGACCATATCCTGCGTGAACCCAAATTGCCTGACGTGCCGTTGGTGCGGGTGGTCGATCCCGACCTCACCATGCGCATGAGCGAATACATTTGCCTGCATGTACTGATGCATCATCGCCAGCAAGACGGCAGGATGATGACCAGGTCAGGGGAGAATGGGGGGACAGGCCGCAGTGGTCCGCATCTTCGATGCGCGTCGGGATCATGGGCCTGGGCGAGCTGGGAAGAGATGCAGCAGAAAAGCTGCTTCACCTGGGTTTTCAGGTCAATGGCTGGAGCAATTCGCGCAAATCCATACAGGGTGTGACCGCCTACACAGGTCAGAGCGAGCTGGACGCATTCCTGGAGGTCAGCGACATTCTGGTTTGTCTTTTGCCGCACACACCAGCCACCCAAGGTATTCTCAACCGGCCACTGTTCAAAAAACTAAGCCACGACGGACCGCTGGGTGCGCCTGTCATCATCAATGCCGGTCGCGGCAAGTTACAGGTTGAGGCTGATATTCTGGCAAGCCTTGATGCGGGCGAGCTTGGCGCTGTGACGCTTGATGTGTTTGAAACCGAGCCCCTGCCCCCTGACAGCGCATTGTGGAACCATCCCAGAGTTACGATTACACCGCACAACGCAGCCGACAGTGACCCTGACGCCCTGTGCAGCTATATCCTGAAGCAAATCAACACCCATCGCTTGGGGGCAACTCAGCAATGTGGTAGACCGCAAGGCGGGCTACTGAGCCGCTTCAACCGGGAGCCTCAAGCTCTGTCATTTCCGGCACCCGCGAAACGCCGGTGAGCTGACCATAAAGCTCGGCAATTCTTTTGATTGCGCTGGCAAGTGGTTCGATCACAACCTGCATATGATAACCGTTGGCGTGGATCAGGTTTGTGTCGTCCAGCATCAAGCCGACATGACCTTTCCAGAACACCAGATCGTTGCGAAACAGTTTCAGCTCGCGGTCCTGCTTCAGGCGGTACCGAAACCTGCCTGCATCATGTCGGTGTCGCGCGGGCAATCGAAGCCGCAGGCCTGCAAGGCAATCTGAACGAGCCCCGAACAGTCGAGCCCGGCCTAGGTCTTGCCGCCCCACAGATAGGGTGTGTTGACGAAGGCCTCGGCCACCGTGGCCGGATCGCTCCAGTGGTTGTCGACGGCTCTTAGGTGACGTGCCCAGACATAGCGATGGTCCCGAGGCGTGGCAATGTCGCCTTCGACCGACGCCACCGACACCAGCGAGTTCATGTAGACCTGCTGCACCGGATTCGACTTCATGTCGGGGCGCATACAGCAACGTCGGCGGCACGGCGATGCGGTGTGTCGGGTCCAGCACCTGCGCGGTGAGGCAACGGGCCGGCATGTAGCCGACATAGCTGTCAACGACGAGCTGCACGAACGCCCAGCCATCCTTGACGTGGAAGACATGCACCGGTTCGCCGAGCAGCGCCTGTGTACGGTGGGCGCGTCATTGCGTGGCTCGCGCTGAAGCGGTGTCACGAGACGGAAACCTGGCGCAGTTCCGGCTTAACGAAACGCAAGGCACGCACCCTGCCGCGCAGAGCCGCATCGGCAAGATCGTCCCGATAAGCATGAAGTCGCCGATCAAGATTCATGTCGTCCCCAGGTCACTGGCCCGCCCGGCAATGGTATCAGCAAGTCGTTCGACATAAAGCACACCAGCCACGGTGCGCTGGATCAACACATTGCGGCGGTCCTTCTCGTCTCGGCTGCGTGTTACCAAACCCAGCTTGCCCATGGTATCGAGTGCACGGGTGATCACCGGTTTCGAAACTCCAACCGTGCGGCCAGATCTCGCACCGTATGCGGCGGAGCTTCCAGATAAATGGTTAGCAAAATGCTGATCTGGCGTGCTGACAGATCCGGTTCATCATCACGCACCAGCGCAAGATGCACGTCATGCCAAAGGTTCAGAACCTCACCAGTCGAAAGTTCGAGGCCCATACGGCCGGTCCCCACTCACGCTTGCACAAACAGGATCCGCTGCGATCAAAGTCATTACGGAGCCGTTTCATTTAAGCGCGGATACGGGCCCGCCGCAAGGTCTATTTGCGGGCGGGGTACCGGGCCGACAGAAGGCGAACAACGCGCGTGCGGCCTGCGGCTCGCCACCAGGGCCGGCCGGCCGGGCCGAGGGCACCCAGCCATAAATATCGAGGTGTACGTATGATCTCGACTGCTCAACGAACCGCTTCAGAAACAACGCAGCCGTGATCGAGCCTGCAAAGCCGCCGGTACCGGCATTGTTGATGTCCGCCACCGGGGAAGAGAACATCTCGTCGTAACGGTGCCAGAACGGCATACGCCAGACCGGGTCGGCCACGGCCATGGAGGATGTGAAGCAGCTGATCGGCGAGAGCGTCGTCGTCGGTGTAAAACGGCGGCAGATCCGGACCCAGCGCCACCCGTGCGGCTCCGGTCAACGTCGCCATGTCAACCAGCAGATCCGGCTTCTCGCTGTCGGCCAGGTCCAGCGCATCGGCGAGCACCAGCCGGCCCTCCGCGTCAGTATTGCCGATCTCGACGTTCAGCCCCTTGCGCGATTTGAGTATGTCGCCGGGCCGAAAGGCATTGCCGGAGACAGCATTTTCCACTGCCGGTATCAGCACCCGCAAGCGCACGTCGAGCCCTGCCGCCATGATCATGCTGGCCAGGCTGAGTACCGCAGCCGCACCGCCCATGTCCTTCTTCATCAGCGCCATGCCCGACGACGGCTTAAGGTCAAGGCCGCCGGTGTCAAAGCACACCCCCTTGCCCACCAGGGTCACCTTCGGCGCCGCCGCACGGCCCCAGCTGATGTCGATCAGCCGGGGCGCGTCATCGGAGGCGCGGCCAACCGCGTGGATCATCGGAAAGTTCTTCTGCAGGCTGGCGCCCTTGGTGACCACGAACTTCGCCTTGTGACCCTTGGCGAGCGCATGGGCTGCCGCTTCCAATTCGCTCGGCCCCATGTCCTCGGCCGGAGTGTTGATCAGGTCGCGGCCCATGGCCACAGCTTCTGCAGTTGCAATCACCCGCTCGCGATCCACGCCGTGCGGGCAGACCAGCCTTGCCATGTCCCCGGGCTTGCCGCCGTTGGCCTTTGCCGGCAGGTAGCGGGTAAACCGGTAGCAGGCCAGCAGCCAGCCAAGCGCCAGCAATTCCGGGTTTTCGGCATTGCCGGCCAGGGCGTAGCTGCCGGCAGGCAGGCTTGCCGCCAGGCCCGCCGCCTCGAACGGATCAGCACCGGCGCCCGGCTTGCCGCAAAGCACCATAGCAACGCCCCCGGCCTCGTCAGGCACCGTCAGCCACTTGCTGGCCGCCGCCTTGAACTGGTTGTGCTTTACCCATGCCTGCTGCGGCTTCGACAGCCCGGCCAGCAGGGCGTCCAGCCCGTCCGCGTCAATGAAGTGAAGTGGCGTCGCCGAACGGGCAGCGGAATGCGCGAGCAGCAGCTTGCTGGCCGGAAGCATGGCGGTCGGTATCCTGATCCGGGTTTCAGCCTGGGACGTGAAGGTGTCTCACAAAATGGCGGCGCGGCAATGCGGCGTCAATCATGGTTAACAGTTTATTGAGAGTTGGGGCTCCAGAATTGCGTGAGATTCAAGTGGGCCAATCGGTGATTCCATCGATAGGGGTAATAAGATGCGGCGTTCAGTTTCCAGGTTTGCCCTGACGGGAGATTCACCATCAGCCTTTGCCTGGCAGTTTGCTGGCAGTCACGGGGTGCGCCAATGGCGGACCATCGCTGATGGCGAGCCAGGAAGCAGACCCCACGACGACCGGATCGTTGCCCGAGGGACCTTCAATCCGGGCGACGGCAGAGGCAGCCAAGGCATGGCAGGAAAATCCGGGCAGTGTCCGCCGCGCGGTGACTATGCGCGCCTGCTGGACCAGGCCGGTCAGAAGGATCAGTTGATCCGGGTGCTCGAAGCCACCATCACCCACAATCCCGATGATCCCAAACTGGTGGCCTATCTGGGCAAGGAACTGATCCTGTCCGGCCGGTCCAAGGCGGGCGTGGAGCAGTTGAACAAGGCGATCAATGCAGGCGAGGCCAACTGGAAAAACTACTCGGCGCTCGGTTCGGCCTATGACCAGATGGGCCAGCACACGCAGGCTCGTGAGGCCTACAGCAAGGCATTGCAGTTGATCCCAACGAAGTCGCCATCCACAACAATATCGGCATGTCCCACATCCTCGAGGGCAACCTGCAGATGGCCGAGACCTCGCTGCGGGCGGCGCAGAAACTGCCCGAGGGCGAATTCAACCAGACGCTGCGCCAGAACCTGGCGTTGGCGGTGGGCTTGCAGGGCCGCTTTGACGAGGCTCGCGACATTGCCAGCCGCGACCTGCCGCCCGACCAGGTCGAGCAGAACCTCGGCTTCCTGAAGAAGATGCTGAACCAGGAAAACACCTGGCAGAAGATGAAGCAATCCGGCGAGCCTCGCGCGCCGCCGCCACTTCCGAACATGGAAACCGATCGCCCGCATCCCCGATGGCGCGCCGTTCATCGATGCTTGCGTACTTGCGTCCGCCAGGGCCCTGGTCACGGGCTGCCGAACACCTGGATGCCTGCCGGGCCGAGCAGCACGATGAAGATCACCGGCAGAAAGAACAGCACCATCGGCACCGTCAGCTTGGGCGGCAGGGCAGCGGCCTTCTTCTCGGCCATCGCCATGCGGTCGTCACGGTTTTCCTGGGCCAGCACCCGCAATGCTGTACCGACCGGCGTACCGTAGCGCTCCGACTGGATAAGGCTGGTCACGACCGATTTCACCGTCGGCAAGCCGACACGGTTCGACAGGTTTTCGAAGGCCTTGGAGCGGTCGCCAATGAACGAAAGCTCGGCGATGGTGAGGGTCATCTCTTCGGCCAGCGGCACGGAAGCCGAGCCGATTTCCTGGGCAACCCGGCCAACGCAGCCTCGATCGACATGCCCGATTCCACGCAGATCAGCAACAGGTCCATGGCGTCTGACCAGGCGCGCTGGATCGACTGCTGGCGGCGCTTGACCAGGTTGCTGAGAAACAGGTTGGGCAGATAGAAGCCGGCAATGGCGCCGCAGCCCGAGGTCACCAGGCGCATTGAGCCCGAGACCTGATCGGCAAAGACCGTCGCGGAATAGAAACACAATCGTTCCGCCCACCAGAGGCATGATCACCCGCGCCGCCAGGTAGGTGACGAGGTGCTTCTCCAGCCGCAGGCCCGCCTGACGCAACCTGGTCCGGGACGCATCAGCTTCCAGCAGTTTGCGGAGGTTGAGTGCATCGACAATCTGGGCGGCCGCACCCTTGGGCGCGCTGTCCCTCAACCGGCCACCCCTGAGGTCCTGGCCCTTCTGGATGCTCGCGGTTGGGAGTCCGCATCTTGTCGCGCTCGACGGTGAGCGTCCACGCGGGCCGCATCTTGTCGCCCTGCAGCAGCGGCGACGCCAGCGTCACCACGGTGGCGAACGTAGACATGGCCACCAGCAGGGCGATCAGGTTGCGCGGCTCAAGCATGGAGTAGAAGCGTTCAACATGGTCCCTGGCGTCCCCGCGGCAGCTGCAGCCGGTCAGATGTCGAAGTTGATCATCTTGCGCATGACAAGCACGCCCATTCCCATCCACACCGCAGACCCGACAAGCAGCACATTGCCCATCTTGGTCTCCCACATCGGTATCAGATAGGTCGGGTTGACAATCATCATGCCCCCGGCAATCACGAATGGCAGCGCCCCGATGATGGCCGCCGAGGCCTTGGCTTCCTGCGACACGGACTGGATCTTCTGCTTCATCTTCTTGCGGTCGCGCAGCACCTTGGAGAGGTTGCCGAGCGCTTCGGCGAGGTTGCCGCCCGTCTTGGCCTGGATCGCCATGACGATGGCGAGGAAGTTCACTTCCTGCAGCGGCATCCGCTCAAACATGCGTTCAAGGCCTTGGTCGATGGTGATGCCGACACGCTGGCCTTCCACCACTTCCGCGAATTCGGGGCCCACGGGTGCAGGCGTCTCCCGGGCGATCACCTTCAGGGCATCGGACACCGGCAGACCGGCCTTGATGCCGCGCACCATGACGTCGATGGCGTCAGCAAAGTCATGAAGGAACTTCTCGCGGCGGCGCTTGGCCAGATAGTTGAGGAACCACCGCGGCAGCCCGAGCGCGCCGACGATGCCGGCAACGGCCGCAACGAACAGCGGCGCACCGCCGATCAATGCGCCAAGCGCCAGCACGACACCCACCACCAACGAAGCAATGATGAAGGCATTCATGTTGAGTTCCAGGCCAGCCTGGTGAATCAGCTGGCGTATGGTCAGTTTCTTGCGCCGCTTCTTCTCCGCCTCCTCGAACTCCTTCAGGGTTTCCTGGATGCGGCGGCTGCGCTGCTGCGACTTGTCCTTGCCGGCCGCACCCTTGCCCTTGCCCGAAGACAGGTTGCCGGAAGCAACCTTCCGGGCGCGGCTCTTCGCCTCGGCTTCGCCGGTGAAGTAGGGAAACAGGACGCCTACAACCAGACCGCCGACGGCAAGTGCTGCAAACACCACGAATGCGAGCTGGATCAGTTCGGGGCTAAGTTCCATCTTTTTCTATGCCTTTTTCACCAGCGCTTGCGCGTTAGCGGTTGTGTTCTTCCTCGGCTATCTCGGCATCCTCGAGCGCCTTGGCCAAACGTGCCTCTTCGCCATAGTAGCGCGCACGATCCCAGAAGTTGGGACGCGCGATGCCGGTGGAGCGGTGACGGCCGATGATCTTGCCGTTGGCGTCCTCGCCGACGATTTCATAGACGAACAGGTCCTGGGTGATGATCACGTCGCCTTCCATGCCCACCACCTCGGTGATGTGGGTGATGCGGCGCGAGCCGTCGCGAAGCCGCGACGCCTGCACGATCACGTCGATGGAGCCGGTGATCATTTCCTTGATGGTCTTGGAGGGCAGCGAGAAGCCACCCATGGTGATCATCGATTCCAGACGTGACAGGGCTTCGCGCGGCGAGTTGGCGTGCAGCGTGCCCATCGAGCCGTCGTGACCGGTGTTCATGGCCTGAAGCAGGTCGAATGCCTCAGGTCCGCGCACTTCGCCGACAATGATCCGCTCCGGACGCATGCGCAGGCAGTTCTTGACCAGGTCACGCATGGTGATCTCGCCTTCGCCCTCGAGGTTTGGCGGGCGGGTTTCAAGACGCACCACGTGCGGCTGCTGCAACTGGAGTTCAGCGGCGTCTTCGCAGGTGATCACGCGTTCGTCTTCGTCCACGTAACCGGTCAGGCAGTTGAGCAGCGTCGTCTTGCCGGAACCCGTACCGCCGGACACCAGCACGTTGCAGCGAACGCGGCCAATGATCTTGAGGATCTCCGCGCCCTCCTTGGTGATGGAGCCGAAGCCCACCAGGCTGTCGAGCTTGAGGCGATCCTTCTTGAACTTGCGGATGGTAAGGGCGGCGCCGTCGATGGCCAGCGGCGGCGCAATCACGTTGACACGCGAGCCGTCCATCAGGCGGGCGTCGCAGATGGGGCTGGCCTCGTCGACGCGGCGGCCGACCTGGCTCACGATGCGCTGGCAGATATTGAGCAGCTGGGCATTGTCGCGGAAGCGGATGCCGGCATCCAGCATCTTGCCGTTGACTTCGATGAAGCACATGTTGGCGCCGTTGACCATAATGTCGGCGATGTCGTCGCGCGCCAGCAGCGGCTCGAGCGGCCCATAGCCCAGCACGTCGTTGCAGATGTCTTCGAGCAGTTCTTCCTGCTCGGCGATCGACATCGCCACGTCCTTCAGCGAGATGATCTCATTGACGATGTCACGGATTTCATCGCGCGCCGAATTGCGGTCGAGCTGTCCCAACTGAGTCAGATCAATTGCATCGATGAGTGCGTTGAAGATCGTCGTCTTGATGTCGTAATAGTTTTCAGAGCGCGTGCCGCGCGGCTTGGCTGCCGGCTTGGGTTGTGGCGTCTGCTGGCGCTGCAACTGCTGGTCCTGCGGCTGCGGCGCCACGGCGGGGGCGGGCGCTGCGGGGGCAGCCGGCGCCTGGCTGTTTACGCCAAGGCCCGGAATGGCCATGTCGAGGCCCGGAATGCCCTGCGCCTGGGCGGCAACGGGCTGAGGCGCCGGTGCAGCCGGATACACTCCCGGCGCCACTTGTCCCGGCAAGGCGGTCTGCGGCGCCTGGGGCGCCTGCGGTGTCGTTGAATCTCCCCGTTTCCCAAACATCGCTTACTTCTTCCTCAACATCGGTAGCAGTTTTGCCAGGGCGGAGCCGCCCGCCTTGGCCTTGGTGGTTTCCGGCTTCTGCTGCTTGCCTGACAGCATCGTTGCCAGTTGATGGATCTGCTCGGCCGGCTTCGACTTGGCGCTGACGTCGCAGATCATCTGGCCATTGCTGGCCGCCGTGCCGAAAATATGGGCATCGAACGGGATCACCGCAGCCGGCTCGGTGCCAATTGCCTTGGCGAATTCGGAGACCGGGATCTCGGGGCGCTTCTGCACGCCAACCTGGTTGAGCACCACCAGTGGCGCCTTGTCGTTCGGCCGGGCGGCGGTCAGGAAGTCGAACATGTTCTTGGTGTTGCGCAAGGCGGCGAGATCAGGCGTCGAGGTGATGATCACGTCGTCGGCGGTGGACAGGATGTGCTTGGTCCACGGCGCCCACACATTGGGAACATCGAGGATGATCAGGGGCGCGGCGCCGCGCACGGCGTCGATGATCGGCTCGAGCGTGTCGGTATCCATGCCAAGCGCCTTCTCCACCTGTGCCGGCGCCGACAGCAGGCTGAGCCGGTCGCTGCACTTCGTCAGCAGCCGCTCGATCATGGTGGAGTCGATACGGTCGGAAGAGTTGATGGCCTCCGCCATGCCCTGCGCCGGATCCTGGTTGAAGTTCAGGCCGACAGTGCCGAACGCCAGGTCAAGGTCGGTGACGATGGTGTCGACCTCGAACTCGCCGGAGGCGATGGCGGCGATGTTGTGGGCAATCGTGCTTGAGCCGACGCCACCCTTGGCGCCGACGAACGCCACGATGCGGCCGATGGGCTTTGCGTCGGGATCGTTGTAGAGGCTCGAAATGGCATCGATGACCTGCAGCTGGTGCACCGGCGCCACGAGGTATTCGCTCAGACCCTGACGGATCAGTTCGCGGTACAGGATCACGTCGTTGACGTGGCCGACCAGCATCACCTTGGTGTTGGGATTGCAGACATTGGCAAGCTGGCTCAATTCGGACAGCACCTGGTCGCGGTAGCCTTCGGTCTCCAGGATCAGCACATCCGGGGTCGAGCTCTGCGAGTAGACCTGCACCGCCTGCATGATGCCGCCGTGCTGGATGTCGACATGGGCACGGGCCATGCGGCGGTCGATGGCCACCTGCTGCATGGCGCTGGCCGTTGCCTGGGTGGTGCAGAACATGGCGATGTTAACCCTCGGCACCGCAGCAACGACATGCTCCTGGCCATGGGGTGCGTAGGCATTGGGTTCGATCTGGTTCATGTCTTTTCGCTCACTCAAACGGTTAGTTGGCGCCGCCGGCACTCACCTGGCTCTGCCCGGCTGCTGCAGAGTTGGTGTCCTCGCCGTTGATATACTTCTCGAACACCTGGGCACGGCGCGTGGCACTGGCCGAAGTTGACGTGCGCGGTGTCTCGATATCGGACGGGTTGGCAATCTGGGCAGCCAGGTTATGTTGCTGGGCACATCCAAAATTTGCGTAATTCTGATTGCTATAAGTTTCTGAAAGGTTGTCAGACCAGTCGCCGCATTCCGTGGTCACCGCGAACTTGCGGGAGAACGAGACGACCACCGGTCCATGGGCGCCTGCCTTGTAGCTGGTGTGCTTGATGCGGTGGGGCGCGACGCCTTCAGACTCGAGCAGCTGCGCCACCCGTCCGGCCACCGCGTTGCCTACCATGCCGCCGGCAGGCCGCTGGATGTGAACCTCGGAGGCGTTGGTCTCGTTGGCCTGCTGCGCGAGGCGGCGGACCGCATCCTGCTCGGAAGCGTCAAGGGTTGCCGAGCGGGTCGGCACCTGCAGCTTCACGGTGCCACGGGCGACCTCGATGGGATGGCGCTCGTAGTGCATCTGCGGCATGTAGATATCGTCAACGCCGCCGGACATCTGGTGCTGGCAGGCCGTCAGGCCGAGCAGGGCCACGACAGGCGCCAGGGTGCGCAGGGCGGTGCGGCGGGACTTGGTTACAAACTTGGACATTTCAGTTCTCCTCGGGCCGTTCGCCATTACTCGACGATGAAGCCGACATTGCCGTGATAGGTGGAGCCGCCCTTTGCGGTGCCGCCCTGGACGCCGTAGACCTTGTTGAGACGGCCAAACAGATAGTTCTGGCGGTCGGTCGCAACGCTGAGCTTGTCGATCGGGCTGACCAGTTCACGCTCGTTCACCGGCTTGACGATGTAGGGCGTGATCATGACCGTCAGTTCGGTCTGGCTCTGCTGGAAGTCGTTGGAGCGGAACAACTGGCCGAGCACCGGGAGGTTCTTGGCGCCGGGCAGACCGTTGATCGCCTGGCGGGTGTCTTCCTGGATCATGCCGGCCATGACCATCGAGCCGCCGGAGGGCAGTTCGACAGTGGTTTCGGCCTTGCGGGACTTCAGGCCCGTGATGCCGGCTACAGAGGAAGAACCATCGGGTTCAGACACTTCGGTGTTGATCTTCAGGCTGATGCGGCCTTCCGACAGGACCACCGGCGAGAAGCCGAGGCCGACGCCGAATTCCTTGAACTCCACCTGGCGGGTGCCGTCCTGGTCGATGGCAGTCACGATCGGGAACTCGCCGCCAGCCAGGAACTTGGCGCTTTCGCCGGAGATTGCGGTCAGAGTCGGCTCGGCCAGCGTGCGCAGCAGGCCGTCACGTTCCATGGCGCGCACCACGGCATCAATGCTGTTGCCATAGGCAAGACGGCTGGCCGGAACACCGGTGGCGCCACCCAGCCCGCTCAACGGGTTGATCGGGATGCCGGAGCTGAAATCGCTGCTGGCCAGGGTGCCGTTCAGCGACATCGGATTGCCGGTGTACATGCCGGCAATGAAGCTGCCGGTGGAAAAAGCGGTGTTGTAGTCCACGCCGAGCTGCTTCAGCACATCGCGGCGCACTTCGGCAATGCGGACGCGCAGGGTCACCTGCTCGCGCGCGGCGATGGTGAGTGCGGAGACCACGTTGCCAGCATCGCCCTGGGCGCCGGCGCCGACGAACATCCTGGCCAGGTCAAGCGCCTGCTTGGCCTCGCCCGACGACTTCGCCACGCCGCGCAGGATGATGTTGTCAGCCACCGTGTCGATGACGATCTGGTTGTCAGGCAAGGTGCGGTCCAGCAGCTGCTTGAGTGCCTTGATGTCAGCCGCAACCTCGATGTCGAGATTGAGGATCTGCCTGCCGGCCTCGTCGAAGAAGAAGATGTTGGTCTGTCCATTCTTCTTGGCGAACAGGTAGGCGGTGGTGCGGGTGCGCACCACGGCATCGACAACTTCGGGATTGCCGACCAGCACGTCCTTGGCTGCGACGGGAAGCCGGATCGCCACCGACTTGTTGAGTCCCATGCGCAGGAAGCGGGCTTCCTCGCCGGCACGCGCCGGAGAGATCGCGGTAATGGCCAGCATCAGGAAGATCGACATGGCGACGATCAGCGAAACAACCGCGGCAGCCAGGGTCTTGCAGCCGTTGCCGGAGGTGGAGGTAGTGAGGAGGGAGGGGTACATGACTGTTCTACCTTGATTAGTTGTTCGCGACCTGTTTGGCCCTGCCATAGGTGATCACGGTGACGCCGTTGCCGGAGCCTTTTGCGAAGCGTTCAGAAACGCGCGGGCCATCGTCGCCCAGTTCCTTGTCGCCGCGGTCAGCCAGCGAGCGCAGCGCGAGGGAGAGCTGCCCGGTGCTTTCGACGAGAGCGAGAATTTCCGCCTGCTTGGGTTCCAGTTCGACCGTCGCCGTCTTGCCGACGATCACCTGTTCACCGGTTTCGGTGGTGCGGATCTGCTGGTCGATGGCCAGCACGCGCACATTGCTGAGGACGGTATCGGAGGTATCGTTGTTGCCCACGGACTTGCGGGTCAGGATGACGTCGACCCGGTCATTGGGAAGAATGAAGCCACCGGCGCCGGTTTCAGCCGAGACGCGAATCGAGATGGCCCGCATGCCCTTGGGAAGCACTGCCGCCATGAAGCCTGCATCGCCGACCTCGACCAGGCGCTTGCGATTGACCGCTTCGCCTTCGAACATGTTCGCCCGGGCGCGGGTGCTGCCCATCTTCTCGAAGAAATCCTCGTTGCCCGCCTTGGTGACCATGAAGTCGCGGACTTCATCCGACGGCCAGTCCTTCCAGCCGACGTTCGACGAGTTCAGCATGTCGCCGACCTGGACTTCCTGGAGCGTCACGAGAACCGGCGTCAACGACACCTTGTTGATCTCGACGACCTCCTGCTTGACGGGCTGGCTGAGAAAACCGTTGGCCATGAAGGCGGCGCCCAGCGCTGCTGCTCCGGCTACTCCCATGGCGACAAAACGCATCTTACTCATCAATGACACTCCGATATGAAACTTGGGCGGTTCGGGTCTGTTGGCTTCAAGATGACCGACAAAGGTCAAATTATGGTTAACCGCCGCTAAACATTGGCGGGTGCGTTGTGCCAAACAAAAACGCCCGCACACGATGGCGGGCGTTCGGTGAGATCAGGCGATCCGGTTGCGGAAATTGTCCGGGCCAGCCCCATCAGGTGAGCGCCTGGTACAGCCAGCTGTGCGGGAAGGTGGCGACGGCGCCGCCGGCAATGGCAATACCATATGGCAGCTGGATCGATGGCTTTACCTTCTCCGACAGGCCCTTCACGTTGGAGAACTCGGCCTGCAGCTTGATCATCCACCAGGCCTTCATAATGATGGCCAGCAGGCCGCCGATGATGGCGACGGCGACGACGAACGGCAGCAGCGCGCCCCAGCCGATCCACAGCGCTCCAGCGGTCAGCAGCTTGGCATCGCCCCCGCCGAACTGGCCAAAGCAGAACAGCGCAAAGCAGCTTGCCAGCACGATGGCCCCAGCCGCGACGGACCAGCCCAGCTCGGCCATGGGCATGCCGGCATACAGGGCGGCAGGAAAGAACATGATGGCCATCAGCGCGGTCAGCCAGTTGGGAATCTTGTAGGTGAAGGCGTCGCCGAAGGCTGCGCCGATCATCAGCAGCGGGAACACCAGGAGGATTGCGATTTCTGCCATGACTTCGAATGAACTCCGTTCGATCAGCACTGCCGCCACGACCGGGCGGGCAAGGGTGCACCGGGACAATTGCCAGAAAATGTCACGCGGGCGGTAAAGGCAGGGTTAAGTCAATCCGGATTTGAGGCTTGCCCCCTCCGGGCCGCACTGAAAAAGACAGAAGCCGCCAGCTTGTCGCTGACGGCTTCCGGAGCCTCCCTGAATATCTTGCCGGGCGGAGGCTCGCGCCGCCCGGCACAAGGCCTTACTTTGCAGTAGCTGCCAGGCCGGTGTTGATGCCACCGAAAATGGTGCTGAGCTGGGTCTTCAGCGTCGGGGTAACAGCAACCAGGGCCAGGCCGGTAGCAGCGGCGATGAGGCCGTACTCGATTGCGGTTGCGCCAGATTCGTCCTTCATGAAACGTGCAAACATAACTCTCTCCTTTGTTTACTCACAGTTAGCACCGGAACAAACGCCCTAGGGCTTTCGTCTGATCCGAGGCCCAAGCTACCCTCCACCTCTTAACATCAAGTAAATGACCAAATTAAACGACGCAGATCAGTCCGTACAACCCGTACATGGCAAACAAACCATTACTTTATCAATTTAAATCTAATTTAATTAATGTTTTACTTGAATAATTACTAACTATACGATTGAATGCAAAGCTGAACGGCGATCAGTCGCTGCACAACCAGTAATTCGCTCTATCAGCGGTAGAACTGCGCCTGCGTGTAACTGGATTTGCCTCGACGCCATCGCGCACACCAGATGCCGGGGCCTTGTAAAGGCGCCATATATAGAAGTGCGTGAAACCGCCGCCGCATCCCGTCACGAGACGCGAGTTACCATGCGAGTAAGGGTTCATTCACCATTTTCAGGTGTAAATGACCTCATCACGGCGAAGCCGAAGAAAGCGCGCATGCGTTGCCGGCGGAAACCTTCGCAAGCCAACAAGGAATTCGATGTCATGAGTTCTTCTTGCCAAAACCCGTCTTGCAGTGGCCGGTTCTCTTGCCGGACTGGCGGTGCTTTCTGCATCCGCATTTGCTGAACCCGTGGTGCGCATGGACGTGGACACGGTGCGCCTCGTGAAGCTGGCAGGTCAGCCGGCAACCGTGGTTCTGTCCAACCCGCTTTATGCAGATGCCACCATCCAGGGCGACAGGCTCATACTGATCGGCAAGAACACCGGCCGGACCAACGTCATCGTGCTCGATCTTGATGGCAACCAGCTCGCCAACTTCCTGGTGAAGGTGCAGCGCGACGAGAACCAGATCGTCAGCATCTACCGCGCCGGGCAGCGCCGGACGCTGCAGTGCGAACCGTTCTGTGACGACGTGCTTGTCGTCAATGACGATGTTGTGCAGTTCAAGAGCCAGCTCGAGCAGATCACCGGAAAGACCGGCCTGGCGACGGGCAGTGGCGGTGGTGGCGGATCTGGCGGCGCGCAGTAACCTCCAGGCAACGACATCATTATCATCAGGCCGGCCGCACCACGCGCGCCGGCCTTTTCTGTTTCATCCTGACCGCGGTCGGCATGGTTAAGGCAAACTTGCAGAAAACATAAAGTTTTTCTGGTTCTTTTAACGGTTGATAAGCACCGCTCGGTTATCCTTCTGGTTGAGTGTGGCTTGATGCCCGGACAAGGGCACAACGGGCAGCCGCCTGCACACCGGCACCCCCCGCGGCATGGGCCGGGGCAGCGAGTTGACCGGGTCAGGCGTCAAGGGAGAGTGCAATGTTGCTCAATATCAACCAGAAACTGGCGGGAATCCGCCGCCGCTTCCGCAAGGATGAACGCGGCACCTCCGCTATCGAGTTTGCCTTTCTCGGCGGACCCTTCCTGTTCCTGCTGCTGGCGACCTTCGAGACCGGCCTGAACTTCCTGACCGAATACTCGCTACAGAGCGCCACGACCACGGCATCGCGGCTGATCCGGACCGGCCAGGCACAGAACGGCGGCCTGTCGGCGGCCGAGTTCAAGACCGAGCTGTGCAAGCACGTGCCAGGCTTCATGAACTGCAACAGCAAGGTGATCGTCAACGTCGATACGCGCGCAGATTTCGGCGCGGCCGGCAACCGGACCCAGGCGGGCGACGGCAACGGCAACCTCAACAACAACCTGCAGAACAGCCCGGCATTCGTGCCCGGCGGCCCCGGCCAGATCGTGGTGGTCGAGACCTTCTACGAACAGAAGATGTACGTGCCGTTCATCAACAAGCTGCTGTCGCTCAACGGCGAGGTGAGCCGGCCGAACTTCCTGGCCAACCATGGTGACGACAAGCGCCTGATTGTCGGCGTTGCAGTGTTCCAGAACGAACCCTTCAACCCCGCGGGCAACTGACGGCGGTCAGAAATTCAGCAAAGGGACGAGCAAGATGATTTTGGCAAACTCGTGGAATCGGCGTCTTCGCCGGGCCATATTGCGGCAGCTGCTGACGTTCAGCCGCAAGAAGGATGGCGTGGTATCGATCGAGGCAGCCTTGCTGTTTCCGTTCATGATCCTGCTGCTGCTCGGCATGATCGACGTGACCGTGATGCTGTCGGCGCAGCGCAAGGCAACCGTGGCAACCAGCGCCGTGGTCGACCTGGCCACGCAGGCATCGGCAGCCGTGACGAAGACCCAGCTCAACCAGTACATCGACGCGGTTGATGCAATCCTCAAGCCCTACAATGCGCAGGACGTGAAGATCGAACTGTTCAACTACCGTCCGAACGGCAACAACGTGCAGCTGGAATGGCAACATGCCCGCGGCAGCTGCGGGGGTCTGCCATCGAACTTTTCCGCAACCGAACTGAAGAAGCTGACGGCGGAAGATAACGACATCCTGATCGGCCGGGTCTGCCTGAGCTTCAAGCCGATCGTCGGGTATGTGCTTGGCACTGCTGCCATCAAGGTGGAAGACGCTGTCGCCCAGCGCCCGCGGCAAGGACGCGCGCTAGACTGCACGGACTGCTGACGCGGCCCGGCATAACCGGCCCGGCACCGTTACCAACGGCCCCAGCGTTGCAAAAGCACGCCGGGGCCGTTGCATTTTCAGGCATGGTCAACCCCGGCCAAAGTTTCTAAACATGGACGCGGCGCAGTTCCGGCATCCGGGGCCTGCAGCACCGCGCCGGTGCTTCACCCCAAACCTGACCACGAAAACCAGCGGCATGAGCCAGACAAGTGCGGCCAAGACGTCCAGCCTGTCACCCACCGCCAGCACCGGCGGGGTGGTGGCCTTCGTGATCTGGTCGCTGAGCGCGCTGGCGTTCGGCTATGCCTTCTTCCAGCGGGTGGCGCCGAGCGTGATGGTACCGGACCTGATGGCGGAATTCGCTGTCTCGGGCGCGGTCCTGGGGCAGCTTTCGGCCCTCTACTTCTACCCCTATGCCGCCATGCAGCTGCCGATCGGCGCGCTGCTCGACCGGTATGGCGCACGCATCATGCTGTCGCTGGCGCTGCTGGCGGCGGCCGCAGGGTCGGCGCTGTTCGCCATGGCCGACAGCTTGGCGCTGGCCTATGCGGGCCGCTTCATGGTGGGCGCGGGGTCGGCGGTGGGCTTCATTGCCTCGATGGCGCTTGCGGCCAGCTGGTTCGAACCGCGGCACTTCGCGTTCCTGACCGGTGGCGCCATGTTCTTCGCCATGCTGTGCGGCATTGCCGGCCAGGCGCCGCTGGCGCTCGCCGTGGAGGCCGTCGGCTGGCGCACGACCATGCTGTGGGCTGCCGGGTTCGCCTTCGGGCTCAGCGCGCTGACGGCGCTGATCGTACGCAACTCGCCCGTGGTGCGCTCGGCTGAGCAGGAAAACGATATCCGCTGGTCGGAGATCTGGGCCGGGCTGAAGCGCAGCGTGCGCAGGCGCGAAGTGTGGCGGCTCGCCATCGTCGCCATGGCGATGTCCGGCCCAATGCTGGCGCTGGGCGGGCTGTGGGGCGTACCGTTCCTGACCAGCGCCTATGGCCTCGAACGGCCGGCAGCCGCCTTCTACACTTCATTGTCGCTGTTCGGCTGGGCGCTGGGCGCACCGTTCATGGGCTGGCTGTCCGACCGCATAAGGCTGCGCAAGCTGCCGGTGGTGGTTTGCGCCGGTCTCAATGTCGCCTCGCTGGCAGCGATTGCGTTCGTGCCGGGGCTGCCGCTGGCGCTGATTGCGACGCTGTTCTTCCTGTCGGGCTTCACCGGAGGCGTGATGGTCATCACCTTCGCCATTGCCCGCGAGGTATCGCCCAAGCCGCTGCATGGCACGGTGTCGGGGCTGGTCAACGGCATGACGGTGGCGGCAGGCGCGGTGCTGCAGCCGGTCGTGGGCTGGCTGCTCGACCTCCGCTGGGACGGCACGATGGACGGCGGCGCGCGCCTCTACCAGGCGGCGGACTATCGCTTCGCCCTGATCGCGCTGGTGGTGTGGGCGGGCATCGGCTTCGTGCTCAGCTTCGGTCTGCGCGAAACGCGCTGCCGGCCGGTGCCGGTGCTGCGCTAGGAAAGGTTATTCGGGCTTCAACTGCTTGACCGGCAGGCCGCGTTTCAGCCAGCCCGGACCGGCAGGAGAGCCCATCATGCCCTCGGACACGTCGATGATGTTGCTGAACCCGTTCGAGGTCAGCACGTTCTGCAGATAGCGGGTGCGCCCGCCGGTGGCGCAAATGATCGCCACGGGCCGGGACGGATCGCCACCCATCGCCTCAAGCAACTTCTGCACGAATCCGCCCTCGTGCATCGAGATCGGCAGCGCCGGTTCCGCCAGCCCGGTTTGCTGCCATTCCTCGCGGCTGCGGATGTCGACAAGCACCGCCTCGCCACGGGTGGCGGCTTCAAGCGCCTCGGGCGCGCTCATCTGCGCCGGATCTCCGGCGGCGTGCACGGTCGCCGGGGCCGCCGCCAGTGCGGCAGCAGACAGCAACAACATGAATCGGCGGTTCATCATCATGCTCAAACCGATCTCACAACAGCGCCTCAACTCCAAATCAACACTTCGGGAAAAGGCTTTCGAACCTTCATCGCAGCGACACACAACCGTCGTCACCAACCGGTATTAAAGCGGGCGTGCAGGGTGGCGTCAGTTGAGTACCCAATACCCGCCAAGAAGGTCACCTCCCGCACGGTTTCAATGGGCCCCGCCGCCAGTTGCCGGCTACCCCGCCACTGCCCACTCCCCCGCAAGGCGGCTGGCGCGGGGTCCATTCTTTACCCCGCTGCCGCTTCCAGCAACCGGTGCATGCGCGCCAGCGCCTCTTCAAGCTCATCGGTGCTTGCGGCATAGGACAGCCGCAGGAAACCCTTGCCGTTGGCGCCGAAACTGTCGCCCGGAATGAGCGCCACGTTGGCCTCCATCAGGAAGCGGTTGGCCAGTTCTTTCGAGCCGATACCGGTGCCGCGCACGTTCGGAAAGGCATAAAATGCCCCGCCCGGCATCCGGCAGCTGACGCCCGGCATGGCGTTCAACCTTTCAACAACGAGGTCGCGGCGGCGGGCAAAGGTCTGGCGCATCGCCTCGATCTCGTCCATCGGACCTGTGATGGCCGCAAGCCCCGCCATCTGCGCCGCCACGTTGACGCAACTGTGGTCGACGGTTATCAGGCCGCGCACAGCTTCGACCAGTGCTGCGGGCCAGATACCGAAACCAAGCCGCCAGCCGGTCATGGCGAAGGTCTTGGACCAGCCGTCCAGCAGCACCACCCGGTCGCCCAGGTGCGGATACTGCATGAGCGACTGGAAGCCCGAGCCTTCGAACACCAGGTGCGAGTAGATTTCGTCGGACAGGATGGCAACGTGCGGATGCGCCTTCAGCCCTTCGGCCAGCCGGTCAAGCTGGCTGCGGTCGACCACGCCGCCGGTCGGGTTGGCCGGTGAATTGACGATGATCAGGCCGGTATTGGGGGTGATCAGTGACAGCACCTCGTCGGCGTCGAAGCCGAAGTCCAGGTCCTCGCGGATGGCATAGGGCACCGGCCGGGCCGATGCTGCCTTGACTGCCTCGCGGTAGGGAGGGAAGCCGGGATCCGGATAGAGGATTTCCCGGCCTGCGCCGCCAAACACCATGCAGGCGAAGAAGATGGTCACCTTGCCGCCGGGCACGATCACCACGCGCTCAGGCGAGATATCGAGGCCGTAGCGCGCACCGACGCCGTGGGCCACCGCCTCGCGCAAGGGCAGCATGCCGACCGGCGAGGTATAGCCGTGCGGTCCGTCCTTCACCGCCTTGAGGCCTGCCTCGATGACATGGGCGGGCGGGGCAAAATCGGGCTGACCGATGCCGAGATTGATGACGGGGCGGCCTTCGGCCTTCAGCTTCATGGCCTTGTCGAGGACGAAGAAGGCGCCTTCTTCTTCCAGCGAGGTAATGGCGGGGTTCAGTAACAGCTGGCTCATTCCGGTTGGTTCAATCCTGCAGAGAAGGGTCGATCAGCCGCGACACCATGTTGTCTCCAAGGCCGCGGGCAATGGCATCGTCATATTCCTCCATCACCGCCGCCGCCAGTTCCGAAGGGCCGGACAGGCCATCGCCAAGGCGCATGTAGTAGGCCATGTCCTTGTGGGCATTGGCGATGGAGAACCGGTAACCGTCGAAGTTACCCTCCAGGGCGTTCGCCACGATGCGTTGAAGCGCGGGCGAATTGTTGGATCCCTGCTGCATCACCGAATAGAGCTTGGCCCAGTCGACGCCCAGGTCGCGGGCGGCGTTGTAGGTATCGGCGATCAGCGCAACCATGCCGCAGACAAGATAGTTGTTGACCAGCTTGGCGAGGTGGCCGGCGCCTGCCGGGCCGAAGTGCTCGATGCGCCGGGCGAAGGCGCGCAGCAACGGCTCGACCTGCGCAACCGCCTCAGCCGGACCGCCCAGCAGCACGCCAAGCTCGCCTGCGGCAGCCTGTACGGGCCCGCCGGTCAGCGGCGCGTCGAACAGCGTCACGCCGTCAACGGCCAGCTCTGCGGCCAGCCGCCGGGTCACCTCCGGATCGGACGTCGTGGTGTCGATGATGATGTGACCTTCCCGCAAGGCCGGGCGCATGGCCTCGACGGTGCGCGCCACCACTTCGGCGTTGGACACACACAGGAGGATGACGCTGCTTGCTTGCGCCAGTGCGGCCGCCGAGGCGGCCTCGCGTGCACCTTGCGCCAGCAGCCGCTCGACGGGGGCCCGATTGCGGTGTGCCAGCACGGTCAGCGGAAAGCCTGCCTGCAACAGCCGCTGGCACATGCCTTCGCCCATCTGTCCCACGCCAACGAAACCGGCCGGTTGCTGGTCGCTCATGGTCACTTGCCACCCTTCAAGCGTTTAACCTGCTGCTCGCGATAATAGACATAGAGGCCGGAGAGCACCACAATGCCGGCACCGACCAGCGTGATCGCATCGGGCACGTCGGAGAACACGATGTAGCCGAGTGCGATCATCCAGACGATCTGGGTATAGACGAACGGCGCCAGCGTCGGGGCGGGCGCAATGGTATGCGCCTTGATCAGCAGGTGGTGGCCGATGCTGCCGGCAAAGCCCATCAGCACCATGATCCAGACAAGGTCGAGCGGCGGGGTCTGCCACTGCACAAGCCCCATCGGCGCCGCCAGCGCACTGCCCACCATGGTGGACAGCATAAGCGAAACAAGTGCGGGATCGCTGCCGCCGATCTTGCGGGTGGTGATCTGGTACAGTGCCGCAATCACCGCCACCGCCACCGACAGCAGCATGGCCCAGTGGAAGCTGTCGGCACCGGGCCGGATGATCAGCAACACGCCCATGAAGCCGATGATCACCGCCGCCCAGCGGCGCGGGCCGATGCGCTCGCCCAGCAGGAACGGCGACAAGGCGCACACCCACAGCGGGTTGGAGAAGAAGATCGCCGAGGTCTGGTCAAGCCGCAGATACTGCAGCGCGATGAAGTTCAGGACAGTCGTGGAGAACAGCATGCAGCCTCGCGCCAGTTGCAGCCAGGGATGCTGCGTCTTCAGGCTGAACGAACCCGCATACCACATCAGCGCGACGATGTAGATCAGCGCCAGGGTGTAGCGGGCAAACACCACCATGAACGGCGGCAGGTGAACGACGAGATACTTGGCGGAGGTGTCGATGACGGCAAAGCAGGCCACCGCTCCCATCATCATCAGGATGCCGACGGGCGCATTATCGGCCGCGCCGGGCGGCGGCTTCTGCGAGCTGGCGGGAATGGGCATTGGCGGGAACCTGTCCGGGTTGTTATGGCCGGAGACCTAGCGGCCCCCCGGCGATCCGTCCAGCGTTCAAAACGCATGGACCTCATGCACCGGCAACGGGTTTGACTTGGAGTTTGCAAATGCCGACAGTCCTGCCAAAGCCACCAGAGCAAGGGTGACGGTCAAATGCCGTACATGACGCAAGCCGACGGGTGCCGCATCTTCTACCGGGTGGAGGGCCCGGCGGATGCGACCGCCATCATCTTCTCCAACTCGCTGGGCTGCGACCACCTGATGTGGCAGCCGCAGGCGGACGCGCTGAAACACGGCTTGCGCGTGGTGCGCTACGACCAGCGCGGCCATGGCGCGTCGGACGTGCCTGACGGCCCCTACTCACTGGAGCAACTGGGCGGTGACGTGATCGGGCTGGCAGATCACCTCGGGCTCGAGACCTTCCATTTCTGCGGGCTGTCGATGGGCGGCATCACCGGCCAGTGGCTCGGCATCCACCATGGCAACCGGCTCGAAAAGCTGATCCTCGCCAATACCTCGCCGCACTTTCCTCCTGCCGAGATGTGGGACCAGCGCATCGGCGCCATCCGCGACGGCGGCATGAAGGCGATCTCGGATGCGATACTCGGGCGGTTCTTCTCGCCAACGCTGCACGAGGCGCAACCCGGCACCGTGAGCGACTTCCGCCAGGTGCTGGAGCACGCCAGCCCCGAAGGCTATCTCGGCTGTTGCGGCATGCTGCGGCTGGCCGACGTTTACCCGGAGCTCGGCAGGATTTCCACGCCGACGCTGGTGATCTCGGGCCGCCACGACCAGTCCACGCCGCCGGAGAGGGGCGAGAAGATCGCCGCAGCGATCAACGGGGCGACGCACGTCATTCTCGATGCCGCGCATATCTCCAACGTCGAGCGGGCGGATGATTTCACCCGTGTGCTTGCAGGCTTCGTTGGCAGCGCGGAGCTGCCTGCGGACGAACCGATTCGTCTCCGGAATGAGCCGCAGGCGCGCTGTACTGGGCGACGATTGGCTTGACCGGTCGATTCGGAACCGAACCGATTTCAACGCGGATTTCCAGAACCTGATCACCCGCTACGCCTGGGGCGAGATCTGGACCAGGCCGGGGCTGGACGAGACCACGCGCCGGATGCTGGTGCTGGCGATCTGCGCCTCGCTGTCGCGATGGGAGGAGTTCGACCTGCATCTGGCCGCCGCGGTGCGCGCCGGGATGCCGGCGGAGACGATCCGCGAGGTGCTGATGCAGACGGCGATCTATGCCGGCGTGCCCGCCGCCAACACGGCGTTTGCCCGGGCGAAGGACGTGATTGGCGCGGAGCCAAACAAAAACCCCCGGACCTCGCGGTCCGGGGGCTGAATTCGGCAACTGCCGGTCTGGTTACAGAACCAGCGACAGGTTGTCTGCAGACTGCTTGCCGGTCTTGCGGTCGGTGACGAGTTCGTACTCGACCTTCTGGCCTTCGGTCAGGCTGCGGATGCCGGCGCGCTCAAGAGCGGTGGCGTGAACGAAGGCGTCCTTCGAGCCGTCTTCCGGCTGAATGAAGCCGAAGCCCTTGGTGGTGTTGAAAAACTTTACGGTACCGGTGATCATGGATCGATCCTTTCAATGAGTGCCCGCCTGCACACTGTGTACAGGCATGGCGGTATATATCGCTCACATTGTTAGGAGATCGCAGAAGTAAACGGCGAACCGGATTTCGTGGTCGCCCCAAACGAATGTATAACGTACAACCGTCCAGATAGGGCGGCGGAGGCCAAATTGCAAGTTAATTCGCTCCATTCGAAGAGGCATGGATGAACCCGGTTCTCATCGCCGGTGGCGGCATCGGCGGTTTTGCGGCAGCACTGGCGCTGGCGCGCAAGGGGCTGGAAAGCATCATCATCGAGCGCGAAACGTCACTGCGGGAGGCAGGTGCCGGCATCCAGCTCGGTCCCAACATCTTCGCCATGTTCGATGTGCTGGGGATCATGGACGCCATTCGCGAGGTGGCGGTGTTTCCCGATGCACTGGTCATGAAAGACGCGCTGGATGGCAGCGAAGTGACGCGAATTCCGTTGAACACGGCTGAATTCCGGGCGCGTTTCAACCACCCTTACGGCGTCATCTACCGGCCCGACCTGCACAACGTGCTGATCGCGGCGGCGAAGTCCACGGGCAAGGTCGAGGTGCGGTTGGGAAGCAAGGTGACCGGCTTCGAGGATACCGGAACAGGCGTGCGGGTTTCGCTGGCCTCGGGCGAAACGATCAAAGGTGCTGCCCTGGTCGGCGCAGACGGGCTCTGGTCGAAGGTGCGCGAGGCGATCGTGGGCGACGGCGCGCCCCGGGTGTCGGGTCACATCGCCTACCGCGCGGTGCTGCCGGAAGCAGAAGTGCCTGCCGCCAACCACCGCAATGAAGTGATCCTCTGGGCCGGGCCAAAAACCCACCTTGTTCATTATCCGCTGCATCGCGGCGATATCTTCAACCTCGTCGCGGTGTTCCATTCCGATGCCTACGAGGAAGGCTGGGACGTCTACGGCGACGTGGACGAGCTCAACCTGCCAAGTTTGCCGGCCAGCGCCCCGAAGTGCTCGGCATGCTGGAGCGGATCGACAGCTGGCGGATGTGGGTGCTGTGCGACCGCGAACCGGTCAAGCAATGGTCGAAGGGCCGGGCAACGCTGCTCGGCGATGCGGCGCACCCGATGCTGCAATACCTGGCGCAAGGCGCATGCATGGCGACGGAGGATGCCGTGTGCCTGGCGCACCATCTGGCCCGCACGGCGGACCCGGCCGACAGCCTTTGCCGCCTATCAGGCCGACCGTTACCTGCGCACCGCACGCGTGCAGATGACGGCGCGGCTTTACGGCGACATCTACCATGCGGCCGGGCCGGTGGCGGAACTGCGCCGGATGATGCTGGCAGGCCGCACGGCGGAGCAGGCCTACACCGGGGTGAGTTGGCTTTACGCGGGCGTGGATGAATGCGGGCGGCAAATTCTCTAGCAAGAAAAAATCCGGGCCCGTTGTCGATTGTGCGCTGCGCCGGACGTCTACAGGCTGGATGAAGACAATGACGTCTCATCTGGCCGGGTTTTCGCCGGCCCACAGCAATCGCCCTTGTGGCGAAGCAACGAGGACTACCAGATGCAGTACATGCTTGCATTCTTCGAACCCCAGAGCGAATTCGACAAACGCAATGATCCGGCGCAGGCAGACACCTACTGGGGCAGCTGGATGGCGTATATCGGCGCCCTGCGCAGCTCCGGTCTGATCGTGTCCGGCAACGGCCTGGAGCGACCCGAAACGGCCAGCCTGGTGCGGCTGCGCGACGGCAAGCGCGAAGTCCATGACGGGCCTTTCATCGACACCAAGGAGATGCTCGGCGGATACTTCATCATCGAGGCAGACAGTCTCGACCTGGCGATCGAGTGGGCTGCCCGCAGCCCGGCGGCCTCGGCCGGCACCGTCGAGGTCCGGTCTGTCATGCCGCCACCGGCCAATGGTTGAAACTGACACATCCCCTGGCTTCCGCGCTGCCGGGCAGGCAGCGCGGGAATCGTATGGCAAGTTGCTGGCGCTGCTGAGCCGGGACAGCCGCGATATCGCTACTGCCGAAGACGCGCTGTCTTTCGCTTTTGCAAAGGCCCTTGAAACGTGGCCGGCCCGGGGCGTTCCGGACAGCCCCGAGGCATGGATTCTTGCCACGGCAAGGCGCAACCTCATCGATGCCTCCCGCCACCGGCAAGTGCGGCTGAAATTGCAAGCAACACTTGAGCTGATAACGCCCGGTCTCACATGGCCCGACCCGGCGCGCTTCCCGATGAGCGGCTGAAGCTGATGTTTGCCTGTGCCCATCCCGCCATCGAACAGAGCATACGGGCGCCATTGATGCTGCAAACCCTGCTGGGTCTGGATGCAGCCGAAATTGCGCCGGCGTTTCTCGTCTCTCCCAGCGCCATGGCCCAGCGGCTGGTCAGGGCAAAAGCAAAGATCAAGGCGGCAGGCATCAGGTTCGAGGTTCCCGGCCTCGACCAGTTGCCAGCACGGCTCGGTTGCGTGCTCAGCGCCATATACGCTGCTTACGGCCGGGGCTGGGACAGCGTGGATGGCGCCGCAGCCGACCGGCGGGAACTTGCCGCGGAGGCCATCTACCTTGGCCGCCTGGTCTGCCTGCTGCTGCCGGATGCGGCGGAGGCGCATGGCCTGCTTGCCCTGATGCTGTACTGCGAAGCGAGACAGCCGGCACGCCGCGATGCTGCTGGCGCCTATATTCCGCTGGGATCACAGGATACCGGATCATGGAACCGCGAGATGCTTGCCGAGGCAGGGGGCGCGCTGAAGACGGCGGCGCGGCTTTCGGCCCCCGGACGCTACCAGACGGAAGCGGCCATCCAGTCCGTTCATTGCGAGGCCACCATCACGGGCAAGGGTCAAACGACAGTCCTTGCATTGCTGTACGACGTGCTTGCCGGGCAAGCCCCGGTCGCCGGAGTGATCGTCTCGCGCGCCATTGCCCACGCAGACCTGAGCGGCCCCGTCGCAGGCCTCGATCTGCTCGACGCTGCCGACGACGGCAAGATGAGGAACTATCAACCCTGGTGGGCGGCGCGGGCAGAGTTGTTGCGGCGTGCCGGCCGCATCAGCGACGCGCAGGAGGCTTATGACATGGCGATAGGCCTTAGCGAAGACCGCGGTGTAAGGGACTGGCTTGGCAAACGAAAGAAAAGTCCGGCCTCATCGCAAAGCTAGCAGCAAGAGGCAGAACGGGCATTGCCAAGTTCCCCTGACCTTTGCAAACATGCCGCCCGAGGCTGAAGCTCAACGGCATCTCAAGCAGGTTCATCAGGGAGTAAGTACATGATCCGCAAAGTCCTGGCTGGCGCACTGGCGCTCGGCCTTTCCATATCCGCGACCGCAGCCGTGGCCGCCGACAAGCTGAAGATCGGCGTCATCACGACGCTGACCACGCCGGCCGCCGTGCTGGGCGAAGAGCAGATGAACGGCATCAACCTCGCCATGGAAAACCTTGGCGGCAAGATGGCCGGGGTCGAAGTGGAGATCATCGCCGAGGATGACGGCTTCAAGCCGGACATCGGCAAGCAGAAAGCCGACAAGCTGGTGGCGCAGGACGATGTGGACATCGTTACCGGCATCATCTGGTCGAACACGCTGCTGGCAGTGAAGAAGCCGGTCCTCGATGCGGGCAAGTTCCTGATCGGCGCCAATGCCGGCACGTCCAACGTGGCTGGCAAGGAGTGCGATCCGAACTTCTTCTCCACCTCCTGGCAGAACGACATGGTGCCGAAGGCGCTGGGCGAGGTGCTCAACCAGCGCGGCGTGAAATCGCTCTACGTGATGGCGCCCAATTATGCCGCCGGCAAGGACATGGTTGCGGGCATGAAGAGCTCGTTCAAGGGCGAGATCAAGGGCGAGGACTTCACCAAGTGGGGCAAGGACGCCCAGCTCGACTTCTCTGCCGAACTGGCCAAGGCCAGTGCGTCGGGCGCCGAAGCGATTTTCGTGTTCTATCCCGGCAAGGCAGGCGGCGCCTTCCTGCAGCAGTTCGGCCAGGCAGGCCTTGCCGGCAAGATGCAGTTCTACAACGTGTTCACCGTGGACGGACTGTCGTTGCCGAAGTTCCAGGCCGCGAAGATGGAAGCCGTGCTCGGCTCGCTGGACACCATGCAATGGAGTCCCGGACCTGGACAACGAGGCCAACAAGGCTTTCGTCGCCAAGTACCGCGAGAAGCATGGCCGCTATCCGAGCTTTTATGCCGCGCAAGCCTATGACGCGATCAACCTGATCAACTCGGCCATGGAAGCCACCGGCGGCAAGGTTGACGACAAGGACGCCTTCCGCGCCGCGCTCAAGGCCGCCAACTATGACTCGGTGCGCGGCAAGTACAGCTATGGCAACAACCATTTCCCGGTACAGAACTACTACCTGCGCAAGGTGGTGGAAGGCCCGGACGGCAACTGGACGTTCAAGACCGAGGCGACGGTCTATGAAATGACCGGTGACGACCATGCCAAGGACTGCCCCATGAACTGAGTTGACTGGTCGCGCTTCCGGACGAAGCGCTCCATGCTCCACAATACGGCCCGTCTTCAACACCCTTGGAGACGGGCATTTTTACAGGGAAGCAGCGACGTGAAAGCAATCATTGTGGGCGGCGGCATCGGCGGGCTGGCAACGGCGCTGATGCTGCGCGACAGGGGCATCGAGGCGGAGGTGCATGAGCGCTCGGCCGAAATCCGGGAGATGGGCGTTGGCATCAATACGCTGCCGCACGCCATCCGGGAACTCGCCAGTATCGGGCTGCTCGACGCACTCGACCGGGTGGCCATCCGCACCTACGAGCTGACCTACCAGAACCGCCACGGCCAGACCATCTGGCACGAGTTGCGCGGTACGCATGCCGGTCTCGACATGCCGCAGTTCTCGATCCACCGCGGACGGCTGCAGGGCGTGCTGCGCGATGCAGTCGTCGAGCGCCTCGGCGCCGATGCCATCAAGACCGGCCACGCCTGCCTTGCGGTGGAGCAGGACGCAGAGCGGGCAACTGCCCTGTTCGAGGTCAGGGCGACCGGGGAAACCGTACGGGTATCAGGCGATTGCGTGATCGCGGCGGACGGCATCCACTCGGTCGTGCGGCAGCAGTTCTATCCGGACCAGGGCGCGCCGAAGTGGAACGGCATCATGCTTTGGCGCGGGGCCGCACTGTGGCAGCCGTTCCAGACGGCGAGGTCCATGGTGATCGCCGGCGGCATGGACGCCAAGCTGGTCCTCTACCCGATTGCCGATGATGGCCGCGACGACGGCAAGGTGCTGATGAACTGGGCGGTCGGGGCCAAGCTGGGTGATGCCTCGACGCCGATGCCGCGGCGCGAGGACTGGAACCGCGAGGGCAAGCTCTCTGAACTGCTGCCGTTCGTGGAGAATACCTTCCATCTCGACGTGCTGGACCCGGTGGCGCTGATCCGCGAGACCGGCACCTTCTACGAATACCCGATGTGTGACCGGGATCCCGTTGAGGCGTGGACGTTTGGCCGGGTGACGCTGCTGGGCGACGCCGCGCATCCGATGTACCCGGTGGGCTCCAACGGCGCATCGCAGGCGATCCTCGATGCCCGCTGCCTGGCGGACAAGCTGGCCGAGGTGACGGGAGTCGAGGCGGCGCTGGAGGCCTACGAGGCCGAGAGGCTGCCGATGACGGCGGAGATCGTGCGGCAGAACCGGTCCGGCGGTCCCGAGCGCGTCATCGACCTGGTGAACGCCCGCGCGCCGGATGGGTTCGCCCATCTGGACGATGTGGCCAGCCGGGACGAGCTGGAAGCCGTGGTGCGCGGCTACCAGAAGACGGCAGGGTTCGACAGGGAAGCGGTGAACCGGTGATCACCCCTCGCCCGGCGGCGGCAGGAAGTGGATGTTGTGCTCGGCGGCCAGCCGGACCACCTCGCCCGGGTTCGGTACGTTGCTGATCTTGGTGAACAGGCTCCACAATTGCTGCGTGGGCGCTACCCAGAAGATGCATTTCGTATCCGCGCCGGACTTGTTGAAGATGCCATGGGCAATGCCGCGTGGCAGGCGGATAAGGTCGCCGGCCGTGGCCACCGCATCGCTGCCGTCCAGGAACAGGTCGAAACGGCCCTCCAGCACGTAGATGAACTCGTCCTGGTCCGGGTGGATATGCGGCGGGACGAAGGTGCCATCGGGAAAGGTCGCATGCCACGAGAACGAGGCGTCGCAGACCTGCAACGGCACATAGGTCTGGCCGAGAATGTTCCAGACGATGCCGTCCACGCTGTCTCCGGCCTTGGTCACTCCTGCTGTCATCTTGGTCATGGCGGTAAGTCGTCCCTCCTGCTGGTGTTGCCCTGATGTAATCAGTCATTTCACAATGGGTGCGGGCGCAGCGCAAGCACTGGCTGTTGCAGGATAATTCAATCGCACAACGTTTGAAGTCTGCATTATTTGGCTCTATCGTCTGCGCTCAAGCGCCCGGCGGACGACCAGATGACCGGGCGCAGAAGCATGCAGACAAGGTTCATCATCCCGGGAGGAGATCACATGTTCAAGAAGGCAGGACTGGCCGCGCTCGGCCTCGCCCTGATGGCATCCAGTGCGCTGGCTGCCGACATCAAGATCGGCTTCGTCACCACGCTGACCACGCCTGCCGCAGTGATCGGCAACGACATGAAGGATGCCGTCGACCTCGCCATGGAACAGCTCGGCGGCAAGATGGGCGGCAAGAGCGTCGAGATCATCTTCGAGGATGACGGCTTCAAGCCGGAGATCGGCAAGCAGAAGACCGACAAGCTGGTGCAGCAGGACGGCGTGCCGATCGTCGCCGGCTACATATGGTCAAACGTGCTGCTGGCCTCGATGAAAACCGTCTTCGACGAGGGCCGCTTCCTGATTTCAGCCAATGCCGGCCCGTCGCAGGTGGCAGGCAAGCTGTGCAACGAGAACTTCTTCTCCACCTCCTGGCAGAACGACCAGACGCCGATGGCAATGGGCGAGGTGCTGAACCAGCAGGGCGTAAAGTCGCTCTACCTGCTGGGGCCAAACTATGCTGCCGGCAAGGACATGCTGTCCGGCGTGGAGCGCACCTTCAAGGGCGAGATCAAGGGCAAGGACCTGACCAAGTGGCCGGACCAGCTCGACTTCTCGGCCGAGCTCGCAAAGGCCAAGGCGTCAGGTGCCGAAGCCATCTTCGTGTTCTACCCGGGCAAGGCTGGCGGCGCCTTCATCCAGCAGTACCAGCAGGCCGGCCTGAAGGGCGTGATGGACCTGTACACGACCTTCACCGTGGACGCCATCTCGCTGCCCAAGCTGCAGCAGGCCAAGCTTGAAGGCGTGCTCGGCTCGAGGCTGACCCAGCAGTGGGACCCGACGCTGGACAACGAGGCCAACAAGACGTTCGTGTCCTCGTTCAAGGAAAAGTACAAGCGCTACCCGTCTTTCTATGCAGCCCAGGCCTATGACTCGATCAACCTGATTGCCTCGGCCGTCAACGCGGTGGGTGGCGACATGAGCAACAAGGACGGGCTTCGCGAAGCCTTCCGCAAGGCCGACTACGCGTCGGTGCGCGGCACGTACACGGTGGGCAAGAACCACATGCCGGTGCAGAACTTCTACCTGCGCGAGGTGGTGACCGACGCCGATGGCAACTGGACCACGAAGGTGGTCAAGACGGTGTTCGAAAACCACGTCGATCCGTATGTGGGCGAATGCCCGATGGCGAATTGAGCCATCACGCGGCCGGATGATTCGGCAAACAGGGGAGAGCGTGATTGCGTTCTCCCCTGCTGTCTTGTTGAATGTCGCGATCTTGCGATGGTGGTTGGAGATCGTGGCCCGGTGAGGGAGCCGGGCAGCGAGGGGCTATGAGTACATTATTCCTGATCCAGTTCCTGAACGGGCTGCAGCTGGGCGTGCTGCTGTTCCTGCTGGCGGCCGGCCTGACGCTGGTTTTCGGCATCATGGACTTCGTCAACCTGGCGCATGGCTCGCTATACATGATCGGCGCATTCTTCTGCGCCACGCTGACCTTCTGGACCGGCTCGTTCCTGCTGGCGGTGCCGCTGGCGCTGGTTTGCACCGCGCTGGTCGGGCTCGTCGTGGAAACCGGCGTCATACGCCACCTGTACCAGCGCGATCACCTCGACCACGTGCTGGCGACGTTCGGATTCATCCTGATCGCCGATACGCTGGTGCACCTGATCTGGGGTCCGGAGGGCATCGCCATCCCGCTGCCGGAGTTCCTGCAGGGCCAGGTCAACATCCTGCCCGGCGTCATCTTCCCGGCCTACCGGCTGGTGATCATCACCGCCGGGCTGATCGTGGCCGCTGGCCTCTACCTGCTCATCAGCCATACCAGGCTCGGCATGCTGATCCGGGCAGGCGCCTCGAACCGCACCATGGTGTCGGCGCTGGGCATCGACATCAAGACGCTGTTCACCGCCGTGTTCGCGCTGGGCGCGGTGCTGGCGGGGCTTGCCGGCATGCTGATCGCACCGATCACCGAGGCCACCATCGGCATGGGCAACGACATCATCATCACCGCCTTCGTGGTCATCATCGTCGGCGGCATCGGCTCGATGAAGGGCGCGTTCATCGCCGCGCTGCTGATCGGGCTGATCGACACGCTGGGGCGTTCATTCCTCGATGACATCCTGAAGGTGTTCATGCCGGTCAATGCCGCCGAGACGGCAGGCCCGGCGATCTCGTCGATGCTGATCTACATCATCATGGCCGCGGTGCTGGCGCTTCGCCCGCAAGGCCTGTTTCCGCCCAAGGTGAGGTGAGCCCGCGATGAGTAATGCCTCCACCAGCCTAGCCCCCGCCATCGACGCGTTCACGCAAGCGCCCAGCCTGTTCGGGCGCTCGGCAGCGGGGCGCGTCATCACGCTTGCCTTCATGGCGGCCCTGCTGGTGCTGCCGCTGATCGCCTGGTTTACCGGCAATACCTTCTATCTCGACTTCGCCACCCGCATCGTCTGCCTGTCGTTCGCCGCGGTCAGCCTCAACCTGATCCTCGGCTTCGGCGGCATGATCTCGTTCGGCCATGCCGCATTCATCGGCATCGGCGCCTACATGGTCGGCATACCGGCCTATCACGGCTTCGAATCGGGCTGGCTGCACTTTCCGCTGGCGATGGCCGTATCGGCGCTGTTCGCGCTGGTCACCGGCGCCATCTGCCTGAGGACCAAGGGCGTCTACTTCATCATGATCACCATGGCGTTCGCCCAGATGGCCTATTACTTCTTCCTGTCGCTGGAGGAATATGGCGGCGATGACGGGCTGACCATCTACAGCCGCTCGGTGCTCAACGTCATCGACATCGAGAACAAGGTGGTGCTGTTCCTGCTTGCCTATGCTGCGCTCGTTGCCGGCATCTACGCGGTGTACCGGATCGTCAATTCGCGCTTCGGCATGGTGATGCGCGGCTGCCAGTCCAACGAGGCGCGGATGAAGGCGCTGGGCTACAATACCTATGCCTACCGGCTGACCGCCTATGTCATCGCCGGCGCCATGTGCGGGCTGGCCGGGGCGCTGCTGGGCAACTTCCAGAGTTTCATCTCGCCCGACATGATGAGCTGGTCGCGCTCGGGCGAGTTGATGTTCATGGTCATCCTGGGCGGCACCGGCACGCTGTTCGGACCCGTGTTCGGCGCCGTTGCGTTTCTGGTGATCGAGGAGATTCTCTCCGCCTTCACCACCTTCTGGGCACTGCCGTTCGGCATCCTGCTGATCCTGTCGGTGCTGTTCATCAAGGGCGGACTGTCCGGTCTCATCCACCGGGGACTGAAGAATGGCTGATGTGCTGCTGCAGGTCCGCAACCTGAAGAAGTCGTTCGGCGGCGTGAACGCCACAGATGACGTGTCCATCGAGGTCGAGCGGGGCGAACTGCACGCCGTCATCGGACCAAACGGCGCAGGCAAGACCACGCTGATCGCGCAATTGTCCGGCGATCTGCCGCCCGATTCAGGCCGCGTCCTGCTCGATGGCAGGGACATAACCATGGTGCCCACCCACCGGCGATCGCACTTCGGCATGGCGCGGTCGTTCCAGATCACCTCGGTGTTCATGAACATGAGCGTGATCGACAACGTGTCGCTGGCGGTGCAGTCGCATGACGGCACCTCGTTCCGGTTCTGGCAGGCGGCGGCAACGGAAGCAGCGCCTGCGCCGGCCGGCCATGGACATCCTCGAAAAGGTGGGGCTGGCCGACCGGGCCGGAACCATCGCCTCGGCAATGAGCCACGGCGAGCGCCGCCAGCTGGAACTCGCCATGGCGCTGGCGACCAAGCCGCGCTTCCTGCTGCTGGACGAACCGATGGCGGGCATGGGTGCGGAAGAAAGCGCGGCCATGGTGGAAATCCTGAAAGGGCTCAAGGGCGACAAGACCATCCTGCTGGTCGAACACGACATGGATGCGGTGTTCGCGCTGGCCGACCGGATCTCGGTGCTGGTCTATGGCCGGGTCATCGCCACCGGCAAGCCCGACGACATCCGCCGCAACAAGGCGGTGCGCGATGCCTATCTGGGGGAGGACTGAGGCCATGCTGCAGGTACGGACCTCGTCACCTTCTACGCCACCAGCCAGGCGCTGTTCGGCATGACGCTTTGACGTGAATGCCGGTGAGGTCGTCACGCTGATGGGCCGCAACGGCATGGGCAAGACGACCACCATCAATTCGATCATCGGCATCGTGCGCCCGGCCTCCGGCTCGGTGCAGTTCGACGGCGTGGAAGTGTCCAGACTGCCCTCGTTCAAGACCGCCAATCTCGGCATCGGGCTGGTGCCCGAGGGCCGCCAGGTGTTCCCCAACCTGTCGGTGCGCGAGAACCTGATCGCCACCGCCTCCAATCACCTGAAGCTGCCGGACCCGTGGACGCTGGACAAGGTCTACGCCATGTTCCCAGAACTTGCGGCGCGGCAGGGCTCGATGGGCAACCTGCTGTCGGGCGGCGAGCAGCAGATGCTGGCCATCGGCCGCGCCCTGATGACCAACCCGAAGCTGCTGGTGCTGGACGAGGCCACCGAGGGCCTCGCGCCCTTGATCCGCGAGAAGATCTGGAAGGCGCTGGCCGAGATACGCAAAGGCGGCCTGTCCATCCTCGTCGTGGACAAGAACCTGAAGGACCTGCTGAAACTTGCCGACCGGCACTTCATCATCGAGAAGGGCCAGGTGGTGTGGACCGGCACGTCAGCCGAGCTGAAGAAGAACGAGGACGTGCAGCACCGGTATCTTGGTGTTTGATTGCTTGGCAATTCTGCAAGCTGTATTCCGGGCTTGATCCGGGATCCCGTTCCGGCGGGTTCCTGGACCCCGGAGCAAGTCCGGGGTACGCAGGGCTGAACCGGTTGCTGGCCTGCCGTGTTTGCGCCGCAAATGCCGGTTCAACTGGCTTCCATGCTCCGACGGCTTATCAAGCTCATCTCGACCTTCATGATCGCGCTGATCCTGCTGCCCATCGCAGCCGGCACGGCGCTGACCTATTCGAAGGGCTGGCCTGCAAGCTGGCGAAGCGCCGACTGGTCGTCATCCGGCATGTTGCCGCGCGCAAGCGATGAGCGCGATGCGGTTGTCTACGTGATGGCGGCGCGTTCGGGCCGCTGGAAGGGCATCTTCGCGGTGCATCACTGGCTGGTGCTGAAGCCAGCCGGCGGGGCCGATTACGAACGCTACGACGTGGTCGGTTGGGGCAGTCCGGTGCGGCGCGATCACCGCGCCCCGGACGCGCGGTGGTACTCGTCGCCGCCGCAGATCGTACATGAAGTGCGCGGCGCACAGGCCGAGGCGCTGATCCCGAAACTGCGGGCGGCGGTGGCCGCCTATCCGTGGCGCGATCATGGCGACTACCAGGTCTGGCCGGGGCCGAATTCCAACAGCTTCGTCGCCCATATCGCCCGCGCGGTGCCGGAACTTGGCGTCGAGCTTGACCCGGCCGGCATCGGCAAGGACTGGCTGGGCCCCGGACTGCAATACGGCCCCATGCCGTCAGGTACCGGCTGGCAGGTGTCTCTGCACGGGCTGATCGGTGCGGGTGGGTCGTGGCGCGAGGGGCTGGAACTGCACTTCCTTGGCGCGACCATCGGGATCGACTTCGACCAGCCTTCCATCAAGCTGCCGGCGCTCGGGCGGATCGGAATGAGCTAGTGACTGCCGATCCATATGCCGGCGAGGAACACGATGAAGCCGCCGACGGCGATCTGGAAGGCGGCCCGCAGAAACGGCGTGTCCATGTACTTGTAGCGGATGTAGGAGATCGCCCACAGCTCGATGAACACGATGATCACGGCGAGGATCGTGGCGGTCCAGAAGTCGTTGAGCAGATAGGGCAGCGTGTGGCCCAACCCGCCGATAGCGGTCATGATGCCGGCGGCTGAACCGCGAATCCACGGGTGGCCACGGCCTGTCAGTTCACCATCATCGGACAGGGCTTCGGCAAAGCCCATCGAGATGCCGGCGCCGATCGAGGCGGCAGTGCCGACCAGGAAGGTCTGCCAGGTATCATGGGTGGCGAAAGCGGCGGCAAACAGCGGCGCCAGCGTCGACACAGAACCATCCATCAGTCCGAGCAGGCCGGGCTGCACCACCTGCAGGAGGAACAGCTGCTTTTCGGCGTCGGCCTCGGCGAGCTTGGTGTCGGCGTCGAGGTGCTTGTCGGACAGCCTCGAGGCCAGGTTCTCGTGGCCCTTTTCTTCCTCGGCCAGGTCCAGCAGCAGCTTCTTCACATCGATGTCGGACGAACGCTCTGCGGCCTGCTTGTAGAAGCGGTAGTTTTCCAGCTCCATCACCTCGGCGCGCTTGCGCACGGTGTCGAGCGAGAGCTGCTTCATCAGCCAGGCCGGCTGGTGTTTGACGAAGCCAGTGATGTCGGACCGGCGGATGAGCGGAATGAAGTCGCCGAACTTCTTCTGGAACAATTCGGTCAGCCGCCTGCGGTGCTCGTGCTCCTCTTCCGCCATGTCGATGAACACCCGCGCCGACGCCGGGTACTGGTCCTGCAGCGAGTTGGCAAAGGACATGTAGGTGCGCGCATCGTCGTCCTCGGACGAGATGGCCAGGGCGAGGATTTCCTTTTCGGTGAGGTCGGCAAACGGTTTCACGGGCAGCGACTCATTCTTGTCGTTCAGGCAGGCTGAATCTGGCTATTGTTTAGAACAATTCCAGATTTTGGTCTACCCCCTCCCCCGCGCCATTTGTCCGCTTGACGGGTGGTGAACGTGCTGCCAAACAGCGCGGCATGACAGACACCTCGCACATCCGCAACTTCTCCATCGTGGCGCACATCGACCACGGCAAGTCGACGCTGGCCGACCGCCTCATCCAGGTCTGCGGCGGCCTCTCCGAGCGCGAGATGAAGGAGCAGGTTCTCGATTCGATGGACATCGAGCGCGAGCGCGGCATCACCGTGAAGGCGCAGACGGTGCGCCTCGACTATACGGCCGACAATGGCGAGACCTACGAGCTCAACCTGATCGACACGCCCGGCCACGTGGACTTCGCCTACGAGGTGAACCGGTCGCTGGCCGCCGTGGAAGGCTCGCTGCTGGTGGTGGACGCCGCGCAAGGCGTGGAAGCCCAGACGCTGGCCAACGTCTACCAGGCCATCGACAACAATCACGAGATCGTGCCGGTCCTCAACAAGATCGACCTGCCGGCGGCCGAGCCTGACCGGGTCAAGCAGCAGATCGAGGACGTGATCGGGCTCGACGCTTCGGAGGCGCTGGAAATCTCGGCCAAGACCGGCATCGGCATCAAGGAAGTGCTGGAGGCGATCGTGCACCGGCTGCCGGCGCCACAGGGCGATGCGGACGCACCGCTGAAGGCGCTGCTGGTGGACAGCTGGTACGACGCCTATCTGGGCGTCATCGTGCTGGTGCGCATCATCGACGGCAGGCTGAAGAAGGGCATGCGCATCAAGCTGATGTCTACCGACGCCAACTACCTGGTCGACCGGGTGGGCGTGTTCCGGCCCAAGGCCGACATGGTGGCGGAGCTTGGCCCCGGCGAAATCGGCTTCATGACGGCGCAGATCAAGGAAGTGGCCGACACCCGCGTGGGCGACACGGTGACCGAAGAAAAACGCCCCTGCGCCAAGGCCGCTGCCGGGCTTCAAGCCGGCCCAGCCGGTGGTGTTCGCCGGTTTCTTTCCCGTCGACACCGCCGAGTTCGAGGACCTGCGCGAGGCGATGGGCAAGCTGCGCCTCAACGACGCCAGCTTCTCGTTCGAGATGGAAACATCGGCAGCGCTGGGCTTCGGGTTCCGCTGCGGTTTCCTGGGGCTGCTGCACCTTGAAATCATCCGCGACCGGCTGGAGCGCGAGTTCAACATCGAGCTGATCACCACCGCGCCGTCGGTGATCTATCAAGATCAACCTGACCAAGGGCGAGATGCTGGAGCTGCACAACCCGGCCGACATGCCCGAGCCGCACTATATCGAGCAGATCGAGGAGCCGTGGATCAAGGCCACCATCCTGGTGCCGGACGAGTATCTCGGCGCCATCCTCAAGCTGTGCGAGGACCGGCGCGGGCGGCAGATCGAGCTGACCTATGCCGGCAGCCGCGCCATGGTGGTGTATGCCCTGCCGCTCAACGAGGTGGTGTTCGATTTCTACGACCGGCTGAAGTCGGTCACCCGCGGCTATGCCAGCTTCGACTACCAGATGGTTGGCTACGAGCCGGGCGATCTGGTACGCATGCAGATCCTGGTCAACGACGAGCCGGTGGACGCGCTGGCCACCATCGTGCACCGGGGCCGCGCCGAGCAACGTGGCCGGGTGATGTGCGAGAAGCTGAAGGAGCTGATCCCGCGGCACATGTTCAAGATCCCGATCCAGGCGGCCATCGGCGGGCGCATCATCGCGCGCGAAACCATCTCGGCGCTGCGCAAGGACGTGACCGCCAAGTGCTATGGCGGCGACGCCACCCGCAAGCGGAAACTTCTGGACAAGCAGAAGGAAGGCAAGAAGAAGATGCGCCAGTTCGGGCGTGTCGAGATTCCGCAGGACGCCTTCATCTCGGCGCTCAAGATGGACGAGAACTGAGCCGGGCCAATCCGCTCACGCCGCGAACGGCTTGAAGTGCTTGGACAGTTTCAGTCCCTGCTTCTGGTAATTGGAGCCGATGCCCTGGCCGTACACCGTCTCCGGCGGTTCGGACAGCGGCTCATAGATCAGCCGGCCAATGATCTGCCCGTCGTCGAGGATGAACGGCACCTCGTGGCTGCGCACCTCGAGCACCGCACGCGCGCCCTCGCCATGGCCGGACACGTCGCCGAAGCCAGGGTCGAAGAAGCCCGCATAATGCACCCGGAACTCGCCCACCAGCGGATTGAATGGCGTCATTTCAGCGGCATGTGTGGGCGGCACACGCACCGCCTCCTTCGACGCAAGGATGTAGAACTGGTCGGGATCGAGGATCAGCTGGTCGCGCTGCCAGATCGGGTCCCAGTAATCGGACACATCAAGCGCCGCCTTGCGGTCCACATCGACGAGGCCTGAATGCCGCTTGGCGCGGAAGCCCACCGGCTGGTCGCCGCCGAAGCTTGACAGATCGATGGTCAGCGCGATGCCGTTGTCGATGTCGACCGTACCCGACGTCACCAGCGGCTTTTCGGCATGCAGCGCATGGATGACCTCGTCGCTGGCCTTTACGTCACCCTGCCGGAAACGGATCTGCGACAGCCTTGAGCCGGTTCGAGCCAGGATGGGAAAGGTGCGGGGGCTGATCTCTGCGTATAGCGGCCCGGCATAGCCCGCCGGCACGGTGTCGAACTGCGAGGCGTGATCGGCAATGACGCGGGTGAAGATGTCCAGCCGGCCAGTGGAGCTCTTGGGGTTGGCGGCGGCGGCCACGCCCTGCGGCAGCGCCAGGCTTTCCATCAGCGGCACGATATAGACGCAGCCCACTTCCAGAACGGCGCCCGCCGTCAGGTCGATCCTGTGCAGCGACAGTTGCTCCAGGCGGTCGGCAACCGTGTTGCGCGGCCCCGGCATGAACGAGGCCCGGACCCGCCATGCCACCTCGCCCAGGCGCAGGTCGAGACTGGCCGGCTGCACCTGGTCGGCGTCCAGCGCCCGCGCGGCAATGATGTGGCCTTGTTCGGCCATCTGCCGTATGATGTGGGCAGGCGCTATGCCGCACTTGGGAGTCATTGTCATTCGGGCTGCTCCGGGCTCACACTGATGCTCAAGGGGATAGCACACCGGCAACCCCCTTGTCGGCTCCGGTGGCGGGGAATCAAGACTGAAATGCCTGATTCCCGTGGATAAACGGGTATTGCCGGGAGGTGAATCGGCCACCTCCAGACACTGCGGCAGCTTCCTGCTGATACACGACTTGCGAAGGCGAATCATGAACCAGTATGCAGCCACAACCCACGGCATCAGGGTGCTCGTACACCCGGAGTTCCTGGCCGACCGGTCCGACCCGGACGAGAACTACTATGTGTGGGCCTACACCATCACCATCGAGAACACCTCGAACCAGACGGTGACGCTGCGCACCCGCCACTGGGAGATCATCGACGCCAATGGCCAGCGCCAGCATGTCGATGGCGAAGGCGTGGTGGGCAAGCAGCCGACGCTGGGGCCGGGAGAGCGTTTCGAGTACACCTCGGGCTGCCCGCTGGGCACGTCGAGCGGCTTCATGACCGGCTTCTACACCATGGAATCCCATGACGGACAGTTGCTGGACGTGCAGGTGCCGGCGTTTTCGCTCGAACTCGCCGCAAGCAGCCATTACCATCAACTGACGTCCGTACCCTGTCCTTCGGGGAGTTGCCCGTCCGTGACCGCCAGACCATCGCCCGCGCGCCAGCCCGGTTCGGCCGAACTGCTGGCCAGCCTGATCGGCTTCGACACCACCTCGCACAAGACCAACGTACCGCTCATCGAGTTCGCCGAAGAGTATCTGCAGGGCCTCGGCATCGAGACGGTGCGCGCCGACCTCGAACCGGGCAAGACCAACCTCATCGCCACCATCGGGCCGATGCAGGACGGCGGCATCGTGCTGTCGGGCCATACCGACGTCGTGCCGGTGGACGGCCAGCAATGGTCCACCGACCCATGGCAGGCGCGCCAGGCGGACGGCAAGCTGTTTGGCCGCGGCGCCTGCGACATGAAAGGGTTTCTCGCCTGCTGCCTGGCGGCAGTGCCCCGGCTGGCGGCGCGCCGGCTGACGCGGCCGGTGCACCTGGTGCATTCGTGCGACGAGGAAATCACCTGCGAGGGCGTGCTGCCGGCGATCCGCCGCTTCGGCCTGGGCCTGCCGAAGCCATCGGTGTGCATCGTTGGCGAACCCACCATGATGGAGGTGGTGACCGGACAGAAGGCCTGTCAGGCGTTCCTGACAACCTTTCACCGGGGTCGAAGCCCATTCCTCGCAGCCGGAAGCGGGCTGGAGCGCCCTGTCGGAAGCAGCCGCCATGGTGGTGGAACTTGACCGGCTGGCCGCTGAAATGCGCCAGCGCGGCGATCCGTCCGGCGAGTTCGACCCGCCCTATACCAACGGTTCACGCAGGCGTTCTGAACGCGGGCACCACCGTCGAACATCCTGCCGAACAGGGCCACATTGTCGTGGGAGGCGCGGCTGCTGCCAAGCCAGGACGAGAACGAGATTCGCAGACCGGATGGCAGCCTGGGTTAGCGGGCGCAATGCATTGATCAGGGCGCGCTTTCGCCAACGCGGGCATCGAAACCGACAATTACGTCAACGTGCCGGGCCTGGCGCCCGAACCCGAGGGCGAAGCCCGCTCGCTGGCACTGCGCCTGACCGGCTCGAACAGGACCGAAGTCGTGTCCTACGCCACAGAGGCCGGTCATTTCCAGGCAGCCGGCATGTCGACGGTGATTTGCGGGCCGGGTTCCGTGGACCAGGCCCACAAGCCGGACGAGTTCGTGGCGCTGGATCAACTGGCGCAGTGCGACCGGTTTCTTGACCGGCTGGGCGAGGCCTTGAGCCGTTGAGCAGGCGTGCCCGGACTGTCAGCCGTTGCCGTCGTCCATGCCGATGTCTGCCGGCGAGAAGACGTATTCGGTGGAGCAGAACTCGCACTTCACCTTGATCTCGCCGTCTTCGGCCATGTGGGCGCGGTCCTCTTCCGGCATGCGCGAGAGAATGTCCTGCAGCCGGTCTGGCGAGCACGAGCAATAGCGCTGGAACTTCAGTTCCGGATAGACGGTCACGCCGTCTTCGTGGAACAGCCGGTACAGCACCCGTTCGGATGACAGCAGCGGATCGAGCAGTTCGTGGTCTTCCACCGTGTCGAGCAGGAACTTCGCCTTCACCCAGTTGTCGTCCTCGGCGATCGACTCATCTTCGCCGGACGGATTGTCGCCGGAATAGACCTGCATCGGGCTGATGCCGCCGTCCGCCGGCAGGTGCTGGATCATGATGGCGCCAGCCCGCCATGACGGCGCGGCGCCGGCCCGGCCCACCAGCGGGCCGGCGGCCAGCTTGAGCAGCGTCGGGATCTGTTCGGACTGGCGGAAGTATTCGTGCGCCGCATCGGCCAGCGTGTCGCCTTGCAGGCCGACGATGCCCTGGTAGCGCTCCATGTCGGGTCCCTGGTCCACGGTCATGGCAAGGTGGCCGTTGCCGATGATCGCCTGCGGCGTCAGGTGGCCGGAGGCCTCCAGCTGTTCCAGCCGCTCCACGTCCACCCGGGCATAGCCGCGCACCTTGTTGGGCGAGGCGAAGTCGGCCACCAGCATGTCGACCGGCCCATCAGTGGAGGTCTGCAGGATGAACTTGCCGTCGAACTTCAGCATCGAGCCGAACATGGCGGCCAGCGTTACCGCCTCGGCGAGCACCGCGGAAGCCGGCATCGGATAGTCGTGGCGGTCAAGGATCTGGTCGAGCACGCCGCCAAAGCGCACCATCCGGCCACGCACGCCAAGCGGCTTGATCTCGAACGGCAACACGGCGTCCTCGACCGAAACGACCGTCGTTATGTCCACTGTACGCAAGTCTTTCACGATGTCTCGCCGTCCATTCGTCAGAGCTTGTTGAGGCACCAGCGCAGGATCGCCTTCTGGGCGTGCAGCCGGTTCTCGGCCTCGTCCCAGACGACTGATTGCGGACCGTCGATGACCGAGGCGGTCACCTCCTCTTCCCGATGGGCCGGCAGGCAGTGCATGAAGATGGCATCTTCTGCGGCGTGGGCCATCAGCGCACCATTGACCTGGTAGGCCTGCAAAAGGTTGTGGCGCGAGGCGGCATCGTTGTCGCTCATCGATACCCAGGTATCGGTGACCACGCAGTCGGCGCCGCTGACGGCGGCACGGGGGTCGGCGCCGACGCTGACTTTGGCACCGTTGTCGCGTGCCCAGGCCAGCGCTTCCGCATCCGACGCCAGTTCCGGCGGGGTGGCGATGGCCAGCTCGAAGTCCAGCTTGCCGGCAGCATGAATCCACGAGGTCAGCACGTTGTTGCCGTCCCCCACCCAAGCCACCTTGCGGCCGCTTACGGTGCCCTTGTGTTCGAGCAGGGTCAGCAGGTCGGCCATGATCTGGCAGGGATGCGATGCGTCGGTCAGGCCATTGATGACCGGCACCGTAGCCTCGCTTGCCAGTTCCGCCAGCTTTTCGGGCTCGTGGGTGCGCAGCATGATGATGTCGGCCATGCGCGACAACACGCGGGCGGTGTCGGCAATGGTCTCGCCGCGGCCAAGCTGCAGGTCTGCAGCCGACAGGACGATACTCTGGCCACCCAGCTGGCGGATGGCCACATCGAACGAGACGCGGGTCCGGGTGGAGGGCTTTTCGAAGATCATCGCCAGCAGGTGTCCGTCGAGCGGGCGCAGTCCGTCGATCACGCCTCTGGGCAAGCCGTCTCGCGCCTGCTTGGCATTGAGCGCGCCGGACAGCATCGCGTTAAGGTCCGCCGCGGGCACATCGCAGATATCGATAAAGGAGCGGTAGTTGCCGTTTGAAGACATGTTGCTGTTCCTGGAATTGCTGTCGCCGGGACAGGCAGGCCGCGGCTCAGGCCGCCTTCTGCTTCAATGTGCGGCAGGCGTTTTCGATGCGGGTCACGGCCTCGCCGATCTCGTCGTCCGACACGATCAGCGGGGGCAGCAGCCGCACCACGTTGTCACCGGCGGTGACCACCATCAGCCCTTCATCGAGACATCTGGCAGCAAGGTCCGAATTGACCACGCCGGGCTTGCACTTGATGCCCATCATCAGTCCTGCGCCGCGGATGTCCTCGATAATGCCCGGGAACGCATCCTTGAGACCTGCCAGCTTCTGGTTGAGCAGCGATGCCTTGCGCTTGACGTCCTCGAGGAAGCCTTCCTCCAGGATCACGTCCAGCACGGCGTTGCCCACCGCCATGGCCAGCGGGTTTCCGCCATAGGTCGAGCCATGGGTGCCGGCGGTCATGCCCTTTGCGGCTTCAGCCGTGGCCAGGCAGGCGCCGAGCGGAAAGCCGCCGCCGATGCCCTTGGCCGAGGCCAGGATGTCCGGCGCGATGCCCGATTGCTGATAGGCGAACAAGGTGCCGGTCCGGCCCATGCCGCACTGAACCTCGTCGAACACCAGCAGCAGGCCATGCCTGTCGCACAGCTCGCGCAGACCCTTGAGGCACCGGGCCGGCACGGGGCGGATGCCACCCTCGCCCTGCACCGGTTCGATCAGTATCCCCGCCGTCTCCGGGCCGATGGCCGCCTCGATGGCGTCATGATCGGCAAACGGCACCTGGTCGAAGCCGGGCGTGGCGGGGCCGAAGCCCTCGAGATATTTCGGCTGGCCGCCGGCGGCGATGGTAGCAAGCGTGCGGCCGTGGAAGGCGCCTTCGAAGGTGATCAGCCGGTATCTCTCCGGATGGCCGGACACCGCGTGATACTTGCGCGCCATCTTGATTGCGGCTTCCAGCGCCTCGGCGCCTGAATTGGTGAAGAACACGTAATCGGCGAAGGTCGCGTCAGTGAGCCGCTGCGCCAGGCGCTCGCCATCCGGAATGCGATAGAGGTTGGACGTGTGCCAGAGGGTTTCGGCCTGCTTCTTGAGGGTTTCCACCAGGTGCGGGTGGCAGTGGCCCAGCGCGTTGACGGCGATGCCGGCGCCAAAGTCGAGCAGGCGGCGGCCATCGCTGGTGCGCACCCAGGCACCCTCGCCGCTTTCAATGGCGAACGGTGTGCGGTTGTAGGTGGGCAATACAGCGCTGGACATACCGGAGAGGACCTTCTGGCCGGTTTGATGTGAACAGGATTTCAAATGGCAAACGCCGCCGGGCTTTGCGGCGGCGTATTGCTTCAACAGCGCGAATATATGCGTAAACCGGACCCAAATCAACGTGTTGCACCGGCTGGCGGCGGACCTGGCCGGAGCCTTTGCACGACGCCTGAGTCAGAACGCCGCATGTACGGCGGCCAAAGCTGGGGATTAACTCGCCGTTAACCATAAATCGGGGCCGAAACTGGGGAAAAAAGCTGAAATTCACGGTCCGACTCTTGCGGGTGATTCAGCGTATTTAGTAGTGTCCCCATCAACAGCCTACGAGATGTAGCGATTTCTGTCCGTACATATGCGTTTCAACACCGGGCCAGAGCCTTGGCCGGTGAAGAGGGAAGGATTCAGCCTTGAGCGACTATAACGAAGCATCCGGCGACAACCAGAAACTACCCTGGACGGACGAGCGGGTGGAGCTTCTGAAGAAGATGTGGGCCGAGGGCCTGAGCGCCAGCCAGATCGCGGCCAAACTGGCCGGCGGGGTAACCCGCAACGCGGTCATCGGCAAGGTTCACCGCATGGGCCTGTCGGGCCGGGTTACCCGTACCAGGGTCAGCACCCCGCGCACCCGCAAGACCCGCGAGCCCAGCCATCCGGGCCGGCCGGCCCACACGGGCAATGCCGACACCGGCAACCCGGTGGCGCGCAGCATCGGCAACACGGCGTTGAAGCCGTTGCCGGCAGCAAAGCCGGAACCGCTGCTGGAACCGGTGCCGATCCGCGCGGCGGACATTCCAATCGGCGAACGGGTCACCATCCTGATGCTGTCGGACAAGACCTGCCGCTGGCCGATCGGCGATCCGAGCCACGAGGATTTCTGCTTTTGCGGCAAGCCGCCCAAGGACGGCATGCCGTATTGCCCGGGCCATGCAGCCATCGCCTACCAGCCGCACAGCGACCGGCGCCGCCGCACCGGCTGAGCGGCAACAGCCTCAAGGGCGCACGGGATGTTAAGGGGCGGCTCGAGAGAGCCGCCCTTGCCTTTGCGGCGCACGTCAGGAAGGCGAGGGATCAGGCGTTCACCGCGCCGAACCGTTCATCGAACGAGTAGCCGACGCCGCGCACGGTGCGGATCGGATTGGCCTCGCGGGACCGGTTGATCGACTTGCGCAAGCGCCCGACGTGCACGTCCACGGTGCGCTCGTCGACATAGACATCGCGGCCCCATACGGCATCCAGCAACTGGGCGCGGGTATAGACCCGTCCCGGCGTCTGCATCATGTGTTCGAGCAGCTTGAACTCGGTGGGCGACAGCTCGATGTCGCGGCCCGACCGTTGCACCCGCCGGGTGCGCCGGTCCAGCGAAAGTTCCCCCGCCTTCAGCACATCGGAGACGGCATCCGGGCTTGAGCGGCGCAACAGCGACTTCACCCTGGCGATCAGTTCGGGGACCGAAAACGGCTTGACCACGTAGTCATCGGCGCCGGTGGCAAGCCCCCGAACCCGCTCGGTCTCCTCGCCCCGGGCGGTGAGCATGATGATCGGCACGTCGCGGGTATCGGGCCGCGCCCGCAGTGACCGGCAGATCTCGATGCCGGACATGCTCGGCAGCATCCAGTCAAGCAGGATCAGGTCCGGCGTGTCGTTCGATATCTCGCGAACCACATCCTCGGTGCCGTCCAGCGTGCGCACGTTGAAACCCTCGGCCTTGAAATTGTAGGCGAGCAGTTCCTGGATCGGCTCTTCGTCTTCAACGATGAGAACGGTTGCAGGCATGTTCAGTCTCCAGCAGGGACGGCGCAGGCGTCTAGCGGGCCGGCGTCTCGACGGTAGTCACGGAGGTTGAATCCTCCTTGGGGCGCTCACCCTGCGGCGGTCCACCGGTGACGAGGTAGTGAATGTTCTCGGCGATGTTGGTGGTGTGGTCACCGATGCGTTCGATGTTCTTGGCGCCGAACAGCAGGTGGGTGCACATGCCAATGGTGCGGGCATCCTCCATCATGTACGTCAGCAGTTCTCGGAACACCGAGTTGTAGAGGGCATCGATGCGGCTGTCCTTGAGCCAGACGTCCTGTGCCTTGTCGACATCCAGCCGTGCATAGGCGTCAAGCACGTCCGACAGCTGCTCCATGGCAAGTTCGGCCATGCGGCTCATGCCGGCATTGACCGATCTCGGCAGCGGCTCATCGACCGCGAGCGTCCGCTTGGCAATGTTCTTGGCCAGGTCGCCGATGCGTTCAAGGTCGGACGAGATGCGGATGGCGACGATGATGGCCCGCAGGTCCGCCGCCATGGGCTGGCGCCTGGCGATCAGCTTGATGGCGCGCTCTTCCAGGTCCTTCTCCAGCCGGTCGATCTTGTCGTCCGACGCGATCACCTTCTCGGCAAGCCGCTTGTCGGACTGGGACAGGGCGTCGATGGACTTTGCGAACTGGTCCTCGGCGAGACCGCCCATCTGCGCAATCAGCTTGCGCAGTTCAGCCAGTTCCTCGTCGAAGGCGGAAACGATATGCGTGTTCATGAGATGTCAGCCTTTCAAGCGGGACAAGGGGCGGCGATCAGCCGAAGCGGCCCATGATGTAGTCCTGGGTGCGGCGTTCCTGCGGGTTGGTGAACATTGCCTCGGTATCGCCAACCTCGACCAGGGTGCCAAGGTGAAAGAACGCGGTGAGCTGCGACACGCGGGCTGCCTGCTGCATCGAGTGGGTGACAATGACGATGCAGTAGTTATCGCGCAGTTCGTCGATGAGTTCCTCGATGCGGGCCGTCGCAATCGGATCAAGCGCCGAGCAGGGCTCGTCCATCAAAATGACTTCCGGACTGACGGCGATGGCGCGGGCGATGCACAGACGCTGCTGCTGGCCGCCCGACAGACCGGTGCCGGGTGACTGCAGACGGTCCTTGACCTCCTCGAACAGGCCGGCGCGCTTCAGCGAGTTGACAACAATCTCTTCAAGGTCGGTCTTGCTGGTGGCCAGGCCGTGAATGCGCGGTCCATAGGCCACGTTGTCATAGATCGACTTGGGAAAAGGGTTCGGCTTCTGGAACACCATGCCGACCTTGGCGCGCAGCTGCACCGGATCGATGCGAGGATCATGGATGTCCTCGCCGTCCAGCAAGATCTGGCCACCGACGCGGCAGATCGGGATGGTATCGTTCATGCGGTTGATGCAACGCAGGAAGGTGGACTTGCCGCAACCCGAGGGACCGATGAAAGCCGAAACCGCACGGTCCGGAATCTTGATGTCCAGCGGAAAGATCGCCTGCTTGTCGCCGTAATGAACAGTAACCCCCTCAGTGACAATCTTCGGCCGGTGCTGCTGCATGACGACCGGTTCGGCGGGGGTCATCACCACCTTGAAACGGGTTGTTTTCTCTGCGACGGTTGCGTCCATTACTAGTCTCCAGAATACCGGCTGTGCGGCGGCTGCTACCAGCGACGCTCAAAGCGCCGGCGTAAAAGAATTGCAATAATGTTCATGCAGACCAGGAAGATCAGCAGAACGATGATCGCGCCGGATGAACGCTCGATAAAGGCAGGATCGGAGCGGGATGCCCAGGAATAGACCTGCACTGGCAGCGCCGTTGCCGGGTCAAGAAAACCGCCTTCCAGCGGGTTGTCCGGATAATTGGTCACGAAGGCTACCATCCCGATCAGCAGTAGCGGGCCAGTTTCGCCGAGCGCCGAGGCTAGGCCAAGAATGGTGCCGGTCATGATGCCCGGTGCGCCCAGCGGCAGGACGTGGTGGAATACCGTTTGCATCTTTGAGGCGCCGACGCCAAGCGCGGCATCGCGGATCGAGGGAGGCACCGCGCGAATGGCCGCGCGTGTCGCGATTATGATCGTCGGCAGTGTCATCAGCGTCAGAACCAGCGCCCCCACCAGCGGGGCCGACGAGGGCAGCCCTGCGAAGTTGATGAAGACCGCAAGGCCAAGTATCCCGAAGACGATGGACGGCACCGCAGCGAGGTTCGAGATGTTCACTTCCACAAGGTCGGTGAACCAGTTCTTCGCCGCGAATTCCTCGAGGTAGATCGCAGCCGCGACACCCAGCGGCAAGGTGAAGATCAGCACAAGAAACATCATGTAAAGGCTGCCGAGCAGCGCGACGCCCAAACCCGCAGCTTCGGGACGCAGGTCCGATGCGTCCGGCGCGGTGATGAACCGCCAGTTGAAGCCCGTATCCAGCAGGCCCGCCTCAACCATCTTGTCGGCGAGGTCCAGCTGCATGACTGACACGTTCGAATCGCGGGCCGCGATGTCGCGATTGACGCGGCCCTTCAGATAGCCATCGATCCGTCCGGTGGCAAAGACCTCGGTGACAATGGTCTGGCCAACCAGCGACGGGTCAGCGAGCACCTGGTCACGCAGCCGGGCTGGCGCATCCTTCGAGATCATGTCCGAAATCTCCCGGTCCGAGATGCCCTCGACCGTAATGCCCCGCTCAGCCAGATGCGACACTAGCGATGCGCTCAACAAACGCCCGTAACCGATGGTCGTCACCTTCGACATCTCGGCAAGGTCCCGGTTCCCCGACTTGTCGACGATGGCTGCGTCAATGGTGACGGGGTAGGTGATCTTGGCCTGGACAAACGCCGACGACCCGTCCTTGAAGATGGTGAAGAGCATGAACGCCAGCGTCGCGAGCGCGATCGAGATCGCGATGATGCCGTACCACTGAAAGCGCTTTTCTGCCGCGTTGCGCCGGCGGGTGAGCGCGGTCTCGGTCATCAGCGAGGTGGTGGTTCGCATCGGCTCGACTGCGTTCTCAATGGACTGGGAAATGTCGGTCATTAGTCGTACTGCTCCTTGTACTTGCGAACGAACCACAAGGCGAAGATGTTGAGTCCTAGAGTCACGACGAAGAGGGTGATGCCCAGGGCGAAGGCCACCAGCGTTTCGGGTGTGTCGAAGGCAAGGTCGCCAGTCAACTGGCTGACGATCTTCACGGTGATGGTCGTCATGGCCTCGAACGGATTGAGGTCCATCTTGGCAGCAGCGCCCGCGCCCATGACCACGATCATGGTTTCGCCGATGGCGCGGCTTGCCGCCAGCAGGACGGCACCGACAATGCCCGGCAGTGCGGCCGGAAGGATCACCTGGCGGATGGTTTCAGATTTGGTTGCGCCAAGGCCGTAGGAGCCATCACGCAGCGCATTGGGCACCGAACTTATGATATCATCGGCCAGCGACGAAATGAACGGCGTGTTCAGGATCCCGATCACCAGGCCTGCGGTCATCACGGAAGATCCGGAATCGCCCAGCCCCGTCGGCAACGCGATGTAGTCGCGCAGGAGGGGACCCACGGTGACCAGAGCGAAAAGGCCGAACACGACGGTCGGGATGCCCGCGATAACCTCGATGAGTGGCTTGATTACGTTGCGGACACGCTGAGGCGCATACTCCGCGGTATAAATCGCCGTGAACAGTCCCAGCGGCACCGCCACCAGCATCGACACGAGGCTAATGTACAGGGTGCCCCAGAGCAGCGGCAGCAGACCCAGCTCGGAACCACCACGGAACTGCGGGTTCCACACGGTACCGAAGTAGAAATCGTAGATCGGATAATAGCTGAAGAAGCGGATCGATTCCGACAGCAGCGACAGGACGATGCCGACGGTCGTCAGGATCGCAATGGTGGCTGCCCCCATGAATATCCAGAGGATGAATGTCTCGGTTACGTTGCGGGCGCGGAAATCGCGTGATGTCCGCCACACCGAAAAGGACAGACCGGCGAGGGCTGTCAGGATAACTACAACGCTCATCACCAGCGCGCTCTGCGACTGCATGATGCGATAGGACTTTGCCGCTTCGAACACTTCGGGCCTGACCTCGCTGCCAAGCGCCACACCGACCTCGGCCAGGCGTCCGCGCACATCGGTAGCGTCCGCCCGCATCGCGGCCAGATCCTCGTTCGACAGGTCGAAACGTTCCTGCATCGCGTCTAGACCGTCAGCGATCCGGCGCACGTCGCTCATGGTGAGTTTCGCGGCGTTCGCATCGGCCGCAACCGCCGGGTCGAGCTGACCGATGACCCGGCCCTCGATCATCGGGCCCTGGATCAGCAGCCAGGCCGCCATGATGAGAAGGGCTGGCACGGCGGTAAAGAGAAAGGCCGCCTGTCCGTAATAGGTCGGCAGTGAATGCAGGAGCCGCGCATTTCCACCGGCACTCTTCATGGCGCGAGTGCGCGCCGCGAAAAACGCGACCATTGATATGATGAGGACGATCACACAAAGTAGGCCGACGCTCATGGGAACTACGCTTTCATGTGACGCCCGCAGGCAACAAGGCAAATGGAGGGTGCCGAAGCACCCTCCAAAGCTGTTTCAGGCTAGTTCAGCGGGCCCATTGGGGTCTCAGCTTCGATCATCGACTGAGTGGCAGCCAGGTCCGGGTCAGAGACCAGGCCGTAAGCAGCGAGCGGGCCATCCGGGCCGGCCATTTCATCCGACAGGAAGAACGTGATGTACTCCTTCAGCCCAGGGATTACGCCGATGTGGGCCTTCTTGACGTAGAAGTACAGCGGACGTGACACCGGGTATTCACCCTTGGAGATTGACTCCACCGTGGGAACAACGCCGTTGATCGTGGCGACACGCAGCTTGTCGGTGTTGTTCTGATAGAATGACAGACCGAAGATGCCGACACCGTTCTTGTTGGCATCAACACGTGCCAGCGTTTCGGTGTAGTCGCCATCGATGTCGATCGAGGCGCCGTCGGTCCGCAGTTCCATGCATGCCTTGTCGGCCTTTTCAGCGCCGGCAGCCTTATGGGCGGCAGCAGTGCCGTTGGCTTCGCAGCCAGCGACCAGCAGCTTCTCGTCGAAAACTTCGCGCGTGCCGTGCTTGGTGCCCGGTACGAAAGCCAGGATGTCCTGCGCAGGCAGGGAGGGATTAACGTCGGCCCAGGTCTTGGCGGTGTTGTCAACCAGGACGCCATCCTTGACAACCTTGGCTGCCAAAGCACCATGAACGTCGGCAGGGGTCAGTGCGAATTCCGGACCGTTGATGTCCGAGGCAAAGACGATGCCATCATAGCCGAAACGGATTTCCATGATCTCGGTTACGCCGTTGGCTGCGCAAGCATCGATGTCCGACTGCTTGATGCGCGAGGAAGAGTTGGCGATGTCGATGGTGTTCGGACCAACGCCTTCGCAAAGCTTCTTGCGGCCAGCGCCCGAACCGCCACCTTCGACGACCGGGGTCGGGAAGCTGAAGTTTTCGCCGAATGCTTCGGCGACGATGGTTGCATAGGGCAGAACGGTCGACGAACCGGAGATCTGGATGTTGTCGCGGGCCTGGGCGGCGGTGCCCACGGCTGCCAGCGATGCGATGGCCACAGTGGCCAGGAGGAAACTGCGTTTGATCATCATTATGACCTTCCCTGTTGGGGCACTTGCCCCGGTGGTAGATGGTTGCGGCCGCCCCTTGCGCTTTGATGGCTGGTGAGCGCCGGCCGCTTCGAACGGCCCATCTCCTATAGCTGCCACGACAAGACTATGTGACAGCTACGTGACAATTGGATGACGGTTCAAGTGTTTGATATATCGTGCCTATTCGGCAGCGTTGCCAAGCTCGGCAGCCATTGGAAGGCGTATTGTGAAGGTGCTGCCCGCGCCTTTTGCAGAGCGGATGTCGAGATCACCACGATGGCGCAGGACGATGTGCTTGACGATGGCCAGGCCAAGCCCGGTGCCGCCACGCGAGCGGCTTTCCTGCTCGTTGACGCGGTAGAAGCGCTCGGTCAGGCGCGGCAGGTGTTCGGCGGCGATGCCGTCGCCGTGGTCGGTGACCGAAAGGGAAATGCTTCCCCGCCCGGTGTCACGCCTGATGGCGATGTCGATGCCCTTGTCCGGCGCGCCATACTTGATGGCGTTCTCGACGAGGTTCTGCACCACCTGGATCAGCTGGTCGCGGTCACCGGTCACCATCGCCGGCGCCTCCGCCTCCAGCCGCATGCTGCATCCGGCGGCGCGGGCCTGGTCGGCCAGCATGTCGAGCGCGTAGCGGGTGATCTCGGCGAGATCGACAATGCCGGCGGGCGGGCGGTGGACGTTCATTTCGACCCGCGACAGCGACAGCAGGTCATCGATGAGCCGGCGCATCCGGTGGGCCTGCTCCAGCATACGGCCGAGGAAACGCTCCTGGGCGGCCAGGTCGTTGCGGGCTGGGCCCTGAAGGGTTTCGATGTAGCCGGTGAGCGAAGCAAGCGGGGTGCGCAGCTCGTGGCTGGCATTGGCCACGAAGTCGGTGCGCATGCGCTCCAGGTGCTGCTGGGCGGTCAGATCGCGGAACAGGATGCTGGCGGCCTGCGCCGGCGGCAGCACCAGCGGCGCAATGAACGCCTCGAAGCGGCGGCCGCCACCGGTGCGGCGTTCGTAATCGACGCGACGCGCAATGCCGCTGCCGATGACATCGTCCACGGCCTCGAGAATGGACGGCGCGCGAACGTGCTGCGACAGGTGATCGCCCGCCATGGCGGCGTTGAACAGTTGCCGGGCGTTCTCGTTGGCGGCCACCACCCTGCCTGCATTGTCGACCACCAGGAACGGGTCGGGAATGGCATCGGCAAAACTGCGCGCGAACGCACCAAATTCAGGTTGCGGCGGCGCGGATGCTTTCGCATCATCGCCGGGCGCTTGAGCGGTCTGGCCGTCCTGTTGCTGCCTGTTCCAGATCATAAAGGGAATCATGATGGCAAACACATGCCATGGCAATGTGACAACTGTGTTGGACGACCCCCGTCCCGCACCTGACGAGCCGGGCATCGTGGCCTTCATGGCGCAATCGGCTGGGTTCTTTCCCGATGACGCCGCCGGGCTGAGCATGAACGGCATGCGGGCGTGCTACCACAGGCTGTGCCAGCACTTTCACGGCGGACGCCCGGCCGGCATGACGGTTGAGGACATGAACGCGCCGGGTCCGGCCGGTTCCATTCCGCTCAGGCGCTACATACCCGCACAAGGCGGAAACGGGGCCGGGCTGATCTATCTGCACGGCGGCGGCTACGTGCTGGGATCGCTGGACAGCCACGATGACATCTGCTGCGGGCTGGCGGAGCTGTCGGGCGCCACGGTAATCGCGGTGGACTACCGGCTGGCGCCAGAGCACCGGTTTCCGGCCGCCTTCGACGACAGCGCGACCGCGGTGCACACTATCCTTTCAAACCCGGACAGGTTCGGCATCGACCCGGCCCGCACTGCGCTGGGTGGAGACTCGGCTGGCGGCAACCTGACAGCCGCAGTTTGCCTGAAGCGGCGTGACGAGGGCCTGCCGCTGCCATCCGGCCAGGTGCTCATCTACCCGGCGCTGGGCGGCGATATGAGCCGGGGGTCCTATCTCAGCCGCGCCAACGCACCGGGGCTGACCACCGCCGACATGAAGGCTTATGACGATTGGTACATGGGACCGGACAACGACGCGGCGCGCAGCTCGAAATTCCGCGCGCCGCTGCTGGAAACCGACTATGCGGCGCTGCCGCCCGCCTTCCTGGTGGCTTGCGAGTGGGACCCGTTGCACGATGACTGCTTCGACTATGCCGCCCGGCTGCAGGCGGCAGGCGTCAAGGCGCAAGTGCGCCATGAACCGGAGCTGATCCACGCATCGCTCAGGGCGCGCCGCGTCTCGCCCGCAGCAGGCGCCATGTTCGCGGCAATCGCCGCCGCCGTCAGGGAGTTCACCGCATGAGCGCCGTCATCGACCAGTTTCCCCGCGCCGTACGGGAAATCGAGAACGAGTGGATCACGCTCTCCGACGGCTGCCGGCTGGCGGCGCGGATCTGGCTGCCGGAAGACGCCGGGACTGATCCCGTGCCGGCAATCCTCGAGTACCTGCCCTATCGCAAGCGCGATGGCACCATCGTGCGAGATCACCTGACCCACCCCTATTTCGCCGGCCACGGCTATGCCTGCGTGCGCGTCGACATGCGCGGCTGCGGCGAGGCGGACGGGGTTCTGGAAGACGAATACAGCGAACAGGAACTCGCCGACGGGGTGGAGGTGATCAACTGGATCGCCGCGCAAGGCTGGTGTACCGGCAAGGTGGGCATGATGGGCATCTCGTGGGGCGGCTTCAACGGCCTGCAGATCGCCGCGCTGGAGCCCGAACCCCTGAAGGCCATCATCACCCTGTGCTCGACCGACGACCGCTATGCCGACGACATCCACTACAAGGGCGGCTGTCTGCTGAACGAGAACCTGGGCTGGGGGGCGACCATGCTGGCCTATTCGTCGCGCGCGCCCGACCCGTTGCTATATGGCGGCAAGTGGTACGACGCGTGGATGGCGCGGCTTGAAGCCGAGCCCTTCCTGGCAGCGCGGTGGCTGAAGCACCAGCGCCGCGACGGCTACTGGAAGCACGGGTCCGTCTGCGAGGACTATTCCCGCATCAAGGCTGCCGTGCTGGCGGTCGGCGGCTGGAACGACGCCTACTCCAACGCTATCCCCCGAATGATCAACGGCCTGACCTCACCGGTCAGGGCGATCATCGGGCCATGGACCCACAAGTATCCGCACTTCGCCGTGCCCGAACCGCGCATCGGGTTCCTGCAGGAGGCGCTCAGGTGGTGGGATTTCTGGCTCAAGGGCGAGTCTACAGGCGTGCTGCGTGACCCGGTGGTGCGCGCCTACATAATGGAGAGTTACCCGCCGCAGGGCCTGCCCGCCCACCTGCCGGGCCGCTGGATAGCCGAAGGCGCCTGGCCGGGAGGGCTGACCGAACCGAACCGGCTTTACCTGACGCCGGGCGGCCTGTCGCCGGAACCGGGCGAGGAGACCGCACTCGGCATCTGCTCGCCCCAGACAACCGGCCGGGATGGCGGCGAGTTTTGCGTGATCTGGCTGGGGCCGGAGTTTGCCGGCGACCAGTCGCGCGACGATGCCGGCTCGCTGACCTTCGATACCCCGCCGCTTGGCATGGACCTGGACATCGTGGGGGCGCCGGAACTGGAGCTGGAGTTCAGCAGCGACAGGCCGGTGGCGCACGTTGCGGTGCGGCTAAACGACGTGCGGCCCGATGGGCAGGTTACCCGCATCACCTATGCGCTGCAGAACCTCACCCACATCGCCAGCCATGAGCACCCGGAAGCGCTGGAGCCCGGCGAGCGTTATTTCGCCCGCATCAAGCTCGACGACATCGCCTGGCGTCTGCCAAGGGGCCACCGGCTGAGGCTGTCGATCGCCACCGCCTACTGGCCGATGATGTGGCCGGCGCCGGAGCCGGTGACGCTCACGGTTCACGCCGCGCGCTCGTGGCTGACGGTGCCTGCCCGTTCGCCCATGCCGGGAGAGAAAGAACCATCCTTCCCCGAACCGGTCAGCGCACCGCCGGTCAGGCTCGACGAAATGCGGCCCGAGTTCCACAAGCGCGAGCAGACGGAAGACCCGGACACGGGCGCGATCACGCTGGAAATCGTCGATGACTTCGGCATGTACCGGGAGGCCAGCCACGGGCTCGTGTCCGGCGGTGTGGGCCGTGAAACCCACACGATCCATCCGGATGATCCGCTATCGGCAAAGATGACCACGCACTGGACCGAGGAGATGATCCGGGATGACGCTCATGTGCGCACCGAGACGTTCTCGGCGATGACTTCGTCGCGGACGCACTTCCACCTCACGGCGCGGATCGAGGCCTATCTCAACGACAAGCTGGTGTTCGAGCGCGACTTTGCCGAGGAGATCGAGCGCGACCTGCTGTGAACAACAACCAGGCCGTTACTTCGACATCGCCTCGGCGATGAAGGCGTGCAGGTTCTCCGGCTCGGCGATGACAAGTCCGCCTCGCGTCTTCTCGACGATGCCCTTGCGGGCAAGCGCGGCCAGTTCGCGGGTGACCACCTCGCGCTGGGTGGAAATGCGGTCTGCCAGTTCGCGCTGCAGCGGCGGCGGCGTCACGATGCGCTGGCTGTCCTTGCCCATGCGAGGGCGCGACAGCCGCAGCAGTTCGGCGCACAACCGCTGCTTTGCGGTGAGGAAGGCGTATTCGCTCAGGCGCTGGTTGAGGGTGCGAACCCGGCCCGCCAGCATCTTGAGAACCGACAGGCCAACCGCCGGAATGGACGTACAGGCTTCGCGGAAGATGGCGTCCGGCATGGCGCAGATGCGGGTCTTCTCCAAGGCGGTCACGTTGGCGGAGCGGGGCTGCCCGTCAATCGCCGCCATCTCGCCGAAATACTGGCCGATCGTCATGTCGTCGAGGATCACCTCGCGGCCTGCCGCCGTGCGCAGCAGCACCCGCACCCGGCCTTCAACCACGAACAGCACTTCGGCGGTATCGTCCTCGTAGTCGATGATGAGTTCGTTTTCGGCCACGCTGCGCCAGACGCAATGCACCGCGAGCCGGCGGGCGTCACCGTCGGCAAGGCCTGAAAACAGCGGAATGTCCCTCAACTCATCCACGGCGGTGATGATGTGCGGTTACGGAAAGTTTTGCAACTGCAACGATCAGGATAGCGGCGGATTCTGCGCAATGTGACGAAGCGCACATCGGCCAGACCAGGCAACCGCTAGAACATCCTCAACAAGAACGGCTCCGGCGCCGCAGGACAACAGGAAATTGGAAGCAGAGGTACACGCACCCAAACCAGTGGGCGGCTGATGCGACCAATAGGGATGCAGGGTGTTGTACCCCCGGACCCTGCATCCCTTACTTCGCTGCGGCCCCGGGTTAAACCCTGACCGACATCACGAAAGCGGAGATGGCATCGGCCGCCATCTGCCAGTTTGCCTGAGCAGTATGGCCGGACCGCTTCGGGGGCTCGAGATCATGGTTGCCTGCCGGACACCAGTGCACGCCGATCCCGGCGGGCAAATCGAACGCCGCGACCTCATCAATGGCACCGAACGGGTCTCGCTCCCCCTGCACGATCAGCGCAGGGCAACCGACGTCACCGAGGTGAGCTGTTCGCAACTGGTCAGGCTTGCCGGGCGGATGAAATGGATAACCGAGGCAAACCAGCCCGGCGATATTGCCCGGCGCATCAGGCTCAGCCGCCAGCATGGAGGCCGCGCGCCCGCCCATTGACTTGCCGCCAATGAAAACCGGCCGTGCACCCAGCCCGGCGAGAACGGCGCGATATTCCTGCAGCAGTTGCGGCATGCGCGGGGGTGGCTTGCGGCCGCCACCTGACCGCCGCGCAGCCATGTAGGCGAACTCGAAGCGGATGACATGAACGCCGCGCGCGGCCAGCAGGCCGGCCATGGCCTGCATGAAGCCGGAATCCATTGGTGCGCCCGCGCCATGGGCCAGCACCAGTTGCGGCCCGGCGGCGGGGCCGTCGTGAAGGATTTGGGCAGCGACAGCAGCGGGCATGGCAATCAGTACGGGGAAGCAGGAAAGAAGCGCACATAAACGCCGGCAAACCCGCCCGAAGACTGCATCCGGTCGAGACCATGATTGATGACCTTGCGGATGTCGGCATCAGACTTTCGCACCATGAAGGTCACGCTGCCGGAGACGCCGGTGCCGGGGCCAAAACCACGGCCCAGAAAATCACAGCAGCCACGCGAGGCTTCGCCCTGGAACCAGAACATCAACCGGAAAGCGTCGTCGAACAGGGCGTCGATGCGGGCAAGGCGAAGAGCCTCCTGCATCTCCTCGTGGCTGTCGAAGCTGACAATGGCTGAACGGGGATAATAGCGCTGCAAGAACTGCTCCTGACGGGTGCCGGCGCGCACGCCGACCCGCTTGCCGGCCAGGTCGCGCTGGGTGATGCCGCCGATCGGGCTGGCAATGCGGGTGGCGAACCGGCTGAACGAGCGCAGGAAGGGCCGGGTGAAGTCATGCCGGCTGAGGTCGGCCTGGTCCGGCCCGGTGAAGCTCACAATTGCGTCCACGTCGCCAGCATCCAGGCTTGCCAGTGCGGCGGACTGGCTTCTGGTGAGGAACTCGCAGGACAGCTTGAGATCCTTGCACATGGCGTCAAGCAGGATCGGGACAAAGCCGGTGAGCGCGCCATCGGCATTGCGGTAGGAGAACGGTGGCATGGTCTCGTCGATGGCGAAGCGGATCGCGCGCACCTTGCGCAACGAAGCCGACACGTCGGCAGTACCGGGCTGCCGGAACTCCGGAACCTCGGCAACTTGCGCCGAGACCGGCAACATCGCGGCGCCCGGCAACATCAGCACTGCCAGGCACCAGATCCGCATCAAACGCGCCGCAAGGCCCAAGACCAATCCCCCGCTCCGACTGCCGCCGGTTTAACACCTCCAACCGGATAACGGAATTGCGTTGTCAGGGAAAGGGCAGCGTGATTTACTTTTGGTCACTTTTTGAACCGGCAAGCTGGTGGCAACGGCAAATGCAGGGGCAACAATCCGACCCGATGAGCAGTCCAGCAGCATCCGTTGCTCCCCGCCGCCTTGCAGATGTTGCGCTGCCGGAACGGGCACCCCCGACGTGGCTTGACCGGACCGCGACGATGGACGCGGTTGGCCGCCTCGATACGGCAGGGCTGGCGGTGCTGATGCGCCAGGGCTGGTTTTGCCTGCGGCTGCCTGGCGCAGGCACGGCCCATGTGGCAACGGATGCATGGTCAGCACACCTGTGCCGCCGGGCCGGCCACGTGGTCACCGTGCAGGCAAGCCGGCAGGACGTCATCGACGCCATACTCCGGCAGGACGGGAAGCGTCTGGCGCATTTCGCGGCGCACCGGCTGGCAGACAGGCAGCCCCTGCGCTCGGCGCGAGGGCTGGCAGCTGGTGGACCCGGTTGTGGCTGATGCTTGCGCTGACGGCTGCACTGGCATTCGCCCTGCTGCTGCCGGAGGCAGCAAAGCTCACGGCCATAACATTGTTTTCATTGCTGTTCATGGCGGTGAGCGGCTTCAAGCTCGCCAGCCTGTTCATGCCGGGCAAGGCGCACATGCCGGAAGGCCCGAGGCTCGATGACACCGCGCTGCCGGTCTACACGGTGCTGGTGCCGCTGTTCGGCGAAACGCGGGTGCTGTCACAGATCATCGCTTCGCTGCAGCGGCTCAACTATCCCGCCAGCAAGCTGGACGTGAAAATCCTGGTGGAGGAGAACGACCTGCCGACCCGTAAGATGGTCTCGCAGCTGGTGGCCGGCACCGGCTTTGACGTCATCACCGTTGCCGCCGGCAAGCCGCAAACCAAGCCGCGCGCGCTGAACCTCGGGCTGATGTTTGCGCGCGGCGATCTGGTGACCATCTACGACGCGGAGGACATTCCGCAGCCGATGCAGTTGCGGCTGGCGGCGCAATGCTTCGCCGCCGCGCCGCCTGAAGTCGCCTGCCTGCAGGCGCGGCTTGCCTACTACAACAGCAACGAGAACTGGCTCACCCGGCAATTCACCATCGAGTATGCCAGCCTGTTCGACCTGCTGCTGCCGCTGCTGGCGCGGTTCGGCCTGCCGTTGCCGCTGGGCGGCACGTCGAACCATTTCCGTTACAGGGCGCTCAGGACTGCCGGTGGTTGGGACGCATGGAACGTGACCGAGGATGCGGACCTGGGGCTTCGGCTCGCCCGCATGGGATATCGCAGCGAGGTACTGAACTCGACGACCTTCGAGGAGGCCAAGTGCCGGCTTGGCAACTGGCTGCACCAGCGGTCGCGCTGGCTGAAAGGCTGGATGCAGACCTGGCTGGTGATCATGCAATCGCCGCTGGGCGCCTGGCGCGGCATGGGCACTGCCGGGTTCCTGACCGCCCAGGTGCTGATGGCCGGCATGATCGGCTCGGCCCTGCTGCACCCGGTGTTCCTGGCGATGCTGCTGCATGACCACGTGCTGGCCCCTGCCGCCATCGACGGCATCGCGGACCAGGTTTACCGCGCTGCGGCCATCATGGTGCTGGTCACCGGCTACGGCGTGGCGATGCTGACAGGCCTCAGGGCACTGCATGTCCGCCGCATGACCCGGCTCATGCCGTCGGTGCTGACCATGCCTGCATACTGGCTGCTGGTGTCGGTGGGCGGATGACTGGCGCTGTGGCAACTCGTCAGTGCGCCGTTCTACTGGAACAAGACCCGTCACGGCATCAGCCGGGTGTTCCGGCAGCGCACACGCCAGTCAGAATGACAATGTATCTGGAGCACGGGAGATGGAGCGGGTGAAGGGAATCGAACCCTCGTCTTAAGCTTGGGAAGCTCCTGCTCTACCATTGAGCTACACCCGCCTCGCACCGGCTGCTCATACACCGTTTACACGGCTGGTGACAATCTCGTTATCACCCCGGGTTTGTGGATGCACCGCGCCCGGCAACCGGCTAAATTCCCCCCACCATGAATGAAATTCCGACGCAACTCGCCAGGCCTTTCAGGCCGATCGATCCCGAGAAGTTCCGCAACCCGGACGTGACCGCCAAGGGCGAGCCGCGCGCCAGCGTACCGCTGACCCGGCTTGACACGCTGTGGATCAATACCGGCACGCTTTGCAACATTACCTGCGTCAACTGCTATATCGAAAGCTCGCCCAGCAATGACCGGCTGGAGTATTTCCGGCTGGCTGAACTCGAGGCGTTGCTTGACGAGATCGACACTCTGAAGCTTGGCACCAGAGAAATCGCCTTTACCGGGGGCGAACCGTTCATGAATCCGGACATGGCGGCAATGATGGAAGCAGCCCTGGTGCGTGGCCACGAGGTGCTGGTGCTGACCAACGCCATGCAGCCGATGCAGCGGCCAAAGGTCCGCCACGCCCTGCTGGCGCTGCACGAGCAGCATGGCAGCAAGTTCACCCTGCGCGTCAGCCTCGATCACCATACCCGGGAACTGCACGAGAAGGAGCGCGGCGCCGGCACGTGGGACAAGGCGCTGGCCGGCATGGACTGGCTCGACGTCAACGGCTTCAACATTGCCATTGCCGGGCGCACCTGCTGGGGCGAGAGCGAGACGGATTCGCGAACCGGTTATGGCCACCTGATCGCATCGCGCGGCTGGCGCATCGACCCGGCCAATGCAGGCCAGCTGGTGCTGTTCCCCGAAATGAACGAGCGCGAGGACGTGCCGGAAATCACCACCGCCTGCTGGGACATCCTGTCGAAGCGGCCCGACCAGCAGATGTGCGCCTCAAGCCGCATGGTGGTGAAGCGCAAGGGCGCGCAGGCGCCTGCGGTCGTGCCGTGCACCTTGCTGCCCTATGACCCGCCTTCGAGATGGGGGCAACGCTTGAGGCCTCGCTCAAGGCTGACGGCGGCAACTTCCGCGACGGCGCGGTCAAGCTCAATCACCCGCATTGCGCCAAGTTCTGCGTGCTGGGCGGCGCAAGCTGCTCAGCTTAAATCCCACTTTGTGACCTTCAGCTTCGGTTCATAGCGCTTGACTCTCGCCGCCAGCCTGTCGCGGGTCAGCAGGCCGGTCTGGGTATCCAGGTGGCTGACCACCGAACCGGCATTGCAGGTGGCGCCCTTGATGGCGTCTTCCACGCTTTCGCCTGACGCTAACCAGCCCTGCGAAGGTGGAGGCGAAGGCATCGCCTGCGCCAGCCGTACCGGCGACCTTCACCTTCGGCACGGTGCAATGCCAGATCGCCTCGCGGGTGCCGACATAGGCGCCGTCGGCGCCGTTGGTCACCACCAGCATGCCCACCCCCAGCGAGGTCATGGCGCGCACCCACGAATCGAACGGCAGCGTGAAGCCGCCCGCCGTCAGCCCCCGGTCGATCAGCGAGGCTGGATTGCCGGTGGGCTTCAACTTCGCCTGCTGGTCGGCGATGCCCTGCGCGATCAGGCGGGCAATGAGCTGCTCCGCCTCAACGCGGTTGAGGGTGAGAATGGAAATCCTGGCAAGGCAGGCGAAGAAGCCTTCTGCCCGCGACGACAGCTGCCGGATGCCGGGGTTGACTGCAACCTTGCTGCCTGCCGCATGAGCCATTTCCACCACGTCCGGGAAGCAATCGGCGGACTCGTTGGACAGGCCGGAGACGAACACCAGATCGCGCTCGAACGCGCTTTGGACAAGATCCTCGCGCTTGAGGGCAGTGTTGGCGCCGCGCGCCGTGAAAATACCGGCATTGCGGTCGTGCGAGGAAATCAGCACCGACGAACCGGTGGCGAGACGGGGGTCCGTCAGCACATGGTCGAGACTGACGCCTTCTTCCGCCAGCCGCGTGGTGACGTCCTCGCGGTTGCGGTCGTCGCCGGTCTTGACCAGCGTTGCGGTGTCGAAGCCCAGCCGGGCCAGCGCCACGGCGGTGTTGACGCCGCCGCCGCCGATGTGCCGGGTGATGCTTTCGGCATCGACCTTGCGGCCTTCCTCGACCAGCAGGAACGAGGTGTCGGCATTGCGCATCTGCATCTGCTCGATGCGGTCGGGCTCGATGGTGACAATGATGTCGATGACGGCGGAGCCGAGGGTCAGTGCCTTGCGTGCCATGGATTTGTATGCTTTGCCGGATTCGAGGAATTAGATGCGCCCCGGCACCATGCCGTGCGGCCATCAGGCATACAAGAGGCGGGGACGCATGAGCGTGGTACTGGGGTGCATTGCAGACGACTTCACCGGGGCAAGCGACCTTGCCGCGATCATTGCCCGCTCAGGCCACAAGGTGGGCCTGCGGATCGGCGTGCCTGCTGCGGGTGAGCCGCATGATGCCGCCGCACCGTTCGAGGTTATCGCGCTGAAGTGCCGGACAGAGCCGGTGGCCGAGGCCCTTGCGATCACGTCGGCTGCGGCGGACTGGCTGCTCGCCCGCGGCGCACGGCAGCTCTACTGGAAGTACTGCTCCACCTTCGATTCGACGCCGGACGGCAATATCGGACCGGTGGCAGAAGCGCTGATGAAAAGGCTGGACGCCAGGCAGACCATCTACTGCCCGGCGTTTCCGGAGAACGGCCGGTCGATCTACATGGGCAACCTGTTCGTCGGCGACGTGCCGCTGGCGGAAAGCCCGATGAAGGACCACCCGCTAACGCCGATGCGCGATTCGAACCTGATGCGGCTGCTCGCGCCGCAGGTGAAGGGAAACGTGGGGCATCTGCCCTGGCGCGTCGTGTCGCAAGGGGCGAACGCCACCCGCAGCCGGCTGGCAGAACTGGCCGGCGAAGGCGTGGCGCACGTGGTGCCGGACGCAATCAGGCAGGAAGACCTGGGGGCTATTGCCACGGCCGTGCAGGACTTCGCTCTGGTGACGGGCGGCAGCGCGCTGGCGCTCGACATGCCAAGGCTGCTGGAGGCCCGCGGGCTGATCGATGCCGCTGCGGGTGGCATCGAACATCCTGAAACAGCCAAGGGCCGGCTGGTGTTGTCAGGCTCGTGCTCGGCGATGACCAGGGCACAGGTAGCAGCTTATTCGAAGACGGCGGCAAGCTGGAAACTGGACCCGGTGGCGCTTGCCTCAAACGGTGAAGCGATCGAGGGCGCGCGGGCATGGCTGCGGGCGCAACCTGTCGAGGCGGACAAGCTGGTCTATGCGACGGCCGAACCTGCCGAGGTTGTTGCCGCCCAGCAAAAGCTCGGCCGCGACAAGGCCGGCGCGGTGGTGGAACAGGCCTTGGCCGAGTTTGCGCGCGAAGGCTTCAGGCAGGGCGTACGCCGTTTCGTGGTGGCGGGCGGCGAGACGTCGGGCGCCGTCACGCAAGGGCTTGGCGTAGATCGGCTTGAGCATCGGCCGGGAAATCGCACCCGGCGTGCCGTGGTGCTTCGCGGAGCGCGAGGGAGAGACGTTCGCCATCACGCTCAAGTCCGGCAACTTCGGTGCGGAAGACTTCTTCGCCAGAGCATTGGCGCAACTGGACCATTGATTTTGGGCGCGCAACTTGCCCGAAAACCGGTTTGATCCCCGCTTTCGCGAGGACTGCGCTTTTCGGGTTGCGCTTGTCAGCCCTCGATCACGATGGCGCGGAAGTCGTTGACGTTGGTCAGCGTCGGACCGGTCATGACCAGGTCGCCGGTCGCCTCGAAGAAGCCATAGGCATCATTGTTGGCCAGCATCGCTTTCGCGTCCACGCCCTTGGCGGTTGCGCGGGCCAGAACGTCCGGCAGCACGCGCGCGCCGGCATTGTCTTCCGAGCCGTCGATGCCGTCGGTGTCAATGGCCACCGCCGAGATGCCCTTTGCTCCGTTCAAGCCAATGGCCAGCGCCAGCGCATACTCGGCGTTGCGTCCGCCCCGGCCCGTGCCCTTCAGTGTCACGGTGGTTTCTCCGCCGGACAGAATGACGGCAGGACCTTTCGTTTCGAGCGCCAGCCTCGCGTGTGCGGCGCCGACATCGCGCGACTCACCTTCCAGGTCGTCGCCCATGTCGATCACCGTGTAGCCGGCCTCGCGGGCAATCCTTGCCGCTGCATCGATGGACAGTTTCGGCGTGGCGATCATGCGGGTATCGGCGTTGGCGAACACCGGATCGCCGGGCTTGGGCGTTTCGGAAGCCGGCGAATTGAGGAAGGCGCGCACCGAGGGCGCCACGTCCAGCCGGTACTTGTCGAGAATGGCCAGCGCCTGCTCGCGCGTGGTCGGATCCGGCACGGTCGGGCCTGACGCCACGGTGGACGGGTCGTCGCCGGGTACGTCGGAGATCAGCAGCGACACGACCTGGGCCGGATGGGCTGCGGCGGCAAGCCTGCCGCCCTTGATGGCAGAGAGGTGCTTGCGCAGGCAGTTCATCTCGCCGATCGGCGCGCCTGACGCCAGCAGCGCCTTGTTTACCGCCTGCTTTTCTTCAAGCGTGATGCCGTCTGCAGGCGCGGTCAGCAGCGCCGAACCACCGCCGGATATCAGGCACAGGACAAGGTCATCCCGGGTGAGGCCCTGCACCAGCTTGTGAATGCGCGCGGCAGCATCGAAGCCTGCCTTGTCGGGCACCGGGTGGGCGGCCTCGACGATCTCGATCTGCTTGCACGGGACGCCATGTCCATAGCGGGTGAGCACGACGCCCTCGAGCGTGCCGTTCCAGTTGGCCTCGACTGCGGCGGTCATGGCGGCGGACGCCTTGCCGGCGCCGACAACAATGGTGCGGCCCTTCGGTGGCCTGGGCAGGTGGGCCGGCAGGCAGACGGACGGCTGGGCGGCGGCGATGGCAGCGTCGCACAGCTGTTTCAGGAAATCTGTCGTGTTCATTCAGGCTGGCTTTGCTACGGGGACGAAACGGCGGCGGCGCTGCGACCAGACCACCAGACCCAGCAGCAGCAGCGCCGGGATATAGAACACTTCCTTGGGCATACGGCTAGCGGGAATTTCAGCGCGCAAGACCTGTACCGGCTGGTCGGCGTAGAAGTCGAACATCTGGAACCGGGTGAAGAACGGGGTGCCAGCCATCGGTTCTTCCAGCTTGGCCACGTCGCCCTCCGGCGTCACCAGCAACCCTGCGCCCTCAAGACGGGCAGCACCATCGCCTTCGGGCGCAAGGTTCGCCATCAGGGTCGTCTGCACGATCTTGTCGGGATTGTCGAAGTCAGGCCCCTGGATGACCAGCCGCATCGGCTCACCGGCGGGCTGGCTGGCGGCAAGTTCAATCACCTGCGTGCCGGGCCGTTCGTCGTAGGGCGGCTGCACCTGGTCGAGCCAGAAGCCGGGCCGGAACAGGGTGAAGGCAATCAGCAGCAGGACAACGGTTTCCCACCACTTGCTGCGCACCAGCCAGAAGCCCTGCGTGGCGGCGGCGAACAGCAGCATGGCGATGGTGGCGATGATGGCGACGAAGATGGCCTTGTACCAGGTCACGTCGATGAGCAGCAGTTCGGTGTTGAAGATGAACAGGAACGGCAGCAGCGCCGTGCGGATGTCATAAGTGAAGCCCTGGATGCCGGTCCGGATAGGGTCGCCGCCGGAAATGGCGGCAGCGGCGAAGGCGGCAAGGCCCACCGGCGGCGTGTCGTCGGCCAGGATGCCGAAATAGAACACGAACAGGTGCACCGCGACGAGCGGCACCACGAGGCCCGACTGGGCGCCGACGGACACGATCACCGGCGCCATCAGTGACGACACCACGATGTAGTTGGCGGTGGTCGGCAGCCCCATGCCGAGGATCAGGCTCATCACCGCAACCAGCAGCAGCATGAGTATGAGGTTGCCGCCGGACAGGAACTCGATGAACTCGCCGATCACCTGGTGCATGCCGGTGAGCGAGACGGTGCCGATGATGATGCCCGCAACGCCGGTGGCGACGCCGATGGCGATCATGTTGCGGGCGCCGGCAATCATGCCTTCCCAGAAGTCGCGCGCGCCCTGTTTCAGGTCGGCGGTGAGGTAAGGCGTGCCACGGATGACCGACTTGATGGCATGCTGGGTGAACACCACGAAGGTCATGGCCATGGTGGCCCAGAACGCCGACAGGGCCGGTGACAGGCCCTCGACCAGGATGCACCACAGCAAGATCACGATGGGCAGCAGGAAGTGCAGGCCGGTGAGCGCCACCTCGCCGGCGCGCGGCAGTTCCAGCATCGGCGCGTTGGGGTCGTCCACTTCAAGGTCGGGCCGCTTCGCCGCGATGGTGACGAGCACGAGATAGGCCACGACGAACAGCGCCATGCCTGCCCACAGGGTCATGCCGGGGAAGGCCGTCTTGACCCAGCCGAGGCCGTAGTAGACCGCCACCGCCAGGGCCGCCATGCCGAGAAAGCCGGTGAGCACGCCGATCAGCTTTTGCGCCAGCGTGATGCGCACGGGCGGCTTCTTCAGCCCCTCAAGCCCCAGCTTCAAGGCCTCCAGGTGCACGATGTAGACCAGCGCGATGTAGGAGATCGCGGCGGGCAGAACGGCGTTCATCATCAGTTCCGGATAGGAGATGCCGACGAACTCGGTGATCAGGAAGGCGGCGGCGCCCATCACCGGCGGGGTAAGCTGGCCGTTGGTGGATGAAGCCACCTCGACGGCACCAGCCTTTTCGGCTGTGAAGCCGGTGCGTTTCATCAAGGGAATGGTGAATGTGCCGGTGGTCACCACGTTGGAGATCGACGAGCCGGAATAAAGCCCCGACATGGCCGACGCCATCACGGCGGCCTTGGCCGGGCCGCCGCGCATATGGCCGAGCAGTGCGAAGGCGAGCTTGATGAAGTAGTTGCCCGCGCCCGCCTTCTCGAGCAGCGAGCCGAACAGCACGAACAGGAAGATGATCGAGGCGGACACGCCGAGCGCCACGCCGAACACGCCTTCGGTCTGCATCCAGAAATGCCACAGAGCCTTGCCGAACGACGCGCCCTTCCACTGCACCACGTCGGGCAGCCAGTCGACATGGCCGAAGAACACGTAGAACACGAACACCGCCGCCACCACCAGCATGGGCAGGCCAAGCGAGCGGAAAACCGCGATGGCCAGCGAGACCAGGCCCAGCGACGAGGCGATGATGTCGCCCTGCGTCGGCAGGCCGGCGCGGGCTGCAATGTCGTCCTTGAAGACCAGCAGGTAAAGGCACGAGCTCGACGCCAACGATCGCCAGCAGCCAGTCGTACCAGGGAATGGTATGGCGGGCAGACCGCTGCAGCAGCGGATACGAGAACGTCGCCAGCGCAATGGCGAAGGACAGGTGGATGATGCGGGCATTCGGTATTGTTGAACACTGCCGGAATGCCGAGGTGCTGGGTTATCCAGAACGGCACTCCGGAGGCGATGTAGAGCTGGAAGCATGACCATGTGAACGCAACCAGCGCCACGAACAGTCCCAGCGAGCCGGTGAGCTGGCGCCCGCCGGTATCCGACGCGGCAGCGATATCGGCCGCCGATTGCGACAGCTTGCCCGTTCCGGTGCTCATGGGTTTGCCCTCCCGCTCAAGCCGGCCACAAATGGATCAAGAAAATCGATGAATGAAAATGAGGAGCATGGGCGGAAAGAGTGATCCCTTCCCGCCCATGCGAGGACCAGACCTACATCCAGCCGCGTTCCTTGTAGTACTTCTCGGCGCCGGGATGCAGCGGGGCGGACAGGCCGTCCTTGATCATCTCGGCTTCCTTCAGGTTGGCAAAGGCCGGGTGCAGTTTCTTGAATTCGTCGAAGTTGTCGAACACCGCCTTGACCAGGGTGTAGACCACGTCTTCCGGTACGTCAGCCGACGTCACGAAGGTGGCGCCCACGCCGAAGGTAGGCGTGTCGTTCGGGTTGCCCTTGTACATGCCGCCCGGAATGGTGGCCTTGCGGTAGTAGGCGTTGTCGGCGACCAGCTTGTCGATCGGCTCACCCTGGCACCGGGACAAGTTCGATGTCGCAGGTGGTGGCGGCCTCGGTGATGGCGGCGGCCGGGTGGCCGACCGTGTACATCATCACGTCGATCTTGTCGTCGCACAGGGCCTGGGCCATTTCAGAGCCCTTCAGCTCTGCAGCCAGCGCAAAGTCTTCCATCTTCATGCCGAACGCCGCCATGACCACTTCCATGGTGTCACGCTGGCCGGAGCCGGGGTTGCCGACATTGACACGCTTGCCCTTGAGGTCCTCGAAGCCCTTCATGCCGGAACCGGCGCGGCCGATGATGGTGAACGGCTCGGGATGGACAGAAAACACCGCGCGCAGCTTTTCGAAAGCGCCCGCCTCGGCGAACTTGCCGATGCCCTTGTAGGCATTGTCCTGAACGTCGGACTGGGCCACGCCGAACTCAAGCTCGCCGGCGCGAACGGTGTTGACGTTGTAGACGGAACCACCGGTCGATTCGACCGAGCAGCGGATGCCGTGCTCCTTGCGGTCCTTGTTGACGAGGCGGCAGATGGCGCCGCCGGTTGGATAGTACACACCGGTCACGCCACCGGTCCCGATGGAGACAAAACGCTGCTCGGCTGCCGAGGCAGCCACCGACATGGCAGCAACAGCGGCAGCGGCGAGAGTGTACTTCAGGATGTTCTTCATGTTGGACTCCAAGCTCCCTTGTTCTCACGTGTCGTGAAGACTGGAAGCCTATGCCGGTGAATGCGCCTGAGTCCAGTTTGCAGCCACATTATCCATCCTGCTTTGCGAAACACGATTCCACGGTCGGGGCCCCGGACGGGCGGTCCGGGCAGGCGGCATGACAAGGAAATCATGGAAGATAGATGGTACAGGCGGATGGGTTCGAACCAACGACCTCCGGATCCACAATCCGGCGCTCTAACCAACTGAGCTACGCCTGCACAAAGAACCGGTCGTTCAGCGCCGCGCAAACTATGCCGACGGCGCGGGTTTTGCAAGACACCAATGCGCGTTTGCGGCAGCTGGCCGAAGCGGGACACCTGGGTGTACCAGTTTGACCAATCCGGCGCACCCGTGCTGCGCCTGCAACAAGGACATGGACGCATGGCTTGCAACCGGACTAGACTACAAATGGATGCGGCCAGACCGGGGTCCCGCGTGGGGCGGAACACCGGCTGTCAGAACAGACGGCAACTGGGAATTCGATACTGTCTGCCTGCAAGGGCAGCCGGACCCGCTGGGGATATGTTGTGACGCAGACGACCGCGCCAAGCCTGGACGATCTCAACACGCTGACCGCGCCTGCCTGGCTGTGGGACGGCGAGCGCATGCGCGTGGTGTGGGCCAACTCCGCCGGCGTGCAGTTCTTCGGCTGCTCCAGCCTGTTCGACCTTATCGACATGCCGTTCGACGATACCGACCCCGGCGTTGGCCGGGTGCGGGAACTGGCCCGGCAGGTAAAACGCGGCGAGAGCTGGCAGGAAGTCATTTCATTCGCATCTGCGGTGTCCGACGAGCCGTTCAGCGCCGAGGTGCATGTCCACGCGCTGGCTGACGGCCGAAGCGGACTGCTGCTGGTTTGCGAGTCAGACCCGGCTGCCGGGCAATTCCACCGGGGGCGACGGCGGCACTGCCGCGCTGCAGACAGGCGTGCTGGAAAGCCTGCCGGTGGCGACAGCCATCTGCGCCGCAGACGGCGCGGTGCGGTTCGCCAACGCCGCAGCACGCGGCATCTGGCGCGGCTCGACCCCGGAAAGCCTTGCCGCCATGACCGGCGGCGAGGTGGCAGACAGCCTGATGGCAAGGGCGGCGCGGGCCGGCATGGCCGGTGCGTCCGCCCGGCTCAGGACCGGTTTTGGCATGCGCGACTTCCGGCTGATGGCGCGCCGGCTGGGAGAAGCAGGCGACGAAGCAGCCGGGTTCAGCGTGGTGCTGGAGGACGTGACGGACCGGCGCATGCTGGAACAGCAGGCGGGGCTGTCAGCACCGGCGGGCGCCGCTGCAAGCGCACCGTCCGGACAGTTGGCCCAACCGCCTGCCGGACGCGCAGTTCAGGAGACCCCGTCAAGGCCGTCCGCGGCGGGCAGCCTTGAAACGATCCGTGCGGCGATCGAGGCGGCAGGCCTTGCCGGCGGAGAGCCGGTTGCGGCGCCTGAACAGCGCAAGCCCGAATTCCAGCCAGACGAACCATCGCGGCCGGGCAGCCGGGCAGCCGCACCGGCCACCCGCTTTGACGTTTCACCGGTGGTGCGCAAGTCGCTGTCGGCCGTAAAGCGGGCGGTCTTGCTCTACCGGGGCGGCAAGCTGGTCTATGGCAATGCTGCCGCGGCCCAGCTGCTGGGATACGAGGCGGATGATGACCTGGCCGCCCGGCACGACGTTGCCGCTGCGGTGGCCTCTGTCGAGGGCAAGGCAGGCAGCGTGGCGTTGCTGACCCGCGACGGTGACACCATCAGCATCCGGGTGGAGAAGTCGACCTTTCCCTGGAACGACGGCGCCATGCCGCTGGCCATTCTCACCGCGGAAGCCGTTACCAGCGGCGAACCCGTCAAGGTGGCTGCAACGCCACCTCCCCCCCAGGTCGAACTGGCGCCCGAACCAGACAGTCATGGCGCACCAGACGACGCGATTGAACCCGTTGGAGCCGGACCGGAGACGATATCGCAGCCGTCTGCGGCGCCAGACCTGGAGACCGATGCGGAAGAGCCTCAGACCGGCATCGAAAGCCAGTCAGCCAGCGACCGGCAGGCTGAACAGCCGGTCGACATCAATGAACTGTTCTCGATCCTCGATACGGCCAGCGACGGCGTTGTTTTCCTGAACGAGACCGGTGACATCAACTGGATGAGCGCCGGAGCCGAAGCGCTGTTCGGGGTGCATGCGGCGAGCGTGATCGACACGCCGCTGGCCGGGCTCATGGACAAGCCGTCAGCAAAGACGGTGCGCGATTATGTTGCGGCACTTGGCGACCGCGGGCTGTCAAGCCTGTTCAATTCGGGCAGGGAAGTGACGGCGCGCATGCAGGATGGCGGCGAGGTGCCGCTGTTTCTGACCATGCGGCGGGTTGGCGGTGGCATCAGCGGCATTCCCGCCTCGGCCTATTGCGCGGTATTGCGCGACATCACCCAGTGGAAGAAGACCGAAGCCGAGCTGCGCGACGCTCGCGACCGGGCAGAACAGTCCAGCCGCCAGAAGTCGGAGTTTCTGGCCCGGATGAGCCACGAACTGCGCACACCGCTCAACGCCATCCTTGGTTTTTCCGACGTGATGCGAAAGGGCGAGTTCGGCAAGCTCGGCAACGAACGCTACGAAGGCTATGCGAACGACATTCACACCTCTGGCGAATACCTGCTGTCGCTGGTCAACGACCTGCTTGACCTGTCGAAGGTGGAAGCTGGCAAGCTTGACCTCAACTTCACCTCGGTGGACCTCGGCGCCATCACCGACACCTGCATGAAGCTGATGCAGAACGAGGCAACGGGCGCGCGGGTGGTCTTGCGCAAGTCGATCGCCGCCGGACTGCCGCAGGTGGTGGCGGACCAGCGCTCGGTGAAGCAGGTGATCCTCAACCTGATCTCGAACGGCATCAAGTTCACCGACCCAGGCGGCCAGGTGATCATTTCGGCCAAGATGACCGGGGCGGGCGAATTGCTGCTGTCGGTGGCCGACACCGGCGTCGGCATGGACGAGGACCAGCTGCGCGAGGCGATGCAGCCGTTCAGCCGCATCGAGACGGTGGGCCGCGAGGCGCAGGGCACCGGGCTGGGCCTGCCGCTTACCAAGGCGCTGGTGGAAGCCAACCGGGCGCGGTTCTCGATCTCCAGCGAGCCGCGCAAGGGCACGCGCATCGACATCACCTTCCCGACCACGCGGGTGCTGGCGGGGTAATTCTTCCGCCGCTGACCCGGACGGAAAACCGGTTCCCATACCCGTTCAAGCCGGGCACATGCTTTTCCTGGATTAGTTCTTTTCGTCGCTAATCCGGACGGAAAACCGGTTCCCACTTTTCCTGGATTAGCTTTTCAACTCCTCCAGGTCCCTGAACAGGTCCAGCGCCGCCGGGTTGGCCAGCGCCTCGACGTTCTTGACCGTTCTCCCGTGCACCACGTCGCGCACCGCGAGTTCGGTGATCTTGCCGGACTTGGTGCGCGGAATGTCGGCCACGGCGACGATGCGGGCCGGCACGTGGCGGGGCGAGGCGCCGGTCTTGATCTTGTCGCGGATCTTCTTCTGCAGTGCCTGATCGAGTTCCACGCCCTCGGCGAGGCGCACGAACAGCACCACCCGCACGTCGTTGTCGAAGTCCTGGCCGATGGCGCAGCCCTCGATGACCTCGGGGATCTGCTCCACCTGGGCATAGATTTCCGCCGTGCCGATGCGCACCCCGCCGGGGTTCAGCGTGGCGTCGGAACGGCCGTGGATGATCATGCCGCCATGTTCGGTCCACTCGGCGAAATCGCCCTGGCACCAGGTGTTGGCGAAGCGGGCAAAATAGGCGTTGTGATATTTCGAACCGTCCTCGTCGTTCCAGAACTTGAGCGGCATGGACGGGAACGAGTTGACATTGACCAGTTCGCCCTTGCCTGTCGCCATCGGCTTGCCGTCATCATCGAACACCTTGATGTGCTGGCCCAGGCCCGGCGCCTGGATCTCGCCCGACCAGACCGGGCCGAACGGGTTTGAGGCAACAAGGCAGCCGCACAGGTCGGTGCCGCCGGACATCGAGGCCAGGTGCACGTCGGCCTTGATGGCGTCGTAGACGAAGTCGAAGCTTTCCGGCACCAGCGTCGAGCCGGTGGACAGGATGGTGTGCACGGTTGCCAGCGAATGGGTGTCCTTCGGCCGCCAGCCGGTTTTCTTCACCGCGTCGATGAACTTGGCCGAGGTGCCGAAGATGCTGAAGCGCTCCTCGTCGGCGAAGTCGAACAGCACCTTTTCATCGGGCGCGAAGGGCGAGCCATCGAACAGCATCAGCGTGGCCTGCGAGGCAAGGCCCGAGGTGAGCCAGTTCCACATCATCCAGCCGCAGGTGGTGAAGTAGAACAGCCGGTCGCCGGGGTTGATGCCGCAATGCAGCTGGTGCTCGCTCAGGTGCTTGAGCAGCACGCCGCCACGAGCAGTGGACGATGCACTTGGGCACGCCGGTGGTGCCGGACGAGAACAGGATGTAGAGCGGGTGGTCGAATGGCAGGCGGCGGTACTCGGATGGGTCCTGCCGTGTATGGCGCCATGAAATCGTCCAGCGTCACGGCGTTCGGCAGGGTCTGTCGCCATGTCCGCCGCATGGCCGAGATAGTCCACCACGATGATCTTCTCGAGGCTCGGCAGTTTTGCCGCCACCTCGGCGATCTTGGCGGTCACGTCGAAGGACTTGCCGTTGTACCAGTAGCCGTCGCACACCACCAGGACGCGCGGCTCGATCTGGCCGAAGCGGTCGAGAATGCCCTGCACGCCGAAGTCGGGCGAGCAGGACGACCAGATGCCGCCCAGCGCGTTGGCGCCGCAGAACGCCATGATGGCCTCGGGCATGTTGGGCATGACCGCGCACACCCGGTCGCCGGCATTCAGCCCCATGGCGGCGAAGCCCTGGGCGATGCGCGACACGGCGCCGTTCAGGTCAGACCAGGTGACCGTCTTGCGCACCTTGTCCTCGCCGCGGAAGATCATGGCGGGGGTATCGTCGTTGCGGCGCAGCAGGTTCTCGGCGAAGTTCAGCACCGCGTCGGGGAAGAAGCGCGCGCCGGGCATCCGGTCCTCATCCACCACCAGCCGTTCGCCGCGCGTTTCGGCGATAACGCCGCAAAAGTCCCATACATCAGCCCAGAATTGCGGTGCATGATCGACTGAATAGGCGTGAATGCCGTTGAATCCTGACAGGTTCAGACCGTGCCTTGCGTTGACGAACTCGATGAAGCGGCTGAGCCGGTGGCTGGCGATGCGGTCGGGCGAAGGAGTCCAAAGCGGCTGGGAGGTCATCTTGTCTGGCCCTGTGACGGCGGCAAATGTTGGCGGACAGGGCGCCACCATAAGGCGCGGCTTGATTGCCGCCAACCAATTTTCTGACACTTTTTCAGTGTTTTCAAAGCCGGCTAGGGGCATCGGCAAACCGCCACCGGCGGCATTCTGCAAACCGCCACCGGCGGCACAGAATCAGGTAAGGATGGCCCCATGAGATATCTCGTCATGACCGCGCTGGGACTGGTGCTGCTGCTGGCGGCAGCGGTCGCCAGCCTGCCGTACATGCTGGGCGGCGAGTTCATCACCGCGCAATTGCAGCAGGCGGTGGCCCGCCACACCGGCCGCACGCTGACGCTGCTGAAGCCGCCATCGGTGGCGCTGTTTCCCGCAACCGGCCGTGACGGTGGAAGGGGCGACGCTGTCCAACCCGCAAGGCATGTTCGACGGCACCACCGTTTCGATGGAGCGGATCGAGGCGAAGATTTCGCTCTGGCAGTTCTTCAGCCGCGGCACCGAGGTGCGCGAGATCACGCTGGTGCGCCCACGCGTCACGCTGGCCATCGACGCGGACGGCCGCGCCAACTGGGCGCTGCCGGACGACGCCGGCGCATCCGGGTCGGGCAGCGGCGGCGGCGGTACATCGCCGGCCGTGGCAAGCGTTGCGCCGGTCCGCATCGTCGATGGCAGCCTCAGCTTCAGCGACGAACGCTCCGGCACCACCTTCAGCGCCGCCAGCATCAATGCCCGCATCGACCTGCCGCTCAATGGCAAGCCGTTCAAGGCCGATGGTTCGCTGCGCTGGAACGACGACCTGGTCAACCTGAAGCTGTTCGTGCTGGACCCGGCCCGGCTTGCGGCGGCAGGCTCGCCGGTGGAACTGGCGCTGCAGGCGCGGCTGCTGGAAGCCGCCATCTCGGGCCGGGCGCGGCTGGCCGGCGGTTTCGACCTTGCCGGGCAGGTCAGCGCCTCGTCGCCGGACCTGCGCAAGCTGGCCGGATGGGCCGGCTGGGACACCGCAGACGGACCCGGCCTGAAGGACCTGTCGGTGAGCGGCGCGCTGGCCATTGCCGGAGGGCGGGTGAGCCTCGAGGACGCAAGGCTCAGCATGGACGGCGCATCGGCCAACGGGCTGGTGCGGGTGATCACCAGCGGCAGCCGGCCGCGGGTGGAGGCGAGCCTCGGCGTCAACCGGCTCGAACCTCGACATCTATGCGCCGCCGCCAGCCACAGGCGTCTCAGACGGGCGCGGACCCAGCCTGCCGCCAGCTGGAGCGATGCGCCGGTCAGCTTCGCCGGGCTTGACCTGGCAGACGCCACGCTGCGGCTGCGGGTGGGCGAGGTCGTCTACCGCAAGCTCAGTTTCAAGGATGCCTCCATCGACGCCATGCTCGACAACGGCAAGCTGACCGCCACGCTGAACGAACTGGGTCTGTATGGCACCAAGGCCAGCGGCAGCGTGGAGATCGACGGCAGCCAGAACCTGCCCCGCCTGGCCGGCACACTGAACGCCACGGGCGTGGAAGCGCGAGCGTTGTTCACGGGCCTTGCCGGCATCACGGCGATCAGCGGCGCGGCGGACGTGGCGCTGGACGTCAGCGCCACGGGCGGCTCGCAGCGCGAGATGGTGTCAACGCTGGCCGGCACCGCGCAGATCCAGTTGCGCGACGGCGCGGTCGAGGGCATCGACATCGCCGCCATGACGGGCGCGGTCCAGGGCTCGATACTCGACGGCTGGTCGGCAAGCTCTGGCAATGGCAGCACAAGGCTGGATGAACTGGGCGCCAGCTTCGTCATCAACGACGGCATTGCCGCCACCGAGACACTGGTGGCGCGGGGGCCGGGGTACGAGGTGACCGGCGCGGGCCAGGCCGACCTGCTGCGGCGGCGGCTGGACTTCAAGGTGTCGCCGAAGGCCGCGCTGGCGGCAGGCGCCGGGATGACCACGCTGCCGGTGCCGGTGATCATTTCCGGGCCGTGGGCCGCGCCGAAGATCTATCCGGACGTGGAGGGCATTCTGGACGATCCGCAATCGGCGTTCGACACGCTGGGCAAGCTTGGCGTAAATGTAGAGGCAGCCGGCGAGACGCTGCGCGGCGAGGCCGAGAAGCTGCTTGGCAAGGACGGCGCGCGGCAGGCCGAGGACCTGCTCAACAACCTGCTCAAGCAGCAGGACTGAACGCGAGGAGACGCACAGCTTGATCCGGGTGCAGGAACAGCCCTTCGACCTTGCGGACGAACTTGCCGCACTGCGCGCCGGCAACCACGCCATCGGCGGCACGGCGATCTTCCTCGGCTCGGTGCGCGACCTGAACCTTGACGAGCAGGTGTCGGCGATGACGCTGGAGCATTATCCGGGCATGACCGAAAAGGCGCTCGAGGCCATCGAGCGCGAGGCCTGTGCGCGCTGGCCGCTGGACGCCAGCCTGATAGTACACCGCTACGGACGGATGGAGCCGGGCGAGGACATCGTGCTGGTGATCACCTGCTCGGCCCACCGCGAGGCCGCCTTCGAGGCGTGCCAGTTCCTGATGGACTGCCTGAAGACGAAGGCGCCGTTCTGGAAGCTTGAAGAAGACGGCACGGGCGACAACGCCAAGTGGGTCGATGCGCGCGAAACCGACGACAAGGCCGCCGCGCGCTGGAGCAAGACCGGCGCATGAGCCGCCAGCGCCGCCGGCGGTGGTCGGCTGCCCCTGCCCGGCCGAAATGGCGCATAGCACTCGATGCGCTGACCGTCATCGGCCTCACCGGCGTCATTCTCTATGGGCTGGACCTGGTGCCGGGCGGCAATGTCAGCGGCAACATGATCGTGGTGGACGGCGACAGCCTCAGGCCCAAGGCGGGCGGCGAGGACATCCGGCTGCATGGCATCGACGCGCCGGAGCTCAACCAGACCTGCCAGGACGCGGGCGGGCAGGCCTACCCCTGCGGCCGCCGGGCGCGCGATCACTTGCGCAAGCTGATTGGCGGCAAGGACGTGACCTGCCGGACGGTGGATGTGGACCGCTATGGCCGCACGGTGGCCGTGTGCACGGCGGGCGAGAGCGAGCTGAACCGGCAGATGGTTGCGGACGGCTGGGCGCTGGCCTACCGGCAGCACGAGCACCGCTATGTGCGCGACGAAGTGGCGGCGCAAGGCCGCCCGGCGCGGCATCTGGCAGGGTACGTTCGAGCAGCCTGGAACTGTGGCGCCGGATCAACCTCGGCGATGCGGCGGGGGATTGAGGGGTTGGCGGGCTGCTGGTGGCGTGACGCCCCCTCGGCGAACCAATGTCAATGCCCGCAGGGAGCCCAAAGCGGAAATGCAGCTTGCTGACTTGGTTCGCCAGGACGGCAGTACGTGCCTTCACAAAAAGAAGACAGCCAGTGGAACTGGCGAAACTGCCAGAGCCACGGTCAAGATGAATGCCGGCATAGAGAAGAGACGGCCAATACCAGCAAACAAGGCTAATTGCGTCGATGACTCCGATAGACTTGACAAGACATGCAGCCTCGCAGTTGCGTAGCCTGGCAGGCAAATCGAGGGAAGCAGCATGAGACAGAATATCTGCGAAGTTCAGTCCGGGTCATGCCAGAGCACTGCGGTGGAGCAAGTCGAGGCCTCACTTGCAAGGATTGCCGAGGAGAATGACCGTCTGCATGCCTTATCGTTGCTTTTCGCAGATAATGCGCTTAAGCGTGCCGCGGAGCTCGATCAGTCATTGCTGGAAGGTCAGGTGCGCAAGCGACTGCACGGATTGCCGGTGCTCGTGAAGGAACTGGCGGATATTGAGGGCGTTCCAACGGCATTCGGGTCGCTGGCATATGCGACGTCGGTTTCGATGCAAACTGCTCCGGCGCTCAAGCGCCTGGAAGAGGCGGGAGCAATCATTCTCGGCACCACCCACATGGTCGAGTTTGCCATAGGAGGCTGGGGCACCAACCACGCCAGGGGAACCCCATGGAATCCGGCTGATCGTGCTGTTCATCGTGTACCGGGTGGCTCCAGTAGCGGATCGGCCGTTGCGGTTGCGGCGGGCTTGGCGCCCGTGGCCATTGGCAGCGATACCGGCGGGTCAATCCGGATTCCGGCCAGTCTTTGCGGTGTTGTTGGCTTCAAGCCAACTTACGGATTGATCCCGACCGACGGCGTTGCACCGCTTGGACCGACTTTCGATACGCTTGGCCCAATCACCAGCAGCGTTGACGAAGCGCGCGTGCTGACCGAGGTCCTGGCCGGCATCGACCTCTCCCATGCCCAGGTTCCCATCCATGGTCTCCGGATAGCTGTGGTCAGCAGCGATGCCCTTGCGCCGATTTCGGACGAAGTCGCCAACGCATACGAAGCGGTCCTCGTGCGCCTGCGCGAACTGGGTGCGCATGTGGAGGTGATTTCCCTGCCTTTGTCCTTTGTCGGCTTCCAGAGGTTGAACGGTGATATCGTCGCGTTCGAAGCCTACCGGCACCTGGCCAAGCTGGTTGACGAGCCATCGACACCGCTGGATCCTTACGTTCGCGAACGTGTCCTGAAGGGCCGGAACATTCAACCGGCCCAATATGTCGAACTACTCAAGGAGTTGTCCGAAGTCCGGCGATCATTCGTTGAGACATTCGCCGGTTTCGACCTGCTTGCATTGCCCGGAACCCCGATTTGCGCAACGGCATTGTCAGAGGTCGATGAGAGCCAGATCCCGATGTCACGCTATACTCGCGTTGCGAACTGTCTTGATCTTTGTGCAATCAGCCTCCCGTTGACGAGGCCCGCTGGCAGCCTGCCGATCGGTCTGCAGCTTTGCGCAGCGGCACAATCGGATGCGCGCCTGCTGGCTATCGCATCCGAAGTGTCGAAAGTGCTTTGAGCCGTTACCAGCCTGTGCCCGAAGCGAAGAAGCTATGCGATGCTGTCGATTGACGCTATGTAACCGGCGATTGGCTCCGTGATGTCCAGCGCGCGAGCCTGTTTGATCAGTATTGCCGCTAGCTTGCCTTTCGACGGCTTGCCGCAGGGAGTGGGCTCAGCTCTGCCGTTAACTTCGCTGCAACGTCATGTCCAAGTCGGGGCACAAGCGGACATCCGCCATTTGGAAAGCATGTCAGCAATGTCCGCATAACGGGCGATCACGAGTTCTAAAGCCCCCTACCGCCAGAACGAGCGGCTGAGCACCACGAGGACGGTGAAGAACTCCAGCCGGCCGAGCAGCATGGCGATGGTGAGCAGGAACTTGGCGCCGGGGTCGAGGTTGGCGTAGGTGCCGGCAGGGCCGACGATGTCGCCCAGGCCCGGGCCGACATTGGTGATTGCGGCGGTGGCGCCGGACAGGGCCGTCACCAGGTCGAGGTTGAAGAACGACAGGGCGATGGTGAACACCATCACCGACAGGAACATCACCGTGACATAGGCCAGCACCGAGGTGGCGATGTCGTTGGTGATGCGGGAATTGTTGAAGTTGAGCACGACGATGCGGTTGGGGCTCATCAGCTGGCGCAGGTAGCCCGAGGCGGTCATCATCATCACCTGCAGGCGGAAGGTCTTGAGGCCGCCGGTGGTCGAGCCGGTGCAGCCGCCGAGGAACATCAGCGCGAAGAACAGGCCCATGATGCCGGGGCCCCAGTCGGTGTAGTCGCCCAGCGCATAGCCGGTGGTGGACACGATCGACACCACGTTGAACATCACCACGCGCAGCACGTCCCAGAACGGTTCGTCGTGGCGGACATAGTACCACAGCGTGACGGTGAACACGGCAAGACCGGCGATCTGCAGGAAGCCGCGCACCTGGGCGTCGTTCCACACCGCCAGCGAGCGCGAGCGCACCATCTTGATGTACAGCACCAGCGGCATGCACGAGCCCAGCATGAACACGATGGCGATCCAGTGGATGGCCTTTTCCTCGAAGTGGCCGAACGACTTGTCGTGGGTGGAGAAGCCGGCCGTGGAGACGGTGGTCATGGCGTGGTTGAGCGCGTCGAAGGCGGTCATGCCCGCCCAGTAGTAGGCAATGCCGCACGCCACGGTGAGGCAGAGATAGGTGACAGCGATCAGGCTGATCACCTCGCCGACGCGCGGCATGAACTTGTCGGAGCGGTCGGAATTCTCGGTGCGGAACAGCTGCATGCCGCCCACCCGCAGGAACGGCAGCATGACCAGCGCCATGACGACGATGCCGACGCCGCCGATCCACTGCAGGATGGAGCGCCACAACAGCATGCCGGGCGGCAGGTAGTCGAGGCCGGTCAGCACCGTCGCCCCGGTGGCGGTGAGGCCCGAAACCGCCTCGAACAGCGCATTGGCCACCGATGCGTCGCGGCCGATGAACATGAACGGGATCGACGCCATGACGCACAGCACGATCCAGCTGAGCACCGTGAGCACGAAGCCTTCCTTCAGCGACACCTGGTCCGACCAGGCGCCGCGGCTGACCAGCACCAGCATGAGGCCGAGAAACCCGGTGGCGAAGGCGGAGGCGGCAAACACCGTCCAGTCGTCGTTGTCGGCGACGATGTCGGTGATGGCGGGCGGAAACATGAAGACAGTGAGCACCAGCAGCATCATGCCGATGGTGAAGAACACCCTGGGCAGGTCGATGGCCTGACGGGAACGCGAGGCGGCAGCTGCGGAAGCGGAACTTCTGAGACTGTCAGCCATGTTCGCCCTGCTGCCGGCCCCTTCCGCCTGTCGCCATGAGCGGTTGCCCGCCGTGCATGGTGTCGCGGTCCTGTGCGTGCAGCCGGAATGGCCAGCCCGCCTGATGGCCTGGCTGGTGCTGCCGGAGAGAATTGAACTCTCGACCTCTCCCTTACCAAGGGAGTGCTCTACCCCTGAGCTACGGCAGCCCGACACGGCCAGGCTGTATTCCCTGAACATTGGCCGGCGGCGAAGCGAGCCGGGGCCGGAAATACGGGTCGCGTAATGCCACAGCCGCCGGAACACTGCAAGCAAGATTGATCAGCTCCTGCAAGTTATGGAAGATTGCCGCATCAACTCACCATTGCGGATACCCGATGGCGCACGAACCGAAGCAGGACAGGCAGAAGCGGCTGGCAGAGGCGCTGCGGGCCAACCTTGCCCGGCGCAAGCAGTCCGGCCGGTCCGTTCCGGACGAAAAGGACACAGGCGCAGACAGCACCGGCAGCGGCAGGGCGAAGAAACCGGAGTGCCCGCCGGATTGAGCCGCGCCGGCTTTCCACAGCGTCATATCCGTACTTGCCCCGCTGGCCTCAAACGTGCATGAAACCGCCACAAAGTAGCGCCATGCACACGGTCCAGTCAGAAACTGTATCAATGCGGGCAGGCGGACACAGTAGGGGAACAGCGCGATCATGGATCGAATCAGGATCACCGGCGGCAACAAGCTGCACGGCGAAATCAACATATCCGGCGCGAAGAATGCCGCCCTGCCGCTGATGATCGCCAGCCTGCTGACCAGCGAGACGCTGACGCTCAACAACATTCCGCGCCTGGCCGACGTGCAGCTGCTGAAGCGCATCCTGCAGAATCACGGCGTTGACCAGCACACTGCCGGCAAGCGCCCCGGCGAGGACGTCAAGTCGGGCGAGACGGTTCAATTTCACCGCCGGACACATCACCGACACCACCGCGCCCTATCATCTCGTGTCGCGCATGCGGGCAAGCTTCTGGGTGCTGGGCCCGCTGCTGGCGCGCTGTCACGAGGCGCGGGTATCGCTGCCGGGCGGCTGCGCCATCGGCACGCGGCCGGTTGACCTGTACCTCGCCGCCCTGCAGCAGATGGGCGCCGAGATCGACATCGACCAGGGCTACGTGGTGGCCAGGGCGCCGGGCGGGCTGAAGGGCGCGCACATCAGGTTTTCCGAAGGTCTCGGTCGGCGCAACCCACGTGGCGCTGATGGCGGCGACGCTGGCGCGCGGCGAGACGGTCATCGACAATGCGGCGCGCGAGCCGGAAGTGTGCGACGTGGCCGAGTGCCTGGTGAAGATGGGCGCGAAGATCAGCGGCATCGGCACCTCGACCCTGACCGTCGAGGGCGTCAGCGCCTTGCATGGCGCCACCCATGACGTGCTGGCGGACCGGATCGAGACCGGCACCTACGCCATGGCGGTTGCCATGACCGGCGGCGACGTGCTGCTGCGCGGCGGACGCGCCGACAACCTTGAAACCGCGCTCGACATCCTGGCCAGCGCCGGGGTGAAGATCAGCGCCGGCGACGAGGGCATCCGGGTGGCGCGCAACGGCAACGGCCTGACCCCGGTCAGTGTCGAGACACAGCCCTATCCGGGCTTCCCGACCGACCTGCAGGCGCAGTTCATGGCGCTGATGACCATGGCCGGCGGCACCTCGGTGATCCGCGAAACGATATTCGAGAACCGCTTCATGCATGTGCAGGAACTGGCGCGGCTGGGCGCGCGCATCTCGCTGGACGGCGACACGGCCACCGTTCACGGCGTCAGCGAACTGCATGGCGCGGAGGTGATGGCGACAGACCTCCGGGCCTCGGTATCGCTGGTGATTGCGGCGCTTGCCGCCCGCGGCGAAAGCACGCTGCACCGCGTCTATCACCTTGACCGCGGCTTCGAAACGCTGGAAGAAAAGCTCAGCGCCTGTGGCGCAGACATCTCGCGCATTTCCGATTGACGCGCAGTTGGGCCGTCCCGGCTGACTGAGCGAGGACCCGACAGACGGCATGACCGACAATTCCACGATGAAGCTAGCTGCTCTTGACCCCGACGACCTCGAGGTCGTTTCCGCACACCTGCAGGACGCGGTGATGCGGGTCGGCGACATCCGCTGGCTGAAGCGGGAGCGCAAGCTGGCGCTGGTCGCCAACCGCTACGACCACCTGTCGGTGGCGGGCAGCAGCGACCGGGGCGAACGCCGCCTCTGCGGCCTGCAGTTTTCGCGGGTCGAGCGCGTGGCAGCCAGCAATATCCGCATGGACGACAAGACCGCCATCCTGTCGCTGCTGGCGATCACCTTTGAACCCGGCAGCCACGGCGCCAGAGGGCGCCATCGTGCTGACCTTTGCCGGCGGCGGGACGATCCGCGCCGAGGTGGAATGCATCGAGGCGGCGATGGCGGACCTCGGACCGAAATGGACGGCCCGGGCCCGGCCCGACCATGACGGCGGCGACAGTGACGGGAGACGGCCAGTCATGACGCGGCGGCTGGATGCGACATCGCAAGGCTTCGAGGCGGAGTTCAGCCGGCTGCTGGGCGACAAGCGCGAGCAATCGGCCGACGTGAACGACGCGGTGGCGGCCATCCTCGCCGAGGTGCGGGTGCGCGGCGATGCGGCGGTGCGCGACTACACGGCGAAGTTCGACCGGTTCGAGCTGCCGGAAACGGGCGCACGGATGAGCGATGCGGACGTTCAGGCCTGGGCCGACAAGTGCGAACCGGAGGTGGTGGTGGCGCTGGAAGCTGCCGCAAGCCGCATCCGCGCCTACCATGAACGGCAAGTGCCGGGCAATGACCGCTATACCGACGCCCAGGGCGTGGAACTGGGCCACCGCTGGACAGCGGTCGAGGCGGCGGGCCTGTATGTGCCCGGCGGGCTGGCGGCCTATCCGTCATCGGTGCTGATGAACGCCATCCCGGCCAATGTTGCCGGCGTCGAGCGGCTGGTGATGGTGGTGCCGACGCCCGATGGCGTGGTGAACCCGCAGGTGATCGCGGCAGCACGCATTGCCGGGGTCAGCGAAATCCACACCATCGGCGGGGCGCAGGCGGTGGCCGCGCTGGCCTATGGCACCGCAACCATCAGACCGGTGGCCAAGATCGTCGGACCGGGCAATGCCTATGTGGCGGCCGCCAAGCGGCAGGTGTTCGGCACCGTCGGCATCGACATGATCGCCGGGCCGTCGGAAGTGCTGATCATGGCCGACGACACGGCGAACGCCGGCTGGGTGGCGGCAGACCTGCTGGCCCAGGCCGAGCACGACAGCAATGCCCAGTCGATCCTGATCTGCACCAGCATGGAGTTTGCGGACCAGGTGGCGGCGGAGGTTGAGAGCCAGCTTGCCACGCTGCCCAAGGCCGATATCGCCGGCGCCAGCTGGCGCGACTTCGGCTGCATCATCACCGTGCCGTCGCTGATGGAAGCGGTGCCGCTGGTCGACCGGCTGGCGCCGGAGCACCTGGAGATCGTCAGCGAGGACGCCGAAGAGATTGCGGCGAAGGTGCGCAATGCCGGCGCCATCTTCCTGGGCGCATTCACGCCCGAAGCGGTGGGCGATTATGTGGGCGGGCCAAACCATGTGCTGCCGACGGCGCGCAGTGCGCGCTATTCTTCCGGGCTGAACGTGCTGGACTTCATGAAGCGCACGTCGATCCTCAAATGCAGCGCCGAGGCGCTGCGGGCCATCGGGCCGGACGCGGTGACGCTGGGCCGCAGCGAGGGCCTGGAAGCACATGCCCGCTCGGTGGCTGTTCGGTTGAACTTGCCCTGAGAGCGGCTTCATGCCATGCCGGATAAGGCGCGGTGCCTTGAGTTGTAGACGGGCAGAGTTTCTGCCGCTGGTGGGCTGATGGGTGCAGATACCGACAAGCTGGTCAGCGTTAACCTGGACGATAACCTGTCCCGGACGTTCTCGGCCGATGTCGACCACGAACGCAAGGTGGCCATCTACGACCTGCTGGAATCCAACACCTTCAAGGTGGAAGGCAGGGACAGCGGCCCCTACGCCCTGAACCTTGCCATCGACGGCACCCGGCTGGTCTTCAACATCACCGACAAGGACGGCGAGACCTGCGCCATCATCGGGCTGGCGCTGTCGCCGCTCAGACGCATCGTCAAGGACTATTACGGTATCTGCGAGAGCTACTACCAGGCCATCCGGACCGCCTCGCCCAGCCAGATCGAAACCATCGACATGGCCCGGCGCGGCCTGCACAACGAGGGCAGCCAGACGCTGATGGACCGGCTCGAGGGCAAGATCAAGGTTGATTTCGATACGGCACGCCGGCTGTTCACGCTGGTCTGCGTGCTGCACTGGCGCGGCTAGGAATGGAGCGTCCGGCAACATGAGCGCGGACCTGCCCGGGGCGGTGCTGTTCGCCTGCAGCCAGAACGCCATCCGCTCGCCCATGGCGGAAGCGCTGATGCGGCACTTCTACGGCCACCGGGTTTACGTGGACAGCTGCGGCGTGCGCGCCGGCGAGCCCGACGGGTTCATGCTGCAGGTGCTCGACGAGATCGGCGTCGATGCTGCCCGGCACAAGTCGAAGTCGTTCGACGACCTGGAGGATTCAAGCTTCGACCTGGTCATATCGCTTTCGCCGGAAGCCCACCACAAGGCCATGGAAATGACCCGTACAATGGCCATCGACGTGGAGTACTGGCCGACCATCGACCCGTCGATGACGGCTGGCAGCCGCGAACAGATCCTTGACGCCTACCGGGCTTGCCGGGACGCGCTGCGCAAGCGCATTACCGAACGCTTCGGCGGCACCGGTTTGCCCAGCGTCCGCTGACGAAGCACCGGCCAGACCGCGGGCGATATGCTGGACAAGCCGGCAGAATCCGGTGCACATACGGCCTGCTATTTCCGATTGGCTTGCAGGTGGTGGGCGCCAGATGTCTGACAACGAACCGAAGCTGGTGCTGGCCAGCGCATCGCCGCGGCGGCTGGCGCTGATCGAGCAGGTGGGCATATCTCCTGACCTGCTGAACCCGGTCGATGTCGACGAGACGCCGGGCAAGCGCGAGGCGCCGCGCGCTCTCTCGCTCAGGTTGGCGCGGGGAAAGGCGCAGGCAGCGCGTGGGGCTGCACTGGTCCGCAATCTTGGCGACAACACCTTCATCCTCGCCGCCGACACGGTGGTAAGCCTCGGCCGGCGGGTGGTGGACAAGCCGCAATCCGCCGAAGAGGCGCGCGAGGCGCTGCTGCTGCTGTCGGGCCGGTCGCACCGGGTGTTCACCTCGATTGCGCTGATTTCGCCGGATGGGCGGGAGAAGTCCAGGGTGGTCGACACCAAGGTGCGCTTCAAACGGTTGTCGCGCGAGGACATCGACGCCTACCTGCTGTCCGACGAGTGGCGCGGCAAGGCGGGTGGCTATGCCATTCAGGGCAAGGCGGCAGCCTTCGTGCGCTACATTACCGGCTCGCACAGTTGCGTGGTGGGGCTGCCGGTGTTCGAAACCCTGCAAATGCTGCAAGCGGCCGGTTACCCCGTCTACAAGCACTGGCTGCCGGAGGTCTGACGACGGTGGTGGACAAGCCGGACAAGCCCGAGCCCATCCATCCGGTTCGCTTGCGGACACGGCGTCCGTGCCCGGTTTGCCAGCAGCCGTCAGCACAGAAATACCATCCGTTCTGCTCGGCGCGCTGCGCCGATGTGGACCTGCACCGCTGGCTTGGCGGGCAGTATGCGATCCCTGCGGTGGAGCCTCCGGATTTCGACGAGCTGTCAGGCGAGACCGCCCCCCGGCGAAGCGATGGCGAGGAACAGGACTGAGCACCCGCATTGGCCATGCAGGCGCGTTCCATCGCCCGTCAAAAAGCCGCCGGTTGATGCTGGACAGGCGTCCGGCGATCACCTATAAGGCGACCTCGCTGGCGGCGCTTCTGGCGCCCTCATCAATGCCCAGGTAGCTCAGTTGGTAGAGCAGCGGATTGAAAATCCGCGTGTCGGCTGGTTCAATTCCGGCCCTGGGCACCACTTCCCCAACAAAATCAATAATTTAGGTACTCGCTGCGGATCACTTGTATGTAGCGATTTGGTTTCATACAATTACGTATGTCTAGTCGCACAGCGCCATACGATCTGACACCAATCCGTGGATATCCTGACACGCTGCAGATTTATCGAATCCCTGCATCGGGATTTTGGCAGGTCAGATTGTTCGTTGGACGCAAGTATCTGCGAAAATCGACCAGATGTGAGAACAAGGCAGATGCGATCGAGTTCGCGAAGTCGTTCTTTGATGATGTGAAACTGGCACAGCGGATGGACTTCGATGTTCACCGTGACACATTCGCCGCATGTGCAAACAAACTCATGGAACGACAGGAGGCACTGGTTGGTCGTGATGAACGGGACAAACGACTGCTGAGTGAGGACCGGAGAAAACTCAACAAGGACATTCTCCCCTACTTCGGGACGAAGGCAGTCGCACAGATCACGACGGAGATGATTGATGACTACATCGACCATCTGTCCCGTGAACGGAAACTGTCACCGTCAACTCTGAACAAACATTTGGTGGTCATCAGGAAGGTGCTGAACGAGGCAAGGCGGAGAGGATTTCTTCGTTCAATGCCGCAGATTCCCACGGTCAAAAAGAAGGACAATCCGCGCCCCTATTTCTCTGATGACGAGTATCGCAAACTCTGGAAGACGGCATCAGAACTAGCGAAGCAGGACATCAAGGTTCGTGGTGTGGCACTCACTGAGGAAATCTGGGACTTCATCGTCTTTCATGTGAACGTGTTTGTGCGGGTGTCTGACTTGAAGGTGCTGAAACACCGGCATGTCCAGATCGAGCAACGTGGCGACAATCGTTTCCTCGCCATAACCCCCATCAGTTCAAAGACGGTCAATCGGGACAGTCTGTCGATGGAGTTCGCGGTGGATGTCTATGAGCGACTTCTCAAGCGGCACAGGGATCTGGGTTATGGTGGGTCAGACGATTACGTTTTCTTCCCACAATACCAGAACCGTGAATATGCGCTGCAAACCATCAGGCGGCAGTTTGAATACGTTCTGGAACAGGCAGGGTTGAAGGAGGACGCACGAGGACGGGCAAGGACACTCTACTCACTGCGTCACACAGCATTGATGTTCCGTCTTCTCAAGGGAGACAACGTGGACATCTTCATGCTGGCACGAAACGCCCTAACCAGCGTTGACCAGTTATACCAACCGGCGTAGTGGTTGACTCAAGTGGGTAGGCAAATCAGCGATTGTCTGACTCGATGTGGCAAACAGGAGGTTTGCCATGGTTGCTGCGACACCCCTTCGCTCTGACTTCTCTGCCACGGATATGAGGGTTCTGGCCCGGGCATCGAAGGATGCCAACCAGACCCGGCGTCTGTTGGCCTTGGCGAGTATTTATGATGGCGGCTCACGCCGGGCTGCCGCCAAGGTTGGCGGCGTCACGGCGCAGATCATCCGTGACTGGGTGGTGCGGTTCAATGCCAGAGGTCCCGATGGCCTGCTGGATGGCAAGGCGCCCGGGCGGGTGCCAAAGCTGAACGAGGCACAGCGGCAGGCGCTGGTTGAGCTGATTGAGCGTGGCCCAATCCCGGCGATTGACGAGGTGGTGCGCTGGCGCCTGAAGGACCTGGTCCAGTGGCTTTACCGGGAGTACCGCATCTCCATTGATGAAAGCACGTTGGGGCGGATGTTGAAGGCGATGGGCTACCGCAAGCTGTCGGCCCGGCCACACCATCATGCCCAGAACGAGCTGCAGGCAGAGCATTTTAAAAAAAAAGCTTCCCGGAACAGATCGACGCCATCCAATGTGGCCTGCCGACCGACACCGCGATAGAGCTGTGGTGGCAGGATGAGGCCCGTATCGGGCAGAAGAACAAGATCACCCGGCGCTGGGCCCGGCGTGGCACCAGGCCATCAGCCCCGCAGGACCAGCGCACTTCATCGGCCTATATCTTCGGGGCCATCTGCCCGGCCAAAGGCAAGGGAGCTGGCCTGGTGATGCCGTGGTGCGATACCGAGGCCATGAATGCGCATCTTGTCGAGATCAGTGCCCAGGTCGATATCGGCGCCCATGCCGTCCTCATCCTCGATCAGGCTGGATGGCATTCCTCGAAGCAACTCAAGGTCCCCGGCAACATCACGCTGCTGTTCCTGCCGCCGAAGTCGCCAGAACTCAATCCGGTTGAGAACGTCTGGCAGTACCTGCGTGACAACTGGCTGTCCAATCGGGTCTTCCGCTCCTACGACGATATTGTCGCTCTGTCATGTCAGGCCTGGAACAACCTCATCGACCAGCCCTGGAAGATCATGTCTATCGGCTTGCGCGACTGGGCACATCGGTACTGATCAATGCCGGTTGGTATTAGAGCGGTTCTATCTGTCTCATGCCGAGAGCAGGATGCGGATTGAGAACTTGCAGTCGTTCAGGTCGTGATAGTTGTCATTCGTCGAGGAAGAAATCTTCGTTAATTCGGTGCAGTTCGAGAACTTGTTTCACTCGAACGCCAACACCATGCTCAACCATCAGATCGACTAGGGGTTCACCATAATGATGGTGAACCCCTACAAGAAGGCAAATCCTGCTGCAGTTGATCGCTGCAAAAACCACGCATTCTGAGACACCTGCCGGCAACTGTCTCCAAAGTCTGCTGGTTGCCTTTTGAAACACCATTCTCAAATCCTCTCCGTCCATTTGAGACAGGAGAGAACAAGATGATTGTTGGATATGCACGAACATCGACGGTGGAACAGAAGTTCGGTCTGGAAGCACAGGTCGATGAACTGAAGGCAGCGGGATGTGAGCGGATCTTCAGCGAGCAGGTATCATCAGTCGCCAAACGTCACCGACTGGACGAGATAGTCGCCTTCGTACGGGATGGTGATGTCCTGGTGGTGACCAAACTCGACAGACTGGCGCGGTCAGTGAAGCATCTCTGGCAGATTGTCGGTGTGCTGCAGGATAAAGGTGTCGGTCTGCGGATTCTCAACATCTCACTGGACACCAGTACTGCAACTGGCAAACTGATGCTGTCATTGCTGGGTGCAGTGGCGGAGTTTGAACGTGAGATGATGCTGGAACGTCAGCGTGAAGGTATCTTCAAGGCGAAGGCATCAGGAAAGAAGTTTGGCAGACCGGCAACTGCACAGGCAAAGGCAGATGAGATTGCAGTGCTTCGGCAGGAAGGTCTGGGCGCTTCGGAAATAGCGCGGCGAGTTGGGGTCAGCAGGGCGAGCGTCTATATCCACGACTCCAAATTGGCGTGGTTCAGGTCGATTGGAGACATCAATAACAATCTCAAGCAAAAAGGTGGAGCACTCGCTCTACAGATTGATGTTACCGCAACCCCGAAACACACCAATGGTGCGATTTTCGTTCAGACAATTGCTGATTACCCGTTAGTTGAAGCTCCCATCTTGAACCGCCAAGCCTTATGGCCAATGCACAAAGAGCCGGAACAAAAATCGAATCCAATAACGCGGCACTTCAAGATGCAAATGCCCTTCTTATGCTTCGCCATGTTTCAGCACCCCCACCGCAGGCTCTGGTGGCCATCAAGGATGCGTTGCAGACAATCAGGATCGACACGCCAGCGGCCGGCGACCTTGCGAGCAAGGCCCGGATAACGGGTCGTCCAATCCTGGATAGTTCGATGTGCGACCTGTGCGATCTCAGCCGCACGTCTTGTTGAGATATAAGAGGCCATGCCTGGCTCCGTTGTGGATAAACGGGAGCTTGACCTGCTGCTGCCGGATATTTGTGAAGCAACCGCGTTGTGCAACATCGCTTCCTGTGGCATTTCTACAGCGGGTCATAAATGTCCCAGTTCTATCTTGAACAAGAAGCCTCGCCGCGGTTGCCACACCAAGGGGCGGGGTTTTTTGTTGCATCCGTGGCCTGTATAACGTTCAGACCCTCGACGGCTGCCAATCCTGTATCTCGTTTCCCGTTTCTCTGGCGCTCTTTACCTCACCGGACGGGGCAGCAATGACTGTGGCTCGCTGACACAAGTCAGCAATTCACTATCCGCGGATAATACGTTATTCGCGAGCTGGCACTCAAGGAACGGCATGTGGAAAACGGAGTTTGTTACCATATTTAGCAACTGCTGGTTCGAACAGATTTTGCCTGCAGAGGTAAGGGGCCAGCCACACAGACCGCGGGTGGGGGTCCCAGGCACCCCTAGGGGGGGGGTAGCGGCGGACCCGACCCTGAACCCAGGACAGGTGCAGTTAGAGGCTTAGTTTAACGGCAGGTGGAATGTCTGCTTTTGGGGGCACAACTGCCGTAAACCGAGCTGGCGGAGAACTTCCGGTTTTGAACCGGAGCGGACCTAGCTCTCGTCAATGATCACTACAAATTAGACCGGCCTTTCGGTAGCCCTCGAGCCAATGATTGGCGTCCTCGGGTCTCTTGCACAGCCGGGCATGCGCGTTTGCGTAGAAATCGAAATCCGAGTTTGCTGGCCTCTTGCGCTCAAACTCTTCCACTGCTCGGCGTGCTTTATCCATTTGTCCGAGTTGCGCATAGCAAGCGGCAAGATGTGTAAGCATGTGTACAGGTGGATTTTGCCACTGCTGATATAACTCGATGGCATCTTCATATCTTCCCAGCATGTAGGAGGCCTCTGCGAGACTCTCAAACCAGTGATCCCGCGCCAACGGGTCATGTGCAAGAGCGGTCCTCAACATCTCCAGACCAAGTTGTGAGTCACCACAATAATTTGCGGTTATGCCTCGATTGATCTGTACAGAAATTTCATTGGGGTTGAGCATATAGGCTCTCTTGATGTGCTTCGCCGCCAGATCATGTTTGCCAGCTACTAGATAGACATGGGATGCATCTGATTGAATAAGGTGATCGTCCGGATCAAGGCTTAGTGCCGTTCGGATGTTCGCCTCTGCAGAAGCCGTCGGATCATCCCCAATGGGGCTAAATGTAAATACGCTGTACGCCTGCACGAAGGCCAACATGCTGAAGGCCCGCGCGCATGTCGGGTCAAGTTCGATTGCTGTCGTCAGCAGCTGAAGTATCTCAGGAACTCTGTCGCTGGTATGGTTCTCCAGGTAACGTGCCCGCAGCACAAAGTCATAAGCAGAGAGACTCTTAATCGGCTTTCTCTTGGCGCGCTCCACAATTGCACTCTGCAATCGGACGGGCAGTACAGTCACCACAGATCGCGTGATCTCGTCCTGAAGCTCGAAAATGTCCTCTAACTGTCGGTCGTACCGTTCTGCCCAGATTTGATTGCCCGTCTCGGTATCCACCAACTGCACCGAGATCCGAACTCGTTCCCCAGCCTTTCTCACGCTGCCTTGGACCAAGTATTGGGCACCGAGATCACGCCCGATATCTCCTGCCAGAATCTGTGCGTTTTTGTACGTGAACGACGAGTTGCGAGCGATCACGAATAGCTCCGGAAAGCGCCCCAACTCGGTAATGATGTCCTCGCTAACTCCATCGGAGAAATATTCCTGCTCAGGGTCGCCGCTCAAATTTTTGAAAGCGAGGACGGCGATCGTCGGCTTGTCTGCGTTCATGGTGACATCGCCAGCTACAGTGGCATCGACATCACCATCTGCCCACTTCCAGATCCGCAAGGGCTCGTCGATGTTCTTCAGGGATTGCTTGCCTTGATCAACAAACCTGAAGTGCAGTTTGTGGCAGACGTTCTCCTGAACCATGTCGGAGATCACGATGCCCCCAGGATCGGCCAGGCCTTCAAGACGTGCGGCCAAGTTCACCCCGTCGCCTAGTATGTCATCGCCTTCAACAACAATGTCTCCGAGATTGACTCCGATGCGAAACGTCAGGGCTTTCGGGTTCTGTACTTCTATCACGCCCTGTTGCCATGTGACCGCGCACTTCACGGCATCAACGGCGCTCTTGAACTCCACCAGATAGCCGTCACCCATAACCTTAACAATGCGGCCGTGGTGCTCAGCTACCAGGGGATCGATGAAGTCTTCTCGCAGCTTGTTAAAGGCAAGCAGCGTAGCTTCTTCATCCTCACGAGTAAGGCGTGAATAGCCAACAACATCGGCGGCCAGTATGGCGGCTAACCTGCGTTCCAATATCGCTCTCCCTTGCCAAGAGCCTACTGCTCAACAGGGAGAGAATCTATCGGGTATTACTCGGCGGGATGGCAGCATTTGACCCTCTGCGGACCTCTTGGTGCAGCGGAGCTAATGGTAGCACAGAGCCCAAAGTGCGTGATGTTGCGCAAAGCGCGAATGTCTGCTTCGGCAGAGCCTTGACCCGTCAGTCGGTCCGCTTGCGCCATCCGGATTAAATGTGATCTTCTCAGTGCACTGCGTACAGGAGAACATCGAATGCCGACGCGGTTCTGCGATCTCGTCAATATCAAGCTTCCTATCGTACTCGCTCCGATGGGCGGTGCGACGACACCCGAGTTAGTGGCGGCCGTATCAAACGCGGGAGGTTTGGGATTGGCTCCCCTCTGGCGTGGCGATGCGAACCACCTAAAGGACTATGTTCGCCGGGTGAAAGCTCTGACTGACGCGCCTTTCGGTGTAAACCTGAACATGGATTTTCCGAGCATGCAGCAACTCGACGCCTGCCTGGAAGAAGGCGTGCCCGTGATCTCAATATTCTGGGGACGGGCGCCAGAGTTCATTGCCCACGCGCGGTCCGGCGGCGCAAAAGTGATCTTTACGGCCTGGGATTCCAAAAGTGCGGTGGAAGCTGTCGACCACGGCGCACACGCCATCTGCGCGCAAGGCTGGGAGGCAGGCGGCCATGTTCGTGGAACGGTATCGACCATGGCACTTGTGCCGGCAGTCGTGGATGCCGTCGGTGACACGCCGGTCATTGCTGCAGGGGGAATTGCTGATGGACGGGGCCTCGCCGCGGCGATGGCTCTGGGGGCATCCGCTGCATGGATTGGCACGCGGTTTCTGTCCGCAAAGGAAACATGCATTCACCCGCACTACGTTGCGCGGCTCATTGATGCCTGCGAGACGGACACCGGCTACTACGACGACCTTTTCGATGGCGGCTGGCCCAATGCGCCCCATCGCACCCTGCAAAATTCGACAACAAAAGCATGGGAAGCTGCAAGGCGCCCCAAACAAGGACAACGACCGGGGGAAGGGGCGATCGTCGCGAGCACGCCGGGCAGAGGTGAATTCGACCGCTATGCGTGCACGACACCGAACACGGAAACGACGGGCGATATCGAGGCTCTTTCGATGTGGTGCGGTCAGGGCGTATCAATGGTTCAAAAGGTGCAACCGGCAGCAGATATCGTTCTTGAGATCGTCCACGAAGCGCGAAAGATCATTAGTTTCTGATATCTCGTTGAGATGCTTTGGATGTCGGAAAGCAGCCATTCAGTCTTGTGCTTGAAACGGCGGCAATGTCCGCATAGCGGTCGTTCAGGATGCTAAAGCTAAACCGGCCGTTACTGGCACACTCCAGAACTCGATCGCCCGCGCCGAAAGATGTCCGTTATCGAAGGTAAAGCTGCTGCGACCTCAGAGGCGCCAGCAAACCTCAGTTTAAGCTGAAGACGTTCATCGCGCGAGAAACGCCTTTCAGTTCCAGTTCCCCGACGGGTTCAAACGAGAATGCGTCGCCGACCTCAGTGCAGATCCTCTGGGTGACAAGGACTTGGCCATCCGATGCGGCATCGCAAAGTCGCGAGGCAATGTTTATTGCTGGCCCTATAGCCGTGTAGTTCTGGTGCTTTTCTGATCCCACGACCCCCAAGGTGGCGTACCCGTACGACAAACCAATACCAAAGCTCAGATCGTACTCGTACTTTTGCCAGTTCTCACAAAGTGCTGCCAACACCGCTCTCAGTTTTGCGGCCAGTTCGACAGCTTGTGTCGCTGGTTGGTCAATTGTTATCGGATCATTGAGGACGATCATCACGCCATCACCAGCACGTTGAATGATAGTTCCACCGCACTCCGCAGTCAGTTTGCTCGTCTCTGCGTGGAACGCCTCCAGGATCTGCATGACTTCCTCTGGATCGGCACTTTCAGAAAAACGCGTGAAGCGGCGAAGATCACAGAAGATGGTCGCGATCATCCTGCGATGGCTCTTGAGAATGGTGTCGTCGCCGGACGCCATTACAACTTCAGCAATCTTGCCTGGCAGAAACCTCGTAAGACGTGAGTGTTTCTCAAGTTCGATGACTTGAGCCTGCACCTTGGATTCGAGTTCCTCATTGATCTTTGCCAGGGATTCCGACAGTTCACGCGTCTCCTGCAACAATCTCGCATTCTCCAAGGCGATGACTGCTTGGCCAGCGAACTGGCCGACGAGCGTAACTTGCGCTTGGTTGAATGGGCGGACTGCCTTTCGGTAGATCGAGAACACACCCCTCAGTTCGTCACCTGCCAGCATAGGACAGGCGACAAAGGAACGGGCGCCACCCAAATCAGCCGTAGCCACCCTGAGGGGGTCTCCTTTTTCATAAATGTCCTCTGATCGAATATCGACAATGTTCACCGGTTGCTTCAAAAGTTCGATACGGCCCAAACCTGTTTCTGGGTTGGCCTTGTAGTTTCCAGCAGCAGTCAACCAATTCTCAAACTCGGCCGGAACATTCTTTGCGCGGACAAAACGAAATCCCAGTTCCTTGTCATAGAGATGCAATACGGCGAGTTCCCCATCACAGAGTTGAAGAGCGTTTGCCAGAACTGCATCGAAGACCTCCTCCAGGACAATCGGAGAACGTCCAATAATACTCAGTATGTCGCCGATGGCCTTGTTCGCCGCCAAGGCCATATCAAGATCTGTCGCTACGATGACGGAAACTCCAAGCGGTATATGGTTGTTGCCTGCACGAACTTAGATGCTAGCCCGTCATTGCGAACCCGCAACCCAATTTTCTAAAGTTCAAAATGTCTGCAAGTGGCACATTGCAGACTCTCCGCGCTTTCCTGGAAAGAGTCCGTTGTCGGGGGTAAAACTGCCATCCACGCAATGTGATAAATTACACATCCGTCCGGGTGCGGATTGGTCATCGTTGTAGTCATCGAACAGGACGGCTCCTTCAGCAGAAAGCCAGAACGATGACCAGACAGCACCATACCAGCTTCGCACAGAGCATCTTTGGATCAGCCCAGCGTCTGTTCCGCTCCAACAAGGGCCATGGTCTGCTGGCACCTGCAAGGATCGATGCCCGCACAGCTCGCGACATCGGCGTCAACCTGGTTGGGATGCGCTGAGCATCAAAGGTTCTCCCGTTAGGAAGCGTCAGACTTCCCCACTTCTCACCCTAACTCTCCCGGGTCACAAGCCCGGGTTTTGTTTGGGTGGAGCAATGAGCTTCGGCGGCGCTGCAGTTGAAGCCAACCCACAAATCACGGTATATTTGTTTGTGTGCAAATGACTTGAGCAAGCGAAACTGGACCACCTGCAATCAGGCATCAACAGGAGTGCTGGTATGGGCGAAGTCATGAACATCAGAAACGCCAACGGTCGCTTCGTTCCCGGCCAGAGCGGCAACCCGCAAGGCCGTCCGGGCCTCGATCCCGAGGTGAAGGAGATCCTGTCGGCAGCCGCTCCAGACGCGGCCCGCAAGCTGGTGGAGCTTTCACAGTCCAATGACGAGCGTGTGGCCACCGTAGCTTCACAGGCCATCCTGGACCGGCTCTATGGCAAGCCGGCCACGGCAACGGACCTCAAGGTGCAGGGCATGGATGGCGCCGCGCTTCATCACGCGGTGCTGATGCAGTTGAGTTCTGCCATCAAGGACGGGGTTGAGGCGTGAGGGGCCAGGCAGATCAACTGCGCACTGGATCGAACCACCTGGCCCTTGCTTTGCCTGGGGGACATTTCCAGACTAAGCCTAGACATCCTGCCACACTGCCAGCAGTTACTTATAAAAAAACACCGGCGCGAAGCCGATGCTGAAGTTGGTTTACGAAAGCCCCAATAGATTGCTACCAGGGTCGGAGAGACGTCAATGGTTTAAATGGGGCCAGGCGTCGCAACTGCAGGGTCGCGCCACCTAGCCCCATGCTGGCCGTGCTTTATGGGAGAAGGATAGCCAGCCCTGCAAGACTATCAGACGGTAAGCCGCTGCTCCAGCCTTTGCCGATTTGTCATGTGCAATAGCAGCCAGTCACACCGCCGCATTCGGGGTGATTGGACCGGCTGGCCTTGATCGTTGAGGCATGAAACACCTCACTACGGTGTCGTGGCATTAGGGACTATGGTAGCCTTGGGTTGAACTGACATGGCAATATGAACGAACACCCAAAGCAGGAGATTGTGAAGTGGACATCCTTAAACCCCTGACGAAGATACTCCCCCTGAAAGCTGCATTGCTGGCCGTTGTTGCCTTTGCTTCAACTGCACCAGCGCAGGCACAGATGGCCTGCCAGCTCACTCTGGAAATAACTAAGGGCGGCTTTGTCGTTGGCGGTACAGGTGGTGGTGGCACCCTGACCTGTGACGGACAAAGCTATCCAGTGAAGGTTGGTGGTCTCAGCGCAGGTCTCGTTATCGGGTTGGCCAAAGTCAGCCTGTTTGGTGAGGTTCGCAATCTCTACAATATTGCCGACATTGAGGGAGCTTATTCTGGTGTCGGGGCTTCGATGGCTATAGGTGGCGGAGCGGACAACCTCGTTGCTACTAATTCAAAAGGTGTTCAGTTAGTTCTGAGAGGCAGACAAGTGGGTCTAGAGGCTTCGCTCGACTTGTCAGGTCTCAACATCAGCTTGCGATAACAGCGGCAGGTAGGAAGCTGCTACAAAAGTCGCCTACGGTACTGCGGACGTGACTGAAGAGGCAGGAGAGCCAAGAAGCTTATCCGTTGGAGGGTCGCACACGGGGTTCCTCAAGTGAGACTGGAGTTCTGGCGTCAAACGAGTCTCACATGAATACCTTTTGACACCTGGACTTAGCTGTCGCAGACTCTCAAGGACACAAGTGAGACCACCTGCTCAGGAGCCAGCCTCCATGAAGATCGGCTATGCCCGTACTTCCACCCTGGACCAGCAAGCCGGCTTCGAGGCCCAGATTCGGGACCTGGAGCAGGCCGGAGCCGAGAAGGTGTTCAGTGAGCAGGCCTTCAGCGTGGGGCAAAGGACGCAGCTCGACGCGGCTCTCGACTATATCCGGGATGGTGACATGTTGATTTCCATTCAGAACTGACCCGGGTTTTCCATCGAGAACTGACCCGTCTCTGATTATGGATATTGGGTCATTCAGTGGTCAAGGCATGGCTTGTCTCCTTCTTTGTTCGTGCAGCTGCGGCGGCGCTGGCCTTGAAGCGGAAGCTGTCGTTTCCAGTCTCCAGGATGTGGCAGCGATGGGTGAGGCGATCGAGGAGCGCGGTGGTCATCTTGGCATCGCCGAAGACGCTGGCCCATTCGCTGAAGCTGAGGTTGGTGGTTATGATGACGCTGGTGCGCTCGTAGAGTTTGCTCAGCAGGTGGAAGAGCAACGCCCCGCCTGAGGCGCTGAACGGCAGGTAACCCAGCTCGTCGAGGATCAGGAGATCGAGACGGGTCAGGCTTTCGGCAAGCTGGCCAGCCTTGCCCCTGGCCTTCTCCTGTTCGAGCGTGTTGACGAGCTCGATGGTCGAGAGGAAGCGGACCTTGCGCCGGTGATGCTCGATGGCCTGGATACCAAGGGCGGTCGCGACATGGGTCTTGCCCGTGCCCGGCCCACCAATCAGCACGACGTTCTGTGCCCCATCCATGAACTCACAGCGATGCAGCTGGCGGACCGTGGCTTCATTGATCTCGCTGGCGGCGAAGTCGAAGCCGGACAGGTCCTTGTAGGCGGGGAAGCGCGCGGCCTTCATGTGATAGGCAATGGAGCGCACCTCGCGTTCAGCCAGTTCAGCCTTCAGTAACTGAGACAGGATCGGCACGGCAGCGTTGAAGGCGGGCGCGCCCTGCTCGATCAGGTCGGTGATGGCTTGTGCCATGCCGTGCATCTTCAGGCTGCGAAGCATGATGACGATGGCGCCGCTGGCAGGATCATGACGCATGGCGGCCTCCGGTGTTGCGGGCCCGCAGGCCGTCATAGCGTTCGACATTGGCCTTGGGTTCGCGGCGCAGGCTCAGTGCCTGGGGCGTGTCAACGTCCAGCCCGCCAGTCGTCTTGCCATCAATCAGCCGGTGCAGGATGTTCAACACGTGCGTCTTGGTTGCGACTCCCTCGGCCAGAGCCTGCTCTACGGCGTTCAACACGGCCTGTTCATCGTGATGCAGGACAAGTGCCAGGATCTCGACCATCTCCCGATCTCCCGCCGGGGCGGCGCAGCATCTGCTCCTGCAGTTGTCTGAACCCGGGTGGCAAGTCCGCAAAGGGCGCGCCATTTCGGAGCGCACCGGGCTTGCGCTGGATGACGGCCAGATAATGCCGCCAGTCGTAGATCGTGCGCGGCGGCAGCTGGTGGCTGCGCTGGATCACACGGGTATGTTCACACAGGATACGCTTCCTCAACCGGCGGAACGAGACACACAGCATCCAGTGGAAGGCCCGGGTTGGCCTGGCTCCCGGCCCCGTGATTGGTTCCGTGGTCGGAATCCAGAAGTATGTCTATGACATTTTTGGTCCCGGCATAAATCTCGCAGCGCGGCTCGAAGCGCTGGCGGGGTCTATGGATATTCTCGTCAGCGAGGGTATGTACGACGCGCTGAAGTCCCAGTTCCAGTTCGAGGCCATGGGCCCAAGGGAGATCAGGGGTTTTGGAGAGCAGCCCATCTATCGACTGCTGGGTGCCGAAAACCTCTCAATGGAAATTGAACCATCACTTCATTGACGTCAGGAATGTCCGAGTTGGGTCAACTTCGGCCGGTTTCTCCCTTGCCGGAGAATGTCCGCAGTACCCCGTAAAACTGCCTGTTTCCGGTGCGGCCTGGGTAGTCCGAGACGTGCCAACTCCAGACATACCACGATGTTGGAGTCACCTAGTTCGGCCGGCTGGCTGAGCTGATTTGGACTGCTACCCAATCAGCCGTCAGTCTTGATAACTGAGGAGAGCGACCATGTTCCAGGAACGTCCCGTAGCACCGTTTCTCCACGTTCTTCAAACGTGATACCAGAACCTACAACGAGGTCTCTCACTGTCCGCGAAACGACTATTTCCCCCGACCCCGCATGCTCAAGTAGACGCGATGCGATATGGACCGCGATACCGCTCAAGTCGCTGCCACGCTTTTCACATTCTCCCGTATGCAGAGCAGCCCTTACATCAAGGTCAAGTTTTGCGACAGCATTTTGGATGGCAGACGCGCACTGGATAGCTCTGGTCGGTCCATCAAATGCCATTAGAAAGCCGTCGCCGGTTGCTTTGACTTCGTTGCCTCGAAAGCGTCTCAATTCCTTCCGGACCAAGTCATCGTGGAGCTGGAGTTTTTGCTTCCAGCTCTGATCGCCAATCTGGCTGGCGATGGATGTTGAGCCGACAATATCTGTGAACAAAACTGTTAGCAGTACCCGCTCAGACGGTGGAGGCGATCGCACGCCCGTAAGGAACTCCTCGATCTCGTCTAGCACCAGCGCCCTATCACCAGCAAAGATAAGGTGGTCATCGCCTGGCAACTCAACATACTTGGCGCCTGGGATGTGCTCAGCCAGATAGCGCCCTTCCTCGACACGCTGCCAACGATCCCCCTGTCGGTGGAGAACTAATGTCGGAACGTGCACTGCAGGCAAAAGGCCGCGAACGTCCAGTTCGGCATTCCAATCCCAAATGGATATTGCAGCCTTCGGACTGGCCGAGTTCCGTAGATAGGCCGCAAACCACTCACGAGCTTCTTCGTTATCCGCCAGACTGGGAGCTCCTGCAGATAGATCGAACGGGCCACCCCAGTCACGACCAACTGCGGTCAACTGTTTGTCAAGCTCTTCACGAGTTGCTGCCCATGGATAATCCGGGGCCCAGAGACCCTTGGCAAAAGAGCCAAACAGAATGAGGGCCTCAGTCCGCTCAGGATAGGTTGCAGCAAATAGAATGCACATATTGCCGCCCTCGGACGTGCCAAGTAAGGCTGCACGCTTTGATCCGACAGCATCCATAACCGCGAGTACGTCCTCGGTGCGCTGCTCTAGTGTGGGGTATCCGACATCCCGGTCCGAAAGTCCTGTGCCCCGTTTGTCGAAGCGGATCAGACGTGCAAAGGAACCCAACCTCTCAAACACCTGGACCCAGGCAGGGTGTTCCCAAGCATAATCAAGGTTTGACACCCAACCCGGGACGTCGATCAGATCGATAGGACCATTGCCGATCACCTGATAGGCAATGTCTAGGTCGCCGCATTTGGCGTATTGGACCTTCGGACGCATCACTTAATCATGGAGCAACTAGACTATGTTGCAAGTTCTGCTTGAGGGCTCTGCACTCCCAGAAGAGGGCCCACTTCAGCCTTTCACCCAATAGCAGACCCCAACACCGAACTGACAGATAGTCCGAACTGTGCCAACTTCTGCCGTCATTTCCTCTTGGCGGCTCCTCAGATGACAGCGCAAACTTGGTACATTGCGATGCCGGCGGAGGAGCCGTCCACAGCATCAGGAACGGTCGTTGATCCCGACCCAATTGCCTGAGGGGCATCGATCCAATTGCTCACTTACGAGCAGAAATAAGGTAGCGGTTAAGCGAAAAGAAAAAGCCGCCTTCCTGGTTCAGCCGTTCCTGATCCGCCAGCCAACTCGCCTCCTCAGCCGAACTAAACTCTGGTGACTGATTCATTATAGACACCGCAAATTCGGCTGATTGCCGGGCATACGTGTCTTCTGCAAAATTGAGATTCAGGACAACGAAACTGTCGACATCGACATTTGAAAAGCTTGTCCTTGCCATCCGCTCCGGCAGTGTTCTGGGTAAGTGGGCATTGGAATAAACCGCCGTATAGGCTTTCAGTACCCGTTCCATCAAAGCAGGGTTACCGCTTCGCCAAATTAGGGTCTGCCAATCGGTATCGAGGATGATGAGTCGACCGCGAGGCTTAAGAACGCGAAAGGCCTCTGCAAGCGCTTGATCCACGTCATCTAGAAAGCAGAAGAGTTGAGCCGCGACCACTACGTCAAATGTTGCGTCTTCAAATGGTAAGTCGTGCGCATCTCCAAGCAAAAACTCGCCTTTTGGACAAAAATGACGCGCCATCTCAATGATGGCAGTAGAAGAATCCAATCCGACGACCTTGCCGCTTGGACCGACGGCTTCGAGCAACTCTGCTGTAAAAATGCCATTTCCAGAACCGAGTTCCAGAACCTGCTCACCAGTTCTCGGTGATACGGCCTGCATTAACTTTGCACGTTGCCGAACCATGTCCTTGGTTCGCGCCATGCGCTCCTGCTTGGTAGCCATTTCGGCGTTATAGAAATCGCTCATTACCAGCTTCCCTCATCCCCACATTTCAAAGTTTAACAGCAATCGTGGCTCAGATGGCGACGTTGAAGTCCATGTAGTCGGCGCGGTGGTTGTTCCTGACGGCCGCAGCACATCAACTCCCAGTCCTGTTATCGCCCCATCCAGGGCAAGCGCCTGGGTTGGGAAGACGATCAGGCGAGACGAAACATCTCCCTTCACCCCTTGCGCACCCAGCCACTCAGCCCATTCATCGGACCTCACCGATGCCGTGAGCAAACTGGTGCTGCTGGTGAGGGCATCGTCGAAGTCTAGCTCTTGCGTTTCAGCAAACGATGGCGAAGCAACTGCGCAAAGCTCTTCATCAAACAATTTTTGGACTTCGAGTCCCCGCCAAGTTCCATCGCCATGTCGAATGGCAAAGTCAAAGCCGCTATCGGCCAGGTCCTGAACATTGGAGGTGATATCGACCTCAATGCGAATGTCCGGGTTATTCCGGTGGAAAGTGGACAGCCGCTTCAAGAGCCAGTGGGACGCAAATGATGGCGCGACGGATGCTCGTAATGGTGCATCGTCTTTATCCTGTTCAAAGCGACTTACGGCTTCGTCCAGAATGTCCAGTGCTCTTCTAGTGTCCTCATACAGAGCCTTGGCGGCATCTGTCAGCTCGACTGATCTGGTTTTTCGATGAAACAGAACCTGCCCGAGATTTTGTTCCAGCGACTTGATCTGATGGCTGATGGCAGCGTGGGTCAGCCTCGATGAACTCGCCACCCGGCACGCGCCGTCGAGCATGCTTCAGCATAGCGGTTGAGAAGTCGGCACCGACGACATTGGCACCTGCGTCGACCAGGGCTTGCGTGACATTGCCGTGACCACAGCACAAGTCCAGGACGCGCAGGCCTGGCTCAATGTCAGCGATCAAGGCAGGTATTGCGAGATCGCTCGCCGGGGAAAACAGGTTCACATAGCCATCGGCTACACCCGATCCACTCCAGCCATACTTCTCAAGTTCGGCAAAGCCCTCATACACAGCCACTGGCGTTCCTCCCACCACTGAGATCCCTCGGGCGTATCTTAGGCGATGCCTGTCTGAGGTCAAATTTGAGGTGGCTTCTTTCTCACTTGGACATGAGCAGCATCCCTTCACCGTGGTCTAGTAAACGGCCTTCCTCAAACCTTCTGCGAGGAGTGCATTGTGTTCCTGCAATTTGAAGAGAACTACGTTGCCCTGCAAAACGCTCGGAATGAACGCCGGGGCGAATGAATTCAGAAACTCAACGTGCCTTCTTGCAGCTTCAGCATCCCCATCATGGATACAGCAGGCAATCATCAGGGCCCGGCGGATTGGAGCTCGCGGATGTTTCTGAATGGCCAAGGCAGCCCATTTGCGTGTTTCTTCGAAATCACCATCTGCGAACCCGGCCTGAGCCAGCGCCAGGTATGCAACACCGAGCCAGACTTCATTGTCGCGCGGACTTAGTCGCAACCCCAGCGCGGCATGTTCGCGTGCCTCGTTGGTGAAGCCGGTCAACGACTCACACCAAGCCATCGTGAACAGGTTCAAGGCATAGTTTGGATTGAGCTCGAAGGCACGACGCAGGTCGTCGAGCGCGCTGTCGTAGTCACCTCGAAAATGCTGAATCAAACCGCGAGCCATATGAGCACGCGGATCATTCGAATCGATCTCGAAAAACCTTTCCATTACGGCCCAGCCCAGTTGGAGGGCTTGATCCGGATCAGGCCCCCAACGGTACAGATACGACTCGCCATAGGCCCAACCTAGAATCCACAACGCATGAGTACAGCGCGGATCTTTTGAGAGCGCCTTCTTGGCGGTTTCTATGGCCTCTTGGTACAGATCAACGTTGCCGGAACGGATGGCATCATAAAAAAGAGCCTGTGCTTTCAGCGCCAGATCGTAACCAGAAAACCTGGTTGCTTTACCCGAATGAACACGAGCCAGTTCGGCCATCTCAATCTGTGGTGCAATGGCGCCGGCGACATTTTGTGTGATTTCTTCCTGCAGGTTGAAGATATCCTCCAACTCACGATCATATCGCTCAGCCCAGACATGAGCACCGTTGGTGCTGTCGATGAGCTGAGCAGTGATCCGCACCCTGTTGGCAGCGCGACGAATGCTGCCCTCGAGTATGTAGTGGACACCTAGGTCGCGACCGACCTGTTTAAGGTCCACAGACTTGCCCTTATAGGAAAAGGTTGAGTTGCGCGCGATTACGAAGAGGCTGGGGAAACGTGAGAGTTCGGTAATGATGTCCTCAGTGACGCCGTCAGCAAAATACTCCTGTTCCGGATCGGTGGACATGTTGTCAAATGGCAAGACCGCGATCGAAGGTTTTTCTGGCAGCGTTAGATTGGCTGTCTTCGGAGATGCTGCAGTGCCGAGAACGCGATAAAGTCTCACAGGCTCGGCAATGTTCTTCAGTGTCCGTTGTCCCAGATCCTCGAAGGCCACTGGCAGCTTGCCCTTTGCTTGTTGGTATATGGCCTCAGAAACACAAATGCTGTCAGCATCGGCCTCGGTCTCAATTCGAGCAGCGAGATTGACCCCGTCTCCGTAGATGTCTCCATCCTCGACGATGATGTCGCCAAGGTTGAGCCCGATACGAAACTTGAAAAGGCTATCTTCTGGCACGTCTTTCTGGTGCCCCGAAACGGCGTCCAGCCATTCCACTGCGCAGCTCAATGCGTTTACTGCGCTCGGAAATTCCACCAGCAGCCCATCGCCCATAAGCTTCACCGTTCGACCACCGTGCCTGGCGATTAGCGGATCCAGCACTGTGTGGCGCAGATCAGAAAAACGTTGGAGTGTTCCAGCCTCGTCTATGCCCATGAGGCGGCTGTAGCCTACGAGGTCCGCGGCCAGTATGGCGGCAAGTCGTCTTTCCACAATCGGTCTCCCTGCATGAGAAACCTATCAGCAGTACGCTGCAAATTCCAACATGAGCTGTGGCCCATCAATGTCCACTGAGGGTCGCGATTTCCCACCATTCGGACACTGTTATGATAGCCACAAGAGGTTTCTGGTCCGGGCCCGGAGCTGCTGGATTGCATCTCAGTCCTGCCAGCCCTCCGCCTTATCTCGATGTAGGCTGTTCCAGCGAGAACTTGCTGGCAAGTGCAGCGAGGCTTTGAAACTTCTTGCGATAGGCTGCCGGGGTTAGGCCCACTCGTTTCTTGAACACCCGCCGAAACGAAGAGCCGTCTTCATAGCCGACCGAGCTCGCGATATCGTCGATGGGGCGCTGATCGCGCTCTAGCACTTGCTTTGCCTCCTCGATCCGCAGGGCCTGCACGTATTCGATAGGCTTGTAACCGGTGACCGACTTGAACCGTCTGGCGAAGGTTCGGGCGCCCAAACCTGACCTCTCCACCATCTGCTGAACCGGGTTTTCAAGCTCGTAATTCTCGGCGATCCATGCCTGACATTCGGCGATCAAGGCATCTTTGACCTCCATCGGGCGGGTCATGACGGCATAAGGAGACTGGCCTTCTACATGGTCTGTCATCAAGAAGACCTTGGCCGTGTCGACCGCGTGCCGATGGCCGCAATACCGCGCAATAAGGTAGAAGGCGAGGTCATGCCACGCACTGACAGCACCGGCGGTCACGATCCCGGCGTCCTCAGCCGTCAGGCATAGAGCTGCGCTATCGAGGAAATGGACGTTTGGATAATAGTTATGGAACATATCGCGGTAGGCCCAATGAGCCGTCGCATCGCGCCCGTCCAAGACGCCCGCATCGGCAAGCACAAGCGCTCCGGAACACACCGATGAGAGCAGAACACCGGCTGCGTGCATGTCTCTCAACCACGCGCATTCCCGGGGGTACCGGCCCGTCGGCACGGCCGTTACAGCAACGTACATGTCGCAAACGACGACTGCGTCCGGGAGCTGCCCGGGTCGTTGGAACTCGGCGAGTGCAGCATGGGGGCGCACCGGGATGTCGCCGACACAAGTGAATGGGCGGCCATCTGCCGAAACGATGCGTACATCGAGCAATTCGCGCTCGGGGGTGCCCTTGACCAGCTCGGGATAAATCCCGCCAACGGTCGTCAACACGTCGTAGAGCCCGTAAAGCACCATAGCCGAAGTTTCGGGCGAGGCGAGAAGCAGGATGATGGGGCGTCGGCCCTTGGGACGGCTCGGTTCTGTCATTTTCGGCACGCTTCTGTCGCTTTAGGCTTTGCCATTTGTCAATTTAGGCACGTTTTCATCTCTTATGCCACTTTCCTGGTATTACCTGTTCGCCGATGGTTGACGCATGCCGTGGACAGGGAGCCCCCCAATGGACGCCCACAACATCACCATCGACGACCTTAAGTCCGATTTCTCAGGGATCGTCCTGACCGAAAATGATGCTGCTTTCGACGAGGCACGCCAGCTGTGGAACGCGATGATCGATCGCCGACCGACAGTCATCGCGCGCTGTTTCGGAACCGCAGACGTCATACAGGCCGTACGTTTCGCCCGTGCGCAGGGCCTACCCGTCGCCATCCGCGGTGGCGGCCATAACGTCGCCGGCCACGCCGCTTGCGACACTGGCGTTATGATTGATCTATCGCAGATGCGCGCTGTGCATGTGGACCCGGACCGGCGTGTTGCCGTGGTGGAGGGTGGCGCGACGTGGGCTGAGGTAGACCGAGAGACACAAACCTTCGGCCTTGCCACTCCGGGTGGGCTGATCTCCGAGACGGGGGTCGCGGGCCTCACTCTGTCTGGTGGTTTCGGATATCTTCGTGGTCGCCATGGTCTGACCATTGACAATCTCCTCGCGGCCGATGTCGTTACGGCCGACGGCGCGCTCGTGTGCGCCAGCGCCGACGACAATCCGGACCTGCTATGGGCACTCAAAGGGGGTGGCGGGAATTTCGGCGTCGTGGTGCGTTTCGAGTTTGCGCTGCACCCGGTGGGCCCGGAAGTCCTGTTCATCGCGCCGATCTATGCCTTGGAGAACGGACCCGGGCCGATCCGCGCATGGCGCGACTACGTCGCCGAGCACGACGAAGACCTGGCGATGATCTGCGAGTTTTCCACCGTGCCGGAAGACGAAGGGTTCCCGCGTGACGCTTGGGGCAAGAAGGTGTTCGCGCTAGTAGGCATCGCCACTGGGGAGCCTGAGGCGGCGGAGACGCTCGCCAAGCCCTTACGCGAACTCGGACCGCTGGTGACCGATTTCTCAGGACGGATGGCCTACACTGATATCCAGCGGCTCTTCGATGCGCAAACCCCATTCGGAGAAATGCGCTGCTATTGGAAGGCGCGCTACCTTACCGATCTGTCTGACGCGATGATTGATCTGGCCATGGAAAATGCATCGCGGGCCCCGTCACCCAATACAATCTCATCGCTATGGAATATGGGCCGCGCAGTGCGGGCCGTGCCAGCAGAAGCTACGGCCTTCGGCGATCGCTCAATGGGCTGGATGTACTCGGCTGACGGGGTCTGGGCCGACGCTGCCGACGACGCAGCCAACATCGCCTGGGCACGGGATAGTTGGTCCCGGGCCGAGCCCTTCGGCCATCAAGGCCGCGCGTACCTGAATTTCCCCGGCCACGGCGAGGACAGTAGGCTGACCCGGGATGCGTTTGGCGACAGCTATGACCGGTTGGCCAGGATCAAGGCAAAGTACGATCCCGGCAACATGTTCCGCTTCAATCAGAACATTGTTCCGGCGGGGGCACACTCATGAGCGGTCATAGCACGCTGCCGCAGTTGAACGGCCACGACATGACTTGTGGCGGAGGCATCGAGACATGGCTGCAATATGTCGACGGGTTCAAGCTTCGGCACTTCTGCCTGTTTGAACTACTCGACGACAAGCGTGGGCTCGCCTGCCTGACTGATTACCATCGCAAACTCGTGGAGGCGGCGGTGTCCAACGGCTTCGGCGTCATCAACGAGGGCCTGCATTATCGCGCCAGCCGGGATTGGGGCGAGTTGATCGGCTATTCCCGCGAGGCGCTTGAAGAGATCAATATCCGCGGCATCGAGTTCTACAAGAATTTCGCTCGCGAGTACGAAACGCCGGAAACGCCGATGATCGTTGGTGGCGTGATCGGGCCGCGTGGTGATGCTTACAATGTTGGCCGTCCGCCAGATGCAGCGGAGTCCGAGGATTACCACTCCGAACAAGTCCTCACCTTCAAGAAGGGTGGCGCCGATCAGATCAGTGCATTGACCTTCTCCTCAACCGAGGAGGCGATTGGCGTTGCCCGTGCTGCCAAGGCCGCCGGAATGCCGGTTGTGATCTCCTTCTTCGTGAAGCAGGGAGGCAGGCTTTCGGGCGGCGAAACACTGGAAGAGGCAATCGCAAAGGTAGATGCAGCAACCGGCAGCGCACCCGCATACTACATGATCAACTGTACTCACCCGGGCGAGTTCGATCCTGCATTGACGGCCGGTGGCTGGACGAAGCGGCTGGGTGGCTTCATGCCCAACGCGGTTGCCATGGATACGCTGTCATTGTGCAAGCTGGGCCACCTGGAAGATGGCGACCCGGTGGAGCTTGGCAGCCAGATGGCTGATCTCACCAGGAGATTTCCACACATTCACGTATGGGGCGGATGCTGCGGTACTGACAGTCGCCACATCGGTCAGATCGCTCGCCAGGTGGGGCTGGCCCGGCAGGCAATCGCTGCGGAATGATAGCGCAACACGGACCGCGATCAGTGCAGCCAGGTTAGCCGACCAAGTTAGCCGCCTACGACTGAATTGCCATTCATGATGGATCAACAAGGGAGGAAAAATGATGTTCAATCGAACCAACGACCTGCAATCCCGGTATTGTCTTACCCTGGCCGTGGCGGCAGCCACCACGTTTGCCATCGGTTCGGCATCCTTGGCAGATGACAAGCAGGCCCTGATTGACAGTGCCCTGAGTGCCGCGCCTTCGCATATCGCGGAAACGGCCAAGGTCATGACCATGAAGGGCGAAGTCCTCAAGGAGGGCTCAGGTTCGTGGACCTGCTTCCCGTATGAAGGTGCGGGCACCTCGCCCATGTGCCTTGATCCGGAGTGGATGCGCTGGGCCGATGCCTGGTTGAACAAGAAGGATTTCCAGGCCACCAAGGTCGCCTTTGGCTACATGCTGGCCGGCGATATGCCTGATGCAGGCGCGAGCAACATTGACCCCTTTGCGACGGCTGAAACACCTGACAACCAGTGGGTCGTTGAAGGCCCCCATGTCATGGTGCTGGTGCCGGACAACGCTTCTCTCGACGGCGTGTCCACGGACTACACGACCGGCGAACCCTATGTGATGTGGAAGGGTACTCCTTACGCGCACATCATGGTGCCGACGGGACCACGCGAAAAGTGAGCGCGCAATCAGCAAGCTGGTTCGCGGTCTTTTCAAGCTGATTTCGGCTCGCCTTGCGGTCGTTCTGGCTGTTAGGCGGGTGGGCGCAGCGTCAACCATCCCCCGGAATGACGCTGCGCCCCAATTAGGATCGACGACGTGCCGACTGTCTGATCCACGTCATCAGTGGTCCGTTCCGAAGCCCCACAAGAATGGTTGCTGTATCCTCGAAGGTTACCGTCTCTTGAGGCGACCGAGCAGGCCGCATTGTCACGCTAACATAAGCCAGGTTCGCGGTGATCTATCAGGTGATCGACTACGTACTCCGCGTCATCGCCCACGCCATAAAACAGGCCTGATCCCTGTGTGTGCATCCAGTGAAGCCCGCAGAAGTACAGGCCGGGTACCCGCGTTGAGATGACGCCATCGCATTGGCGAAGCAGTTGCTGCATGATCCACGAGCAACCACCAGCGAGAACGACGCGTTCGGTTCTCTCTCTCATATCCGGCTCCTTGATCAAAATCATCCCAAGACGAAAGCCGTCCGCAGGAACGAACTACCTGGGCTCGCGCAGCATCGGGAACATGGGCGGTAAATCGGCAGAACGAATCTCGCCCAGCACACGGAAACCATGACGCTCATAGAAAAGTCGGTTGGTTGGACTGGTAGCTTCCAGATAGACGATCTGCCTGTCTCGATCACAGGCGGCCAGGCCATGCCGCATCAGTCGCGATCCGTGACCGCGCCCCTGCAATGCCGGATCGACCCCGATCAACGGGATATAGCAATGCGGCTCTTGCGGATGAAATCTGGCCATCTGTTCAAACAGAAACAGTAAATCCCCGAGTTTCTGTCCGGTCATGGTCTGCTCGAAAAGATTAGCAATCGGCTCGTCGTCAGGAAGGACGCCGGGCGGCAGCCATTGCGCGACCCCGAAGTAGTCCCCGACGACAAAGGCAGATCCATGATCAAACGACTTGCCGCCGAAGAGGGTAACCAAGGGTCTGAAAACTGTCAGGAAAAGAAGCGGGTCAGGCCATGCCCAACGTGCTGCGGGATCAGCGCTGAAAGCCAATGCCATGGCTGCTTCGAACTGAGTGCGCTCTGCCCTCGTAACGGAGCGGATTCGATGCGTTTGCTCGGGATTCGAAGTCATAAGTGTGGAAATGTGGTTCATGGGGTCCTCCGATATCGACAGATTGCCAATGAACCGGACGCAAGTCCTTGGGGCTCGAATGAAGAACTCCTGAAATTTCCTGAAGCTCGCTTTCCATCGGATTTCAGGTATCGTCTAGTCAGGGGTGCGCGTCCCATGGATCTGCAGTTCGGCAAATTTCGATTGAAGACCGCGGAAAGGCTCCTGCTGGGTCCCGACGGGGCCATTGAGCTTTCGTCGCGCGGATTCGATATTCTCGCCCTCTTGCTCGACCACCACGACGAAGTCGTCGGAAAATCGAACCTTCTCGATGCCGTATGGCCGGGTATCGTGGTCGAGGAAAACACACTTCAGGTTCACATATCAGCACTCCGAAGGGCGCTGGGCGACGGCATGATCTCGACGGTGCATGGCCGCGGTTACAAATATGCCGGACCAAGACCCAGATCGGTTGAACCCACAGACCAACAGAGGTCCGCTGGATCGGGCAAAGTTGGTCCAGCGTTGATGCCCAAGCCCTCAATCGCCATCTTGCCGTTTGACAATATGAGCGGAGATCCCGAGCAATCCTATTTCAGCGACGGCATTGCCGAAGACATCATCGCTGAGCTTGGAAAGTTTAAGGAGTTCCTCGTCATCGCGCGGAACTCATCATTCCGGTTCCGTGGGGGAGATCGTGATCTCGCTGAGGTGGCAAATGCGCTAGCCGTTCAGTATGTCGTCGAAGGCAGCGTGCGCAGGACGCGCAATCGCGTGCGGATATCGGTCGAGCTAATAGATGCTGAGCTTTCCACGCTCGTTTGGGGCGAGCGCTACGATCGCGATCTCGCCGACATCTTCGCGATCCAGGACGAAATTACCCAAACGATTGCGACACGCCTGGCTCGGCAGGCCCGAACTGCGATTGCGTCGCGCGCCAGAGCCCGACAGACCGAGAGCATGTCGGCCTACGAGTGTTACCTTCGGGCGCTACAACTTTCCGCCAACTACGACTATGACTCGGTTTGCAAAGCCGAACCCGTTCTGCGCCTGGCGATCGAGCTCGATCCGGCTTTTGCCGCTGCCCACGCAATGCTTGGCTTTGTCGAAACACTCAAGTTCTTCTGGAACACGAACGAAGATGACTTGCATTCGGGTTTACAGATCGCAAGGACAGCCTTGCTGCACGACCCAGACGAGGCCTACGGTCATCTCGCCACCGGTTTTGCCCTTTTGTATCTGCGTCGTTTCAGGCAGGCCGAAGCCAACCTCGACCGCGCCATATCGACGAACCCGAACGACCCGTTCATTCTTACCGTCTACGCGCTTCTTCTGAACTTCACCGGCAGGTCTGATGATGCGCTAGGGGTGTTGGACGATGCACAACGGCGCGACCCGTTCGCTGTGGAATGGTACGGAGATTTTCGCGGCCTCATCTTGACCACGGCCGGTCAGTATCGCGAGGCAGTCATCTGCTATGAGAAATTGACCAACATTACTCCGTGGTCGCTGGCATATCTCACCGTCAGCTACGCCGAACTGGGCGAAACCGTACTTGCAGAAGGGACCTTGGCACGGCTGCGGGCGAGTTTTTCTGAACAGAGCATCGACCAAATCATCGATCACGAAATGGACTACTTCGAGAACCCTTCAGTCTGCGCCAAGTTCCGCTCAGTTCTGAAGGCCGTAGAAGATGGCCAGCGAACCTATCATCGGCTCTGAACCGTCTCCAAGTGGCACAGTTCGAACTATCCAGGCTGCGCCGAAAGACGGCAGCTTTCGGGGGCACAACGGACCTTCTTGCGGCAAGCGGAAACCGGCCGGAGTTGACCCGATTCAGACAATTCATCTTAGTCATGTCATGGATGAGTGTAAGTCGTGGTAGCAAAAAACCGGCAGCCCCAACAGGGCTGCCGGCCTTCCTCGATTGTTGGCTTGAAACAGGCGACTACTGCTAGTTCGTAATTGTCTGCTCTGCCGGCAACGCATACTCGTGGATGAACTCGATGACCTGCAGTGCATCGTCGGCAGCCTGTGCAAAGCCGGCTGCGTCATCTGTCGCAATGCCGTCCTCGGTGCCGCCGAATACGGCGGTGTAGATGTTCACCTCCTGCGGCACCCAGCTTTCGGTCAGCGGCCCGTCACCGTCCGGATCGGGCACATAAACCAGCACGTTGGCAGTTACATCGCCATAGGTGTCCGAGCGGTCATAAGTGAATTCACTATAGTTCACATACTCGGTCGTGTTGGTCGGATCGAGCGGATCAGCAATCGATCCGGTGATGTCGAGGATCGAGTTCATGTAGACCACATTGTCCACCAGGATCGTACCTGTCTTGTCAGCGGCTGCGGCAAAAAGATTTGCAGCTTCAACAAGATCCTCAGTGGTGAAGGTGTTGTCGATCAGGTTCTGCAGGTCTGCGCTGAACACCGTATCGCTGTCGACACCCGTCAATGTCCCGGTGTTCATCAGTTCGACGTACAGGGCCAGATTCTCCAGCGGAGCGTCGATGGTCTTGACCGATGCCTCGTTGACGTCCGCCGTTGCCGGGTCGTCGTTGGTAATCAACGTCAACCGTCCGGCCGCATCCACCGTCACTTCGTCGGCGGCGTTGATTGCCAGCAGGGCTTCTTCATAGCGCGTGCTCAGCACGAACTTCGGCGAACGACCCACATTCATCCGGCCGATTTCCACTTCCATCGCCAGTTCAGGGTTGATCGGGGCGCCTTCTGCATCAAGCGGGATCTCATTGCCGTCCTCATCGATTGGCTGCACGAAACCTTCGGGGCTCAGGATCGGAACGCCGTTCTCATCCCGCAGCAACACGTACATGTCGCCGTACAAGGTGCCCTTTTTGGTACCGGATACCACTTGGTCACCACGGCCGGGCTTGCCTTCCTTGCCTTGTGTTCCGGCCCAGGTCGGACGATCTGAATCCTCCTCCTCGCCTTCTGCAGCCTCGGTTGCGGGCTTGCCGCCCTTCTTGCCCTTGTCGGCTGTTGCGCCGCCACCAGCGGCCTTCTTGCCGGCCTGAACCTTCTTGCCACCCGATGCAGAGTCATGTCCGCCGCCGTGGCCGGCCTCTTCTGCTGCTTCGGCTTCCATTTCCTTGAACACGTCACGCAACGATCCGCCACGACCACCGCCACGCTCGCCGCTGGCGCCCTTGCCCATCTTCTTGCCGCCGGAGCCGCCTTCGTGGCCGCTGCCACTGTCGTGACCTGCACCGCTCTCGTGGCTGGTGCCGGAGTCATGACCTGAGCCGCCGCTGCCATGGGTTTGGGCCATTGCATGGCCGCCAAGTGCAAGCGCCAGCGCCAGCCCTGCAGTTCCGGCGAGCAGACCAACGCGGTTCAGGATCTTGATGGAGTTCGTACGCATGATTTTCCTCCTCATTTGATAATGTGAGTTAGCATAGCAAAATCATCCGCATAGAGAATTGATCAGGGTCAATTCATATGCAATATTTTATATGTGTTTGATGTGTGGAGATAAAATCAAGACTTCCGGGCGGGCGCTGCGCCCCTTGCTGTGCTTACAGCTTGAGGATGGCGCCCAGCCTGAACAGGCTTTCCCGCGTCTCGTATGTCTCAGGGCCCGGCGGTGTCTGCAGCGACAAGGTGCCATAGTCGGTGAAAGTATAGTCGAAACGCAGGGCAATGCTGTCGTCCACCGGAACTTCCAGCCCGCCGCCATAGCGCAGGCCAGCCCGCCATTTTTCACTGGTGACGGGCGTGTTCGGGCTTGGATTATCGAAGTCGATGTCAAAGTAGCTGCCGGTTACCCCGACCCGCGCATATGCCAGGGCGGCATCGTTGAGAATGACGCCGGCACGCACGGAAGCTGATGCGGAAGCGACTTTCTCGATCGAGAAGTCACGTCCCGAGGGATCGCGCTCGTGGTTCCATTCCTGCTGGGCAAATTCTGCATCGATTTCCCCGCCAAACACGAACGGTCCCATCTGCAAGTTGTGTCCAACCAGCAGACCGGCGGTGAAGCCCGTGTCGCCAAAGTCTGCGTTAAGGGCGCTCGTAACCGGCGGATCATCTTCCGGTCGCCGGTCGCCGGTGGTGAACGAAGACAGGCCGCCGTGGCCAACCTGCAAGCCCCAGTAGGTGCCGGCAAAGTCGCGTGACATGGCTGCATCTGCACTGCGCGGAATGGGGTTGAAGTGCCAGGCCGCAGAGATGCGCGCCGTGCTTTCAGAGTTTCCGAAAGCGTCCGGCTCACCATTGCCCGGCGCAATCAGGTAGTCGTCGAATACCGCGTGGACGTATTCCATGCCGATGCTGAAGTGGTCCGATACCGGCACCCTGGTTCCGACGCCGTACTCGAAGCCCAATCGAGTGGCGGTTTCCGCTGAGGACGAGCCTTCCGACGCATAGCGGGTGTCGAATGTGCTGGCCCGCACGCCGGCACGGCCGTAGGCCAGTGCGCCGCTGTCCAGACGCCGGCCGGCAAGAAGCGCGCCACCGAACGATTCTTCGCGGCGTACCGAGAACACCCGTCCGCCCGGCAGGCGGCTGTGGTCCCAGCGCGCATCCGACAGGCTGGCGTCACCTTCGAGGCCAACATACCAGCGGGCTATGTCTACGCCGATGCCGCCGACGATGTCACCGGTCAGCCCGAAATTGCCGAAGTCAGCAGTCAGCCTGCCGCCTTGACCCGGCTGACGCTCGCCGTCGAGCAGTGTCATGAGCGAAGTGACGCCGCCGCGAACGCCAACATATATGTCGGTGTTGTCCACACCGGGAGCATTGGCCAGCTCTTCCTCGCTGAACGCATCCTCCGTCTCGATGCCGATGCGGCCCATGATGCGGGCCTCGGTGTAATCGTTGAGCGCGAAATTCGATTCGCGTTCCTCATAGGCTGCCTCGGCACCGACAAAAAGTTTGGGGGACACGTACTTGCGGAACCCAAGCCAGGCGTTGGTCAACTGGTCCTCTCGCGAGGTTCCCTGGAAGTCGAACATGGCGGCCGACGCGCCGCCATAGACCCGGAAGTCGTTACGGATGAGCTGCTGCACCTGCAGGCTGACGGCAGTGCGCAGGTAGGAGGACGTATCGGCAAGCGTCGTTTCCTCAAGCGTGCGCTGGGCATTGATGGTCACGGATGTGCCGGGCAAGGGCCGCCATGACAGGTCGCCGCCATAATTGGCCGCGACCACATCGTCGAAGCCGGCGTTCTCAAAGGTCTGGAAGATCAGCCCGGCATAAAGCTCGACATCGACGGTGTCGCTGAACTTCTTCTGCCAGCCCACGTTGGCCCGGAAGCCCGCAGAATCGCGATCCGGTAGCGCGACGTTGTTCAGCACGTAATTGTCCGAATCGTAGTTGCGGACATCGGCGGTGCCTTCGGCGTAGATCGAGGTGGTGTCGTCCTGGCGGTGTGTCCACCGAGCACCCGCGGTCGCCATGTTGCGGTCGCGGAAGTCGTAATTGACGCCACCAGACTGGACGAAGTCGTAGCGATCGAACGTGTAACCCACCTTTACAGTGTCATCGCCGAAGCGGCGCGAAACGGCGCCGTAACTGGAGGTGTTCCAGTACACTGGCGGCACGGGCCCGATCTGGGCCGATGGCTCGATCGAGTCGCGCGGTTCGTGATCGCGCGCAATGCTCAGACCCCATACGGCCAGGGTCATCGGGTCAAGGCGGTGAACCCCGTTCGAATAAAGCCGGAAATCTTCATAGTTCTCCGAGCCGTAGGTCGCATACCGGCCAATCTCCGCGCTACCGCCGAGATTGATTCGGTGACCTTCGCGCTCCAGCCGGTAGTTGAGGGCTGGCAGAAATACGGTGACCCAGTCGGCGCGCCTGGGTTCGAAGGCGCCGTCGTGCCAAGTTGGCCGGGAGTAAAACACGTTATCTGTGTAGTACTCGTTCATGCCGAAGCTGGCAGTGAAATTGCCGCTCCAGGCCGGATCGGTTACCTCAAGATCGGCGGCCACGACGGCTTGCGGCGCCAAGAATGGCATCGCTGCCCCTGCCAGCAACCACGCAATCCGCTTGATCAACACGACCCCCTTCGCCGACGCCTGAAATTCAATCCGAGGACTGAAGGTTTGTGTCCAATATCGGGCTTCAGATGTCAATCTTATTAGGTCCACTTTCTTACCAAGGCCATAGAAGCCAGAACTCGTAAGATGTCGCCTGTTGGCCAACAATCATGCAACCGGCTTACACGCAAAGGCAGCTAGTGATGCTGTGGAGGGCTCCTACGCCGGCATCTCGATGTGCCAAGTTTGCTGTGTCATAAGGGGAACCGCCAAGAGCTGGCTGACGGCAGGAAATGGCACTAAGCGGACATCCTAGGGTCAGGCTCATGGAGTCCGCTTTCGGGGGCAAAGCGGACATGTCGACCATTTCTGAAGTCACTTCAAACTAACGCAGATCTAGTGGTGGCCGTGTTCCTAGTGTGAGGCTCATAAAAGTGCCTTCAATACACGAGGCTTTTGCACCGGAAAAGCTGCTGGATTGCCTGGAAGCAGCCCGCATTCGATAAACGCAAATGAGACTAGCTGTCACCATCCCGGATGCAGTCAAAGCAACCGGAATGTCGCGCACTTCGATCTATGAGGCATTGAAGCGCGGAGATCTCACTGCCAGGAAGGCGGGACGGCGCACCTTAATTGCGTTTGCCGATCTTGAAGCCTATCTCGCCAGCCTCCCGACCTATCAGTCGGAGCGTTGAGGCATGACCACGAAGCGCCAACTTCTCCGCGCCATCCGCCAAAAGTGCGTCGATTGCAGCGGCGGTCAACTGCAAGAAGTCCGGCTTTGCCCCGTGTCTGTGTGCGATTTGTACGCATTCCGCTTGGGCAAGGACCCCACCCCTTCTCGCAGCCGGGGCTTTGCAAAATCGCGCGTGTACACGGGCGAAAATCAGCAGGGAGAGGACAAGTAATGGCCATGAACGAATACGCCCCGGCGCGGTGCTGGAACACCACCCGGGGCAAGACCTCAACGTCCAAAGTGTCCAACATAGGAGTGTTTCGGTGTGAAAAATGTACGCCGTTCCAACCGCTCTTTCAACTCCACGCCGCTTGGTGATTGGGGAGACCGCGAATACCGCAAGCGGTTCAACCGCGCCGCCATCAAGTTGGCTGAACGCACAGGCATGTCATTGCCAGTCGCCCAGACGATTGCCGACCTCAATGGCTTCGGCAGCCGGGGAAGGCGGTGGTCGCCTGTGAAGAATCCGGTTTTGTCAGGCCAGTCGGATATGTGCCTGGCTTTGCGGGAACAGGATGGCGGCGAGGATGAGCAATAAAAGCTGCTTGAACCATGCCAGCAGGAGCCGGAAGTTGTGGCCGATGGCGCAGAGCAGGACGTTGATGGCATCTCCCCCGGCGCCCTTGAGGGCGTTTCGTTCGAGATGGCCGTCCTGCTTCATGTGACCGATGACCGGCTCGATGGCGTTTCGCCGTCGCAGTTCGCGCCTGATGGTGGGTGAGGTTATGCCTCGGGTGTGGGAGACATGGACCTGCAGCCCCTGGCGGTCGACCCCGTGGCCACGGTAGCCACGATCGACATAGGCGCGGGTGGGCTTTCTTGTGGTGATACGGGCGACCTGGTCAAGTTGGGCGGCGAGCGTGTGGCCGTCATACGGATTGCCGGGCAGCGACATGGCACCGAGCACGAACTGTCCGCCCTTGCAGCGCGCGTTGGTGGTGGCGAATGAGGCCTTTACGCCAAACTCGTATCGGGTACGGGCCTTGCCCTTGCCAATGCACTCGACCTCCGGGGCATGGAAGGCATAGAGCTTCCCGGTGTCGCCGGGTTGCTGGCCGTGGATCGTCCGGGCCCGCTCCAGGACGCTGGCAAGCGCCTTCAGGCGCACCGGGTCATCTGCGATCTTGCGCTCGATGTCGCGGATCAGCCGGCCCAGACGCGTGCGCATGAAGCGTAGATGCGCCTTGGCCTGCTTGTGGCCACGGCCATGCATCAGACGGGCCGCCTCGGTCCTGGCACGGCGTGCCACCCGCAGGTAGGACTGGCGCAGCCGCACGCCATGGGTCCCGGCAGCCCGGTTCAGCCACTCGATCGCGCGCAGCATCAGATGGCTGTCGGTGGGATGGGCCACCGCCTTGGTCTGCACCGTGGTGTCGACCGTGACACGTTCGAGCTGGCGCTCGCTGACGGCTCCACTTGCCATGGCAATCGAGATCGTCTCGGCCAGAAGCGCTTCGAGCCTGTCACCATCCATGCGCTTGCGCCAGCGCGTCATTGATGACCGGTCGGCGGGTAGGACATGCTGGAAATGGGTCTCGCCGCAGAAGGCCTGGTAATACGGGTTCTCGACCCAGGCCGCGCACACGGCCTCGTCCGACAGACCCTTGATGTGCTTGATCAGGTGCAGCCCCACCATCAGCCGTGTCGGAAGCCCGGGACGGCCGACATGCTCCACGAAGGTGGCGCCGTAGAGTGCATCAAGCCGGTCCCAGTCGATGCGGTTGGCCAGCTGCAGCAGTTCGTGCCGGCGATCCAGGATCGCCGCCAGGCTCTCGCGGAACATGTCGCTCTGCAGCGTTGGGTCAGGCTTCCTGGGGCGCATCACAGGGGCTCCTCTTCAATCTCCCGACAGTGAATCAGAGTATGCCTGCCATGCCCAGACCCTGCGCGCACGGCCGCGCAAAAACGCAAGAAAATGCTGCCAAATCGTCACAACCTTGCAAAATCGGATACTTCAAACCCGTCGAAAACACCGTAATCTCAACCAGTTGCGAGTTGATCACGGGCGACGCGGTGACATGGCCAAGGGCAACAAAGCCAAAGTTACTTTTGCGCCTCTCCCAGCTCGCGCCATCAGTGACCAACGATTGACGGCCCTCCATTTCCGCGTTCTGGCAGCAATCTGCCTGCATGACCGGATGAGCGGTCCACTGGGCAAAGGCCAAGGCTGCTGGGCAAGTCACAAGACATTGGCTGAGAAATGCGGCTGCCACTACACAAGCCTTTCAACGGCAGTGAAGCAGCTTATGGAATGGGGCTATCTGGAGATTTCTCAACAACACAAGGACAAGCGCCATCGCGTTTATCGGGTGCATTACACGGACGACGATATTTTGGCCGCTTCAACAGGAAACAGTTTGCCGGGTGACAAACAATCCGCACCCAAGGACGGGGAGATAGTTTGCCCGGATTTTCAGGAAAGCGGTTCAAATCAAGCGACTAGCCGTGCGAAATATATTCCGCGAAGCGGAGAAGATATTACGCAAAGCGTAGAAAGATATTCAGTAGAAACTGCACCGCTTGGCAGCAGTGACGTTTTCGATGTTGACGACAACAGGGTTGTTGCAACCTTCCTGCGCAAGACAGAGGCGATGCTCAGGGCTGGAGGTTTTTCTGAACAGCACTTGGCTAATCTTCGGAAGGTTCTCACAATGATTGAAGAGGCCCACGAATACGGCAGCCCTCTATTTCATTGGGCGCAACGCCTAATCGACACAATCGACTTGGAAGCTTGATTGAGCGAAGGAAGTCAGCTTCACATCACGTCGCCAGCCTCAAAACCGCACTTGTACAAGGGGGATTTTAAAGCGAAGCGGTCTTTCAGGTGGTTTGGTACCTGCCGCATAGGTTCGATACGAAATCGCCCGTGTAGCGGCATGGTTTTGAAGCTGGGCCTATGTTGGACCGTGCGGGAAACGTGGCAGGGGTATCCGCCATATCAATCGATGGTGCCCTTCAAGTCTGAGCCACACAGCAAATTGGATGCATTATCTCTTTTTGCATAAAGTTCGCATATGAACTGCTCATTGTTGGGGCTGGGAATAACGGATTTGCCGGCTTCAATCATACTCAAAAGCGCTTGATCGTTGGAGACAGCAACCTGCCCAAATAGCAGAGCAGAGACTAGCCACATAGCCCTAGCGAGCGTCCCTACTACATGTTTGCCGAATAGAAAAAGGGCAGTGCCAATGGCAATGCCGATTGTGGCCAGCGTAACTAAGTTTGTCTCAGCGACAACTGCTGTACCAAGTTCGGGAGCCATCCAAGCGCCATTGAAAGAGATTGGTTTGTCTGCGGATTATCCCCTTGTCCGTAGCACCAAAGTAACAACGCTGGCTTAATAGGCGGTTTTAAATCCCCCCCCCCGGGTCACAGCCCGGGGTTTTCTTTTGGACGCCGTACAAGCCCCATAGGACTCCACCAGCGCGCGAAAGCGGGTTTAAGAGTCCCTCATACCCAAAGATGCAAAACGCGCGTCAGCCAGTCTCTGTGGCCGTTCTTTTCGGCAACCATTGTGTCATCTGCCCGTCATCCCGGCGTGCTGCTGTAGTCTTGCACATGGCGGAAGCGGTTACTCCCTGTGGCCACCTAACGGCAGTTCCTCCCCATCCCCCCTGCAACTGTCGGTCATCGCCAGTGTGCAATTGCCCTCACCAACCCCCGCCCTAGTGCGGGGGTTTTCTTGTCAGGGGCGGCTGAGCGGCGCTTGCTATTGCGTCCTGTGGCGGTTGTGACGATACTGGCTCTGCCGGCATCCCACTCTTGCCAGCACGTTCTCCTCGCAGCGGGAACGCGAGAAGTCCCGGACATCCCCCTGATCCGGGGCTTCTTGTTGCGTCAGGACCGGCACAGCGTGGGCATGGGCCACTTGCCCGCCACGCGGCGCAGAAAACACCCCCAACAAAAGAACCCGTCCGCGATGATAACGGACGGGCAAGAAGCATTGAGGGCAATAGCGGCATTTACAATTTGAACGTGATAAAAACGTCGGCCACTTGATTGCCTCACTAGGCTGCCTCATGCCGGACACGTTGAGAAATTAAATCAAATTTGTCGGTAAAGACGCTTGGTAAACGGTGGAATGCCGTCGCCGTTCGGCTTCTTCGGATGGCGCAGGCGGAAGGCAGTAGCTGCCTGACGGCACACAATCGCCGGATAACCAGTTCAGCGGGCGTTTCCTTCGGGGAGCGCCTGTTTTGCATTGGACCAACAACCAAGGCCCAGAAGCCCCTCAGGGCGCCACCAGCGTGTCAAGTCGATTTCGGAGTCCTTGGTCACAGAAAATCCCAAAACGCATGTCAGCAAGCGCTACTTCCAACGAAAGGACAAACGCAGATGACTCATTCTGCAGTCGCCAAATCGGCAACCAATTCGACCATGCAACTGGCCCGGACAAATTCAGCCGTGCGGCCGGTAGCCACAGTCAGGCACAATCTGGCTGAACCCAAGACAGACCATTCCGAAGCGCCTGTTACTATCGCCTATCTAGAAGGCTTTCAGCGCTCCTCCTGAAAGCCGTAGCTGCCTGACACCAGACAAGCACCGGATACCTTTCAGCGGGCGTTCTCCGGAGCGCCCGTTTAACGTTGGGGAGGCGGAATGGAACGAATTGCCCATCAAGCTGTTTTGTAGCTTCGTTAGCATACCGGACCAGTGACCCTGCGATGCTTCAGCATGTCCGCCCCATTCACTGTAGCGTGCAGGTCACTGGCCCGGGCTAGCGCAGAGTTTCCGCTTTGCGCCTAGTCCGGACCAGCAATCAGCAATTAGCACAGCATCTCACCGTGCGGGAACCGCTTCACCGGGCGTAGTTCAGCGGCATGGCATTTGCTCGGCCCACGGGCGAGGTTGCGTGTTGAGCTAACTCCTCACATGTAGTTCACCCCTTTGGCCTCGGGTTCGCTAAAATTGCATTGAGTTTGTCCACTCGTTGTTCAGGCATTGTTGGTGAATTGTTAACCGCATGGCGACCGTCGCCCGCATTCATTGGCGACGTGTGCAGGCGGACAGAGGTCGCCGCAACGATCTGCCTGCCGTCGCCATGCGCTCATTTCATGTTAAGGCGCTGGCCGGCGCAGCTACCAATCAGGATGATTTCATCTTGTTGACGATCATGCCGACAATTGCCTGCACGACCAGACCAGCGACACCGCCGCCAACAAGCTGACCTGCAAGGGCGCCGATGTCGATACCGGCGGCGGCATCCCCACCCGCTGCACCCAGCAAGCCACCTAGTATCTGGCCACCGCCCACACCACCGACTGCACCAGCGATCAGGTTGCCGAGCTGACCCATATCTGAGCCGCTGAGGAGTTTGCCGCCCGCGCCTCCGCCGATGGCGCCGCCGATAATCTGCGCAATGATTGATTCCATGATCTTGGCCCTCTGTATTGCTTTGCTTGTTAGCGGGTCCTGTTTGCCCGCCACGCATACAGACTAGCTGGCTTCGACGTTGCTATAAAGCCGCCACTCGCACCGCATTTGCCGGTGGAAATATCAGTAGCCACACCCTTGGTGGTCTAGGCTGCTTCGGATGGCGCAGGCGGAAGGCTGTAGCTGGCTGAAATCACGTTATCGCTGGCGTTCATCGCGGGGGCGCCGCGCTATTCATGGAACTGGTAAATCCACCTGCGCGTAATACCACTAGCGTGGCGGCAGTCGTCCACCCGGCGTTTACGGCAGCTTTCCCTGATTTCCCCTCCAAGCTGCCGTCGTCGCCACGCACCTCGCCGGTCACGCGACCAGCGTGCGAAATGACCTGCTTGGCTGTTCTGAAATAAGGAGAAGCCGCTAGCTACGACTGCCGGTGGGGGCAGGAGCTGAGCGGCTTCCCGGTCCAACGCTAATAGCGAGGATTGGAGAAATCCTATGCGCAAACAGGAACCAAAAACAATAGCTGCCCTGTTTCTGCTTCGCGGTCACGTCGCCAGCGCGCGTTTCGAGCAGCTTGGCTACCAACCTACGTCAGGCGCCTTTCGGCGCTCCACAGGCTGACCGCGGTTACTAGCCGAGCGTCGTCAATCGAGGACACACTGTCCTGCCGATCAGTCCGTTTGACGAATACAGGTGGGTTTTGGTGACCATTCCAGTGCCGTGGAAATAGGTGCAGTCGATCTGCTTCTGCCCCAGGCCTGCACCGGCATAAGGTCCTGCGCTATTCACGAGAATACCTGAAGCAGTCAGATAGAGGAGGAGCCAGATGCTCGTGGCGCCACCCGATACGAAGGTCATGATTTGCTTCATAACGAGAGCCTATCGTTCGTCCGGAAAGCAGTATTAGAGGATCATTGTCAAACTCTGCGGGTGGTCCGCTTGAGGGGTGTGCGTTTGCAATGTGTGAAATTACACATCCACCAGACTGCGTTACCGGGACAGTAATGTTGCGGCGTTTCAGCCTCTGTCAGCCGCATTCGGCTGGAGCGGACGCAACACACTGGCCCGGGCTAGCGCAGAGGCGGCGCTTTGCGTTCAGTCCGGGCCAGCATTTAACGATAGCAGAATTTTAATCATCAAGAGAGGCCGCTTCCCGCCATGTGGCTGGATGGCATGGCATTTGCTGAACCATGGGTGAGGTTGCATGTTGAGACTAACCTCTCACTTGCGGCTCACCCCTCTGGCCCTCCTCCGCCGCATTGGAGTGTGCCAGAGGGGGCCAACTGATCCATTTTGGATAATGAGACTTCCTAACCCCAAGGAGAGAGTTATGGTTGCACGTTTCTTCAAAGACGAGTCTGGCGTCACCTCCATCGAATACGCCGTCATCGCCGCAGCGACGGGACTGACCCTTGTCGCCCTGATGCCAGCCATTGAGACGGGCCTGACCACCACGTTCACCGACATTGGCAACGCGATGCAGTAGTCAACAGGGCGACAGCCTCGTATCGGATTTTGCCGCAATGGCAACCACCATTGACTTTCATTGGCATTCCCCGCCGGCGCTCGCTTCAGCATCAAAAGCTGCCGCATCCACAAGAGTGATGCGCGAGAGATGGCTGACAGCTTGCGATAGCCCATCGCACGAAGTTCCCGGCTCAAAGTCTGCTTGGCTTTGCTGGATGGCGCAGGCGGAAGGCCGTAGCTGCCTGACGGCACACACGGATCACGGTATCGCGGGCGTTCTACGGAGCGCCTGTTTTGCGTTGGGGGGGTTAAACGAGGGTCGCAAATCGCCTTCACCCCGCAAATGGCATGGCGCGGCGACTGCAACATTCTTGTTGACCCATTCCAATTTCAGGAGCGTTATTTCTCTACTCCCAATACGCGGCAGGGAGCATGTCGTGTCGTAGCGATGACTGGAACAAAGTCACTGATTGTGAGGACTTTCAAATGAGAAGTTTCTTCGCATTGCTTGTGCTATCTGCGGTCACTGTGTTTGGGTTCGCGCAACTATCTGAAGCAAGGAGTAAGAAAGATGTGCTCTTTGGTTGCACAACAGCGAATTGCTGCACGAAAAAGGCGACGGACTGCTTGGGCGAATGCGCAACATATCCTGTAGGTACTGCTTACAACAAGTGTGTTGTTGCTTGCGATACCGCTCGGAGTTCCTGTAAAGCCGCTATAAGTCGAAAGAAAATCTGAGGAACTTGGCCTGTGATGGGTCCTCGGCAAGATCGTTCCTGAAAGATGCACAATCCGGTGCAACCAGAAACTCCATGCTAGTTGTGGAGTTGAAAGTAGTTTCGCCCGTCGCACCCGTCGCACCAGTCCCTCTCCCGGCAGGCGCATGGCTGCTACTCTCAGCCCTTGGCGGGCTTGGCTTTGCAGGGTGGCGAAGGCGGAAGGCTGTAGCTGCCTGACACCAGAGAATCACAGGCTTGTAGTTTTCACGGGCGTTTCCTTCGGAGAGCGCCTGTTTCCGTTGACGGATGGCAGAAACCCATGCGCCCGATTTGCTGACCTCAAAACCCTAAAGCTCGGCTCTGACGTCTGCCAAGACTCAATCACGCCAAATCCTGTATGCTAAAGTTAGTGCTTCAAGAATCACGGTCAGAAGGAAAATCCCAATGAAAAGCCAGCGCCTCCGAGTTGTCTGCTTAGCAACCACTGCGTTCCTTATGTTCGTATCCACGGCGCAAGCCATGACGTGCCGCATCAGTATGAACATCACAAAGGGTGGATTTGTGGTTGGTGCAGCCAGTGGATCGGGAACGCTAAATTGTAACGGGCAGCGTTACCCGATCAGTGTGAGCGGCATCAACGCCGGTTTGGTGATTGGCATGTCGAAAATGTCATTGAACGGAACTGCCCGGCACCTACGCAAAATTTCCGACATTGAAGGTACCTATGCAACGACTGGAGCATCCGCCGCAGCTGGTGCCGGCGGTACCAATGTCCTCGCGACAAATGAGAAGGGCGTGGAACTTGCGGTGCGAGGTCGGCAGGTCGGCTTTGAAGCATCACTCAATCTGGGTGGTATGAAAATCCGCCTTGATTGAGATTGCTGACGCATCTGTCGCAACTGTGGCCGGTATCGCGTTCGCGTTGGGACTGTGGCCAAACATGGCCCACCATTGCCGAACGGTATGCGCAGTGCAAGAACGACGAAGGCCGTCGGGGAGGGGGACCCGGCGGCCTTCTGGCAAGGTCATTTGCAGGGGTTTGCAAGTCTGTAGGGGGTGACCTTGTCTACTTAGCAAGATCACGTAATTTCCCGAATTCCACAAATTGAATCAAATTTGTCGGTAAAAACACGTGGTAAACGGCGTAACGCTGCCGATACAGGCGTCAAGCAAAACTCTTTGGAAGCAGAGAAGTAGTATTGACCTGCCCCCACTGAGTGGTCCGGGTTGAATGTTCGTGCATGGTGGGGGAGTTGATCCATGGGGATGATGCTCTCCGGCCCCGGGGGTCTGTAGCCAACGGCACTGTGTGGCCTGACTGTGTTGTAGTGCCGGTGCCACTGTTCGATGACAATGCGGGCTTCCTTGGGGTTGCGGCGCATTGCAATGAGTCAACCTTGATGTGGAAAGCAATGAACGACTTTGTGGAACAAAAAAGGAACGTATGCTAGTTTGCCTTCATGCCCAGACGCACCCGCAAAGCCATCAACCCATTCCACCATCCCGGTTCTGACCAGATGGATTATGGCGCATTGCTGGACGCCATGCGGGATTGCCGGAAGCAGGTGAACAGGCTCCGTGGCCTTTGCGGATTGCGCAATCCACTCACCCGTGAGGCGGAAGCGCTGATAGCACAGATCGATGCCGTTGCTGCCCTTACCCGCGTTCCCGGCGCTGAGCAGTACGTCAATCAGGTGCAACCGGGACATTCAACACCAATGGAACGGTTGGCTGACGATGAATAGGCGGCCACCATGCGGCGCACTGACCCGTAGGGGTCTCCCATGTCGGGCTAGGGCATTGCCGGGCAGGAACCGCTGCAAATTTCACGGCGGGATGTCCACGGGGCCAAGGACGCCCGAAGGCAAGCAGCGCATTGCTGAGGCACAACGGCGGCGGTGGGCAAAGTGGCGGGCAAGAGCAAAGTCGGATGATTAAACTGGCAGGTGGGAGAATTTCGATAGTGGTCTCCCTGCGACTTGAACAACTCAAGCAACTCACCAGTGCTGCCTTTAATCCGCGGGAATTTTTACCCCTAAAAAAGGGGCTAAGCGTCTCCGTTCCCCATTCTCCCGACTTGAACTTGGGCATATGCTACCAAGACACAACATTGCATGGAGGATGCCATGCTTAAGGCCTTAATTTCCGCCGTCGCAGTAACCCTTATTGCCAATCCAATGGCCTTCGCGGCCCAGAAAAAACCGACCGGTGTGTTCCGGCAGTTAAACTGCCAATCGGTTCACTCCTCCTGTATTGATCGATGCATCAGTAGCGGCAAAGCGGGAACTCAACTCAACAAATGCAGCGAGAGTTGCGCTGGTAAGTATCTGCGCTGCAAGGACCGCCAATCGCGCAGTTAGCGCAGTCCGTGATACGGCAATCTAAGGTCCATAAGTGACCTGTTGGAAGTGCGCCTCGGGGTTTCGTATAACTAGCCAGCCGCTTCACCAGCCTTTGCACGGATGCCAAATGCCACTGGCCACCACGCGGCGTAGGAACGCCCTCAGCGTTCAGTTCGGCGGCAGATGCTGTCTTGCGCTGACGTTCTGAAAGCCCGGCTTGGTCGCCAACTTCCTTTGCCGAATAACTATGGTCGTCTCCGTCCTTAGTTTTTGGCAGATAAACTAACCACGTCTCCGTGATGAGTTTTTTCTGGACGGCCACGTTTTGATTTCCGCGCATTCTGGCGGCTGTTGGCAAAAGGCGGCAGAGTTTCGACAGAGGTTCACGCGCACGCGGGGTGGGGTCTTATACCAACCGGCGTAGTGGTTGACTCAAGTGGGTAGGCAAATCAGCGATTGTCTGACTCGATGTGGCAAACAGGAGGTTTGCCATGGTTGCTGCGACACCCCTTCGCTCTGACTTCTCTGCCACGGATATGAGGGTTCTGGCCCGGGCATCGAAGGATGCCAACCAGACCCGGCGTCTGTTGGCCTTGGCGAGTATTTATGATGGCGGCTCACGCCGGGCTGCCGCCAAGGTTGGCGGCGTCACGGCGCAGATCATCCGTGACTGGGTGGTGCGGTTCAATGCCAGAGGTCCCGATGGCCTGCTGGATGGCAAGGCGCCCGGGCGGGTGCCAAAGCTGAACGAGGCACAGCGGCAGGCGCTGGTTGAGCTGATTGAGCGTGGCCCAATCCCGGCGATTGACGAGGTGGTGCGCTGGCGCCTGAAGGACCTGGTCCAGTGGGTGTACCGGGAGTACCGCATCTCCATTGATGAAAGCACGTTGGGGCGGATGTTGAAGGCGATGGGCTACCGCAAGCTGTCGGCCCGGCCACACCATCATGCCCAGAACGAGCTGCAGGCAGAGCATTTTAAAAAAAAAGCTTCCCGGAACAGATCGACGCCATCCAATGTGGCCTGCCGACCGACACCGCGATAGAGCTGTGGTGGCAGGATGAGGCCCGTATCGGGCAGAAGAACAAGATCACCCGGCGCTGGGCCCGGCGTGGCACCAGGCCATCAGCCCCGCAGGACCAGCGCACTTCATCGGCCTATATCTTCGGGGCCATCTGCCCGGCCAAAGGCAAGGGAGCTGGCCTGGTGATGCCGTGGTGCGATACCGAGGCCATGAATGCGCATCTTGTCGAGATCAGTGCCCAGGTCGATATCGGCGCCCATGCCGTCCTCATCCTCGATCAGGCTGGATGGCATTCCTCGAAGCAACTCAAGGTCCCCGGCAACATCACGCTGCTGTTCCTGCCGCCGAAGTCGCCAGAACTCAATCCGGTTGAGAACGTCTGGCAGTACCTGCGTGACAACTGGCTGTCCAATCGGGTCTTCCGCTCCTACGACGATATTGTCGCTCTGTCATGTCAGGCCTGGAACAACCTCATCGACCAGCCCTGGAAGATCATGTCCATCGGCTTGCGTGACTGGGCGCATCGGTACTGATCAATGCCGGTTGGTATTAGGCCACGACTGCTTTTTCGTCGCTAGCTAAGCCTTTGGTTTCCAGCGCCGGGTTCAGCCAAGAAACAAAATGTTAGATAACCGCACACCCTATCTAATCAGACAAAAGCAGCCGGGGGCGGGGTCGTGCATGAGGCAGAGAACCCGCGCGTTATAAAGCGCTTCCAGGTGCTGGGAGAACGAAGGTTGCCCTGTGGAACATGAAACAACGCCACTTCACCTCAAAATGGCGAAATTCCACCCCCAATTTTCCATACTCATTCCATACGTCAAGCGTTCAGCTAGAATAAGTGTTTGATTTTATTGGCGCACCCGACAGGATTCGAACCTGTGACCTCTGCCTTCGGAGGGCAGCACTCTATCCAGCTGAGCTACGGGTGCTCTCAGGCAGTTGCGGACAAAGCTATAACCCACATGCAACAGGCGGGCAACGGTTCGATTGAGTGGCTGGCGGATGCTTGTGCGAAGTCTCCTACGGCAGAGGTCACAGGTTCGAATCCTGTCGGGTGCGCCGCTTGTGTGCCGGGGTGAGTTCGAATTTCGTCACCCGGTCAACACTGTCAGTTAATTGCTGTGTTCAACAATGGCGGCCAAGACATGAGCCTGTTTGCCAGAGTCTGCTTTGCACCTGAAAGCCGACTGTTTTGGCGGCAGCGTGGAGAGTCCGAGATGTGCCGTTTCCTGCCATGGCCCAACCGCTTACTCTGTCATTCGCAAATGCGGTAATTGTAGCTTCGACCGTGCTTGCCATAGTCGAAATGAAAATGATTGGCGTGCGCGGGGTTAGCTCCAGGGCCAAGGACTGTGGTGAAGTAACCGCAAGCGGACGTCCGCATCGCTGTCAGCGCTCGCGCTTCTGAATCCCTCACTGCGCTGCCGATGGTCAGGGACTGTTTGTTAGCCAGAGTAAAACCAGCGATGTCGATGGCATTGCCTTTCGCATGCTCACTTACTTTGGTGGAGCTGGTACCGACCCGGTTGCGACAGACAAGTCCGGGACCCGTAACAACCGCCTGTAGCGTCAATCCTGTATGTCCCGCGACAACCGGAGCCGCAATCTCTGCGGTCCATTGGGCAAATCGCTTGGCGAACGTGCAGGACATCGTGGGCTTCTGAGGGAACTCGATCTGCAAGCCATTGGATTGAACTGACACCAGTTCGACGCCTTGCTCGACCGTACAGCCTTCGAGTTCCGCTTCACCGATCCAGTTGAACGTGGCTCCCGCTGTCTCCATGGCAGCTTTGCAGTCAGCCTGGCTCATGCCGTTGTCAGTAGAGATGTGCACCGCCGTAGATTGTTTCTCTTCCGTTGAGGGCAAAGATTGCTGTGACGTTTCCGATTGGAGGGATGGCTTGGGCCGCGGGATCGGGACCTGTGAGGGCTTGGCAAAAACTGCGCTGCATACCGAGCTCAGCATAGCCATCGACAGCAAAAGTCTAGTTAGTCGCATCGTGGCCTCCGTACATGATCGTCTTTCGCCAACACATTTTGCTCACAACTTGAAACTGTTAGACGCTAAGTCCTCAACGGATCTGTCCGCCAAGCGGCGAGCCAGGTTTTGAAGAAACAACGTCGCAAAGCGGTATTCAGTGACTTGTTGCCCTGTTCCAAGGAAAGACCCCGTATATACACCACTCCGATCCAAGCAAATTCTGGATGTGATAACGTGTCGGAGGAACCGAATTTCCGGCAGCAAGTAAGCCGATAGCTACAAGATATAGGGCGGGCCAATAGCGTTGGGCCCGCCCTGGCTAAAGTCATAAGACTGAAATGCAACCGGGATTAGCCTCCAACGATGACAGCTTCAGAAAACTCGAAGCGTTGTGCACCGATCAGGACAACGAACATACCGTCGTCAGACTTGGTGACGGTCATTTTCGCATCGCCGTCCGCCTCGGCCTTGTCAAAGTAGGCAGGCGTGTTGTCCTCGAAATTGATGATCCGCATGCCGCCATCGGGCCAGGTAACCTGGATGTAGCCGGTTCCGTCACCGTTGCGAACTACGCCGAAGTCGCATTGTGCTTCGGCTGCATCGGCATCGCGAACGCAGGACAGTTTGCCAGTGGCGTTGAACGGCGTGCCGGGAACCTTTGCGTCGTTCGGATTGCTGCTGCTACCGGCCATGGCACCACCGCCATCATCGGCGTTCTGTTCTGAGCCGGCCATTGCGCCATCACCATCATCAGCATTCAACTCGCTGCCCGCCATGGCGCCGCCGCCATCATCGGCGGGATCTGCTGCTCTTGTCGTCCCGCCCTGTTGGGCCTCGCCCATTCTTGCGATCGAAATACTCAGCGTGTAATTCGCTTCTTCGTTGCGCCTTGCAGCAGCCCTCACCAAGTAAGGACGGATCAGGTAAAGCCCATCTGACGGAATGGTGAGACGTGTCTGTCGATCATCGTCGGATGACCCGACGTAGATGGCAGCACCATCAGGATTGTCGGCGCTCACCACGTTGAAGTAAGCGCTGTTGCTGTCGGCATCGAAGCTGATATCGAGGACTTCACCGGCATACCCGTCGAACACATAAACGGCCGACTTGTAGCCCTTGATCTGTCCGGACTGGCGCGTCTCCCGGGTTTCCGAGATCGCAAGCTGTTCCAGTGTCTCGTCCTGGGTCAACCTGGACTGGATGTCAGCACGCGCACTGCTGGCGACCCGTGTTTGCACGCCTTCCTGAGGTCCTCCGAGTTCTGACAGGAACAGGATATTGCCACGGCGGTCGATAAGGCAAACCGCTTCCTCACCATCAGCATTCAGCGATACAGAGTAGCTGTCACTCCCCGCCGGTCGGGCGCCCTTGATGCTGAACCCGTCGATGTCCATGCCATACTTGTCTGCAGCTGCTTCCTCGCAGCGGATCTCGAGCCGGGCAAGCTCGCGCGAGCGACCGGGGGCGTCCATGCGGTCATGCCGCCGGCCTGCAGTGCTTTCATCGATTGCAGGCATTTCGTTCAGACTGATCCGTGGTTGCTCAGGTTGGCCTGCGTCCCGTTCGGTCGGCACATACCGGATCGGTGGTGCAGCACTCGCCTCGCGACGCTCTGGAATATTCAGCACGAGCCCCGCTCTCACAGCATCGAGATCACGAACCTCCGGGTTTGCTGCCAGCAAGGCATGCAGTGTGACGCCGCACCGCCAGGCCGCATGATCGAGCGCCTCATCTTCATTGAGGATGGTGCGCGTACCGCATGGACTGTCACCGGTGTGGCTCACGTGGGTCGGGATGTGAATAAGTGCCCCGACTGAGATATTACGGACGTTGGAGATCTGCGGATTGGCCTGCAGTAATGCCTCAAGTGAAACGCCGCAGGCATGCGCCAGACCAGAAAGCGTCTGGTATTCCTGCAGGTGCGTGTAGGAACCACAACCATAATGCGGCACCACGCGGTGGTGAGGGACCGCCTCTTCGTCGTGTCCCACTGCGGGTGCAGGTGCGCGGCTTGGCCTCGAAGAGGCGGTAAACAGCGGGTAGAGGTTCATTGACGCAACACCTAGCGCCAGGTTCAAGCCGGATCGTGCTTCGACACTCAAGGGCTGCAGTGAAATTGATTGCCGGTTTCCACCAACAAGAACACGGCCTGTACCGCCGACGCCGATTGCTGCCCCCACCTCAACACCGCTGTACTGCCCGCCCAGCGCACCGCGATCTAGGCGATTGGTTTCGGAAATGACCGTCCAGGAGATAACCCCGCGACCTGAAACACCGATGTCTATACCGGCTTCCTGCATCCGCCCACCATAGGCCTCATGACGGCCATTCTGACCATAGAAGACGCAGTGCAAGTCACGTGGGCTGCTGACGACGAACGCAACGCCCGACTCCACTTCACAAGTCAGGACGCCAGCCTTGATGCGCGCCTCGGCGGTTGGCGACAGTGAGGTTCCGGCCAGCAATGCCATGCTGGCGGCGGCGAAAATTCCGCGAAGAGATCTCATGTGTTAGCTCCCTGAGATTGAGCAGGTGCAAGTCTACTGAATGCACACTGTTGGACTTTGTTCATGTTTCGGTACTGGTTGAGCGACGTGTTATCGATCAAGACCGCACTGTTATCGTATGATGATTACGATGCTGTTCTGTTGATCGACAGGCCAAACGTTTTCGACTAGCGTAAACGGAAATTTCTGACCCGATTGGCAACAACATCACAGCGAGCCACGTTGTTACGCCTTACGCCGCCAGGCCAGCGCGACTTGATCGCCAATCGGACATCCCATATCGAGCCTGTGTAGTTCGCACGGCGCACGTTCTTTATGGTCACACCGTAACCGCCCTGACGAGCAATCCGCCGCTGAGCTTGGTGAAGACATGCGGCGATCGCATTGTCCCGGCTGCCATAGCCATGGTGATACTGGTAGACGTCGCTGTTCTCATGCGCTTTCGCGGCCGCAGCGGCAGCTATCAGTGCGGCGGCACCTATCGCGATGGCAATACCAGCATCGGAGTGATTATGCCTGTGGCCGTGTTTGGTGGAATGATCGGCCCCATGGTGATGCCGGTGACCGGTGTCGTGAGCCAAAGCGATTGGTGATGCCGCTGCCACAGCCAATGCGCATACCACGGCCATAAAGGTCTTTTTCATCGGATTTCCTTTCTCCTGAGACGCTGCCACGATACTTTCGTGCTGGCAGCAGATAGCAATTTCTCTAACTCACCTCTGTTCATCCACCAAAGACGATGGCATCCGGAATTTCGTACCGCTCGTGACCAACCTTGATGAGGTTTAGGTCACTCTCTTTCTCGCTAGACACCGGCGGATAGCCATCTGCTTGGCTGGTGTCGGCACCAAGCACTTGGCCACGGACAAAATACAAGGCGCGGGTCATGCCATCGGGCTTGGTGACAATGACTGTTGCGTAACCACTACCGGCACGCGCGACCCCAAATTCGCACTGTGTCATCGGTTGTCCCCGGACTTGCGCACACGGAATCTTCCCCGTTGCATCGAACTCTCCCTTTCCAGCCCGTAATGCCGAGTCATCGGGACCGGTCGGGACGCTGCCATCGGGCGCCATTGCTGGCTTCAGGTATTTCGCTGAAACAAAGCCACGCGCTCCACCGCCCAACTGTTGAACATCGCACCACACCCGCCCCTCTGCTTGCTGGCAGCCAAGGTTCGCCAGGATGGTCCCGGGCGTATACGTCAGAACAATTCTCGATGATGTAGAAGCCTGCTCCCGCAAGTTCAGCCCGGATCTCACACCGGAAACCTCCCAGTGCCGCGGGCCTCCATCTTCTGGTGCCGCGGGCACGGCGGGATCAGCCTGTCCCAATGCAGGCAAGGCAAAAGCGAAGAATGCAGCCACAATAGCTAGTTTGGGCGACGCCCTCATCTCTGTCTCCCTAGCACTTGGTTTCACGCCACGAGACGCCGAAGCGTTCTGCAAATCAGCCAGAGAAGAGCCAGGTTGGCACCTGGTGCCAAGACACCCACCCAAGGCTTCAGGCTTTCCGAAACTCCGTCCAGCATGAATATCCAAGGAACACCAAGCGGAACGAGGAAGACCCCGGCCAGCGGCCCGGACGGGCTGCCAAACAGGCCATAGGTCCCGATGATAAATAGAGCCAAGGCGATCAAATAGGCGATTGCGAAGGCGGCAACGATGATGGTGCAGATCGTTTGCATGCGATGGTGTTCCGCCCACTCAGCCTTTCGGCCTTACGCAGCCATCCCTCGGACAAGCTTGATGATCAACAGCAGGATCACTGCGCCAGCAACCGCGGCTATGATCACCCCTACTATGCTGTTGCCGATCGGCATGCCAATCGCTGGAAAAAGCCATCCGGCAATGTTGGCGCCCACGATGCCGATGATGATGTCGCCGACCAGGCCGTAGCCACTGCCTTTAACAACCAGCCCCGCCAGCCAGCCCACGATCGCTCCGAATACGACCATGATCAGCAGACCTATGAGCAACCCAACTCCCGATCCAACTGCACTTTCCATAACGATGTCTCCGTTGTCTGTGAGTCATCTGAACCGATAGATACCGGCTCAGAGCGACAAGTCAGATGGTTTCAGGCTTCCGACAGCTCAGGAATGCGCAACACCTGGCCCGGATAGATCTTGTCCGGGTGCGTCAGCATCGGCGTGTTGGCCTCGAAAATCACGTTGTACTTCGGCCCTTGCCCTTGCCGTAATGCTTCTCGGCGATCTTCCAGAGGTTGTCGCCCTTCTTCACCGTGTAGAACACCGGGTCTTTTTGGTCCGGCGCGGTGAGCTTGCTCTCCACCTTCGATACGCCCAGCGTGTTGCCCACCGCGATGATCGCCTTTTCCAGCACCGACTGGTCGGCCACATCCCCGGTAACGATGGCCTTGTCGCCCTGCACCTCGACCTTCACCTTCTCGGTGCCGAGATTGTAGCTGTCGAGTTCCTTCTTCAGCTCATCAGCGCTCGGCGGTGTGTCTTCCTTGCCGATGCCAAGCGCCTTGCCGGCGCTCTTCACGAAATCCCAAACACCCATTGCGGCCTCCTCGGTTATTCTAGTCTCTCTTAAATATTTATGCCATTTTAAGGTGTGAGTTTCATGATTTGATTAAATTTTGACAAATATAAAAATGACTTATCAATATCAAAAGCAATCATTTAAAACACATTCATGTTTGAGAGTAATTTCTCCACTGTCCCTGCCATATTCATAATCAACCCGACCCAGAGAAGAAGACATTCACCACATTGCCATTGCGGTCAGCTTCGCAGACCCAGTCAGCTGTCCCATAGGGCACGCCCACATAAACAACATGTCGTCCGGTGCCCTCGGAAATAGTTGAACGCGTCACCACGACATCGTTCGGGCTGACACCCACCTGCCGGGCCACCGCGCGGGTGCACGCGGTGCGAATACCACCGCCGTGGTTGATGGCACCGCCGGGCTGGGATGATGACGATCCCCCGTTTCCGGAGAGGAACCGGGCATTCACCCAGCCTCGTTCACGCATGTCGGTCACCATCTCGATCTCGCACCAGCGGGAGTTGCCCTGGCTCTGACAACCCAGGTTACGAACCGTATCGCCGTTGCCCAGTGCCCCGACGATCCTGTAGTTGGGGCCGGGACCACTACGCACGTTCAGGACATCATTGCTGGCAACGCCTCTGACTTGCACCACGTCCGCGCGGCCTGGGGAACCTCCCCCACCAGAGCTATTGCCACCGCCGCTGACTTCAGCACGCAACTGAGCAATGCGTTGCCTGTAGAGCTGGCGAAGGCAGCGTGGATCCCGACAGCGGTTGCGCTCAGCAATCCAATCTTTCTGCTCTGCCCGAATGCGCCTGTTGGCCGAGGCCCACGGTGAGTCCCGCAACGCAATGCGATAGGCATCGGCCAGTTCGCTGTCCAACCGGGCAATGCGCGGATGATCGCAGATCATGAACTCTACGCGTGTGCTCGCCTTGGCGCAGTCAAAGCTGGGTGCTGCCTGTGCCTGGCTGACCAAGGCAGCTGGGAGAACGGCTGTGGCAACGATGGCCCACTTGATGAATGACGTCATGGCTGATGCTCGCTTTGCGTTCACTGATCAGGACTCGGCCGTCGTGGCAATGACGAAGTCATGCGCTGAACGTGTGTCTTCGTGCAGCGGCATGTCCGACATCACCATCACGAGGCCCGGGTGCATGCGCTTCTGGATCTCGGCGATGATCGGCTTGTCGGCACCCAGCCGCTTGATGGTCCCTTCCTCGGGATGATTGAAGTTGGCGTTCGCCTTCGGATGATGGCCAATGGCATGCCAGGCCAACCCTTTCCGGCCATCATGCGGCTTTTCGAGAACGAACACGTGGTTGCCCAGCGGCTGGTCCGGGTTCTTGATATAGGCCTTGCCAGTAGTCACGATCCTGCCGTTCTCCAGGATCATGATCTCCTGCGTCGCGCTGGAAACGAGGATCGACGTGGCGGTGTGGTCTTCCTCGTGCTGCGGAATGCGCTGGGCAGCCGCCGTCTTGAAGTGTTTGCCGGTCAATTCCTCGAATTCGTGCTCGGCATAGTCCGACAGCACCATGCCCGGGTGCACCACCTGCTTCGGCTGGCTATGGCTGTTGGCCAGGATCACCGGTGTGCCAAGATGGGTGACGGTGAACAGTAGTTCAGAAAACTTCACCGGCAGCCGTACGCAACCGTGCGAAGCCGGATAGCCTGGCAGGTTGCCGGCGTGCAGGGCGATGCCCTTCCAAGTCAGCCGGTTCATGTTGGGCATCGGTGCGTTATTGTACGTCGACGACCGGTGGTGTTTGTCCTTCTGCAGGATCGTGAACACGCCGGCTGGCGTGGTGTGCCCCTTCTTGCCGGTGGAGCAGGTAGATACCGCGATGCGAATGCCTCCGCGGTAGACGTGCACGCGCTGATCGTCGATCGACACGATGATGGATACTGGTCCTGAAGGCGAACGTTCAGGATGCCAGGTGAAATCACCGGGCTCCATGTTCTCCGGGGTGTTAACCTGCCGGCCCTGGGTCATCTTGCCCAGTGCGCCTGTGAACGGCAGGGTCGCACCCGTGACGGCCGTCATGCCGAGAACAGTGAATTTGCGTCGGTTCAAATTGCTCATGTCTGGAATCCTATACTTGATGCAACAGGTGCACCTGACAGTGGAGTGAAGACTTAATACACCCGTGATTTCCAAAATCGCTTTTTGCTAAGAAGATGCAGAGGTCGTACAGACCGCTGCTTGGGTGTAGATTGTAACTGCCGGTTCCGCAAAAACTATCCGAATGACGTCTCTGTACGGATCAATTAAGGCCAGTATTATCCAAAAAGCGAAACGCAACCGCTCCGCTTAATCAAAGGGAGCTCAAATTCTTTTTGGGCAGTTCAGATTGTCGATGCTACGTGGATCGTGCCTTGCGCCGAATGACTGACGGGGATTGACCGAAGCGTTGCTTAAATGCCGCCGACAATCGTCCGAGGTGTGTCCACCCGCACTCGTAAGCGATCTCAGTCACGCTCTTGTCGTTGGCTTTATCTGCTAGGCGTCGATGGATTTCCTCAAGCCTTATGCGTTGCAACGAGGTCGTTGGCGAAATGCCACGACTGTCTTGAAAAGCAATCTGAAGACTACGGGCCGAAACACCCACAGCCTTAGACAAATCTGCCAGCTGAAGACCCTGATGCAAGTTTGCTCGCATAAACTCTTCCGCCTCCCGGACTTTCTTCAGGTTTCCGGAAAAGGTGACCGGTTGTCCATGTCGAAGAATTTCCAAGATGGTTTCACTAAACAGGTTAACCAGAAGCTCCTCGGCCGACTTTGCCACAGGAACACTCAGTGGGGCTGAAGTCCCGCCAAGTAAGTGGCGGGTCGTGTACCACATGCAGCCGTCTAACTGCTCAGTAGCATCGGAGACAGGAGTAAATTCGCCACTAATCTGATCAAGCAACTTGCCGAGTACTCGACCATCTAAGTCAAGGTCGAGATCTGACAGCAGACTCTTGGGAAGCAGCAGCGCCGTGGCTTCGTAACTTGCCGCTTTGTGCTTTTCGACTTTAGTCTTTCTGGGGCCAGGCCCAAGCAGCACTCCTTGACCTGCCCTTGCGATAACCACCTTGTCGCCGATCGCGATTTCAGCTTGGCCCTGATGGACTTTCAAGTAAGTGAGTTGATCAGTCTCTTCGACTCTTACCTGATGTCCTGTAGAGATGATATGTGCGAGGGATATGTCTCGACGAACAAAGAGATTATTGCGGACACTTGCTTTACCTATTTCCAGATCTGACAGCTCAAAACTGTTCGTGCGACGAAACATGAGCGGACGCAGCGCAGCACTGGCTGCAGATCTGCCTGACCAGGTTGCCGTATTGATTGATACCGCGCCTTCGTTCAATGCCGAAATTATCTCCAAGCTCTCATGGGACAGGCATAATATTATGCTTCCACGATATGGATGCAAAATATATTAGTGCTTTTGCGTACCTCGGGCCTTCACCGCGAGCAAGCATCGAAGCCCTCAGGGCATTTCAGAGCGAACCACCCATTCTAAGATTACTCGTCGATGTCCGCTTGGGGTCAGAAGCGGAAGGTTTTGGTTGTCGCCGGGAATGTCTGCTTCGCTCCCGAAAGCAGTCGTTGTTTCGCTGTCGCAGCGATTGTCCGCATTCCGCCCAATCCAGCAGTTCGACGACCTCAGCCTAATGGTCGTCCTGATCTGGCTGCCAGTGCAGTTGTGATCAATAAACCGCCTGGAAGGGGCGCAATCCAAGCTTCCCGCAATGCCGCCCAGGATGTCCGGTGTCCGACGCGAAGTCAGCCTTCGCATAATGGGCGATTATGGAAGATGCAGCCCGGTAACGATGTTGTCCTAGGCCTCTTCACTGGCAGCCATATGCGCGCTTGCAAGGTTCAGTTCACCGCTTCCTTATCACGGTGAGCTGCACCGTCATCTGAGCGTGCAAGCTGAACGGCCAGACGAGTTCATCAGCCAAACTTGCGCATATAGTTCTTGCACAGGTCCACGGTCTGCTCGGTGTATTCGATACCCATGGATTGGGCGAGTTCGGTCTCCGAGTGACTTCCGATCCAGGCAACCAGCAGGAGTCGCCGCAGCATCACGAAGGTCGGGATTTCGTCCTCGTCAGCCTGAGAAAGATCAATCACCCGCCGGTAGCCAATCAACCAGTGGCGAATGAGATCCGGCACTTCCGGCAGGTGTTCGTAGAAGGAAACCGGTGTGGCGGCGTCGTACATAAACCACGAGAAACCGCAGTCGTCGAAGTCGATCACCTTCACATCGCTGCCGTCCACAAGCAAGTTCGCCAGCCGGAGATCGCAGTGGATCAGGCCGAAGCGATTATCACCTTTGCCATAGGCTGCGAGACGCTGGCCGATCAGCTCGACCGTTTTACCGAACAGGTCCTGTTTAGCGGAGTCGATGCCCATGCCGTCACGCCAGCAGCCCCAATGTGGTCTGTCGCCAAGGCTGGTATCGAAGTCCCAGGTGAGCCTTTCAAACCATGCAGGGCGCTGCCAGCTGCGCACATGCTGGTGCATTCGGGCGGTCACCTCGCCGAGAACCTCAAACGGTGCGCGAAGGTCCTCATTGACACCGGGCTCCGAACCCGTTTCCCAGTCGAACAGGACCACATTCCGCGGGCGCGGCATAGCCGGATGGGAGGCCTTCTGAAGGATGTCTCCGTCGAGCCCAGGTACCGCGGCCGGTGTTATGATGACTTTTTTCTCGCGTAAATCCCGCTGCCAGGCGAGTTCGGACCTGATGGCGGCATCGGTATGATAGCCATCGCGATGCACGCGCAAGGCCCATCGATGCCCGGTTGAAAGATTCTCCACCTTGTAGGTGGCGTTCTCGGACAGGTTGATCAGGTCTACAGAACAGCTCGCCGGCAGGTCGTAAAGCTTTACCGCGCTGCGGCTCAGCTCAGCCAGCAGCTTGAGTTGCTCTTCATGGGGCAGGGCGTCGAACTCGGTGGTGGATGTCATTTCCTCTGTCATTGGTTGCCTCTCGTCTTGAAAACCTCTGAAGGCTATTTGCCAGCGCAGAGGTGGACTTGACAACAGAACAGCGCAAATTGACAGGGGACAGCAGGTCGGGACGGTCAGGCGTCCCGACCCCCGATTGAGGACAGGACGTTCTCGATCCGATCACGCGCATTGATCACCTTGTCAGTCCGACCGGACAAGTAGATGCGCCCGGCTGCGCCGATCATCTGCACATCGACGAGGGTCAGCTCAGGTGCGGCCTTCTCTGCCTCATTGGCGGCAATAGCTGCATACAATGCCGGCACCATCTCGCAGATCAACAACGTTTCGCCGGGCATGATCATCGACGCCTGGCGGTTGCGGTTGATGATTACCGCATGCTGGTCCCAGATGTCCTCGATCACATCCGTATACAGGATGCGCGGCTTGAGCTGGTCGCCCTCGCTCAAACCAATGCCGTCGAGAATGACTCGGCCAACCTTGAGCAGGGCGTCCTTGTCATCTCCATGCAGCTCCAGGATGCCGAACTGGCGTTCGACGAAAAGGATGCCGGGCTCGAGATCAGGGTCTGCCTTGAGTGCGATATCGATGACCCGTTCGATCATCAGGCCGGGTGCCACCTCCATGATCAGGGCATGCTGACCCGCGAGTGGCGGGTAACCACGTGCCCGGGTTGGCGTGCCCATGTAGGCGGCGAACTGCGGCTGCAGATCCTCGACCGTGAGGTAGACACGCAGCTCGCCACGCGGCACGGAGCGGCCGTCACCGGCCGCGGCAGCAGCCGGAGAACGTTTCGCTGAAGTCACGACAGACCTCCCTTCAGGCTACACGGCCTATTTGCCAGGTACTGCGATGAAGTGCTTCGACACGTCGACGTGCGGACGCGGAATCACGTGCACGGAGACCAGCTGGCCGACCTGTCCGGCAACCTCGGCACCGGCTTCAGTAGCCGCCTTCACGGCACCCACATCGCCATTGATAACAACGGCAACCAGTCCATCGCCCACTTCCTCGCGGCCGATGATGGTTACGTTGGCGGCTTTTACCATCGCGTCGGCGGCGGCGAGTGCAGCCACGTAGCCCTTGGTCTCGATCATTCCGATAGCATTGCTCGACATCTTATCCTCCTGTCAGTTCAGCTATTTCGTTTTTCCGGCAGGCTTGGCGGCCTCGTCCACAATGCCGATAATCAGCGCATCGATGGGCGGGGCATTGCCCGGGAACCATGCGGCGGCAACGGAGCCCGTTGCCACCATGACACGTTCACCTTCTCCGCAACCGAGCGGATCGAAGGCAAGCAGGCTGGACGACGAGCCGTCCACGACCACTTCGAGAATGGAACCCGCCGGGACCTCCGGCAGGCGCTTGGTGGACCAAATGCGTCCAGATACCGTGGCGTACAGCATCAGCGTTTCCTTTCGATCTTAAGGCCCAGGGCCCGCGCGCGATCCTTGGCAAGTGGGGTCATGACAGCGCCCGGCGCCAGCACCAGGGTGCCCGATCCGGCCAGCTTGCTGACGCGTGCCTCAGTGACGGTTCCCTCGAGCACAGCGGCGGGTGAAATCGCTGTGATGGATGTTGGGGCGTGGGTGGTGGTGACTGTTGTTGCCGGCGCAGTAGCAAGGGTGAACTTCAGCGAGCCAGTACGAACCGCCTGTCCGTTACGGGGATCATCCAGCATCCGTATCAGGCGTTGTACAAAGGCCATAAGATCGGCATCGGTTGCGATGCGTATCGCTTCTGTGGCCTGGTTCGGTGTTGTGGGTGAATGTCTGCCGGCTGCCTTGCCAAGTGTTTCGCGCAGCAGGTCGCGGACCATAGCTCTCAGTTCAGCTTCACTCATGATACAAGCTCCAGTGCCTGGCAGGCCGCAGATGCGGCGGCGCGCACTTCCGAACTCCGAACCGGAAAGATAAAGCCTTCCAGTTGCACCAATCATGCGGTAGTCGACGATCTTGATGTTGGCAGACTTCTCTGCCTCATTGCAGGCGAGGATGGCATAAGCTGCAGGCTCGGTCTCCAGCACGAATAGGGTTTCGCCTGCAAGGATCATCGAGCCCAGCTTGTTGCGATTGATCATGAAGGCATGCAGGGGGTCGATCCGGGTGACGATCTTTGATGCCAGGATCTTTGGCCTCATGGCTTCCGCCGCCGTCACCTTGAGGTGTCGCAGCACGGCTTCAGCGGCTGCCTTTACGGCTGATGTCGAGCGGGAATGAAATTCCAGGTAACCGAACTGGCGCTCAACCACCAGGATGCCACCCTTGACATCGGCTTCCTTCAGCGCGGTATCGGTCAGCGGCTCGATGTCGAGCCCCGGAGCCACCTCGATGATCTGTGCTGCCATTCCAGTGCGGGGCAGCGAGCCGCGGATCCACGTGCCGAGATAACACATGGTCTGCGCCTGAAGCTGGTCGATAAAGATGAAGGAGCGAAGGGTTGCCATGGGTCATCATCAGGCCGCAAGAACGGCGCTCAGCTCCTCAAGAATTATGCGGCGCAATTCGCGGCGCATGGCGTCAGCATCGGCACTGCCGCCACCGCTTATTGCGGAAAGGTTCGGTTGTGCCATGCTGGCGCGCGGCAGAGCCAGTGGATCGAGCCCTTCGAACTTGCCGAAAACCTCAGCGGCCTCCTTGTTGTAAGCAATGCGGGCATAGTGCACGAAGTGATCGGGCGTCAGATTGTCGCCGATCGAGGAGCCGCCGGTGAACCCGGTGCCGATTGTCATCGACGGTCCGAGATTGGTCTCGAAGCCAGAGGCGCCCAGCGAACAGCCGGCATTGACGACGATCCGTAGGGCAGGGACAGCCGAGGCAAAAGCCAGGATATTCTCCTCGCTTCTCGAGTGAATGGCTGCTGAATGACCGCGGCCGGCTTTGCGCATCATCGAGCGGGCGCAGGAAATGGCTTGTTCGATAGCATCGACGCGGGCAAAGGCAAGCACCGGACAGAGCTTTTCACGCACCAGCTTCTCTTCCGGCTGCACCAGGCTGACAGGCGTCACAAGGATCTTTGCGCCTTCGGCTGAAAAGCCGGCAGCGCGGGCAATGGCCGCTGCATCCTTGCCGATCATCGAGGTATTGAACCCGGCATCGGCAAACAGCAGTTTGCGCACCATCTCCACCTGTTCGGGGGTGCAGATGTGAGCCCCTGCCTTCTTCATCTCATCGAGCAGCCGATCGGCAATGGTCGCGAAGGCAAGAACGGTCGATTCATTGGTACACAGGATCGAGTTGTCAAACGACTTGGACGCCACGATCCGCTTGGCCGTCTGGGGCAGGTCAGCTGTTGCGTCAACAAGCACCGGAGCATTGCCGGGGCCGACACCGAGCGCCGGATTGCCCGAACGATATGCGGCCTTGACCACGGCAGGGCCGCCGGTGGCGACGATCAGGTCGATCCTTTCATCCTGCATCATTGCCTCGATGAGCGGAATGTCGGGCTCCTCAATTATCTGTATGACGCCATCTGGTGCGCCGGCCTTGCTGGCGGCGTCCGCCAGAAGGTGGGCCGCATCGGCACACACACCCTTGGCACCGGGATGGGGGCTTAGGATGATCGCATTGCGTGTCATCAGCGACAGCAGTGTCTTGAAGAACACCGTGGCAACAGGGTTGGTCACCGGAACCAAGGCGAGGACTACGCCGGCTGGGCGGGGCAATTCGACGATCTTGCGGGCTGTATCAATGCGCGGTGTCACGTAATCCCGATCACGATAGAGGTCCACGATACCCTTTGAGCAGGCTTCGTTCTTCATCACCTTGTGGTCGACAACACCATAGCCGGTTTCTTGAACGGCCAGTTCGGCATAGCGACGCGCATGGGCATGACCTGCTGCCGCAACGGCATCGACAATCTTCATGATAGTTTCGCGGTTCATGCGGGCTAGCTTGCTCGCCGCCCAGCGGGCGCGGTCGAGTTTCATGCGCGCCGTCTCCAGAGCGGCGTCAGGAACCTTCATTAGCGGAGCATGGTGGGTTTCAGGCATGGTTTCACATCCACATCTTGGTCATGCGGCTTTGGGCAGTTGGTGGATCAACTCCCGGGCACGGGGCATGGCGGCATCGAAACGGTCAAGAATTTCCTGGCACATGTCGGCGGTCAGCAAGGCACCAGGCTTGAACTGGAGGACGCGCTTGTCGAGAGACGAGAAGATCGCCCATACGCCATGTTCATAAAGCGCTCGCGAAACAGAAACCGCGCCTTCGGGATGGTCGAATTCAAGACCTAGCACCACGCCCTTCTGGCGGATGCCGACAAAGATGTCGGAGTGTCAATTCATCATCTCGCGCATACCGTCAGCAAAGAAGTTGGTGACTGAATGAACGTTGGATATGACTTGGGGTCGCTGCAGCATCTCGATCACCTTGTGCGCGACTATGCAGCCGAGCTCGGCTCCGCCGGAGGTGGAGATGTGGGCCGCGCCATCCTCCTTTAGCCAACCGCCGCACTTCTCGTTCACCACAGCGGCAGAGATCGGGTAAATGCCACCACCCAAACCCTTGGCAGTGACGAACATGTCAGGTTGGATGCCGTACGCTTGCCAGCCCCACATCTCGCCGGTCCGCATCAGACCAGTCTGAACCTCGTCAGCGATATAGACGGTGCCGTACTTTGTGCACAGGTCGCGACAGGTTTTAAGGTAACCTTCTTTCGGCATCGGGAAGCCGTAGGTGGCCGGGATGGTCTCCATGATCAGAGCAGCCACGTCACCGGCCTTCAACGCCTGTTCCATGGCGTCGACGTCGTTGAATGGCACCTGGATGAATTCGTCTGGACGGTCGGCCAGAAAAATCTTGGTAAATCGCTCGTCGCCTGTGGCAACTGATAGGCCTGAGTGCCCGTGATAGCCTTTAATGATCGAGACGATCTTGCGCCGCTTGGTAGCGTAGCGCGCACTCTTTAGGGCGATTTCAACTGCTTCCGCACCGCCGGCGCCGAAGATGGCGTACTTCATGCCTGGCGCGGTGTTGACCAGCAATTCCGAGAGTGCGGCGCGTGCGACGGACGGGAACCAATGGTTGCCCATGTCGAAATAGTCCAGAGCCCCCTTCAGCGTTTCGACCAGTTCCGGGTGGCGATGGCCAAAATTGTACGTGCCGCCGTTCAGGTGAAGATCGATCAGCCGGCGGCCCGACATGTCGTACAGGCTGTAGCCTTCACGGCGATCGATCACGAGGTCGACGCCGACACTTTGCCAGAACTTTGTCTTGTCCGGATTCCAGTACTCGATCGACTTGTTGAACAGGTCCTGCTTGTCCTTGAAGCGGAACAGTCCGTAATCAAACATGGATACACCTCTGACCGACTTCCAACATGAATAGAGCATAATCTAACTTTTATATGTTGTAAAGTGATCATTTTATGTTGAATTCCCATCATCTAGGCGCTATCAGAGAGGGAATCTGGTCGATTGGATGTGGAACATGGCAGATTCCGGTCAGCGCCCTGCGGGCAAGCAGAACCGCCAAGAACAGATCGTTGCCGATCTGAAGCTCTATCCGGCGATACGGGTAAACGAACTGGCCGAGCGACTTGGTGTTTCCACGGAAACCATTCGGCGTGACCTTGCTGACCTAGACGAGCGCGGCCTGGTCAACCGCACCTATGGCGGCGCAATGCGTCCGGTGGCCTACGAGCCAGGCATCAGCGAGCGCGAGACGCTTATGATCGGCGAGCGCCAGAAGATTGCCGGGCTCGCGGTGAGGCAGTTGGAGGCCAACGACATCCTGATGATCGGCGGCGGCGCGACCACTCTGCACTTCGCCCGCCGCGCCGCGCTTCTTGATCTTCCGATGACAGTGATCACCCATTCCTTCAGCATAGCCATGGCACTTGCAGTTTCGCCGCTGATCCGAGTGCTGATGCTGCCGGGCCAGTACGATGGTCGCGAAGGGTTAATTCACGGGGCGGACACAGTCGAGCAGTTGCTTAAGTTCCGGGCAAACAAGGCATATCTCGGAGCATCGGGCCTGACCGTTGAAGGGCCGAATGATGCCGCAATGGGGCCGGGGCTGATCTATGGCGCGATGATGCGCCGGTCAGCGCATACCTTCGTGCTTGCCGACCACAGTAAGTTCGATCGTCCTTCACTGACCGTCTACGGCCTTTGGAGCCAAACTGTGACGCTGATTTCGGACGCCGATCCTGAAGGGGAACTGCTGGAGGCAATGGGTGATGCCGGCGTAGAGCTGATGACAACCTGACGGCCACAGTTCAGCATCGCCTTGGTTCGCGATTGTTACGAGGGTCAGGTTGACGGAACGTGTCTTTCTACAGAGCGGCCGAGGTATCCGCAGGAAGGATTTCGGGTATGGGACGGCATTCAATTCAATTGGTCGCCGAGACTATCTGTCCTGGAACGGGAGGGGATGACCCGGTAATCTTGGCGGCAGCTGCAACCGGCATCGTTGCCTACATCGAGCGCGGTGGCGGCGACATCGACTCCATTTTCGGCAATTCCGGCATCGCGGCCGAGATGACCGGTTCGCCCATCCTGAAGCTGAAGCTAAGTCAATTCTGTCGGCTGCTTGAGGAAGCTTCGAAGGGAACGAGGTGCGACAATTTTGGGCTGTGGTTCGGGAACCAGTTCCAGCCACGTGATCTCGGCCTGTGGGGCTATGCCATGGTTTCTGCTCCGACGCTCGGCAGCGCGCTGGAAAACATGGTGGGGCTGTTCGGCTACCACCAGGGGCAGTCGGTTATGTCGTTGGGTCGCGACAGCAATGTTCTGCTTCGGCTTGAATACCAGATCGGCTCGCGCGGTATCCTCGACCGGCGCCAGGATGCGGAACTATCGCTCGGTATGTTCCTGAATTTGATCCGAGAGGCATGCGGGTCGGGCTGGGCGCCGCAGGAAGTACATTTCGAACACCCGCGGCCCGATAGCCATTCCGAGCATTCTCGAGCCTTCGATGCGCCGGTCTATTTTTCTCAACCGACCAATGCATTGCTCTTCCGCGACAACCTGTTGTCTCGGTTGATGCCGGCAAGTGACCCTACCCTCATGGCGTTGTCGAGCAATTGCCTTGTGCAGCTATCGAACACCTACAATCGGCCCATGACGCTGTTTGATCAGATATCGAGCGCAATTCGTTCAGGTCTTGCTTCAGGTTATCCGTCGTTAAAGCACATGGCACGCGAACTTCGAGTATCCCCTGGTGCGGTCCAGCGCGAATTGGCCGAAAATGGCACGACGTTCAAAAACTTGGTTGAGAATTTGAGGCGCGAGCTGGCTATGAGCTACCTGCGCCAGCGCCAACTGCCCATTTCGGAGATCTCGCTCCTGCTCGGCTACTCCGAACTATCGGCCTTCTCGCGCGCGGTCAAGCGGTGGACAGGGGCCTCGCCAAGCACAGTCCGCGAGGCCCTTCGGCAGTCGTGATGTCTCAGGCCTGTTCAATAGCCTCGAGTGACTCCGGCAGGATTTGCCCGCCATCAACGATGATCGTCTGGCCGGTGATGTAACCGGCTTCCCTCGATGCAAGGAACAGCGCGGCGTTGCCGATATCCTCGACGCGGCCGAGTTTCTTCAGCGGGATGGAAGCCGCCATGGTCTTCAGATAGTCGTCGCCCAAGCCTTCGAGACCCTCGGTAATAATGTTGCCCGGCAATACTGCGTTTACCGTGATACCATACTTGGCGAGCTCGATGCAGGCAGTGCGCATGAAGCCGAGTTGGCCGGACTTTGTGGCGCCGTAGTGCGACCAGCCCGGGAAGCCGGTTTGCGGACCGGTGATGGAGGATGTCAGCACTACGCGGCCCTCACCTGATTTCTTGAGCCACGGCAGGCATGCCTTAACCGACAGAAAATTGCCGCGCAGGTTGGTGGCCATGACTTGGTCCCACTCGGCCGGGTCCATCTCCTCGATCTTGGTTTGAGGATAGACGCCGGCATTAGCACACAGGATGTCGATCCCGCCGAAGGCGTCTGCGGTGGCCTTAGCCATCGCCTGGCTCTGATCCCAGTCTGCTACGTCGGCAGGGAAGCTTTGGGCGTCGTTGCCGATCTCCTTCGCCGTAGCGGCGGCGGCGCCAGCATCACGTCCAACGATCATCACCTTGGCACCCTGGTTCGCAAATACCCGAGCAATACCCTTGCCGATACCCTTGCTGGCACCAGTAACGATGACGGATTTTCCCTTGATGGATGTTAGCATTGGTTTCCTCCTCTTCAGACGTGTGACGGCTAACTATCGGTGGGCACAGAATTACGCTTCCTCCGCACACTCGCAGCAAGCCAGGCAAGGTAGACGATCACTAATAGCAATGCGGCTGCCGACATGGTGAGCGAGCCGAGTGTTGGCACCATGGGCGTGTAGCCCGACACCATTTTGGCATAGAGCCATTCGGGCACGGTCGAATCTGCGCCGGTGGAAAACAGCGACAGAGGAAAGTTACCCCATGACAGCAGGAAGGCGAAAATGCCGCCCGAGACAATGCCGGGGGCAAGTATAGGCAGGGTGACTTCCCTTAGTACCTGCCAGCGGCTTGCGCCAAGGTCAAAGGCAGCTTCTTCAAGTGCTGGATCAAAGCTGTAGGCCTGGATCGACATGATCAGAATGACAATCGGCACGATCCAGATCATGTGCGCGAATACAGCGGTTTGCCAACTGGTTATGACGCCAAGGGCGGAAAACCATAGCAGCAGGGCAAGCCCAAGCACGGCTTGCGGAAAAAAGATCGGCAACAGCACCAGCTTCTGGTAGAGCTTACGCCCCTTCCAGTCATAGCGGGCAAATGCCAGCGCGCCGAAGAACGCCAGCACCACGGAGAACACTGTCACCAGCGCGGCGACGGACAGAGAGGTCCACAGCAGATCGCGCACCGACAGCGACTCCAGTGTCTTGCTGTACCACTCCGTTGTGAAACGGGTTATCGGAAAGCGGAAATAGCGCTGCTTCGAGAACGAGGCCAGTACCACAGCCAGCATCGGCATATACAGGAATACCAGTACCGCGCCTGTCCACAGCCAGATCAGCGTTCTCGTCAGCTTGCTCGACTGGGTTGCGCTCATGCCGCTATCTCCGGCCGATGATTTGGTCGAGGTCAATGCGACGGAACAGGATATAGACGATCAGTCCCGACAATCCGATCAACAATACTGACAACACAGAACCCTTTGGCCAGTTCTGAGCGAAGGTGAAGGAACTCTCGATATCATCCGCGATCATAACAATCACCTGGCCGCCAAGGATCTTGGACTCTGCAAGTGAACCAAGCGCCAGGATGAAGGTCAGAATGCTGCCAATCAGAATACCGGGCATCGCCAGAGGAAGCTCAACTTCACGAAATACCTGCCAGCGGCTAGCGCCTAGGTCGAAAGCGGCCTCCTTCAGCGTGTCTGGGATCATCGAGATGCCGATCACCATAGGAAACAACATGAATGGCAAGTACACGTAGACCAGGCCGAGCAAAATCGCCGGGATAGTATATAGCATCCCGGAAAGAGGCAGGCCGAACAGCGACTGCATGGCACCATCGATGATGCCGTTCTTGAGCAGCAGAAGCACCCACCCAAACAGGCGTATATTCTCTGAGATCAGCAGCGGAAGGGCGATCACTGCGGTAACCAGATTGGCCCACTTGCCAAATAACTTGGCCATACCGTAGGCGATCGGGTAGCAGATAGGGAACAGCAAAAGCACGGTGAGAGCCGCGAGAAAGAGCGACCAAAGGAAAGACAGATAATAGCTTTGGCTGATTACTGAGACGAAGTTTTCAAGTGTTGGCATACTGTTGAGTGCAAATGTCTTGGGCGGCATGAAGCTGTAGCCCAACACCATCAGTAGCGGGCCTGCGAAACCTACAAGCAGGAACAATGACGCAGGCATAGCCGAGAGAACCCCGGGATTTTTCAGCCATTGCAGCAAACGGGCCATGGTATTACTCGCTCACCAGGATGGAATCCTGGGCGCGCCACCCGATATAGACCATATCGTCGACCTTGCCCTCGAATGGTTCATCCTGCAGACGTTCGATAAGCCAGTTTTCGCCATTGGATAGGCGGACCTGGTATTGGATGCGCGAGCCCAACGCATAATCGTTGAAAACCACGCCCTTAAGCTTGTTTGGCAAACGGACAGCCGCCTTGCCAATCTTCATCACCTCGGGCCGGATGATCAGAAAGCCCTTACTGAAGCCGGTGGGCTTGCCTTTCACCGTGTAGGTCGCGTCGTCTACTACGCTGCGCACAGTGTCCTTGCCGGCATCCTCGACCTCGATTGTGTTCACCTCACCCATGAATTGGGCAACGAACTTGTCGCACGGTTTGTTATAAATCTCACTGGGCGTGCCCACCTGGACGATCTCTCCATTGCGCATGATGCCGATGCGGTCCGACATCACCATCGCTTCCTCCAAAGAGTGGGTGATGTAAACGAACGTCTTGCCGGTTTCGCGGTGAATGTCCTTCAGTTCCTTCTCGAGTGTCTTGCGCAGCCGGAAGTCCAGCGCGGACAGCGGTTCATCGAAGAACAGGATCTGCGGGTCAAAAGCGAGCGCACGTGCCAGTGCGACGCGCTGGCGTTCGCCGCCGGAGCACTGGTTGACGCCCTTGTCGTAATAGTCGAGCGGCAGACGCAGCTGGGCCAGCAACTCCTCTGCTCGCTTGCGCCGGGAGGCCGGGTCAACCCCGGCTATCTTCAGAGAAAATTCAATGTTCTCGCCCACCGTCTTGTGGGGAAATAAGGCAAGAGACTGGAACACCATGCAGGTCGGGCGCTTGTTGGCCGGAACGCCATTGAGCAACTGGCCGTTCAATCGCATTTCGCCGCTGGTGGGTTGTTCCATACCCACCAACATGCGGATCATCGTTGTCTTGCCCGAGCCAGAAGGCCCCACGAGCGTGAAGAACTCGCCTTCGCCAATAGCCAAGTTGATGTCGCGTACGGCAGTAAAATTGCCGAATTTTTTAGTTACATCCACCAGCTTCAGAAAAGGCCGGCTACCGTCGCTCATGGGGACTCCCGTTATTGCTTTTCAGTGAACGCCCGACTGATCAACCCTCGCGCTCACGCTTGGCTGCCGAGTATAGTTCGTACATCTCGGCATAGTCGGGGTTGATATCGTAGTCGACAGAGTTGGCCATCTCCTCCTCAAGCGAATCCCATTGTATCGCGTCGAGTTCTTCTGCGGAGAAGGTGTCTAGAACGGTCTTGTCGCCCATCTGCGTTACCGGGTTGTAGGTGCCTTCAGCAAACGCCACCTTCTTTGACACGTCAGGACGCTGTACATAGGCTAGGAACTCCTCAGCCAGCCCTGACGGATCCGGGTTATTCACTACGGAGGTGAGCTCGATCCAGACGATGCCGCCTTTGCCGTCCATCGGGCCGGTTTTTGGAGTGATGCCGCGCACATTTTTCGCACCATCGAGACGAGCCGGCGAGGCCGTATAGGTGCCGCCGGTGAAGTAGGCATCGATCTCGCCATTGATCAGGGCCAGGTTCATCTGCACCAAGTCATCGGTCAGGTTCTTGGCGCCGTTAAAGATCTGCTTGGCAACCTCGCCGAACTTGGTCATCTCTTCCGGCGTGTGCTTTTTGAACGGGTGAATGTCCGCTGCCACGCACATATGGTAAATGTTCCAGTTGTCGTAGGTGAGGATACCGTATTTACCCTTCATGGCCGGGTCGAGGAACAGTTTGAAGCCTTGGTCCTCGGCAGTGGCGCGGCTGACCTTGTCGGTATTGACGACGAACGAGAACGGCCCAAAGCGCTGCACCATGCCAAGCAGGTCCTTACCGTCCTTGTCCATGGCCCAACTATAGGGTGCCTTGAACTGCGGCATCATCTTGTCATAGAAGGGTTCGAAGCGTTCCCGCGAGATGGGTTTGATGAGGCCTTCCGGATACATCATCTCGCGCGCCCATGGATTGTTCAGGTTGATCAGATCCCAGACCTTGGTTTCACCGGCACGCAGGCGGTTAACGGCATCCGGGTCAGACGTCAGACCCTCAGCACGGACTGTGGCACCGAACTCACTGCGGAACGGGTCAAGCACGTCGTCAGAGTTGTACCCTTCCCAGCAATAGATATTGAGCTCCTTGTCACGAGCTGCATGGGCAAACTTTGGAAATGCACCGGTAGCAGCCGCAGCCGCCCACACACCAGTCTGCTGCAGGAAATTGCGCCTTGAGAACTTGTTTTTGAACATTACCATCTCCTCCTCGTGTTAATGCCTTACACTCACGTTGGCCGGAATAATCGGCAAATTCGCCTTTTTGACTAAGCAAGACCCGGGCCAGTTTCAGGTCTTCAAACTCTAGGAAAAGCCTTGACGCCAGAGAATGCAAGATCCTGACGCAATCGAAAAGAGGGGCGCTTGACCGGTGGCCTGCCAGACTTGACACATTCTTGAGCGTCCGTCGGCCGGGACATCACAAATCCATCATATGTTTGAGTTCGGCTGATGACATAACATGGCAATAGATCATGTTGATTATTTCAAGCTCCTTGTCATGCAGTTCCTGGGACCCGGCTGCGCAACAATCTTCCAATACGATTACATTGAAGCTTTCGTCCGCAAGGCTGCGTACCGTTGATGAGACGCACTGGTCAGTGAAGATGCCGCAGCAGATCACGTTCTTGATACCAATGTTATGGAGGATAAGCCGTAGATTGGTTCCAGTCAGAGCTGAGTCAGTTGTCTTAATGATGCATATTTCGTCGCCAACTGGCTGAAGTTCGGGCACCAGCTTGGACGGCTCGCTGTTCTTTGGCAGCAACAGGTTGTTCCAGCCAGGCATCTTCTGCGACAGTGAGCGTTCGCGGCCGTCGAGCGTGTGGGTAGCGATGCGGGCGAATATGCACTCAACCCCCTTGGTTCGGCAGTTTTCTAACAGCGAGGCGGTACGAGGGATCAGCTGATTATGCATTCGGTCATGGAATGGCGTCCAGGCATCGAAGGACTCCAGCGCCTGACCCGACAACGTGCTTCGATCAGGCCTTTTAAGGTAAGTGTTCTGGACGTCGATCACCAGAAGCGCGGTCTCTTCTGGCTTCAAGATCATATCTTCGGGTTCTGGTGCGCCCTCGTAATAGATGGACCGGTACGCCGTCTTCCAGTTCATGTCGTCTCCCTTGCGCTCAATTAGTAGCGGAACTTGTACAGACCGCGTCGTTCATAAACCTCAGCGGCTTCCTCGATGAAATCTGCTATGCGGTTGGCGCCATACGCTTCGCGCAAACGACTCGCCGCATCGAGCAACTCTTGCTTTTCGGTTGCACGGCCAGGCCTGAGCAGTTCGTAGGTCGCCATGATTACCTCTTGGGGTATGCTGGTCAGTTCGCTGGCGCGACGGAAGTTGGCCGCTAGGTTCGGTCGACCAGCAGCTTCCGCAATGTCGGCTTGCGCTTCCAGCGCACTAGGCGTGATGCGCAGGTCCTCCATGGTGATCGTGCCGTCCATAACGTCTTCTAGGCTGATATCCTCCAGGCTGCGACCCCGCAGTCCGCGCACCTTGTCGGGCTGTGTTTCGGCCAGAGGATAATCCACTAGACCGGGACGCTTGCCTGTCATCGGCTGTCTCCCATGAAGTTTACGACGAGCTCTTCAGGTTCAGCCCCATCCTGCACAAGGCCTGTTTCAATAGCGTATATCAGCGCCACACGGCCATGATGGCGGGCACCCAAAGCTTCACCCCGTGTCGGCACCACAATGGGTTCCGGCTCTTCTCCGTTTGAGTAGAGAGCAGCATTGCGTCCCAGACCCCGGTAGTGCTCAAGCTTGGTGATTGGTGCGTTTGAGAAGAGTTCGAGATTGTTGTGCGGCAAACGATCCTTACGGTGAATCACTGCTGTGCCCTTAGCCTGCAGTCCGATGCCGATGCCGGAACCAGATAGCCGCGCTGCGCTGAGACCCAGGAAGGAGGTGTCGGCAGTGTGCAGGAAGCGGACGAAACGCGCGGTTCCCCCAGCTTCCTCTATCCCGATTTGGATCTCCATCAGAACAGTGCTCAATGGGTGGCCGGCAGTCGTCCGGAATAACTTGCTGCCAAACGCAGGACTCAGGCCGATCACCACTTCTCTAGCAATGGTTCCGTGCTTCGCAGGTCCTATGGAGCGATAGCGGATGCGGCCTTCCTCAGCCCGCTGGAAGGTGGCCTCTATACGCAAAACCTCGCCTTGATCAAGCACACCGCGGATATTGGCAATTTCTGCGCGCCGGGTTTCGCTTAGTCGGTAGCCCGTACCAGGACCTTCATAACGGTTGGGATCGTTGATAGCCGATATTACTCTGTTGTCACGGATCACGGCTGAGGTTTGCAGATAATCGCCGGAAAGCCGCAGCTTGACGAGAAACAGCAAATTATCCGCTTCATGACCGAAGCCACGCTTATTGAGAGCACGAATAACATCCAGTACAGATATTTGACGTTCGGAGATGCTGGCGCTCATGCGACCGGCGTGACCGGCAGTAAAACTGCGAGTCTGGTCTGAGCCCGAGGCAACAACAACAGATTGCTTCATGTCCTCGTCGGGCGTGGCGAGGTCCAGCTCTTCAAGAACGGCGGACAGTGCCTCGACGGCCCGCTTTCGGGTGGCCAACAGCGCATCCTCTCCCTGTGGGGTTAGCCCTCCATCTGCCTCGAAGTCGCGTTGTAGTACGAGGTAGTCCTCCAGTTCCTCACCATTAAACGAGGAAGGGTTGAACGAATTGTCATACTTGAGAATGGAGCCGAAGCCAGAGCAGATCAGGTCTGAACCGGCTATCAGGAACGGCAAAATCTTCGCTCCGATGCGGATCTCCGATTCAGAAGAGCGGGCATCGTTGCCGGATGCACACTCAAGGTCTAGCCAGACTGCTATAAGGTTCTCGGCCATTAGTTCGCGCACCCCGCCCGGGATGCTAGCGGCCAGAGGCGCGCCGTCGATACCACCGTTCTGAGTCCCTTGAGCCCCCATGGCGCGTTGCATGCACAGGCATCGCGCCTCAAGGTACAAGAGGGATTTCGACTCATGATATCCCATCAGCAGTTCTGCTGCTGCGCCTGAGGTACAGCGCATCTTGATGCCGCGCGATGCATAGGCGGCTGCCAAGAAAGCCTTAGACCAAGGTGTATCGTCTCCGTCTATGAAAGATTTTTCGGTACCATACACAGATACGGTTTCGGCATATGAGGTGAAACCGGCCATGCCGATTTGCAGCTCCTCGGCCTCTTCGCTCGAGCACTGAAAGAGTGTTCCGGCGCGTCCAACCACCGAGCCGACGCAGCATGCCAGCGCGTTCGACCAAGAGTTCCGCGCCACACGCATTGTTGTTTCAATTTCGTCGAAGCCCAGTGCAACTGCTACGGCTGCATCGGCTGCAAGTTGCAAAGGATCGTCCTTGGCATTTGTTACATGTGCCTGATTGCCAGGCGTTGCACGAGCCCGCATCTTGGAATAGGCGAACGCGATCTCCATGGAGTTGAGATGTGCCACTACTTCGGCCAGCTTGGCGGGTGTCATGCCGCGAGACAGCTGCACCAGCTGCTCACGGGGAACATTTATGTCCACCAGCATCCGCGCCACTTCAATCGACGGGATTGCCATAGCATGGTCGACCATGGCGGGATCTAGGTGATGCCTTGCAATAAACAGGTCGATCATGTCGAACTGGTCTTCTGGCAGGCCATCCATGACAGTAACGCGTCCGCTATCTACCAAGGCGGACGGAGCAGGGTCGCGTGCACCTTTCATGGCCGAGAAACCGTTAGCGGGGTCCTCGGTGGCGAAATTGTCCAGCCTCAAGGGGCGATTGTCCCAGTCATCGAAACGGCGCCAGCGGTTGGCACCTCGAGATGCGTCGTCTTCCATGATCTGTGATCCTGCTTTTTGCGAAGGCTGCCGCATCTCAGCGAAGGGTGCAAGCAGCTGCCACATCCTGCCACTGATATCTCAGCCTTGGATTGATCACCGAAGAGCGGCACCGGAATGTGATGATGACGGTCAATGCCAGTCGATGGTGCGCAATAGGTGAGTCGAACTACGGCTTGATCGAAAGAACTTGCTTCGGCGCCCAAGTGATGGATTACCGCCGCAGCAACAGAGAACTCCCTAAAGTCGTGCGAGTGCTCGGTTAAGGGCGCTGATAAGCATGTCGGCATGCTCCCTGCGAACCACCAGTGGTGGGCGAATTTTCACGATATTGCCACGCACACCTTCGTTAACCACTAGCACGCCTTCATCACGCATCAGGTTTAAAATGCGATCAGTCTCGGCCCGGGCTGGTTCCAAGGTGGTACGGTCGCGTACCAGTTCGACGCATAAGCTCAAGCCCCGACCGCGCACATCGCCGATCAGGTCGTGGCGATCCGGTCCGTCTTGGCTCGCGTGCCTCGCGACAATGCAAAAGCCTTGATCTGTGCAGGAGTTATACCAACCGGTGTTGAGTAGTACCGATTGATGATTGGTCAACCGAAACCAGGCGTCCTCTTGATGTTCGATCCCGGTTATTCTGTCAGAGTTGCTTGGGAGATTAATGAGTTCTGATCTGTGCCGATTGGTATTAGTAGGGAAGAAAACCTGGCATCACTATCTATAATCCACCTCTCTGCCGCTTGCTCTCGCTATTCACCGTCACAGCAAACAACGGGCCACGAATGCGCAGTTTTTCAGTATCGTGTTAGCACTGAGCGTCTGGCTCTTAGATTTCTGTACGCTTAATCAATTACTTAATATGTATTTTGGCGATTTGGTATAATTTTGAAAAATTCATCGGTCATATGCTTGACGGTAAAAAACTGTGACATTATTCTCAATTTTGATTAAACAGCCTCTCGGGAAGCCCGTATATTCTATTATAAGCCGTTTTCGAGTAAACATTTGTAGCCTTTTGTAGACCTTTGTAAACTTTTGGCGCCCTCTCTCGGAGCAGGATACCTATATTTTGAGTTATATATTCCTATAAAACCCGTCTTTGGATAGGTATTTCAGAGCCAAAAGCGCCCTGCACCGCTGCATGTTTACATTCGTCAACATGGCGGCAACACCTGTCGCTGTCCTTCGGCACGACCCGGACGGGTTATATTTCGGCGTGTCTTTCATCTATTTTTGCGTCGATCATTCTATCCACCCAGGTGAGCAGACAGCCGCGTTTGCAGCGCGGTTCGTCTCTGTCGTATCGATGCTGATGACGGGCTCAAACACGATCACCCCAATGATACGATCCCAGTTAACCGGAGAGTGCTTGGGACTATGCCGGCAACTGGCTTGATCGGGATGGCATATGGCGGGGTTGTCTAGGACGTCCACTCCTCGCGATCGTGTAGACTGATTGATATGACCATGACTGTTGCCATGCAGATATCACTGGATCGGATCCGCGACCGCAAATGACCATTGAGAACGATCAGATCAAAGCGGCAGCTGCCCTGCTTGAAGCACACGATGATTACCGCGTGCTACGCCGGATACCATCATCGGTAGATTGGCAACTTCCCGGTATTCGCAACCCAAGCCGACGCGGGCTGTTTGTCGATGTCGAAACCACCGGTCTTGATATAGACACCGACGAGATCATCGAGGTTGCCTTGCTGCCGTTCGACTATGATCCGGTCTCAGGTGAACTGCTTGCCGTGCTTGAAGATCATGCGCTTGATGACTTTCGTGATCCCGGCATGCCGATCCCGGTAGCCTCCACTCAAGTACATGGCATTACCGATGACATGGTGCGGGGCAAGAGCGTGCACGAGGATCGGTTGATACAGCTGGTCGATGAAGCTGATCTGATCATTGCACACAATGCCAGCTTTGATCGCCCGGTGCTTGAACGTTATTGGCCCGGCTTCGAGGACAAGCCCTGGGCGTGCAGCCTGGTTGACATTGACTGGCGATCACAAGGCTTTGGGGCCGGTAAGCTCGACTACCTGCTGATGCAGCAGGGTTGGTTCTACCAAGGTCATCGGGCCCTCAATGATTGTCTGGCAGGACTGTTCCTGCTCAATCACCAACTTCCCGCATCTGGTGGTCTGGGACTGCAGGCTCTGCTCGAAAGTGCCCGCAAGCCGCGATACCTTCTACGTGCTGCCGGAGCCCCGTTCGACAAAAAGAACGATCTTCGTAAACGCGGTTACACCTGGGATCCGGGCTCTGAAGATCGTGAGAAGGCCTGGTGGGTGCTGGTTGAAGATCCCGATAGCGAGTTGAAGTGGCTTTCAGACTGTGTTTTTGGCAGGTCAATCCGGTTACCGGTCACGCCAGTGGATGCGAAGCTGCGGTTTTCTGCTCGCGTGTTGGTCACCTGAACAGTGAGGCAGCAGTCCCAAATTTATCGGTCGCTCCATGTTTCATGATGCCGGGCACAGGTAGATGAGCAGAAGCGTTTTGGTCACAACCGTTCAGAGCTGTCCCACTCTTGGGGAAAACCGCACACAGTGACGCAAGTTTTTTCTACTTTTGGTTGATATACTGCTATAATAAGCACTTATGAATTGCGGTTCAGTGATTTCCTGTATTTCGCTGATTAGCTGGACATCGGAAAATCAATCAATGACCCTGCTCGTTCCCGTCCGTACTCAGAACCCCCATTTCGATGTAGATGACATCCGATATCGGGCGCAGCGCTACAGCGGCTCGCAAGCCCGCCTGTGCAATAGGTTTGTGTTATCGCCGGAGGTTGATTTCTCGCTCTATAAGTGCAGCGCGGTCATTGACTGGATCAATATCGACTTTTCGATCAAGACGCGTACTCAGTTCAAATACTTGCGTCCTTATTTCGATGCGGCCGGGACAAGTGTTTTCGTGGAACCGCTCGAGAATACCGGCGGTACATCCGCTAGAAAATTCCGCGTCAAAATTCAACAGCCCAGAATTTCATCCATCCGCACTGCATTTGTCGACATCGACCAACATTACAGGCTGCAACGACCACCGGTTATCACTGAAATTGAAATCAGCATCGATTTCTACTCCAAAAACAACAGCGATAATGAACGTCTGCAAATGGTTCGCCTTCTCGCCCAGCATTTGCACGTCGCTGATGAGAAGTTCATCTCCAGCAAGTCAGATAGGCCTCGTTTCGTAAGGGGCGTGGACGTCAAGCCTTCGACTGAACCACCGGAAAAGAAGAAACCCAACACCCTGACAGATTGGCTTTTGAAAAGCAGCAACGACCCAGGGATGAACCGAGATAAGCTTCCGCTGCAGACTGAACGTGATCAAGCTCCCTATGCTGACGCAACTTTCTATATCGGCAAGAACGGTGGTCCGATAATGTGGCGGGTCATGCATAAGACGATTGACCGGCAGAACCGCGATAAGGGAACCCACAAGGAGCTAGACAGCGCTGAAAGGCGAGCCAGAATCGAGGTCACGTTAAAAGCAAGCGAATTGAGAAAACTGAACATCAAGACGCTGGATGAGCTTGTGTCGTGTGGAATGATGAAGTTCAAGCACTACTTCAGCTTCAAGCTGCCCACCTTTGTCGAGGCTGACATGCCCAGCCCGATACGAACACCGAGCCACTGGTTAAGCCGTGAAAGATGGCACAAGTTCCGGTCAACCGGGGTGTTTGGATTACATTGGATGGACGCGGCCCGCTACAAGCGTGATCTTGCGGTTAAGCGTAAGGGGATTGAGGCCGGTTACCCACTAAGACCTCATCAGCGCAGAGGGGGCGGAACATCATCGATGCTGGTGTCTTACAATAGTTTGAACAAGCGAGTGGAAACAGCGCTTCGTCATCTAACGGAAAGCATGCAGCGCTGATGGATGAACCACTAGGTGTCTCTTGTTTGCCCAACTACCCCCACCCACCTTCCCTTCTTGCCATCGTTGTCCTGTCTCTCTCTCGAGGCCTCTTAAGGCTAGATACGTGGTTGAGAAGTTAATAGGAGCCGTTAGGCCTGAAAACGCTGATATCGCAAGTGCCGCTTGGGCTTGCGAATGCACTACAGTGTGCCAGTGGTTTGAATTTGAGTGGGAATAACTTGTTTCGAGCAAGTGGGAAAAACTCGCAGCTTTCCGTGCGGTTCTGAAAGTCGATAATCCGCATGATCGAAGCCTGAATTGGCTACACCCGTGATCGTCGCTTTAAGGCTCACTGAGAGCTGAAGCGATAAAGACCAGGGAAAGGGAGTTCTGCGAATCGAAGATCGTTTCAGGGAGCTTCTCTAGCCGTTTAAATGCCTATCCAGATCGCTTCCTGCGCCCGCCTTCGCCTCTGCCGACAATCGCAGTCAAACAAGGACCCCCAAATGGCCAAGGACCGATCCAACACTGGTTATTGGAAGAGGCGCCTCAAGACAGAACACCCGCGGATTCACGCTGATCTAGAAGCGGGCAGAATCCCAAGCATCAACGAGGCGCGCAGAAAAGCTGGCCTGCTGAAGCCGGTCAGCCGGTTACAAGCCCTCGAGCGGGAATGGCACAAGGCAAGCATCAAGGAGCGAGAGGATTTCAAGGCATGGGCAGGGCTAGTGTCACCATCAACTTCTGCACCTGGAACTGCGCGTTTTACCACGCTGACAGATGCCTCGGGGTATCTCTTGCCGGCAGTTGCTGGCCGCGCCATCGAGATTCAAAAAAAGCGGGGACTGAAATCTGGCGAGATCATGCGTGAGCTTGGTTTCAAACCGTTGAGCGTCAACTGGGGTCGTGCCGTAAGCCGTGGCTGGAAACCCAGTCCAGCCTTCCTTGCCAGTCTAGAGACATGGCTGAATAAACATTCGAGCCTGTAGCTCGCTTTCAAGACAAACCAGTTGAACAGGATAGATGCATCAACCGATTCAATCGTTTCGAGGGTAGACACATCAACCCAACCGCGCCACCAGATCCTCGGCCCTGAGATGGGTGTAGCGTTGCAGCATCTTCAGTTCCTTGTGACCGGAGATGGTGCTGACCTCGATGATGCCGAGACCTTTCTCGAACAGGCGGCTGATCGCCTCGTGGCGTAGATCGTGGAAATGCAGATCGTGCAGATCAGCCCGCTTGCGAATGCGACACCACGATTGCCAAACGGCAGTCTCGCTGCAGTCGAACAGGTTGTCCGAGGAGCGAGACATTGATTGGAGTGTTTGTGTTGCTCGTTTGGACAATGGCACGTCTCTCGCCTCGCCGTTCTTGGTCATGGCCAGGTGAATGACACGGCGAGCGAGATCGATGTGACACCACTTCAGTGACAGCATCTCCCCGCGGCGCATGCCGGTCTCAATGGCTAAAATGATGATCGGGCGCATGTAGTCGCGGTAGCAGCTGTCAGCAGCGTCTAGCAGTCTGTGCTCTTCGCCTGCTTCGAGCCGTCGATTGCGTCCCTTGGGCGGAACAGGGCGTCTGACCAGCTTTGCCGGGTTCTGTGTCAGGTACAGACCCCATTCACGCCGCGCGATGTCGATGGCGTGACTAATGGTGTTCAATTCGCGTCGAACCGTGGCAGGGGCAACCTGCTTGAGGCGTTCATCGCGATAGACAGCCAGATCGTTGCTCGACAGCTGCGCCATTGTGCGATGACAGAGGTCGCGGCGCAGAATGGCCTCGATGCGCAGTGTCTCGGTCCTTGCACTGCGCTTGTGAGGTGTCACCTCGTCCAGGTAGCGTCTCAGAAGCTCACAGAGAGTCGTACGCTCGGCAACGCGTGAATCAGGTAGCGATCCACAGCGATCGAGTTCCGACTCCAGGTGACGCGCCCAGCGCTCGGCGTCTGACTTACTATCGAACGACTTGGCACGCGGGGCCATACCCTTGCGCCGCAGCATCGCCTGCCATCTTCCTCTCAGTTTACGTATTGTCGCCATCGATCAGGTCCTCGCCGTGTGCCGCTACACATGCGTAGGACGGAGCCGAACAGGGGCCAAGGCGAGTTCCGGTGGGTGGGCCTGCTGCATACCGACGATGTCTGCTTACGGGGGCAGAGCAGACGGATTGCGCAACAATCAAAACCGGCCGTTGTTGACCCCAAGCGGACATAGGTGCGGACGTCAAACAATGACCGACGAGCGCAGATGCCCTGATGTGGATCAACGCTGACAACGGGCATCCCTTGTTCATGTGGTCTATTCCAGCGCAGTGGTCGAGTTGTCAGCGCAAAACGGCCTGTTTGGCTATCAACCTGCCCGCTGAGGTTTCCAGCTCTCCTGGTGGGGCTGGCCGTAAAGGTTGTCGATGCAGCTTACTTTCAGTTTGAAGGCATCTGCCGCAGCAGATTGATCAACCGCGACTGTTACGATGCAGGCAACACCGACAACTTGATGGAGATCATGTTGGTGTCACAAAGAACGTAGTAATTTGAATGTTGTCGGCGAAAATTCTGTTTTCAGAAAAGGATATTTACATGTCAGTCGCTCGCGTAACCGAAATCATTGCGTCATCTCAAGATAGCTTTGAGGACGCAGTACGAAAAGGCGTCAAACGCGCCTCAAAAACACTTAAGAATGTCAAAGCAGCTTGGGTTAAGGACCATCGAGTTGAGGTGAAGAACGGCAAGGTAAGTGAATACCGCGTCGTGTTGAAAGTCACCTTTATTCTCGAAGACTAGAGCGCGTATCGGCGGGCGTTTCCTTCGTGGAACGCCTGTTCGGTTTTGTAGCCTTTAAAAGGCCCCATCCGATGAAGCAATAGGCCCTGACAGCCGTTTGAAGCCGCTCTCATGCGGGTTACTCTAGCTGACGGGAAGGTTGACGATGTATAAGCCCGAGCGTCTGCGTGGAACCCAATCGGTCGGGCAGAGGCGAAGTTCACCAGCAAACAGAACGCAACCCTGCTCTCACAATCTGACGCGCACAATACGCGCATGACAGGCCAGCAGTCTTTACCCCTCCGGTTGCTGGTCTTTTTTGTTCGAGTACTTATTCAGGCGCCATTATAGGCGGCGCTATGAACAGCAGTGACTTCGGAGATTCGCACCACGGCTGGTGTTATGACCGCTACAACTCTTACAGGGAATTGGACAATTCCTTCCAGCCCTATGGCGGCGGTTCCCGCCGTGCCTGCGATTCACCCTACAGCTAAGCCTGCAAGGCCCTGTGGTCAAACTGGCCTGCCCATCAGCAGCAGCCTGCCCCGGCGTGGAATATGCCGGGGCGGGTATGCCTGTGTCCGCCCCACTGGTTCAGCTCATGTTTGTGACGTCATAGGTCCACACTCGAAACGACTTCAACGTATGAGGGCCGAAGGAGTTGATGAGCGGCACGTCAGCTGCATCCCGGCCTCTCGCGACCTGTATGCGGCCGATGCGGGGGGTGTTGTTGCGCGGGTCGAAGGTCATCCACTGGCCATCCATATAGACCTCCATCCATGCAGAAAAATCCATTGGGTCAAGAATTGGTATGCCGATATCGCCCAGATGACCGTTCACGTAGCGGGCCGGAATGTTCATGCAGCGGCAGAATGTTATCGCAAGATGGGCGTAGTCGCGGCAGACACCGACGCCTTCCTGATGGGCTTCCATCGCCGTGCGGGTTGCACGGGCATTCTCGTAGCCGAATGCAAGGTGGTTGTGAACGTAATCGCAGATAGCCTGAACGCGGGACCAGCCCGGTCGTACACTTCCGAACAGATCCCAGGCTGTCTGGCTGAGCATGTCAGTCTCGCAATACCGGCTGCCAAGCAGGAATGCCAGGCATTCGTCCGGCAGAGCCTCGATGGGTACCTCTGCAGCATCCGGGTGGACCGGATCGTACAAGCCAGAGTCCCTGACAACGCCGTCCGCCCAGATGGAGAAATCGCCCTGCGGCGCGGTAAAGCGCCGGCACACATTGCCGAACATGTCGACATATGTATGCGTCGGGACATGCGGCGTCGTCATGACCTGCTCTGCCGACACCATGTGCTCATAATAGTCGGGGCGGACATCCATCAGGCAGACCATCGGCGTCGGTGCTTCGCAATGCACTGTAATGTCGTAGCCAAAGCGGATAAGCATGAACTCTTCTAGCAGTGACTGCCCGTCCGGACCAAGCCGGATTCCAATACCGTCCCGTTGAGCCAAGGGTCAGCCGGGAGTGATTTCGGGAACAATCACCCGGCAAACTGATGCACATCAGTTTACACGGAACTGAAGCAGCCTAGGGTTTCTCATCCGCGCCGAATAACCGGTGCCGACAAGCCTGCCTCTGAAAATCAGCACGACCCGGACGGTGCAGCGTCTCCCCCTACCGCTGTATCCGCAGCTTCTTGCTGACCCTCTTCAGAACAGTTCGGAAAGGAACTTCAAGATGGCTGAATCAACCAGCATGTCCGCCGCTACAGAGCAGATGAAGACCGTCAAGGCTGCCTGGGACAAGGCCCCTTCGGGCCCGAAGAAGGACGCATCCCTGAAGCACTACCAGGCGGCGGAGAAGGCCCGTTCGGCGAACAACGACGCCGAGTGCATCAAGGAACTCAATGCAGCAACCAGCGCTCTGAACTGATCTGTTTGCGCTTGCAATATCCCCATCTCGGCAAGCTTCGCCGGGGTGGGTATGATCAATCCAGCTCCTGCGCTCGCGCGGTTCGCTTGCTACCTGAGCAACGGACCGTCGTCCAGGTAAGTCTTGTCGAACTCGGCCAATTCCATCAAACGTTCAAAGTTGTCGAACACGACGTTTCCGCCGCGAAACGTCAGCAGACCGTCCTCGCGCAACTGGCGCAGCACGCGGTTGATATGGACAGCAGTCAAGCCGAGAGCGTCTGCGAGCAAGTCCTGGGACAAGGGACAGTGATAGCCCTTTGTTGATCCAAGCCCGGCCAGCATCATCCTCGAACCCAGTTCCAACAGGAAATGTGCAGTCCGCTCAACGGCATCCCTTCTCCCCAGATCGACAAGGTGCTCCACTACCATTGCTTCATCTCTCGAGGCAGCCCATAGCACCGCCGTTGCCAGCCGGGGCGTCTGGGTGAACGCGTCGACCAACTCTTCCATCAAGACTTCGGAGACTTCGACATCGGTGACTGCCTCGACATTGTGATCCGCTGTGCGCAACAGAATGCTGCGCAAGCCCAGAAAATCGCCAGGGATCTGAAAATCAACAATCTGGCGTGTCCCGTTTGGCAGGAGCTTGTAGGAACACGCCCAGCCGCTAGCGAGGATATAGGCCGACTGTGCAGAGTCTCCCTGATGGATAATGTCCTGTCCGGCATCCAGGGTGCGCCTGCGTTGATGCAACCTGTCGAGGAGCCCTAGTTCCACATCGGACAGAGCCACGTAAGTCCCAAGCTTGCGGGCAAGGGGACTGTCTAGTTTCATGCAGAACGGCCTCTTTGCGGGATAGTTGTTTAGCTCACACTCCTCAACTGAAGCCAATCATACCAGATAATCCGCATGAAAACTGCTTTGGATCAGTTCAGGTGAATGCTGCATCTGGGATTGTGAGGTCCGGAGCATTCCTGATGGTTCACCGGAATGGAAACCTGGAGCAAGTCCTTATGTCAAAGCCAACAGATGTGTCAGGCGTCGCCGCGCTAACCATTCTGGAGTTGCTATTGCTGGCATTGAACGATCGCAAGGTTCTTCCGGAGCGCGAGATTCTTGGTGTCCTCGAAGACGCCGCTGCTGCTCACGAGAACCAGTCTTCCGGCAATGAAAGTGGACAGCTGCACAAAGCCGTTTCGGCACTGATCAACACCATCATCGAGGGCGGCAACTCCGTGCGCCGCAAGTAGCAACCAGAGACTCCTTACGCTGGCAACGGTGCCAGCAAAGCGACTTCAGCAGCAGGACGCAAACGAGGTAACCGCTACCTGAAATCAACTGCCTTGAGCAGATAGATTTCCTTGCGGCCCCGCGAGTAGGCCTTGCAGGCCGCGTTCAGGATTGTTTCCCGGAAACGATCGAATGCCGAAAGATAATCGCCTTCCCCAAGCGCCTGGGACGCGTCCTCTTTCAAGGGAAGCACATCTGCATCCACACTGAACAAGACCTCGAACGCCCCGTCATACCCGGAAAAGCGTATGCTGTGCCGGGATTCATCGTAACTGCGACTGGGGTTCGGAAAATTCAGCGTCATTGTCGGGCATTCCTTTGCCTGTTCAGGCCGCATTGCATCGTTGCGTGCAGCATTGTCATCAGATGTGGAAGCACTGCCGGTAACGGCATGGATCTGTGGAACTTTCTCCCTTCAGGGGCCACTGGATGTTGGTTTTCTCGATAACCGTAAAGTTATGCTCGGCCATGACTGACCGGGCAACATGGAACTCCTTGTGCAGGATTATCGCGCTTCCGATAGTCAGCAGCCCGCCAGTCAACATGACCAGCAATCTCTTCTGGAATTTGTAACAGTTGGCAGTCATCCGGGAATTGAGTACCTCATCGGTTTCTGGTCTGGCTGTTGCGCAATGTGATTGTTCACGCCTGATGTCTGTCTTGGTTTGGAAACAGATCAATCCCTGGAGCAACAAGGATTGCAGGCCAGGGGATGCTGCCTAACAGAACATCAAGCCCGCGCATCTTCGCTTTCACTTGGACGAAGATCTGGCCCGCAGGTGCATGGCGAACTCATGACAGACAACCAGTTTCCCGCCCTGCCCGCCCTGATGCAGGTTAGTCCGGACGCGCCAAACTGCAGGCTGCTGCCATGGTCAATCACGTGGTGTGAGCGGGGCATCCGGCATGGCATGACCGTGTGCGCGCTATTTCTTGAGCAGGTTCTCCTGCGCTTCCGGCAGGTTGCCTTCAGATTGCTGCTGCCGCATTTCCACAGTCTCGTTGGACAGACCGCCTTCACTCGGCGTCGTATCGCTCATCTCGTCTGCTGCACGGGCTGCGCTGGCACTGCTTCCAGCTTTTGGCAAGACTTGCTCTTTGCTCGGCATCTGGATGACGGGTACGCCCTTCGGGAAAATCACCTCCCGCGCCGCATCCGGCAGTTCGATGCCACCATTTACGAGCGCGTTCTTGGTCTGCCGTAGCAACGCTGAATTGATTTTGTAAGGCGAGTAGGCAGCGCTGTCGAACCAGTAGTAGACGCGCAAGTTCACCGTTGCCGGACCCAGTTCTTCTACCAGCACCAACGGCTCGGGTGTCTCAAGGACAGCAGGATGCTCGCGCAACACCGCCGCGATCAGAACCTGCGCCTTGGCGGCCGAGGAGTCGTAGCCGATGCCGACCGCAAACTCGGCCCGGCGGCTTGGAATGCTACTGTAGTTCTTGATGATGCTCTTGTAGACGATGGAGTTCGGGATCTGCACCTGATTGCCGTCGAGCGTGAGCAGGACGGTACTGCGCACGTTGAGATTCTGGACGACGCCCGAGTGTCCGCCGACGTCGATCAGATCGCCGGCATGGAAGGGGTTGCGCACGCTGAGCAGGATACTCGCCAGGAAATTCTCCGCGATGTCGCGCAGGCCAAAACCGATAATGATGCCAATCAGTCCCGTGCCGCCAAGCACAGTGATGGCCAGTCGCGTCAGCCCTGAAAATTGCAGCACGAAATAGAGGCCAAGCAAGAAGACCGGAATTGCAAACGCTCGGGCGACCACTGACAGCAGCAGTGGGGACTCGATACGGCCTGCAAACAATAGCCGTACCGCCATCGCCACCAGCCTGGCGATCAGCCATGTAGCCAGGACAATGAGGGTGGCCAGCGCCACCAGCGGCCAGCTCTGGACCACCTGGCGGTAGAAGTTTTTGAATTCCTCGCCTGCCCGGGCAAAGGTGGAGCCCACGTCGGCATCGGCCTTGATCCTGTTGACAACGGCTACAGTGCCCTGGGTTTTTTCCGCGAGCGTCCCTGCCCAGGCCCGGTGCTCCTGGGTCTCAGCCGTGCCATCCAGGAAGACCACTCCATCGCGTACCGAAACCCGGGTTGCGTCGAACCATCCCGTCGAATTGAGGATCCGCAGTAACCGTTCTTCAATTTTTGCATCACTGGCTTCAGGAATGACCTTGACGGCCTGAGGCGGTGCAGCCGGGGCAACCTCCTGCGCCATGGTAGGCGGCACCAAGCAAGTCAGCAACACGGCGATCTGCAGGACGGCCCGCAACCGGGCAACGATGTCAATGAATGACAATCTGGAATGCTGGCGAACCCGGGTCATGCCATTGCCCCTTGCCCATTGCGCGTCCCCATCCCCCGCACCAGGTGGATCATCCTCTCATACAGGGTCGCCGGACGGTTTCGGTTGATCGAGATCAGTGTACGCCGGTTCTGCATCAACGCAGTCCACTGAATGGCCTCCGCGATGTTTGAGAGCCTCACAAAGGAGGCTCGCCAGAACTAACCCACATCAGTGCACGCTGGCTTCTCATGAGAGCTAATGATCCCTCCGTCAGCTACCCCGTGCTGGCTGACAAGCTCTTTGGAGAACTCGAAATGTTCAAGAACACGCCACTCTCTGCACTAAGATCCAAGCAAAAGGACTGGCAAATTGCCGGCTTTAACCTTCCAATGAACCGGGCATTCTGGCTGGTCGGCGGAGTGCTAATTCTGGCAGCGATCGCCGGTTACTTCGTTTCGGACCGATACTACTCGAACCGCATGAGCGGAATGGATGGTACTCAAATGAGCCAGCCAGCCGAGATGCCAATGACGCGCGTACCTGATGGCTCTGCCGATGATGCTTCTGCTGTCCAGCCATCTGGACCCTCTTCCAAAAAGGTCAGTCAACCTCCAGCTGCGACCAGCCAAGAACTGCCATCGGAGTGATCTGTCACCATCTGGCGAGGCATTTTGAGTTCTTGCCTGCTGGTGCAGGCATCAATGTGCTCAAGGACCAGGCAAATGTCCGTCAATGATAGACGGCTTTTTCACGCCGAGTCAGGCGCTTTTCACGCTGCTGCAAACGCTCCACTCGCGCTGCTTTGACGGTGGCTCCTCTAGCCTTTCCTCATCAACAGCCGGCCAGACAATGATCCGGCTACCCCAGGAGGAGATAGAAAATGCCCCGCTTCGATCTGATTGATGAGTTCACCAGCGTCTACGTTCCGAACGCCGGTAGCAGTGGCCCAATCCGGCCAAGAGCCAAGTCCAACTGGACGGGCAAGCTGGTCTCAGTAGCTGCCCTTGCTGTGGTGATGGCTACCGTTCTCGGTTTCTAGTGCGGCAGGAGCTGGTACATTTCGGACTACCCAAGCCGCACCAGAAGCAGGCAGCTTTCGGGGGCAGAGCAGACGTTCTCCGAGAAAGCCAAAATCGGCCGGTTTTGACCCTCTGCAGACATCAGGGTGCAGCAGAGCTAACGGCAGCAGGGAGCCATGACGGCCATTGCTCCATGGGCGACCTGGATCAAAGCAATCGATTTAGCTGGTCTGTGTGCGGTTGGATATCGCCGATGGCCCGACTTATCCAATCGGGATCGTAGTAGGTGTCCAGATAGCGTTCGCCGCTGTCACACATCAGGGAAACGATCGATCCGGTTTCATTATTGCTCATCATGTTCTTCGCGGCATGCAATGCACCCCACAGGTTCGTTCCGGTTGAAGCGCCTGCTTTGCGGCCAATGAGTTTCTCAAGCCACCATATGGTGGCAATGCTTGCCGTGTCCGGCACCTGCATCATGTCGTCTATCACGTCGGGCTGAAATGACTTCTCGACCCTCGGACGCCCAATTCCTTCGATCCTGCTCGAACAATTCGCTGTCAGGCTACGGTCCTTCTGCATGTAGCTGTCATAAAATACGGAATTTTCAGGATCGACCACCATCAAGCGCGTATCAAGACCCCGGTATCGTATATAACGCCCGAGTGTTGCTGATGTACCGCCCGTTCCAGCGCTCATGACAATTGTGTGCGGTATCGGGAAAGGTTCATTTTGCATCTGATGAAAGATGCTTTCCGCAATATTGTTGTTACCACGCCAGTCCGTTGCACGTTCAGCATACTTAAACTGGTCCATGAAGTATCCACCGGTCTCGGCGGCCAAACTGACAGCGGCTTCATGCATTTCAGGAGCGCTGTCTACGAAATGGCATTGACCACCGTAAAGCTGGATTTTATCGATTTTGCTCTTGGCAGTCTTTCGCGGCATTACCGCGACAAACGGCAGGCCCAGCATTTGAGCGAAATATGCCTCCGAAACTGCAGTGCTACCGGATGACGCCTCGATCACTGTCGTCGATTGATCAATCTTTCCATTGCATAAGGCATACAGAAACAACGAACGGGCAAGCCGGTGCTTGAGACTTCCCGTAGGATGCGTGCTTTCATCCTTGAGATAGATATCGATGCCATCAAGCTGCGGTATGTTGAGTTTGAACAGATGTGTGTCTGCCGACCTTTGATAATCTGCTTCGATTTTTCTGATAGCCTCGCTAGTCCAACGCCCCATTTCGAATGTCCGTTTTCGGTTTCTGGTGGCTTAATCGAATATCATTTGGGGTAGGAAACTGTCTATTGATCTGGAACTGCGCTCGGATATCAAAGCCGAATTGTCCGCACAGGCGACCTTCGGCGTGCGATGCCTGAACCGTCTGGAAGTAACCGGACTCTCCAGCGCAGCGCGCATTATGTCGGCTTTCAGGGGTACAGCAGACAATCTCTAGCAGAGGCAAAACCGGCCGTTCTTGACCCCATGCGGACAATCGTCTGCTTTGCTTAGTATGAGGTCTTATACCAACCGGCGTAGTGGTTGACTCAAGTGGGTAGGCAAATCAGCGATTGTCTGACTCGATGTGGCAAACAGGAGGTTTGCCATGGTTGCTGCGACACCCCTTCGCTCTGACTTCTCTGCCACGGATATGAGGGTTCTGGCCCGGGCATCGAAGGATGCCAACCAGACCCGGCGTCTGTTGGCCTTGGCGAGTATTTATGATGGCGGCTCACGCCGGGCTGCCGCCAAGGTTGGCGGCGTCACGGCGCAGATCATCCGTGACTGGGTGGTGCGGTTCAATGCCAGAGGTCCCGATGGCCTGCTGGATGGCAAGGCGCCCGGGCGGGTGCCAAAGCTGAACGAGGCACAGCGGCAGGCGCTGGTTGAGCTGATTGAGCGTGGCCCAATCCCGGCGATTGACGAGGTGGTGCGCTGGCGCCTGAAGGACCTGGTCCAGTGGGTGTACCGGGAGTACCGCATCTCCATTGATGAAAGCACGTTGGGGCGGATGTTGAAGGCGATGGGCTACCGCAAGCTGTCGGCCCGGCCACACCATCATGCCCAGAACGAGCTGCAGGCAGAGCATTTTAAAAAAAAGCTTCCCGGAACAGATCGACGCCATCCAATGTGGCCTGCCGACCGACACCGCGATAGAGCTGTGGTGGCAGGATGAGGCCCGTATCGGGCAGAAGAACAAGATCACCCGGCGCTGGGCCCGGCGTGGCACCAGGCCATCAGCCCCGCAGGACCAGCGCACTTCATCGGCCTATATCTTCGGGGCCATCTGCCCGGCCAAAGGCAAGGGAGCTGGCCTGGTGATGCCGTGGTGCGATACCGAGGCCATGAATGCGCATCTTGTCGAGATCAGTGCCCAGGTCGATATCGGCGCCCATGCCGTCCTCATCCTCGATCAGGCTGGATGGCATTCCTCGAAGCAACTCAAGGTCCCCGGCAACATCACGCTGCTGTTCCTGCCGCCGAAGTCGCCAGAACTCAATCCGGTTGAGAACGTCTGGCAGTACCTGCGTGACAACTGGCTGTCCAATCGGGTCTTCCGCTCCTACGACGATATTGTCGCTCTGTCATGTCAGGCCTGGAACAACCTCATCGACCAGCCCTGGAAGATCATGTCTATCGGCTTGCGCGACTGGGCACATCGGTACTGATCAATGCCGGTTGGTATTAGTTCCAAAAGCGGAACAAACCCTGCCGCCATTAATGCCGGTTGAAGTTGAATTGCTTCTGGACCGGTGCGGTCTCCACACCTGTTCCTGCCTTGTGGCGGACGATGTGTTTCTCCCGGTCACGGGGATCTATCCTGACTGCATTGCCCAGCTTGTCCTTAAGGCCCTGCAGGTACCACTTCATCTTGTGGTCCGGTATACGCTTAGCCGGCACATTGAAACAACGCATCTGCGCAATCAATTACAGGTTGAAGGCAGCCCTTAGGGATGAGGATTGAAGTTGAACTTTTTCTTGGTCGGCGCCGTCTCGACGCCCGTCCCATACTTGTGCCGGACAATATACTTGTTTCGGTCTTTGAAGCTCACTTCCTTGGCCCCGTTGAGCTTGTCGCGCAGACCTTGCAGATACCATTTCATCTTATGATCAGGCAGACTTACTTGCGTTAGAAATTTCGAAAATGAGCCCTGCGAAAACTGCAGCGTCTGCTGGGCCGTTCCATACACATAGTAGGGTCCACTCAGGAGGTTGATGACGGGTCCAATGTGAGCGAATTCCTGATCACCCTGGGCATCGCTGTCAGGCAACAGGGCCACGGTATCATTCTGATAAATCACCCGAAGTAAGGGCAGGCTTTCATATGCCCTGGCCCCAGCCACGTTGGTGAATTTTGGCTGGCCAAAAGTGAAGATACGGCCAAGTTTGACACCATCATCCTGCAAGTAGATCCCCAGGATCGCCGCCACAGCGCCACCGAGGGAATGCCCCGTGAGATAGGTGGTGTAGCCGGGCTTGAGTCGCGGCTTGAGGTCACGATAGATCGCTTCGGCCGCCGTCCTAAAACCACGGTGCATTAGAATGCCGCTCTTCTGATCTTTCAGAGCATGGGTGTCCTTGTCCAGCGTCCAGTTGGTGTCGTTGGCTGTTCCCCGGACTGCGATCGCCTGTATTTTCCGCTGATCGTTATAGCCAATGACATACTGAACATCCGACGTTCCCGGCGTGGCGACCCAGGCGGACTTGCCCTTCAGTTCTCCAGAAAATCTTGGATTTGCCGTCATAAGCCATATTGGCAATTTGGGCCGCACGGTAGAGAAGATCGAAATCAATGTCGGGTGACTTCGCCGAGCTTGAGATTGAGTGATTTGTTAGAACCCCGACCAGCAAAATGATCATCGCGCCAATCCGGCGGAAGGTAACAAGACTTAACATTCGATGATCCTCTTTTGCGGAAAGTCAATCAGCGCACTCACGACGGTTCGCCGGAATAGGCACATCATAGTTTTACACGGATGCCAGCTAACGTCGAAAATCCACGTTCATAGTCGTTGCTGTCGTCCTCATACACATAGGATCGAAGGCCAAGGTAGAGTTCACTGCGCCAAGTCTCGAGCTCTTGAACCAGCTGTCCGCCCACAGACCAGCTCTCGGACGCATTCGTCCTGATGTCATCTCCATAGTATAGATCGACAGAGTAGAACGTGGTACCAGCATCGACGTACTCAGCCTGGTGACCGAGCTTGGCGTAGCCAAATTGGCGATCACGGGTGCTCTGGTTCTCGTAACCTGCGGCGACGGTCAGGCTCCAGCCGGTTGGGGCGTGCAGAACCGACGCGGAACCATCTAGGACACCTCGGCTAGACCCTCCAGGGTCAGAAAAGGCAATGGCTGCTGCAAGCTTATAGTCGGCCAAGGTGGCATTGTATTTGAGCGCCACGTCCCAGACCGTATCGCCTGAACGACTTGGTATGACCTGCTGCCCAATTGATGTGGCGAGCACAAAGCCATCCAGGGATGGAGTATCATACCGAACCCTGAGTTTGCGCCCGAGACCATCCAGATTGCTGAAGGTATTGCCTACCGAGACCGATGATAGCGTCCCGTCATCAAGGCGGTATAACTGCGCACTCGCAGTGTCGGCGACCGACGAATATCCAACAAGGCTGGTTCCGGATAGATCAATTTCCGCCGTGCCGTCGGAAGCCATGCTGCCCTGGCCAAGCCACAACCTGCCGAAGGCAGCAACGTCGATGTAGGCTTCCAGCTTGCGCAAGAGCGCCGTATCCCAGTCGACATTGCCGTTGGTCAGCTGGTTCACGTAGCCGGTGGAATACGGCTCCCATTCACCCTCGACATTGACAGCTACCGACCATTGCGGGTCGACCCGATGGCGTAGCCAGATCCCTGCGCGTGTTGAGGAATTGTCATTGTCGACCGGGAAATAGCCATCCGACGTTCTGCCATCGTCGTAGATCAGCAGGCCCTTGTTGATCTGCCCGTAAATCTCAACGTAGCTGGCCTCATCACCCAAGCGTAGGCCGGGCCTTGTCACGTCTTGAACGCCCGATGCAGTCGAGACCTCAGGTTTCGGCCAGTCCGCTGCCTCAACTGGTTGCACAGACTGAAAAGCAATCAACAAGCAACAGCAGGTAATCCATCTCAAGGGTGACATCAGCGTTTTAGGTTGGCCTAAAACCGCAGCGTCAGACCAGCGACTGGTCCTTGGAACGTTATATCCAGTGTGGTTCGGCCACTGGTGTAGTCCACACCCATTCCGCGATAGCCAAGACTGCCGGAGAAGTTCTCGGTGAATTGATAGCCGAGCCCTCCATAAACATCCCACATAAAGTCCGAACCGCCACCGCCAACCAATCCTGTTCCCTCAACGAAGATAGACGGTGAAAGATCGTAGCGGCCGCGCAACCCGCCGACAGCGTCGACCCAGTCGTCACTGGCTTGCCCCGATAAGCCGCCAAGGTTAACGCCTGTATCCACCGACCAGTAGCGGGCACCAGCGAGAACCTGCAACCACCCGGCATCTGATCTGGCAACCTCGTAGCTGAGTGCTCCGGTGAAAATGGTGCCATCAAACTCCCAGCCGCGCGACACTTGTCCAGATGTCTCATTGCTCAAGGCCGCATAGAGTATGTCACCATACAGGCCGAACTCACCGTATCGTATCTCGCCATTCGCCATGAAGAAGCCGTCGAGAATGTCGAAGAGGCTCGTGTCGCCATTGCCGTCGCCTATGCCAATTGATGTTTCGCCGATGGTTATGTCCCCACCGGGAAACACATACCACCCATAAGCCGTAATCGACCCATGCACGGCTGGAGCCTGAACAGGCTCCCCGTAGCTCAAGTCCGCGGCATTGGCCGTGGTTGACACAGAAAACATGGCAGCGGCCAGAGCCAGGATTTTCGCGCTACGTTTAGCAATAGTCATGATTTTTCTTTCATCTCGATGTGGGTACGATCACTCAACATCCGCATAATGATGCTTGATTCATCAGTAGCACGGTGGATAGGGGTAGTATCCGCAACGCGGGGCGAACAAGAGGCAACCAAAGGTCACCCAAAGACCTGCGGCATGGCGGAACTTCATTGATATCAATCCTGTTAGACGCTGCACTCCTATCAGACGCTGCCCGCGAGCGGGCGGGACAAGTTCCAGTAGGCAATGACCGACGCTGCGGGAAGCTTTGACAGGCATCAAAGATGTCCATCATCAATCGCCCCAGATCTCGACGGAAACTAACTCAGGCAATTGGGAAGGCGTTGCTTTTTCGTGCCAACTTGGCCAAGTACTGGGATCACAAGCGAGTCGGGTTCAAATTGCCGCATGGACCAGCTTAGAAGACAGAACGAGGTTGGTCTGACATCGCACAATAAATCTGCACAAGATTTGAGCTTTCACCACTTCTTGCTATCGGATGATGGTTTCCATCGCCGCATAGCGTGGGACAATGTTGATTGCCGGGAGTATCCGAGTGCTCTGGCAAGGTCAGTTCGAGATACTGATTGGTTCGCGAGTTCTTTCGTTGCAATTTGCCGCCGAACGTCATCAAGCAGATCGGAAAATGTTAGGTTGCGCTCGGCCAGAGCACGTTGCAGCGTGCGGCGCGAGCAGCCTGCCGCTATGGCCAGACGATCTATAGACGGCTTGCCTGTGCCCAGGTGCAGTTGCAAGATAGAATTCGATAGTTCCTTCGAGGCTTGTATCGATCCGGTCAAGGTTTAGTTTTCCATAGGCTCCGACGACCCGATCACCGGAGATTCGAAATGCTTTGTTCGCCAATCTGGCAGGCACTTCAATGCGCATATAGCCATCTAGCTCAGTACGAGGTTGGACCTGAAACCACTTTGACAAGTGAGTCAAACCGTGTTCCGGATGCGGAAACATCGAAACGCTGGTAAACGGGGGTTCGTCGTTAGCCGTCACGCTGATCAAGCGATAGATCAGTGACGCGGTATATTGCTGTATCAGATGCAGCACTATCGGTTCGAAGCGTACAGAACACCCATACCCCACCGTTATGCATGCACTGGTTGATTCAACAGAAATCACCTCATGCGTGCTATGGCTTGCCATGTTCATGCTGACCGCTTCAAGAGCCAGCCGGGGAGTTGGTGCCGCCAGTGCGATTGCCCCAATTGGGCCCAGTTCCATGATGTCCGAGTCAAAGGCAATGCGGCAACACACATTCGGTCCTTCAAGCCGCGCAAGGATTGACAGAAGCAACCCAGCATTGCGCATAGGCACCGGCGTATCAATGTCCGCGAGGGAGACATACTCCATGTCAGCCTCGGACAAGATCTCATCAATCGGCTTTCCAGTATCACTCGCCCATCGGATGATGGGAGAGAGTGCACCGGCTCTAATGAGTGGAATGTTGATCTTCATACTGACACCGTAACAAACAAGCGTTTGACACCATACACATACAAGTCTAGGCGCGGTGAGCAGGCTCCTCTGAAGCAGCGGATCAAGGAGATCTGCGAGACGCGCGTGCGCTACGGATATCGCCGTGTACACGTTCTTTTGCTGCGTGAGGGCTGGACGATCAACATGAAGCGGACACGCAGGCTTTACAACGAGTTGGGCCTTCAGTTGCGGAACAAGACGCCCAAACGGCGGGTGAAGGCCAAGCTCAGGGAAGACAGAACCGATGCCACGCATTCGAACCAGGTCTGGGCGATGGATTTTGTCCATGACCAGCTGGCCACGGGCAGGAAGCTGCGTGTTCTGACCATCGTCGATACGCATTCGCGATATGCGCCGGCGACGGATCCGTGGTTCTCCTAAAGGGGCGAGGATGTGGTCCAGACGCTCGAACGGGTCTGCCGGGAAGTGGGGTATTTCAAATGAACCCCTGCCTTCATTGCTTTATCTCCCTCTGCGTTTTGATCAAATGAGAGGTACGTTGCACCTAGTCGGCTGGCCGGACAACCAAGTTTTAGCGAGCGATGCCTTGCGTTAGCTTACATTGCCCTACCCCAGAAAGCAGCCTTCCAGTCACTAACAGTAGTACACGCCAGCCGCACACCGCCGAACCGTGCGTCGGGTCACGCCGGCTACGCTTACAGGCGTCAGCGGACGCCCAACCCTGGCTTGTGCAGATGAAACAAGGCCGAAGGCACCTGGACCAGACAGGCGTTCACTAAGCCCCGCTGCCGCAACACCCAAGGTCGCGGCAATTGCCACCAGACCAATTTTCCTGAACAACGTCATGATCATTCTCCTATCGAGAAATTAGGGGGCATGTCGCTCAAGCCTGTCATGGCTTTGAGCTCTTTCGGGTCCAGTTTCGTCGCACCATCGGGTGCCTCGAAACTGAAGTCATCCGCGGCAACCTCGTCACCGGTTTTCCAGTCCGTGATGTTGAGCGTATATTGCGGCGCCATATCAACCTTGGTTGTCGTGATCACATAACGGCAAGGGTAAGGACGGTCGCCCTGGGCGATCCAGATTTGGTAATCGAGTTCCTTGGTGCGGAATGCAAGATGGTCGCACTGCTTGCCTCCGATCACACCGCTGCCAAGGTCCAACACCTCAACAACATCACGCGTCAGTTCGTCATAAACATTCGAAAGCAGCAAATCGGCACCAGGAATAGACTTGTGGTGCTCTTCCCGGATGACATCCACCATCTCGTCAATCGTGCCCGGGACTTCTGCCTGAACGTATGTGTTCGCGTCTTTGCCAAGAATAGTGAAGGTCTTGCCATCAAAGACCATCTCGATATCGGCAAACCCTCCCTTGCGTGTGGCACGGAGCTTATCAGGCCTGCTCATGCCGATGGTTCCGGAGGCTACCACTTGCAACTTCTGCCTATCCTTCGAAACCACTTCGAAGCTGTTGTCGTAACTCAGCGAGACAGTCTTCTGTGCCACCATGTAGTCAGACATTGCCTTAAGCAGAGCCTTGGCTTCGGCCTCGCCTGCAGATGCAGCGGTTGCGCCGACCAGACTAATGGTCAAAGCGAGCGCTGAGGTGCTTGCGGCAAGTCTGACAGACCTCCCAATTCGATTTATCATCCTAGATGTCCTCTCCTGAAGACTGGTGCTAATCGACGTTATGTCGATCAATTAGATACATGGCTCATTTCAGCCAGTTCTCGGCCTTTCGCCAGCGGTAGCTCAATCAGGCATGCGCGCCCTTGTTGGGGACGCGCATGCAGTTGCGTTATTCGCGACCTGCTGCTGCCTTCTTCATGGCCTCTTCAAGCGTCTTGATATCCGCTGGCGAGAGCTGCGGCCGATCCACCTTGATCGTCAGCTTGTTGAGTTTTGCAGTCAGCGGGAACGGCGGCTTGTAGTCAGCGTCATTGACGCCCGTCAGCGTGTCCGAGCCAATGTCGAAAGCTTCATCCCACTGCAGGATCATCGGCAGTGTCTTTTCCATCTTCTGCGTCTGGACCACCTTGCCGTCGACTTTCAGGGTGCCCGTACCACCTCGGGCCAGCCCGCTCATGCTGTTGTAAGCAAGCGTACCAACACCGAGACCGTCATACTTGAAGTCGAACTCAATGACATGGTGACCAGGTTGCAGTACTTCGGGTCCTTCCCAGCGGATCCGCTCAAGGTCGATCATGTTCCACAGGAACACAGGCTTGCCCTGGAGCAGATAGAACCCGTAACCCGCAAATCGACCGCCTGACGTCAGGATCATGCCTTCCGCGCCGCCTTCCGGCACCTCGATATCAGCCGTGATCGTGTATGAGGTATTGAGCAATGATGGCGAGTTGCCCTGCGGCAGCCCGATCATCGCCTTGGTGTAGACAAACTCGCTGCGGCCCGCAGTGATGTTTGGCCGTGGTGAGATTACCCGGGAGGCCACTGACGCATCCATCGGGAAGACCTGGTACTTTTGTGCTTCCTCGATGAACTTCGCTTTCAGTTCCGCAACCTTTTCGGGGTGCTTGTCAGCGATATTGTCCGTCTGGTTGAAGTTCGTCGTGAGGTCGTAGAGTTCGAGTTCCTGATTGTTCAGCGGATCCGGATTGGCAGCGCCAAACGCTTCCCAAGGTGCCCGGTTGACCTTGGTGCTGAGGAACCAGCCCTCATGGTACAAGGCCCATTGACCCATCATTTCGAAGTACTGGGTGGTGTGGCGTTCCGGTGCCTTGGCGTTTTCGGCATCAAAGGTATAGGCAAAGCTGGTACCTTCGATCGGCTTCTGCTTGATGCCATCCACTTCTTCGGGCGCGCTTATGCCTGCCACTTCAAGAACTGTAGGCACCACGTCCATCACGTGAACAAACTGCTCCCGCAATCCGCCCTTGTCCTTGATGCGGGCTGGCCAGGACACCACCATGTTCTGGTTGATGCCGCCCAGAGCAGAAGCATTCTGCTTGAACCAGGGAAATGGTGTGTCAAATGCCCACGACCAGCCGGCCGACATGTGATTGTAGGTCTCTTCGGTCCCCCACACGTCGTACCACTTCATCTGGGTTTCTGCAGGCATCATGTTGACGCCATTGAAGAACGCCACCTCGTTCGGCGTGCCAAGCGGCCCACCTTCCGCGCTGGTGCCATTATCACCATTGATGTAGATGATCAGCGTGTTGTCGCGCTTGCCCAGGTTCTCAACAGCCTCGATGACACGACCGATCTCGTGATCACTGTAAGCGGCATAGGCTGCAAACACCTCGACCTGACGGATAAACAGCTTCTTCTCAACGTCGGTGAGTTGGTCCCAGTGCTTGAGCTTGTCTTCAGGCCACGCCGGCAACTCTGTGTTTTCCGGGACGATGCCAAGCCGCTTCTGGTTGGCCAGAATGGTTTCGCGCAGCTTGTCATAGCCCTCGTCAAAGAGCTTCATCTCGCGGATCTTCTCGACCCACTCCTTGGTCGGGTGATGCGGTGCGTGTGTGGCACCCGGTGCGTATTTGATGAAGAAGGGCTTGGCCGGATTGATCTGATCCATCCGTGTCATCCAGTCGATGGCTTCGTCCGCCATGCCGGTGATGAGGTTCCATTCTGGCTTGCCCTCGAAGGGATAGATCTGCGTCGTGTTTCTGAAAAGGTTCGGCTGCCACTGATTGGCATCGCCGCCAACAAAGCCATAGAAGTATTCAAAGCCCATTCCCGTCGGCCACTGATCGAACGGGCCGGACTGGCTCGACTCGAAGGCCGGCGTGTTGTGGTTCTTGCCAAACCAGGCCGTATTGTAGCCGTTCTCCAACAGGATCCGGCCAATGGTAGCCTTGTCCTTGGGAATGATGCTGTTGTAGCCGGGGTAGCCGGTAGACTGTTCGGAGATCACGCCAAATCCAACCGAATGGTGGTTTCGGCCGGTGATGAGCGAGGCCCGGGTCGGAGAGCAAAGCGCTGTAGAGAACACGCGCGTGTAACGCAGTCCTTCCTCGGCCAACTGATCCATCGCCGGTGTGGGAACGACACCTCCGAATGTACTGGGAACGCCAAAGCCCGCATCATCTGTAATGATCATGAGAACATTGGGAGCGCCTTCCGGTGGCACGACCCGGGGTGGCCACCAGGGTTTGGATTGAAGCGCTTCCTGCTTGATCGTGCCGCCGAACTCGGGAACGGGCGGAGGTAACTGCTTGCCGTTCAGAACCTGGGTTGCATTTGGTGATCCCGAATCGCTCGCTTCGTTCGCAAGGCCGGAAGAAACCAGCCCGGACAGAACGGCAAAACTGGCGACAAACAATTTGATGGCACGATGCATAACGTGACCTCCCCAAAATAAACTTCATCTTGACGCAGATGTGACCGGGCTTGATTGAGCGCGAACAAGCGTGGAGGCTGAAAAGCAGTTTGATCACTGCATTTCCAACGCCTCGATCAAAGCCTAGTGCAAATGTACGGGACGGTTTTGCTTTCTCGCGCCAGCTTGGCCGTGCACCGAGATCAACAGCAGCTAGGGCTGCCTATTGCGGCCATCACAGCAGACCGACGGCAGACTGGCTCGCAGGTATCACATGCCCGAGCGGGTGCTTTGCTATCTCACCTTGTCGCTGGAGGATGGGCGACTCCATCGCCGGAGCGCGTGCGATAAAACTATCCCGATTGGTGGACCACCTCAGAGGGGGCATTTCAGTCGTGCTCACCGCGACAGTGCCGAACTCTGCTGAAGCCGGCCCGCGCTATCCGCTCGGCATCATGGGCGCTTCTGGTTTTGACCCGGGCAGCGGTCGGTAATCCAGTTGCTACTGCGACTTTCATGAGCCGTCAGCGGTCTCTGACAGCGCCGCAATCAAACATAGGCCTGACAGAAGACTGCACTCGATCACAAGTTCAGAAGGACAAAAACCCTCTTGCATCATGGGCGGCAACCACAGAAGAAATTCAATCGCATACCAGCTAGCATCGAAAATCCCCGTTCATACTCATTGCTGCCGTTCTCAGCTAGATTCGCAAACCAAGTGCGACACCGGGTATATCCGGGATCGCCATGGGAACACATTATGATCACTTCACACTTGAAGACCGCTGTCAGCTGTTCAGCCTGATGGAGTTGGGGCTTTCGAAGACCGAGATTGCGCAACGGCTTGGCCGGAACCGCAGCAGTATCTACCGGGAGCTGGGGCGTAACCGACGGGTTGATGGCTACAACCCCATCAGCGCGGAACGCCGTGCCTGGGCGAGGAAGCTGCGGGGGTCACGCATTGAGCGCTCCACCCACCTTCGCGACTATGTCGAAGACCGCCTTGCCATGGGATGGTCTCCGGAACAGATCGCCGGGCGGATGGAGCTCGATGAAGTCGACCACACGGTATCGACGGAGTCCATCTACCGGTATGTCTACAGTCCGGCAGGCCGCCGCACGGGGCTGCCGCGATACCTGGCCCAGCGCAAGTCGAAACGAGGCCGCCGGGTGCGCAACGGCAAGCGGGAGCCGGCCATTCCTGATCGTGTGCCGATCAGTCAACGTCCTGAAAGGGTTGCTCAAAGATGCGAGTTTGGTCATTGGGAGGGCGATCTCGTGCACTTCCGCCGCCAGCGCGACATCCTGCTCACCCTGCACGAGCGCACCACCCGACTGACGCTGGTCCGCCGGCTTCACAGCAAGGATGCAGGCGATACTGCCGAGGCCATCGTCACCGAACTGCAAGGCTTGCCCGGCATTGCGCGTCGCAGCATCACTCATGACAATGGCGGAGAGTTCGCCCGGCATGAAAAGGTCCGGCAAAAGATCGCCATGCCAGCCTATTTCTGTGACCCTCACAGCCCCTGGCAGCGTGGCTCCATCGAGAACACCAACGGACGGCTGCGACGTGAGTTATCGCGCAAGACATCGCTGTCCGACTACAGTGATGCAGACCTCGACGACATCGTCTGGATACTCAACTCAACCCCGCGAAAATGTCTCGACTTCCAGACCCCAATCGAGGCCTTCGCTCAACAACTCGGTGTTGCACTTGAAATGTGAATCCAGCCGCGACTATCTTACTGTTGGGTTTCTGGATAAGCGGTGTTTGGTTATCGCTCCACACATGCAAATTAGAGAAGGCGCTCTTAACCAACATTCCCCAAGTAGCATGCCCTTTATTGCATGCTGTCGATGTTTTGCGCCCCTATCAAGCCCCCTGTACGACTGTCGCCGTTGTTTGGGCACCTGACCCAGAAACCGAGCGCGATTTCTGGTTTCGACAGCTTGATTAATCCGGATTTTGTTGTGATCAACACCCCTTTGGACGGACCAGTCGCTTGCCCCGGATCACGCCGGTGTAGAGCAGGTTGCGCTGCAGCATCGTGTAATGCTGCGTCATGACGGGTATGATGACGGACAGACGCCGAGCTATACCCAAATTCGCTGACAATCGGTCAAATCCTGCTCGCAAGGCGTCATATCCGTTGAAAATCGGTCGGATGCTGCGCCAAAACAAGAGAGGTTTGGAAAAAGAAACGACCCATGCCAATCTCTCCCTACGAAGAAGCCTATCTGGGGCATGTCGGATTAAAGGTAGTTCAAATGGGAAATCCCCGCTAATAGATTGGCTAGCGTGCGGATACTCAAGCGAATCGGCTGGAATTGGCAATGGGTACCCATTCGGCGCTGTTTAAATTCAGTATTGGATATGAAGCCATGATGATGCGAAGTCTGACTTTTTCTACTGCCCTTGGTATGCTGTTGGTGACATCAGCAATGGCGCACGATGATGGTATCACAAACAAGGCCCGTCAACTTGGCCTTGCCGTAGGTAAAACTTATACTTGCCTATCGGAAAAAGATCGGCCTGAAGCGCGGGCTGATTTTGAAGAGATGTTTGATATGATTTATCATATTGATGGCAATGAAGTCGCCTTTGCTTTTGCGGTTGCCATTGGATATGGAGCGGCGTCGGACAAAAAAGAAACTGACTGCGCAGAACTGCTTACACATGTGAACGCTGTAAAGGCCGAAATGGGCTTGGGAGGAGCAAAGTGATGAAAAAGTCCACTTTGATTGCAGGAGCTGCGGCGCTTTCATTTGGTATCTTACAAAGCATGTCTTTGGCGATGGCTCACGGTCACGGCGGCGGCGGTCATCACGGCGGTGGTGGCTTTCACGGCGGCGGCGGTCATCACGGCGGTGGTGGTCATCACGGCGGTGGTGGTTTTCACGGCGGCGGTGGCTTTCACGGCGGCGGCGGTCATCACGGCGGCGGTGGCTTTCACGGCGGCGGCGGTCATCACGGCGGCGGTGGCAATCATCACCATGGCGGCTGGGGCTACAACGGCGGTTTCTGGGGGGGAGCCGCGGTTGGCGGCATGCTTGGATATGGCATAGCGAATACGCCAGGGTGGGATCCGTGCGCGGATCCAAATTACAGGATGGACTATCCGGGTTACTGCATCGGCTACTGACGTTAGTGATTTTCCAGGGCGGCGCTTCGTCAGCCAATCGCTGCGCTCGTGGAGCCTGGCATTGCCCTTGATCCGGATGGCGTAGTCCCAGCCCTCGGCCTCCAGCAGATCAAACAGCGCCGGGATGGCGAAGGCAGCATCAGCCCGGAACCGCCGCCGAGTGGTGGTTTGCCGGGCAGAGGCCGTGTTACGCTGAGGGCGTTGATTCGGAGGTGGGCATGTCGCCTTTTGGCACGTAACGGACTCTCCGGGTCGCCCCAAAAGACGGCAGCTTTCGGGGGCAGAGCAGACGTTCTCCGAGAAAGCCAAAATCGGCCGGTTTTGACCCAGCCTGTGTGAAAACTCGCTTGTTACGATTCTTGACGGCTATTTGGTGAGTTTGCCCTTTCGTAACCCATTGATTTTGTTGATGCAGAATTTTCAGAGCGAGGCAGAAAATCTGATCTGGGCCCGATTTTCGGAGTTTTCACACAGCCAAGACCCGGCTCGGACATTATTGCCGACTTCATTTAATAGTATGTTCGCGCCAGGAACGGGTCGACAGATTGTAACCAATGGCGATTGAAATTGAACTGCTTTTGGGCCGGCACGGTAAGCTGCATAGCAGATCGATCGGCGCTGCAGCATGGCGCGCAAACTCTCGGGCGAAGAACACGACGCGACACAAGTTCAGATTGTGTTCCCAGGTGTCGACACCCTTGCAGGGATAGAGGTTGGCACGCTTGCGACTATGTCAAGATGCTGATTCAAGTCATATCTCCATTGGTCGGGTTGAGCGGCGGACTGACTGCCTAGGTTATTGCAAGGACTCGTCCGGTGGAGCCCAGCCGGCCAAAAGCAACCCCTCGACCAGCGTCTCGACAATCGCGTCGGTGGCGTGGTGCGTGCGGTAAGCGGCGGCGGGGTCGCGCCCCAGCAGCGGCCAGGCCTTGGTCATGGACGTAAGCGCGTCGCGCGCCGCCTCCATGTCGCCGAGCTTGGCGTGGCTCATCGCGACGAACGACATGCCGACGGCGGAGCCGGACGTCGCGGATTTTTCCGCCTCGGCGAGAGCGCGCGCGTAATCGCCATCAAGATAGGCGTAGACCGCTATAAGATTGTGATACCAACCGGGCGGATTGGCACTGCGCCTCACCGCCTGCTCGAGATACGTCAGGCCCTCCCGGTTGCCGCGCACCGCCAGCCGCCAGCCGAGCTGGGCGAGGGTGTCGGGATCGTTCGGATTGAGCGCCAACACCTTGCGTTGCAGGGCCTCCGCCGCGTCGTAGTCGCCCCGGTAGAACGTGATGGCCGAGAGGGCCGCCAGCGCCCGCGGGCTGCGGGGCTCGAGATCGACGGCGTGCGAAGTTGCATCGAACGCCGCGGCCATCTGGGTCGGGTGCTCGGCCTCAGGCACGAAGCCCCGCCGCGCCGCGTCGAGATGCAGCCAGCCGAGCATCGCCCAGGCATCGGCATAGTTGGGATCGCGAACGACCGCTTGCTTCAGGCAGTCCATGGCGGGCGCGAACAGTGCCACGTCGAAGCTTCGCCTGTAATCATAGGCGCGAAGGATGCAGGCGTAGCTTGGCATGCTCGGCGCGGTGTCGGCGATCATTCGCTGCGCGATAGCCTCGTTCACGGCGCCGTAGGACTCGCCGAGTTCGGTCGAAATCGCCACCGCAAGATCTTTTTGCACCTCAAAGAGATCGCCCGGGTTGAGCGGTTCTTCGTAGTCGCCGCTCCAGCGCACCTCGCCCGTCTTCGTATCAACCAGCCGGGCGCGAAGGTGAAGCTGACCGTTCTGCGATTGCATGATGCCCGTCACGACGAAGGAAACTCCCAGGTCGCGCCTGAGTGTTTCCGGATTAGCACCAGCATCCTGCCGAAAACTAGCCGTCGTAGTGTAAACTCGGAAATCCCGAAACAGCATGAGATTCGCGATCAGTTCCTGGGTCACACCAGAAGCAATCAGCTCGATATCATCGATGTCTCCGAACGCCTCGAACGGCAGCACGATGATTGCGGGCGTCCGGGCTTGCACCGCGTCCGGTCCGGGGCTGCGCAGCCCGAAAACGGCGGTGGCGATCGCCGCCAGACCGCCGATGGTGAGAAGTGCCAAGGCAACCTTCACGCGCCCGCGGCGGCGCTGGACCGAGGTTTCTATATCGCTTGAGGGCGTCACGGTCACGTCCTGCGGATTTTGTAATGATGGCAGCGCGGGCGCGTGAGCATCCTGGTTGTGCCATGCGAAGTGCGGGATGTAACCGCCCTTGGGGATGGTTATACGAACGGGATCTTGGCTTCCGGCATTGATATAGTAACTGTCGAGGTCGGTGCGTAGCCGTCGCGCTTCCAGGCGCACGATTGGATCGGACTGCTGATCGAAGGTATCGTCCCGCCCAAAGACGGCTTGGGCCACAGTCACGCCCTTCAGTCGATCACCGTGACCGGCCAGAGTCTCTTCAACGATGAAACGCAGCATAGCCTGTCGGCGCTGGCTAGCGCGAAACGACATGCCCCCAAGAATCCGCTCCAACTGCGCCCGGACATCGTCCGCTGAGGGCAGAGACTGCGACGGATCCATGCCAACTCGTCGGGCGCTGATCTTTTTGTCCTCTGGCGTCATAACTTTCCAATCCAGTTCAAAATTGATTGTCCACTAGATCATAGCAGTCCTATGCGCGAAACGGAGGACCAAACTACCACATTTGGACCGCGATCGGATGGCCCCGGACCGACCTGTGGCGCGCAACAGACAAGTCCCCCTGAACCCGCTCGTCATCGCGCCGCCGATGCGCTCAAGAGGTAAAACCAAAGGTTCGAACATGTTCGCACCTCCTGTTTCCCAGGTTTTTGGTGCCCACTCAGATCGCGACTGTCCTAAGGAGGGTGTCCGATGGAGCGTCTGCCGGCCTTGTTGGAACGGTTTCCCGAGCGAGAATTGGAGGTTCGCAGGCTCTGTGCTCGGGACGAGGGCTTCCGCTGTGCCTGCGAGGACTATGAAGTCGCGGTAAAAGCGCTCCGACATTGGGAGCGTGATGAAAACAATGCGATCCAGGTGGCCGAATACCGCCAACTCGCAGACGAAATCGCAGCTGAAATAGTGGCGCGTCTGGACGACGCATCAGCCTGAAGAATGACGAGACTGAAAGCATGGGACTGGGACATGATCAAACAGCAGGAGGAAAAACAGAAATGAAATTACTCTCTCTAGTCACGCTTCTTGCCAGCGTGCTCGCGATAGGCGCCTCGCCTGTTGCTGCGCAGGACAAGAAGCCCAACATTATTCTTATCGTTTCGGATGACACCGGCTATGGCGACCTTGGAGCATATGGCGGAGGCGAAGGCCGTGGAATGCCGACACCGGCGATCGATCGCTTGGCCGAAGAAGGCATGACGTTCATGTCGTTTTATGCCCAGCCAAGCTGCACACCGGGTCGAGCTGCAATGCAGACCGGGCGCATACCGAACCGCAGCGGCATGACCACGGTGGCCTTCCAGGGCCAGGGTGGCGGGTTGCCCGCAGCCGAATGGACGCTGGCTTCGGTGCTGAAGACCGCCGGCTACAACACCTTCTTCACCGGCAAATGGCACCTTGGCGAAGACGACTACGCGCTGCCTAATGCGCAGGGCTATGACGAGATGAAATATGCCGGGCTATATCATCTGAACGCCTATACCTACGCTGATCCGACCTGGTTCCCCGACATGAGCCCAGAACTTCGTGCCATGTTTGCAAAAGTCACCAAAGGCGCGATGTCAGGCAATGCGGGTGAAAAGCCGGTTGAGGAATTCAAGATCAACGGCCAGTACATCGACACCCCTGACACCTCCACCGCGGAGTATCCGGATGGTGTCGTCGGAATCCCCTTCTTCGACGGCTATGTCGAAAAGGCCTCCATCGACTACCTCGACAAGGCAGCGAAATCGGATACCCCCTTCTTCATGAACATCAATTTCATGAAGGTACACCAACCGAACATGCCGCACCCGGACTACATCCACAAATCGATGTCCAAGTCCAAGTATGCGGATTCGGTGGTGGAATTGGATGCCCGGATCGGACGTATCATGGATAAGGTGCGCGAGCTTGATCTCGACGATAACACCTTTGTTTTCTACACAACCGATAACGGCGCGTGGCAGGATGTCTATCCGGACGCCGGGTATACGCCGTTCCGTGGCACCAAAGGCACCTTGCGTGAAGGTGGCAACCGGGTTCCGGCCATTGCCTGGATGCCGGGGAAAGTCCCGGCTAACAAGAAGAGCCACGATATTGTTGGCGGCTTGGACCTCATGGCAACTTTCGCGTCCCTTGCCGGAATCGAACTGCCCGAAAAGGACCGGGCTGGCGAACCCATCATTTTTGACAGCTACGACATGTCGCCGGTGCTGTTTGGCACAGGCAAGAGCGCGCGGACCGAATGGTTCTACTTTACTGAAAATGAACTGACACCGGGTGCCGCGCGGGTCGGGAACTACAAGGCAGTCTTTAACCTTCGCGGCGATAACGGCCAAGCGACCGGTGCTCTGGCAGTGGATACGAACCTTGGCTGGAAGGGCCCGGAAAAATACGTCGCGACCGTGCCGCAGGTCTTTGACCTCTGGCAGGACCCGCAAGAACGCTACGACGTCTTCATGAACAACTACACCGAGCGGACCTGGACCTTGGTGACGATCAGCGAAGCGATCAAGAAAAAGATGCAAACCTATGTGCAGTATCCGCCGCGACCGTTGCAAAGCGCTGCCTACGCGGGTCCCATTACGCTATCATCCTACTTCCGTTTTCAGCATATTCGTGAACAACTGAAGAAGGATGGGGTGAATATTCAGATACCCAGCGGAAACTAACCGCGGGCCGCGACGTGCGTAGGCGCAATAGTCTACACACGTCGCGGCAGTCTTAACGGTGGAGCCTGAACAATGTGGTTACGCCGTCTCGCGAAAGGCATGTGCATTATGCGAAGCGTGTTGCTTGTGCCCTTGCTTGCTGTCGTGCTCATGGTGGGCATTGGTTTTGCGGTGGCGCAACAAACGGCTCCTGCGCCAGCCTACATTGGCTCAAGCGTATGCACCGATTGTCACCAGGGGCAGTCCGTCAAGTGGGCCAAATCGCATCACGCCCTGGCTTGGCAGTGGCCCTCCGGGTCGACGGTCCTGGGGGATTTCGACAACACCTCCATCGAGCACGACGGTGTACGGACGTCGTTCACCAACAGCGGGGGCGTTACTTCGTCGAGACTGATGGTCCGGACGGCATGCTGCATCGGTTCGAAGTCAACTCCGTGGCGGGGATTGCGCCCTTGCAGCAGTACTTGCTGGAGATTGAACCCGGCCGGCTGCAGGCCCTCGACCTTGCCTGGGACACTGAACGAAAGCAGTGGTATCATCTGTATCCGGATCAGTCCCTGAAGGGTGGTGATGGTCTGCACTGGACAGGGCCCTACAAGAACTGGAACGCCCGATGCGCGGAGTGCCATGCAACCGGCTTCAACAAGAACTATGACTCGCAAACCCGGCGCTATCAGAGCACCCAGGCGGAAATCGGCGTAGGTTGCGAAGCCTGTCATGGTCCAGGTGAGGCGCATGTGGCATGGGCCAGGAGCCCGAGCACAAGTCTGGGAAAGCGCTGGCCCAACCTGACCAAGAACGGGTTCACAGTTGATCTTTCCGATCAGTCTGCAGAAACCGAAATCCAGCAATGCGCAGGCTGTCATTCGCGCAGGGAGCCGTTTGGCGATGGCAATCCGCTGCCTGGCACGGCCTACCATGACGCCTACCGGCTGTCCCTGCTGCGCCAGGGGCTCTACCACGCCGACGGCTCGATCCAGGATGAAGTGTATGTCTATGGATCATTCCTGCAGTCGAAGATGTATGCTCGTGGGGTCCGGTGCAGCGATTGTCATGATGTCCACTCGGCAGGCTTGAAGGCCGAAGGCAATGCCGTATGTACCCAATGCCATTCAGCCGCCGGCAACGACCGGTTTCCAACCTTGCGCAAGGCAACCTACGACGCGCCTTCCCACCACTTCCACCAGCCAGGCTCCGACGGTGCGCAGTGCAAGTCGTGCCACATGATCGAACGGGTCTACATGGGCGTTGATCCACGCCGCGACCACAGCTTCCGTATTCCGCGACCAGACCTGGCCAGCCAAGCAAACACGCCTGACGCGTGTACCGACTGTCACAAGAACCGGGATGCGGCATGGGCCGCCAACCAGATCGCGCAGCGTTTTCCGGACTCGACCCACCGTGGACCTCATTTCTCCACCTTGTTCGAGAAGGCCAGATCTAACCAGGCCAATGTGTCTGCAGATCTGCTGGCGATCGCCGGCAACGTGACGCAGGCCGGGATCGTACGGGCAACGGCGCTGGACTTGCTGAGCAACGGGGCTGACGAGGCTGTCGCCAGGCGAACCGCGCCGTTGATTTCCGACAAGGACCCGCTGGTGCGCGCGGCTGCAGTTGAATTGCAACGTGCCGCAAGCCCCATGGACCGGGTGCAGCGCTTGCTTCCGGCCCTTGAAGACAGCCTGCAGACAGTTCGCATATCCGCTGCCCGCACATTGCTTGGCACACCTATCGTCCAACTGCCAAGCCGCAATAATGAGGCCCTTCAGAAAGCGCAGCGCGAATGGCGGGTTTCGCTGATGGAGAAAGCGGACTTTCCGGAGATCCATCTAATCCTTGGAGGCACAGCCCTGGTGTTGCGTAATCCTGAAGCAGCCGAACAAGCATTTCGCGAAGCCGTCAGGCAGGACCCTCAACTGGTTGATGGCTGGCGAATGATCATCCGCATCCGGGCTGCTCTCGGTGACAGGCAGGGCGCGCTCAAGGGTGTTGAGGATGCAATGGCCGTCAATCCTGGCAGCCCTGTAATCCAATCACTCCGCAATCAGCTGGAGTGACCCTTCGCGCCGATCATGAAAGGTTTTCACGGACACCGGGCAAGGCACGGGCCAGCAATGGCAGCACTTGTCTGAATGTGGCACATTTCGGACTCTCCAAGCCTTCCTAGAAAGAGTCCGTTGTTGGAGGTAAAGCCGACATTCCCCGCAATGTGATAAATTGCACATCTGTCCGGGTGCGGATGGTTCATCGTTGCGGTCATCAAACAGGAACTGCCTTCAGAGCTAGGACCGAGGTCATGACCAGACAGCACCACACCAGCTTCGCACAGAGCATCTTCGGATCAGCCCAGCGTCTGTTCCGCTCCAACAAGGATCATGGTCTGCTGTCACCGGCACATATTGATGCCCGCACGGCGCGCGATATCGGCATCAACCTGGTCGGCCTGCGCTGAGTTGGACAGACTTACGCTTTAGAACTTCCCCTGCAATCTCCCTGAGCACCTCTCCCCGGGCCATAAGCCCGGGGTTTTATTTCTCCGCTGCGACCATTTATGGGCGCATAATACCGTCCTCCCTGCACCGCGACCAATGATGGCGAGGGAGCATTTTCCAGAAAGGATAGCCCAATGCCATTTTATATGTTCCAGGCCCGCTATACCGCTGCAGCGCTCAAAGCGATGGTTGATAACCCACAAGACCGCGAAGCTGCGGCTCGGCCTTTGGTCGAGGCGATTGGAGGCAAACTCCATCACCTGTTCTTTTGTTTCGGCGCCGAGGATGTCGTGGCGCTGATTGAAGCCCCTGATGACAAGGCAATGGCTGCAGGCGCCTTGGCCATTGGTGCCTCTGGTGCGTTCTCGGGTGGCGCCACGACCAAGCTCATGACGGCAAGCGAAGCTATGGAGGCGATGGCAGCTGCCAAGAAGGCTTCGGCCAGCTACAAACCGGCTACTGGTTGAACTGACGCCAGCGACTCCAACCATCAATCATTGCTCCGGGCCAGCAAGCCCGGGGCTTTGTATTCGGCCGTGACTGCTGATGAGTTCATGGCATCGACCTATGTCGCAGCGCCCCACTTAACCGGCATGCATGGTCAAATGCTGGCGGCACCTGGACTGATAGGGATGGCTCAACGTGAATTCGCCTAGGACTTCCAACTTGTTCTGCGTTGGTTCGCAGACACTCCCTGTCCCAATGCTCGGTTGTCAGATATGGGCGCGATGGCAGTGTGGCCCTAGTGTGCCGCGGCAAGCTTATCCGTGTAGTGCCGAGCATAAAGGCAGCTTGGAAACCGCAGAAAACCTATGTTTTTGGAAATCACCGTATCGGAACCGTTGTTCCTTCGGAGGGCAGCACTCTATCCAGCTGAGCTACGGGTGCTCTCAGGCAGTTGCGGACAAAGCTATAACCCACATGCAACAGGCGGGCAACGGTTCGATTGAGTGGCTGGCGGATGCTTGTGCGAAGTCTCCTACGGCAGAGGTCACAGGTTCGAATCCTGTCGGGTGCGCCGCTTGTGTGCCGGGGTGAGTTCGAATTTCGTCACCCGGTCAACACTGTCAGTTAATTGCTGTGTTCAACAATGGCGGCCAAGACATGAGCCTGTTTGCCAGAGTCTGCTTTGCACCTGAAAGCCGACTGTTTTGGCGGCAGCGTGGAGAGTCCGAGATGTGCCATTAACTGGCGTCGGCCCCATCTGAAGCTGTTGGCTGTCTGTCTGTCGGCCAGCACATGACACAACTGGCTGGCGTGCCTATGCTTTTGGCATGCGCGATGACCAGGGGGTGTCAGGCCATGGCAACATTGTTGGTAACAGGGGCAACGGGCACATTCGGTTCTGCAGTCGCTGAGATTCTGCATCAGGCCGGTCACACAGTGCGTGTTTTGGTGCGGGACGTATCGCAGCTGGATAAGAAAGATTATGAGGTTTTCAGCGGCAGTTTTTCCGACATTCCGGCACTGGAAGCAGCGATCGATGGTGCGAGCGGGATCTTTCTCGCGTCCTTCGATGTACCCGAGATGCCCGATCTGCAAGGCAACGTTTTAAAGGTTGCAAAGAGCCTTGGTGTTCGCATCGTTGCCCGAATTTCCACGATGTACGTTGATAACCCTCGTTTCAGGCACTTCATGACTTATCACGCTCAAGGCGAGCGGCTGCTTGAGGACTCTGGCCTCGACTTCACACATTTGCGCCCTTCCTGGGTCTTGCAAAACTTTCTGCCTACTTCTGCTGCTACGCCGGTGCGCCATAACAAGATCAGGCTTCCTGCAGCTGATGGCAGGGTGAGTTTTGTTGATGCGCGGGATGTTGCAGCCGTCGCAGCAGCGTCCCTTACTGAACCCGGACACAACGGCAAGACATATGAACTGACTGGGCCGGCAGCCTGCACACATGGCGAACTGGCCGATACTCTTGCTAGCCAGACTGGTTTGCCAATCACCTATGAGAATATCTCGCCGGAGGAGTATATCAGTGAGCTCCAGTTTGCTGGCTGGCCGCAAATCTCAATCGAGAGCATGAACACGCTGTTTGAAGCGATGCGACTTGGCGGGGCCGCTGTTCTTACAGACCACGTCAAAATGGTCACAGGCCGAGACCCTCTGAGTATCCGGGATTTTGCAAGAGACTTTGCCGGGAGCTTTGTCTGAGGTTACCCCGTCATTGTTGATGGAGTGACCGATTTCTAACCTAAGCAGATATTGCGTGAAGTCATCATGCACGTCCGTTTCGCACCACATCCGGAAGTGCTTGAACCGACCATCATAGCTTTGTGCACTGTATGAGTTTGGCTTCAGGACAAGTCACCATACTCAAAATACTGGTCGACGCATCAGCAACAAATCTCCCTCGTGATGTGAAAATGCTTTGTGCTTCAAAGTGCAGCGGTTGGTTATTTGAAAAGCCAATGATTGGTAAAGCGCGACCGCGCCGCGGTTGTCTTCAAATACGTGCAGGCTCAGCTCGGTGAAGCCCTTTTTGCGAGCTTGGTCGTTGGCCAGTTCCATGAACTGCTTGCCTAATCCCCGGCCTTGGTTGCCGGGACGTACTGCTACGGCGCAGATATACCACGTACCTGTCGCCTTTAGCGTTTCTAACGGGGCTAGCACCTCGAACCGCTCGACAGGAATCCTTGGATCTGGCTCATGTTCGGCCTCTTCATCGGCTGGAAATGAGTGGAGTTTTCCAACTACTTGCCTTCCATCATCGGCAACTACGCAATTCCGCCAGGTATAGGGGCCTTTGTCGTGCGCAAAGGCCTCGGCAAAAAGCTCAATTGGACCAACGCCCGGCACAACATCTTCAAAAACGAATTCGACAATTCCGCCAGAAGCAAGAGCGTGGAGATACGCCAGATCATGCGCATCCGCCGCGGTTGCATTGCGAAGGGAAACATCGCCAGACATGCCAAGCCTCCATTTGATCCTCCAAGCCAATTAGCAACTTGGCAGGCAGGTAGGAACCGGTCGCCCCTTGTGCAGCACACATTGCACGATTGAAGTAGCCGCATACTCCTTGAACAATGAAGGCATCCGAACCAACCGTCTCACTCAACCACGTTCAACCTTGGCCTTCATGTTGGAAGACGCGCGAAACGTGATCGTCCGGCGAGGAGTGATCGTTGCAGTCTCGCCTGTCTGGGGGTTCCTGCCTATTCGCTCGCCCTTCTGTCGGATCTCGAATACGCCAAAGTTAGTGAGCTTCACATCCTCGCCACGCTCCAGAGCTTGCACAACGCTCTCAAGAACAAAATCAACAAGCTGACGGCTTTCAACCTTGGAGAAACCGACCTCTTTTCGTACCGCCTCGGCCAGATCATCTCTGGTCAACGTTTTCAATGCGCTACTCCCGTCCCGACGTGTCGCCTCATAATGAATTCTATAGAAGCAGTTGTCCCAATGACAATCGGCAGTCGACTGCCAAGGCAAAATGACGGAGTTGGCACAGACCGGCTGCTTTTTGCCAACTGCAGACATCCTCCACTTCATCAACAGCATGGATTCCCGCTGAATGGCTAGATAGGCTCACCATCGAGAAATATGCGCCGTAGTGTCGTCGTCAGTTTGAACAGTTCATTGGAGGCTACTGTGTATCCTTTTCCCCTCGTCCCCGATGACTTTGACGTTCCCGAAGTTCTCGAAACAGGACGCCTTCGGCTGCGCCCGTTGACGATCCATGATGTCGTTAAGGACTTTGCCGCCGTCATGGAGAGCGAAAACCGTCTACGCGTAGAGTTTGAACCCGAGAACGACTGGCCGTCTGGATTGACGCTGGAACAAGACCTGATTGATCTTGGTTGGCATCAGAGGGAGTTTCAGGAACGGTCCTCATTCGCATTCACCGTCGTCGATTTGGACGAGTCGTGCGTACTTGGTTGCATGTATATCTATCCTACAAAGAAACCGGGCTACGATGCCGATATCTCAATGTGGGTGCGGGACTCGCAGGTGGATAAAGGCCTTGAGGAGCATCTCTTCGAGACAGTGAAAACGTGGATTAAAGAAAAGTGGCCTTTCGTGAATCCCAACTACCCCGGCAAATCGGTTTCATTCGAGGATTAATAGTTCTTTCCCCTTATTGAATGATCGATACTGTCTCCCGCAGGGAGGGATCAACTTGGAACGCAAGCTTGCCGCCATACTTGCTGCCGATGTCGCCGGCTATTCCAAGTTGATGACTGAGGATGAGGAAGCCACTCTGGCGCAGTTGAAGGTGCACCGAGCTGGCGTGTTTGATCCGAAGATCGCCGAACATCATGGTCGCATCATAAAGTTGATGGGTGACGGCACACTTGTCGAGTTTGCCAGCGTCGTTGATGCCGTCAGCTGCGCCATTGCCATCCAGACGGCGCTTGCCGAAGCTGATGGCGAGATCCGATTGCGTATCGGCATCAATCTGGGTGATGTCATTGTCGATGGCGACGACATCTATGGCGACGGCGTCAACATCGCCTCGCGCCTTGAAGGCTTGGCCGACATCGGCGGAGTTTGCGTCTCGGATCTGGTGTATCAAAGCATCCGCGCAAAAACCGATGTGACATTTCGGGATGCTGGCGAGCAAAACCTCAAGAACATAAACCGCCCGGTGCGTGCCTGGCATTGGTCACCTGGCGAAGTCGCTGCAGCAGACCTTGAGGGCACCCACTCCTTTGAACTCCCCGAAAAGCCATCGATCGCCGTGCTGCCGTTTGACAATATGTCGACCGACCCTGATCAGGAGTTCTTCAGCGACGGTATTTCAGAAGACATAATTACCGCGCTGTCGAAAATCACAAAGCTGTTCGTTGTCGCCCGCAACTCGACATTTGCCTACAAAGGTAAGGCTGTGGACATCAAACAAGTAGGGCGCGAACAGGGTGTTCGTTATGTCCTGGAGGGCAGCGTTAGGCGCGGCGGCAACCAGCTCCGCATCACGGCCCAATTGATCGATGCGCAATCCGGAAATCATATCTGGGCAGAGCGCTACGACAGGCAGACCAGTGATCTGTTTGCGCTTCAGGATGAAATCACTCGGGAGGTCGTGTCCGCTTTGCAGGTTCGGCTGACAGATGGTGAGCAGGCTCTGCTATGGAAGGGCGGTACCACCAACCTCATGGCCTGGGAAAACGCGGTACAGGCTTCTCAGCTTCTCCAAAGCCACAGAAAGCAAGATGCCAGGAAGGCACGCCAGTTTGCAGAAGCAGCCCTAAGGTATGATCCTGACTATGCCGCGGCACGGACGATATTGGGGTGGCTGCACTGGCAAAGGGCTTTCAATAGCTGGACCGACGCACCAGAAGCAGCTTTGGCCGACGCGGAACGTGAAGCACAGGCGTCTTTGAGTACCGATCCGGAAAATCCGGACACCCACGCGTTGCTTTCAATGATTTATCTTTCAAAGCGCGAATTCGACAGAGCAGTTTTGCATAGCAGGAAGTCGCAAGAGCTCGGTCCGGGAAACGCCTTCTGCCTGGCGATAGCCGGTACCGTCGCCTGCTACTGCAACAACTTGCCGGGGTCGAAGTCGCTACTCCTGGAAGCGATGCGGCTGTCTCCGTGTTATCCCGCCTGGTATGTCGGCAATCTGGCCCACGCGACCTGGTTATTGGGGGATCTGGACGAGGCCAGAGGTCTGGCCTTGATGGCTTTAGCCCAAGAACCCGACTACTTCTGGGCGCTCATAACACTAGCGGTCGCTGAAGCCGAACGCGGTGAGCTCGAAGCGGCGCGAACGGCCATCCAGGCGTTGCTCAAGCAAGCTCCGGAGACGGCGACGGGCGCACTTCTTCGAACCCAGCCTTATGTTCGAGCCGACGTTCTTGATCGCATACAATCCGCCCTCACCGAGGCCGGTCTGCCGGACTGACCAATCGGGTTAGACGTCTGTACCAGGTCAGGAGCGGCCGCTTTAGGCTTTCCCGAAGAATGTCTGTAGTGCCCCCGAAAGCTGCCGTCTTTGAGGCGCAGCCATGTAGTCCGGAATGTGCCAGGTGCTTTCCTTCAGGCGCGTGAAGGGTAATCTTGCCCGAGGAAAGAAACCTATGATGGTTGTATTGGCAGCACATCCGTTAGCAACACAGCCGCTGAAACAAACGTACACATATCAGAAGCCTTCCAGAACCAACTTCCCCCGTGCCTTGCCACTTTCAAGAATTGCGTGGGCGCGCATGAGATTCTCGGCGTTGATGACACCTAGTGTTTCGGTCGCTGTTGATCGGATCTTTCCGGCATCCAGAAGTTGTGCAACCTCATTCAGAATTTCACCCTGCCGCGCCATATCCGCTGTCTGAAAGAGCGAGCGTGTGTACATGAACTCCCAATGGGTCGAGACACTTTTTTGCTTGAATGGCCCGATATTCAGGCTCTGTGGATCGTCTATCAGGCCGAACCGCCCCTGCGGGGCGATGAATTCCGCGACCTGCTCAACATACTGATCTGTGTGGGTCGTAGAGAAGACGCAGCCGGGCTGTCCGATTCCGAGTGCTTCAATTTGGGGCGGTAGGGGTTGACTGTGGTCAATCACATGATGCGCTCCAAGCTCTGTCACCCAGGCCTTGGTCTCATCGCGCGAGGCAGTTGCAATCACGGGTAGACTGGTCTTTGCCCGAAGTAATTGGATGGCGATCGAGCCAACACCGCCAGAACCGCCGATAATCAAAACTGCTTCCGATGCGCCAGGAATCAAATCCGTCACGCGCAGGCGATCGAACAGCATCTCGTATGCGGTTAGTGTGGTCAGCGGCAGGGCGGCGGCTTCCGCATATGAGGTCGAAATCGGCTTGCGCCCGACGATTCTCTCGTCAACCAGATGGAATTCCGCATTTGTCCCTGGGCGATTAATCGCACCTGCATACCAAACCTGGTCGCCCGGTTTAAAGGCAGCGACCTTGTCGCCGATTGCGACAACCTGCCCGGCGGCATCCCAACCGAGTACGTCCGGTTGGTCGCCTTCTGGAGCGCGTCGCATGCGAATTTTGGTGTCGACTGGATTGACCGATATAGCCTCGACCCGAACTAGCAGATCTCGGCCTTTAGGGCTTGGCATTTCCATCTCAAAATCGATGAGTGCGTCGTCGCGGTCAATTGGACCGATAGCTCTGTAACCGACCGCTTTCATGGTTTTTCCTCTGATGTTGTTTTGGAGGGCATCTTCGATCCTTTCGACGATCCGTCCACACCTCGTCCAGTGCTTCGGTCCTGGTGACGAAAGCTAGCACAAGCCATGCAGGAGTCAGCAACAGGTACTGAACCGAAGCTATAAAGTTCGGAAGAAAGGTCCGAGTCGAGTGGCTACTGTCTGAGTCGGGTCAGCAGCAGACGGTTTCGGTTCCCGCCAAAAATGTCTGCCGTGGACCCGATAACGGACTATCTGGCCGGGCGACAAGCCAACCGCTTTGTACCAGAAGCGGTCGCCTGCACTGCAACAATTGATCTTGGCGTCATCCCAAATGAAGCAGATATTGATCGCTGGCTATCGGCGTTCTGACTACACAGCCTGCTGTTCGCCATAGCTTATAAAGCTGGAGCGGACCGTGGACATCACCTTAGCCGAACGCATCGACCGACTGGAGCAGATCGAGGCACTCAAGCAGCTGAAGTACCGCTATTGTGCAGCGGTCGATGCCAATTACGATACTGCCGCGATTGCCGCGATGTTCACTGAGGACGGCGTGTGGGATGGCGGCGATCTTGGCTACTTCTCCGGCCGGGACGCGATCTACCAGAGTTTCCTCGAACCGAACGCGTCGGTGCAGTGGATGACGCACGGCGTCATCAACCCGATCATCGAGATTACCGGCGATCGGGCACGGTGCCAGTGGTACATGTGGCTGCCCAAGATCACGAACGACGGGACATCAAGAAGCTTCCAGGGCGGGACCCATGTCGATCATTGTCGCCGCGCAGATGGCCAATGGTTCTTTGAACATATGCAGGTCAGGTTGCGCAGGCTGCCGTGAGCCCCGAAATGAAAAGCTATCATCTCCGACATATGGAGCTAACACCCGAGTTGGTAGCTCGTTGCTATCGGGTGGAGCCAGATCCTGGTCCGAACCCCAATTTCACACCGATCGAAGACAGTGAAAGACGCTCCATTGCGAAAGCTCTGATTGCTTCAGCACCCCCAGGTCCACTTTGGGTGTTCGCATATGGGTCGCTGATCTGGAGACCGGATTTCGAAGTGGCGGAATTCCGTCGTGCTACGGCATCTGGATGGCATCGCTCATTCTGTCTTGAATTGACCCGCTGGCGCGGGACGCCGGCGTTACCAGGGCTGATGTTGGCTTTGCAGTCAGGCGGCCGATGTAATGGCGTCGGACTTCGGCTACCAAAAAATGAGTCAGCTGAGATCGTTTACGAACTCGTCAAACGCGAAATTACGACAAGCGAAGATGCCGACATGGCGCGATGGGTGACGGTCTCTACCGAAAGTGGACCTTTGAAAGCATTGACTTTTTGGGCTGGCCCTAAAGGTGCCGGTATTCACCGTGGACTGCCATTGGAAACCGTGGCGTGGAAACTGGCCCACGCCTGTGGCCACTACGGTTCGAGTGCAGAGTATCTTTATCAAACGGTAGCAAAGCTTGAGGAGCATGGCATCAGAGACCGCAATCTGTGGCAGCTGCAGAAGTTGGTTGCCGCCGAGATCAAAAGCTGGGAGCGAGAAGCCTATTGACCCTGGATCATCTTCCGCCATCTGTGCAGCAGCCTAGCGACTAAAGCTGCCCTTTTGGTCGAAAACCGGCTGCGTGTCTTGTCTGTGAATGGTCTGGAGATCGTCGAGCCAACGTTGCGACGAGCGAAACCAGTACTGGTCCGATGGAATAAGCTGATCACGTTGATGGATGGACCCGATGCGGAGAGCCACGACCTTGGCCCCCTCGCCTGGGGGAGCAGAATAAATTGGCGTCCCGCAGTCAGGGCAGAATGTCAGCTCACGCTTGTTCCCGCTCTCAGCCGTCTTATACCAACCGGCGTAGTGGTTGACTCAAGTGGGTAGGCAAATCAGCGATTGTCTGACTCGATGTGGCAAACAGGAGGTTTGCCATGGTTGCTGCGACACCCCTTCGCTCTGACTTCTCTGCCACGGATATGAGGGTTCTGGCCCGGGCATCGAAGGATGCCAACCAGACCCGGCGTCTGTTGGCCTTGGCGAGTATTTATGATGGCGGCTCACGCCGGGCTGCCGCCGAGGTTGGCGGCGTCACGGCGCAGATCATCCGTGACTGGGTGGTGCGGTTCAATGCCAGAGGTCCCGATGGCCTGCTGGATGGCAAGGCGCCCGGGCGGGTGCCAAAGCTGAACGAGGCACAGCGGCAGGCGCTGGTTGAGCTGATTGAGCGTGGCCCAATCCCGGCGATTGACGAGGTGGTGCGCTGGCGCCTGAAGGACCTGGTCCAGTGGGTGTACCGGGAGTACCGCATCTCCATTGATGAAAGCACGTTGGGGCGGATGTTGAAGGCGATGGGCTACCGCAAGCTGTCGGCCCGGCCACACCATCATGCCCAGAATGAGCTGCAGGCAGAGCATTTTAAAAAACCTTCCCGGAACAGATCGACGCCATCCAGTGTGGCCTGCCGGCCGACACCGCGATAGAGCTGTGGTGGCAGGATGAGGCCCGTATAGGGCAGAAGAACAAGATCACCCGGCGCTGGGCAAGACGTGGCACCAGGCCATCAGCCCCGCAGGACCAGCGCACTTCATCGGTCTATATCTTCGGGGCCATCTGCCCGGCCAAAGGCAAGGGGGCTGGCCTGGTGATGCCGTGGTGCGATACCGAGGCCATGAATGCGCATCTTGTCGAGATCAGTGCCCAGGTCGATATCGGCGCCCATGCCGTCCTCATCCTCGACCAGGCTGGATGGCATTCCTCAAAGCAACTCAAGGTCCCCGGCAACATCACGCTGCTGTTCCTGCCGCCGAAGTCGCCAGAACTCAATCCGGTTGAGAACGTCTGGCAGTACCTGCGTGACAACTGGCTGTCCAATCGGGTCTTCCGCTCCTACGACGATATTGTCGCTCTGTCATGTCAGGCCTGGAACAACCTCATCGACCAGCCCTGGAAGATCATGTCCATCGGCTTGCGTGACTGGGCGCATCGGTACTGATCAATGCCGGTTGGTATTAACATAAGTTTTCAGCGTGCCAGAGAGTAGCGTGAACGTACCTTCTTTGCTCGCCACCACCGTGCGAAAAGCCGTGCCTGATAATGTTTGGCAGTCCTTGCAATGGCAAATAACGACCTTGGTCGGATCGACTTCAGCCTGGTATCGGATTTCGCCGCAATGGCAGCCACCATCGACCTTCATTTGCATTCTCCCGCGGCGCTCGCTTCAGCATCGAAAGCCGCCATATCCACAAGAGTGATGCGCGAGAGGTTCAGTGTCACACGAGACGATCTATCGAAGCTTGTAGATTCACCTCTATTCGATCCCGAAGATCACATTGTAAGAGGCGCTGCCGGTCCCGCGGTTGATTACCTCGATGACATGATCGCCGGACTGCCAAAGTTGCCCCTTGTACTCTTTGTCGGAAGTCATCTGTTCCAGCAGGAACGACTGGTCGGGGCTGAAAATCTGATAGTAGACATCTGGTGCTTCGGCGGCGACGCGGACATAGAGGAACTGGTTCGCTTTTGCGCCCAATATGTACCGGATTGAGCTTCCGGGGGTGAGAGTATCGGATAGCTCCGCTCCAGAGGCGCCTGCTTCAAACTGAACCCGGTTCGTCGCAGTTGTCGGCTCTCCACCAGATCCTGCCATCGCCCCACCGCTGTCGTCCGCAGACGAGGATACGTTGAGCTCTCCCACGGTCCCATCAGAATAGCCGATACAGCGCCAAACTGTACCGCCTCCGTCACGCAACATTACGAGGGTGCCAGCTTCGGAGAACTCGGAGCTCAATACCTCACCACCCGACTGCGCATCCGGTCCACCAACTTTGCGCAGCTGATCGATGCATCCATCAATGGCCTCCTGCTCAGCGGCCACTGCAAAGTTCACACCTGCCAACATGACCATGGTTGCCGTTGTTGCAATACGCAGGAAGGTCGTCGTAATCATCTGATGCTCCTTGGGTCATGCCGCATCCCACCGGATGCTCAATGTGTCGTGATCGATCTTCCCGAAAACCATATGAACTTCAAGACAGAATTCAGTCGGCAATGAGTTAAAAAACGGATCTTCGCTGCATTGCGCCAGGATGTCCGTAGTGGGTCAACTCCAGACGGTTTTGGATTTATCGGAGAATGTCTGCTGTGCCTCCGTAAGCTGCCGTCATTGAGGGCGATCCGGAGAGTTCATTACGTGCCATACCGAACATCCTGCTCCCATTGGGAATGTATGAGTTTGTGTTGAGAATTACCCTGACCATACAGCGTAGTCGTTTGCAGTTAGCCGTCTTCGAGGGCCATCGTACACGGGCAACGATCCTGCTATGATCGTCAGTCTTTATAGGGATAAAGTAGTGAATTGCATGGCGTGCCAGGAGGTTCCATATGCGATTGGCCGATTATCTCACAAGGATCAGGTTCGAGGGTAATGTCGAACCCACCTACGACTGTCTGTCATCCATTCATCGCAGACACGCCTTCGCAATTCCCTATGAAAATCTAGATGTGCAGCTTGGGCGCAAGCTGGACTTTGACATTGAACGCATCTTCGAAAAGCTGGTGATGCGTCCACGAGGCGGATGGTGCTACGAGACCCATATGCTGCTGAACTGGGCATTGAAAGAAATCGGGTTCAACGTAATTCAAGTGACGGCCGGCATTCATCGTGACGAGCGAGGCGATGACATTCTTGGAGATCATACGGCAATCCTCGTGCGTCTCGAAAAGACATACCTTGCCGATCTTGGCTTAGGCGACGGGATACGGGATCCAATCCCTCTTGCCGAAGGTATCTACAATCAAGGGTGCTTGGAGTTTCGACTTGAGAGCTTGGATGATGGATATTGGCGCTTCCATAATCACGCCTTCGCATATCCTTGCCGTTTTGACTTCAAGGATGAGCCTGCCGACTGGAACCGCATCCAACGACATAATGTGCGACAGCAGACGGACCCGCAAGCGACGCTGAAGGCAAACTTCGTTTGTCAGTTGATGAAGCCGGAATCCGTCACCTGCTTGACCGGACGGATTTTGCGAAAGAAGACGTCCAAAGGCACCTCAAAGCAGCTGATTTCGGAAGGGCAATTCGAGGAAGTGTTAGATCGAGAATTTGGCATCCGAGATAGCGAAGCAGCATCAATCTGGCCGCAAGTAGCGGCCCGCCATGAGGAGTTATTTGGAACCAAGTCAGCAGAGGAGATTGATTTCCGAGGGTTCTGAATGCAGCCACGACCTCTTAGACAACATCTGAGGTGGGCTGCTGATGACATGTCTGCTTGGGGTCAAAACCGGCCGGTTTCAGCTTTCACGGAGAATGTCTGCTGTGCGCTCGAAAGCTGCCGTCTTTCGGCGCAGCCTGGGTAGTCCGAATTGTGCCATTACTTACCGTTGATCATCCCTCAAGTGAGGGAGGACCCGATTATGTCGTTATAGGCTTGCTTGCAGAAATGAGGTAGCGGTTATCCTCGCTGGAGGACTGCAACAAGTGAACTGAATGTCAAACTGCCGTGACCGAATTGCCATACGCTTGGGGCAATCCTTGTACACCGGCATTAGCTGTTCCAGTTCTCTCTTGTGAGGCAATAGGTTGCCCATGCGGGGTTGTTGCAGCCTGTTTTCAGGTGCTCTCGAACTATCCGCTCCAAATCTGTAGATGGCCGGATGCGGCCCTCCAATGCTCCAAGAACCATTTCAATGGCCTCCTTCATCGAAAACATGTCTTCAGCCGCTAGTTGCCCGAACTTGATGCCGACTTCCCGAAGTGTTCCATCCAGATCACCCGATGAACTGGTTCTTAAACGCCAAAGTTCAAAGTCCCGGATCGCAACCATCGTGGACTCGCCATAAGACTCACGAACGGTGACCCGCTTCACGGGATCGAAGCCCATTTTGAGTTGAACCGCTTCGCTGCCAGGATTGAGTAGAGGCCAAAGGACGGCATAGACGGAGTTAAACGGCGTCTGTCTAAACAGGTAGTCGAGGAGAAGCTTGGACGTCTTTGTGTAAAGCCCCCGTCCCCAATAGGGCCTGGCAAATGCCGCGAAGGTTTCCACGCTATCCGGAGCAAATTCTGGAGAACTCACAAAGCCATTGGCACCAGCGAGCATTCCTGTGCGCTCATCCACGATGGCCCAAAGCCCTATGTTCAAACTACGCCATTCAGAATCTGAGCTGTCTAGGGAGTAGCTGTTGCACCATACGTCAGCGCAGTTCCTTGAAGATCCGGGGGTGGACGTGTTGTGGGCAAGGGTCTTGACCACGTCGGGATCGGAGAAAAGCTTTTCTATTCCCTCAACATCGTCGGTGTTGAGAGGTCTTAGTAAAAAGCCTTCGTCGAATTTGATTTCCTTATCCACGACTCGACATTTTGGCGGCTTTAGCCATTTTGCTCAATGGCAGTGGTGCCCTAAAGCCGTTCCCGGTCTCTCAATATCAGAACTCGCGTCCAGCGAAACAAAGCCTCGGTAGCGGGTCATTTGCTGACCCTCTTACGAGCAACCGAGAACGTCTACTCTAGCGTCGAAAGACAGCCCAATTGTGGACTAACAAGCACAGCTCAGCAATGTCCGAGTCGGGTCAAAAGCCGCCGGTTTGATGCTGCATGGCGAGAGTCTGTTTCACCCCCGAAAGCAGACATTCCGGCCAGCTTCAAAAACGTATCGCTAGGCGGGGGCAGTGCTGTATCGAACCTATCTGCCAGGTAGCGAAAAACCTGACAACGCAGGCTATAATCCACCTCTCCGCCGCTTGCTCTTGCTATTCACCGTCACAGCAAACAACGGGCCACGAATGCGCAGTTTTTCAGTATCGCGTTAGCATGGAGCATCTGGCTCTTAGATTTCTGTACGCTTAATCAATTACTTAATATGTATTTTGGCGATTTGGTATAATTTTGAAAAATTCATCGGTCATATGCTTGACGGTAAAAAACTGTGACATTATTCTCAATTTTGATTAAACAGCCTCTCGGGAAGCCCGTATATTCTATTATAAGCCGTTTTCGAGTAAACATTTGTAGCCTTTTGTAGACCTTTGTAAACTTTTGGCGCCCTCTCTCGGAGCAGGATACCTATATTTTGAGTCATATATTCCTATAAAACACGTCTTTGGATAGGTATTCCAGAGCCAAAAGTGCCCTGCAACGGAGCATGTTTACATTCGTCAACATGGCGGCAACACCTCTCGCTGTCCTTCGGCACGACCCGGACGGGTTATATTTCGGCGTGTCTCTCAACTATCTTGCGTCGATCATCCTATCCACCCAGGTGAGCAGACAGCCGCGTTTGCAGCGCGGTTCATCTCTGTCGTATCGATGCTGATGACGGGCTCAAACACGATCATTCCAATGATACGATCCCAGTTAACCGGAGAGTGCTTGGGACTATGCCGGCAACTGGCTTGATCGGGATGGCATATGGCGGGGTTGTCTAGGACGTCCACTCCTCGCGATCGTGTAGACTGATTGATATGACCATGACTGTTGCCATGCAGATATCACTGGATCGGATCCGCGACCGCAAATGACCATTGAGAACGATCAGATCAAAGCGGCAGCTGCCCTGCTTGAAGCACACGATGATTATCGCGTGCTACGCCGGATACCGTCATCGGTAGATTGGCAACTTCCCGGTATTCGTCAATCCAAGCCGACGCGGGCTGTTTGTCGATGTCGAAACCACCGGTCTTGATATAGACACCGACGAGATCATCGAGGTTGCCTTGCTGCCGTTCGACTATGATCCGGTCTCAGGTGAACTGCTTGCCGTGCTTGAAGATCATGCGCTTGATGACTTTCGTGATCCCGGCATGCCGATCCCGGTAGCCTCCACTCAAGTACATGGCATTACCGATGACATGGTGCGGGGCAAGAGCGTGCACGAGGATCGGTTGATACAGCTGGTCGATGAAGCTGATCTGATCATTGCACACAATGCCAGCTTTGATCGCCCGGTGCTTGAACGTTATTGGCCCGGCTTCGAGGACAAGCCCTGGGCGTGCAGCCTGGTTGACATTGACTGGCGATCACAAGGCTTTGGGGCCGGTAAGCTCGACTACCTGCTGATGCAGCAGGGTTGGTTCTACCAAGGTCATCGGGCCCTCAATGATTGTCTGGCAGGACTGTTCCTGCTCAATCACCAACTTCCCGCATCTGGTGGTCTGGGACTGCAGGCTCTGCTCGAAAGTGCCCGCAAGCCGCGATACCTTCTACGTGCTGCCGGAGCCCCGTTCGACAAAAAGAACGATCTTCGTAAACGCGGTTACGCCTGGGATCCCGGCACCGAAGATCGCGAGAAGGCCTGGTGGGTGCTGGTTGAAGATCCCGATAGCGAGTTGAAGTGGCTTTCAGACAGCGTCTTTGGAAGGCCAGTTCAGCTGCCAGTGACACTGGTGGATGCTAGGTTGCGGTATTCTAATCGGACAATCAGCGTCATGGCTTAACCGATTAAAGCTGCGGTCTCTTTGAGTCACCGCTTAAGATCTATTGATCAACCACTACTGATTTTCCCATAAATCACACTGAAATTATAAATCAGAATGAATATGAAATTTTAGCTTATAATTAATTTTCGATACTCTTTTTTTGTTTTCACTTATAAAAATAATTTTTTGTCCATCATTTCTCTATTTTGAGCTTCGCATTGTAAAATGTAGGTTGCCTAGGCTTGCTTAACTTAAATCCAGCTGGTTAAACCGCTTAGATCTGGGAAAATCCCGGATTTCAGGCAACTTTTTCATATCGCTAACAGACCAACACCCTTTCGCTCCCCCCCTCCAAGAAGGGCTTTCTCCCCCACAAATTGGCAGATTAGAAACTGGCAATTCATGGGGGAACTCCCTCCGTTAGAAGTCGGCGAAGAGCCTGACGATTGTCAGTTGTAGCAGGTGGCATCCATTGACCTGCATGCGGCTCCGTTTCCCGGTCCAAGTGGACCATGCGGTTATCGAACTTTGTTCGAAGCCTCACCGCCTGCTCATTCTCATCTACAAGCCGGTGAGTGGAAGATACGGCAACGCAGAGCTTCCATCTTTTTTCGCGTTCGCAGCCAGAATGCTGCCGGTGCAACCTCCCCAAGGCGTCCTGCTTTTAGGCAGGGGAGCGCTTGAAGCGATATCCCTTTCGGCTGTGGCTACCTCAAAGCTGACGTCCTGTTTTCGCCACACCGGTTGATTGCAAGGCCACTATGGTGCTCACCATGATGCGGCAAGCGTTTGACTGGATTAGCTTATCAGAGAGCGGTTGCAATATGCAATCAATAATTGCATTTAAGGGTATTGCTGCCACTTTCAGATACACCCCTGCTGACTGAAGATTTCTCACCCCAACCGCGCCACCAGATCCTCGGCCCTGAGATGGGTGTAGCGTTGCAGCATCTTCAGTTCCTTGTGACCGGAGATGGTGCTGACCTCGATGATGCCGAGACCTTTCTCGAACAGGCGGCTGATCGCCTCGTGGCGTAGATCGTGGAAATGCAGATTGTGCAAATCGGCCCGCTTGCGAATGCGGCACCAGGATTGCCAAACGGCCGTCTCGCTGCAATCGAACAAGTTGTCCGAGGAGCGAGACATTGATTGGAGTGTTTGGGTTGCTCGTTTGGACAACGGCACGTCTCGCGCCTCGCCGTTCTTGGTCATGGCCAGGTGAATAACACGGCGAGCGAGATCGATGTCACACCATTTCAGTGACAGCATCTCGCCGCGGCGCATGCCGGTCTCAATGGCCAAGATGATGATGGGGCGCATGTAGTCGCGGTAGCAGCTGTCAGCAGCGTCTAGCAGTCTGTGCTCTTCGCCTGCTTCGAGCCGTCGATTACGCCCCTTGGGCGGGACAGGGCGTCTGACCAGCTTTGCCGGGTTCTGTGTCAGGTACAGTCCCCATTCACGCCGGGCGATGTCGATGGCGTGACTGATGGTGTTCAGTTCACGTCGAACCGTGGCCGGGGCAACCTGCTTGAGACGTTCATCGCGATAGACAGCCAGATCATTGCTCGACAGTTGCGTCAGCGTGCGATGACAGATGTCCCGACGCAGAATGGCCTCGATGCGCAGTGTCTCGGTCCTTGCGCTGCGCTTGTGAGGTGTGACCTCGTCCAGATAGCGTCTCAGAAGCTCACAGAGAGTCGTACGCTCGGCAACGCGTGAATCAGGTAGCGATCCACAGCGATCGAGTTCCGACTCCAGGTGACGCGCCCAGCGCTCGGCGTCTGACTTGCTGTCGAACGACTTGGCACGCGGGGCCATGCCCTTGCGCCGCAGCATCGCCTGCCATCTTCCTCTCAGTTTACGTATTGTCGCCATCGATCAGGTCCTCGCCGTGTGCCGCACCACATGCGTAGGACGGTGGCAGAAAGGTGCCAATGAGCGTTCCGGTGGGTGGGCCTGCTGAACGCTTCAAATGTCTGCTTACGGGGGCAGAGCAGACGGATTGCGCAAAAATCAAAACCGGCCGTTGTTGACCCGACTCGGACATTAGTGAGGCCCTCTGCGATGCCTCTGCCCGAACCCGGCTGCCCTATCTCGATGAAAACTATGGCTTGGGGCTGCGCCACCACATGGTGCTGCCACTTTAAACCAGAGGCACGGCTGTACTTATAAATCAGGCGCCTGCGCTTTGTTCTGGTTGCCAGGCACGATGCCTTGGCACATGCAGGCGAAGACGATCACCGACCTTCAGAACGCCGGGTCGCTCTACCCAGGCCGTCACTTCTTGCCGCCCCTCTGCAGCACGCCTGAACAACTTGCCAAAGCCCGGATGTGCCTTTTCGATGCTCCGAGCGGGATATGTGCATGGCTGGTTTAACCGGTCCACGAGAATTGTCGTACCACTTTCGGACTGCAATCGAGACGACGGCGTCAGATGGCTCAGGTCCGGGATGTTTTCCACCACAACGTTCGCACCTACCAACTCAGGCGAGATCTTCTCGAGCCCCATGTCATGTGCGATTTCTGCAAGGTTTTCAGTTGAAAGGATAGTCAGTTGGCGTGTGTTGCGAATTTCTGTGTTCAAAGGGTAAAGCTGGGTAACCCGCGAGCACGATGACCGCGTCGCCCCTTCATGAACGTCGCCGGCAATGCCCTCGAAACCGAGCAGGATTTCGGCTGTCTCAAATCCGCGCAGAATGTCCTGGCGTTTTGGTGTACGGCCAAGCCAGACCACGACACCGTAATAGTCGGTCGGGGAAAGTTCCTGTTTCACTGTGGCTTGATCCTGAACCCGGCATTCCCCGAGTGGAGCGCCGGCATTTCGAGGTTGCTCCAGTTGTTCGAACAGAGCAAGCATCTTCCCAAAGGTACGCTGCCTTTCTTGAGTCTGGCGCGCCGAATCTCGCTGATGTGACTGGTCGATCAGCCAGTTGTGCTCAGTAAGGTGAAGCAGTGTCTTGAGTTCATCCAAGGTTACTATCAATCGGCGGTGGGTCGCCCTACGGACATCGGCTTATGGGTGACGAGGACGTCAAGCACGCGATGATGGATGGTTGCCCAGGAGCGTTGGCGAGAAGATCGCCTATGGCAATGCCGAACGCCTATTCAAACGCAAGGCCGTCGAAAGCCTTATCGGCAAGCGATGACCATTATTCATTTGGCTCGGAAACGCTGAGGCTTCTTCCAGCAAACGCACAGGTTGAACTCCGGATTGGAGGTGCGCACTCGACCTACGGTTTTGCCTTGAAGATGGCTTGATACCGAGGGGCAAAGAAGGCTGTGAAGGCTTTGACTTCCGGGCGACGATACGCATCGGGACTGACAAGCAGCCAGGAACAGGCAGACGTGCCTTCCGGAGGTGGGACACAGCGCTTCAGATAGGAGTCGTCACGGGCAAGCGATGTCGGCACAATACCTATGCCAATGCCGGCTTTTATTGCGGCAATCATTGCTTCGACATCTGAGCAACGCGAGACGATCTGTGTGCTGTCTATGCGATCCAGAAGCCATTCGTTGACGCCAAAAGTACTCGAATAGCGATCATAGACCACGAATTTGTGTCTGCCGAATTCCGATGGTGAACTCGGAAGTCCATTGCGATCTGCATAAGCGACCGATGCATACAGGGAGGCAGTAACCTGGTCGTTCAGCTTTCGGCAAATCAACCGGTCATCTTCGATCTTCTTCGCGATCCGGATTGCTACGTCGGCCCCCCCGGCGGCCAGATCAAGAATGTCATCAGTCGAAATGAACTCGAAATGGGTTCCGGGGTGCTCTGCACTGAAGTCGGACAGGATCCTTGCAAAATTGGTAGAGAAGTTCACCCGGGGAGCCGTAATCCTAATGGGATGCGAATTGGCCCTTAGCGAATTCTCTGCTTCGCCAACAAACATGGCTATTGAGGCTTCGACATTTGCAGCGGCTAACTGCAGTCGTTTGGCTTCCTGTGTCGGATGAAATCCCCGCGTGTCCCTGTCAAACAGGGTCACTCTCAGTGCATGTTCAAGGGCATCAATTCGCCGCGCGACAGTTGGTTGTGACATGCCAAGCTGCCTGGAGGCAGCCAGTGTCGAGCCTGTTCTCACAACAGTGAGAAAGACCTTGATGTCAGCCCAGTTGCTGAACGAGCTCTTCATTTCTGTAGAGCAGCACAACGTCAGCCGGGATACCAGTGGATTGTTGCTATCCGATATCTTCGGGTTAGCTGGTTTGTTTCCGAGAGGACATGGAAATGACGCTGACCTCCTTCCCGAGCTCATGGCAGAAACTTCGGGCGTTATCTAACCTCTTCGCAGGCGCCACCGCGAGAACCTCTGACCCGGAACAGTTCACTGAGACCCGGCGGGCCGCGCAACAAGTGATATGCGAGAATATCTGGAGCAACACAGAGGCCTTTTCGAGCGAGCTGGAAGTGTACTACCAGGCCCATCTATGTCGCGGACTGGAGTAAAGGGTTCCACAATGTTGGCAAATTCGCAACCGAGCAACAGCGGCAGTGAGAGTTGCAGGAACAGTCCATCGGTGTAATTGCTTGAAGCTACCCCTCAGTTTTCAGTTGTTCTCACCACCGTTCCCCATCAGCACCATGAACAACAGGACCGGATTCAATTCTGGCTACTGTCAGTTGACGCCGGTTCGGAGTACTGTCCGCATACGGTCAACTCGACCGGGCCACTTGGGTGGAGGACTTCCATGACACGCCCTGCAGCGCCTAGAACGAGAATTTCAAAATCCAAAGCATTCACCAGACTGTCCATGGCCCTCGCTACCATGGTTGTGATCGCGGTTCCGGCAGGGGCCGAAACGTTGGTGGAGCGAGGCAGTTACCTGGTCAACACGATCCTGGCGTGCGGCAACTGCCACACCCCAAAGACGCCAGACGGAAACCCAGTTCCTGAGAAGGAGCTGTCTGGTGGCCTTTCCTTCAAGACGCCTGCCTTCAATGCTGTTGCCGCCAACATCACACCAGACAACGAAACCGGCATAGGCACCTGGAGTGACGAGGACATCAAGCGCGCACTCACCGAAGGCATAAGGCCTGCTCATGCGCGGCTCTCCGGTGTCGCCTTGGCTGCCGTCATGCCGGCAAGCTTCTACAAAGCGCTTCTTCCTGGTGATCTTGATGCTATCGTCGCCTATCTTCGCACGGTCAAACCGGTGCGCAATGAGATCGCTCTTCCTGAATACAAGTTACCTGTCGTGCACCAGCCTTATCCCGATGCGGAACAAGGTTTCAGTGCAGACGACATGAAGGATCCGGTACGGCTTGGTGCCTATCTTGTGACCATCGGGCACTGCATGGAATGCCATTCGGTTCGGAACAAGGGTGTTTCCGATTATGAGGCAGGGCTCGGCGCGGGTGGACGGCAATTCGATCCATCCATGGTCCAGGGTCTTCAGGCAGGTTGGAAAGGTTCAACTGCCCGAAACATCACATCGCATCCCACGAAGGGTATTGGCGACTGGACGGATGACGAAATCAAGCGGGCGATTACCGATGGCATATCCCGTGATGGCAAAAAACTGGGACCTCCCATGGCCTTCAATTGGTACGCAGGACTAAGTGCTGACGACCTGAATGCAATCGTTGCCTGGATGCGAACTGTCCCGGCAAGGGAGTGACTGGTCTGCCGCCCATCATGGTCAGGCGTTGACGCTCGGTTCCGGTTGCCAGGGCGCGCTGGGTCTGATGCAGCTTTCTCAGTGACCGTTCCTGATGCTATGGACTGTTCTTCCGTTGGCATCGCGATATGCTAACTTTGTGGCGTCAATTGAGGAACCGTTGAAAGGGGCTGACGGCAAGTTTTGGCACATCCCGGACTATCTGGGTCCACCCGATAGACGGCAGCTTTCGGGGGCACAGCGGACATTCTCAGTGCCGGCCAAAACCGTCTGGAGTTGACCCCAAGCAGACATCCCTGGCGCAAGTCGGACCATGGCAATGGTGTTGTCGATAGATAGCACTCATATGACTCTTTGACGCCTAATCGTTCGTGGTAAGATCAGATGTATTTGTGGGCGCTGGGTACCGCCGCGCTACCTTCATCTGAGCAGCTTCCATGGCAGACCAGTCTTACGCCACTCCGACCGACGATCAGATGGCCTGGCGGGACGCGTGCGCTGAGCCGGGAACGCTGCCGCCACACCTTGTTGCCTTTCTGCAGGGTGGGGTCGATCCGATACTGGGTGCCAGGCGTCATGATGGCCGCCCCCTTGTCGGAGCCGGTGTAGGCTGTCGGGTAGCTGACAAGAACGTTGTGCGCGTGTTCGTCCCCTTCCGCCAGAACGCAGACCTGCTGGAAGCAATCCGGCATGGCAGCGCCGTGGCCGCGACGTTCTCCCGTGCACGTGATCACCGGTCGATCCAGCTCAAGGCTACGACTGCGAGGGTTGATGAACCGCAGCCCGACGATCTTTGCGAGATTGCACGGCAATGCGCGATCGCCACCGACGAGCTGGTCAAACTGGGTTAGACCCGCGTATCGGCATCAACATGCTGAACCTTGAGCAAGGTCTGTTCAGTGGCCGTTATCTTGTTGATCCGCTCCCCGGCCTGATGGTGATGTTTCCAAGCTGGCTGAAGCATATGGTGCATCCGTTCTCCGGCAATGGGGAACGTATATCCATATCTTTCAACGTCTACGTGCAGATGAAGGCCCAAGATGAAAAGTGAGTTCCTTGGGTTGGCCAGATGGCTCAGGAAGCGGATGGTTGCTGCCTGATGAGCATCCTGAGCATTATCGGATGGGGTGGCTATATCGTCGGCGGTTTGCTGTGGCTTTATGGCTACCTCGTCACCGGCACGAAGGCGCTGGTGGACTGGGCCAGCATCTCTCCGACGTGGATTGCCGACTTCATGCCCAACCTTGAAGCGGAGATGGGCATGCTGGTGATGTGCATCGCCATGGTGCCGCTGTGCTGGAACGTAGTGAAACAGCACTCGGCGCCGTAACAATCCACTAATACCAACCGGCATTGATCAGTACCGATGCGCCCAGTCACGCAAGCCGATGGACATGATCTTCCAGGGCTGGTCGATGAGGTTGTTCCAGGCCTGACATGACAGAGCGACAATATCGTCGTAGGAGCGGAAGACCCGATTGGACAGCCAGTTGTCACGCAGGTACTGCCAGACGTTCTCAACCGGATTGAGTTCTGGCGACTTCGGCGGCAGGAACAGCAGCGTGATGTTGCCGGGGACCTTGAGTTGCTTCGAGGAATGCCATCCAGCCTGATCGAGGATGAGGACGGCATGGGCGCCGATATCGACCTGGGCACTGATCTCGACAAGATGCGCATTCATGGCCTCGGTATCGCACCACGGCATCACCAGGCCAGCTCCCTTGCCTTTGGCCGGGCAGATGGCCCCGAAGATATAGGCCGATGAAGTGCGCTGGTCCTGCGGGGCTGATGGCCTGGTGCCACGCCGGGCCCAGCGCCGGGTGATCTTGTTCTTCTGCCCGATACGGGCCTCATCCTGCCACCACAGCTCTATCGCGGTGTCGGTCGGCAGGTCACATTGGATGGCGTCGATCTGTTCCGGGAAGCTTTTTTTTAAAATGCTCTGCCTGCAGCTCGTTCTGGGCATGATGGTGGGGCCGGGCCGACAGCTGGACACCCGCAAAAACCTGTTCGGATTCTGGATTTTATGATTTCATACCAACCGGCATTGATCAGTACCGATGCGCCCAGTCACGCAAGCCGATGGACATGATCTTCCAGGGCTGGTCGATGAGGTTGTTCCAGGCCTGACATGACAGAGCGACAATATCGTCGTAGGAGCGGAAGACCCGATTGGACAGCCAGTTGTCACGCAGGTACTGCCAGACGTTCTCAACCGGATTGAGTTCTGGCGACTTCGGCGGCAGGAACAGCAGCGTGATGTTGCCGGGGACCTTGAGTTGCTTCGAGGAATGCCATCCAGCCTGATCGAGGATGAGGACGGCATGGGCGCCGATATCGACCTGGGCACTGATCTCGACAAGATGCGCATTCATGGCCTCGGTATCGCACCACGGCATCACCAGGCCAGCTCCCTTGCCTTTGGCCGGGCAGATGGCCCCGAAGATATAGGCCGATGAAGTGCGCTGGTCCTGCGGGGCTGATGGCCTGGTGCCACGCCGGGCCCAGCGCCGGGTGATCTTGTTCTTCTGCCCGATACGGGCCTCATCCTGCCACCACAGCTCTATCGCGGTGTCGGCCGGCAGGCCACATTGGATGGCGTCGATCTGTTCCGGGAAGCTTTTTTTTAAAATGCTCTGCCTGCAGCTCGTTCTGGGCATGATGGTGTGGCCGGGCCGACAGCTTGCGGTAGCCCATCGCCTTCAACATCCGCCCCAACGTGCTTTCATCAATGGAGATGCGGTACTCCCGGTACACCCACTGGACCAGGTCCTTCAGGCGCCAGCGCACCACCTCGTCAATCGCCGGGATTGGGCCACGCTCAATCAGCTCAACCAGCGCCTGCCGCTGTGCCTCGTTCAGCTTTGGCACCCGCCCGGGCGCCTTGCCATCCAGCAGGCCATCGGGACCTCTGGCATTGAACCGCACCACCCAGTCACGGATGATCTGCGCCGTGACGCCGCCAACCTCGGCGGCAGCCCGGCGTGAGCCGCCATCATAAATACTCGCCAAGGCCAACAGACGCCGGGTCTGGTTGGCATCCTTCGATGCCCGGGCCAGAACCCTCATATCCGTGGCAGAGAAGTCAGAGCGAAGGGGTGTCGCAGCAACCATGGCAAACCTCCTGTTTGCCACATCGAGTCAGACAATCGCTGATTTGCCTACCCACTTGAGTCAACCACTACGCCGGTTGGTATCACTTGTCCTGTCGTGATGTGGAGGCAGGGCGATGGAACATCGGTCGTTTTTCGGACTTTCGGAACACCTTGAGCGGCTGAGTCAGAACGGCGATCCGCTGGAGGTTCTGGAGAAGACGGTGGATTTCGAACATTTCCGGGGCTGGCTTGTCGAAGGCCTGGGATATTGCGATGGCGCCAGGGGTGGTCGGCCTCCGTTCGACCCGGTTTCGATGTTCAAGGCGCTGATCCTGCAGGCGCAACACAATCTGAGCGACGCGAAGATGGAGTTCATGATCCGCGACCGGCTGTCCTGGATGCGGTTCCTGCGCCTTGATCTTGGCGGTCCGACGCCGGACGAAAACACCATCCGGCTGTTCCGCAACAAGCTCACCGAGACCGGCACGCTGAAGCGGGTGATGAAAGCCTTCGACTGGCAATTGCAGAAGAAGGGCTACATCCCGATGTCGGGCCAGATCGTCGATGCCTCGCTGGTGCCGGCGCCGAAGCAGCGCAACAGCGATGCCGAAAAGGCGGCGATCAAGGACGGAAAGGCAGCGTCTGAGATCTGGCCGGATGAGCCGAACAAGGCGGCACAGAAGGACACCGATGCACGCTGGACGCTGAAGATCGGCGGCAAGGTCCGTTATCGACCGGATGGAACAGCCCTGCCGCAGATCGCCCTGCCGGTGTTCGGCTACAAGTCGCATATTGTGATCGACCGGCGGTTCGGATTCATCCGGGCATGTGCTGTCACCTCGGCCTCGCATGCCGACGGTCGCATGTTGCCGAAACTGGTGACGACAAAGAACACCTCGTCTGAGGTCTGGGCCGACAGCGCCTACCGCTCGCAGAAGAACGAGAAGTGGCTGGTGTCGAAGATGCTGGTCAGCCGGATCCATCGCCGCAAGCCGGCAGGACGCCCGATGCCGAAGCACATCGCACGGGCCAATGCCGGCAAGTCATCGATCCGTGCGGCGGTCGAGCATGTCTTTGCGCACCAGAAGAACCGCTTCGGGTTGTTTATCCGCACCATCGGGATCGCCCGCGCCGAGGCGAAACTGATCCTGGCCAACATCGCCTACAACTTCGACCGCCTGATCTTCCATGAGCGGACCAGCGCCACAGGATGAGTCCGTCCGGAAGTGACAGAAACGACGCTAAAACCACCCCGGAGCATCGCTCCCGGGGCCACAAAGACCATCAAGACCGCAGAAAGGCATCAATCAACCGAACTTGTGACGCCGCCGCGTCGAAAATTACCGGTTAATGCGGGTGTCCAGCTTGCGATAGCCCATCGCCTTCAGCATCCGCCCCAACGTGCTTTCATCAATGGAGATGCGGTATTCCCGGTACACCCACTGGACCAGGTCCTTCAGGCGCCAGCGCACCACCTCGTCAATCGCCGGGATCGGTCCACGCTCAATCAGCTCAACCAGCGCCTGCCGCTGTGCCTTGTTCAGCTTCGGCACCCGCCCGGGCGCCTTGCCATCCAGCAGGCCATCGGGACCTCTGGCGTTGAACCGCACCACCCAGTCACGGATGATCTGCGCCGTGACGCCGCCAACCTCGGCGGCAGCCCGGCGTGAGCCGCCATCATAAATACTCGCCAAGGCCAACAGACGCCGGGTCTGGTTGGCATCCTTCGATGCCCGGGCCAGAACCCTCATATCCGTGGCAGAGAAGTCAGAGCGAAGGGGTGTCGCAGCAACCATGGCAAACCTCCTGTTTGCCACATCGAGTCAGACAATCGCTGATTTGCCTACCCACTTGAGTCAGCCACTACGCCGGTTGGTATAATAGTGCGATAAACCGCCAAAAAAAGCCCGTCCTTGATGACTGCGGACGGGCTATAGGCATTGAGGGCAACAGCGGTAACTTAAAATCGGCTGGAAATCGAAACATCGCCCGCTTGATTGCCTGACCAGACTGGCTGATACGGACCACGGCGACAAATTAAATCAAATTTGTCGGTTAAGACGGTTGGTAAACCATGGAATGCTGGCGCCGTTCGGCCGCTTCGGATGGCGCAGGCGGAAGGCTGTAGCTGCCTGACACCAGACAAGCACCGGATACCTGTCAGCGGGCGTTCTTCGGAGCGCCCGTTTAGCGTTGGGGAGGCGGAATGGAACGAATTGCACATCAAGCTGTTATGTAGCTTCGTTAGCATACCGGACCAGTGACCCTGCGATGCTTCAGCATGTCCGCCGCATTCACTGTAGCGTGCAGGTCACTGGCCCGGGCTAGCGCAGAGTTTCCGCTTTGCGTTCAGTCCGGGCCAGCATTTAACGATAGCAGAATTTTAATCATCAAGAGAGGCCGCCTCCCGCCATGTGGCTGGATGGCATGGCATTTGCTGAACCATGGGTGAGGTTGCATGTTGAGACTAACCTCTCACTTGCGGCTCACCCCTCTGGCCCTCCTCCGTCGCATTGGAGTGTGCCAGAGGGGACCAACTGATCCATTTTGGATAATGAGACTTCCTAACCCCAAGGAGAGAGTTATGTTTACACGTTTCTTCAAAGACGAGTCTGGCGTCACCTCCATCGAATACGCCGTCATCGCCGCAGCGACGGGACTCACCCTTGTCGCCCTGATGCCAGCCATTGAGACGGGCCTGACCACCACGTTCACCGACATTGGCAACGCGATGCAGTAGTCAACAGGGCGACAGTCTCGGAGGAATGATTTAGTATCTGGCTATCTTCCGATCAGCCCGGCGCCTTCAGTTGCAAGACTAGGCGAGCGACAGAGTATCGACTGACAGTGCATAAGTGCGACGTAACCGGTACGCTGCCCTTCAAGGCCTTCAACTACACATTTCTTCAATAACACGACGTGCGCGATGGGATTGCTGAACATTATTGGGTGGGGTGGTTATATCGCCGGAGGTTTGCTGTGGCTCTACGGCTATCTTTTCACCGGCACGAAGGCACTGGTGGACTGGGCCAGTATTTCTCCAACTTGGGTTGCGGAGTTCATGCCCAACTTTGAAGCCGAGATGGGTATGCTGGTGATGTGCATCGCAATGGTGCCGTTGTGCTTGAACGCTGTGAAACCTGCATGAATAAATCAACGGTCTGTTAACCATGTTCGGACCACCCTGAAATCATCCCTCAATGATTTGAGGCATCAGCGTCAATTGTTGAGACATGGCCTATGCTCTAGAGCGCATCCTATTCCCCTGCAATCACTTCATCCCCGGGTCACCAGCCCGGGGTTTCTTTTTCGTTGGGATACACAACACCCTGTAAACGCAGTAAATTACATAGTTGCTGACAGAGCAGCTTTCGTTGCCCTGAAACAACAATGGGCAAAACAGACTAGGGGACGCGTCCAGTGTCATATTACCAGCCCAAACACCGCCCCCTATGCGGCGCACAAACCCGCAAGGGTAGCCCATGTCGGGCTAGAGCGTTCGCCCATCTGAATGAATCGCTGAGGGTTCCCAAATCAGCTCTGATCTGATTCAGACTGTCTGCCGGATGGAGGCGGCAGGCATGTCGAAAGCGCTTTCGGTTGATCTTCGGGTTCGGGTTCTGGCGGCAGTTGCCGCAGGTCTGACGCATCGCCAGGCGGCGGAGCGGTTCGGTGTCGGCGCCGCCAGCGTCAGCCGTTGGGGCAAACTGGAACGCGAGCAGGGCAATCCGAAGCCGAAGGCGCTGGGCGGAGACCGGCGTTCGGGACGGATCGAGGCGAATGGCGCGACGATCCTGGCCCTGCTGGAGGAGACCTCGGACATCACGCTGGAGGAACTGCGTCGCCAGTTGGCCGACAAGGGTCTGGTCTTCGGCGACGGCACGGTCCGCCGCTTCCTCAAGCGCCACAAGATCACGCGCAAAAAAAGACCGCGCACGCCACCGAACAAGACCGGCCCGACATTCTGAAGCGACGCGAGCAGTGGTTCGAGGATCAGCTCGACCTCGACCCGGAGCGGCTGGTCTTTATCGACGAGACCTGGGCCTCGACCAACATGGCGCGCCGCTACGGGCGCTGCCGGCGCGGCGAGCGGCTCAGGGCCGGCATCCCGCATGGGCACTGGAAGACCACAACCTTCGTCGGCGCCCTCACCACGCGCGGCTTCATCGCACCGTGGGTACTCGACGGGCCGATCAACCGTGACGCATTCGAGACCTACATCGCAAAGGTGCTGATCCCGGAACTGCGCCCTGGCGACGTCGTGATCATGGACAATCTCTCCAGCCACAAAGGGTCGGCAGTGCGGGCGATGATTGAAGCAGCCGGCGCCGAGTTGCGCTACCTCCCGCCCTACAGCCCCGACTTCAACCCCATCGAGATGGCCTTCTCGAAGCTGAAGGCATTGCTGCGCAAAGCGGCCGAGCGAACCATCGGCGGCCTATGGGACACCATCGGCAACCTTCTCGATCTCTTCAAGCCGGAGGAATGCCGCAACTACTTCAATGCCGCAGGATATGATCCATCATGATCGGCGGATGCTCTAGCATAGCAGCCCGCAACATCACGGCCGCTGACGAGGGGCGGATTCAGTGAACTGGCATGACCTCCTCAAAGGCCAGTTCAGCTCCAGTATGCAGTGGCGCTGCAAGGCCGCGCGTTCGCATCTCGACAGGATCCAGGTGGACCAGTACTGGTGCGTTCTGACCCAATAGCCGCAGGTTGGTCAAAGTACTTTGGACCAGCGCTTTTACGATATCATCGTCTGTATCGGCGCGCGTTACTATCGTTGCAAGAAGGGCGAAGCTTGGCACGTCATTTGACAGGGTCGGATAGGAATTGCTCGGGATTGTTGCTCGATCGAGGTGCATGGTGTCTTCAAGAGCCTGTTCAATCTGCGAGCCTTTGATGATGGGGACTAGAATGGCCCCGCACTTGGAGATTGCTCGCCCAACTGCGGCATTCGGGTGCCCGATGATCAGCACGGTTGCATCGATGGAACCCTGACAGAGGGCATCGAGTGCGTTCCCTGTGGGCAGCTCAGCAATCTGGCTAAAGTCTTCGTGCTTGAGGCCAAGCGCTGCTATCACGCGTTCGACAGTGGCACGGCGGCCTGAGGCCGGATGTCCAATGTCGAGGCGCTTGCCGACAAGATCAGCCGTATGTGTAATGCCGACGTCTGGCCGTGCAACAATGGTCAGTATTTCGCGATACAATCCCATTACGCTGCGCAGATTGGCCATAGGACCGACTGATGCATACGGGCCGGTGCCTTCGTAAGCCTGGCGATGCCAGTCAGACTGAACAATTGCAAAATCGATCTGCTGGTCCCGCAAAGCACTCAGGTTGTAGATCGAGCCGACGGTTGGATCAGGGCTGCACCGCAAGCGACCGCGCTCAGCGCGATTGACCACGTCGCAAATTGCTGTTGCAGCCGCATAGTAGCCCCCCGATACATCGCCGGAACCGAGCGTAAAAAGTCGCAGATCTTGAGCTCCTGCAACCGACGCTGACAAGGCGAGCATCACGATAGACAGCAAGGTACGCAGCACGACAGCTCCTTGACGAATGCGTTTCCATCGCTGACTAGAACACTGCCGCAGTCATTGGCCAAGTGGAATTTGGATTCTTGCCCCACCCGGAATTCACAGTCATTGTCATCTCGCCAGCACGAACAGATGTCGTGACTGCATTGCGGAGAGCGAATAGCGATGCCTGATTTCGTGTACGAAATCCCCACCTATACACTCGCAGTGTATTTCGCCTTGTTCGCTGTCGCTGCCATGTTCTTTGGGCTGCTGATTGCCAAGCCAGTGCTGCGCTTGCTGATCGGAACAGGACCCGAGTTCAACCAGACTATCTCCTATGCTACTTCCGGCTTCAGCCTGTTCTATGGACTTCTGCTTGGCCTGCTTACAGTTGCGGCTTACCAAAACAGTGAGAATGTCAAGCAGGGTATCCTCAGCGAAGCTTCTTCGCTGGGCGCCTTATACTCGGACATGAACTCGTACCCCGAGCCGTTGCGCAGTGAGATCAAGTCGATGATACGCGACTATGTGCTGTTCACTGTCCACGCTGACTGGAAGGCACATCAATCAGGCAATCTGCTGAATGGCGGGTTTAATCGAGCTGACGCAATCCGCCAGAAACTTGCCACCTACGAGCCGGAAACCAAAGGTCAGGAGATCCTGCACGCTGAGGTGGTTAGTGGTTTCCAGGACTTCACCAAGGCACGCCAGCAACGGCTCACCGGCATCATTACCGAGATCCCTCCCGTCCTTTGGTACGCGGTGCTTGTGGGGGCTGCGGTCAACGTGTTTCTTTTGGTCCTTTTGAAGATGCGATTACTGCAGCAGTTTTTGCTGGGAACCATAACGGCTTTCTTTCTCAGCGTAATCCTCTTCGTGATTGTTACACTCGACAAGCCATTGCGCGGCGATTCTGGCCTTGCACCAGAACCCTTGCAGCTTCTCTGGGAGCGATTGATGGTCTGGGACGAGCCGTTAAGCTGAGGGGCGCGATATGGCTAAATTTTCTATCCGCGAAGTCGAAGGCATGCGGCAGGTCCGAGTGGACATTCATAATGAAACTGTTCGTGCTCGCCGGGGCGCGATGTCGAATCTACGCGGTAAAGTCTCACTGACTCCACGCTTACCGGGATTAGGTGACATGTTTCGTTCGATGTTCACCAAGGAAGCAGTGATCCGACCCTACTACTCCGGTACAGGATCGATCCTACTGCAACCCTCATTGAGTGGCTACCACGTCATTGACGTTATCGAAGGCGAGCGCTGGATACTTGAACCCGGCGTTTACTGGGTCTCCGAGGGCAGCATTGAGCTCAGTATGTACCGTGAACCTTTTTGGGCTGGTCTATGGGCTGGTGATGGCCCATTTACCTGGAAGACCACACTATCGGGCCATGGCCGGGTAGCGATTAACGCCCCTGGCCCCGTGGAGACTGTTGAGATCAACGATGGCGACATGCGAGTGCAAGGCCGCCTGGTTCTGGGGCGCACTGACGGTTTAAAATTCTCATCCAGACGCTCTGCGCCGTTTCCACGCCACTTCATCTCCGGGCAGCACCGGCTCAGAGTTTTTTCTGGCACTGGAAAGGCATTGGTTTGCTGGTCGCCTTACTGGAACGAGCACCTGCTCAAATCGGTCACTGGCGAGGAGGGTGACAGCTCGTTGTTTGAATGAGTTGCAGCACCATCTCGGCTGAACCGTGCGTAGTGCGCCCTGATGGCGCCTAGGGTTGATAGTCCGACCAATGGATGCAGGAAACCGGTGATAATAACCCGACCGGCACATAGTCACTGAGGTACCGGACAGATAAGGTCAACCCGAACTGCTGAGAATGTGGATGCCAGATGATATTAATTCCGCTTCAAGCGTCTTGCATTTGATGCTGTACGCTTGCGGTAGGGTTTGATCGAAGCTCGGGCCAAGTCCACAGGGGATGATTTTCGGCGGTTTATTGACCGAATAACCTGCTCGGTCGCCTGACCAGCGGCAATTTGCTTTTCCCAGAACATGACCATGGCTTCGCTGGGCTTCATCGTTCCTTGCCACATCTGCATGGATCGCGCCCAAATTGTTATCGCTGAATCAACCGCTAGCCGTTGCTGATCGAATGCCAATTTCCAAAGTGTGAATGGGTCTTTCATAGTGTCAATTGGCCTTTTTTTCATGCAATGAGCGACAAAACCTCAGCGGATGTTTTTATTTCCCGCCGCGCTATTCCTGGAACCTTTACACCCCCTGCGCGTAATACTCCAAGCGTGGCGGCAGCCGCCGACCTGCGGCATATTCAGCGGCTTTTCCCTCACTTCCCCTGCAAGCTGCCGTCGCCGCCACGCACCCAGAGCTGGCTCGGGAAAACTGAACAGCCGGGATAAGTGGATTTTCCGTGCAACAGCGGCATGATGCTGCGAGCAAGGAGAAGACCATGGCAAGACGACCACGCCGGAATCACAGCCCGGCATTCAAGGCAAAAGTTTCAGTGGCCGCGATCAAGGGTGAGAAGACCTTGATGGAGTTGGCGCAGGAGTTTGACGTACATCCCAACCAGATCAAGCAGTGGCGCGATCAGCTTCTTGAGGGCGCCACCGGAGTGTTTGGCGAAGCTCCGAAGGGCGCGGCGGAACCGGCCATTGATGTGAAGACCCTGCATGCGAAGATCGGAGAGCTGACGCTGGAGAACGATTTTTTGTCCGGCGCGCTCGGCAAGGCGGGTCTGCTGCCGAGCGCAAAAAGATGATCGATCCCACCGCGAAGCTCAGCGTCAGCCGTCAGGCCATCGTGCTGGGGATCAGCCGGGGCAGTGTCTACTACAAGCCGCGCCCGGTGTCGGACGCCGATCTGAAGCTGATGCACCGGATCGATAAGCTGCATATGGAATTCCCGTTCGCGGGCAGCCGGATGCTGCAGGGGCTGCTGGTCCAGGAAGGCTTCAAGGTTGGGCGGCTGCACGTTGCCACGCTGATGAAGCGCATGGGCATCGAAGCCCTGTACCGCAAGCCCAACACCTCGAAGCCGGCGCCTGGGCACAAGATCTACCCATATCTGCTGCGGAAGCTGCCCATCACCCGGCCCAACCAGGTCTGGGCGATGGACATCACCTACATTCCGATGGCGCGCGGGTTCATCTATCTGGCGGCCGTTCTGGACTGGCTCACGCGGCGCGTCCTGGCCTGGCGGGTGTCGATCACGCTGGAGGCGGATTTTTGTATAGAAGCTGTGGAGGAAGCGCTGGCGAAACATGGCAACCCCGAAATCTTCAACACGGATCAGGGTAGCCAGTTCACCTCGACCGAGTTCATCAAGGTGCTGGCGGCTCGTGAGATCAAGATCAGTATGGATGGTAAGGGCGCATGGCGGGACAACGTCTTTGTCGAGCGCCTGTGGCGGACCATCAAATACGAGGAAGTCTACCTGCGCGCCTATGCCAGCGTGTCCGAGGCCAGGGCTGGGATCGGCCGGTACCTGAGCTTCTACAACAGCCGACGGCCGCATTCATCGCTTGACGGGAAAACCCCCGATCAGGCCTACTTCATCCAGCCGATGCCCGAAGCGGCGGCGGCATAACCGAGGCGGAAATCCACTTAGAAAACGCCCGGAACCTGTTCAAACAAACCGAACCACCTCTCCCCTCTCCACCAATTATCATAAATCGACCCTCTGCCTCGTCCCCCAGATCGTGGAACAGATTGATGGCTTCCATGTAACAACTGAAGCGGCATCAGGCGTGTCAATAATGCTGTGATCGAGCTTACAAGCATTTTCTTCGGGTTTGTTCCGTCTTGCACATTTAACTGCGCAAGTGTGCTCTAGGATTGTGTACAAGTACGTCAATCGCCAAACAACGGCGGTGTACAAAGGGAGGCTTAAGAAATGGCATTCAATCTGGTTTCTGAAATAATGCGGTTGATTACACCGTCGATGACGGAGAAGGTCGCTTCGGCTTTAGGGATCAATAGCGACCTGGCAAAGAAAGCGATCACGGTCGCCATTCCAGCTTTGCTCGCGGTACTCGGCAGCAAGGCGTCGACACCCGTCGGCGCCAAGGCCGTCTCCGGTGTTGTGACTCAGGCAGATGAGGACATTTTTGGTAAACTCACGGGGGCACTTGCCGGTGCCAAGACGGAGAAATTCATTGAGAGTGGAACCGGCCAACTGTCTTCGTTGCTTGGTAATGACGCGTTGTCCGCCGTTACCGGTGCTATCGCCAAACAGGTCGGTCTTGGAGGCGCGGCTGCATCCTCCCTCACTGCGATCGCCAGCCAACTTGCGCTCGGCGGGCTTGCCAAGACGGCGAAAGGCTCCAGCCTTGATGCATCAGGTCTAGCTAGCCTTCTGGAGGGTCAGCAAGACAACATCAAGGCAGCTCTTCCTGGCGGTCTGGGAGGTATGCTTTCGAGTGCCGGTGTCGTAGGCAGTGGATTTGTCGAGCAGGCCGGACGAGCAGCCGCTGAGACAAGTCGCGCCACGAATGTCGCGGCGTCGCAGGTCAAGACAGTCGCGAAGGGTGGTCCCAATTGGCTGATGTGGATCATACCGCTGGCGATTGTTGCAGCGGCGCTTTGGTATTTTCTTGGTCAAGGTCCAAAGGTGCCCACGAGCGCCGATGCTGGATCAGCCCCCGCACTAACAGACCTCATGGTTGATGGCGTTGATGTCGCAAAGCAGGTTACCTCTACGCTCGATGGACTAAAGACCAGCCTCGGCGACATTACCGATGCGGCCACTGCCCAGACTGCGCTGCCCAAGCTTCAGGAAGCTGTCGCAGCGATTGATGGCATCTCCGGAATGCTTGACAAGTTCTCGAGCGGACAGAAAACTGCGCTTGCTGCCTTTATTGCAGCAGCACTTCCCACAATCAAGGAGATGGCCGACAAGGTCTTGCAAATTGAAGGCGTAGGTGAGGTGGCGAAACCTGTCATAGACAGTCTGATCGCTAAACTCGAAACCTTGTCAAAGACAGCCTGATTTCAGCATTGGCAAAGGATATTTGATCATGGCTTACTCAGATGATGAACTCTTACTGCTCGCTTCAGTGCCGCAAATGATCGGATCTGCTGTTGCAACTGCATCGCGCAGCGGTTTCTTCGGCACCGGCAAGGAACTCTTTGCCAGTGCCAGTTCAATTCTCGAGGGATCTGCGACTTTTCCCAATAACGCATTGATCAACCTGCTTGTTCCTGACCCGAAGGTTGACCGCACCAAGACGCTGGAACAAGCAAAAAAGGTCCGGGACTGGGCAACCGCTCGTATCAAGGAGAAGGACATAGACAGTCCCGACAAACTTAAGGCCTTGGCGCTGGAAGATGCAAAGGCTGCCGCTACCTTGCTGACAGAAAAATCGTCAGCTTCGGAAGCAGCCGAGTACAAAAGATGGGCAATGACAGTTGCTGAGAAGGTTGCCAATGCGTCAACCGAAGGTGGCTTTCTTGGCTTTGGCGGCGAACGTGTCACAGCAGAAGAGAAGGCAGTTATTGAGGACGTTCGTAGCGCCTTAGGGGTTGCCTGAGTCCACCCAATGCTTGAGCGTCATCAAGGCGTAATCTGACCAATTATGATAATGGACCAGTGACCCTGCGATGCTTCAGGATGTCCGCCGCATTCATCGAAGCGTTCAGGTCACTGGCTCGGGCTGGCGCATGGCAGTCGCTTTGCGTCTAGTCCGGGCCAGCATTAACCACCATAGCACACCTTTCGGCACCTTGACCGACCTTGCGCCAACTCTGGCACGCTGCTTGCTCCGTCGTGGGTCCGGTTGCGTGTTGAGACACAAACTCACATGCGGCTGACCCCTCTGGCCCTCTTCCGCCGCATTAGAGTGTGCCAGAGGGGACCAATCATTGGGGAGAGTTCATGAATGTTGACTAAGGGTATTGTTGTGGCCGTGTTTGGCGCATGCATTTTGTTAGCCATGACAGATACGTTGCTAGCTGGTGAAACGCTCACTGGTCATCAGATCAAGAAATTCGTACCTGGCCGCGCAAAAGCAAACATCAATGGTACGACGGTAACTATCAGAATGAGCCATAGAGGCCGCTTGTCAGCCAAGTGGGGCGATGAACGTGATACGGGCAATTGGCATGTCAGCGGGGATCAACTGTGCATCAAGTTCCGTAACTGGTTGAATGGCTCGAAGCGCTGCTCAGCGGTCATACGATCTGGCAATGCTTATCAAGTTGCTGGAGTTACATTCAGTAAATACTGATCGGATGCTGACGACCGTGTTTGTCCTTGGGTAAGCTTCATCACGTTACGGGAGGAACCACCATGCGCCCTATACTGGCCGCTGCCTTGGCCGCGGCGATTGCTTTATCAGCGCCGCCAGCGGCGTCTGCAATGACCGGCAATCAATTACTCGATGCCTGTACCAAGGGTCAGGCGCCATCGAATGAAGCAGTGCTGGCACATGTAGCCTGCGGTGCTTACATCGCTGGCGTAGTTGATCTGGACCCCGTCATCAACCCTTACATGCGGGTGCAGGGACTGCCTGGATTCTGCCTGCCGCAAGACGTCACGAACAACCAACTCACCAACCTGGTCATCCAGAGACTTCGGAACGCTCCCGCAGACAACCACATGCCGGGCGGTATACTTGTCGTGCAAGCGATGGTCGATGCCTTCCCCTGCAAGTGAGCCGCAACACGAAGGACAACACGACAAGGCGCAACATCGTCACCGGCGTTCTGGCAATGCTGGCAATGGCAAGTGTGTCATCTACCGGATGAGTGGCAGGTCAGCCTTAGCCCTGCCAGTTCACGGCGGTGGCAGGGTCGAACTGGAAAAACTGGCGGTAGGGTAGCTGGCCTTGCAGTTGCGATGCCTGAAGCGTCTGGAAATGGCACAAAGCAGACTCCCCACGCTGCTGCGAAAACAGTCTGCTTTCGGGGGTAAAGCTGCCGTTATTGGGAAAGAATGGGCAGAGGCGGCTGGCGCAAGCACATTGCCAAAAAGGAAAGGCGAGAAACCGCCTAAGCAACTTCCCGCCTCCCTGTGGCTCTGACCTGCTTCCGAAGACCCGAAGGACTTTGGCGCTCATCTGAACCAAGGTCAGATTAGCACCTTCGCGTCGGCGCGCGAGCCGGCGAGATGGGTTGTGCACAGGATGTCCACCGCTATCTGCTCAGCGACACTCAGAGGCATCCTCGTAATGTGATAAATTGCACATCTGTCCGGGTGCGGATGGTTCATCGTTGTGGTCATCGAACAGGATGGCTCCTTCAGCAGAAAGCCCAGAATGATGACCAGACAGCACCACAACAGCTTCGCACAGAGCATCTTCGGATCAGCCCAGCGTCTGTTCCGCTCCAACAAGGATCATGGTCTGCTGGCACCGGCACACATCGACGCCCGCACGGCTCGCGATATCGGCATCAACCTGGTTGGCCTGCGCTGAGCATCAAAGGTTCTCCCGTTAGGAAGCATCAGACTTCCCCACTTCTCACCCTAACTCTCCCGGGTCACAAGCCCGGGGTTTTGTTTTCGACCGTCCCCCCTGATGAACTCATAGCCTCGACCTATGTGCGACACGCTCATCCATATCGAAGGCGCCTTTTTCAAGAATGATATCCGCACAAACCTGACTTGGTCACAGCGTCCCCACTTAACCGGCATGCATGGTCAAATGCTGGCGGCACCTGGATTGATAGGGATGGCTCAACGTGAATTCGCCTAGGACTTCCAACTTGTTCTGCGTTGGTTCGCAGACACTCCCTGTCCCAATGCTCGATTGTCAGATATGGGCGCGATGGCAGTGTGGCCCTAGTGTGCCGCGGCAAGCTTATCCGTAGAGTGCCGAGCATACAGGCAGCTTGGAAACCGCAGAAAACCTAGGTTTTGGGAAATCACCGTATCGGAACCGTTGTTCCTTCGGAGGGCAGCACTCTATCCAGCTGAGCTACGGGTGCTCTCAGGCAGTTGCGGACAAAGCTATAGCCCACATGCGGGAGGCGGGCAACGGTTCGATTGACCCGCCTGCAAGCGCCCGCGAAAGGCTGTGGTCACAGGTTCGAATCCTGTCGGATGCCAGAGGAGGGATCCGCGACCGGTGCCCAGCCTGCGCTGCCATTACCGCATCCAGGCCGCGACGGCCCTGAAGCGGTGTTTCCGCGAGAAATGTGCACGGCAGAACATTCTGCATGCACAGTTCATGTTACCCCATGGCAAGCTGCAGGAACTGCCGCATCAGGAAATGCAGAGGAAAGAGGACGGCCATCCATGTTGTCGGCAGAAGATGGCCGACTTTGTTCCCGCAGCCGTGATCCGCTTGCCCGGCAGATTGCCCGGCAGGCTGGTTCGGCAGCACAAGGGGGCACGAATCGGCTGAACAGGCAGCGAGGCAGAAATCGCACGGCCTGTTCAGAACCGGGGGATGGTGGACGCCGGCCGGCAATATTGCAGCCGGCGTCCCCAATATCCTCAATCGCATCGAGGTCGCGAACGCGGGCACTGCCGGGCGAGGACCAACCAGTCAACTGGTCCATTGGCGTTTTGCCCGCCTGTCGACGGCAGCTGCGCGCAACAACGCCGGGCTTTGGCAACTGCTCGCACACGGCAAAAGGGCGGCCACGGAGAGCAGAAGATACACCACAGGGTCTAGAGCAAGGACCCTCCCGCTCAACCAGGCCGTTCGCTCCAACCGCCGGTTGTTTCGGCGCCGTCAGCCAGGCGACGCACCAGCCGGCGCCCAGAAGCAGCGTGGTGAACACGGCGGAGAGCAGGATGGCCGAGACAACCATTGACACTGCAATATCCCCGACCTGGGAGGCAAGCACGGTAGCTGCCAGCGCCACGACGGCAGCAAGACCCAGCATCTCCATCTGGCGTTGCCGGCCGAGGATCCAGTCCGGCATCCAGTAACGCGCCGCCATGCCAGCCGCGACAGGCACAAAGACGTTGGGGATCGTCTGCCGCAGGATCTGGCCAAACGGTATGCTTCCGATGGTTTCGTGCGCCAGGAAACCGGCAATGAGCAGACAGATCACCGGCGCAGTGATGAACGACAGCAAGCTGGTCGTGCCCGTGAACAAGACCGCAAGCGCTAGGCCCCCCGCGCCAGGCTCACATAGTAATTCGACATGGCGCCAACTGGCGCGGCGGCAATCAGCAACAGCCCGGTGCCCATTACCGGGTCCAAAGATGCCGCCCGGAACAGACAAACAGCAACCAAAGGCACCAGAGCCACCTGAAACGCATTTATTGTAAAAAATAAATCCCAGGTTCTTCAACTCGGATTTGAAATATTGAAATTTAATATTTTACCCCACGAGGAATAATATATAAAATACTACAATTTATACGAAAATCTCAATCACGATAATTTCCATGTATCTTTAAAGCTTGAGATCTCTGTCCATCAGAAAGGTATCGATTTTACGCGGGTCTGGCACGCTCAATTTTCCATATCCAAGTTCGATGATACTGTTGCGACTCAATTGGCCGAGGGCAGCGTTCATCCGTCTCCGTGAGATCTTACATGTTATTGCGAGGCCGTTCCGGGAAAGGGAGGAGGCTGCCATTCCAACCGCCCGTGGTCCTGTTGTGCAATCCGAGGCAGGCGGCTGCGCGAATGGCCGGATCGTCAATTGACATGAACTCCGGCACAGACACTGCAGCGCACAGGGTTTCGCCTCCCGGCAAGCGTGTCCAACGATAGTCGCGCCTGCCGCAAACGAACGTGAACAAGCCGCCCGCCAGATCGCCGGCGCGATAGACATTCTGGTCGTGGTGCTTGGTGGTCTTCGAACAACGCCGCAGGATCCTGCTCCGCAAGTCATCGGGCAGCGATGTAAGCCGCCCCGTTGGGTCTGGCAGGGCCGTCCATACCGGGTGCGGGTTCATGTCGCGATAAACCAAGGCTGATGTTCGACCGCGGAAAGCGGGCCCTAAGTAGCTTTCAGGCAAGTTGATTCATCTCGCCCAATATTTTCATCATATTATTGTCCCCAGCAGGGCATAGAAGCCAATATATAACAATAAATTCCCGCCCTTCGAAATCAGATATTTCACTTTTTATAATTATTTTAATTTTTTAATTTATTACAATCGTCGAATTCGAATAAATCCATGCTCTTGAAGATATTTCAATAAATGCTCATCGCGCCGAAATGTGGACCGCTGGATAACTGCAACATGTCATCTGCATTATCCGAACTGAAACACCCTGACGACCTGTTGTCCGTTCCGCGCAGTTGGCGAATGACCGCACAATATCCGCAAGATTGCGCCTCTGGGTTCGATGATCCAAGCCCGCAGGGTGCCATGAGGACCAGGCTCTTTCGGACGGGCGGCGCGGCCGGATGGGGCTGGCAGGACACACCCCCCCGCAGATAGACTGCAGGCATGGCATCTCCGGCGACAGGTAAATGGCTGAATGGCGCCGCCGGCTGGCTGGACCAGGTGCTCGGCGAGCTGGCCCGCCAGCTCAGGTGGTCGTTCCTGCCGCCCTTGATGGTTTACTTCGCAGCCGGCGTTTCAGGCCTCACCGCCATCGTGGGCGTGTTCTTCGTCAAGGACTACCTGGGCTTGCCGGCCGCTTTCCTGGCGGGCCTCGGTTTCTGGGCCGGGTTGCCGTGGGCGCTCAAGCTGCCTCTGGGACATCTGGTCGACATCCTGTGGCGATGGAAGGGACTGCTGGTCGTGGCGGGTGCGGCGATGATCGCGGCCAGCCTGCTGATCATGTACGCCCTGATCAGCGATCCCGTCGGCATGGCCCGGGTTATGCCGGTGGCAAGCTGGTACGTGGTGTCGGTGCTGCTGGCGCCGTGCGGTTATGTCCTGCAGGACGCCGTTGCCGACGCGATGTCGGTGGAGGCCGTACCGCGCCTTGCCAGGGACGGCTCGCCCATTGGCGACCATGAGGCAAAAGCGTTGCATACCACCATGCAGACGCTGGGCCGCATCGCGCTGATCGGCGGCTCGGTGGCGGTAGCCGCGGTAAACATCTTCATGTTTTCGGGCGTCGAGGAGATGTCGCAGGCGGCCAAGGCGGAGGTCTACTCGTCCATATACCTCTATGCCCTGCTGATCCCGGTGATATCGGTCAGCGGCGTCGCACTCGCCGGCTTGCAGCGGCGCAGCCGCCGGCAAGCGCTCGAGGCCCAGGGCATGGACCGCATCGAAGCCGAAAGAACACTCGCCGGGCCGGCCAGTGAAACCGAGCCCAACCAGTGGTACTTCCTCGGCGGCGGCGGCTTCATTGCGCTGACGCTGTTCATCGGCCTGAGCGAGGTTCCGCTGTCCCAGGAGATCGTGTTCTGCGGCTCCATGGCAATCGTGATGCTGCTGATGCGCCAGTTGCTTTCTGGCTTGGAGCAGGACAAGGCCCGCGCTCTCGTGGGCACCGCGATCATCATCTTTGTCTTCCGGGCCGTGCCGCTGCCGGGGCCGGGTGCGACCTGGTTCGAGATCGATGTGCTTGGCTTTGACGAGCGCTTTCTTGCCGTGCTGTCGCTGATTGCATCGCTGCTGGCGATCTTCGGCATGATCGTGCTGCGGCCGCTGATGACCAGCCGGACCATCTCGTGGATCGTCGTCCTGCTGACCATCACCTCCGCCATTCTGGCGCTGCCCAATATCGGGCTGTACTACGGTATCCATCACTGGACAGCGCCGCTGACCGGCGGCGTGGTGGATGCCCGCTTCATCGCCGTCATCGATACAGCGGTGGAATCACCACTGGGCCAGGTAGCGATGATACCGATGCTGGCGTGGATCGCGCGCAATGCGCCGGCTTCGCTAAAGGCGACGTTCTTTGCGGTGATGGCATCCTTCACCAATCTTGCCTTGTCCGCCAGCAGCCTGCTGACGAAGTATCTCAACCAGCTGTTCGTGGTGACGCGCGAGGTGCGCGGACCGGGCGGCGAAGTGACGGTACCAGCCGACTATGGCGAACTGGGCTGGCTGCTGATCACCGTCGCCATCATCTCCCTGCTGGCGCCGCTCGTCACCATTGCCACGGTGCAGTCCACGGTTTTCCGAAGCGCCGACTGAAACATCATCCGGCCGCAATGGAACGGGGATCGTGAAACGCGCCAGCCATGATCATTTGCACCGCGGCCTTCATGGCATCGATGAAGCGGTTCTTCCGCCCGCCGGTGCGCCTGCGCGCCGCCTACTTCCAGAATTGCCTTTGCTGTTTGAGCGCCTTCCACAGCGCCCTGGCTTCGCGCCAGTGAACGTCGGCCCGCGCACTGGCCGAACCGATCAGCAGGCCTGCCGCGAACCGGACATCCGGGTCCGGAGGCATGCCTTTCTCCAGTTCGCCAAGCCTCGCCTCGAGCATTGCTGCGTCACTGAGTTCTCCGAACAGGTCCTGCAGCAACCTCAGGCTGGCCAGGAACGGCTTCACCTGCCGGCCAGGAAAGAGCGGGGCAAAGAACTCTGTTGCGTATCGCAGCTTCTTCAGTTCCTTGCGCAACGCATGACGCTCTTCCACCGACAAGGCGTCGATCCGCCTGGCAGTCTTGCGGACCTTGCGCCACCTGTTTTTCAAGGCCGCCGCAGCAAGCACGGCAACCGGTGTTGCCGAGCCATCCCGTGGTGCGCCGGGAGGCTTTGAAACCTCCCACCCCCGGCATTCGGCGAAGCGCATCAGGTCGATCAGGAAGGCCCTGACACGAGGTCCCTCGAGCGTCTGGCGCAACCGGGCACGGGCACCTTCCGCCGCCCTGCCGGCAGCCCCGGCGAGCAGCCCGAACCCGGGATGGCTTGAATGCGTTGCTGCGTGTTCCGGCATGATTTCGGCGACGATCACCTGCAGGTCGCGCAGGTGCCCGGCTTCCAGCGCAAGCCAGCGGGCCTCAGCCTTGAGCCTGCCTGCGACCTCGCATGAAGCAACCGTACTGAACAGTGTCAGCGTACTGCGCAGCCGCCGCAATCCGACGCGCAGCTGGTGCGGCCCCTCCGGTGCATCGAGCGCCAGAACGGCTTCGATATTGGCGACGATCTGCCCGGTGCACTCGCGCAGGATTTCCTGCAGCGCGGACCCTGCCGCCATGTCCCGCTGCAGCTTGACCTTGCAGGCAGGACGCGGCGCGGCGGCCGGATGCAGCTGGCCCGTTTCAGCCAGCAGGAAGCCGCGATCGGCCTTGGGCCTGTCCGACACTCTCATCCGGCCCGGCGGCAACACCTGATCCGCAATGGCGAACAGGCCTTCCAGCGGCCCGTCAATGTGCTCGATCTCGAGTTCGCAAAAGGCTTTCCGTTTGCCACCTGCCGTGATCAGGGCTTCATCCACCGCCATCAATGCGCGGGTGCCGCACGGATGGCGCACCTCTGCCTCGGCACGGCGAACCTCGGTAACAACCAGAGGCTTGAGCGCGGCATCGCCGGCCAGTTTCCTGATCCGCTTGCGCATGGCGGCAGCGGCCACAGCTGACAGGTCGAGTTCGGGTGTGACCAGTTCGCTTTCAAGTTCCATGGCGCGGGAGATACCACCGTGAATGGAAGCGCGCGCCTTCACTGTTTGCAGAATACGGCGGCCGTCGCGGCGCAGGCGGATGCTGATGCCGGCTTTCCGCAACGGCTGGCTGTCCGTATCGAAATAGGTGCTTGCAAGCAGCCTTTGCGGTGGCTCCGTGACGGCCAAGCCTGCCGCAAGCGCGCGCGGCCAGACCTGTCGCGCAGTTTCGGCGTCCATCACCAGCTTCAGTTCAAGTTCATGCATGCGTCATTACCCTGACCAAAGCTCCAACGATCAGCCATTCCTGCGTCGCGCCTGGCGGAATTGACGCTGATCAACGACAAGCCAGGCAGGTGACCGCACACTTGCTGGCGTTACCTTGCAAAACCAGCCCGCATCGCCGGATTAGGGATGATGTCTGAATTCAACCAGTTGGACAATATCGACGACCCCCTGCTGGCGCTCGGCCAATGCCGGGAGGGTGTGCGCAGGCTTTGCGGCGACATGGAGGGCCTGGCTGATCAGCTGGGCGAACGCTATCTCGCGCCAGCGGCGTGCCGCTCGGTGTTGAAGCGGCTGCAGTGCGAGTTGCCGCTTTGTCACCGCAACGAGGAGCTGGTTTACCGGCTGCTGGTTTCGAGGCAGGCGGGGCCGCCATCGCTGGTGCGCTGCGTGGACGTGGCGATCGCCGAGCACAACCGCGCCGAGACCTGCTCGATAGAGCTGGCCGAGCCGCTCAGCGAAGCGCGCGAAGGCATCATGAACTGGAACCCAAATGCACTCGGTTACCTGATGCGGCACTGCTTCGAGACCATTGCCCGCCATCTTGAGTGGGAAGACGCGGCCATCTTTGCAGACCTTTCATCTCACCTCACCGTCCTTGATGAACGCATCCTGCGCGAAGGTTTCCGCCGCAACTTCCTGACCCTCATGCAAGGCGACGCCTGAGCGCCGAGCCATCGCCCCCTGATTGACCGTAATCAAGGCGGCCTGCCGGGGATGCATTGCAAGCTGAAGCCTCAACTGGGAGAACCTGCAGAAATGAAGTCGTACAAGACAATCCTTGCCGTGGCGCGCGATCCACGGATGGCAGCCGTGCTGTTTGGGCAGAGCTTCGGGCTTGCATCCCGCTGGGATGCGCACGTCACCGGCATTTATGCCGCCGCGCCCATCGCCGTGCACCCGGCGCTGCGCGGCCGGCAGCTTGACGAATGGATGGAAAGCCGGTTGCGCGAGCAGGCAGCCACAGCCGGACGGGTGCAGGAGGCGTTCGACAAGGCCGCCCGCGCGGCTGGCGCAGGCAGCGCGGAATGGCGCAGCGAAGAGCCCGCGCAAGTGCCGGATACGAGCCGGCCGCTGGAGTTCGCACGCCGCGCTGACCTTGTGATGGTGTGCCGCAGTGCGGGCGATTCCGACTTCATGGATCCAGACCTCATCGTGGAAGACCTGCTGATGGGATCGGGACGTCCGCTGCTGGTGCTGCCCCGCGCCGATGCACGCACAATGCTCGGCCAACGCATCGCCATTGCCTGGAATGGCTCGCGCGAGGCGGCGCGCGCGGTGCATGATGCCATGCCGCTGCTGATCACTGCGCCGGCTGGCAGCGTGCAGATCATCTGCCCGGGTGAAAAAGCTGGCAGCAAAACGTTGCCATTGGGCGCCGAACTTGCCGAAAGCCTGTCTCGTCATGGCGTGAGCGCCGAGGTTTCAACCCTCGACAAGCGCCATCTGAATGCGGGCCCCGACGTGCTGGCCCGGGCGGGCGAACTCGGCGCGGACCTGCTTGTCATGGGAGCCTGGGGTCATTCGCGGCTGCGGGAATTCGTGCTGGGCGGCGCCACCGACACCGCGCTGCGGGACAGCAACATCCCCGTCTTCATGTCACACTAGCGGCGCCGTTCGGCCGCGCGACGTCACAAGGCGCAACAACATGCTCCATGACCTGCCGCTGGCTGCGAACATCGCCATCTTCGCCGCCACTGCCGCAGGCGTCTGGGTGGCCGGTCATGGCCTCGCCCGCGATGCAGACGAATTCGCCCGGCGGACCGGCCTCGGCAGCGCTTTCGTGGGGCTGGTGCTGCTGGCAACGGTCACGTCTCTGCCTGAGATCGCCACCACCATCACCGCATCGGTGTCCGCCCAGCCGGCGCTGGTGCTCGGCAACATCATCGGCGGCGTCACGGTGCAAACGGCCATCCTGGCGCTTGCCGACGCGACAATCGTGCGCGGTGCTCTGACCCGCTACCCACGCAAGCCGACCCATGCGCTGGAAGCGGTGCTGCTGATCGCGCTGCTGTCGATCCTGCTGGGCGTATGCATATTCGGAGACGCCGAACTGGTCTTTGGCATAGGTGGCGGGGCTTTGCTGTTGGGGCTGGCTTACGGATTTGCGGTCTGGCTGCTGCGCCGGTACGACGCCAACAGCGACTGGGTGCCGCTTGACCTGCCCGACCTGCCCGCCAGTGACACGCCGGCAGCACCACTGTCCCCAACAGAGATGACCACCGGCCTGCTCGCAATGCGCATGGCCGGCTTCAGCATCGTCATCCTGGCCTGCGGCGTCGGGCTGGTCTGGACAGCCGATGCCATTGCAAGCCAGTCGGGACTGGGCGCCACCTTCGTCGGCTCGACGGTCCTGGCCGCATCGACCTCTTTGCCGGAACTCAGCACCACCTTCGCCGCAGCGCGGCTTGGCGCCTACACGATGGCAATCTCCAACATCTTTGGCAGCAATCTGATCATGCTGGCCCTGCTGCTGCCGGCGGACGCGCTGTATCGCGGCGGCCCGTTGCTGGCCGAAGCCGGACGCGCCGAAATGCTGACACTTGTGACAGGCATACTGGTAACCACGGTCTATGTGGCGGGCATGCTGGTCAGGCGAAAGCCGCAAGTGCTGCGAATGGGCATAGACTCGGCTTTGGTGATGGCGATCTACCTGGCGTCCCTGGTCATGCTTTATGCCATTCGCTGACATAGAACCAACGTCGCAGGCGATGGCACTTGTTTTCCCCGGCGGCAAACTATATATTCAAAAAAACGAATATATATTTGGAGGTGCACTACCATGGAATATCCGGTCAACATGACGGTCAGGCCCGAGGTCAAGGCGTTCTTCGACCCGGCCACCAACACCATCAGCTACGTGGTGAAGGACCCCGGCAGCGCCTCGTGCGCCGTCGTCGATTCAGTGATGGACATCGATTATGCCGCCGGCCGCATCACCTACGAGCATGCCGACGAGATCATCGACTACATCAAGGCCAACGGCCTGAAACTGGAATGGATCATCGAGACCCACGTCCATGCCGATCACCTGTCAGCCGCGCCCTACATCCAGCAGAAGCTGGGCGGCAAGATCGGCATCGGCGAGAAGATCCTCGTCGTGCAGGACACGTTCGGCAAGATCTTCAACGAGGGAACCGAGTTCCAGCGTGACGGCTCGCAGTTCGACCGGCTGTTCAAGGACGGCGACACCTACAACATTGGCACCCTGCAGGCGTTCGCCATCTACACGCCGGGCCATACGCCTGCCTGCATGACCCATGTGATGGGCGACGCGGCGTTTGTCGGCGACACGCTGTTCATGCCCGATGGCGGCTCGGCCCGGGCGGACTTCCCCGGCGGCGATGCCGGCACGCTGTACGACTCGATCCAGAAAGTGCTCGCCCTGCCCAGCCAGATGCGGCTGTTCATGTGCCACGACTATGGCCCCAATGGCCGCGATATCCAGTGGGAGACCACGGTTGGCGACGAACAGGAGCACAACATTCACGTCGGCAAGGGCAAGACGAAGCAAGAGTTCGTCAAGATGCGCACCGAACGCGATGCCACGCTCGACATGCCGCGGCTGATCCTGCCGTCTCTGCAGGTCAACATGCGCGCCGGTGAAGTGCCGAAAGACAAGGACGGACGTCCCATGCTCAAGCTGCCCATCAACGCCCTGTAAGGCAAAAGGCAGTGCCAGGCGGCACCATTGATGCCGCCTCGTCACGCACATCTGAAAGGGAAGAGAGATGGACCTGAAGACCATAGACAAGGGGCTCTCCGTCAGCCCGCAGATCTCGGCCGCCGATGTGGCGGAGATCAGCAAGCAGGGGTTCCGCTCCATCATCTGCAACCGGCCCGACGGCGAAGGCGCCGACCAGCCGACCTTTGCCGAAATCGAGAAGGCCGCGAAGAAAGCCGGGCTCGAAGCCCGCTACCTGCCGGTCGTTTCCGGCAAGGTGCAGGACGAGGATGCCGTGCGGTTCGGGACAGCGCTTGCTGAACTGCCGAAGCCGGTTTTCGCCTACTGCCGTACCGGCACCCGCTCGGCCACCCTGTGGTCACTGGATCAGGGCGCCAGGGGCACGCCGCTGCCCGACATTCTCGCCGCCACGAAAAACGCCGGTTACGACATGTCAGGCGTGGTGCGCCGCATCGCCAATGGCGGCAAGACCCCCACCGACGTTGCCGACGCCTCGCATGACATCGTGATCGTGGGCGGCGGCGCCGGCGGCATCTCGGTAGCGGCAAGCCTGCTGTCGCGTGACAGCAGCCTCGACATCGCCATCATCGATCCTTCCGACGTTCACTACTACCAGCCGGGCTGGACCATGGTTGGCGGCGGCATCTTCGAAGCGTCCGAAACCGCCAGGACCATGGCCTCGCTGATCCCGCAAGGCGTGCACTGGATCAAGGCAGCCGTGTCGGCGTTCGAGCCGCAGGCCAATGCCGTGATCCTCGATGGTTGCCGGGTGGTGAAGTACAAGCGCCTGATCGTCACGCCGGGCCTGAAGCTCAACTGGAACGGCATTCCCGGCCTTGTCGACACGCTCGGCAAGAACGGCGTGACCTCCAACTACCGCTACGACCTTGCGCCGTACACCTGGAAGCTGGTGCAGGAACTGAAATCAGGCCGGGCGCTGTTCACCCAGCCACCCATGCCGATCAAGTGCGCCGGCGCGCCGCAGAAGGCGCTCTACCTGTCGGCGGATCACTGGAACCGCACCGGCGTGCTGAAGAACATCGACATCAACTTCTACAATGCCGGTGGCGTGCTGTTCGGCGTGAAGGAATACGTGCCGGCGCTGATGGAGTACATCAGGAAATACGATGCGCACCTGCACTTCATGCACAACCTGAACCGCATCGACGGGCCGGCGAAGAAGGCCTGGTTCACCAGGACGGACGCCGACGGCAAGACCGAGACCATCGAGACGGCGTTCGACATGATCCATGTCGTTCCGCCACAGACGGCGCCGGACTTCATTCGCGTCAGCCCTCTGGCCGATGCGGCAGGCTGGGTCGACGTCGACCAGAACACGCTGAGGCACAAGTCGTTCGACAACGTCTGGGCGCTGGGCGACGTGATGAACGCCCCCAATGCCAAGACCGCTGCAGCCGCGCGCAAGCAGGCACCCGTCGTGGCCAACAACGTCATGGCCGACATGGGCAAGGCCGGTGGCGTTGCACACTATGACGGCTATGGCTCGTGCCCGCTGACGGTCGAGAAGGGCAAGATCGTGCTGGCCGAGTTCGGCTATGGCGGCAAGCTCTTGCCGTCTTTCCCGTCGTGGCTGATCGACGGCACCAAGCCATCGCACCTCGCCTGGCTGCTGAAGGAAAAGATGCTGCCACCGATCTACTGGAAGGCAATGCTGCGCGGCAAGGAATGGCTGGCGAAACCAGAGATGGTTGGCTGACACTCAATCGCCGGTGACGTGCTGAACTGCGTTCGTCACCGGCCCCATCTGGCGTTGTAGAACATGACCACGCAATCCAGTTCGCCGTCGCGCGGGCTTGCCCGATATATTCCCGTGCTCGACTGGGGACGGCGTTATGACAAGGATGCGCTGACCAGCGACCTGGTGGCTGCCGTCATCGTCACCATCATGCTGATCCCGCAATCGCTGGCCTATGCGCTGCTGGCCGGGCTGCCGCCGGAAGTGGGCATCTATGCCTCCATCGCCCCGATCATCCTGTACGCGATCTTCGGCACCAGCCGGGCGCTGGCCGTCGGTCCGGTCGCCGTGGTGTCGCTGATGACGGCGGCCGCGGTCGGGCGCATCGCGGAGGCGGGATCGCCCGAGTACATCGCAGCCGCGCTGACGCTGGCTTTCCTGTCCGGCCTTTTCCTGGTCCTGCTTGGCGTGCTGAGGCTGGGCTTTCTCGCCAACTTCCTGTCGCATCCGGTCATCGCTGGCTTCATCACCGCGTCGGGCATCATCATTGCCGCCAGCCAGCTCAAGCACGTTCTCGGCATCAAGGCGTCCGGCCACAATCTCTATGAACTGGTGCTGTCGCTGGCCGAACACGTGGGCAGCACCAACCTCATCACGCTGGCCATTGGCGTTTCTTCTGCGGCCTTCCTGTTCTGGGTACGCAAGGGATTGAAGCCTCTGCTCGTCAACCTCGGCCTCAAGCCGAGGGCTGCCGACATCATCGCCAAGGCGGGTCCGGTGTTCGCCGTGGCCGTTACCACGCTGCTTGCCTGGGGGCTCGATCTTGGCAGCAAGGGAGTGGCGCTGGTCGGCGACGTGCCGCGGGGCCTGCCGCCGCTCACCCTGCCATCGTTCTCGCTGGACTTGTGGGCCAGTCTGTTCGGCTCCGCGATCCTCATCTCCATCATCGGTTTCGTGGAATCGGTGTCGGTGGCGCAGACGCTGGCTGCAAAGAAGCGCCAGCGCATCAATCCGGACCAGGAACTGATCGGACTTGGCGCCGCCAATCTTGGTGCGGCCTTCACCGGCGGCTACCCGGTGACAGGCGGCTTCGCGCGCTCGGTTGTCAATTTCGACGCCGGCGCCGAGACGCCCGCGGCAGGCGCTTATACCGCAGTGGGTCTCGCCATCGCCTCGCTGACGCTGACGCCGCTGATCGCCTACCTGCCGGTGGCGACGCTGGCGGCGACGATCATTGTGGCGGTGCTGTCGCTGGTCGACCTGTCGATCCTGAAGAAGACCTGGGGTTACTCGCACGCCGACTTCATCGCAGTGCTGGTGACCATCCTGGCGACGCTGGCATTGGGTGTCGAGATCGGCGTTACGGCGGGCGTGGTGATCTCGATCCTCATTCACCTGTACAAGAGTTCGCGGCCGCACGTGGCCGAGGTGGGCCAGGTGCCGGGAACCGAGCATTTCCGCAATGTGCTGCGCCACAAGGTTATCACCCATGACGACATCCTGACGCTCAGGGTGGACGAGAGCCTGTATTTCGCCAATGCCCGCTTCCTGGAGGATTACATCTACGACGCCGTGGTCAAGCGGCCGAAGCTGAAGCACGTCATCCTGATGTGCCCGGCGGTGAACGCCATCGACATGAGCGCGCTGGAATCGCTGGAGGCCATCAACGAACGGCTGAAACTGTCTGGCGTCACCTTCCATTTGAGCGAGGTCAAGGGCCCGGTGATGGACAGGCTGCTAAAGTCGCATTTCCTCGACGAGCTGACCGGGCAAGTGTTCCTGAGCCAGCATCAGGCGGTGAGCCAGCTTGCCACGGCTGCGGCAAATTGAACGGATGCGGCGAGGGGCAGCATGGTCAACCGGGAAGGGTGACTTTAAAACGCCTGACATTCAGCGCATTTGCGCGGGTTTGAAGCAGTGTGACGGGTTGAATTTCGCATGGATTATGCCGGATTTTTCGAGACTGAACTGAAGCGCCTCAAGGACGGCGGCAACTACCGTGTATTCGCCGAGCTTGAGCGGCGGATGGGGCAGTTCCCGAAGGCGACGCGGTACAACGCGGATGGCTCGACGTCCGAAGTCACCGTGTGGTGCTCCAACGACTATCTCGGCATGGGCCAGCACCCGGACGTGATCGCCGCCATGAAGGGCGCAATCGAAAGCTGCGGGTCGGGCGCAGGCGGCACCCGAAACATCTCCGGCACCAACCACCAGCACGTCGAGCTGGAGCGCGAACTCGCCAGCCTGCACGGCAAGGAAGCCGCCCTCATCTTCACCTCGGGCTACGTCTCCAACTGGGCCTCGCTCGGCACGCTCGCCTCCAGGCTGCCCAACTGCGCGGTGTTCTCCGACGCGCTCAACCACGCCTCGATGATCGAGGGCATCCGCCACTCCAAGGCCGAGCGCTTCATCTTCCGCCACAACGACCCGAAGCACCTCGATGAGCTGTTGTCGCAGGTCGATCCGGACCGGCCGAAGCTGGTGGCATTCGAGAGCGTCTACTCGATGGACGGCGACATCGGCCCGATCGCCGAGATCTGCGACGTGACTGAACGGCACAACGCGCTGACCTATCTCGACGAGGTCCACGCGGTGGGCATGTACGGCCCCCATGGCGGCGGCATTGCCGAGCGCGAAGGCCTGATGCACCGCATCGACGTGATCGAGGGCACGCTGGGCAAGGCGTTCGGGGTGATGGGCGGCTACATCACCGGCTCGGCACAGCTGATCGACTTCGTGCGCTCGTTTGCCTCGGGCTTCATCTTCACCACCGCCATCCCGCCGGCCATTGCCGCAGGCGCGGTCGCCTCGATCCGGCACCTGAAGAACTCCAGCGTCGAGCGTGACCGGCAGAAGGTGATGGTGGCGGAACTCAGGAAGCGCCTCGACCGGGCGGGCATTCCGCACATGCCCAACGACAGCCACATCGTGCCCGTCATGGTGGGCGATGCAGCCAAGTGCAAGTGGATCTCCGACTGGCTGCTCGACAACGAGGGCATCTACGTGCAGCCGATCAACTACCCGACCGTGCCGAAGGGCACCGAGCGGCTGCGCTTCACCCCCACCCCCTTGCACACGGTGGCCGATATCGAGCATCTTGTGGCCGCACTCAACAAGCTGTGGTCGCAGTGCGCGCTGGCAAGGGCCGTGGCGTAAACGGACCCTGCAATCTTCAGGGGACTTCCATGAGAAACGGTGGCCAGCTGCTGGTGGCATGCCTTCAGGCGCTGGGCGCCCGGCGCGGCTTTGGCGTGCCCGGCGAAAGCTATCTCGCCGTGCTCGATGCGCTGCACGATACGCGCGGCAAGGTGGACTTCCTGCTATGCCGCAACGAAGGCGGTGCCGCCTTCATGGCGGCAGCCCACGGCAAGCTGACCGGCGAACCCGGCATCTGCTTCGTCACCCGCGGGCCCGGAGCGACCAACGCTTCCATCGGCGTGCACACGGCCATGCAGGACTCCTCCCCGATGATCTTGTTCGTCGGCCAGGTGGCCACCTTCGACAAGGGCCGCGAGGCGTTCCAGGAAATCGACTACCGGGCTTATTTCGGCACCGTCGCCAAGTGGGTGACCGAGATCGACCAGGTGGACCGCATCCCCGAAATCATGTCGCGGGCGTGGACCACGGCGCTGTCTGGCCGGCCCGGCCCGGTGGTGATCGCGCTGCCGGAAGACATGCTGACCTCGATGAGCGACGCGGCGCCGTGCAAGCCCGTCACCATTCCCGAAGCTGCTCCCGCCCCTGACACGATCAAGGCGCTGAAGGCCGAACTTGGGAAGGCCGAGCGGCCACTGATCATCACCGGCGGCGGCGGCTGGAACGAGCAGGGCTGCCGAAATCTTCAGGCCTTTGCGGAAGGCAACGGCATTCCGGTGCTGGCGGCGTTCCGCTTCCACGACCGGTTCGACAACATGAGCGAGGTCTATGCGGGCGACGCGGGCGTCGGCATGTTCCCGCAGACCAAAAAGCTGGTTGCCGAGGCGGACCTGATCATCGCGGTCAACGTGCGTTTCGGCGAGATGACGACCGATGCGTGGTCGCTGCTTGAGGTGCCGAACCCGAAGCAGCGGCTGGTGCACGTGCACGCGAGCGACCGGGAGATCGGCAAGATCTACGCGGCCGACGTGCCGGTGCACGCGGGGCCAAACCAGTTTGCAGCAGCCGTGAAGGGCTTGCGCATCAAGGGCGAGTGGGCCGAGTGGCGGCAGGCGGCGCGGGTGGGTTACCTGGCGTACGTCAACGCGCCGGAACAGCCCGGCCCGGTGGACATGGCAGCGATCATGGCGCACCTGCGGGAAACGCTTCCCGATGACGTGATCCTGACCAACGGCGCGGGCAACTTCGCCATCTGGCCGAACCGCTTCTTCCGGTTCTCGAAGCAGCAACGCCTGCTGGCGCCGCAATCCGGCGCAATGGGCTATGGCGTGCCGGCAGCGATTGCGGCGAAGGCCAACCACCGCGACCGGCTGGTGATGTGCTTTGCCGGCGACGGCGACTTCCAGATGAACTGCCAGGAGCTGGGCTCGGCCATGCAGGCGGGCTGCCAGCCGGTGATCCTCATTCTCAACAACGGCACCTACGGCACCATCCGCATGCACCAGGAGCGGACGTACCCTGAACGGGTGTCGGGCACCGAACTGCAGAACCCGGATTTCGTGACGCTGGCCAGTGCCTATGGCTTCCACGCCGAGCGGGTGGAGTCGACGGCAGACTTTGCCGACGCCTTCGAGCGGGCCTGTGCGTCGAATACAGGCGCGGTGCTGGACCTTGCGGTGTCGGCGGAGGCGCTGTCGCCGCGCCAGACGCTGAGCCAGATGCGCGAGCAGGGGCTGAAGGCGAAGGGGTGAGGTAGGCGGGCTGAACGGCTGCTTTGAGCCCAAAGCGGGCTCCGTACATGCAGTGAAGAGTATCAATCCCAGGCGCTAGTCAGATCACAAGCGGTTTGTTAACGTTCGAGCATACAACTAAGGAGTGTTTGCGTGGGTCATATTGCTCAGATGAACATGGGGTATTTGCTACATCCACATGGTGATCCCCAAATTGCCGAATTCGAAGACAATTCTGATCGCGTTAATGCAGTAGCAGATCGTTCAAAAGGATTTATCTGGAGGCTGCAGGGAGAGGGCTACGACCTGCCCGAAAACGATACTGGTGCATTGTTTGGTCGACCCGCGGTAGCACTCGCAACATTGTCCACTTGGGAAAGCTACGAAGATTTCGAACACTTTGTTCACAAGACCATTCATGGTCAATTCATTGATCGCCGAGCTGAGTGGTTCGAGCAAGTGGATGATCCGAGCTATGTTATCTGGCCAATAAAGAATGGCCACATTCCAAGCCTTACCGAGGGAAAAACTAAGCTGCTTCAGCTAAGATCTGACGGGCCAAGCCCTGAGGCATATGATTTTGCCAGCGGGCAAATCATGTCCGAATAGTCCGCATAGCTGCCATCCGTTGCATCCCGCTTCATCGAGGTTGATCCCGGCTCAAATCTCTCGCAGTCTCTCGCCCATCCTCATTTCCCCACGGAGACGCCCATGCCGACCATCAACCGCTTTGCCGAGTTCCATGACGAGATCACCGCGTGGCGGCGCGACCTGCACCAGCACCCGGAAATCCTGTTCGAGGTGCATCGCACGGCAAGCGTGGTGGCGGACAAGCTTAAGGCGTTCGGCGTCGACGGGATCGTCACCGGCATTGGGCGCACCGGGGTGGTGGGCGTGATCCGGGGCCGTACCAACAATTCCGGCAAGGTGGTGGGCCTGCGCGCCGACATGGACGCGCTGCCGATCAGGGAGATCCGCGACCTGCCCTACAAGTCCACCGTGGAAGGCAAGATGCACGCCTGCGGCCATGACGGGCACACGGCGATGCTGCTGGGCGCGGCGAAGTATCTTGCCGAGACGCGCAATTTCGACGGCACGGTGGTGGTGATCTTCCAGCCGGCTGAGGAAGGCGGCGGCGGCGGGCGCGAGATGGTCGATGACGGCATGATGGACCGGTTCGGCATCCAGGAAGTCTATGGCATGCACAACATGCCGAACCTGCCGGTCGGCCAGTTTGCCATCCGGCCCGGCGGGCTGATGGCGTCAGCCGACCTGTTCGAGATCCACATCGAGGGCCGCGGCGGGCACGCCGCGCAACCGCACACCAGCAACGACCCCGCCATGGTGGTGGCGCAACTGGTCAACGCGTTCCAGACCATCGTGTCGCGCAACGCCAATCCGATCGAAAGCATGGTGATTTCCGTCACCCAGATTCACATGGGCGACGCCAACAATGTCATTCCGCAAACCGCCTGGATGAACGGCACTGTGCGCACGCTCGACCCGGCCATGCGCGATCTGGCGCAAGCGCGCATGAACACCATCTGCGAGCATGTCGGCGCGGCGTTCGATGCCAAGGTGAAACTCAGCTACAAGCGCAACTATCCGGTGACCATGAACCATGCGGCCGAGACGTCGTTTGCCGCGTCCGTGGCGCGCCAGATCGTCGGCGAGGGCAACGTCAACGAAAACGCCCCGCCGGTGATGGGGGCGGAGGACTTCTCGTTCATGCTGGAAGCCCGGCCCGGCGCCTTCATCTTCGTGGGCCAGGGCGCAGGCGCTGCGCTGCATCACCCCGAATACGACTTCAACGACGACATCATCCCGATTGGCTGCTCGTACTGGGCGAAGCTGGTCGAGACGGCGATGCCGGCGAGCTGACTGGACAACGAAAAACCCCGCCTGCTGGCGCAACAGGCGGGGCTTGATCTTGTTGCCGTGAGGCAGGCTGGTCAGTGCAGGATGCCCAGCAGCGTGTCGAGCGAGGCCTTGGCGTCGCCGTAGAACATGCGGGTGTTGTCCTTGAAGAACAGCGGGTTCTCGATGCCGGAATAGCCCGCACCCTGGCCGCGCTTGGACACGAACACCTGCTTGGCCTTCCACACTTCCAGCACCGGCATGCCGGCGATGGGCGAGTTCGGGTCGTCCTGGGCGGCCGGGTTGACGATGTCGTTGGAGCCGATGACGATGACCACGTCGGTGGACGGGAAGTCCTCGTTGATCTCGTCCATTTCCAGCACGATGTCGTAGGGCACCTTTGCTTCCGCCAGCAGCACGTTCATGTGGCCCGGCAGGCGGCCCGCCACCGGGTGGATGGCGAAGCGCACTTCCTTGCCCTTGGCGCGCAGGCGGCGGGTAAGCTCGGCCACGTTCTGCTGCGCCTGGGCAACGGCCATGCCGTAGCCCGGCACGATGATGACGCTGTCGGCGTCTTCGAGGGCTGCGGCCACCCCTTCGGCGTCGATGGCGATCTGCTCGCCCTCGATGGCCTGGGCCGGGCCGGTGGTGTTGCCGAAGCCGCCGAGGATGACCGAGACGAAGGAGCGGTTCATCGCCTTGCACATGATGTAGGACAGGATGGCGCCCGACGAGCCGACCAGCGCGCCGACCACGATCAGCAGGTCGTTGCCCAGCGAGAAGCCGATGGCCGCCGCCGCCCAGCCCGAATAGGAGTTGAGCATCGACACCACCACCGGCATGTCGGCGCCGCCGATGCCCATGATCAGGTGGTAACCGATGAACAGCGCCGCCACGGTCATGATCGCGAGGGGCAGAATGCCGCCGGACATGATGTACCAGACGAGGCAGAGCACCGAGATGGCCGCTGCAGTGGCATTGAGCGCATGCCCGCCCGGCAGCTTGACGGCGGCAGAGGTAACCTTGCCGGCCAGCTTGCCATAGGCAATAACGGAGCCGGTGAAGGTGACCGCACCGATGAACACGCCAAGGAACAGTTCGATGCGCAGGATGTTCTGCTCGACCTCGGTCTTCTTGGCGAGAATGGCTGCAAATCCTTCCAGCGCCTTGCGGGCCGCATCATCCATGGCCAGCACGTTGCCCAGCTCGATGTGGGCGTTGTAGCCGACGAACACGGCGGCGAGGCCGACCAGCGAGTGCATGGCCGCGACCAGTTCGGGCATTTCGGTCATCTGCACGCGCTTGGCGACGTAATAACCGATAATGCCGCCTGCCGCGATGAGCACGATGGACAGAAGCCACAGGCCGGAGCCCGGGCCGATCAGCGTGGCGAACACCGCCAGCGCCATGCCGGCGATGCCATACCAGACTGCGCGCTTGGCGCTTTCCTGGCCCGACAGGCCGCCCAGCGACAGGATGAAGAGGACGGCGGCGACGACATACGCCGCAGTGGTAAATCCGAATTCCATTGCCCCTTACCCCTTTACGACTTCTGGAACATGGCGAGCATGCGCCGGGTGACCAGGAAGCCACCGAAGATGTTGATGCCCGCCATGAACACCGACAGGGCGGCGAGGATGATCACCAGCCACGAGCCGGAGCCGATCTGCATCAGCGCGCCAAGAATGATGATCGAGGAGATGGCGTTGGTGATGGCCATCAGCGGCGTGTGCAGCGAGTGCGACACGTTCCAGATCACCTGGAAGCCGACGAACACCGCCAGCACGAAGACGATGAAGTGCTGCATGAAGCTTGCCGGCGTGTAGAGGCCGGCCAGCAGCATCAGCGCGCCGCCGACGGCCAGCAGGATGACCTGCTGTTTGGTCTGCGCCTTGAAGGCAGCGAGCTCGGCCGCCCGCTTCTCTTCCGGCGTCAGTTCCTTGGCCTTTTCCTTGGGCTTGGCAGCGGCGATGGCCTGAACCTTGGGCGGCGGCGGCGGATAGGTGATCTCGCCGGCATGGGTGACGGTGGCGCCACGGATGACGTCGTCCTCCATGTTGTGAACCAGCTTGCCGTCCTTGCCGGGCGTCAGGTCCGTCAACATGTGGCGGACATTGTTGGAGTACAGCGAAGAGGCTTGCGCGGCCATGCGCGACGGGAAATCGGTGTAGCCGATGATGGTCACACCATTGGGGGTGACGATCTTCTCGTCCATCTTGGTGAGCTTGCAGTTGCCGCCCTTTTCGGCGGCAAGGTCGACGATCACCGAACCCGGCTTCATGGCCTTGACCATGTCCTCGGTCCACAGCTCCGGCGCTTCCCGGTTGGGGATCAGCGCGGTGGTGATGACGATGTCCATGTCCGGCGCCAGCTCGCGGAACTTGGCCAGCTGCGCCTCGCGGAATTCAGGCGACGAAACAGAGGCATAACCTCCGGTGGCAGCGCCATCCTGCTGTTCGTCCTTGAAATCGAGGTAGACGAACTCAGCACCCATCGACTCGACCTGCTCGGCCACTTCGGGGCGCACGTCGAAGGCGTAGGTGATGGCGCCGAGGCTGACCGACGTGCCGATGGCCGCAAGGCCTGCAACGCCAGCGCCGACGACCAGCACCCTGGCTGGCGGCACCTTGCCGGCAGCCGTGACCTGGCCGGTGAAGAAGCGGCCGAAATTGTTGCCGGCCTCGATCACGGCGCGGTAACCGGCGATGTTGGCCATCGACGACAGCGCGTCCATCTTCTGCGCACGGGAGATGCGCGGTACCATTTCCATCGCGATGACATTGGCGCCAGACTTCTTCGCGGCGTCCATGCCTTCCTTGTTGGCGGCCGGGTTGAAGAACGAGATCAGCGTCAGGCCTTCGCGCAGGTGCTTGAGCTCGGCCTTGGAGGGCTGGCGGACCTTGGCGACGATGTCGGCCTGCTTCCACAGGTCAGCAGCGGTCTTGACCACCTCGACACCGGCAGCCTTGTACGCTTCATCAGAAAAGCCGGCTGCCTCGCCGGCGCCCGACTGGACCAGGCATTCATAACCAAGCTTCTGCAGGAGACCGGCGCTTTCCGGCGTCATGGCCACGCGGTTCTCGCCGGCAGCAGTTTCCTTTGGTGTGCCAACCTTCATCAAGTTGCCTCCCGAATTGACGGATGTTTCAGCGGTTTTAAGGCTGTCAGCCTGCAGATTCCAGTCCCTGCCGTGTGCAGACCGACTTATCGATATGATTTTGCGTCATCCTGCAACTGTGCAGAATGTCACTGGACGCCAAAAGGTTCCACGATGCGGGATAGGCTGTGGCGGCAGTCAGGCTGCAGCGGAGCGAAGGTACTCCAGCATGATCTCGGCGCCGGACACCTCGACCGGCACACCGGGCGGATTGTCGGCCAGACCGGGCTCGATGAACATCTGCCGGATGCGGCCATCCTCGACGAACATGGAATAGCGCCAGCTGCGCAGGCCCATGCCGGTGGTGGTGCGCTGGACCAGCATCCCCATCAGCCGGGAGAAATCGCCGTTGCCATCCGGCAGCATCGTCACCTTGCGCACGTCATGGGCCCTTGCCCACTGGAACAGCACGAACGGGTCGTTCACCGACAGACACACAACCTTGTCCGCGCCGGCTGCAATGAGATCATCATGCAGCCGCTCGTATCCCGGCAGATGGCTTTCCGAGCAGGCCGGCGTGAAAGCGCCCGGCACGGCGAACAGCACGACCTTGCAGCCGGTGAAGACGTCAGCGGTGGTCAGTTGCGCCCATTCAAACGGGTTCGCGCCACCCAGCGCGTCATTGCGGACGCGCACGTTGAAAACCGTGTGTGGAACAGTCTGAGGATGCATGGACATGACCTTGTGAAAGCAGGTGAATGGATCAGTCTTTAACGCGAAACAGCTGCCGTATCAGATCTCGCCGCGGCGCTTGCGCTCGGCATCGTCCCAGGCGGTCAGCGCCTGATAGTCGGGCACGAAGCCCAATCCCTTCTGTGCGTCGGACGACACGGCATCCTGCGAGGTGACCACGTCGACCAGGGCGGGCGCGTTGGCGATGGCGCGCTCGATGGCTGCCGGCAAATCGGCCGGGTCTTCCACCCGCTCGCCGTGCGCGCCCAGTGCGCGGGCCATGGCAGCATAATCTGCATGCTGCAGCGTGGTGCCGACGACGCGGCCGCCATAGTTGGTGTCCTGGTCGAAGCGCTCGATGTTCCAGGCGGCGTTGTTCGACACGATCCATACTGGCGTCGCGCCATGGCGGACGGCAGTGTCGATCTCCATGGCATTGAGGCCGAAGGCGCCGTCGCCATTGACGGAAATGACCTGCCGGCCCGGGAACGCCAGACTTGCGGCGACCGCGAACGGCACGCCGACGCCGAGACACCCGAACGCGCCGGCGTCCATGTAGGTTGAGACCTCAAGCCCGATGCGGGCGAAGCTCAGCAGGTCACCACCGTCGGCAATGGCGATGTAGCCGGGGTCAGCCTTCGCCTTGATGGCGTCGAAGATGGCCATCGGGTGGATCTTGCCGTCGGCGCCCGTCTGCGGGGTTTTTGCGGTGTCTCCCTTTGCGGTGCGTTCCTTCTGCTTGGCCCGCAACCCGGACAGCCATGCAGCATCGCGCGCTCCGGCATCGTTGCCCAGTGCATCAGTGATGGCGTCGAGCGCCAGTCCCACGTCGGCGAGCAGTTCCGGTGCACCCCGGCGGTTGTCGAGCAGTTCGCCCGCGGTGTCGGAGATACGGATGAAGCGGGCATCGCCATAAACGGCCGGCGAGCCATAGGCGGTCTGGTAGTCGAGCTTGCGCCCCAGCACGATGACCAGGTCGGACTGGCCCATCACCGCACCGCGCACCGCACCGGCAAAGGCCGGGTGACCGGAAGGCACCAGGCCGCGGGATTCCTGGGTGTCGAGATAGAGCGCGTCAACGGCATCGAGGAAACGTACGAGTTCCTTCGAGGCGTTGCGCGCGCCACGGCCAGTGATGACCAGCGGACGTTTCGCCGCACGGATCGCGGCAGCGGCTTCAGCCACGGCGTCCGGGTTTGGCTGCAGCTTGCGGCGCGGCGTACCGTTGAGCCATTCGTCCAGCACCAGCTGCGGCTGCACGTGCGTGCGCAACACATCCGTCGGAATCTCGATATAGGACGGACCGGGCTCTCCCATGTCGCCAAAGGCGCGGGAGATGGCTTCGTCCATTTCGCGCAGCACCTGGTCGGCCACGCGGGCGGTGCGGGAATAACGGCAGACGGGCTTCAGGATGTCGACGTGCGGGATGTCCTGGAGTGGGCCCATGTTGGCCTGCGGGCGCGAGGTACAGCCGCCGATCAGCAGGACGGGCACGCGCGCCAGCGAGGCATTCGCCATGGCGGTCACGGTATTGGTGACGCCAGGACCCGCCGTCACCATGGCAACGCCCAGCGTGCCGGTGAGCTCGGCATGGGCGTGGGCCATGTGCACGGCGGCGCGCTCGTCGCGCACGTCGATGATGCGCACGCCAGCCTGGGCGAGATAATCCCAGATCGGCTGGATATGGCCACCCTGGAGGCCAAAGATGCGGTCGATGCCACGGGCCTTCAGGGATTTTGCGATCCAGGCGGCGACGCTGAGGGGATCATCGTTCAAGTCCTGGCGGGGTACGTCGCGGGCGCTCACGGTCATGTTGCTTGTCCTTGGTTTGGAAACGGGATCAGCCGAGCCGCTCGCGCAGCAGGCGATGGAGAATCTTGCCGGTCGCATTGCGCGGCATCTGGTCCGGCGTGATGAAGATGATCGAGCGCGGGCGCTTGTAGCCGGCCAGCTTGTCGCGGCACCAGCCGGTGAGCGCCGCCTCGTCCAGCGCCACGCCCTCACGGCGCACCACGGCGGCCGTCACCCGCTCGCCCCACTTGTCGTCGGGCAGGCCGATGATGGCCACGTCGGCCACGCCGGGGTGGGCGCCGATGACCGCCTCGACCTCGGAGGGGTAAACGTTCTCGCCGCCGGTGATGATGACGTTGTTCTTGCGGTCGATAAGGCGGATATAGCCGTCCTCGTCGCGCAGGGCGATGTCGCCCACGCTCATGTGCCGGCCGCGGAAGGATTCGGCCGTCTTGGCCGGATTGTTCCAGTAGCCGGTGAAGGTGTAGGGGTTGCAGGAGTAGAGCTCGCCCGGCTGGCCGTCGGGCACCTCGTTGCCGCTCTCGTCCAGCAGCCGGACCAGGGCGGAGCCAATGGTCTCGCGGCCGACTGTGCCCAGCTTGTCGAATTGCTCTTCCGGATGGAGCATGGTGACCCAACCGCCTTCGGTGGACCCGTAGAGTTCGAACAGGCCCGTATTGGGGAACATCTCCATCACTGCGCGCTTGGTGTCGACGCGGGCCGGGGCAGAGGAAATCATCAGCTTTTCGACGCGGTCGAAACTGGCCTTGCCGCGTTCTGCAGCCGGCACGTCGAGCATCATGGTGTAATGCGTCGGCACCAGCGAGGTGAAGGTGGCGCCGGTGTCGCCCATGGTGCGCAGGCATAGCGCAGGGTCGAAGCTTGCCTGCGAGAAGATGGTGACGGCGGCGCCGGCATAGACGAAGGCGGAGAAGAAGAACAGCGAGTTGGCATGGCACATCGGCATGACCAGCAGTGCGTTGTCAGCCCGGCGCGAGGCCAGTTCGACGCAAGTCATCAGCGCCAGCATGGCAATGCCGCGATGGGTGCGGATGGCGCCCTTCGGCCTGCCCGTGGTGCCAGAGGTATACATCAGGCACCAGATGTCGTCCGGCGCCACGGCAATGTCCGGCTCGGCATCGGATGCGGCGGCGAGCAGGTCTTCGTAGGGCCGCCACTCACCTTCAGCCTTGCCGTCCCCGATCAGGATGAACCGGTCTGCCGGGATGTCGAGATTGCTGCGCACCGTCTCGATGGTTGGCGCCAGCACGTCCTCACAGATGAGCGCCGATGCTCCCGAATTCTGGACGATGTACTGCGCCTCGACGCCGGTGAGGCGGAAATTGATGGGTACGGCAATGATGCCGGCCTTGGCGGCGGCAACGAAGATTTCCGCCCACTCGATGCGGTTGTAGGCGAGCACGGCCACCCGGTCACCCTTGGCCAGGCCCAGTCCACCCAGCGCATTGGCCAACCGGCAGGCGCGTTCGTTCCACAGCCGGAAGGTCATCTGGCGCGTGAGGTCGCGCGCGCCGGTGCGCGCGGGCTGGAGGCGGGCCTGGGTGGTAAGGACCTGGCCGATATTGAGCGGTTCGGTGATGATCATGGCTGACCGGCGTCCTGCCCGGAGAAGTTGCTGGCGAGTAGCGTGGCGGCGCGGGTGGCGTGCCCGGTCATCAGGCCGGCGGCGCGCGCCTCGTCCCCCGCCAGCACAGCCTGCGCGATTGCCTCGTGCTGATCCCAGATGTCGTGCGGTGGCTCGGCGTGGCGCAGCACGTCGCCCATTACCCGGCGCAGGTAACGCCAGTGCGGTTCGGCGGTCTGGGCCAGCAGCGGGTTGCCGGATGCTGCATAGAAAAGCTGATGGAAGGCTTCGTCCTGGCGCACCATGGCAGGAACGTCGCCGCGATCCACGGCGTGGCGTCCCGCCGCCAGGACGGATCGCACTTGCGCTTCGAAATCCCCGGCAGCCAGTTCACCGACCGCAATGCGGCGAGCCACGTTGCGCGCGGCCAACCCGTCGAGCAGCGCGCGCACCTCGTAGTGATGATGCATGCTTTCGGCATCGAGATGCGAAACGCGAAGGCCCCGCTTGCCCACTTCCTCCACCAGCCCGTCGGCCTTGAGCAGCGCCATGGCCTGCTGCACCGGCTGGCGCGACACGCCGAGACGCTCGGCCAGCTGTTCCTGTTTGAGGTGGGTGCCGGGCGCGAGGTTGCCGGAGCAGATTTCGTCGAGAATGGCCTGGTAGACCTGCTCGGCCAGCGCCGGGGCTGTCTGGATGAGGTTCATCGCGAGAAACTACATTCTGAATTCCGAATTCAATAATTGAAAACAGAAGCCCCTTCAATTGTCAACGGACAAACGCTCCAGCGCACGGTGGCGATTTGGCCGGGAAGGTGTAGCGGCCTCCATGAAACAATTTTTAAGCGATATTCAGCGTAATTTAATACTTTAAGTTGTAATTTTCCTGAAGTTACACCGGGTTTCGGCCTCAGCAGCCGTTCCCAATCTTACTCCCGAATTGGGAGCAGGCTCGGGAACCTGTCTTTGCCTGGCCGCCATACTTGCCGCTGACGTTGTCGGCTAGGCTGCTTACTGGCGCGCGCGATCTACCGCCACTTTTGAAAAATGACGTCCATTCAACTTGTTGAATGTGAATTGCTGCTGCTAAGCTCGCGAGATCCCGCTAGGGATATTTGAGGAGGAAACAAAAAATGAAAATCATTATGAAGCTAACCATAGCTGCCATCGCGATGGTGATGTCGGTAATCGCCATTACATCTGCGACCACCGCCAATGAGCGGTATGGGAAGCAGAAGGTCGTCTATCACATCAATTACGATGGCGGAGAAGCTGACAAGGCCTACCGCGGTGCTCTGCGCAATATCCAGAACCACATCAATGCCGTCGGGGCTGAGAATATCGACGTGAAGGTCGTGCTGCACGGCAATGGCGTCGGGCTGCTGAAGTCCGCAAAGTCGAATGAAAAGCTACAGATGGACGTGACCAATCTGAAGACCCAGAACGTGGCATTCAACGTCTGCAACAACACGCTTGTCGGCCGCAAGATCAACTACGAAACGGATCTGTTCGAGGTCTTCCAGGACAACATTGTGCCGTCAGGGGTCGCGGAGCTCAGTCGGCTCCAGCAAATGGGTTACACCTATATCAAACCCTAAGTTGGCGAACCCATTTCGTCACCAAGTTGGGTTTAATGGAAGCAGCTTCTGAGCCACTCGCAGTACTGGGCGGAGCGTCTCGCCAGATGCTCCGCCTAAAACTTTAAAATGATTGCTTTGGGTCAACTTCGGACGGTTTTGCTCTTTCCAGAGAATGTCTGCTGTTGCTCCGACAACGGGCCATGCATTCGAATCTGCAAACCGGCAGGTAATGACGAATTCAGAGTTCGCCAAGAAACCGAGCTCTAGCAGAGTCATCGCAGGGTGCGTCAGGACCAATAGCAAACAGGTCGGGATCTCGGTCCGGTTCGCGTTCCAGAAGCTCCATTGCCCGATAACGGCGCTTCAACGCTGCATCGCCTGGCTCGTACAACAAATCGCGCAGCATTGCTTCTCCCTGTCGAAGGCGTTCCGCTTGCTCGCCTTGCAGTTCCGCATAGTCTGATGCTGCGGCGTCCCAATCATCGGTAGCGATGAGCCGCTCGCTTAGCATTCGTACGTCACGAAGTGTCATTGACAACCCGTTTCCCCAACTCGGGTCGCTGGATGAAGCTGCATCCCCCACCAAAACGATACCATCTCGGTAAGGCTTCTCAACCCATCGGGGGGCGCCATCAAACGTTGCAAGTGGGCCGACAGCCTGAACGTCTGAGAACCATTCCCGTGGAGCTCCTGCGGCTATGCACTGATCGATCAGTATCGTGACATCTCGCTCGCCGGAAAGTTGCCGACCGATAACTTCGTTTCGATACATGAGGTAGGGTCTGAAATAGCCATTCGCGATAGGGACGATGAAGGCGTTGCGAGGCGTTTCTGGATCAGAGATGTAGTGCACGGAACCCCGCAAATCTGTTGTTGGAGAGTCAAACAGGACACTCGCAGCAAACAAGTAGGGAGTTTCGCGCAGTACCTCAAAACCAGCCCAACGTCGAACCTTCGAGTCACGCCCGTCTGCACCGACAACGAGCCGAGCAGATACATCCCGGACGCCATCATCAGAGTTGATGTGAACAATCGGTACTGCTCCTGGGGTTACACCTTTAGCCGCACAACCGCGCAGGACATGGGCACCTGCATTGCGGGCAGCTTCAATCAAGACCTCCTGCATTTCAGGGTGTCTGAAGTCGAGATTTCCCATGCCATGAGGTGTCGTCGCATGGAGATCGCGAGGTTGACCAGCCTCACCCCCTAACCAAAATGTCGTGTACTGAACCTCAAGACCGCAACGGTCGCGCAAGAGTTCGTAGATTCCTAGTTTACGAGCCTCCTCGCTCCCCCAAGGCGCTATCGTTTCACCACGAACCCGATCTCTAAACTGAGTAGAGTTCTCGACGATCAGAACCTCTTTTCCGTGTCGAGCCATTACCAGTCCAAGAGCGGAACCGGCCAGTCCGCCACCGACAATAGCCAAGTCATAGTCTATCATCAGTATCTCCTCGGACTTCCGGTCTCAACTCTTGCCTGAGCGAGTTGATCAGGAGCTCACTTTGGCGGCCTATTCAGCTGCGCCTGCATTCCAGATGTCACGGTGAAGGCGCCAAGTGCCGTCCTCGCCTTTCTTCCAAACAACGATGTATTTGCCGGCGACAGTCGTCATCGTGCCGCCTTCACCAGGGGCATCGAGCGTAAAGGCACCGACCTCGAACGCGAGATCTTCGCGGCTGTCTACCTCAACCGCTTTGAGCGTCAGGTTCTTGAGGCCGCCGTCCATCGCCCCTTTCCAGAAAGCGGCGATTGCGTCTTGTCCGTCAACGCGCTTCCCATCTGGGGGAAGCAATGCGGCGTCTTCGGTGTACTTGGCTGCCACGCCCTTTGCATCGCCCGCATTGTAAGCGTCTGCAAATGCCTTGTTCGCGGCCTCGATGTCTTCGGCAAGTGTTCCGGCCATTGCGGGGATAGCAACAGCGAAGCTGATCAACCCAGCGACTGCGATTGACCTTAGAAATTGCATGACGTTCTCCCTTCGAGATTGGGTGTGGGACATAATCCGCATCTACGAGTGGCAGTTAGGCAAGACCCGAAACCAAATCGTATCACCACCTGACAAGCTGGCGTCCCGGTTAGCCCTTGCTATTCCGGCACTGCCTCTCCGGATCCACCGAGCTCTGCCGGAAAGTCTTTCAGCTTGGGCAGACCATCTTTCATCGGCAACACAGTCTCCGCATAGTTGACGTGCACAACTGGCTCGAACTTCAGTGTAGGAATGGTCGCCGCGTAGACATCCACTAACCCGATAGGAGCGTGGTTCGTCAGCACGTGTCCACCACACCTGCGGCAGAACTGGCGGTCACTCAATTCGGTTTTCTGATAATGGGCAAGGTAGTCTTGGCCTTTGGTGACCTTGACGTTTTCCGGCTTCCAAAGAGTGAACGCGTTGACCGGGCCAGCCGACCAGGACCGGCATGAACTACAGTGACAGTAGCCCATCGCCTCTGGCGCACCACTTACTTCGACTTCGACTTCACCGCAAAAGCATTTGCCTTTGTGAGTTCCGGACATTGCGCGTACCCCTTTTTGATACGGATCCTGCCCCGGTCAGGTTGTGAGTATTGAGCTGCTTACAGAGACAAGCAACATCAAGACTAGAGAACGTCTGGCAGCCCGCTCAACTGCGCGATGCAGTTCCAAGTCAACAGCCAGGACAAGGCCCAGATGATCCCGAATGTCCGCAGCGGGTCAGAAGCGGAAGTTCCCGGTCGCCCTTGAGAAGGTCTGCTGTACCCCCGTTAACGGACTATTCAGCCGACCGCGCAAACCGGCTGCTTAGTGCCAACAGTTGCCGTCAGCCCCTCCTAGCGGTGTTCCCTAGTTGATATTGCAATTTGGCACATCGTTATGTCGGCGAAGGTGCTGTCTGAAACATCATCGGAACCCAGCTGATGCCGTCAAACCATGACCAAACCACATAATACAGGACAACCTGAAAGTGTTTAGCTAGAATTGGAATGGCATTAAGACTTGATCCAAGGGAAAGGAGCCCATCATGTCAGTTGCTCGTGTTACAGAAGTCATCTCGGCGTCGCCGAAAAGTTTCGAGGATGCAATACAATCCGGAATCGAGCGCGTTTCGAAAACCGTTCATGGCATTGAAGGCGCTTGGGTAAAGGAGCAAAAGGTAGTCGTTAAAGCCGGCAAGATTACTGAATACCGGGTTGATTTGATGGTCACGTTCATTGTTGACGAATGACCATTCTCGTAGACTCGGCGTGGCCTCAAAGGACCTGCCAGTTCGGCTTCTGGAAACGCCGATAAGTGGCTCGGGTGCCTTCATGGCGCCCCTTCGCGACCAGGAGCTATTTTGCGCCCGGGTCAATTCCCGGGCGCCTATCTGCTGCTTAATCTGAGATTCAAATCTCTCAGCTCTTCTTAAGTTTCTCGGCCGCTTTGTCGAGTTTGGCGCGATCGTTGCCGTGCTTGTCGATCAGCGCGGTTGCCTGCTCGACGGTAATGCCGTGCTTGTTGGCAAAGTACTTGAGCTCGTAGGGTTCGCTCTTTGAAACTTTCCTTCGATCGGCTGCACCGCGCTTCGTCTTGTCGTCTGCCATCGTCACTCCTCCATGGTTGTTGCACACAAATTCGATTGCAGGATCACTCTGAAGTCTACGTCTGCGGGTCGGGAGTTGCGGTGCTGTTTCGATATCTGGACACGCCACGTCATGCGTCAGTGAGACTGGTCTTCCCCCAGCGAAGCTCACTTCAGCTCCCTGATCACCATTGGAGCGCAAACACCTCCACGTTGCACGATTATAGCCGACCTCGACCATCACCAGCGAGTTAGATTACAAAAAAACTCCGTGGACAGCACTGCAATGTCTGCTTCTTTCTTCTGGTTCCTGATGGCTGATATACACGGAAATGGGTCTGTAATGCTTAGCCCTTCATCTTGTTGATTATCATGCCAACGACAATCTGCACGATCAGCCCGGTCAGGCCACCTCCAACCAGCTGGCCAGCAAGTGCGCCGAGATCGACGCCACCGTTGGTAGCAGCACCAAGCAGGCTTCCCAGTATGCCGCCACCGCCGGTCGCGATGGCGCCGCCAGCGCCGCCAAGGGCGCCGGCTAGAATATTGCCCAATGGGCCAAGGTCGGCCGGTTTGACAGCTTTGCCGCCGCCAGCGCCGCCAAGGGCGCCACCGATCACCTGTACAAGAAGAGATGTAAGGTCCATGTCCGATCTCCCGTTATTTCAAGCGTCTAGTTTCGCAGGCTATGCCGCTCGCCTTATCAACCCGACAACTACCAGCACCAAGATCGCACCAAGTGTGGCACTGATGATTTGTCCAACAATGCCCTCCAAGGCCAAGAAGCCCGGGAAGAGCAATCCCGCCACGACGGCTCCAATAATGCCGACAACAATATTGCCAACCAGTCCGAAGCCTCCGCCCTTGATGATCTGGCCGGCTAGCCAGCCTGCAATCGCACCAATAGCCAACATCACGATAATCGCCACAGGGTCCATATTTGCCTCCCTCGCTGAGGTCAGGTTTGAGTTCGCGTCTTGCTACGACTGAGGCAGATCGCGTTGCCGCGAGCGTCTCTTGCGGGCGAAGATCGAACTATCGCTTTGATTGCGACTGAATAAATAAGGCACCTCCAGAAAGAGTCTGGAAGTGCCTCTGAAGGTCTATCAACCGAATTATTTCGGTTGAGCACCCACGTGTGCCATGTGGCTTGTCAGTTCAGTTGAAACTCGAGCAGGGTCTCGTCATCCTTGTCCATGACCCACAGTGATCCAGTCCGAAGATTGAAATCAAATGTAGCGGCTCGCTCCAGAGCCGAAAAAAGGGCCGTCTCCTGCTTGTTGAGCTCATCCTCGGGACACAGCTTGCGCGTTGCGCCAATAGGTGTGGTGAGTTTGAAGGACCCGGCACCAAAGCTGCCCGATGCAAAGAAGTTATTGCAGCCGCTGTTGCCTCGGATGTCTCCATTGGTCGCTATCGACAACCATGCCTTGCCAACTGCAGGTCCCGCCGGCGAACCGACCAGGCGCCACCGGGTTCCTTCCTTTACGGCTTGTTCCTCCTTCTCAACCTGTTGGGCCTGCGTCGTTCCTTCTGCCAGGAATCGGGCGGCCACCCAGCCTTCAATGTCTTTGAAGCGGACGCGACACCAACGTGAGCGCTGCGCACCTTTGCGTTCTGCTTCACTGGCGTTTTGCCACTCCGCAAAAGACAGGCCGCCTTGGCAGCCGAGGTTCCTGATCCCGTCTGAACCTGCCGGTATACTGCCAACTCTTCGACTGTCGATACCGGGCGCAGCCCGCACGTTCAGGGCTTTGTCCGGTGCAATTCCTGTTATTCGAAAATAGTCAGGACCATCTGCTTCAGCATGGGCGGGAAGACAAGCGACGAAATGGGAGGCAAGTGCAGCAACTACCGTAAGGGCGAAACTTCTCATATGACAAACCTATTCTGTGGACCATCGATAGTGGGTCGGTTAACGTTCAAGGTGACTTGAATTTGGGTATCGCTGTTTAATGTGCCCAGTCTTTTGATACCACCAGTGAGCGTGAGTTGACACCAATGCCCTCGACCAAGCCTACTCTTCCCACCACGACTTTTCCAAGAACACCAAAAACAGCACTGCAGTACCTCGACCGTGCCATGGCGTCGTTGAGGGATCTGGGCCTAATGCCGGCCACGACCGAAGAGGCGCCGATCACGGCACTCCTGGAAAAGCTGAGCTCGCTAAACCCAGACAAGGTGGCAATCATTTCAAGGACGTTGAACCAAGCCTCGGTATTCAACGACATCGTCCGTAATGAGATCTCCGCCATGTCGATCGGCGAGCGCTACGAGACCATTACTAACAGCTTCAACTCCATCCGCGACGATGCGAAGGCAATGGTGGACCAGATGGAGGATGGCAAGCTCAGTGTCGGCGAGCGGCTGACCAACATGTGGATGAAGTTTACGCGCGGCGACATCGCCGACCGCTTCGACAAGATCCGGGAGACCTATCTCGAAGTCGCCCGCGACACCCGGGACCAGGTCGAGCGCGAACACCGTATCTATGCGGCTTACCAGGACTTTCGCGGCGCATTGAAACAAGCCGAGATCCAGGCACTTGAGCTGCTCGATATGGCTGCAAAATCGCTGGAGAAGGCCCGCAAGAGCCTGCACAGCATGAACACCACGCTCGAAAAGAAGACTGACGTCAGTGCGGCTGACCGGGCGAGGTTGGAGCTTCAGCGCGATGAGCGGGTGCGCAACCTCCAGGAGGAGGAGAAGCGTTACCAGATCGCCAAGGACCTCGCTGACAACCTCGTCATTGGCTACAACACATCAGAAGTGGTGATGGCGCGACTGCGCCAGACGACCAGCGTCAAGGAACGCGTCTACTCCCAGGCCATCACTTTCTTTTCGACCAACGAGTCGGTGCTGACAGCGCTTAAGGCGTCGTTTACAGGTTTGTCTGGGCTGCACGAGGCCACACGAACGCTCGACAGCATGAAGAAAGGTGTGGAGCGGAGTCTCGATACCATCTCCGACATGGGCGAGAAGATCCAGGAAGAGGCGATCAAGGCCGGCTATGGTCCGACCATCCAGGCCAACTCGGTACGCAAGCTGGTCGACAGCGTCACGTCGTTCCAGGTCAGATCGCGGCAAATGATCGAGGAAATGCGCAAGTTGTCGAGCCGCAATGCCGCCGAGATCGCCGACGCGGTCGAGGACGGCAAGCGCCGGCTGGCACAGCTGGCCGCAGACGGCGAGAACCTGTTCGGTGTGACCGGCTAAGGTGGCTGGTGCGAGAGGCCGCGCGTCCATGAGCCGAAAGTCAGACAGTGAGCCTAACTTGGCGCCTGAGACGGCGAAGGTTGCCAAGGGTGAACCGGCGTTGACCGACCTGATGCTGGCAATGGACATTGTCGACACCCTGCGCCACGACATGCGTATTGCCGAGCGTGAGCTGAATGACGCGTCCCGGCGTGAGGACCTGAAAGCTCGGCTGAAGCAGCTCTACAAGTCCCAGGGCATTGATGTACCGGATAGCATCCTCGAGGACGGCGTCAGGGCGCTTGAACAGGATCGCTTCACGTACAAGCCAAAAGAGCTGGGGTTCGCAGGACAACTGGCGCGGCTTTATGTCGACCGGGATGTCTGGCTGAAGCGAGTGGGAGTGGCGCTGCTGATCGTGATTGGTGCCGGGGCTGCCTGGTATATGGGTATCGAGCGCCCCCGCCAACAGCAGGAGGTCGCACTACAGGCGGCGCTTGAGCGAGATCGAGACACGATTGAGGCGCTGGCATCGGAAATCACCGGTCTGTCGGACAACCCGCAGCTCCGAGCCGAGGCGGCAACGATGCACAAGGATGGACTCGCGGCAGTGTCGAACGGGGATAGTGAGGCTGCCCGCCGAGCCGTGGAAGCCTTGCGTAGCCTTCGTGACAGGCTACAGGCACTCGCAGGTTTGCCGGCCCGCTTGCAGCAACTCGAGGCAGCGATCAGGGCGGAGACCAAAGAGCAAGAAGTACTTGCGGCTGTGGACAGGCAACTGGCTACCGCCCGTCAGGCGATCCAGTCGGGTGAGTTGGACCAGGCTCTGTCGGAAACTGGCAAGCTGCAGCAGTTGCTTGATGTCCTGCAGCAGAGTTACACGATCAGGATTGTCCAGGGGCAAGGGGAGCAGTCCGGCGTGTTTCGGGTGCCGGATGTCAATCAGGCAACCCGCAATTACTATCTGATTGTCGAGGCGGTCACGGCGGATGGACAGAAGCTCGAGCTGCCCGTCACCAGTGAGGAGACCCGGCAAACGAGCAAAGTCCGCAAGTGGGGGATCCGGGTGCCGGAGAGCGTTTACAACGCGGTGCGCGATGACAAGATCGATGATGGCATCGTCCAGAATGATACGGTGGCCCAAAAGCGGCGCGGTGCCCTGCGTCCGGACTGGCAGATTGCTGTCGATGGCGGGGCGATCACGCAATGGTAGGGCGCGCGATCTCCGGGCAAAGAGGGCTTGAGGCCATCGAGCAGGCGCTTGGCAAACTGGAGCGTGAGGAGGCGCATACCCGCACGCTGGCCGAGCAGCAAACCAGGGCGCGGACCGAGGCAGAGACCGCATTGGCCGAGGGATATCGCGAACTGGCCCGTCTGGTTGTGGACCAGTCAATTGCAGACGGCGTCCTTGATGAGAGCGACGGGTTGAGCTCCAAGGTGATGCGGCTGCTGGAAGACTGGCAATCTACCCTGAAGCAGGAGCAACAGCGGTGGACATCGCTGAAGTCGGACCTCGAGGCGGCGCGCAACAAGCGACATGCTGCGCATCAGGAAGTTGAACGCGCCCGGCAGGCCTATGACAAGGCCTTCGTTACAGCGGAAAAGCAGCTGAAGCAAGACCCGCACTACACCGAGCTCGGCAAGAGCAATGCGGAAGTCCAAGAGCAGATAAAGAATGCTCGATTGAAGGTGGCTAACGCCGCGTCGGAACGCGACAGCAAGGCGCAGCCTTACCATGATGATCCGCTTTTCATGTATTTGTGGACGCGTGGCTACAGCACAAATGGCTACCGGGCCAATGTTCTAACCCGGGCCCTTGACGGATGGGTCGCCCGGCTGATCGACTATCGCCCGGCGCGCGAGAACTATGCTGCGTTGACCCAGATACCGGAGCGGCTTCAGCAATATGTTGCCCGGCTCGAGGCAGCCGCCGTGCAGGTTGATGCGGCAATTGCGGACAGCATTCGCAGGACTATGGTCAAGAAGGCTGGCAAGGACATCGCAGCAGAGATTGCCAAGCTTGAGAGTGCGCTGGCTGAGCTGGAACGCCAGACGGTAGAACTGGAAGCGCGGTTCGACGAGCTGTCAGATACCATCGATAACCTGGCGGAGGGGCGGCAGGAGAGTTTTGAGGAAGCATTGGCGGAATTGTCGAGGCTGCTTGCCATGAAGGATCTGGAGCAGCTGGTGGACGAGGCGCGTCAAAGCCGCAACGTGGCCGATGACCGGATTGTCGCTCGCGTCGTCAATGCAAGTAGGGTCAAGGACAAGGCCGACGAGAGGATCGAGGACATTCACAAACAGCTGGCCGATCTGGCTGCTCGGCGATCGGACCTGTTGCGCATTGCCGCCGAGTTTCGCCGCCAGCGCTACGATGATGCAGGCTCAAGTTTCTCGAAATCGGATGTGTTCGGAGACCTGCTGCTGCAACTGCTCGCCGGTGTCATTACCGCCGGGCAGTACTGGGCTGAAGTGCAACGACACCAGCGTTGGAGACGGCGAGCGTCAGACCGGTTTCCACGATTTGATGACCTGATCCTCGACCATGCGGGTGGCGGTTGGCCGCGCATGCCGGGCGGTTTTGGCGGTGGCATGCCACGCGGTGGCGGCATCTCAGCCGGGAGGCCCTCGCGAGGTGGTGGTTTCCGCACCGGTGGGTCTTTCTAGGCTTCACAACACATCATTTTGAGCATTCCTGTCCAATCTCGCAGCGTAGCCTGGTGTCATGCCAGTGGAGGAGCCGTCTATAGCATCAACAATAGCCAGGGGAGCCTCCCTGCAGTAGATAGCCCCGACGTCCGACCGTCGCCCTATTCACAAATACGGTAGTTGTAGCTACGACCATGCTTGCCATAGTCAAAATGAAAATGATTGGCATGGGCCGGATTGGCTCCAGGACCAAGGACCGTGGTGAAGTAACCGCAAGCTGATGTCCGCATCGCTTGCAGTGCTCGCGCCTCTGAACCACTCACTTCGCCGCCAATGGTCAGATGCCGTTTGCCCGCCAGAGTAAAACCGGCGATGTCGATGGCGTTGCCCTTGGCATGCTCGCTTACTTTCATGGTGCTGGTGCCAACGCGGTTGCGGCAGACAAGGCCGGGCCCTGTGACAATCGCCTGGAGTTGCACTCCCGAGTGTGCCACGACGACGGGACCGGCAATCTCTGCTGTCCACTGCGCAAATCGTTCAGCAAACTTGCAGGACATCGTGGGCTTTTGTGGAAACGCAATCTGCGAACCATTTGACCGAACAGAGACGAGTTCAACACCTTGCTCGACCGTACAGCCCTCGAGTTCGGTTTCGCCGATCCAAGCGAACGTAGCTCCCACTGCCTCTATGGCAGCTTTGCAGTCAGCCTGGCTCATGCCGTCGTCAGTGGCGATCTGAACTGCCGTCGATTTTTTCTCGTCTGTCGACGGCGACGGTTGCCCTGACGTTTCCGATTGGACAGATGGCTTGGGTCTAGGGATCGGGGGCTTTGAGGGCTTGGCATAAGCTGCGCTGAGCGCTGTGCTCAGCATCGCCATTAAAAGCAGAAGTCTGGTCAGTGGCATCCTGGCTCCACACTTGATGGTCTTTGATAAACACTACACCGGCTTAGAGTGATAAGTCAGATGCAGTTCAACGTCCGAAATGCCATTAACGACACGTTGGCAAATCTCAGTGCCGCGTTGAAAGTGCACAGATCAAATGTTTCGCTATGATCGGCAGCACAGCGCCGAGTATGACCGCCGCCTTCCAGCCAATAAAGTTTCCAATTGGATAGCCGTGCATTGGGAGCAGAAAGATTACGATATAACCTCCCAACATCCCCAAACCCATGTCAACCAACATGTGAACGGTGGTTGTTGCCAGCAGCAATCTTGCCATAAAGCCGCCCAGGCATCCCGCGGCGCCGACAATCAAGAAGCCACCCAAGAAACTGATTCCGACCGGCTGTTCCAATCTCTTCTCCGAGAGCTTCGGCGACAGTGTTCCAATAGCCTCTGCTACGCTTGTTTTGGGCTCGATGCCATCGACATTTGCAACTCACCAAAATGTCCGAGTCGGGTCAACTCCGGCCGATTTTCGTTTTCCCGGAGAATGTCCGCAGTACCCCATAAAGCTGCTTGCTTCTGGTGCGGCTTGGGTAGTCCGAGACGTGCCAGAAACAGACGAGAGATAAACCAAACAGGTCCCCGGCGAGAGCTGTTGCTCAAATGCCGGGGACGATCAAGCCTGTCACTTGGTAATAACGACTTCGGCATACTCGCCCGGAACCGTCATTGATCCATCTGTCGCCGTATTGAGGCGATGAATCAGCGCCAGAATGTCAGCTTCAAGCAGGGCCTGGCCGTCAGCATCCAACGCCAGGAACGCCTTGTGGACTGGCCCGTAGAACTGTCGGAACAGGTCCACGAAATGAGCCGGGTCACGATAGCGGAAGTTGAAGTGGCGCCGCACGATGCGAACATCTGCTGCATTCTGGAACGTGCCGCTCAGCCACTCCTCGTCACCCCACAGACCCGGCGACTTCACGCCTGCCGGCGGGGAGACATGTCCCCCGAGCGTCTTGAACAGTTGCCCGACAAACCCAGCTGGAGTCCAGTTTGCCAGACCGATCTTGCCGCCAGCCCGGCACACTCGCATCAGTTCGGCGGCGGCTTGCTTCTGATTGGGCGCAAACATGACGCCATAGGTCGATACAACCGCATCGAAGGTGTTGTCAGCAAAGGGCAATGCTTCGGCATCGGCGAGCTGGAAGTTGACTTCCAGTCTTTCAGCTTCGGCACGCGCCTTGCACTTGTCCAGCAACGTCGAAACATAGTCGGTTGAGGTGACCCGGTGCCAGCGGCGGGCAAAGGCCAGGGTGGCGTTGCCATTCCCGGCTGCTACGTCGAGGACCCTCGATCCCGGTACGAGGTCGAGCGTTTCGGCCAGGTTCTCGCCAACGATCTGCAACGTTGTCCCTATCACTGCATAGTCGCCCGAGGCCCACGCAGCGTTCTGCTTGGTCTTGATTGCCGTGTAGTCCGGTTGAATTTCCGTGTGTATAGTCATGGGATGTCCTTTCTGATCCTGTCTGATGAGGTCCAGCCGTCAGGTGAACCGGTGATCAGAGAGTTGCCCCATCGCGTCGGCCGATGCTTGAGTATTGTCTGAGGATGGTGTGAAGATTTCTTGGAAACCTGTCCTTTGCGCTCTAGCTTGGCGTGATGGAATGGCGTTTCGGCGATTACATCCTGAATAGTGAGCGGGCAGAGTTGACTGGCTCTGACGGGCTGGTGCACGTCGAGAAGCTTCCTCTCGACCTGCTGCTGCTGCTTGCCATAAATGCAGATCGCGTCGTTAGCCGCGACGAGATCATCGAGGCAGTATGGGGCGGGCGCTTCGTGAGCGAAGCGGTCATCTCGACCGCCATCAAGCAGGTTCGAAAAGCCGTCGGAGACAGCGGCGCAAGGCAGGCGGTGATCAGAACCGTCCACGGGCGGGGCTTCAGATTTGTTGCTCCGCTACGCACTCCGGTGAATGATGTGCCGACTGCTGCGACATCAAGCGATCAGATTGATCCCACGCCGATTGGCACCGATCAAGCCTCCGTGGCAGTGCTGCGTTTCGAGCTGCTTGGCAAAGATCAGGCCCGACCTGAGCTGACAGACGGACTGCCAGCAGAACTGATTTCCAGTCTTTCGAAGCTAAGGTGGCTACATGTCACGGCGAGGGGCTCGTCGTTCCGGTTTGACCCGGCAAGGCCGGACCCGGAGCAAGTCGCGCGCGAACTGGGCGTTCGCTACTTGCTGACCGGACGCATCGAACCCATCAACGATATGCTTACGATTTCGGTAGAGCTGCTGTCTGCATCCAACGGCGCACTTGTCTGGTCCGAGCGGTATGCCACGGCAGTCGCCGATATTCAGATGGCAAGGCAGGACATCGTAGCGTCCATCATTTCCGCATTTGAGATCCAGGTCCCGCAATTCGAATCCGAACATGCTCGCCGCTTGTCGCCAACGCAGCTCGATGCGTGGTCACACTATCATCTCGGCTTGCGCCACATGTACCGCTACAACGAGGCCGACAATGCGATAGCCGCCGGACATTTCCGTTCAGCCATCGAACTGGACCGTGAATTCAGCCGTGCTCATTCGGGACTGTCGTTCACGTACTGGCAGAATGCCTTCATGAACTTTGGCGAAGATCGGAAGCTGCCTCTCGAAAAGGCAGTCGCTGCCGCCTCTCGCGCGCTCGAGATAGACGGACAGGATCCGTTTGCCAGCTTCAACATGGGACGGGCACGCTGGCTCGAAGGCGACGTGGACGCCGGCATAGACTGGCTCGACCGGGCGCTGCTGGTGAACCCGAACTATGCCCAGTGCCATTATACACGCGGTCTGTCCAAGGTGCTCACGGGACGGCCAGACGATGCGCTTGGCGCGGCCGACAAGGCCATGCAACTCAGCCCTCTGGACCCTCTGCTCTACGCAATGCTGAGCACCAAGGCGATTGCTCACATAGCAAATGAGGATTTTGCTGCTGCGAGCGTGTGGGCTGAGAAGGCAGTTCGCGTACCAGGCGCGCACTTCTACATCTCGATGGTAACGGCGATTGCGCTTGAGCTCGGTGGCGATCGTGCTTCCGCAGAACGCTGGCGGGATGAGGCACTTGCGCGACGGCCGGAGATAACGGCATCAATGTTCTTCCAGGCGTTTCCATTCAAGGATGCTGCGCTCAAGACGACACTGACAAATGCCTTGGCCCGGCTGGGATTCAAGCAATGACTTGTCAGCCAATCACGACGGGCTTTCGATTTCCACAAGGGTCAGGCACGGCCACTCTATCTAGGGACTGAGAACGTCTATTGTAGCCCTGAAGGCAGACGCACTTGTCCTAAGCAGAGCGGGTCCGCTATCACTTCCAGACGGTTCAGGCATCGCACGCCGAAGGTCGCCTGTGCGGACAATTCGGCTTTGATATCCGAGCGCAGTTCCAGATCAATAGACAGTTTCCTACCCCAAATGATATTCGATTAAGCCACCAGAAACCGAAAACGGACATTCGAAATGGGGCGTTGGACTAGCGAGGCTATCAGAAAAATCGAAGCAGATTATCAAAGGTCGGCAGACACACATCTGTTCAAACTCAACATACCGCAGCTTGATGGCATCGATATCTATCTCAAGGATGAAAGCACGCATCCTACGGGAAGTCTCAAGCACCGGCTTGCCCGTTCGTTGTTTCTGTATGCCTTATGCAATGGAAAGATTGATCAATCGACGACAGTGATCGAGGCGTCATCCGGTAGCACTGCAGTTTCGGAGGCATATTTCGCTCAAATGCTGGGCCTGCCGTTTGTCGCGGTAATGCCGCGAAAGACTGCCAAGAGCAAAATCGATAAAATCCAGCTTTACGGTGGTCAATGCCATTTCGTAGACAGCGCTCCTGAAATGCATGAAGCCGCTGTCAGTTTGGCCGCCGAGACCGGTGGATACTTCATGGACCAGTTTAAGTATGCTGAACGTGCAACGGACTGGCGTGGTAACAACAATATTGCGGAAAGCATCTTTCATCAGATGCAAAATGAACCTTTCCCGATACCGCACACAATTGTCATGAGCGCTGGAACGGGCGGTACATCAGCAACACTCGGGCGTTATATACGATACCGGGGTCTTGATACGCGCTTGATGGTGGTCGATCCTGAAAATTCCGTATTTTATGACAGCTACATGCAGAAGGACCGTAGCCTGACAGCGAATTGTTCGAGCAGGATCGAAGGAATTGGGCGTCCGAGGGTCGAGAAGTCATTTCAGCCCGACGTGATAGACGACATGATGCAGGTGCCGGACACGGCAAGCATTGCCACCATATGGTGGCTTGAGAAACTCATTGGCCGCAAAGCAGGCGCTTCAACCGGAACGAACCTGTGGGGTGCATTGCATGCCGCGAAGAACATGATGAGCAATAATGAAACCGGATCGATCGTTTCCCTGATGTGTGACAGCGGCGAACGCTATCTGGACACCTACTACGATCCCGATTGGATAAGTCGGGCCATCGGCGATATCCAACCGCACACAGACCAGCTAAATCGATTGCTTTGATCCAGGTCGCCCATGGAGCAATGGCCGTCATGGCTCCCTGCTGCCGTTAGCTCTGCTGCACCCTGATGTCTGCAGAGGGTCACAACCGGCCGGTCACGCCCTTCCCAAGGAATGTCTGCTTCACTCCCGAAAGCAGTCGTTGTTTCGCTGTCGCAGCGATTGTCCGCATTCCGCCCAATCCAGCAGTTCGACGACCTCAGCCGAATGCTCGTCTTGTCCGTGTGGCTGCCAGTGCAGTTGTGATCACGGAACCGCCTGGAAGGGCCGTAATCCAGACTTCCCGAGATGCTGCCCGGGATGTCCGATTGTTCGAGATGAAGTCGGCATTCGCATAATGAGGGATTGTGGAGTCTCCAATACGCAGAAAGCGGCGTGCTGCAGGTCTCACAACGCGCGATGGTGGCGTGGCCACCACCACCCACCAGGCGATTTGGACTGGGCAATGCGGGTGCCGGGGTTGATTGCTGATCTGGCCGCTTGAATGGCTTAATGTCAGCCGCTATCGAGCAAGCATGAGGAAGAGCAACCGCAAACAAGAACCAAGTCGGCGTGAAGAAACCCCTGCAGCTTCATGACTCGCAAACTGAGCTCGCACGTTTCTTTCGGGGTCTTCCTGATGGGGCTGCAACTACCCCGGCTCCATGTCCGGCTTTGGTGGACACGACATCGATCTTTATCTCCGGATTCACATAATGGGGGATGATGGACGCCGTTAGGTCAAGGACGCTGTGCAGCTTCGCATGGTTGTGTCGCAGCCACAGGGTGCCGCCTTGAAAAGCTGTTTCGCGCAGGTGCCGTAACCCCTGTCCGGCATCCTGAACCACGTGTCTTGGCTCCATGAAGTTGGGCCATCCCCTTGCTGCGACAGCAGTGGCGAGTGATGGCCCGGAATCCAACCAACTCTTTTACCGGGCACTCGCGTTGCTTCGCTGCACCCGCCGGCGCGACCAAGCGTACTTTGCACCCTGATTTCAGTCGATAATTACCAGCTTCGGCTGGAAGCTTAGCGGCCTGCGTGCACCATCTTCCTTGAAGAGCAGGGTGTCGACATAATAGGTGATCCCCGACATGCGCGGTGCGAAGAACTGACTCTCGAAATTGACGATCGTGCCCGGCTCGAACACGCGGTCGCTGTCTGTGTCAGACATCTCGTAGACAAAGTTGCCCACCCAGTCGGGCGGGAAGGCGAGTCCCAGTTCGTAACCGCCAACCCAGCCCGCATCGCTCCAGATCCCGACTTCTTCGTAATAGGCCCGTGTCTTGGCAACCAGCTCGGCGACTGGCAAGCCGGGGCGCAGAATGCTGTCGATGACGTCGAAGACGCCCCAGGAAAGCGCGTGATAGTCCAGCACATCCTTGGGCGGCTCACCCACATAGAAGGCCCGCCCGGCATTGGCGTGATAGCGGTTCCAGACGCCGCTGATATCGAGATTGACCTGATCGCCCGCTTGGATGATCCGCCGGCTCGGCATGGAATGGCCACAATTGGCCTTGGCCCCGGAATTGACCGGCAAGACAAGCGCTGCGGCTTCGCCGCCTGCCTTGCCCATGGCATACATCATCTCGGCCTGTACATCGAGTTCAGTTGCACCCGGGCGGATGGCATCGCGCGCTGCCCTGAGGCCGATATCGGTGATCTCGGCCGCCTTTTCGAGACAGGCGATCTCAGCCGGCGACTTGATCCAGCGCAGCTCGCGCAGGATATCGGTAGCGTCGGTCACCCGCATCCCGGCGCCGCCAAAGGCGTCCTGAAAGCGGCCGCTGATCACCGGGTTGGGCCGGTAGCTGTGCGGCTCCATCCCCACCGTGCCCGACTTGAGCCAGCCCTCGGATTGGAGCTCGTCGATAATGAAACCCAGACCGTCGCGCCGGCCGCCCATCGGGAAGATGCGAACATCCTTCGCGCAGGTCACAAAGCGGCACATGATTGCTTCGCTGGGGGTATCGAACAGGATGAAGTCATCCCGGTCGCGATGTATGGCGATGCCGCTGGTGGCAGGCCAGGATCGGGGGCTTTGCGCCTGATACCAGATGCATTTGTAGCCGCTGACATAATACAGGCTTTCCGGTGACATCAGCCACAGCACATCGATATCGCGCGCCTCCATCCGGGCGCGGATGCGCCTGAGGCGCTCATCGAATTCCTGCTGCGTGAAGGGCAGATCCATCTCGGGCTGGCAGGCCTCGAAGACCAGATCGCGGTTTTGTCCCATGGCTGGTATTCCTTCTGCTGGGGGTCATGAACCGCCCGGTCAAGCCCGGCGCGGTTGCGGTAGGGATGTTGGTGTCACAGGTATTGCGAATGTCTTTTCGTCGAGAAAGCGGCGCACCACGTTGCGCGTCAACCGCGAAACGTTGTTGTCATAGCCTGCATGTGAAAGGCTTCCCGCCCAGGCGATGGAGCCAACGGAAAACACCGCACCGCCCCCCGGTGTTTCGAAGAAGGTCATGTCGGCGCGGACCCGGTCATTCTGCACCCCGTCCAGTGCCTTGTGGTTGAACCCGATCTCGTCGGGACAGATCAGGGTGTTCGCCGAATGACCTTCGGATACGGCAACTACCAGCGCGTGGGCAGGCGTGCCCAGCAGTGGATCGGTGGCATCGATCTCCGATCCGCTGGCGCCATCGCCCAGAAAGCCGAAATCGCCGATGATCTCGTCGAGGTCGATACCTTCGAAGATGAATGCGGCCCGCGGGTCGGTGCTGGCGTCGGTTCGGCGGTAATGGCCGGATTTGTCGAAGCCCACGGCAACGGTGCCCACTCCCACCAACGCCTGCGGCGGCAACCCCAGACGACGCCATAAGCCGCCATATTCTCCGGTGAGTTCGAGATAGTATTCTCCCGGCTCCTCGTCGCGGTAGCGGATGCCGTCTTCGGCGCGGCGCAGTTCGATGACGCCGGGCGCGGCATCGGACATCGCACATCGCCAGATGAAACCGTTGCCACCCAGGTAGATCAGGCGGCCAGGTCCGGCGATATAGCGTTGCAGACCTTCGATCATGGCGGTGGTGTAGTATTCTGGGTGCGTGCCGGTCAGCACCGCAGTGTAGGGAGCAAGCGCCGCCGCCCCCTCGCGGTGCAAATCCTCATCGGTGATAACGTCATAGTCGATGCCTTGCTGCTCCAGCCAGCCAAGGATGTGGGTGTCGGCGTTGAAGCTCCAGCAGGTCGTTCCGGGTGCCATGTTGAGGATCGGCCGCAACCGCGACGAAAAGCGCACCCCGCTGCCATCGACGTGGGTGTCATAGGTGGACAGTCCCAATTCCGGATGCGCCTGCAAGAACACATCCGTGGGTTCGAGCGTGGTCCAGAAGCCTTCTGTCACTTCGGCGAAACGCTCGTGATGGTGCCAGTGATAATTGGCGTAGGCCATATAGGTGAGCGTCGAGGCCAGGAACGCAAGCCTGGCACTTGTCCTGCCTGCGGGAGGGCGCACGAAAAACGTGACATAGGTCTGATCGCCATCAGCGCGCAGACGCACGGCATAGACCCCGCTTGGCATATCCTGCGGAATGTCAAAGGCAAAGCTGGTCTGCCAGCCCGCATCATGCAGATCGTCCTGGTGAAAATGGATCGCGCCGTATTCCTGCGGCGCATGGGCGAAGCTCTGTTCGCGCCCGGTCCAGTTATGGCCCTTGCAGCCGCGTGAGGGCAGATTGACCGTCTTGCCGTGCAGGTTGTGCGGGCCGGTATCGTGGATGTCCTGCGTGCCGATGCCCTCTGCAAAATCCCAGGCGCCAACGACATCGTCATGCGCCCTTGCCGGAGAGGCGTGCGCGGCGATGTCGAGACTCTCGGCCGCCGACAGAACCCGTGCGCACAGCCGGGGCCTGTCTATCTTTCCATTGAAATGCCTATCGGTCGCCTGCCCATCCTTGGGAGGCGTCATCGCGACGGCAGCGAAGACCAGCGGCGCGCGCGCAGGTGCAAAGGTACCCGTGCCGCTGGCTTCTCCGACATCAAGACGCTCAAGAGGAGTTTCCGCTGAGATCTGGCGGACGGTGATCTGCTCGGTTGCCGCGTCATGACAGGCGCAGACGAGATACCACCGCCGCGTTGCCAGTGGTATCCCTGTCGAGACCTGCGCGACGTGACCTGAGCCATTGCCCACCCGCAACGCGGGCGCGCCCGAGGCATCAAGCATCAGCGCGAACCCCGTTGCTGGATCGTCCTGCCATTGGGTCACCAAACCCTGTTCGCCCCTTCCTGGCGTGGTCGGGAAGACCCATGCCTGAACCGTGAAACTGCCCAGCGCAGCCAGAACCGGTGCCTCGGGCACGACCGCGTACGAGCCAGCATCGACAGGTTGATGCAGCCCGTCATGCCAGCCGTTGAAGGGGGCGTCGATCTCCTCTTCCGCGAAGATGCCGTGATCGGGGTGATTATCCCCGCAGATCACCCGTACCAGCGACGCTTCGAAGCGATCCGGCCCGTAGGTGCTGATCTTGAACTCTATGCGCCCGCCCGCCCGCGTGCTCCAGTCGTTGCAATATCCAAGGATCTTCTTCATTGCGCTGCCTTCTGGCCGATGCTGCACCGGATCATGCCGGGTCGTGTCCGGTCACTGTTTTCCAGCGGCGGCGGAAAACCTCCCGGACCGCTTCGGTGTAAACGTCGAAAACCTGATCTTCGATGATTTGCGCGGGTTGTCCGCGCTCTGGCGGCATCTTCGCTAGCTTCCATTGCCGCCCGCGCTTCGTGCAGACAAGGATGTGCCGGTCCTGCAGTGGCATCAGGCGCAACCGGTTGATCACCAGCGTCAGTTCCGGGCTGTGTGGGCCGCCGGGATTGGCTTCGAACTCGCGTACCAGGTCGGTTCTGGCCGGGTCGATTTCATACATCGGACAGTCCTTTCAGAAAATTCACTGGGAGCATCGGCCTGTCAGGGCGGTATCGAGCCGCGTCGCTCATGCTTGTACCGAAATCGCGGCGGTCTCGTGCAGACCTGGTGTCACTCGTAGACCCAGCCCGGGCAAGGTTGCGCCGACCCCTGGCCGATTTGGCAGGCGCATTGCTCCCTCGCTGAGATCAGCGGGTGTGATGTACTGGAAACAGTCAATGCAGCCAGCTTCTGGCTGCTTGCCATCACGGTGAAGCTCGCGAATGGCTACCGGCCCGGTTTCATGGCTGAATGGCATGATGACTTTAACATGCTGGCAATGTGTGAAAATTCGAGGCTGCGCAAAAACAGAATTGGTATCGAGCATGGTGCCACCTATCAGATATCCCAGCGAGCGGCCTAAACTGGAAGCAGCCAGATTTTTTGGTCGCCCGATGGGCCGTTAGGTCAGTACTGCGGGTATTGCCGAAGAGCCGCTCCGGGTCGCCTCAAACCGGCCCTCGTTTATCACCTGGCAGGCCTCTCGTTGTTCTCGGCGGCGAGTGTCCACGACGGGATTGGGCCAAGCAATGGTGACTTCCGTCTGGCCACAAGGCGTCTGGTTGGTATGGGGTTGCCGGGGGCCGTGGCATCGGTCCAACCTGTGCGTTTGGTCCTTGCAAAGGTCCATGGACACTTCAGTGAATTCAGCGCTTTTGGTTCCTGGTCACGCCAGGCTGAAAGGGAGCGTTTTGTAGTTGGAAAACACCGTTGTTCGAAACCCTGCCTGATGTCACTCTTGCCAGATCGAGTGCTATCGTACGGGGCTTAGTCGTTGTGAGTTTCAAATATCTCTTTACACCCCATCAGATAAGAAACTGCGAGTTCCGCAACCGGATTTTCTCGAGCGCCCATCAAACAATTCTCGCCAGCAACGGGGTGCCGAGTGACGATATGGTGGCCTACCACGAAGCGCGTGCACGCGGCGGTGCAGGCCTTATCATCATGGAGTCATCACGTCCTAACAGCGATGAGGTCTCGGCAGCCTATTATCTTGATTCAAGCAGCGACGAGTGCATTCCGGGTTATCGCAAAGTTGCTGAAGCAGTGCACCGGCATGGCACCCGGCTTTTTGGCCAGATCAATCACGGTGGTCGGATTACCTATGCACAAGGTGGCCTGCAGCGGGTCGCCTTTGCGCCTTCAATGGTGCCGGATCACAGGTTCCATTGCATGCCGCGTGTCATGTCGACTGAGTATGTCTGGCTTATGATAGATGCCTTCGCCAAGGCGGCAGGGCGGATGATCGAGGCGGGGCTCGACGGGGTGGAACTGACCGCAAGCCATGGAATGCTAATCGCGCAGTTCCTCAATCCGCAGACCAACCATCGCAGCGACGAGTTTGGTGGCTCGCAGGAAAACCGCTTTCGTTTCGTGGCCGAGACCGTGAAGGCCACACGCCAGGCTGTCGGTCCGGACAAGGTCATCGGGATGCGAATCTCCGCAGAGGAAATTGAGCCGGACGGTTTGGATGAGACTGCATGGCTGCAGATCTGTCGGCAACTTAACGAGGAAGCTGAACTCGATTATCTGAATGTCACGACCGGGTCGATGATGGGACTGGCCGGATCAGTGCATGTGGTGCCGCCCATGCAATACCAGCATGGTTACGTCGCCCCTCAGGCAGGTGCAATCAGGCAGCAGGTGCGAAAGTCGGTTTTCGTGGCCGGCAGGATCAACCAGCCTCAGATTGCAGAACAGATACTCGCCAATGGTCAGGCCGATATGTGCGCAATGACACGGGCGCTGATCTCCGATGCGGACATGCCTAACAAGGCGATGGCCGGTCGTCTGGACGATATCCGCGCTTGCATTGGCTGCAATCAGGCTTGCATCGGGCATTATCACATGAGCGTGCCGATCTCCTGCATTCAGAACCCGATTTGTGGTCGTGAGCGCCAGCTTCTGCCTTTTGCAAAGGCGGTGCGTCGCAAGCGGATCGTAGTGGCAGGGGGTGGCCCTGGGGGCATGAAGGCGGCAGCGGTGGCCGCCGAACGCGGACACCACGTGACATTGTGTGAAGCAACTGGTCAGCTGGGGGGGCAGGCCCTGCTCGCGCAACTGTTGCCGGGGCGTGCCGAGTTCGGTGGGATCGTCACGAATCTGAAGCGCGAACTTGAACTTGCGGGAGTGGAAGTCAGGCTGAACTGCCGTGTCAGTTCGAGCATCGTCGAGACATTGCGCCCCGACAGTATCATCATGGCGACGGGGGCGACACCGTACCTGCCGAAGGTGGATATTGGCGACGAGGTGCATGTCGCAGACGCTTGGCAGATTCTGAAAGGTGAGACCAAGGCCGGCTCAGCCGTTGTCATCGCGGACTGGCGATGCGATTGGGTCGGGCTCGGCCTTGCAGAAAAGCTGGCTCTTGAAGGTTCGCATGTTCGTCTGTGCGTGGATGGTGAAATGGCCGGGCAGAACCTGCAGAAATACATGCGCTGGCACTGGCTCGGCCAACTGCACAGGCTCGGCGTCCAAGTTGTTCCGTATGCCCGTTTCTTTGGCGCAGCAGACGGTACGGCTTTCTTCATGCATACCTTGTCAGGCGAGGCAATCGAGTGCACGAACATGGACACCCTGGTTCTGGCTCTGGGACACCAGCCTGAAACTGGTCTCGAACAGCAGTTCAGGTCCAGCAGGGCAAGCCTGACACTTGTGGGGGACTGCCTGAGCCCGCGATCTGCGGAAGAGGCAGTTTACGAAGGCTTCCTTGCTGGCAGGGATGCGTGACTTGTCTCAGCCTGGAATTGGCGAAGGTGCATATGCCCTAAAGTCAAGTTTGGATGAGCCAGATAACCGGCGCGCTATTCCCATTGAGGACTTGCGGGCGCAGATGGATCGCCAGGTCACAGTCGTGCGAGTGCTCGGTCGAAAGCATCTACGAGCATGTCGGCATGCTCCTTGCGAAACACCAGCGGCGGGCGAACCTTCACGATATTGCCATGAACACCTTCGTTGCCGACCAGCACGCCTTCATCACGCATCAGGTTGAGGATGCGATCAGTCTCGGCCCGGGCCGGTTCCAAGGTGGTGCGGTCGCGTACCAGTTCGACGCAGAGGCTCAAGCCCCGGCCGCGCACATCGCCGATCACGTCGTGGCGGGCCATCAGTCCTGTCAGCCCCTGCTTCAGGAAGGCGCCAGTTTCGGTGGCGTTGTCCATGAGCCGCTCGCGCTCGAGGACATCGAGCACGGCGAGGCCCGCTACACATGAAACGTTGTTGCCACCGAACGTGGAGAAGAAAGCTGTCTGGTGAAGGAAGTTGTCCATGATTTCCGGCCTGGTGATGACAACGCCCAGCGGGTGCCCGTTGCCGGCCGGTTTGCCGATGGTGACGATGTCCGGCGTGACATCGTGGTGCTGATGTCCCCACATGTGCTTCCCCATGCGACCAAAGCCGGACTGGACCTCATCGGCGATACACAATCCGCCGGCCGCCCGGACCTTTGAAAATACCGCCTTCAGGTATCCTGCCGGTACGTTTGGCATGCCATTGGTGAGGAATGCTGAATCCACCATCAAGGCTGCAGGGGCCATACCTGCCTTGTGCAGTGACGCAATTGCCTCGTCGGTGGAGGCCGCGTAACGGGTGGCCAGGTCGGCCTCGCCACGTCTGTATGGGCCCCGATAGTCGTCGGGAGAGACGAGGGTACGAATATGAGGCGCAATGGTGCCCGCCAAACTGACGGACGGCGAGAAGGCATCCACCGCATCCGTGATGCCGTGATAGGCGTACTCCATGGTCAGGCCGCCTTGGTTGCCGGTGAAGGCCTTTGCCATCCTCCACGCAATATCATTCGCCTCACTGCCGGAATTGACGAACGCACAGGCCTTCAGGTTGCCCGGCAAGGATGCGCCCAGACGCTCGCTATATTCGAGCACCTGTGTCCCGAGATACCGGGTGTTGGTGTTCAGTATCTGCAGCTGCCGCGAGATGGCGTCCACTACGTGAGGGTGGCAGTGACCAACATGTGGAACATTGTTGTAGGCGTCCAGGAAGCGTCGTCCAGAAGCGTCGGTCAGCCATACTCCTTCCCCCCGAACGATATGCAGGGGCGGATCGTAAAACACATAGAGCTTCGAGCCCATGACGCGCTTTCGGCGCGCTATCAGGTTGTCCACCTCTAGTGCATCCGAGCTCGCTGAGATACCGCTCTGTAGCCCCATGGGCGACAGTCCACAGGCCCGGCGGATCGTGTCCGTCACCTTGCTGCGACCTGCTTCCTGCAACACATCCACCACGCGATAGACGGCGTCGGTCCATGTATGCATATAGCCTGGCTCCTCGGGCGTCTCACTGGCTCGCCAGGCGTTGATTAATGGCGTCAGCAGCAGTCGTGAGACCATGACGTCATAGAGGATGTCGGCTTCTTCGGGTTCGAGTTTCGTTACCTCGTTGTAGCCACGGATGACCTCGGTGATTGCCTCCAGGACTGGCATGTCGCCGAATGGACGTTCTGCAGCAATGGCAGCTACATCCTGGACCAGGGTGCCGTAAATGATGTCACCGAAATCAATAATACCCGTCACAACCGCGGGATCATCCGGGTCGACCAGCATATTGGCTTCATTGACGTCTGCATGGACCAGTTGTGTCCGCAGGGTTCTCATTCGCGGCAGCGTGTCGGTTGCAAAATGTTCGATGATGCCGCGAGCCTGTTGCTGGCGCCTGGGGTCGGGCACCTTGTCGATATGCGGCAGGAGACGCGGCAGAAGTCGTACATCCCACAGCAGTTCGCGCATGGCAGGCGCGGGGTCGAAAAGTCCACGCATGGATCGGCCCAGCCGCGCGACCATAGCTCCCTGGGCGGACAAGGCCCGGGCGGTAACCGGGGCGTCATCGAGAAGCTGACCGGGCAGATGCGACAGGACATAGAAGACGTGTGTTGCCCCGTCCTCGCCACGAATCTGGATAGACGGCGCACCATCAAGTGCATGCCGTATCCGTGGCGTCGGCAAGGTTGGGTCAATTGCTGCGATGTGCTGCATGACCCTTATCTGGCAGTCGATGATTTCGGGGTCTTCTTCGACACTTGCAATTTTCAGTGTCCACGCGGTGCTATCTTGCTCACGCAGCCGGAAGTTCTGGTCCCGCTCGCTGTACAAGAGATCGATTTGACCTGTCAGCCCGAAATGCTTTTCGGTTAGCTCGGCAACCTGTTCCAGAGAAAAGTGTGGAGCAATGATTTTGAGAAATTTCATGGTGATGATTGCCAGAAATGTCGCTTGGCCCATGCCAATATCAAGAAGCTTCAATTAACAAGGCACAGGTCTGTTGGGATCAAATTTTGGTTCGATTGGGCTTCAGTCTGGCATGAAAGAGGCTTCGAGAAGACGTGTCCCGGTTGCTGTTTGCCATGTGTGGCTGATACCCTTGGGAATATAGAAAGTATCCCCTGTGTTGAATGTCTCCGCTTCGCCGTTTGCCGTCACGGTCACTGCTCCGGCGAGAACATGTACCAGCCGGGTTCTGCAAGCTCGAGCGCACGGGACGGTCATTTCTGTGCAGTCGCGAACCACCACTTCCATAGATCCGTCCGCGTTTACGAAGTACTTCTGCACCGTCTCCAGCACAGCATCTGACGGCTTACCTTCAGGTTGAATGACAGGGCCCTTGAGTTCAGGCAGCGAGATCCTGGTGAGTGAAGGATTGGCTGCTCCATTGGCAATTGGGCGGTCGAGGATCATGAAAAACTTGCGAACATAATTGGGCTGCTTCCATTGGCATCTGAAGCCTTTCGGAATCACGAATGCCTCTCCGGCACTGACTGTGATTTCCGAGCCATCCGGCAAGCCCATTATGATGGTGCCTTCGAGCAGGTACATGAATTCATCAACCGCGTAGGGACCGGGATGTTCGGTCTGGGCCGTACAGTCCCATACTCCGACCAGATATCCCAGATCCGGGTCTTCATGATAAATGTGGCCGCGTTGTACGGGCTTGCCTGCCAACAACTTTTCTGGATCTATTCTCTCCCATTCGATCAACCCGGTTTCTGATGGACCATCGGGCATGAATCTCATTACTCCACCTGTTGGTGACATCTGTACCTCCTCTCTTTAGAGCCGCTTTCCTCGGCGGGCTTCGTTCTGCGCCTGGGCTTCGACGGTAATTGATCGCCGAAGCAAGCGGTTGCTACCGAATTGGTCGATAACGATGTCCGTCTCTGAAGGTCAATTCTCTCAATTGCTTGACGCTACACCATCCGGGTGCCAAGCTTGAATGAATAAGCATTCAGAGGAGTACACCTGATTTCCCTGAATCACCTGCTGAACCGGGTGCAATGGATACCGTAATTTTTAGTTCAGCATACAGAACCTGAGATTAGCAACCACGGGAGGTTTAAACCATGGACGTCATCGATCAACTCAATGCAGTTCGAGAAGGCAAGCTGAGCCGTCGCGCCTTCAACAGGTCGCTTCTGGCCGCGGGCGTCGCAATGGTCACCGTGCCGGTGGTCAGGCAAACTGCAGTTGCAGCACCAGAGGACCAGGCCACGTTTTTCACGTGGGGTGGGTATGACGTTCCGGATATGTATGGCAGCTACAAGGAAAAATATGGGGAACTTCCGAACCTTCCTACCTTTGGCGGTTCAGAGGAAGCTCTTACCAAGATGCGCGCCGGCTACGTAGTGGACGTGTCTCACCCTTGCAATCAGGCTGTACCCCGTTGGATCCAGTCGGGACTATTTCAGCCAGTCGACACGTCTCGTCTGTCCAATTGGCCGGATGTGATGCCAGAATTGGTCAATCTTCCCGGTAACGTCGTTGATGGCAAACCATACATGGTACCATTCGACTGGGGACAGACTTCGGTGACCTATCGCACGGATCTTTTCAATCTCGAAGGCGAAGAGTCGTGGGGTATGCTATGGGACGAGCGCCATAAGGGTCGACTTGGCAGTCTCGCTTCTGGTGCTGATGCCTGGTGGTGTGGCGCAATCTATGCGGGCGTTGATTTCAAGGATATTGCGACCGATGAAGCGTTCGAGAAAATCAGCGCCGCCATGCGGAAGCAAAGGCCGCTGATCCGCGTCTATACCGACGACACGACCTCTCTAGAGCAGGCTCTTGCCTCTGGAGAACTTGTAGCTGCTATGACCTGGAACTCCTCGGCAGTGACGCTTGCCAGCCAGGGTGTTTCAGTCAAGTTCGCGAAACCCAAGGAAGGCGCTCTGACCTGGGTTTGTGGTCCAATGATCCACAAGGATGCACCTAAACTTGATCGGGCTTACGATCTTATCGATGCATTGCTTAGCGTAGAGACTGGCAAATATATGATTGGTGAGAACGGCTACGGTCACTCGAACAAGAAATCATTCGAGGCATTTGACGAAGCGAAGCTCGCAAGTCTCGGATTGAGTTCAAAGCCGTTTGAAATCCTCAATGCGGGCCATTTCCAGATTCCGCAGTCTCAGGAGTGGGAGACACGGATGAATAACGAGTTTGAGCAGATCAAGGCTGGTTTCTAGAACTCATCATCCTTTCCGGTCGCCCCAAGCCGGGCGACCGGTCCTCATCTATAGGTTTTGTGTAGCCAGAACTCGGCAAACAAAGTTCCGGGAAAAGGTTGGGATGGCACAAGCTCAAACATCGTTATCGACAGCAGAGGCTGGCAAAGTTCGTCGGCCAAACTGGTTCGGTGCCCTTCTTCAGCGGCATGAAGTCCTGCGCGGCTACAGCCTGATCATGCCGGCCTTCCTGTTCATGCTGGCGGGTATAGCGATACCTTTTGCGATCCTCATCATTATGAGCTTCTGGACGACTGCCGGGTTCGATTTCAACACGAACCTGTCATTGACCAACTACGAAGCAGCAGTTTCCCGCCCAATCTACGCAGCACTCATCGGTCGGTCGATGTGGATATCTGCATTGGCCACGATAGCCACAGTGTGCGTGTGCTATCCCATGGCCTACTACGTCGCCTTCCATGTGCATCGGAACAAGTTCTTGTGGCTGATCCTGATGACCCTCCCATTCTGGACCAGCTATCTCCTGCGCGTTTTCGCTTGGAAGATTATTCTGGGTTACGATGGGATGGTGAATGCAACGCTCACTGGAATAGGTCTGATTGATGCTCCGCTTGAGTTCCTCTTATACAGCCCGACTGCCGTTATTATAACGCTTGCTCATGCATGGGCCGCATTCGCCATTCTTCCGATCTATGTTTCCCTGGAAAAGATCGACAGATCACTACTCGAAGCCGCGACGGATCTCGGTGACGGGCCGGTTGCAAGATTCTTGAGGGTCACGCTGCCACTTTCACTGCCTGGGGTGTTCGCCGCGATGCTGCTCATCTTCATTCCAACCGTGGGCGACTACATCACTCCAGCTTTGCTCGGGGGACCAGACGGAATGATGATCGGAAACCTGATACAACTTCAGTTTGGGCGTGCCAACAATTGGCCAATGGGGGCAGCTCTCGCCATTTTGATGATGATCTCCGTAACCTTTTGCGCTGCCTTTGCCTGGCTTGCCACAAGAGCGCTTACGTCGAGGATTGCATGAGCGATAACGGTTACCTTGATCGTCCAAGCCGCACGCTCCGCGCTTATGCATTGGTGTTCATGGCCGTTCTTTACGCGCCCATTCTGCTCATCCCCGTCTTCTCGCTCAATGACTCCATTTATATCGCTTTCCCGCTGAAGGGAGTTACGTTCGATTGGTATCGGGAACTGGCTGACAATCCGCCGATGTGGAACGCACTGTGGAACAGTGTGAAGGTCGGCTTCGTGGCCGCAGTACTCTCTACCAGCTTCGGTGTGTTTGCTGCAAAAGCCATTACGCGCTATCGCATGCCAGGCAAGGCGCCAATGGTGAGTTTCATGATGCTGCCGCTTGTCGTGCCGGGCATCATTTTTGCCGTTGCCATCCTGATCCTGATGAACCGTCTGGGCATCCAACTATCGCTCTATACGGTGGGCCTTGGACATCTGCTCATTTGTATTCCGTTCTCGATCGCAACTCTGATCCCACGGTTCGAAGGCTTTGATCCCTCAATCGAGGAGGCGTCTGCCGACTTGGGGGAAGACGCCTGGTGGACGTTCTGGCGGGTTACGTTTCCGCTGGTTCTTCCAGGTGTTTTCGCAAGTCTGATGCTGACCTTCACTATTTCGTTTGATGAGTTCATCATGGCTTTCTTCCTGGCGGGAACGGAGCAAACGCTGCCTATGTATATCTGGGGCCAGTTGCGGTTCCCGGACAAGTTGCCCCGAGTGCTAGCCCTCTCCTCGATTATCATCGCTATATCGTTCGTCATGGTCTTTACCAGCCTCTGGCTGAGCAAGTTCGGGCTACGAGTGGGCTCGGGAGGCACAAATGACTGAACGTGAGACCTGCATTGCCATTCGCAATGTCAGCAAATCATTTGGTCCGGTGCAGGCTGTCAAGGATGTGTCCATGGACATCGGCCATGGAGAGTTCTTTTCCCTGTTGGGAGCATCTGGATGCGGGAAGACTACCCTCTTGCGCATGCTCGCCGGTTTCGAGGGCGTAACCTCAGGGAATATATCCATCGATGGGCAAGCGATGGATGGTGTCCCGCCGCACTTCCGACCCGTAAACATGGTTTTTCAGAATTATGCAATTTTTCCGCATCTCAATGTGCGTGACAACATTGCATACGGGTTGCGAAAGCAGAAACTGTCTAGGGCAGAGCGCCATCGAATGGTCGATGAGTTACTCGACCTTATCAAGCTAGGCGGTTACGGCGATCGACGTGCCAATCAGCTATCAGGCGGCCAACGCCAGCGCGTGGCGCTGGCACGGGCACTCATCCTGCGTCCAAAGGTGCTTCTTCTGGATGAACCCCTTGGCGCATTGGACAAGCAGCTGCGGGAACAGATGCAACTTGAACTTCGTGCGCTGCAGCGCACGGTCGGCATCACCTTTGTTTTTGTGACACACGATCAGGAGGAAGCCCTTACCCTGTCTGACCGAATTGCCGTCATGTCCGGAGGACAGGTTCTGCAGATTGACACCCCCGCGCGGCTTTACGAACGCCCGACAAGTCGAGAAGTGGCAAGTTTTATTGGAACCATGAACTTTTTTGATGGTCGGATGATTGCTCGCTCAAAGGGGCTCGTCAGGCTTGAGGTGCAGGCACTTGGTGAAATGGCGATCGAAGGCGGGAAGCTTTCCGGCATTAACGGTGACAAAGTCTGTATTGCGGTGAGGCCGGAGAAGTTCCTGCTTTCGGTCGAGCAACCTGCAGCAGGTCCAAACGTCGTCGAAGGGACATTGGACAATGTCGCCTATCTTGGAGAGCGCAGCCATTTCGTAGTTCGTGTAGCCGGATCTGACCGACCGGTCGCGGTTTCGTCACAAAACATGTCCTCGCAGCGCCTTGATGAAAAGGATCAGGGTCGACGTGTCTGGTTAAGCTGGACCGATGATGCCGTGGTCGCACTGAACGAGAACTGAAGGTTCTAGCTTGCGCTCTCCAGCTCCCATAAAGCGCCCTCGCACAGCGCCAAAGGAAGTTCGCCGACAGCAACTGATTGAGGCCACCGTGGAAGCAATCGCGACAAATGGACTGTCTGGCACAACCATGGCGCGGGTAACGGGGCTGGCAGGGCTTTCCATGGGGATCGTCAGTTTTCACTTCGACAGCAAGGAAAACCTGCTTCGGGAGACGTTGATGTTCCTGGTCGAGGAACATCGCAATTGCTGGTTGGAAAGCTTCAATGATGACACGCTTACACCCGCGGAGAAGCTAATCGGTGTGATCGAGGCACACTTTAATCCAAAAGCCTGCACCCCGAAAAGAATTGCAGTCTGGTTTGCCTTCTTTGGCGAAGCACATTACCGCGCCATCTATCGTGAGCATGTATCCAGGTTTGATGTTGAGCGGGCTGGCGTGACAGAGGATTTGTGCCGCGAGATTATCAGGGAAAACCATATTCGCGATTTGGATGCGGCTCAGATCGCCCAGGCGCTGGAGTGCTTTGCTGACGGTCTGTGGTTGAACATGATGATGTATCCGGACTGGTTGTCGCCAGAACGAGCACGGGCGTTGATCCGTCAGATGGTCAGCCTGACTTTTCCTCATCATTTCTCGAACTAAGCCAAGCCATGCCTTCCAGAGAGGTCGAAATGGAAAACTCACCAGTTCAAACAAATGCTAATTCAAACTCTGCCGAGCTCGCACAACACAAACGAGATCCCAGGTTTGATATCCTGTTTGAGCCGGTAAGGATCGGCCCTGTTGTGGCGCCAAACAGGTTCTACCAGGTTCCTCATTGCAATGGGATGGGCAGAGCCTACCCCTCCTCGATGGCTGAAATGCGCGGCATCAAAGCAGAAGGCGGGTGGGGCGTCGTCTGCACCGAAGAAGTCGAAATCCACTACTCTGCCGAATACAGCCCGGTGATTGAAGGTCGTCTGTGGGATGACTCAGATATTCCCATGTTTCGGAAGATGACCGACAAGATCCATGAGCATGGCAGTCTGGCCGGGATCGAGCCAGGTTTCCCCGGGGCAACCGCAGCCAACCGATACAGTCGTGAAATCCCGATGGGACCTTCGGCCCGCCCTGTTGATTATCATGATCCTGTTCAGACGCGCGTCATGGACAAAAGTGACATCCGCAATTTGCGGCGGTGGTTTGTGGAAGGGGCGCAGCGCAGCAGGAAAGCCGGGTTCGACATTATCTATGTCTATGCCGGTCACGATCTCAGTGTTCTGTCGCACTTCCTCTCACGGCGTCGCAATGATCGTATCGACGAGTATGGGGGCTCACTCGAGAACCGGATTCGGCTGTTCCGCGAAGTGCTCGAAGAAACCAAGGATGCGGTTGGTGACACCTGTGCCGTAGCGGTGCGGTTTGCAGTTGACGAGCTAGCCGGGTCGGATGGGCTTGTTTCCGATGGGGAGGGGAGAGAGGTCGTCGAGATGCTGGCCGAAATTCCCGACTTGTGGGATGTAAATGTTAGCGAGTGGAGCAATGACAGCATGACCTCGCGGTTTGCTGCGCAAGGCTTTCAGGAAAGCTATACCGCTTTCGTAAAGTCAGTCACCAACAAGCCCGTTGTAACCGTCGGTCGTTATACGTCGCCTGACACAATGGTTTCACTTGTGAAGAATGGCCTTGTTGATTTCATTGGTGCCGCACGTCCCTCCATTGCCGACCCTTTCCTGCCGAAGAAGATTGAGGAAGGTCGGCCTGAGGATATTCGGGAATGCATCGGCTGCAATATCTGTGTCTCTGGTGATTTCCTCGCTACACCGATGCGATGTACGCAAAACCCCACAATGGGCGAGGAATGGCGCCGGGGATGGCACCCTGAGAAGATATCTCCAAAGACTGCTGATGAGTTTGTGCTTATCGTGGGGGCAGGCCCTGCAGGTCTGGAAGCAGCTCGGGCGCTCGGTCAGCGTGGCTATAATGTCACCGTTGCCGAAGCGTCAACGGAAGTCGGGGGACGAGTCACCGTCGAAAGTCGATTGCCTGGTCTGTCGGAATGGCGCAGCGTCAGAGATTATCGTGACTATCAGATAAGCCAGATGGGCAATGTCGAGGTCTTTCTCGACAGCTGCTTGACGGCGGAGCAGATTGCGGAGTTCGGGGCAAACCATGTTGCTATTGCAACTGGAGCACGCTGGAGCAGATCCGGCATCGGCCGTGCTAACCACAGGCCCATTCCGACAACAGCTGGAGCATCCATCTTCACGCCTGACGACATAATGGAAGGGAAGAGGCCGGCAGGTCCGGTCGTGATCTTTGATGGTGATCACTACTATATGGGGGGTCTCATCGCAGAGCTGTTGCGGGATGAAGGCTACGCGGTAACGTTGGTAACGCCCGCCGCGGATGTCTCCCACTGGACCCACAATACGCTTGAACAGCATCGGATCCAGAAGCAGCTACTCACAAAAGGTGTTCAGGTTGTCGCCCTTCACAACGTGGTCGAAGTTGCCCCAGGCAAGGTTACCTCATCGTGCGTCTTTACCGAGAAGGCCCGTGAACTTGAAGCCAGTGCATTGGTCATGGTCACCATGCGGGAACCTCGGGACGAGCTCCATCAAGACCTCGCCTTGTTTCTAAGGGACAAACAGCATAGGCCAAAAACCATTTCGCGCATTGGGGATTGTCTGGGGGCCGGAACAATCGCGGCCGCTGTCTATTCCGGTCACCGGTATGCCCGCGAATTAGGTGAGCCACTTGCCGATGGCGTTCCATTCCGGCGAGAGCTGGTTCAGCTCGCTGATGAATGATGTTTGGCGAAGGACCTGACCATGTTTCGAGATCCTGATTATGATAAGCAAGTTCTGTCTTCAGGAAATCTGCAATCGGTCAAGTTTGTCGATGACAACGAAATTGCGACAAACTTTCAAGACGAGGCCATGTGGTGACGAGTTAGGTATGACGCCGTTCAATGTCTACACGGAATGATTTGAAAGCAGGCAGGCGATACGCAAACTGAATGAACCGCTTCATACACAATTGGCTTCCTGTGACTCTCCTTTTAACGGGATTGGGCGTCATGACTTTGTTGGTATTTGTTGCCCGCTCGGGCTCAAATGTTGTGCATGACCGAATTGCAGGCGAAAGTCCGTCATGTACGAGTTGCGATGCCCGACACAGCAAACTGCAGAGCAATCGGCGAGCAATGGAACGACTGAAGGGCATGTCTGTAGAACCTTCTGATCCAGTTCAACAGTAGGTAACTGCTCCCAGGTTTTGGTGACCCGCTTCTCCCACGAGGATGGGGTGGAGCGCTCCACTTAGCGTCTGTTGAAGAGTCTTCCTAGTTTGAGCGGCTCGTTGCCACAGAAAGCAGACTCCGCCAAACTACGGTTGTCATGGATTACGAGACAATTGAGGCAGAGGCCTTCGGGCAATCACTGAAAGGCATAGGGCTGAATCTGCTGGTTAGGGATGTTCCGCGCCAATGCGCCTTTCTGACCTCAGTGTTCGGTATGTCCTGTCATCAGGTGAGCAAGGACTTCGCCATCGTGACCTATGGAAACCAGGTGTTCCAGATCCATGCCGACGGCACTTATCACTCCAACCCGCTCCTTGGCTTGCTGCCTGAGACCCCACCGCGTGGAGCCGGGATCGAAATCAGGCTCTATGATACCGATCCGGATGCAGCTGCAGCCCAAGCGAAATCGGCTGGTGCCACGATCCTGCAAGAGCCAACTGCCAAGCCGCACGGACTGCGGGAGGCCTATATCCTCTGTGACAACGGCTATGCCTGGGTACCAAGCCGGCCTATCTGATTTACTGCTAACGATGTATCGTGGGGAGCAGACAGGCTCTTTTCCCTCTTATCGATTTCCAGTTCCATCTCGCCTGGTCTCGGTGCTTTTGTTCCGATCAACTGCAGTGCAGCCGTCAGTCTTGCGTGTTCTTCCTCAGGTAGCGGTAGGCAGCGAGGGTATGGGTTCGCACAATGTGGATGAAGTCCTCCAGGTCCACGTGCTCGTCATAGCTGCCCATGCTGTGTGGGTCGGGGCCGTATACATATGCAGGAATGTTGCGATATCGCCATAGCCGGGCATCCGTTCCGCCAAGGCTGATAATTGGTGTCGGTCGGAAACCGCGAAGTTCTTCGACAGTGTCTTGCAGAATGGTCACCATTTCGCCGTAGGGGTCTGAGTAGGCGGGTGGAGCGTGCCCGATTTCTTCCAGTGTCGCTTCCGGAAAGTCCGCCATTACCTCGTTTACCCGCTCCATGATCATCTCTCTGGTGGCACCAACGGGGACACGGAAATCAATCTCCATGCGGCAGTGCCCCGGGATCATGTTGACCTTCAGACCACCATCAATCCGACCGACATTTAGTGTGACACGGCTGACAGAGTCGTAGGCGCCGGCGCCCATTGCCTTGTCGACAGCTTCACGGGAGGCTTCGATAGCCCGGCCCAGATTGTCCGGCAGCGGAAAATCCATGTCGCATACGGATTCAAGCGCCAGCGCCAGCCGGGCGGCAATCTTGGTGGCACTCTCTGTCGAATGGACATATGCGCCGTGTGCCCCGCGTGTCTGGATGGTGACTGCCAACCACAACGGCCCTTTCTCGCCGAAGCGGATTGTCAACGGTGAACTCGGTTCGCCGTTCAGAAGGCAGTCGCCCAGCACTTCAGGCTCGTGATCCATGAGGTAACGAGCACCCCAGGGACCGAACGTCTCCTCGTCAGAAACACAGGTCAGCGTGAGTTTTCCTCCCCAGTAATCACGAATTCGATTGAGAAGTGCGTAGGTGAAGATCGAAGCCGTGGTGCCGGGCTTCATGTCACAGGCGCCGCGAGCGTAGATCTTTCCGTCTCGAATGTCGCCGCTCCACGGATCCGCAGTCCATCGGCTGTCGGTCTCATCAACCGGAAAAACGTCTATGTGACCGTTGAGAACCAGATGCTTGCCCGCCTTGCCACCTTCGCAACTGCTGATGATGTTGGGCATTACCGCATTAGGCGACACTATGCGGTAGGGCAGCTTGAGCCGGTCAAGCAGTCTGGTAACAACGGCTGCGGCATCGCGGGTATCGCCCGGCGGGTTGGGGGATCTTGCCTGCAACAACTCCTGCAGGAAATCGATCATCTGATCGCGTTCTTCATCGATCCACTGATTGAGCTGTCCGGACTGGTCTGTTCTCACATTAGATCCAATCTCAAGTTCGGTTCCGCACAATCGATTCCTGATCCTGGTTCAGGGAGCACGACCTGCCTCCAACTGGTTCGCCAGACTAAAGATTAGAGCATGCCCTGCGACCGATCCATGGGGTTGTCTTGCGTCCTCTGACTTCAAAGGATTGCATCTGCCGGCTAGACTGAATGTCCAAGCAAAAGCGTGATGGGAGGATACACGGCAATGTCGGAACCTCAGATCGAAGAATTCAGGTCCCTCATGAAGCCTGTCATGGATGTCATTTCAGAGACTGGAGTGACTGGTGAACTGGAGGGCAAGTTGAACGCCACCTTTCCCGTGGACAGTGAAACATTCCGCACTATCGAACGTACCTGCCATGATGCGATTAAGGCGGGATGGATGTGTACGCAGGGTGGCGAAGGGCGCCGGTTCGGGCGCATCATCGAGCCGTCAGATGACACCCGCAATCTCAGTGTGGATGTTGTAGACTTGACCGACATCGTAGGTCCGCATCATCGGCATCCGACGGGTGAAGTTTGCATGGTCATGCCGGTAACGAAGGACGCAAAGTTCGATGGGCATGGCGCTGGATGGTGTGTCAACCAACCGGGCAGTGCGCATCATCCGACGGTTACAGATGGTCGAGCCCTGGTTCTCTATCTGCTGCCAGGTGGCAAGATCGAGTTTACTGGCTAGCAATTGGATTCCGGCAACACAGAGTACGAAATATGCTTCCACGACGCCGCTTTCACCCTGATGATCACCTTTCCATCGGGATCAAGCTCAACCACAGCCATGGTCTTTCATGTGGGGACCGGATCTTCATTGGCGGACAGGCAGACATTTCCGGTAACGCCGAAGTCACCTGCCCGAACGATCTCGCCGCGCAAACTGATATCGCCATGGACGGGGTCCTCAAGGTGCTGGAAGGCTTCGGGGCAGATGCCGCTGATCTGGTGAAGCTTACGGCGTTCTATGTCCTGACCAACGAGGACAATGAGGCGCTCATCCTGCAGCGGATGGCTGCCCGGCTGGGGGATATTCAAGGCCCGGGACCAGCGGTGACGCTGGTGCCTATCGAGACCAACTGCTTCGACGGTCTGAGTATCGAGGTCGAAGGTATCGCGATGCGGGGCCAGAATGGCGAGCGTCTGCCACGGACGGCATCCTGGATACCCGACGGAGCGGTTATGCCACGGCCGTTCAGCCAGGCGGTGCGCTGCGGACGGATGATTTTTACCAGCGCCCAGACAGCCGAGACTCCGGATGGCAGCATTGCCGAGCAGGGCAGCCTGCTGCGCCAGGGCGATATCGTCATTGGCAAGCTCAGGAGACTGCTCGAGGGCTTGGGCGCCGATCTCAACGACGCCGTCAAGGCCAACGTCTTCAATGTCGAACCGGGAGAACAGGAGGACTGGAAGGTGGCGGCGCTGTCCAGGGCCAGTCACTACCGGGAACCGGGACCGGCTGCGACAGGCATCTCCTTGCCACGCCTCCATCGCGAAGGCCTGAAGCTCCGCAAGGATGTGATCGCCATGCGTGAGGTGGATGGGTCGCGCCTGCCGCGTCAGGCTGTCTGGCCAACGGGGCACTGGGACTGGCCGGTGCATCTGCCATATCGGCATGGTTTGAAGGTCGGGGATCTGGTGTTCATCGGCGGACAGGTGTCACTGGATACCAAAGGTGGCGTCATTCATCCCGGCGAGATCGAGGCTCAAACGCGGATCGCGATGGACAACATCAGTTATGTACTGGCCGAATTCGGACTTGCCTTCGAGCACGTCGTGAAGATCAACACGTTCTATGCCGGCAGCAAGGGGCAGCAGGACCTGCTGGCAAATGCAAGCGTTCGGGCCGGTTACTACAAGCCTCCAGGGCCGGTCTCTACAGGCATTCCGTTCCCCTACCTTGCCTACCGGGATATGCTGATCGAGATCGATTGCGTGGCAATGGTCTAGGCTTGGGAGCGGGTTTGCCGATCAGGACCTGAGGATGTTCGGAGGTAAGTCCAAAAAAGCCAATTGCGACCGCTCCGGCGACCGCAAGGATTCCCAGCGTCAGCTCAGATCATCTCCAAGTGCCGAAGCTTTTCCTCGCTCCACGAGATGCCAAACCCGGGCTGCTCCGACACTCGGATCCCGCCATTCTCGATGTAGACAGGTTGCTCGAGGATCGGATCCGCCCAGTCCACGTATTCGATCCAGTGCGCTGTCGGTGAGGCGCAAAGGGCGTGGATGCTCAGTTCCGGCATCAGGTGGGAAGACATCTCGATGCCATGACCTGCCGCAATGCCTGCTGCCTGCATCCAGCCGCTTATGCCGCCAATCCTTGCGATGTCCGGCATGACATAGTCACAGGCTTCGAAAGCGATGGCATCCGCCATTGCCTCGGGCCCGTTGAAGTTTTCACCGATCTGGACTGGTACATCGAGATTGCGGGCGATGCTTGCATTGCCACGATAGTCATCGTGCCGGACCGGTTCTTCCAGCCAGAGTATACCCTCCTGCTGCAGGGCCTTGCCCCGGCGGATCGCCTCGGCTGTTGTGAGCGCCTGGTTGTAGTCGACCATGATGGAGACATCTTCGGGCGCATGTTTCCGGACTGTTTTCAAGGCGGCCAGATCCTCGGCCATGGTCGGATAACCAAGTCGAAGTTTGAGCGCGCCCAGCCCCAGTTCGAGCAACTGTTCTGTCTGCCTGGCCAGATCATCAGCAGGCATCAGGCCGAGCCCCCGGCTGTCGTAGGCTGGTACGAACGTTCTGTCTGCGCCCAGCATGGTGGCGAGAGGCAAGCCTGCTGCAATGGCTGTGGCATCCCACATGGCCATGTCGAAGGCCGACAACGCCATTCGCACGGCGCCGGTTATGCCGAACAGCTTGAAGCGGGTGGTCAAAAGATCGCCAAGGCCATGCGGCGTGGAGCACTGGGCGCGCACGACCTCCTCAGCCTCTGCAATGCAGGCTGCGATTGCCCGTGCACCCCCATCAGTATAGCCGAATACATACGATCGGCCGACCGGCCCTTCTTCGGTCTGCACATCGACCAGCACCAGTGGTACGACCTTCAGGGTTCGTACGCTGGTTCCCAAAGCGAACTTCAATGGCACCCGAAAGGCGCGGGTTGTGATTTGTCTCACTGTCAGCCGACCTGTCTGGCGGTGTTGGGGAGAGGTGGTCATCTGGGAACCGGCCTTCTCATCACGATTGCACCTGCAGCGGCTGAAACCATGCAGCTCAACCTACTGCGTCGGCGCAGCGCGTCAATCAATCAATAATGCGCGGGGCGAAACTGCACCCGCTCGGAGTGGGGGAAGGATCAATGGCATCCCCCAACACTAATCGCAGTTATTCGCAAACCTGCGCCTTTATGGCTTCTCGGTCGTGACCCATTGCAGGATTTGCTGCTGCGACATTGCCCCGGGTCGTCTGGCAATTTCCCGTCCACCTGCAAACAGGATGAGGGTCGGAATGCTTCGTATACCCAGCTGCGCAGCCACCGTTTGCTGCTCATCCGAATTCAGTTTGATCAAGCGGACCCGTGGTTCCAGTTCGCGGGCGACAGCTTCGAAGGCGGACGCCATCATCTTGCACGGGCCGCACCAAGGCGCCCAGACATCGATGAGGACAGGAACGGTGCTGCGGTTGATCTGTTTCTCGAAAATGGCTTGGGAAACGTCCCTGGGATGACCGTCAAACAGGCTCGACCCGCACTTGCCGCACTTTGCGTCCAATGCAGAACGGTCACCCGGTATCCGGTTTACGCCGCCGCAGCTGGTGCAGACAATCAGACTTTCAGACATCGACATTTCCAAGACGAGGTGAGACTGAAACTGCTCTCACGATAGCAAGTGAGAATAGTGCGAGATCCGCCTTCGTAGTGCCTTGCGTTCGATCAAAGAGAGAATCCAACCCGAGTTAGCGAGTTGCAGGCTGCTTCTTGCCGCAAAATACTGGCAATTCGGCTTTTGCCTGTTCGGGCTGAAAAATTCCCTGCTAACTTCTGCAAATTCCCTGTTCGACGAATTAAATTCCCTGTTCGCCGGAGTAGGGAATTTTCCGTCTAATGCACTGATATACTGCCACTTTTTCTGGTCAAAAACCCTCAATTCCGGGTGAAAGCGCGAAAATTCCCTGTAAATTCCCGTGGAACAGGGTATTGGCCAACGGAGACGGGTTCGCACTGGACTGCGCACACCGCCATCATTATCCCGAAATTGTCGCCGCCTTTGCCGATGACGGGACGAGCCCATCCCGGGCCGTGACCGGAGCTGGGCATAACGACTGGTTGACATTGGCAGATGTGAGGACTATCTAATACTCACCGATATTTGCTTGCTGAGCTAAAGTTATCGCGTGATTGGCACCGCGCCCTAGTCGAACCTCCCTTTCAAAAATCGTTATCATCACTGCCCCGCTTTCGCGTGGCGGTTCATCAAACGCTATGAAAGGGTTCATCATGACCACTGGCACAGTAAAATGGTTCAATTCCGCCAAGGGCTTCGGCTTCATTCAGCCGGACAACGGCGGTGCTGACGCATTCGTCCACATTTCTGCCGTCGAGCGCGCCGGGATGCGCGAGATCGTCCAAGGGCAGAAGATCGGCTACGACATGGAGCGCGACAACAAGTCGGGCAAGATGGCGGCCTGCAACCTCCAGGCTGCATGAACCAGGTATCTGCTTTCCCTTGACCACGGATGTACTGGCACTGTTGAGAGCATGAAACCGAACAAGGTCGGGCAACTTGCCCGGCTTTGTTTCATTGCCATTCACTGAAGCGGTTGGAAGGACAACCATTATGCAAACACACAGCAAATCGCGCCAACAGGCCGAAAGCGCCTTTACGAAAACTCAATCGCAGTTTCTGGCGCGAACCCGTGCCGTTGAAGAACACGACATGATCATCCTGGCTCGCCAGGAAAATACTGCACGGTTGAAGGAAGCCCGTCTTGCAAAAGAAGCGGATGATCGCGCGCGCAAGACCGCGACTTTGATTTCGAAGCGCTCCCTCACGGCCTGATCTTCAATCCTGCGACACTTCAAACGGATACAAACTTGAAAAATATCAAGGACAATGACCTCTCCGAGCGCCGCAATGCGGCCGCCGAGGCAAAGGCTGCCCGCCTTCAGAATTATCGTGCTGCAATGGAAGCCGCCGAACCAACCCGGCTTGCACGGCAGCAAGAACGTATGGCCGCAGCTAAGGCGAAGCAGGAACTTCGGGCCGCGCGAGATAAGGCGAAACTCGAGGAGCAGGAGCGCGTTCAGGCCGAGATCGCCGAACGTCAGGCAGCAGCAGACGCTGCCGCAAAGGCCGATATCGAAGCACGTGAAGTGGCTGAGAGCAAACGCATCGCCCGCGTTATCGAGGACGAGGCCGCCCGCAAGGCCGAGCGCGACCGGCGCTACGCTGATCGCAAGGCTAGACAGCGGTAAGCATTCCGCCAGGCGGCCCTGACGCCCCGGGCGCGGGGCGCATAAGGTCACAGGGCTGCGGGCTCTAGCCTTGCCGTTTCAGCCTCCGTTCCCGGTTCATGATGTAGAGCCCGGTTGCCACGATGATGGCTGCGCCCACCCACGTCCACATGTCGGGTAACTGGCCGAACAGCAGCCAGCCATAAAGCGTGGCCCAGACGATCAGCGTGTAGTGCATCGGCGTCACCACACTCGCCTCGGCAATTTGCAGCGCCTTGATCACCATCAGCTCGCCCAGCGCCGCCGATATCGCCATGCCGGCCAGCAGCGCAATCTGCCAGCCGGTCTCCGGCGTCTTCCAGAACAGCGCCAGCGGCAGCGACAGCATCGCGAAGCTGGCAATGGCCGTATAGGCCACGGTGGTTGCGGTATTGTCCGACGAAGCCAGCAGCCGTGACACCACCTGCCGCAAGGCGAACGCCGTTGCCGCCAGCACCACGAGCATGACGGCCGGATGCACCTGGCCGAAGCCCGGCCGGATCACGATCAGCGTGCCGATGAACCCGATGCCCACGGCAATCAGCCGCCGCGGCCCTATCTTCTCCTTGAGCAGCAGTGCGCTGAAGATTGTGACGAGCAGCGGCGCGAGAAACGTCACCGAAACCGCGTCGGCCAGCGGCACGTACTTGAGCCCGAAGATGAACGCCGCTGCCGAGGTGACAGCCAGCATGCCGCGTATCAGTTGCAATCCGAGGTGCGAGGTGGCGAGAACCGCCGTCCCCTTGACCATCAGCAGCACGATGACGCCAGACAGCAGTCCCAGCTGGCGGGTCCAGACGATCTGCACCGGGTGAAACTCGCTGGTCAGAAGCTTCACCTGCGCGTCCGACGCGGAGAACAGGGCGAACGCCAGCGCCATCAGCGCAAGGCCGCGAAGATTGTCAGGCCGCCGCACGTCTTCGCCGCCAACGAGCGGCGCCGCCCGGTCAAGCGACATGGGGAGAGACGCTCATTGACAGGTTTCCGTAACAGGGATTGACCTGCGCAAACCTGGCAGGCGGAACAGGTCAGATGTTATGGCGCGGCGGACTTGCGGTCCATCCGGATATTGGACAACCTGACCTTGCCGAAAACGCATGACTCGGGACCTGCGTCGCAACTCGAGCCGGCTGATTGGAAACAACCTGATGAGACACTACCTGCGTTGCCTTGCCGTCCTCGCCATCGCCATGGTCCTGTCGGTGCCGGCGCTGGCGGATGCACACAAGGTCCGCATCACGCTGTTGCTGGTGTGCGACATCTACGAAATGTCGCCGGGCGCGAACGGCCGCGGCGGCCTTGCCAGGGTGGCCGCCGTCATCCGGCAGGAACGCCAGCGCAACGCCAACGTCATTGCGGTCCACGCCGGCGACGCCATTTCTCCGTCGCTGATGTCAGGCCTCGACCAGGGCGCCCACATGATCGACCTGCTCAATCAGCTGGGCCTCGATGCCTTCGTGCCCGGCAACCACGAGTTCGACTTCGGCCCGGACGTGTTCAGGGCGCGCATGGCGGAAGCGAAGTTCCCGGTGCTCGCAGGCAACCTGGCGGATGAAGCCGGCAAGCCGCTTGCCGGCGTCGTTGCTGACCGGCTCATCGAGCTGGAGGGCATCAGGGTCGGGCTGGCCGGGTTTACGGCGGAGGATTCGGTGACACGGTCATCGCCGGGAGAGCTCAGGTTCACCCCCACGCTGGACGGGACGCTGACCGCCGCCTCCCGCCTGCGCAATGCCGGCGCCGATCTCGTGGTGCACGTCGTTCATGCCCCGCGCAACATCGACATGCAGCTGATCCGCGAGGGGGCTGCCGGCATCATCCTGTCCGGCGACGATCATGACCTGCTGCTATCCTATGATGGCCGCACCGCCTTCGCAGAGGCCATGCAGGACGGCTGGTACGTGGTGGCCGTCGATGTGGACGTGGAAGTGACGGACAAGGACGGGCAGCGTCGCGTCGCCTGGTGGCCGAATTTCCGCGTCATCGACACGGCCACGGTCGAACCTGATCCTGACATGGCGGCTCGCGTGGCGGCCTACGAGGCCAAGCTGTCTGAGCAACTCGACCGCCCGCTGACCCGCACTGCGACCCCGCTCGACAGCCGCAATGCCGCCGTGCGCGGCGGCGAGGCCGCCATCGGCAACCTGTTCGCCGACGCCTTGCGCAGCGCCACGGGCGCCGACATTGCGGTCATCAATGGTGGCGGCTTCCGCGGTAACCGTGTCTACGATGCGGGCGCTGAACTGACCCGCCGGGACGTGCTGCGCGAACTGCCGTTCGGCAACAAGGCTTTCGTGCTGCAGGTTGCTGGCGCCGAATTGCGCACCATGCTGGAACAAGCCTTTGCCAGGGCAGAGCGGCTCACCGGCGCCTTTCCGCAGGTGTCGGGGCTGACCATCCGCGCCGACGTGACCCGGCCAGCGGGCAGCCGCGTTGTCACTGTCAACGTTGACGGAAAGGCGCTCGATGACACAACAACCTACACCCTCGTCACCAACGATTTCCTGGCCCGAGGCGGTGACGGTTACGAGGTGCTGAAACAGGCCCGCCGCATCGTTGGTGATACCGATGCCAAGTTGATGGCCGAGCTGATCATGACCACGCTTGCACAGGCGCAACAGGTGGCGCCCGTACTGCAGCAACGAATTGTCGTGGGCCGCGGCGTCGAGCCGCAATAGCGTCTGCCGGAAACGTGATTGCACGAGCCTCTTGTGTCCGGCGCTGCACGTGCCAACATGAGTGTCATCGCAAGTTTATGAAGGTGACCTCCCATGTTTGGTTTCATGCGCAAGAAGCTTGAATTGCCCTCCCCGGAAGAAGCCCTGCCGGGCCGCGCCCATCCGATCCCGACGGCAAAGAGCCACTTCGTCAATCGCAACCCGATCAAGGGGCCGTACCCTGCAGGCTTTGAAGTGGCCTATTTCGCGCTCGGTTGTTACTGGGGCGCAGAGCGCCAGTTCTGGCAGGTGCCCGGCGTCTGGGTGACGGCGGTGGGCAACATTGCCGGGCTCACCCCCAACCCCACCTACCAGGAAGTATGCTCCGGCCGCACCGGCCATGCCGAGGCGGTGATGGCCGTTTACGATCCGGCCAAGGTGTCCTACGAGGAACTGCTGAAAGTGTTCTGGGAGTCGCATGATCCGACGCAGGGCATGCGCCAGGGCAACGATGTCGGCACGCAGTACCGCTCGGGCATCTACTGGACCAGCGAGGCCCAGCGCGATGCGGCCCTTGCGTCGAAGACTGCCTACCAGAAGGCGCTGGAGGTACGTGGCTTCCCGGCAATCACCACCGAGATCCTCGCGGCGGACGAGTTCTTCTTCGCCGAGGACTACCACCAGCAGTACCTGGCCAAGAACCCGATGGGCTATTGCGGCCTTGGCGGCACCGGCGTGTCGTGCCCGGTTGGCACGGGCGTGCAGGCGGCAGAGTAGGAATTAACCTGCTTGCGTGTGCCCCGGACTGGCTCCGGGGCACGGCGCGGTGGCGGGGACGCAAGCGATCGTTGCATTACCCACGCAAGCTCGCGCCCGTCGCCTTGGTCACGGCTGCCACGACCGCCTTTGACACCGCGTCGATTTCCTCGTCGGTGAGGGTCTTTTCCTTCGGCTGAAGCGTCACCTCCAGCGCGAGCGACCGCTGGCCTTCGCCCAGGTTGCCGCCGGCAAACACGTCGAACACCGTCACATCGGTGATCAGTGCCTTGTCGGCGCCCTTCGCCGCCCGGATGAACTTGTCCGCCGCTACCCGCGCATCCGCCACGAAGGCGAAGTCGCGCTTGACGGGCAGCAGGTCCTGCGTCTCGAGCGCCGGCCGCGCCGTGGCAGATTGTTTCGGCTCCGGAATATTGTCGAGTACCATCTCGAACGCCACCAGCGGACCCTTGACGTCCATCTCGCGCAACACCTTCGGATGCACCTCGCCAAACCAGCCAAGCTGGTTCTTGGGTCCGAGTTGCACGGTGCCTGACCGGCCCGGATGGAACCAGTCCGGCGCGCCCTGCACCACCTGCACCGAAGCCACCGGCGCACCGGCTGCTTCAAGGGTGGCCATCAGGTCCGCCTTGGCGTCGTAGAGGTCCACGGCACGTGGGCGCTCGGCCCAGTGCCGGGTGCTGCTCTGGCCGCGCCGAACCCCGGCTGCCCGGAGCGTTTCGTCTTCCGGCCTGTCGCCCGCATAGGCCTGGCCCACCTCGAAGAGCGCCAGATTGGCCTGGCCGCGGTCGAGATTGCGGCCAACCGCAGCCACCAGGTTGGCCAGCAGCGACGGGCGCATGTCGGAAAGTTCCGACGAGATCGGGTTGGCGAGCTTGAGCTCCGGCTGGCCGCCGCCGAACAGCTTTGCGTGCGCCTCGGGCAGGAAAGACCAGGTGACGGCTTCGTTGAGGCCACGCGCCGCAAGCGTGCGCCGCGACGCCAGCATCCGTTTCTGGCGCGGCGTGAGCACCGGCTTTGCGACATCGTGCGGGCGCGGCATGGCAACCGGCTTGACGTTGTCCAGCCCGGCGATGCGCGCAACTTCTTCAACGAGGTCAGCTTCGCCATGCACGTCTGGCCGCCAGCTCGGAACGGCGCATTCAAGCACGCTGTCCTTGTCCGAAACCTTGAAGCCCAGATCGGTCAGGATGGCGATCTGCCGCTCGACGGGTACGTCGATGCCGGCCAGCGATTTGACCCGCGTCTTACGCAGGTTGAAGGAGCGCTCGTTCAGGGGTGCCCCGCCTGCGATCACCAGTTCCGACGGCTCGCCGCCGCACAGGTCGAGGATCATCTGCGTACAAAGCTGCGCGCCTGCCTCGACGAAGGCCGGATCCACGCCGCGCTCGAACCGGTAGCGCGCATCGGTGATGATGCCCAGCTTGCGGCCCGTGGCGGCGGTACGCACCGGGTCGAAATAGGCCGCCTCGATGAACACCTCCGTGGTGGTCTCGTCGCAGCCCGACACCTCGCCGCCGATGATGCCGGCAATGCCTTCGGCGCCATTGTCGTCGGCGATGACGGTCATCGTCTCGTCGAGTGTATAGGTCTTGCCGTCCAGCGCTTCGAGCGTCTCACCCGGCTTGGCGAGTCGGGCATGAATGGTGCCCTTCACCTTGTTGGCGTCGAACACGTGAAGCGGACGGCCATAGCCGAAGGTGATGTAGTTTGTGATGTCCACCAGCGCCGAGATGGGGCGAAGGCCGATGGCCAGCAGGCGGCGCTGCAGCCAGTCCGGCGACGGGCCGTTCTTCACGCCCTTGATATGGCGGCCCACGAACATCGAGCACGCGTCGGCCGTGTCCTTGTCGAAGCGCAGCTCCACGTTGATCGGCGAGGCATGGTTGCCCTTGATCTGCGGCACGTTCAGCGGCTTGAGCCTGCCCAGTCCCTTGGCGGCAAGGTCGCGTGCGATGCCGTGCACACCCAGCGCGTCCGGCCGGTTCGGCGTGATCGCCACATCGATGACCGGATCGTCAAGGCCCAGCGCTTCGGCCGCGCTCATGCCGATCTCGAAGTCGCCATGCAAGTCGATGATGCCGTCGTGGCTGTCCGAGATCATCAGCTCGCGCTCGGAGCACAGCATGCCGGCCGACTCGACGCCGCGGATGGTGCCGACTTCAAGGTCGACGCCGGTGCCCGGCACGTGCGTACCCGGTGCGGCGAAGATGCCGACAAGGCCGGTGCGAGCGTTCGGTGCGCCGCAGACAACCTGCACCAGCCCGTCCCTGGTTTCCACGTCGCACACCCGCAACCGGTCGGCATTGGGGTGCTGGCGCGCTTCCTTGACCCGGCACACGGTGAACGCCGCCAGTGCCGACGCCTGGTCCTCGACGCCTTCGACCTCGAGGCCGACACCGATCAGCCCGTCACAGATCTCCTCGATCGACGCATCGGTCTCCAGATGCTCCTTGAGCCACTTCAGCGTGAACTTCATGACAGGCCTCCCGGCAGGGTCGGAACATTGAGGGCGGAGAACCCGTAATGGCGCAGCCAGCGCAGGTCCGCCTCGAAGAAGGCGCGCAGGTCCGGGATGCCGTACTTCAGCATGGCGATGCGGTCGATGCCCATGCCGAAGGCGAAGCCTTGCACCTTGTCCGGGTCAAGCCCGCCGGCGGCGATCACCTTGGGGTGCACCATGCCGGAGCCGAGGATTTCCATCCACTTGTTGCCGGTGCCGATCTTCACCTGGCCGTTCTCGACCGAGTAGTTGATGTCCACTTCCATGGACGGCTCGGTGAACGGGAAGTGCGAGGCGCGGAACCGCATCTTCACTTCGTTCACCTCGAAGAACGCCTTGCAGAATTCCTCCAGGCACCATTTCAGGTGGCCGAGGTGCGTTGCCTCGTCCAGCACCAGCCCCTCGACCTGGTGGAACATCGGCGTGTGGGTTTGGTCCGAGTCGCAGCGGAACGTGCGCCCCGGTGCGATGATGCGGATCGGCGGTGCCGACTTCTCCATGGTGCGGATCTGCACCGGCGAGGTGTGGGTGCGCAGCACCCTGCGTGAGCCGTCTTCCCTCGGGTTGAAGTAGAACGTGTCGTGCTCCTGCCGCGCCGGGTGATCTTCCGGAATGTTCAGCGCGCCGAAATTGTACCAGTCGGTCTCGATGTGCGGACCCTCTGCCACGGCAAAGCCCATGTCGCCGAAGATCTGCACCACTTCCTCCCAGACCTGGGAGACCGGATGCACCGAGCCCTTGAGCTCCGGCCGCACCGGCAGGGTGACATCGTCGAATTCGTTCGACAGCCGCGCTTCAAGGGCTGCGTCGCGCAGCGAGGCAGAGCGCTCCGCGATGGCGTCGGCCACCTTGTCCTTCAGCGCGTTGAGCGCCTGGCCGGCAGTCTTGCGCGCCTCCGGGTCCATCTGGCCGAGCGTCTTCATCTGCTCGGAGATCACGCCCTTCTTGCCCAGCGCCGATACCCGCACCTCGTCCAGGGCGGCTTCGTCGCCCGCGTCGTTCACGGCGGCGATCAATTTGTTTTCAAGTTCAGAGAGCCCGGTCATGTTTTCTCTTTCAGAAACAAAAACCGGGCCGACTTCCACGCGACATCTCTGTAGCGGGATGAGGGCCCGGCCTTGCTCGGTTCGTATCTGAAACCCGCTCCGCTTGCGCGGGGCGGACGGCGCGGCTGACTTAAGCCAGCGCGCCCTTGGCCTTTTCCACCAGAGCCTTGAAGGCTTCCGGCTCGCGCACGGCGATATCGGCCAGCACCTTGCGGTCAACTTCGACACCGGCTTTGCCGAGGCCTTCGATAAATCGTCCGTAGGTGAGGTCCAGTTCGCGGCAGGCAGCGTTGATGCGCTGGATCCACAGGCTGCGGAAATTGCGCTTGCGCCGGCGCCGGTCGCGATAGGCGTACTGCCCGGCCTTCTCCACCGCCTGGACGGCAGCGCGGAATACATTCTTGCGACGGCCATAGTAACCCTTGGCTGCCTTGACGACCTTGCGGTGACGCGCGTGAGCGGTCACACCACGTTTAACTCGTGCCATTTGGTATGATCTCCTTGCGTACCGTTAGCGGTTGGGCATGAAGCCCTTGACCAGCCGCTCATCACCCTCTGCGAGGATCATGGTGCCGCGCTGGTTGCGGATGAACTTGTTCGACCGCTTGATCATGCCGTGGCGCTTTCCTGCCTGTCCGGCCTTGACCTTGCCGCTTGCGGTGAAGCTGAAACGCTTCTTGCAAGACGATTTCGTCTTCATCTTGGGCATTTTGCTGTCTCCATTTCGCTCACGCCAGTTTCAGGGGCCGCAAGAAGGCAGCGGTCTGATGGCGCAGCACTTGTTGTATCTAAGCATTAAAACCGCCACGGCAGCCCACACTGGCCGGACGGTTAGTTCAAGCCGGCGGGTTATACCCACAGATCGGCCTTCTTGGCAACACCCGTCACGCGCGCCTAGACTTCCCGCAAACGGCAACAGGGGTACTTCATGACAGCAAGATCCGAAGTGGCCGCCTTTCTCGAGGCGCATCCGGAAATCACCCATCTCGACGCAGTGCTGATCGACTTGTGCGGCAACGCCTATGGCAAGCGGTTGCCGCGCGCCCACATCGCGAAGTTCCATGACAGCGGCACCCCCGTGTGCGCCGCCATGAGCCTCGTCGACGTGCAGGGCAACACCGCCGATCCGATGGGGCACGGCTTTTCCGATGGCGATCCCGACGCCATCGTGCGCCCGATACCGGGCAGGCTGGTGCCAGCGCCATGGGCGCCGGGCCTGGCGCAGGTGCTGTGCGAACCCGAAAGCGCTGCGTCGGGCCAGCCTTTCTGGTACGACCCGCGCACCGTGTTGAAGGGCGTGGTTGAGCGGTTCAGCGAGTTGAAGCTCACGCCGGTCACGGCAGTCGAGCTTGAATTCTATTTCATTTCGCCTGAACGAGGCCCGGATGGAGAGCCCATTCCGGCAGCCTCGCCACGCAATGGCCGCGCTGAATCCGCCGGCAAGGTGCTGTCACTGGACAAGCTCGACGAGTTCGCGCCGGTGATCTCGGCCATCGAGGCCGCCTGCAAGGCGCAGAACCTGTCGACCTCCACCATGATTTCCGAGTACGGCCCCGGCCAGTTCGAGATCAACCTCGAGCACTGCAACGACCCGGTGAAAGCCTGCGACGACGCCGTGCTTTTGCGCCGCTGCATAACCTCCGTCGCCCGCGCCCACGGTCTGGACGCCACCTTCATGTCGGTGCCGTTTCCCGGCCAGTCCGGCTCCGGCCTGCATATCCATGCCTCGCTGGCTGACGGCAAGGGCAACGTGTTCGATCCGGCCCGCCAGGGCGCTGATGAGAAGCTGTCTGCCGCCATCGCCGGCCTGCAGGCCATCCACGCCGAAGCCATGGCCATTTTCGCGCCCAACCTGAATGTCTATCGCCGCTTCGTGGCCGACAACTTCACGCCCGTCACGACGGATTGGGGCGACAACAACCGTTCGGTCGCCTTCCGTATTCCGTCGGGTCCTTCGTCAGCCCGCCGAGTCGAGCACCGCGCCGCTGGTGCCGAAGCCAACCCGTACCTCGTCATGGCGGCAGTACTGGCCGGCATGCACCACGGCCTTGCCAACAAGCTTGACGCCGGCTGCAAGGCCACCGGCAATGCGGGATCGGAAGTGGACGAAAACCTGCCGCTCACCCTGTGGCGGGCGCTCGATGCAATCCGGCAGGCGAAGATCCTGCCCGGGTACCTGGGGCAGGACTACTGCAACATCTACGCACAGGTGAAGCAGTCCGAGTTTGCCGCCTTCATGGAAACCATCTCGCGCCAGGAATACGACTGGTACCTGTAGTCCATACAGAAACACCGCCGGAGCAGGTTCTCCGGCGGTGCAAATGATTGAACCTTGCTGATCGTCAGATCAGAAGCCTGCGCGATCCATGCAGCGGTACCAGCGGCGGGTTTCCCAGCCATAGCGGTTGGCGCAGCGGTTGGCGGCGCGGCGGCTTTCGCGGCTTTCGCGGTAACCGTCTTAATAGTCGTCCTCATATTCGCGGTGCCGGGCATTGGCGGCAGCAGCGGCTGCGCCCAGCGCGACCACGCCCAGTCCGACGCCGAGGCCGATCCGTTGGTTCTTCGACAGGGCCTCGGCCGGTGAGGCCATTGCGGCAGCCATTGAAATGGCGGCGAGCGCGGCGATGGCGGTGGTGCGGAAACTGGTCATTTTCGGTCCCTCTTTTGTGTGGCGGCGCTGGCGTGCCGCTCACTGTTGATCGCTCCAACGTATTGGCAAAATCATATCATGGATGTGCAGTTTTGCACATTAAATGTCACCATGAGTAACGCCACCGCCGGGGGAGGCATCCCGGCAGTGGCGTCATTCGGGCTTCTGCAGGCGGACGATCAGAAGCCGTGGCGTGCCATGCAGCGCTCCCAGCGCCAGGTGTGACGGCCGAACCGGTAGGCGCACTTGCGCGCAGCCCGCTTGTAGGCGCGGCGATAGTTCCAGCGATGGCCGCCATAGTGGCCGTGACCATAGGAAAGGTGTCCGTAGTGGCCGTAATGGCGGCCATGGCCTGCGTGGGCGGCGGTGATGCCGATGGCGGTTGCCGCACCAAGGCCCAGGACGAATGCGCCCTTCTTTGACAGCGCCTGTGCCGGGGTGGTGGCCATGCTGGCGGCGATGGTCAGGACGGCGGCAGCAGCAATGAGGGACTTCTTGAACATGGCGTTTCTCCTTGTCTGGTCGTTCGGGTCAGTGTGGTTTCAGGGTCAAGGTGTTGCCTCAACTGTTGCCGTTCTAGCTGCCGCGCGCTGAACCGGACCTGACCGCGGCGTTCATTCACGGTTCATTCTGGCAAGCCCGGCATCTGCCGTGCCGGTTTCGCTTGACCGTGGCCCTGCTTCTCCCGCAACAATCCCGGCCATGCCGTTGCAGATATCGACACCTTCCGCCTGCGGCCTTGATGCCGCCCGCCTTGCCCGCATCGAGGCATGGATGCGCCGCTATGTGGATGCTGGCCGCTATCCGTTCGCCGCAACGCTGATCGCCCGCAAGGGCCGCATTGCGTGGACCGGGCAGTACGGATTGAGCGACGTTGCGGCTGCAACGCCCTACACGCCCGAAACGCTGGTGCGCATCTACTCGATGACCAAGCCGGTCACCTCGGCCGCCTTGATGATGCTCTATGAACAGGGGCTCGTTCATCTTGATGATCCGGTCAGCGCCTTTATCCCGTCCTTTGCCAATCTGCGGGTGCTGGCGCCGGGAGCCGGCCGGCTCGACCAGACAGAGCAACTGAAGCAACCGGTGACCGTGCATCACCTGCTAACCCATACCTCCGGCCTGACCTACGGCTTCAACAACGACGCCCTGTCGCAGACCTATGCGGACAGGCGGCTCGATTTCGGCCAGCGCGCCGGGGGTCTCGCCGAAACCGTGGACCGGCTGGCTGAAGCGCCTTTGCTGTTCCAGCCCGGCTCACGCTGGCATTATTCGGTGGCGACCGACGTTCTCGGGCGCATCGTCGAGGTGGTGTCCGGGCAGACGCTGGACCAGTTCTTTGCCGATCACATCCTCGGGCCGCTGGAAATGAACGACACCTCGTTCACGGTGCCGGCCGCGAAGCTTGGACGGCTTGGCCCATGCTATGCCTTCGACCCCGCCGGCGGCCTGCCCGAGTTTCCGGCAAGTTTCGCGCAGGGCGAGGTCAATACGTTGTCCGGCGGCGGCGGGCTCGTCTCGACGGGGCATGACTATCTGCGCTTTGCCGAGATGCTGCGCCGTGGCGGAGCGCTGGGCGGCGTGCGCCTGCTTGGGCCCCGAACGGTCAAGCTGATGACCGCCAACCACCTGCCCGGCGGCGTCGACCTCGCCACGCTGGGGCCCAGCGCCTGGTGCGAAACCTCGTTTTCCGGCGTCGGCTTCGGCCTGGGCTTTGCCGTCAATCTCAGCCCGGCGCGGTCGATGCTGTCGGCCAGCCCCGGCGACTTTTCCTGGGGCGGCATGGCCTCGACGTATTTCTGGTGCGATCCGGCCGAGGAAATGTCGGTGGTCTTCCTGACCCAGCTGCTGCCGTCGTCCAGCTATCCCAACCGCAAGGAGCTGCGGGCGCTTGTCTACCAGGCGATCGTGGATTGACAAGCAATGCCAGGAAAAGCGAAGTCCCCGCGCAGGCGGGGATCAGGCCGGTTTTCCGTCCGGCATTGCGGCCAGAAAAGTCAAAGGCTGCGCGCGATCAGCACCTTCATGATCTCGTTGGTGCCGCCATAGATGCGCTCGACCCGGGCATCCCGGAACATCCGCGCAATCGGGTATTCGTTCATGTAGCCATAGCCGCCAAACAGTTGCAGGCAGCGGTCGATGATCTTGCATTGCAGGTCGGTCACCCAGTACTTCGCCATCGAGGCCGTGGTGGCGTCGAGCCCGCTGTCGAGGTGGGTGGAGATACAGTGGTCCACGAAGGTGCGCGCCACGGTCGCCTCGGTCTTGCATTCCGCCAGCGTGAACTGGGTGTTCTGGAAATCGATGATCGCCTTGCCGAACGCCTTGCGCTGCTTGACGTAGGCGATGGTCTCGGCGAGCGCCCGCTCGATTCTCGCCATCGCCTGAATGGCGATGATCAGCCGCTCCTGCGGCAACTGCTGCATCAGCTGGACGAAGCCCTGGCCTTCCTCGGTCCCCAGCAGCGCATCGGCCGGCACCCGCACCTCGTCGAAGAACAGTTCCGACGTGTCGTTTGACGCAAGCCCCACCTTGTCCAGGTTGCGGCCGCGCCGGAAGCCCTCCACCTGACCGGTTTCAATGACGAACAGCGATGTGCCCTTCGCCCCGGCAGAGGGGTCGGTTTTCGTCACCACGATGATCAGGTTCGCCAGCTGGCCATTGGTGATGAACGTCTTGGAGCCATTTATGACATAATGATTGCCGTCGCGCCTTGCTGAGGTCCTCACGCCTTGCAGGTCCGATCCGGCGCCGGGCTCGGTCATCGCAATGGCCCCGATCAGTTCGCCCGACACCAGCTTCGGTATCCAGCGCTGCTTCTGCTCCGGCGAGCCGTAGTGAAGAATGTACGGCATCACGATGGCCGAATGCAGGGCCCCGCCAAACCCGTCGCAGCCGCTGCGGCCAGCCGATTCTATGATGACCGCATCATGGCCGAAATCGCCGCCGGCGCCGCCGAACTGTTCGGGCGCAGACGCGGACAGAAGCCCTGCCGCGCCCGCCTTCTCCCAGACCTGCCTGTCGAATATGCCCTCGCGCTCGAAGCGTTCGTAATGTGGCGCAACTTCCTGGGTGAAGAACCGGTTGGCCTGCTCGGCCAGCATGGCGTGGTCATCGCGCATCCAGGCAGGTCGGGGAAAGTCTGGCAAGGTCATGGCGGGGTTCTGGAAAATGTTTCGGTAGCAGTGGTGCGGACAGTCTATCCGTCGCAGCTTCGGTGGCAAGCCGGGAAGCGCAGAAACCGGAAACGCCGGCCACGGGGGCCGGCGTTGCGAGGTTCAACAGGAACTGCAGGCGCCGTAGTTATCCGGCGCTGGCCATCGGGGTGGATGAGGGGGTACTGCCGCCGCCGCCGCTGGTGCGATCTCTCAGCATGCCGTCAACGATTTCCACGGTGCGCTCCAGGTCGGCAATTGCCTGGTCGAGTTCGATGCGCTGCAGCTGCAGCGCGTTGAGGCGTTCGCGCATCTTGGTGGAGGCGACGCGCAACTGGGTCAGCTGGCCGTCACGCAGATTGTAGAGATCGAGCATCTCCTTGATTTCTTCAAGTGAGAAGCCCACTCGCTTGCCGCGCAGGATCAGGCTGAGCCGGGCGCGGTCGCGATAGGAGAACAGCCGCGTCCAGCCGCGCCGGGCCGGACTGAGCAGGCCTTTCTGCTCGTAGAAACGCAGGGTGCGCGGCGTTACGTCGAACTCCTTGCACAGCTCCGTTATCGAATAAGTCCGGTCGCGGTTGGAGGTCTCAACCGGCTTCTTGGTCATGTTTGCTCTCCGAGTCCCGGATGCGGGAACAAATATTTTCCGTTTCTACAGGCCCGCCGCACGTTCCGTCAATCAAATGATTGAAGGCCGGAGTTTCATCGGCGGCCTCATTAAGGCGTTGTCGATGAATCCCGGCGTCTGGACGGTCCTGATGCTTGTGACCGGCATTTCTGTCTGAGCCAACAGTTGTTTGGCACCAATCGGGATTTTACGTAACTTTCTTTTTCGTAAACTTCTGCTGGCCGGCTCAGGGGTGCCGCGTCGTTCGGGCAGGGCATCTGGCAGATATGTGTCCGGCGGGGACGGCTGCTTAACCCGTTCTTAACCAAACCAGTTAACTTTTAGCTTCAGGTTTAGGGAATGGATTCGCATTCCCGGGGCTCGCCACAGTGAGGTGGCGATGGGACTGAACAGAAGAGAACTGAACATGAAGCCAGGCATTCCATGGAGCGTTAAGGGCATCGACGGTCGCGCCCGGGAGGTGGCGAAGGATGCCGCCCGCGCTGAAGGCCTTACGCTCGGCGAATGGCTGAACCAGAAAATTCTCGAGGCAGCCGAGGAAGATGCGGAGCTGAAGGCCCGGGCAACCCGCAAGAAGGTTTCCTCGTCGGTGTCGCGCCGCAGCGCCGGCAAGCAGCGCCAGCCCGGCGTCCCGGCAGACAATCAGGTTCCTGAACAGGACAACGCGGTGGCGCGCAAGCTCGATGAGTTGTTCGAGCGGATTGCCAGCATGCAATCCGCCAGCCAGCCCGCGCCAGCTGCTGCGCCGGTTCACCAGGCTGCACCATTGGAAACCGGTGCCAGCGCACAGGTCATGCAGCGCCTTATCGAACGGATCGAGTTGGGCGAGCAGCGCACCCATGCATCGCTCGATCAACTCGGCAATCGCGTCGAACGGCTGGGTGAGCGGGTGGAAGAAATTGCCGAGCGCCCGCTTGATCTCAAGGCGCGCGACATTCCCGGCTTTTCCGCGCTTGAGGGCGCTGTCCGCAACATCGTCGATCACATAGCCAAGTCCGAGGCGCAATCGCGGGAAACCATGGCTTCGCTGCAGAGCCGGCTGGCCGACATCGGCGGCAAGGTTTCGGACACGTCCAGGCAACAGGGCATGGCGCCTGAGGCCGTGGCTGCGCTTGAGCAGCGCATGGCGGATCTCGCCAGGCAGGTTGAAAGCGTGGCCGGCAACGCAGACGACCAGAAACTGAAGCAGATATTCGAAGCCCGCATCCGCGAGCTTGCCGAGCGCATCGACACGGTTCGCCACTCCGCCGAGGCTTTCGGCCAGAAGGCGGAAGCATCTGCCAGCAAGGCGGCTCGCGAAGAGGCTCAGGCGATCGAGCAGCGTCTTGCAGCGCTGGTGGCCGAGGCAGAGGACAAACTGTCCGTTTCGGGTTCGGGAGATTCCCGGCTTGCCGAGATTCACGCCGAGATCGGCAAGCTCAACAACCGCTTCGAGGAAATCCGCGAGCAGGTGGCGACCGAGCAGGAAGTGCAGGCCCTGCGCGCCGCGCTGGAGAAGCTTTCCGTTCGCGTTGAGGAAGCTCCAGGCCAGGAGCCCATCGCCCAGATCGAGCAGCGGATTGCCGAACTGAGCCAGCAGCTTGAAGCAGTATCGCAGCCGGCGGTGGACCTGCAGCCGCAGATCGGTCACCTCGAGCAGCGCATCGAGGCGCTCGACAACCAGTTTGCCTCCAGCGCCGCCGCCCAGCAGCCTGACCCGCAGCTTGCCAGCCAGATCAGGCAGATCGAACAGCGCCTTGCCGCAACCGAGCAGCAACTCGGCAGCCTCGGCACAATCGAGAACTCCATTCAGCAGCTGTTTGCCAGTCTCGAGCAGAGCCGGGCGGAAACACGTGAACTGATCGCTGGCGGCAGTGCCGCCGGGACCGGTTCCCACCCTGAAGGCGAAGCTGCCTCCGGCGAGCTCAAGGCACTGCAGGACGGTCTTGCTGCCGTGCGAGCCAACGCCGAAGCCGCCGATCAGCGCACCCAGGAAACCCTCGAGGCGGTGCACGAGACGCTGGCCCAGATCATCGACAAGCTTGGCGAACTGGACCGTGGCGGCGACAGGACAGGCAAGACCGCAAGTGCGGGCGTTGACGACATCGCCGCCAGTGCCGCTGCCGCTGCCGCGGCAATGGCGGCTGCTGCCGCGCCTGCCGCCGCGCCGCAACAGCCGGCGGCCGAGTTTTCGCCCTTCGAAGACCCGTCATCCATTGCCGCCGGCGAGGTGGCGCCGCAGCCGGCCACACCGGTCCCGCCGTTTGCCTCGGCTGGTGCTGCCCAGCATGCGTCATCCGGCAACAATGACTGGCTGTCCGTGGTGCGCGCGCACATGGTCCAGCAGCACGGCAATGCTCCTGCCCCGCTGATGGCCTCCGGGCAAGCCACCGGCCCAGGCGCGGGCCATGTTGACTTCATCGCCGCCGCTCGCCGCGCCGCAGCCGCTGCGGCCCCTGGCAGTCCGGCAGGCGCAACCTTGTCGACAGGCGCCGGATTCGGCGCCGTGCCGATGCACGATGCCGACGACTCCCAGCAAAGCCGCCTGGCTTCGCTGCTGTCCCGCAAGAGCCAGAAGGGCACGGGCAAGACCGCCGGCGCCAAGGACGCGGACAGCACCTCGAGCCGTAAGCGGCTTGTCCTGGCAGCCCTGGTCTTGCTGACGGCTGTATCGGCCTATGTGGTGAATTCAGGCGACCAGTCGCCGCAGCCCATCCAGCAAAGCAACCTGGACCGCAGCGATGTTGTTCAGCCGGTCCAGCCGGCCGGGCAACTGCAGCAATCCGCCGGCAAGGTGGATCTGCCCGCCAATGCTGCGCCTGTCATGCTGCCATCACCGGCACCGGCACCGGCACCGGCGCCGGTTGCGGAGGCCTCCGGTCTGGCCATTGCCGCCGACCCCATCACCACGGCATCGCTGCCATCTGCCGGTTCCGACCCGATGCTGTCGCAGCAGCCGTCGTCTTTGGGCGCGCCGCTGGGCGGGACGTCCACCCCGGTTTCACAGGTGGAGCAATTGCCCGAGCAGCTTGGCACCGCCGAGCTGCGCGAGGCCGCCATGAGCGGCGATGCCAGGGCCCAGTTCATCGTTGCCAGCCGCTATCTCGAGGGCCGCGCAATCGGCCGCGATCATGAGGCCGCCGCCCGCTGGTATCTGCGTGCGGCAAACGGTGGCCTTTCTGCCGCCCAGTATCGCATCGGCACCTTGTACGAACGTGGCAGTGGCGTTGCCCAGGACAAGCTGCAGGCGATGAGCTGGTATGCCAAGGCAGCCGAACAGGGCAACGTCAAGGCGATGCACAATCTCGCCGTGCTGTCGGCAGACGCCACGCTTGGCAAGCCCGACATGACCCGCGCCGCGAAATGGTTCGCCGCCGCCGCCGCCCACGGCCTGCCGGACAGCCAGTACAACTACGCCGTCCTCAACGAGCGCGGGCTTGGGGTTCAGAAGAACGCCAACGAGGCATACAAGTGGTATCTGCTGGCCGCCCGCCAGGGTGACCGCGACGCCATCAAGAAGGCCGAAGCCCTGAAGGGCCAGCTCGACACGGCCACCGTATCTGCAATCGAAACCACCATTGGTTCATGGAAGCCTGAACCGGCCAACCGTGACGCCAACATGGTGTCCGTTACCGAACCCGCCTGGGGCATCGAGCAGCCGCAGCAGCAAGCCTCGGCCGGCCAGGCACCGGCGCAATCGCCGATGAACGCCGAACCGGTCCAGACCCTGACCGCGAAGGATCAGGTCAAGCTTGCCCAGCAATTGCTGGCCCAGAAGGGTTTCGACCCCGGCGCAGCCGATGGCGAGATGGGCTCGCGCACCGCCAATGCCATCCGGCTGTACCAGTTGCGCAATGGCCTGCCGGTCAACGGCTCGGTATCGAAACCGCTGCTCGAGCACCTGCAACGCGGCACCATCTGATGCGTTGACGCAGCCTGCCGCAAGGATGAATGCCTGCCTGTGCACAAGGCCTGGCTGTGCTAGACTTGGCTTGTCTGTCGTCCCGTTTCCGGAAGTCTGCGCATGCGCCTGATAGAAGCCATCGGAAAGATACCGGCGCCCGCCCTGTGGCTGGGACTGGCGGGCCTCATTCCGTTCTGGCTGCCGCTGATGCCGCTCTATGGGGCGCCGATGATGTCAGCGGACCGGGCGTTGCTGTTGCTTCTTGTGTACGGCGCAGTGATCCTGTCATTCCTTGGCGGCATCCGCTGGGGTGCGGCGTTGAAGCTGCCGCGCGGACCGTTGCAATCCACGTTGTTCGTGTTTTCCGTCCTGCCGTCGCTGGTCGGGTTCGCCGCATTGCTGCTGCCCGCCGTTGCGGGGCTGGTGCTGCTGATCACCGGTTTCCTGATCCAGGGCGCCTGGGACGTCCAGTCGGCCCAGCGCAACGAGCTGCCGGCCTGGTTCGCCACGCTGCGCGCCATCCTGACCACCGGCGCCGTCGTCGCCTTGGCCGCCGCGCTCGCTGCCCGGCTGATGATGGTTTGAACCGGCCGGCGATTTGCAGCTTTAAATCACCGCCCGTCCCGGCAGCAGGTGAAGACTGGAGCGGCCCACCATCACTACCTTGAACGCATCGCCCGGCAGCAGCGGCCGGAATGCCGCGTGGCGCACGTCAAGCCCTCCCGTATAGGCCCCGAACGCAGGCAGGATCAGCCGGTTCGAAGCCAGCACGAAACACTTCGCCCTGATCTTGCGCCCGCGCCGCACGATGGCAGCCGCCGGGTGCAGGTGACCGGCAATCTCCGCAACAGCCTGCGCCGTTGGCTCATGCCGCAGTGTCAGCGGGCCCAGCGCCAGTTCGCGCGCATGCTGGCCCGGCAGGCTGGCCGGCAGATCCGGGTCGTGGTTGCCCGATACCCAGATCAGTTCCGCTTGCGCTGCAATGGCCTCCAGCGCTGCCCGGTCGCCCGCGTCCATCCGGTCCGGCCCGTCATCATCATGGAAGCTGTCGCCCAGCAGGATCACCCGGCCCGGCTGCCACCGGTTGACGGCGGCGGCCAGCGCGGCAAGCCCGGCGCGCGTGTCATAGGGCGGCAGGTGCACGCCGAAGCGCGCCCGCGACGACCCTTTCTCCAGGTGCAGGTCCGCCACCAGCAGGGCGCTGTAGTCAGGTAGCCACGCCGCACCCGACAGGCAGGGGTGAACATGGATGCCGGCAAGCTGCATCATGGCCGCCTCAGACGAGCCGCATGGCTTCGTCGACGAGACCGGATTCGTGGTCGCGGGCGGCTTCTGCAAGGAGAGCGTCATTGGCTTCGCCATAAACCGGTTCGCGGCCGATCTCAAGCATCACCGGCACCGCCAGCGGCGACACCGCGTCGAGCGGCTTGTGAACGATATGCCCGCTGATCCGCGCCAGCATCTGCGCCAGCCGCCTTGCATCGATCAGCCCGGACGCCGCATCGTCCCAGGCCGCCTTCAGCAGCCAGTGGTCGGGCTGGTGCGAGCGCAGCACATCGTAGATCAGGTCCGCCGACACGGTCATCTGCCTGCCGGATTTCTCCTGCCCCGGCCAGCGCCGTTCGATCAGCCCGGCAATGATGGCGCAGGTGCGGAAGGTGCGCTTCATCAGCATCGATTCGGCGAGCCACGCATCGAGATCGTCGCCCAGCATGTCCTCGTCGAACAGCCTCGCGAGCGACAGGTGGCCGGTCCCGATGGCCAGCGACAGGTCGCGCACGCACCACACCGACAGCGCGTAGTCGTTGCAAACGAAGCCCAGCGGCTTCATTCCCGCACGTTCCAGCCGCCGCGTCAGCAGCATGCCCAGTGTCTGGTGGGCAAGGCGTCCGTCGAACGGGTAGCAGACGAGGTAATGCTTGTTGGCCCTGGGGAACGTCTCCACCAGCATCTGGTCCGCGCGCGGCAGCACCGATTTCCACCGCTGCACATTGAGCCAGTCGCGCACCTGTTCCGGCAGGCCGCCCCAGCTCGTGGGCTCGGCCAGCATTTGCCGCACCCGGCCGGCAAGGTAGGTCGAGAGCGGAAACTTGCCGCCCTGGTAGGACGGGATCATCGGATCGGTATCGCTGGTGCGCGAGACGAAGGCGTTGAGCTCTTCCACCGCCTCCAGCCGCAGCACCTGGCCGGCAAACAGGAAGGTATCGCCGACGGACAGCTGCTCGACGAACCACTCCTCCACTTCCCCCAGCACCTTGCCGCCCCAGTTCTGCAGCGGCCGCCCGGCAGACGACTTGCACCGCGAGCCAAGCCGCACTTTCAGCATCTCCGCCTCGACGATGGTGCCGGCGTTCATCCGCCAGGCTTGCGCCAGCCTCGGGTGGGCCAGCCGCAACCGACCGTCCGGCATCGGTTTCAGCTTGGCGTAGCGCTCATAGGCCTTCAGCGCATAGCCGCCGGTGGACACGAACTCGACCGCCTGATCGAAATCTTCCCGCGTCAGGTTGCGATAGGGCCAGGCCGAGGTGATCTCTGCGTACAGCTCGTCCGGCTGGAACGGTCCCGCCACCGCGCAGCCCAGAATGTGCTGGGCCAGCACATCGCGCTTCAATTCTGCCGGGCCTTCGCCATCCTGTGCGCCGGCGAAGGCGGCGGCACGTGCGGCCTCGCACTCCAGCACTTCGAACCGGTTGGCCGGCACAAGCAGCGCGCGTGACGGTTCGTCAAAGCGGTGGTTAGCGCGCCCGATCCTTTGCAGGATGCGGCTTGAGCCCTTCGGCGCGCCGACATTGATGACAAGGTCCACGTCGCCCCAGTCGATGCCAAGATCGAGAGTCGAGGTGCACACCACGGCCCGCAGGCTGCCCGCCGCCATGGCAGCTTCCACCTTGCGCCGCTGCGACACGTCAAGCGAACCATGATGCAGCGCGATCGGCAGGGCGTCCTCGTTGATCGTCCACAGTTCGTGGAACAGCCGCTCGGCCTGTGAACGGGTGTTGGTGAAGACGAGCGCCATGTGCGCCTGCTTCACCGCTTCGTAGAGTGCCGGCAATGCATGCATCGCCGAATGCCCCGACCACGGCATGCGTTCGTCCGGCGGTGTGAGTATGGCGATGTCGGGTTCTGCCCCGCCGCGCGCCTCAACGAAGCTTGCAAGGTCTTCAACGCCTGCCTCGCGCTGCGGCATCAGCCAGGCGCGAAGGCTGTTCGGTTCGGCCGCCGTCGCCGACAATCCGACCCGCTTCAGGCCCGGTGCAAGACGCTCCAGCCGGGCAATCGCCAGCGCCAGCAGGCAACCGCGCTTGCTGGGGGCCAGCGCGTGCAGCTCGTCAAGAATGATGGTGCGCAGATTGGCAAAATAGTGCTCCGCCCCCTCCTGCGCCATTAGCAGCGACACCTGCTCCGGCGTGGTGATGAGGATGTCGGGCGGGTTGGTCTTCTGCCGCTGGCGCTTGTGGGCGGGCGTGTCGCCGGTGCGCGCCTCGATGCGGATGCGCAGGCCCATCTCCGTAACCGGTGTCTCGAGGTTGCGGGCAATGTCCACCGCCAGCGCCTTGAGCGGCGAGACATAGAGGGTGTGCAGGCCCTGTCCGGCCCGGCCTTGCGACAGTTCCACCAGTGACGGCAGGAAGCCGGCCAGCGTCTTGCCGCCGCCGGTGGGCGCAATCAGCAGTGCAGACTTGCCGGCGGCAACCTGCGCATTCATGGCAAGCTGGTGCGGCCGGGGCTGCCAGCCGCGGGCCGCAAACCATCCGGCGAACGGCTCCGGCAGCCGCGTCCTGCTCTCCCCGGTCTGTGCTGTCTGCTCATCCATGCCGATTGAGTATATGCCTTGCGCGCGCCTGTCAGTTGACAATCACGGGCCCGCTCCGCCAATGCTCGCCCATGGTGTCGCTTGCTCCCATCACCCACAAGTCGGTTGTGGCCATGGCCGTTCCGATCATGCTGGCCAACGTGTCCCAGCCGATGCTGGGCATTGTCGATACGGCTGTCATCGGCCAGTTGCCGGAACCGTTCTATATCGGCGCGGTGGCCATCGGCGCGATGATCTTCAACCTTGTCTACTGGGCCTTCGGCTTCCTGCGCATGGGCACTTCGGGCCTCACCGCGCAGGCCTGGGGGGCGGACGACGGCAAGGAACTTACCGCTATCTTCGGCCGCGCCCTGCTGCTGGCCGGCCTGTTGGGACTGGCGCTTCTGGCATTGTCGCCGCTGATCTCCCACATCGCCTTCTGGGCCATCGACGCCAGCGCGGACGTCGAGCGCGAGGCGCAGACCTATTTCGCCATCCGTATCTGGTCGGCGCCCTTTGCGCTGGCTAACTATGCCGTACTTGGCTGGCTCATCGGCATTGGCGCCATGCGCTCGGCCCTGCTGGTGCAGCTTTGGCTGTACGTGGTGAACATGGTGCTCGACGCGGTGTTCGTGCTGCACTTCAACATGGCCACCCAGGGCATCGGCTACGGCACGCTGATCGCCGAAGTCTCGACGGCGTTCCTCGGTATCGCCGTTGTGTGGCGTTACCTTAAGGCCGCCGGCGAACGCCCTTCGCTCGCCCGGGTGCTCGATCGTGAGAAGGTCAGGCGCATGCTTTCGGTCAACTCCGACATCATGGTGCGCTCGCTGCTGCTGACGTTCGGCTTCTCGTGGTTTGCCGCGCAAGGAGCAAAGCTGGGTGAGGTGACGCTCGCTGCCAATGCCATCCTGCTGCATTTCTTCTCCGTCGGCAGCTACATGATCGACGGGTTTGCCAACGCCACCGAGGCGCTCGTGGGCCATGCGGTGGGTGCCCGTCAGCGCGACCGCTTTGTCAGGGCAGTCAGGGTTTCCAGCGGCTGGGCGCTGGCCACAGGCGCGGTTTTGTCGCTCGCCACGCTGGCGCTGGGGCCGTGGGCCATCGACCTGATGACGGTGAACGAAGAGGTGCGCGCCGCCGCACGCGCCTACCTGTTGTGGGCGGCGCTGACTCCGGTGCTTGGCGCGGCCTGCTTCCAGCTGGACGGCATCTTCATCGGCGCCACCCGCACCCGCGACATGCGCAACATGATGATCGTTTCGCTGGCGCTGTTCCTGGCTTCGGGCTATGCGCTGGCCTCGGGCTTTGGCAATCATGGCCTGTGGCTGGCCATGTGCATCTTCTTCATCGTGCGTGGCGCAACGCTCTATGTCCGCCTCGCGGCGCTGGAGCGCGAGGTGTTTGCCTGAACCAAGCAGTTCCCCGGAGCGTTGAAGGCACATGATGGTCGACCCCGCCACATGGCTCTATCCCACGCCTGCCGGGCTCTATTGTGAGCCCGGTGACTTCTATATCGACCCGGCCCGGCCGGTTGACCGGGCGGTGATCACCCATGGCCATGCCGACCACGCCCGGCCCGGCAACGCCCATGTGCTGGCCACGCCGGAAACCCTGTCGATCATGCAGGTGCGTTATGGCGAACGCGCCGGGGGGTCGTTGCAAGCCATTGGGCCGGGCGAAGTGATCGCGATCAACGGCGTCGATGTGTCCGTTGCGCCTGCCGGGCACATCTTCGGTGCAGCACAGGTCATCCTCGACTGGAAAGGCTATCGCGCCGTCGTCTCGGGTGACTACAAGCGCAGCCGCGACCCCACCTGTGCAGCCTTCGAGGTGGTGAAATGCGATCTCTTCATCACCGAGGCGACCTTTGGCCTGCCGGTGTTCCGGCACGAGGATGCAGGCGATGAAGCCAGCCGCCTCGTTGGCTCGCTGTCAGCCTCCGGGCGCACCCACCTGCTCGGCGTGTATGGACTGGGCAAGTGCCAGCGCATGATCTCGCTGGTGCGCGCTGCCGGCTATGACCGGCCCGTCTACCTGCACGGCGCGCTGCAGGGGTTGTGCGACTACTACGTCTCGCAAGGCATCGAGCTGGGAGAACTGAGGCCGGTGGCCGGAACCTCCAGGGACGGGCTCGCCGGCGAACTCGTGCTGTGCCCGCCCTCTGCCATCGCCGACCGCTGGTCGCGCCGGCTGGGGGATCCCGTTACCGCGTTTGCGTCCGGCTGGATGCGGGTCAGGGCGCGGGCCCGCCAGCGCGGTGCCGAACTGCCGCTGGTCGTCTCGGACCATGCCGACTGGCCGGAACTCATCCAGACCATTGCCGATGTGGGGGCTGGCGAGATCTGGGTCACGCATGGCCGCGAGGATGCGCTGCTGCACCAGATTTCGCAGATGGGCCTGAAGGGCCGGGCGCTGGCGCTGGTCGGCTTCGAGGACGAGGGTGAGTGATCGCCATGCAAGCCTTCGCCGAACTCATGCACCGCCTGGCTTTCACCTCGTCGCGCAATGCCAAGCTGGACCTGATGGCGGCCTACTTCACGTCCCAGCCCGACCCCGACCGGGGCATTGCGCTGGCCGCCATGACCAACGGGCTCAACCTGCGCCTGCCGTTCCGGCGGCTGGTGGCGGAGATGCTGGAGCCGCACGTCGATCCGGTGCTGTTCAGGCTGTCGCGCGATTACGTGGGTGACACGGCGGAAACGGTGTCGCTGCTGTGGCCTGACCGCGAGACGGATTTGACCGCACCGTCGCTTGCGCAAATCCATGCCCGGCTTGAGAACCTGAAACCTGCAGAGGCCGGCCCGCAGCTTGCCGCCTGGCTGGACGCGCTGGATGCCAATGGCCGCTGGGCGCTGCTCAAGCTGCTGACCGGCGCGTTGCGCGTCGGCGTGTCGGCGCGCCTCGCCAAGACCGCGCTGGCGCAGGGCTTCGGCAAGGACGTGGCGGATGTGGAGGAAATCTGGCACGGGCTCGAATTGCCCTATGCCGACCTGTTTGCCTGGCTGGAAGGCCGCGCGGAAAGGCCTGATCCGGGCGAGGCGCCGGTGTTCCGGCCGGTCATGCTGGCCCATCCGCTGGAGGATGAAGACCTCGCCATGATCACACCCGACGAGTGGGTGGCGGAATGGAAATGGGACGGAATCCGCGTGCAATTGGCTGGAAACGGCGCTGAATTGCGGCTCTATTCACGCACCGGCGACGACATTTCAGCGGCTTTTCCCGATATTGTGGACGGATTCATGGGTTTCCACGGTGTCGCCGACGGTGAACTGCTGGTGGTTCGGGGCGGCGAAGTCGCCCCCTTCAACGACCTCCAGCAGCGCCTCAACCGCAAGACCGTGACGGCGCCGATGCTGAAGAACTACCCGGCCCATATCCGCCTTTATGACCTGCTGTTCGAGGCCGCCAACGACTTGCGCGAGCAGCCGTTTCCGGCCCGCCGCCAGCGGCTTGAAGCCGTGGTGTCCACCTTGCGGAACCCGGCCGCCTCGCTCAGCGAACTTGTGCCGTTCGCCAGCGCGGAGGACCTCTCGGGCCTGCGCGACGGCGCCCGCGACGCCAACATCGAGGGGCTGATGCTGAAGCGCCTCGCCTCCGCCTACCTCGCGGGCCGCCCGAAAGGCCACTGGTTCAAATGGAAGCGCTCGGCGCTGACGGCCGACTGCGTCATGATGTATGCCCAGCGCGGCTCCGGCAAACGCTCCAGCTTCTATTCCGACTATACCTTCGGCGCCTGGCGCACCGGCGCTGACGGGCGCGACGAACTGGTGCCGGTGGGCAAGGCCTATTCAGGCTTTTCCGACGAGGAACTGAAAAGGCTGGACAGGTTCGTGCGCCAGAACACCACCGAGCGCTTCGGCCCGGTGCGGGCGGTGGCGCCAACCCTCGTGCTGGAGGTGGCGTTCGACGCCATCCAGCGCTCGCCGCGCCACAAGTCCGGCATTGCCATGCGGTTTCCGCGCATTCACCGAATCCGCTGGGACAAGCCCGCAGCCGAGGCTGACCGCCTCGACACGCTGGAAACATTGATACCTGGTTGATCAGGCGGGGGCCGTCTCGCGGCGGAAAACGTCGGCCTCCTCGAGCAGCCAGTCCCTGAACTTGCCGGCATCGGGATGAATGCCGCCGCGCTGCGGCGACAGCAGGTAAAAGGCCTCGTCGATCGGCAATTCCAGCCTCAGTGGCTTCACCAGCCGGCCCCGCTCAAGTTCGCGGGTCACCATCGATGTCCGTCCCAGCGCCACGCCCGCGCCCTCTGCAGCCACGGCAAAGGTCATCAGCGAGGTGTCGAACTGGTAGCCGCTGCCCGGGTTGAGGTCTGTCACGCCCGCCTCGCGCAGCCACATCGCCCAGCCCTCCTCGTAGCCCAGCACGTGCAGCAGCGTGTGGTGGCGAAGGTCGTCAGGTTTGCTGAGCGGAGGCCCGCCCTCAAGCAGCGCCGGGCTGCACACCGGGGCCAGCGTTTCCCAGGTCAACCGGTCGGCGGTGCAGTCCTCCCAGCCGTCGGTGCCGTAGGCGATGTCCAGGTCAACAGTGTCGGGATCAAACGGTTCGTTCCACACGCTCAGCAGGATTCGAACCGATGTTTGCGGGTGGCGGCTGAAGAAACGGCTGATGCGCGGTGCCAGCCAGTTCACCGCAAAACCCGAGGCCACCCGGATGGAGAGCGCTTCCGAGCGTTTGCCGCCGAACACTTCCGCCGTTCCGTCGGCCAGCCGCTCGAACGCATCGCGCACCTTGGGCAGGTAGGCCTCCCCGGCCTTGGTCAGCATTACCGAACGCGGCTTGCGGTGAAACAGTGGTTCGCGAAGATATTGTTCCAGCAGCTTAATCTGCTTGGACACCGCGGCCTGGGTCAGCCGCAGTTCGCCTGCAGCCTGGGTGAAGCTGAGGTGCCGCGCCGATGCCTCGAAGGCGCGCAGCCATGTAAGAGGCGGCAATTCGCGTTTCATGGATGACACGTCCATAACCAGATCGAGGTCATAGGCCTAACTTACATTGTTTGACGCAGGTTGCCAGAGGGGGCCTAATTGCGGGAAGTTCGGAGTGTCAGCACCGTGCATGCAGTGTCACCAGCATGACAGATCCGCCAACGATAATTGAATGGTTTCACATTCACTGGTCAGGGAGGACCACCCAGATGACGATGTCGTTCGACAAGATGAAGCAGCTGGTTTCGGCCGGCAAGATGAGCCGCCGCGACTTCGTGCAGCTTTCAATGGCTGCCGGTCTGACGGCGGTTGCGGGCGAGAACCTGTTCAACGCCACCGCCAGGGCCACGCCGAAGAAGGGCGGTCACTTCAAGGCAGGCCTCGGCCATGGTTCCACCACCGACACGCTCGACCCCGGCACCTGGGAAAACTCCATGGTGTCCGACATCGGCTACATCGCCTTCGATTATCTTGTCGACATCGACACCAAGAACAACGTTGCGCCTGCATTGGCCGAGAGCTGGGGGTCGTCGGACGAGGTCGACCGCTGGACATTCCAGTTGAAGAAGGGTGTCGAGTTTCACAATGGCAAGACGCTGGATGCTGACGACGTCGTGGCCTCGATCAACCATCACCGCGGTGAGGATACCAAGTCGGCGGCCAAGTCGATTCTGGCGATCATCAAGGACATCAAGACCGACGGCAAGGACAAGGTGGTGTTCGAGCTGAACTCGGGCTCGGCCGACTTCCCCTACGTGGTGTCGGACTATCACCTGCCCATCATGCCTGCCAAGGATGGCAAGATCGATCCGCAGGCCGGCATTGGCACCGGACCGTTCAAGATGGAGAACTTCGAGCCTGGCGTGCGTTATTCAGCCACCCGCAACGAAAACTATCATGGCGAGTCGTGGTTCGAACTCGGTCGAGATGCTGACCATTCTCGACGTGGTGGCACGCCAGAACGCCCTGCAGTCCGGCGACGTGCACTTCATCGACCGGCCGGACCTCAAGACGGTGCAGTTGCTGAAGCGCAATCAGGACCTGGAGATCGACCAGGTGACCGGGTTCGGTCACTACGTGGCGCCGATGAACGTCACCATGGCGCCGTTCGACAATGTCGATGTCCGCATGGCGCTCAAGCATTCCTTCAAGCGCGACGAACTGGTTAACAAGGTGCTGCTCGGCTATGGCACGCCCGGCAACGACAATCCGCTGGCGCCGTCCATCAAGTACGCGATCGACCCCGAGCCGAAGCACCAGTACGATCCGGAGAAAGTGAAGTTCCACCTCAAGAAGGCCGGCATGGAAAGCCTCAAGGTCGATATCTCGGCTGCCGATGCGGCCTTCGCCGGCGCCGTCGACGCAGCCATCCTGATGGCCGAGCATGCCCGCGAGACCGGAATCGACATCAACGTCATCCGCGAGCCGTCCGATGGCTACTGGTCGAACGTCTGGATGAAGAAGCCCTGGTGCTTCTCCTACTGGGGCGGCCGGCCCACGGCGGACTGGATGTTCACCACCGCCTATGCCGCGGGCGTCGACTGGAACGACACCTTCTGGAACAATGGCCGGTTCAACGAGCTGCTGGTGCAGGCAAGGTCAGAGCGCGACGAGGCAAAGCGCGCCGAGATGTACACCGAAATGCAGAACATCCTGCATGACGACGGCGGCATCATTGTCCTGATGTTCAACGACTTCGTCACTGCACATTCCAAGAAGGTGGCGCATGGCGAGTTGAACTCGAACTACGACCACGACGGCGGCTACATGTATCGCCGCTGGTGGATGGCTTGACGCACATCGATGGCAGGCTGCCGCAACTTGTCGGCAGCCTGCTGCTTTTGGGGCTGGTCACGCCTCCGAAATTTTGCAACGCTTTCCACGGAAGTTTCGCAACCAAGACCGCTCTAAAGGCGGCAGCAGGTCAGGGTGGGGTCTGAATGCATCCGATTTTGAAGACCATCTTGCAGCGGCTTGGACTGGGCCTGCTGACGCTGTTCGTGGTCTCTCTCATCATCTTCTCGGCTTTGCAGTTCCTGCCCGGCGACTTCGCCACCGCCGTGCTGGGCCAGGCGGCCACGCCTGAAACAGTCGCTGCCTTCCGCAAGGAGCTGGGCCTCAACGACCCGGCTGCGTTGCGCTATCTGCAATGGATTGGCGGCGTGCTGCAGGGCGACTTCGGCTCGTCGTTTTCCGGCCGCAGTGCGGGCCGCGAACGCGAGGTGATGGAGCTGATCGCACCGCGGCTGTGGAACACGCTTTTCCTGGCAGGCATGACCGCGGTTATCGCGGTGCCGCTATCGCTGGCGCTGGGCATTACTGCCGCGCTGTACCGCAATTCGCTCTATGACCGCACCATCAACGCCACCACGCTGACGACCATCTCCTTCCCCGAGTTCTTCGTCGCCTACATTCTCATTCTGCTTCTGGCGACCTTGTGGCAGGTGTTTCCCTCGCTTGCCAACGTGCGGCCTGACACGCCGCTGATGGACCGCATCTACATGTCCGCGCTGCCGGCGCTGACCCTGACACTGGTCATCGTGGCCCACATGATGCGCATGACGCGCGCCGCCATCATCAACCTGCTGGCCAGCCCCTATATCGAGATGGCGCGGCTGAAGGGCGTATCGTCGGGCAAGGTCATCCTCAAGCACGCCCTGCCCAATGCCTGGGCGCCGATTGTCAACGTCATTGCCTTCAACCTGGCCTATCTGGTTGTCGGCGTCGTGGTGGTGGAGGTGGTGTTCGTCTATCCCGGCATCGGGCAATTGATGGTGGACGCGGTGAGTACCCGCGACATTCCGGTGGTGCAGGCCTGCGCGCTGATCTTTGCGGCGACCTACATCCTGCTCAACCTGTTCGCCGACATCGTGTCGATCATCACCAACCCGAGACTGCTGCACCCGAGATGAGCAACGACGACCAGACATATTCCGCCGCCGGCGAAGTGGCGATTGTCGCCACCCGCCGCAGCTGGGGCCAGCGCGCCTGGCGTGAACTGAAAAAGGCCCCGGCGACCGCTTGGTTCGGCATGATCGTCATCGCAGCCTACATGTTTGTTGCCTTGTTTGCCCCGTGGGTTGCGCCATATGGCGAAAGCCAGATTTTCGATACGCCCTATGCGCCGTGGTCTTCGGAGTTCCTCTTCGGCACCGACCAGCTGGGACGCGACGTCTGGACGAGGCTGGTCTATGGCGCGCGCAACACCATCGGCATTGCGGTGGCCACCACGCTGCTGTCGTTCCTGATCGGCGGCAGCCTGGGTGTCATGGCGGCGATCAACCGCTCCTGGCTCGACCAGGGCCTGAGCCGCTTCGTCGACGTGCTGATGGCAATCCCCAGCCTGATCTTCTCGCTGATGCTGTTGTCGATCTTCGGTTCGAACGTCTGGAACCTGATCATGATCATCGCGGTTCTCGACAGCACCCGCGTGTTCCGCCTTGCCCGCGCCGTGTCGCTGAACGTGGTGGTGATGGACTATGTCGAGGCCTCGCGGCTGCGCGGTGAATCGCTGGGCTGGGTCATGCGACACGACATCCTGCCCAACATCCTGCCGCCCCTGGTGGCCGAGTTCGGCCTGCGCTTCTGCTTCGTGTTCCTGACCATCGCCTCGCTGTCGTTCCTCGGCGTCGGCATCCAGCCGCCCACCGCCGACTGGGGTTCGATGGTGCGCGAGAACGCCCAGCTGATCTCGTTCGCCGAATACGACATGAAGGCGGCCATGACGCCGCTGCTGCCGGCCGGCGCCATCGCGCTGCTGACCGTGGCGGTGAACTTCGTGGTCGACTGGTTCCTGCACAAGACCTCCGGCATCCGCGATGAGAAGTGAGGTTGTTGCCCAGTCCGGCTTGTGGCGTTCCCTTTCCTGGGCCGGGTTCTACGGCTTCGTGCTGGCTGCGTGGGCGGGTATCTTCCTGATGTCGGCAAACCTGCCAGGTGGCCTGCTGGCCAATGTTTCGCAGCCCGGTTTCTGGTCCGCCCTGTGCACTGCCGCGGCCGAGGCCAACCCGCTGGCGCTGTTCGCCATGTGGGCGGTGATGTCCGCCGCCATGATGGCCCCGACGCTGGTGCCGGCGCTGGCAACATACGATGACATGACCGCAACCGGCGCTGCCGATCAGGCCGGGTTCGGTGCGCTGATTGCCGGTTATATCGTTGTCTGGCTCGGGTTTTCCGCGATCGCTGCAGGCCTTCAGGCATGGCTGTCATCGCTGGGTATGGTGACAGCAAGCGGCGCCAGTGCATCGTGGGGCTTCACCGCCGCCCTGCTTCTGGTGGCGGGCGCCTGGCAGTTTTCCCGGCTCAAGGAAGCCTGCCTGAGCAAGTGCCGCCGTCCGTTGATGTTCTTCATGCAGCACTGGAAGCCCGGCCCGCTGGCGGCTGCCGGCATGGGTGTCAGGCTTGGTACCGTGTGCCTGGCCTGTTGCTGGGCGCTGATGCTGCTGGGTTTCGTGGGCGGCACCATGAACCTGGTCTGGATGGGGCTGGCGACGGCATTCATGGTGCTGGAAAAACTGCCTGACATCGGCCGCTGGCTGTCCCGTCCGGCAGGCGGGCTGCTGATTGCGGGAGGCGTCTACGCACTCTTCCGCGCAACTTCGTTCATTTGACAGGAGACGACAAATAGATGGCCGATCTGGCGCAATGGAAAATCAAGGGCGAGTTGATCCTTAACTGCAACTGCACGGTGTTCTGTCCGTGCGTCGTCAGCCTCGGCAAGCATCCGCCGACCGAAGGCTATTGCCAGGCCTGGCTTGGCGTGCGCATCGACGAGGGCCACTATGACGGCGAGGACCTGTCGGGTCTCAACATCGGCATGCTGATGGACATTCCGGGCAACATGGGCCGCGGCAACTGGAAGGCCGCTGCGTTCTTCGACGAACGCGCCTCCGACAAGGCCTATGCCGGGCTGGAGATGATCTTCTCCGGCAAGGCGCGCGGCACCACCGGGCTGTTTGCAATGCTGGTGGGCGAATTCCTCGGGGCGCAACGTGCGCCGGTCAGCTTCGAAACCGAGGGCAAGAAGCGCCGCCTCACCGTGGGCCGCATGATCCAGGGCGAGGTGGAGCCGATTTCGGGGCCCGATCCGGACAAGGACGTGATGGTGTCGAACACCGGCTACTGGATGGGCCCGGACATCACCATCGCCACTGCCAACAAGGGCCGGGTGCGCAGCCATGGCCGGGTGTGGGATTTCGACGGCCGCTCTGCCGAGATCTGCCAGATCGACTGGCATGGACCCAACTAGAAACTGACAACCCAACCGGACGGGACCGATGGCGAAGAAGCACCAAACCGAACGCAAGAAGGGCGACCTGCTGCTTGACATGCTCGACATCCGCATCGAGGGCTTCTCCGATGACAGGTGGCACCCGATCATCAAGGGCGTCGACCTCAAGCTGCATCGCGGCGAGGTGATGGGCCTGATCGGTGAGTCGGGTGCGGGCAAGTCGACGCTGGGCAAGGCGGCGATGGGCTACACCCAGCCCGGCTGCCGCATTACCGGCGGCACCATCAAGTTCGACGGCATCGACCTGCGTTCGCTGTCGGACCGGGCGCTGCGCCGTCTGCACGGCAGCCGCATGACCTATGTGGCGCAAAGTGCAGCGGCCTCGTTCAACCCCGCCCACCGGCTGATCGAACAGTGCGTCGAGGCTACCGTGGACCATGGCCTGAAGGGCGAGACCGAGGCCAGGTCCGATGCGGTTGAGCTGTTCCGCTCGCTGCAGTTGCCGGACCCCGACAATATCGGCGAACGGTATCCGCACCAGGTCTCCGGCGGCCAGTTGCAGCGCGCCATGACTGCCATGGCCATGTCGCCGCGGCCGGACCTGATCATCTTCGACGAACCCACCACCGCACTCGACGTGACCACCCAGGTCGAGGTGCTGGCGGCGATGCGCGACATCGTGCAGCGCTTCAACACCGCCGCCATCTACATCACCCACGACCTCGCCGTGGTGGCGCAAATGGCCGATGTGATCAAGGTACTGCGCTACGGTGAAACGGTTGAAGACGCACCGGCGCGCGAGATGCTCGAGAAGCCGAAGATGCCGTACACCCGCTCACTGTGGGCGGTGCGCTCGCTGGAGAAGCCGGAAGAGCGCAGCGACGATGTCGTGCTGCGGGTCAACGGTGTCGATGCCAGCTATGGCGGTGTTGTCAAGGTCCTGCACAATGTGACCATCAACGTGCCGCGCGGCTCCACGGTGGCGGTGGTGGGTGAATCGGGCTCTGGCAAGTCGACCACGGCCCGCGTCATCACCGGCCTGCTGCCACCGATGAAGGGCAACGTCCTGTTCAACGGCGAGCCGTTGCCGCTGGCGCTCAAGGACCGGTCCAAGGACCATCTGCGCCGCATCCAGATGATCTACCAGATGGCCGACACGGCGATGAACCCGCGCCACACCGTGCGCGACATCATCGGCCGCCCGCTGGAGTTCTATCTCGGCCTGTCCGGCAAGGCGCTGGACGCCCGCATTTCGGACCTGCTGAAGATGATTGAGCTGGACGACAGCTTCATGGAGCGCCTTCCGGGCGAACTTTCAGGTGGCCAGAAGCAGCGTATCTGTATCGCCCGGGCGCTGGCGGCGGAACCCGAGGTGATCATCTGCGATGAGGTGACCTCGGCGTTGGACCAGATCGTCCAGGAAGGCATCCTCAAGCTGCTGCTGCGCCTGCAGAAGGAGTTCAACATCACCTATCTGTTCATCACCCACGACATCGCCACGGTGAAGGCAATCTCCGACCAGATCGTGGTGATGTTCCAGGGCAAGGTGGTGGAGCAGGGCATGAAGAGCGAGATACTGTCGCCGCCCTACCCGGACTATACGCAACTGCTGCTGTCCTCGGTGCCTGAAATGGATCCGGACTGGCTGACCAACCTGCTGGCCGAGCGGGAGGAGTCCGGTGCCATGACCGCTTCCGGCCGCTGAAACCTTGGGCCTCCTGCCGCGTTCTGCAATCGACCCCCTGAGTTTCTTCCCGCGATTGCAGAAGGCGCCACATGAGCGAACAGCCCGTCATTGTATGGTTCACCCACGACCTTCGCCTGGCCGACAACGCCGCCCTGACCGCTGCCGCCGAAACCGGCCGTCCCATCCTGCCGGTCTATGTGCTGGACGATGCCACCCCCGGTGACTGGGCAATGGGCGGTGCCTCGCGGTGGTGGCTGCAGCGCTCGCTTCAGTCCCTGGAGAAGTCCATCGCAGACATGGGGGGCCGGCTGTACCTGCGCCGGGGCGCCAGCCTCGACGAGCTGAGGCAGCTTGCCACCGGGACGGCGGCCCACGCCATTTATTTCTCCCGCAATCATGCGCCCTGGTCCGGAACGCTCGAACAGGACATTGCGTCGTGGTGCCGGGACAATGGTATCGAGTGCCGGCGGTTTGCCGGATACCTGTTGCATGATCCGCAGCAGATCCGCACCGGTGCGGGTGACCCCTACAAGGTCTATACCCCGTTCTCGAGGGCGTGTTTTGCAACCGAGCCCTTCCGCGAGCCGCGACCGGTTCCGGAATCCCTGAAGTTCTGGCTCGGCGGCATCGAAAACGACAATATCAGCGACTGGAAGCTCTACGAGGGCAAGCCGGACTGGGCGAGCGGCTTCGGCGAGCGCTGGGCGCCCGGCGAACAGGGTGCGCGCGACAAGCTCGACCGGTTCATTGCCGAGGCAATCGGTGACTACAAGGACGACCGCGACCGGCCCGGCCTGTTCGCCACCTCGCGCCTGTCGCCACACCTGCACTTCGGCGAAATCTCGCCGCTGCAATGCTGGCACGCCACCCGCCATGCGATGGCAGATGGACGGCGCAACGTCGACCGTGGCGCCGAGCATTTCCTTAAGGAGCTGTTGTGGCGGGAGTTCTCCTATCACCTGCTGCACCACTGGCCAGACCTGATGTCGGAACCGTTTCGCCCGGAGTTCGCGGACTTCCCGTGGAGCGACGACGAGGAGGCCCTGAAAAAATGGCAGCGAGGCGAAACCGGTTATCCGGTCGTTGATGCAGGCATGCGCGAACTGTGGGCTACGGGCTGGATGCACAACCGGGTGCGCATGATCGCCGCCTCATTCCTGGTCAAGGACCTGCTGGTGCCCTGGCAGCGTGGCGAGGCCTGGTTCTGGGATACGCTGGTGGACGCTGACATCGGCTCCAATTCCGCAAGCTGGCAGTGGGTGGCCGGTTGTGGCGCTGATGCCGCGCCCTATTTCCGCATCTTCAACCCCGTATTGCAGGGTGAAAAGTTCGATCCAGAAGGCGCCTATGTGCGCCGCTGGGTGCCGGAATTGAAGAATGTGCCCAAGGCCTTCATCCACAAGCCCTGGGAGGCGCCCGCCCTGGTGCTGAAGGATGCAGGTGTCGTGCTCGGCAAGACCTATCCGAAACCCATGGTCGATCACGGCAAGGCGCGCGATGCAGCGCTGGCGGCCTATGAGCAGATAAAGAAGTCAGCTTCATCCTGACCGGTTGTTCCCGTCGCATCATCTTGCCGGTCCTCGCTTCGCTCCGGCCGGATGATGCTTCAGACCGGCCCGCCCGGTGGCCGCTTGCGGAAGCGGCTGGTCAGGAAATCGACAAAGGCGCGGGTCTTGGCGGGGCGGTACTTGTCCGGCGGATAGACAGCATGCAATGCAACCGGTGGCGGCTCGAAACCTTCCAGCACCGGAACGAGCGAGCCGGCGGCAAGCTCGTCCGACACGATGAAGGCGGGCAGCAGCGTGATCCCGCGTGCCGCCACGCAAGCCACTTTCAGGACGTCGCCATTGTTGGAGCACAGCGCTGGCGTGACCGGCAGCCGCCCGTTGTTGCCGGCGCCCCGAACGGGCCAGTTGAGGTCCGAGCCGATATGTCCGTAATGCAACAGCGCATGCCGGTTGAGGTCATCCGGCGTGCGCGGACGTCCGTGCGCCTCGAGATAGGCCGGACTTGCGCACATCAGCCGCCGGATCGGACAGATCTTGCGGGCGACCAGCGATGACGGCTCAAGCTCGCCGATGCGCAACGTCACGTCGAAGCCTTCTTCGTAGGGGTCGACGAAGCGGTCGTTGAGGATCAGCGAAACAGTGATTGCCGGATGCAGCCCCATGAAGTCGCTGACGGCGGGGGCGACTTCACCAACGCCAAACGTCATCGGCGCATTGACCTGCAGAAGTCCCTTTAGCTCTCCCGTTGCGTCACCGGCGGCGGTTTCGGCTTCCTCCAGCTGGATCACCAGCGACCTTGCCCGCTCCACGAACACCTGCCCGGCCTCGGTGAGGGACATGGTGCGGGTGGTGCGGTTGAGCAGTTGCGCGCCCAGGTGATCCTCCAGCGCACCGACAAGCCGGGAAACCTGTACCCGCGACAGGCCCAGCTTGCGGCCAGCCGCAGCGAACCCGCCTTCATCCACTGCCGTCACCAGCGCTTTCATGCTGTCGAATCGATCCATGCCGCTATTGTGCCTCAGAAAGAAACAATGCGTATCATTTTTCTGTCATTGTAAGCATTTTTGTCGTCTCTATCTCTTGTGCATCACGGAAACGGGCCGGCCTTGCGCTGGCATGACTGACAAGGAGACAGCACATGATGCACCTGAGACCATCCGAGGCGCGCGGCCATGCCAGCTTTGGCTGGCTTGATTCGCGCCACAGTTTCTCGTTCGGACATTATCACGACCCCGCTCACATGGGCTTTGGCCCGCTCCGGGTGATCAACGAGGACCGCGTGGCCCCGGCTGCCGGTTTCGGCACCCATGGCCACGCCGACATGGAAATCGTGTCGTACGTGCTGGACGGCGCGCTGGAGCACAAGGACTCGCTGGGAACAGGCTCCGTCATCCGGCCCGGCGATGTGCAGCGCATGTCCGCAGGTAGCGGCGTGGAGCACTCGGAGTTCAATGTGTCGAAGACCGATCCCGTTCACTTCCTGCAGATCTGGATCATTCCCGAGGCCAGAGGGCTTGAGCCGTCCTACGAGCAACGCCACTTCCCGGAAGCCGAACGCCGCAATGCGCTGCGGCTGGTGGCATCGGGCACGCCGCGCGACGGGGCGTTGAAAATCCACCAGCAGGCCGACATCCATGCCAGCCTTCTCGATGCCGGACAGTCGCTGACGTTCAGGCCGGAAGCCCGGCGGCGGCAGTGGCTGCAACTCGCTGCCGGCGAACTGCTGGTCAACGGCGAACAGCTGCGCCGTGGCGACGGCCTCGCCATCAGGGACGAACCTTCCATCCGCATCGAGGCCCTCGACGGGTCGGAGTTTCTGCTGTTCGATATGGCATGACATGACGGCGGGCGGGGAGGCCAGCAGATGAGTGGGACGGACATGACGGGCCAGGTGGCGGTGGTCACCGGCGGTGCGCAGGGTATAGGCCTCGCCGTGGCGCAGAAGCTCGCATCGCTGGGGGCCAGGCTCGCCCTATGGGACATGGACGGCCCTCTGGCCGGGGCGGCTGCTGCCTCGCTGCCGGGCGGGGCGGCAGGCTTTGCCGTGGACGTGACGGACGAAGCTGCAATTGCTGATTGCCTTGCAAGCACCGAGGCGCGTCTTGGCCCGGTGTCGATCCTGGTCAGTTCCGCCGGCATTGCCGGCCCAAATGCCAGCGTGGCAGCTTATGATGCGGATCAGTGGCGACGCGTCATCGAGGTCAACCTCACAGGAACCTTCCTCGTTAACCGGGCGTTGGTTTCCGGCATGGTTGACCGGGGCTACGGCCGCATCTGCAACATCGCATCCGTCGCTGGCAAGGAAGGCAATCCGAATGCCTGTGCCTACTCGGCATCGAAGGCGGGGGTGATCGCGCTGACCAAGTCGCTGGGCAAGGAACTGGCCGGGCACGACATCGCCGTCAATTGCGTCACCCCGGCCGCCGCGAGGACCCGCATATTCGACCAGATGAGTCAGGAGCACATTGACTACATGCTGTCAAAGATTCCGCGTAACCGGTTTCTCAAGGTTGGGGAGGCGGCCGACATGATCGCCTGGATCGTATCGCCGGAAAACAGCTTCACCACCGGGGCCGTCTTTGACCTTTCCGGCGGCCGGGCCACATACTGAATATCTAGAACCCTTTCCACTGAACCACCGAACTGGAGACCTGCCATGTCCGGCAAACTGAACATTGTTGCGCTGTCCGGAAGCCTGCGGACGAAGTCCTACAACACTGCGCTGCTGCGTACCCTTGCCGGGATGGCAACGGACACGATGACCATGGATATCGTCACGCCAAAGGGCCTTCCGGTTTATGATGGCGATGACGAGCAGGCCAATGGCGTGCCGCAGATCGTCCAGGACCTTGCGGAACGGATTCGCGCTGCCGATGGCGTGCTGATTTCCACGCCGGAGTACAACTTTTCCATTCCAGGCGGCCTGAAGAACGCCACCGACTGGATCAGCCGGGTCAAGAACCAGCCGTTCAAGGACAAGCGGGTGGGGATCGTCGGCGCTTCTGGCGGCCCGCTGGGCACGGCCCGGTCGCAATATAACCTGCGCCAGAACCTCGTCGGGCTTGAAGCGCTCACCATGTCCAAACCGGAGATGTTCGTCGGCCAGGCGCCGTCCAAGTTCGATGCCGATGGCAACCTGACCGACGAGGAAAGCCGCAAGTTCTTTGCGATCTGGCTCGATGCCTTCGAAGCCTGGGTTCGCCGCGGCTGAGCCCCGCCCGGGGGCCGGGCCTTTGCGCGGGGTGTACAGGCTACTATATCATGGAGGCGGGCGGCATTCGGTAGCAGCGGAAGGGCCACAGCCATGAAACAACATGTATTCCGGATTGAATGTCTGGCGGTTGCACTGACAGTGGCGGCGGGCATTGGCCTGGGGCCCATATCCGGCGCACAAGCCGCCGAAACCGGGCCACGGTATGAGTTGCGCCAGACCGGAACCGACCAGTTCATCAGGCTCGACACGGTAACCGGCAACATATCGGCATGTTCGCGGGCCACCGGCCAGTGGATCTGCAAGAGCGCAGCCGATGACCGCAATGCCTATCGTGACGAGATTTCCCGGCTCGAACAGAAGAACCGCCAGCTGGAACTGAAGATCGCCACCATCGAGAAGAAGCTGGATAGCAGGCAGGACGGCGTGGTGATCCGCTTGCCGGACGAGGCCGCCATCGACCGGATGATGGGGTATCTGCGTTCGATGATGGAGAAGTTCATCGACATGGCGCGGCAGTTCGATACGCCGCCCGACAGGGTGTGAACGGGTCCATCAGCCATGTATGAAAAGGCAAAGGGTTGCCCGCCCGGACTGAGGTCCGGGCGGGCTTGGATCGCGCTGCTCGGGACGGCGACAGGAGCCACGCGACCGTCTCTTTTGCCACCGGGGTCCCTTCACCGGGGCCCCTTCACCGGGACCTTCAATGGCGTGTGGGTCTTGGTTTGCAGCCGCAGCCTGTTGGCCAGCTGGAACCCGGAAACCCGCTAATCTGTTGAGCAGACCCCTCTGCTGATTGAAAGGATGCTTGCGCTTCCGGGCGACAGATGGGCCAAACCTTGACAATTGTGGGGCCAGCCGGTTGCGCGCCCGCACCTGCAGTTCTCACATCTGCACTGGACATGTGGATCATTAGGTCTGAATAATGCCCAAAAGACCGGCGCATCGTGTCATGACCCCTGACGGGAGACGGCAGGTAGAACGCTGGCACAAGGAGGAATCCCGGCGAATGAGGGAGCGAGGTTTATGGGGTACCGGATTGTCCTTGCAGACGACCACCCGCTGTTTCGCGATGCCTTGCGGCTGACATTGCAGGATGCGCTCGGGGACGTAGGGTTCGAAGAGGCCGGATCCCTCGGTGAGGTGATATCCATACTGTCCTCCACCGCCGACATTGACCTCGTCCTGCTCGATCTCAAGATGCCTGGCGTGCAGGGTTTTTCCGGCCTTGCGCTGGTACGGACGCAGTTTCCGCTGGTGCCGGTGGTGGTGGTGTCCGGCACCGAGGATGCGGCGGTCATCGCACGTGCCCTGACCTTGGGTGCCTCGGGCTTCGTGCCGAAATCGACGCCGGTCCAGCACATGCAGCTCGCCATCTCCACCGTGCTGAATGGCGGGGAGTGGGTGCCCGAAGGTATCAGCCTTGACCAGTGCGGCGACAACGAAGCCGACGACATCGCCCGGCGCATGGCAACCCTGACGCCGCAGCAGATGCGCGTGCTGATGATGCTGCGCGAGGGCCTCTTGAACAAGCAGATCGCCTATGAGCTGTCCGTGTCCGAGGCGACCATCAAGGCGCACGTCTCGGCCATCTTGCAAAAGCTGAACGTGGAGAGCCGGACCCAGGCGGTGATTGCCGCATCGCGGGTCGATGGCGAACCTTCAGATGGGGCGAAAGCCGGCGAATACGCGGGCTGAGTGCTCGCCGGATCATTCCGCCGCTTCCTGCCGCAGCCGGGTCATTGACAGGACATTGCGCAGGATGGCCGGCCGCACCGGCTTCCTGAGATAGACAACGTCTTCAGCCTCGGCTCGAGCCTGCACCTCCGCTGACCGTTCAGCGGTGATGAGTGCTGCCGCAAACCGGTGCCCGCCGCGTCTGCGCAGCTCGGCGATCAGGTCCAGGCCGTTCTCGCGGTTGAGGTGATAATCCATCAACACCACGTCGAACCGGCCGGTCTCGCCGGGTGAGCCATCCAGCAGCTTGCGGGCGGCGGCGGCTGTCCGTGCGCTTGCCACCTTGCAGCCCCAGCCGAGCAGCAGGCTGGTCATGCCGTCGATGATCGCCGGCTCGTTGTCCACCACCAGCACTGACAGGCCGGCCAGCCGCGCAGTGCCTGGCAGTGGCGCTGGGCGTGACTGTTCGATCGGCAGGTTCTGGCTCGAGGCGACTGGCAATTGCAGCTGGAACATGCATCCCCCTCCCGCGTCCGAACGCAGGCTGAGCGGATGATCCAGCACGCGCGCCATGCGCTGGACGATGGACAGGCCAAGCCCCAGTCCTGAGACTTCCGATCCCTTGTGATCCAGCCGTTCGAACTCCCGGTAGACCACTTTCTGCTTGTCGGCCGGAATGCCGGGACCGGTATCATGCACTTCGACAAGCAAGCTGTTGCCGCGCCGCCGGCAACCCATCAGCACCTTGCCGGTTCTGGTGTACTTGATGGCATTGCTCAGCAGGTTCTGCAGGATGCGCCGCAGCAGTCTCCGGTCCGACAGCACCACCTGGCTTGAGGGAACGATGGTGAGCTTGAGTCCCTTTTCGGCGGCGGCCATCGAAAACTCGGTCCTGAGCTGGTTGAGCAGGTCACCCAAGGCAAACCGTGTCACGTCGGGGTTGATTGCCCCGGCGTCAAGACGTGAAATGTCCAGCAATGCGGAGAAAATCTCCTCAACGGCTTCAAGCGACTGGTCCACATTGCGAACCAGTTCCCCCTCGCTCGTCCGCGCCGTGCGGTCCATCAATGAGGCGGTGAACAAACGTGCCGCGTTCAGTGGCTGCAGGATGTCATGCGAGGCGGCAGCGATGAAGCGGGTCTTGCCGGCATTTGCCTCCACTGCCTGGGCGCGGGCCGTTTCCAGCTGGGTGTTGAGGGCAGTCAGTTCGTGGGTGCGCTCCTGCACCCGCTGTTCCAGCGCCTTTGCGGTCTGCACGCGCTCGGTAATGTCGGTAAAGGTCAGCACCCGCCCGTCGTCCGGCATGGCGTTGCTGCGCACTTCAAGCACCAGCGAGTCGTCCTTGCGAACAATCTGGAATGGTTCCGACTGCATGACCATCAGCCGAAGCACCTGGGTATGCGCATCCGACAGCGAGCGGCTTTCATAGACGAAGTGCTGGTCCAGACGCGACAGGACCTCGCCCAGCGGCACGCCGACCTTGCCCATATCCGGCGGCAGCGACAGCAGGTTGCGGAACTGGTTGTTCCAGCAAACCAGCGACAGGTCGTGATCGAACACGGCGATGCCCTGCTGCACGTGGTCAATGGCTGACTGGAGCAGGTCCCGGTTGTAGACGATCGCGTCCGATGCATCATCGAGCAGGCGCATTGCGCCGCGGGTGTTCTCGGTTCCCCTTTGCAGCAGCAGCGCCATCACCACGCGGGCCGAAGCAATGCCGATGGCGCTGGCCAGCAGCCGCTCGGCGAACTTCAGCGCCTCCGGGTCAGCGATCGAGCCGCTGCCGGAATGGCTGCCGTTCTGCAGGTGGAACTCATCGAATGACCGCTTGCTGCGCTCCTTGCCCAGATACCGTTCCACGGTCGCTTCGACCTGGCGCATGCTGACGTTTATGTTGCGCGGCTTGATCGAGGCGGTTGCAGCGTTCTGGCTGCTGGGCACGAAGGCCTGGGCCTGCATCCGTTCGATGGGGTCGCTCGAAGTCATCAGCGACACCAGCAGATAGACCGCGGTGTTGACGAACAGCGACCAGAAAATGCCGTGCGTCAGCGCGTCGAAATCACTGCTGAAGAGTTGCCGCGGCCGCAGCCAGTCTATGCCCCACGGCCCGTTCGCGATGAAGCTGTAGCCCAGCCACCCGGCATCGGCGAACAACGGCAGCAGCAGCGTATAGGCCCACAGGGCGAAACCCGCCATGAGCCCCGCCATAGCTCCGCGCGCATTGCCCCGCGACCAGACCAGCCCGATGAAGAACGCCGGCGCAAACTGGGCAATCGCGGCGAACGAAACCAGGCCCGTCTGGGCCAGGGCGGCATTGTTGCCGATCATCAGGTAATAGGAATAGGCCAGCACGATGATCACGCCGATGGCAACCCGGCGGATCTGCAGGATGCTGCCGGTGACGTCGTCCTGCCACATGCTGCGATTTGACGACCGCAACATCAACGGCACCGCGATCGAGTTGCACACCATGATCGACAGCGCCACGGTTTCCACGATGACCATGGCGGTGGCGGCAGACAGACCACCGATGAACGCCAGCATGGCCAGCAGGCTTTCACCCTGGGTCACCGGCAGCGCCAGCACGAACATGTCCCCGTCGATGGGCTGCCCCTTGAAGGCAATCATGCCGGCAATGGCGATGGGCACCACGAAAATGTTGATCGCCACCAGGTAGAGCGGGAACATCCAGGCTGCCTTGCGCACGTCGTCGATCGAGGTGTTCTCGACCACCGTGACGTGAAACTGGCGGGGCAGCAGGATGATCGCGAACAGCGACAGCAGGGTCATGGTGATGAACCGGCTTGGGTCCGGAGGCGCGGTGAACAGGGTGCCTATGGTCTGGTCGTTGACGGCCCTTTCGTACAGCGAGGCGGGGCCGCCCATCAGCCAGAAGGTAATCGCCATGCCCACCACCATGAACGCGACCAGCTTGACCACGCTCTCTGCGGCGACCGACAGGATCAGGCCGTCCTGGTGCTCGGTGGCATCGGCGTGGCGCGTGCCGAACAGCATGGCGAACACGGCCATTGTGATGGCGATGAACATCGGCATGTCGCCGAAGGGCGTTTCGAGCTTGCTCGTCTCGACGCCCAGCGGTCCGAGGACTGAAAGAGACAGGGCCACTGCCTTAAGCTGCAGCGAGATGTACGGGATGATGCCGATGACGGCGACGCCGGCAGCAAGTCCGCCCAGCAACTGGTTCTTGCCATAGCGTGCCGCCAGGAAGTCCGCGATGGAAGTGATGTTCTGGCTCTTGGACAGGTTGACGATATGCCTGATCAGCGGCCAACCCAACCCGATCAGCAGGATGGGTCCGAGATAGATGGCGAGGAAGTCGTAGCCGGTTGTCGAGGCAAGCCCGACGCTGCCGTAGAACGTCCAGGAGGTGCAGTAGACAGCGATGGAAAGCGCATACACATAGGGGCGGCTGAAGCCGCGGCGGAAGCCGGACACCCGGTCGCCATAGGCTGCGATGGCGAACAGCACGCCAACATATCCAAGTGCGATCAGTATGACGCCCCAGGTCGACAGCATCGCAACGTGCCTTCTTCGCTCCGGCTCTGCCACTGCCAGTGATTGAGGGGCCGGCACAGCCATTTGCAGGGCAGATTAGCAGATGCGACTTGTGAGGCAATCTGTGGCTGCGACTATTGGACGACGTGCACGGACGAGTTCCGGGGAGTTGTAAAAGCTTCCGCCGGGACTATCCTGCGCAGGTTTTCGCCAGACGACGCTTCTGGCGGATGAAACAGGCTGCGGATTTCCGCAGCTTCAAAACACTGGAGGGGAACCAGACAATGTTGAAGGAATTCAAGGAATTTGCGTTCAAGGGCAATGTGCTCGATCTGGCTGTCGGCGTCATCATCGCCGGGGCATTCGGCCTGATCGTCAGTTCGCTGGTTGACGACATCATCATGCCGGTTGTGGGCGCCATCACCGGCGGTGTCGATTTCAGCAACATGTTCGCGCCACTGGCTGAGGGCGTGACGGCCAGTACGCTCGCTGCCGCCAAGGAGCAGGGCGCTGTGCTTGCATATGGCAACTTTCTCACGGCGGTGGTCAATTTCCTGATCATCGCCTTCATCCTGTTCATGGTCGTCAGGGCCGCCAACAGCATGAAGAAGAAGGAAGAAGCCGCCCCTGCCGCACCTGCTGCCCCGCCGGCAGACGTGCAGTTGCTGACGGAAATCCGCGACCTGCTGAGCAAGAAGAAGTAAGCTGCTGCCTGGTTGGCTTTCCATCCCGGTCCGCCCCGCAGGCGGGCCGGGTTTTTTCATTTGCCGGCGCCGGAAAGCCGCAGTAGGCATCGGCCTGGCCACATCAATGAGACATGCTGATGCATTCCCTTGTTCCCGAACAGCTGATCGCGGGCATTCGCAAGAGCCAGCGCGATGAACCCGACAGCGGCATCTTGCGCGCCGTCAACCACGGCTTTGGCCGTCAGGGCCTCATTCCGCTGTGGACCGGTGAGGGCCACCTGCCCACGCCGCAATTCATCTGCGATGCGGCCGCCGCGTCGCTGCATGCCGGCGAAACCTTCTACACCTGGCAGCGGGGCATTCCGGAATTGCGCCAGGCGCTGGCCACCTACCATGACCGGTTCTGGCCGGGACCTTTCTCTGCAGAGCGGTTTTTCGTCACCGGCAGCGGCATGCAGGCCATCCAGACTTCGCTGCAATTGCTGCTCGACAAGGATGACGAGGTGATCATTCCCTCGCCTGCCTGGCCGAACTTTCCCGGACCCATCCGCATGATGGGATCGGTGCCGGTGTTCGTGCCGATGCAATACGAGGATCGTACCTGGTCGCTCGATCTCGACCGAATGCGCGACAGCATCGGTCCGCGCACCCGGGCCATCTGCCTGATCTCGCCGTCCAACCCGATCGGCTGGGTGGCCAGCCGCGAAGACCTGCTGGCTATCCGCGACATGGCGCGGGCTGCCGGCATCTGGATCATTGCCGACGAGGTGTATGGCCGCTTCCACCATGGCGACGGCGAGCGCGCGCCATCCTTCATGGACGTGTGCGAACGCGACGAACGGGTCATCTATGTCAACACCTTCTCGAAGAACTGGGCGATGACTGGCTGGCGCATCGGCTGGCTGCAGGCGCCGGCGGCGCTCGGGCCGGCCATCGAGCGCATCATCCAGTACAATACCTCCGGCACTGCCACCTTCCTGCAGCGTGGGGCCTTGGCCGCGCTGGAGCAGGGCGACGAGTTTCTTGCCATGCAGCTTGCCATGGCGCGCACCGCCCGCGACCGGGTGGCGGAAGTGCTCGGCCGCCTTGAGGGCGTCAGCTTCGAGATGCCGCGCGGCGCCTTCTATCATTTCATTCGCATCGAGGGGCTCGACGACAGCCTGTCCGCGGTGTTGCGCATCATCGACGAGGCCAATGTCGGCCTGTCGCCCGGCGGCACCTTCGGTCCCGGCGGCGAGGGCTTCGTGCGCATGTGCTACCTGCGCGATCCCACAAGCCTTGATGAGGCGCTGGCACGGCTGTCGCGCTGGATCTCGGCGCGCAACGGCTGACGCTGCCTGGCAATTGACCGGCAAGCCGGGAATGCTTATCTCAGTGGCAGAGATTTCTTGCGCGGATTACGGGCGTTCATGACCATTCGACCCATTGTCAAGCTGCCGGACCCGGTACTGAAACAGATGTCGCAACCCGTCGAGCGGGTTGACGATGACTTGCGCACGCTGCTGGGCGACATGCTGCAGACCATGTACGACGCGCCGGGCATCGGTCTTGCCGCCGTGCAGGTCGGCATTCCGCGCCGCCTGCTGGTTATCGACCTGGCCAAGGAAGACAAGCCGAAGGATCCGCATGCCTTCATCAACCCCGAGATCGTCTGGTCGAGCGACGAGACGTCGGTGTACGAGGAAGGCTGCCTGTCCATTCCTGACGTGTTCTACGATGTCGAACGCCCGGCGGAAGTGAAGGTCAGGTACATCGACGAGCAGGGCAAGCCACAGGAGATGCATTGCACCGGCCTGATGGCCACCTGCATCCAGCACGAAATCGATCATCTCAACGGTGTCCTGTTCATCGACCACCTGTCGCGCCTGAAGCGCACCATGGTGGTGCGCAAGTTCACCAAGATAGCCCGCCAGCAGCGGGAAACCGCGTGAGCCTGCGCTGCATCTTCATGGGCACGCCGGACTTTGCCGTGCCCACTCTCGCCCGGATGATTGCTGACGGCCACGAAGTCGTTTGCGTCTACACCCAGCCGCCCCGCCCGGCAGGCCGCGGCATGGAAGAGCGCAAGTCGCCGGTGCACGTTTTCGCTGAAAGCCACGGCATCGAGGTTCGCACGCCCAAGTCGTTGCGTGACGAGGCGGAGCAGGCGGCGTTGGCAGCCCTTGGCGCCGACATTGCCGTGGTGGTGGCCTATGGCCTGATCCTGCCCAGGCCTGTCCTCGCCGCGCCGCGGCATGGCTGCCTCAACGTGCACGCCTCGCTGCTGCCGCGCTGGCGCGGAGCAGCGCCCATCCAGCGCGCCATCATGGCTGGCGATGACCAGACCGGCGTCGCCATCATGCAGATGGGCGAGGGCCTCGATACCGGCCCGGTGGTGAGCGAGGCGAGAACCGCCATCACCGGCCGGACCACCGCCGGCGCGCTGCATGACGAGCTGGCGCAGGCCGGTGCCGGAGCGATGTCGGCGGTGCTGGCCCGGCTCGAACGGGACGGCAAGCTGGACGCCGTTCCCCAGCCGGAAGACGGCGTGACCTATGCCGAGAAGATTTCCAAGGCCGAGGCGCACATCGACTTCAACCGCCCGGCAGCGCAGGTGCTGCGCCACGTCCATGGCCTGTCGCCCTTTCCAGGTGCCTGGTGCCTGCTGCCCGGGCCGGACAAACCGGTGCGGGTCAAGCTGCTTGAGGTGGAACCCGAATCCCGGCTTTCCGGCGCGCCGGCCACCGTACTTGATGACCGCCTGGCGATCGGCTGTCTGACTGGCGCGATACGGCCGGTCAGGCTGCAGCGCGAGGGCAAGGGCCCCATGGACCTTGATGCCTTTCTGAACGGGTTGAGGCCAGCCCCCGGCAGCCGGGTGGACTGAGGCCATGGCCCGCTACCGGCTCACCATCGAGTATGACGGCACGCCGTTTGCCGGCTGGCAGCGCCAGCACGGCCAGCCGTCGGTGCAGGCGGCGCTGGAAGACGCCATTATGCGGCTGGGAGAAGAAGACGTCACCGTGTCCGGTGCGGGCCGCACCGATGCCGGCGTTCATGCGATGGGCCAGGTGGCGCACGTGGACCTTCAGAAGGACTGGAAGCCCGGCAAGCTGATGGGTGCCATCAACGCTCAAGTTCGCCCGGACCCCGTCAGCGTGCTGGATGTTGCAATCGTCGACGAGGACTTCCACGCCCGTTTCTCGGCCACCTCCCGGCACTACCGCTTTCGCATCCTTGACCGCCAGCCGCCACCCGCACTTGACCGCAACCGGGTGTGGTGGGTGCCCCACGCGCTTGAGACGCAAGCCATGCACGAGGCCGCGCAGACGCTGGTAGGACATCACGATTTCACCACCTTCCGTTCCGCCCAGTGCCAGTCGAAGTCGCCGGTCAAGACGCTCGACAGGCTCGACGTGGTGCGCGAGGGCGCGGAGGTGGTGGTCTATGCTTCGGCCCGCTCGTTCCTGCACAACCAGGTGCGTTCGCTGGTGGGCACGCTCAAGCTGGCAGGTGAGGGCAAGTGGACAGCGGCGGACGTCCGGGCGGCGCTCGATGCAGCAGACCGGTCCGCTTGCGGTCCCGTTGCGCCGCCGGACGGGCTCTATCTGGTGTCAGTCGATTACTGATTTCTGGTGTTCAAATCAGGAAGCTGCCGGCGATGGACAACGCCAGATCGCCTGCCACCAGGGCCACGGCGATGGGTGCATTGACCTCGAGCCCGTGCCGCGCCACGAACCAGCGCATGAACAGCGACCAGCCGATGACGCCGAGGCTGAGCAGCGCTGCAAGCCCTGGCCCGGCAATGCCCATCTGCCGCAACAGCAGCACCGGCACGATGGCCGCCACGATGAACACGCTGGTCCAGTTGTAGGCGATGACATAGCGCACGTAATTGCGTTCGGCGCCCAGCATCTGGCTGATGGTCAGCATCATCCATGGCCACAGCACCCACAACAGCGCCAGCAGCGCAAACGACCCGGGCAGGGAAGGCTCATCCACCGGCGGCGACGACAGCCGCGCGCCCATGATGGAGGAATAGAGATAGATCGGCGCAACGAGGAAGAATGCCTTGAACGAGGTCCAGAACGCCTCCCTGTCCCGCGCGAAGCCGTTCAGCCCCTGCTTGTCGAGGCATATCACCTGCCAGGCGGTCTTGAGCGCGCGTACCGCATGAATGGCAAAACTCACGCGGAGACCTCCGCGAACCAGTCATCCAGCATTCGCCGGTAAACCCGGCTCAGCAGTTGAAGATCTGCGGCGGGAATGTTCTCGTTGGCCTGGTGGATGGTCTGGTTGATCGGGCCGAACTCCACTACCGGGCAATAATCCTTGATGAAACGGGCGTCCGACGTGCCCCCGCCCGTATCCAGTTTTGGTGTCACGCCCGTCTCTGCCTTCACCGCGCTGACGATGGTCGAGACGAACGGGCCCGGCTCGGTCATGAAGGCGTCGGCGCCTTCCACGACGGCGATGGAAAACTCGCCTCCCATCTGCTGCTTCACCGTCTCGCACTCGCGCTCTACCCAGGCTTTCAGGCTGTCAGCCGTGTGTTCGGTGTTGTAGCGGACATTGAAGCGCGCATTGGCCGAGGCCGGAATGACGTTGTTGGCCGGGTTGCCGGTGTCGAAATTGGTCACCGCCAAAGTGGATGGGCCGAAGTGCTGGTTACCCTTGTCGAGTTCATGCGCCGCCACCCGATCGATCAGCCGTGCCAGCGGGGTGATCGGGTTCACAGCCTTGTGCGGATATGCAGAGTGACCCTGCACGCCGTTCCACGTGATCTCGAAGTGGATCGAACCTCGCCGGCCGATCTTGACGGTGTCGCCGAAAACCTGCGGGCAGGTCGGTTCGCCCACCACGCACACGTCAGGTACCTCGCCACGGCGCTTGAGTTCGGCCAGCATCTTCACCGTGCCGTTGATGGCGATGCCTTCCTCGTCACCGGTGATCAGCAGCGACACGGAACCGGGCAGCCTGCCGTCATGATCGGCTGCAAAGCCGATGGCGGCCGCGCAGAATGCCGCCACCGAGCCTTTCATGTCGCAGGCGCCGCGGCCATAGATCACCCCGTCATGAATCTCGGCGGCAAACGGCGGATACCGCCACAGGCTGTCGGCGCCCGGCGGCACCACGTCGACGTGGCCGGCAAAACAAAAATGCGGGCCGGAAGCGCCAAGGCGCACGAACAGGTTGTCCACGTCCGCCGTGCCGTCTTCGCTGAAAGGCATCCGCGTGCAGGTGAAGCCATGCGGCTTCATCAGGTTTTCCATGTAGTCCAGCACGCCTGCTTCCGCTGGCGTGACGGATGGACAGCGGATCAGGTCTTGCAGGATGGCGACGGGGTCGGGCACGGTCCGGCTCAATCCCTCAGCAGTTCGTTGATCGAGGTCTTGGAGCGGGTCTTCTCATCGACCCGCTTCACGATCACCGCGCAATAGAGTGACGGGCCGGGCTCGCCATTCGGCATCGGCTTGCCGGGCATGGTGCCGGAAACCACCACCGAGTACGGAGGCACTTCGCCGTACATCACCTCACCGGTGGCGCGATCCACGATCTTGGTGGACTTGCCGATATAGACGCCCATGCCCAGTACCGCGCCTTCGCGCACGATGCAGCCCTCGACCACTTCCGAGCGCGCGCCGATGAAGCAGTTGTCCTCGATGATGACTGGGCCTGCCTGCAGCGGCTCCAGCACGCCGCCGATACCGACGCCGCCCGACAGGTGCACGTTCTTGCCGATCTGGGCGCACGAGCCCACGGTCGCCCAGGTGTCGACCATGGTGCCTGAGTCCACGTAGGCGCCGAGATTGACGAATGACGGCATCAGCACCACCGACGGCGCGATATAGGCTGACCGGCGCACCACGCAGTTCGGCACGGCACGGAAACCTGCCTTGCGGAATTCCTTCGCCCCCCAGCCATCGAACTTGGACGGTACCTTGTCCCACCACTTGGCCTTGCCGGGGCCGTTGGCGATGGTGGTCATGTCGTTGAGCCGGAACGACAGCAACACTGCCTGCTTCAGCCACTGGTTGACGCTCCAGTTGCCGTCGCTGCCGCGCTCGGCCACGCGGGCCTTGCCGCTGTCCATCAGCAGCAGCGCCTTGTCCACTGCCTCGCGCACGGCCCCCCTGGTCTTGGGCGTAACGGCATCGCGCTCTTCCCAGGCCTTCTCGATGGTGGCTTGCAGCTTGGCGTGGCTCATGGATTCAACTCCTGAATGGCGGATGTATTGTTTGTGATCGGTCAGGGGGCCACGATCCGGCCGAGGAATCCGGCAAGGTCGTTGGTGAGGTGGTGCACGTACGGCGCGCCGTCGGCATCGCCGTTCAGCTTGTTGATCATCGCGCCGTCCTCGTTGTGGTCGTCGCGCACCAGCACCGTGGTCATGCCCAGTGCTGCAGGCACCTCGAGATTGCGGGCGATATCTTCGAACATGGCGGCGCGAGCCGGGTCCACCTGGTGTTCCGCAATGAACTTCTCGTAGGGTCCGCGCGACGGCTTCGGAATGAAGTCCGAATGTACGATGTCGAAGATGCCGTGAAACAGGTGGGTCACGCCGATCCGGTGCATGACGTTTTCGGCGTGGCGCACGGTGCCGTTGGTGAAAACGAGCTTGCGGCCCGGCAGCGCCTCAAGATGGGTGGCCAGCAACGGGTTGGTCGGCACCGGCGAATGATCGATGTCGTGCACATAGTCGAGAAAGGTGTCCGGGTCGATGCGGTGTTCTTCCATAAGCCCGCGCAGCGTCGTGCCGTACGTGTAGAAATAATCCTTCTGGATGCGCCGCGCCTCGGTCCGGTCCACCTGCAACAGGCTGGAGATGAACTCGCCCATGCGCACGTCGATCTGGTCGAACAGCCGGCATGACGCCGGGTAGAGCGTATTGTCGAGGTCGAAGATCCAGGTCTCGACGTGATTGAATCCGGGCGCGCTCATATGGCTCACTTTGTCTGGCGTTCAGAGATGCGGGTGCCAACGCCGTGCGGGGTCAGCAGTTCCAGCAGCACGCAGTGCGGCACGCGCCCGTCGGTGATGACCACGCCTTCCACGCCGCCGCGCACCACCGAGGCGCAGCTTTCCAGCTTGGGGATCATGCCGCCGGAAATGGTACCGTCCTCCGCCAGCCGGTCGATGTCGCCCAGGGTCAGTTCGGACAGCAGGTTCTTGTCCTTGTCCAGCACGCCCGCCACGTCGGTCAGCAGCAGCAGCCGCTTGGCCTTCATCGCGACCGCGATGGCGCCGGCGAAGGTGTCGGCATTGACGTTGTAGGTCTCGCCGTCGCGGCCGACGCCAGTCGGCGCGATAACGGGGATCGCTTCGGATTGCAGGATGGTGTGCAGGATTTCCGGGTTGATCTTGCCCGGATCGCCGACGAAGCCCAGGTCGACCTGTTCTTCCTTGCCGGTGTCCTTGTTGATGCGGGTCTTCGTCAGGCGCGTCGCCACGCACAGATTGCCATCCTTGCCGGAGATGCCGATGGCCTTGCCGCCCGCCTTCTGGATAGCGGCGACGATGGACTTGTTGATTGAGCCCGCAAGGATCATCTCGACCACTTCCATGGTCGCCTTGTCGGTGACGCGCAAGCCGTCCTCGAAACGGCTTTCGATCTTCAGCCGGTCCAGCATGGCGCCGATCTGCGGGCCGCCGCCATGCACCACGATCGGGTTGATGCCGGACAGCTTCAGTTGCACCATGTCGCGGGCGAACTTGGCCGACAGTTCTGGATCGACCATCGCATGACCGCCATACTTCACCACGACGGTCTGGCCGTCATAGCGCTGCATGAACGGCAGGGCTTCAGACAAGACGCGGGCAATGTCCTGGGTATGGTTTTCAGTGGTCATTCCGGTGGCTTCATGCGAGGGCGGTTCGGGCAAGCCCGCCTTATAGCGGATTGGCTTGTCATTGCGAACAAAAACGCGACCGTTCAAGGCGATTTAGCGGGTCTTCAACCCAGCATGCCAGCGATTTCGGCCCTGAGTTCGGGGATGCCCCAGCCCTTTTCCGACGAGGTGATGATGACATCGGGAAATGCTGCCGGGCGTCTGGCGATGGCCTTGGCCGTGGCGTCCAGCACCTTGTCCCGCTCGGCCGCCTTGAGCTTGTCGGCCTTGGTCAGCACGATATGGTAGTTCACCGCGGCCTCGTCCAGCTGGTCCAGGGTCTCGATGTCGTTGGCCTTGATGCCGTGGCGTGAATCGATCAGCACGAACACCCGGCGCAGATTGGGCCGTCCTTGCAGATACCCCATGATGATCGACTGCCAGGACTTCACCAGTGATTTCTGGGCGCGCGCATAGCCATATCCCGGCATGTCGACGAGCGCCACCTGGCCTTCGCCCACCTCGAAATAGTTGAGCTCGCGGGTGCGGCCCGGGGTGTTGGAGGTGCGGGCGATGTCCTTGCGGCCGGTGAGTGCGTTGAGCAGCGATGACTTGCCGACGTTTGACCGCCCGGCAAAGGCCACTTCAAGCGGATAGGCGGGCGGCAGCTGGCTCAGTTTGGCCACGCCCATCCGGAACACCACGCCGCCGGCAAACAGCAGGCGTCCGCTTTCGATCTCTTCCGGCTCGTACTCGCGCATGGGGATGAGCCTGCCGGGCCCGGCAGCTTACTTGCCGGGCTCGTCCTTGTTCTTTTTGCCAAGGCCCAGGGCATCCTTCATGTTGCCCAGCAGGTTGATCTCGACGCCGTGCTTTTTCATGATGTACGACTGCTGCAGGATCGACAGCAGGTTGTTCCACGTCCAGTACAGCACCAGGCCTGCCGGGAACGACGCCAGCAGGAAGGTGAAGAACACCGGCATCCAGTTGAAGATCATCGCCTGCACCGGGTCCGGCGGCGTCGGGTTGAGACGCATCTGGATCCACATGGTGATGCCCATCAGGATTGGCAGGAAGCCGATCAGCAGGAATGTGGGTACTTCGAACGGCAGCAGGCCGAACAGGTTGAACAGCGAGGTCGGATCAGGCGCCGAGAGGTCCTGGAGGTAGCCGACGAACGGCGCGTGGCGCATTTCGATGGTGACGTAGATCACCTTGTACAGCGCGAAGAACACCGGGATCTGGATCAGCACCGGCCAGCAGCCAGACAGCGGATTGACCTCTTCCTTCTTGTACATCTCCATGATCGCTTGCTGCTGCTTCATCCGGTCGTCGGGGAAGCGCTGCTTGATCTTCTCCATCTCGGGGGCAAGCTTCTTCATCTTGCTCATCGAGGCGTACGACTTGTTCTGCAGCGGGAAGAACAGCAGCTTCAGCAGAACTGTTACCACGAGGATGGCCACGCCGAAGTTGCCCACCAGTCCGTTGATCCAGTGCAGCAGGCCGAACAGCGGCTTGGTGATGAAGTAGAACCAGCCCCAGTCCACCATCAGCTCGAACTTGTCGATGCCGAGCTTGTCCTGGTACTCGTCGATCAGGATCGACTTCTTGGCGCCGGCGAACACCTTCGAGGTGAAGCTGGCAGACCCTCCCGGCGCTGCGGTCACCGGCTGGGCGGTGAGATAGTCGGCCTGGAAGGCATCGGTCTGGCCGAGCTTCAGATGGCGCAGCGTGCCTGTAAACTCCAGCTTCTGGTCCGGGATGAGCGCAGTTGCCCAGTACTTGTCCTGGATGCCCAGCCAGCCGCCGGTGCTTTTCTGCGAAAACGGGGTTGCGGTGTCATCGGCAAGGTCGGAATAGGTGATCTCTTCAAGCGTGCCGCCCAGCACCGCGTTGAGACCTTCGAAGAGAACGTAGATACCGGCGGTCTGCGGCATGCCCTGGCGCTGGATGCGCGCATAGGGGAACAGGTTCACCGCTGTCCCGGTGTTGTTGGCGACGCCCTGCTCGATGGTGACCATGTAGTCAGCGTCGATCGAAACGGTCTTGGAGAAAGTCAGCCCTTCGCCATTGTCCCAGCTCATCGTGACCGGCGTATCCGGGGTAAGTTTCGCATTTGCGGGAGCGGTCCACACGCTGTCCGGACCTGGCAGCTTGTTGGTGGCGCCTTGCGGCAGCACCCAGCCCTGCTCGGCGAAATAGGTGCCGGTCGTGTTGGCTGGCGACAGCAGCACGATCGTTGGCGAGGTCTTGTCGACCGTCTCTTGGTATTCCTTGAGCCGCAGGTCGTCGAGGCGGGCACCCTTCAGGTTGATGCTGCCCGAAACGGTTGGCGTGTCGACGGGTATGCGGGGCGACTGTTCGAGCGCAGTGTCGCGCGGCAGGCCGGTGGCGCCGCCCGGCACCGGCGTAGTGCCCGGTTGGGCTTGCGGCACCGCGTTGCCACCCCCGGCAGCGGGCGCCTGGGGAATGCCGGTCTGCTGTTGCGGTGTCTGACCCTGGCTGATCTGCTGTTCCGCCTGTTGCTGGGCGTCCTGCAGGGCAGGCTTTGCCCAGAACGTCTGCCACAGCAGGATGACGCCGAACATCAGCACCATCGCAAGAATGAAGTTCTTCTTGTCGTCCTGGGGTTTCATCATTGCCGGTTCTGCCTTGTCCCGCCGTTTCGCTCGTTGCCGTTCGGTCCTGAACGACCGGATTTTGCTGTCCTGAACGCGCCCCGCTGCCGTGGCGGATCGGTCTTGCCTTCGTTCAACCGCTGCGTGGCGCTGATCAGGTCGCTGACCAGTGCCTCGAAGTCCTGCGCCGCCGTGGCTGCGCGGCCGATGAACACATAGTCGTGCCCGCGCTTGAGGTCCAGTCCCGATGCAGTGCGCACGGCTTCGCGCAGGCGCCGCTTGATGCGATTGCGGATGACGGCATTGCCAAGCTTTTTCGTGACCGTGAAGCCGATCCTGGCATCGCCGCCGTCGCCCCGGTCACGCGCCTGCACCACGCAGGCCCTTTTCGCGCATACAAGCGCAGAGGCGGCGGCAAGAAAGTCCTGCCGCCGCTTCAGATGTTCCACCAATGTTTGTGATCCTGGCCTGGGCCGGGCGCACCGGCGCGTTAAGCGCTCAAGCGGGCGCGGTCGCGGGCGCGGCGGCGTGCAATCACCTTGCGGCCGCCGACAGTGGCCATGCGGGCGCGAAAGCCATGACGGCGCTTGCGCACCAGCTTGCTCGGTTGAAACGTACGTTTCATGTCTTGATCTCCAGACGCTTTGATTTCCGGCTGAAAGGCGGGCCCTGCGCCGGTTTGCGCTGCAATGGACCGAACCCAGACTGCCGGGAGAAAACCTGCGCGCGCTTATACGGGCCCGTCCGCGACAAGTCAATTCACTAGCGGATTCATTATTTGCCGCAGGACGGGGCTGTCTGTCACGTCTGGTCATTACTGATCACAAGCAGGTGACACCCTCTTCCGCACTGCACCACTTTGCCGCACCTTCGTAACCACGACATGCGGGCCGGGCCCGGTTGTCAGCATGTGCTTGCAACCGCATGGCCGCCGCGCCTTACTGAACCAGATGAAGAAAGACCAACAGGAAATGTCTGAGCGAATTGCCCTGGAAGAGGCAGCGGCGCGCGCCTCCTCCACCCGCGGCGCGCTGTTGCGCCGCTGGGGACCACTGGCGATGCTGCTTTGCGCCATCGCGGCAGCCTGGGCGGCGGGCCTGCAGGATTACCTGTCGCTCACCGCCATCGCAGACAATCGCGACGCGCTGATCGGTTTCGTCAGCAACAATGCGGTGCTGTCGGGCCTGATCTATTTCGGCGTTTATGCCACCGCCGTGTCGCTGTCGCTGCCCGGCGCCTCGTTGCTCACCATCCTCGGCGGTTTCCTTTTCGGCTGGCTGGCGGGTGGCTTCCTTACCGTGCTGGCGGCAACCGCTGGTGCAATAGTGATATTCCTGGTCGCCCGGACATCGCTGGGCGAAGCCCTGGCCAGCCGGGCCGGCCCGTGGATGAGCCGGCTGTCAAAGGGCTTTCGCGAAGACGCCTTCCATTATCTCTTGTTCCTGCGCCTGGTGCCGGTGTTCCCGTTCTGGCTGATCAACATTGCCCCGGCGCTCGCCGGTGTGCCGCTGGGCACCTATGCCATCACCACGCTGATCGGCATCATTCCCGGTACCTTCGCCTTCTCGGTCCTTGGATCGGGCCTCGACTCTATCATCACCGCGCAACGGCAGGCGCACATGGCCTGTGTCGCCGAACAGGGCGCGGCCAACTGCCAGTTCACCCTTGATGCCGGCGCGCTGGTCACGCCGCAGCTGCTGGCCGCCTTCGCAGCGCTTGGCGTGGTTGCCCTGATCCCTGTCGCGGTCAGGAAATGGAAGGCCCGCTCATGAGCGCGATCGATTGTGATATCTGCGTCATCGGAGCGGGCTCCGGGGGCCTCTCGGTGGCTGCGGCGGCAGCCCAGTTCGGCGAGAAGGTGGTGCTGATCGAGAAGGGCAAGATGGGGGGCGACTGCCTGAACTATGGTTGCGTGCCCTCCAAGGCGCTGCTGGCTGCCGCCGGCCATGCCCATGCCTTTACCTCCGGCGAGGCCTTCGGCATTGCTCCGCAGAAGCCAAAGGTGGACTTCGCACGCGTAAACGATCACGTCAGGTCGGTCATCGCCGCCATCGAACCCCATGACAGCCAGGAGAGGTTCGAAGGCCTCGGCGTCACCGTCATTCGCGCTGCGGGACGCTTTGTCGATGCCGGCACAGTCGAGGCGGGTGGCCAGCGCATCACCGCGCGCCGCTTCGTCATTGCCACCGGCTCGTCGCCGGCAGCACCGCCCGTTCCCGGCCTCGACAAGGTGGACTACTTCACCAATGAGACCCTGTTCGACAACCGTGAACTGCCAGATCACCTGATCATCATCGGGGGCGGTCCGATCGGCATGGAAATGGCGCAAGCCCATCGCCGCCTGGGTGCGCAGTTAACGGTGCTGGAAGCGTTCACGCCGTTGGGCAAGGATGACCCGGAACTGACCGCCATCGTGCTCGAGCATCTGAAGGCCGAGGGGATCAGCATTCGTGCAGGCGTCAAGATCGCCGGCGTGGCCCAGACCGGCAAGGGCGTGACCATTACCCTGCAGGGTGACGGCGGCAGTCCCGAGACCATCACCGGCACGCACCTGCTGGTGGCAGCGGGCCGCAAGCCCAATGTCGACGGGCTCAACCTGGAAGCTGCCGGCATTGAGTATGACCGCCGCGGCATCAAGGTGGACGCCTCGCTGAAGACCTCCAACCGCAAGGTATACGCCATTGGCGATGTGGCGGGCGGCCTGCAGTTCACCCACGTTGCAGGGTACCAGGCGGGGCTAGCCGTTCGGTCCATCCTGTTCCGGCTGCCGGTGAAGAACGAAACGCGCTTCATTCCATGGGTAACCTACACCGATCCCGAGCTTGCCCACATTGGCCTGACCGAAGCCCAGGCAAATGACAGCCATCCCGGCTTCAAGGTGCTGCGCTGGCGCTTCAAGGACAATGACCGCGCCCAGGCGGAGCGCAAGACCTCCGGCATGATCAAGGCCGTGGTGTCGGCCAAGGGCGACATACTGGGCTGCTCGATCGTGGGACCGAAGGCGGGCGAACTGATCCAGCCGTGGGCGCTGGCGATGTCTTCGAAACTCAAGATCAAGGCGATGATCGACATGGTCGCCGCCTATCCGACACTGACCGAAGTTTCCAAGCGCGCCGCGACCAGCTATTATTCCGATTTGCCGCGGAAACCATTGGTCCGCAAGGTCATTGGTTGGTTGAAGATGTTTGGCTGAGGTCTTTCAGGGTCCGCACGATCCTGCCTCAGGCGCCGGAAAGATCAGGGTAGCTGTTTGAGCGAGCAAAGCGAACCGCGCCAGAAGCGGGCAAGATCATCGCCGGTCTCCGGGCTCACCGGCAAGGTGCTGGTGCTCGCCGCTATCTTCCTGATGATCGGCGAACTTCTGGTGTTTGTGCCCTCGATCGCCAATTTCCGCATCAACTGGCTCAAGCAGCGTGTCGCCACCGCCGAGATCGCGGCGCTGGCGGTCGAGGCGGCGGCTGACGGCTCCGTTTCGCGGCCGTTGCGCGAGGAGCTGCTCGACCGGGCCGGCGTTCTGGTCATCGTGGTACGCCGCGACGACGCCCGCAAGCTGGTGCTCAGCCCCGACAGCCCGCCGATGATTGATGCCGCCTTCGACCTGCAGGCGTCCAATCCGCTGGATGCAATCATGCAGGCCGGCATGACCTTCATGCACGGGGGCAATCGCATTATCGGCGTGTCTGACAAGCCCTCCAGCATGAACGCCAGCCTGGTCGAGATGGCGCTGGACGAACGCCCCCTCTTTGACGCCATGGTCCGCTATGCCATCAACATCCTGACCCTGTCGGTCATCCTGGCGTTGATCCTCGCAGCCCTTCTTTTCTTCGCCCTGAACCGGTTGCTGGTGCGCCCGGTGCGCCGCCTGTCAGCCAACATGCAGGCATTTTCGGGCAATCCCGAGGACCGCAGCCGCATCATTGAACCCAGCGGCCGCCACGACGAGATCGGTGTGGCGGAGGTCGAACTGCAGCAGATGCAGACAGAGCTTGCCAACATGCTGTCGCAGAAGAACCGGCTGGCGTCGCTCGGTCTCGCCGTGTCCAAGGTCAGTCATGACCTGCGCAACATGCTGGCGTCGGCGCAGCTGATGTCCGACCGGCTGGGCATGGTGGATGATCCGACCGTGCAGCGATTTGCGCCCAAGCTGATTGCGTCTCTGGACCGTGCCATCACGTTCTGCGCCGACACGCTCAAGTTCGGCCGTGCCGAGGAGCCGCCGCCACGGCGCGAGATGTTTGCCTTGCGCGGCGTGGTGGACGAGGTCCTTGACCTGCTGATTACCGAGGCCGCCAGCCAGGTGGTGTTCTTCAACGAGGTGCCGGAGACGATCAAGGCCGATGCCGACCGCGACCAGTTGTTCCGGGTGTTGATGAACCTCATTCGAAACGCCGTCCAGGCGCTGGAGGCGGCCATGCCTGGCGGTTTGAGCGAGGGCAAGGTGCATGTACGGGCCCGGCGCGACGGATCGGTCTGCATCATCGAGGTTGCCGACAACGGCCCCGGCGTCAGCGCGAAGGCGCGCACCCACCTGTTCGAGGCTTTTCGCGGCTCGCAACGGCAGGGCGGCACCGGCTTGGGGCTCGCAATTGCCAGCGAGCTGATGCGCGCCCACGGTGGCGAGATCCGGCTGGTAGAGGGGTCGGGTCCGGGGGCTGTGTTCCAGGTCGTCATTCCGGACCGGCTCAAGGAAGTCGCCAGCGGCCGGCGCGGCGAGCGCACCGGCTGACTTCACTTCAGCTGCACGGGTTCCACGGCGATGACCACTCCTTCGCGGCGCGGGTCCGCGCCGCCGTCGAGCGTGCCATCCGGCAGCCGCCGGATGCCTTGCAGGCCGCTGGTCAGTTCTTTCACCTCGACCTCATGCCCCATGTCGGCCAGTGGCGCCGCCAGTTTGCCGAACTGCCGCAACTCGCCGTCAAGCCCGCTTGCCGGGGGAACGGTATTCTCGATTTCCGTGGCGCCGGTATTGCGGTTGATGACGTGCGGCAGCGATACCGCCCGCTGCATGTTCAAACCCCAGTCGGTCAGGCCCATGATCGCGCGTGCGGTGAAGCCGATGATCCGGCTGCCGCCCGGCGATCCGACGGCGGCGAACAGGCTGCCGTCTGCGTTCAGCACGATGCTGGGCGACATCGATGACCGCGGCCGCTTGCCGCCTTGCGGCCGGTTGGCCACCTTGTTGCCGCCATAGGACGGCACGAAAGAGAAATCGGTGAGCTGGTTGTTCAGCACGAAACCCGCCGCCGTGATGCGTGCGCCAAATGCCCGTTCCACGCTCATTGTCATCGACACCGCATTGCCGGCCGCGTCTACGATGGCGAGGTGGCTGGTACCAAACTCCGCCAGCGAGGCGCCCGCGGCCTTCTGTTCAACGGTCGCGTCCGGTGGCGTGCCGGGCGCCGCCTCTCCCATGTCCTTCAGCGGGTTGATCAGCCGTGCCCGGCTGCGCAGGTAGCCGCGGTCAATGAGCCCTGCCACCGGCACATCAACGAAATCCATGTCGGCGATGTAGCGGTTGCGGTCGGCGAAGGCGAGCCGGCCGGCCTGGGCGAACAGGTGCGCCGCCATGGCCCCGTTCGGGTCCAGTTCCGCCATCGAATACGGCTCCAGCAGGCCGAGGATCATTACCGTGGCAAGCCCGCCCGACGAGGGGGGACCCATCCCGCATACCTGCCACACCCGGTAGGCGCCGCACACGGCGGGACGCTCCACCGCCTTGTAGGCAGCAAGGTCGTCAAGCGTCATCAGGCCTGGATTGAGCTCATGACCGGTCACCGCGGCAACAATGGCCGCAGCCACTTCACCGGTGTAGAAGCCCGCTGGTCCCTGTTCGGCGATCAGCTGCAAGGTGCGCGCATAGGCCGGGTTTCGGATTACGTAGCCCGCCGGCACCGGTTCGCCGGCTTTCGCGCCAGCGTCATCAGGCAGGTAATAGAGCGTCTTTGCGGCTTCATCTTCTTCCAGCTCTTCCGCTTCGGCAATGGCTGCCGCCAGCCGGGGGCTGGCCTCGAACCCGTTCACCGAAAGCCGGATGGCCGGTTCGAACAGCTCGGCCCAGGCCAGCTTGCCGAACTTCTGGTGCTGCAGGTGCAGCGCGGCAATCACCCCGGGCACCCCGACCGGCCGTCCGCCCAGCGCCGCGTCCAGCCATGCCATCGGCTTGCCGTCATCGTTCAGGAACAGCCGCTCGGTCGCCACACCTGGCGCGGTCTCGCGGCCGTCAAAGCTGGTGATCTCGCCGCTGGTCCCGTCAAGGTGCAACGAGAACAGCCCGCCGCCGATGCCGGAGGATTGCGGTTCGGTCAGCGTCAGCACCAGTTGCGCGGCAATGGCGGCATCGGTTGCGCTGCCACCCTTTCGCAGCATCTCCGCCGCCGCCTCGCTGGCGTGCACGTTTGCCGTTGCAACCATGCCTGCGGACTTCGCGTCCGGCGCGTCCTCGCTGCACGCCGAGAGCCACGCAGCAGCTGCGATCAGCAGCAGCGCCAGGCCGATGCGGGGCAGCCTGCGTGAAGGGGACTTGTGTGCGGTAGCCGTCATGGCCTCAATCTAACTGCCTGTCAGGGTGAACTGCAATTGACCTTGTGCCTTGTCCCGCGCCAGTGTTGCGGCGGTCTTTTGTGAAACCTGCGAGCGGGATGAGCGCATCATGGCAGACACCGTCAAGCCCGGCCCCGCCAACCTCATTACCGATGTGCCCGGTCTCAAGGTTGGCAACGCCCATGATCAGCGCTTCGCCACCGGGGTCACGGTATTGCTGCCGGACGAACCGGTTGTGGCCGGGGTCGACGTGCGCGGCGGTGCGCCCGGCACCCGCGACACGCCTGCGCTTGATCCGGCCTGCCTGGTTGAGAAGATCGACGCGCTTGTCCTGTCGGGCGGATCGGTGTTCGGGCTGGAGGCCGCAAGTGGCGTCACTGCCAGATTGTCGGCAATGGGCCGCGGGTTGACCTTCGGCAAGCAACCCTGGCCGACGCCGGTTGTGCCAACCGCCATCCTGTTCGACCTGATGTTCGGACCGGACAAGCAATGGGGGGACACGCCCCCTTACCGGCAGCTTGGCTTGCAGGCGCTGCAGGCCGTGAACACTGGATTTGAGCTGGGCAATGCCGGTGCAGGCTATGGCGCCACCGCCGGCAAGCTGAAAGGCGGGCTGGGCAGTGCGTCGGCGCAGTTTGGCGGCTTCACCTGTGGCGTGCTGGCCGCTGTCAACCCGGTTGGCGCCTGCATCGACCCGCGCACCGGCGACCTTTGGGCGAGGCCATTCGAACTGGACGGCGAATTTGGCGCCGTCACTGCATCGCCGCCCGAGATGGAAGACCGCGGACCGCTGGCCGGCAGCAAGCTTGCCGGTCTGCATGCGGGTGCAAATACCACCATCGCCATCGTGGCCACCGACGCGGCATTCACCCGGGCCGAGGCAACCCGGCTTGCCATCATGGCGGCCGATGGCATGGCCCGCGCCATCCGTCCGGTGCACACGCCGTTCGACGGCGACACGGTGTTCGCGGTATCGACGGGGCGGAAGGAGCTTGGTGGCAACCGGGCGGCGGAGCTTGCCATGCTGGGGTCGCTGGCTGCCGATTGCATGGCCCGCTCCATCGGCCGCGCCATCGTCCTGGCCCGCCCGCTGCATGGCTGGCCGGCCTGGGCGGATGCCTGATCGCCGGTATGCAATTTTGCGTTCAACGGCGCTTGCGTTTGCGGCCATGAAGGGCTAAGAACTGGCCACCTTGGCGTTAACGCCAGACCTTGCGGGCGCTAGCGCCTGCCACGGATGCGCCCGTAGCTCAGCTGGATAGAGCACCAGACTACGAATCTGGGGGTCAGAGGTTCGAATCCTTTCGGGCGCGCCAATCTTTTCAATAACTTTACGATAATAATTTGGCGGTGTATATTTCCTCAGGTTACACCTCAGGTTACAACTATGCGATAATTAGGTTGATTTCACTCGGTGCCAAGCCCCGGCGGTCTCGCATCCGGCCTCGCCCAAACCTTTGCTGACGTCGCTGAGTTTCTGAACCCACAGCGGCTACACCTCAGTAGATTAGCAATCTTTGGCACTGGGCAGTCGTCTGGCAGCTTGATGCTGTTGGCATCCATATACTCATGTCGGTCGCAGTTCATACAGCCGATCTCGATCGCTTTTCCTTCACGGCGTAAATCCCCGATCGTGACCGGGCCTGGTTCATGGGAAGTGACTGTCACTGCGGTCTACCCTCGTCAGACTTGCCGCCTTCAAGCGCGATACGCATCAAGTTCGGGTCATAGGGCTTGAGAAGCCCTGCGGCGTCATCTGTCGTACCTGACAGCCATTGCTCATAGTCGTCCGGATGAAGGATGACCGGCATTCGTGTCGAGTGGATTGGCTTGACCAGTTCGTTCGGCTTTGTCGTGAGCATTGAGTATACATTCATATCCCGCAGTTCGTCCCTGTAGTTCCCCTTCCACTGCCGCCAGATACCGGCGAAGGCGAAGGGTGGGCGAGGTTCATCCCTCTTGATCGAGAACCAGACGACGGTCTTGTGGCCCCTTTCATCGATGTGGGTCGGGTGATATTCGGCAAAGCTGCTGGCCGGGATCAGACAACGTCTCTCCTCGAATGACGACTTCCAGAACGACGATGACGCGACCTTGTCGTCCCGGGTGTTGTTCACAACCTTCGGTGCCTTGTCCTTCTGGGGCAGGATAAAGCCCCAGTGCATCATGGTCAGTTCCCGCTTGCCATCGATCAGTCGGACAACTGCCCCGTCATAAGCGGGAAAGATCGATGACTGACCTGCGAAGTTCCCCGCACTACTATCCACCCGGTCCAGCTTAAACAGCTTCCGCATGGCCTCCAGGGCGGTGGTGTTGGAGTAGAGGTTGCACATGCCGTGACGATGTCTGATCGATCGCCGCTCGACAAGACTAGCGCTTCGGCGTCAGGCGCCGCGCATTGGCACGTGTGCGCTTGCCATATTCTCCTTATCTTATCATCCTCAGCAACTTGTTGATGTCATCAAGCCATTCTCGGTGCGTTGCTGAGTATGCGCCATGCTTCCAGGCATTGCGGTTTCCCTTGGGTGCTCCAGTCGCCTTGCCGCCGTGCATCCGGCAGCGTCCGTTAGCCATCGCGCCGTTGCGGCACGGCTTGCCTGTCCGTCTCGAATGGGCTGCGCACCTCGGGCTGAGGTGCATTGGTAATGTCAGCGGTTGCCTTTGCATGGGGCTGATCCTTGGGTTTTGATGCTACCCCCTCCCCGGGAGACATTGCCGACAATGGCCTGGCCTCCCTCGTGGACGTGGACGTGCTTGACGTTGACGGTTTGCTCGCCGCCTCGGCGGTATTTTTTAAGAGCCTCAAGTTGGGTCGCATAGGTTCGTGCAAGCTTGTTGAGGGCATTGGTCGCGCTGTCATACAAAGCGACGTTTTTCGCCTCACGTCGTTCGATCAGCTACTTCAGCTTTGATCGGTTCTTGTGCGTTTATCCTGTGTGAACATACCCGTGTGATCCAGCGCAGCCACCAGCTGCCGCCGCGCACGATCTACGACTGGCGGCATTATCTGGCCGTCATCCAGCGCAAGCCCGGTGCGCTCCGAAATGGCGCGCCCTTTGCGGACTTGCCACCCGGGTTCAGACAACTGCAGGAGCAGATGCTGCGCCGCCCCGGCGGGAGATCGGGAGATGGTCGAGATCCTGGCACTTGTCCTGCATCACGATGAACAGGCCGTGTTGAACGCCGTAGAGCAGGCTCTGGCCGAGGGAGTCGCAACCAAGACGCACGTGTTGAACATCCTGCACCGGCTGATTGATGGCAAGACGACTGGCGGGCTGGACGTTGACACGCCCCAGGCACTGAGCCTGCGCCGCGAACCCAAGGCCAATGTCGAACGCTATGACGGCCTGCGGGCCCGCAACACCGGAGGCCGCCATGCGTCATGATCCTGCCAGCGGCGCCATCGTCATCATGCTTCGCAGCCTGAAGATGCACGGCATGGCACAAGCCATCACCGACCTGATCGAGCAGGGCGCGCCCGCCTTCAACGCTGCCGTGCCGATCCTGTCTCAGTTACTGAAGGTTGAACTGGCTGAACGCGAGGTGCGCTCCATTGCCTATCACATGAAGGCCGCGCGCTTCCCCGCCTACAAGGACCTGTCCGGCTTCGACTTCGCCGCCAGCGAGATCAATGAAGCCACGGTCCGCCAGCTGCATCGCTGTGAGTTCATGGATGGGGCACAGAACGTCGTGCTGATTGGTGGGCCGGGCACGGGCAAGACCCATGTCGCGACCGCCCTTGGTATCCAGGCCATCGAGCATCACCGGCGCAAGGTCCGCTTCCTCTCGACCATCGAGCTCGTCAACACGCTCGAACAGGAGAAGGCCAGGGGCAAGGCTGGCCAGCTTGCCGAAAGCCTGACCCGTCTCGATCTCCTGATCCTCGACGAGCTGGGTTACCTGCCGTTCAGCGCCTCAGGCGGGGCGTTGCTCTTCCACCTGCTGAGCAAACTCTACGAGCGCACCAGCGTCATCATAACCACCAACCTCAGCTTCAGCGAATGGGCCAGCGTCTTCGGCGATGCCAAGATGACCACCGCGCTCCTCGATCGCCTCACCCATCGCTGCCACATCCTGGAGACTGGAAACGACAGCTTCCGCTTCAAGGCCAGCGCCGCCGCAGCTGCACGAACAAAGAAGGAGACAAGCCATGCCTTGACCACTGAATGACCCAATATCCATAATCAGAGACGGGTCAGTTCTCGATGGAAAACCCGGGTCAGTTCTGAATGGAAATCAACACCGCACGGCCCCTGACATCGGCATCAACCTGGTTGGGATGCGCTGAGCATCAAAGGTTCTCCCGTTAGGAAGCGTCAGACTTCCCCACTTCTCACCCTAACTCTCCCGGGTCACAAGCCCGGGGTTTTTGTTTGGGGTTGGAGCAATGAGCTTCGGCGGTGCTGCAGTTGAAGCCACCCCACAAATCACGGTATATTTGTTTGTATACAGACGACCTGTTCAGGCAGGTCCGGATCACCTGCAATCAGGCATCTACAGGAGTGCTGGTATGGCCGAGGTAATGAACATTAGGGACGCCAACGGCCGTTTCGTTCCCGGCCAGAGTGGCAACCCGCAGGGCCGTCCGGGCCTCGATCCCGAGGTGAAGGAGATCCTGTCGGCAGCCGCTCCAGACGCCGCCCGCAAGCTGGTAGAGCTGGCGCAGTCGGATGATCCCCGCGTGGCCACCGTGGCCTCACAGTCGATCCTGGACCGGCTCTATGGCAAGCCCGCCACGTCAACGGACCTCAAGGTGCAGGGCATGGATAACGCTGCGCTTCATCACGCGGTGCTGATGCAGTTGAGTTCTGCCATCAAGGACGGGGTTGAGGAGTAAACGGGCCAGGCAGATCAACTGCGCACTGGATCGAACCCCCTGGCCCGTGCCTGACATCAAACAGGAAATGCCAAGCCCGCTGAAACTATCAGGCCGCCAACCGCTTCACCAGCGATCCGATCCACAAAACCAATTTACTCTCAAATTACGCTTTACTCAGCCGCAAGACGTGGCAATTATTTGCATACTGAAGGTGTGCGGCAAGACCTTCTGGAGAGGGGTCTTCGCTCGACTGAACGACCTGACCGTTTCTTGCAAGTCTTCGCGGACAGGTGCCGCACACCGCTTTTCAATCAAGCATAGTTGGCCTGACGGGAGAGGTGGTTCGGTTTGTTTGAACAGGTTCCGGGCGTTTTCTAAGTGGATTTCCGCCTCGGTTATGCCGCCGCCGCTTCGGGCATCGGCTGGATGAAGTAGGCCTGATCGGGGGTTTTCCCGTCAAGCGATGAATGCGGCCGTCGGCTGTTGTAGAAGCTCAGGTACCGGCCGATCCCAGCCCTGGCCTCGGACACGCTGGCATAGGCGCGCAGGTAGACTTCCTCGTATTTGATGGTCCGCCACAGGCGCTCGACAAAGACGTTGTCCCGCCATGCGCCCTTACCATCCATACTGATCTTGATCTCACGAGCCGCCAGCACCTTGATGAACTCGGTCGAGGTGAACTGGCTACCCTGATCCGTGTTGAAGATTTCGGGGTTGCCATGTTTCGCCAGCGCTTCCTCCACAGCTTCTATACAAAAATCCGCCTCCAGCGTGATCGACACCCGCCAGGCCAGGACGCGCCGCGTGAGCCAGTCCAGAACGGCCGCCAGATAGATGAACCCGCGCGCCATCGGAATGTAGGTGATGTCCATCGCCCAGACCTGGTTGGGCCGGGTGATGGGCAGCTTCCGCAGCAGATATGGGTAGATCTTGTGCCCAGGCGCCGGCTTCGAGGTGTTGGGCTTGCGGTACAGGGCTTCGATGCCCATGCGCTTCATCAGCGTGGCAACGTGCAGCCGCCCAACCTTGAAGCCTTCCTGGACCAGCAGCCCCTGCAGCATCCGGCTGCCCGCGAACGGGAATTCCATATGCAGCTTATCGATCCGGTGCATCAGCTTCAGATCGGCGTCCGACACCGGGCGCGGCTTGTAGTAGACACTGCCCCGGCTGATCCCCAGCACGATGGCCTGACGGCTGACGCTGAGCTTCGCGGTGGGATCGATCATCTTTTTGCGCTCGGCAGCAGACCCGCCTTGCCGAGCGCGCCGGACAAAAAATCGTTCTCCAGCGTCAGCTCTCCGATCTTCGCATGCAGGGTCTTCACATCAATGGCCGGTTCCGCCGCGCCCTTCGGAGCTTCGCCAAACACTCCGGTGGCGCCCTCAAGAAGCTGATCGCGCCACTGCTTGATTTGGTTGGGATGTACGTCAAACTCCTGCGCCAACTCCATCAAGGTCTTCTCACCCTTGATCGCGGCCACTGAAACTTTTGCCTTGAATGCCGGGCTGTGATTCCGGCGTGGTCGTCTTGCCATGGTCTTCTCCTTGCTCGCAGCATCATGCTGCTGTTGCACGGAAAATCCACTTATCCCGGCTGTTCAGTTTTCCCGAGCCAGCTCTGGGCGCAAATTACGGTTTCGATTTTAAATTGTAGCAATTAGCTGTGTCAGCGAGGCAGTCGCATCATTGGCTACTTCAAGATGACTGTGGCCACATGTATCGGGATTTGCGAGATCAGAGGCTTCTATGAACAAACTTGCAAGGCTAGGGGGTCAAAATTGCATGCCGATTGACACACCTCACCACGTTTTCGCGGCAATGCTGCCATCCGTTGAAGGGTCGCACACGGGCAGCGTCAAGTGAGACTGGAGTTCTGGCGTTCATCGAGTCTCACACGAATACCTTTTGACACCTGGACTCAGCTGTCGCAGACTCTCATAGAAACAAGTGAGACCACCTGCACAGGAGGCAGCCTCCATGAAGATCGGCTATGCCCGTACTTCCACCCTGGACCAGCAAGCCGGCTTCGAGGCCCAGATCCGGGACCTGGAGCAGGCCGGGGCCGAGAAAGTATTCAGTGAACAGGTCTCCAGTGTGGGGCAGCGCACACAACTCGACGCCGCTCTCGACTACATCCGGGATGGCGACACGCTGGTGGTGACCCGGCTGGATCGCCTGGCCCGCTCGGTCGAGCACCTCGTGCAGATCACCGGCACCCTGGAGCACAAGGGCGCCTCATTGCATATCCTGCAAATGAACATGGACACCGGCAGCCCGACCGGCAAACTGATGCTGAACCTGCTGGGTTCCATTGCCCAGTTCGAACGGGAACTGATGCTGGAGCGTCAGCGTGAGGGCATTGCCCGGGCCAAGGCCCAAGGCAAGTACCAGGGCCGGGTGCCTACTGCTCGCCGACAGGCAGACAAGGTGATCGAGTTACGCGGGCAGGGGATCAGGCCGGAACAGATCGGTGAACGTCTTGGCATCAGCCGGGCCAGCGTGTTCCGCATCCTCAAGGATGCACGAGAAAAGGCGGCTGCGGAATAGGATTGGGCCGTCCCGTACACCCCCTCCGGGTCCCCATGGGTCCCTCGGGGGCAGGTCCGTATGAGTGGGGGGCCTCTCGCTGCAGCCAAAATGACAGGGACATCAAGGGTGCTGCAGGCGGACACATTCAGGCTTCTAGGAACTTCCGCTTTGCCCCCGACAACGGACTCTTTCTCGGAAAGCTCAGAGAGTCTGCAATGTGCCAGAAGCGGACCTTCAAGTGCGCTGCCGCCAACGCTGATCTTGATTGCCAACACAAGCCCATCTGACATCGAAATGTTGTTTCATTTGCCTAGGCACAGATTTCAATGAGAATATGACGCCTGATCATTGAACTCATAGCGGGGAAAAATGGATTTCGAAAATATCATTGTCCATGTCGAAAATAAGGTGGGTTGGCTAGAATACAACCGGCCACCCGTTAATGCCGTTCATTGGGGAATGTTGAGGGAAATGCCTCAAGCCATCCAGAGTTTGCTTGAGGATGACGGTGTGCGGGTAATCGTAATTTCCAGCGCCTTGGAAAAGTATTTCAGTACCGGCGCCGATTTGCAGGTCTTCGCCGAAATCGATGTGAAAGGCATGAGGGAATGGATGACCATCGTGCATACCCTAGTTAAAACCCTGCGGGCATCTCCAAAGCCCTTACTAACGGCCATTCATGGAACAGCCGTCGGATTAGGGGCTGAATTGGTGATGCACTGTGACCAGCGTTTTGCCGCCAGCAACGCTCGATTTGGGCAACCGGAGATCAATATCAACATTGTGCCGGGTGTCGGCACCACACAATCGCTGGCCCGTCTGCTCGGGAGGACCAAAGCCATTCGATTTCTGTATGATGGGGCGTTCATTTCGGCGCAGGAAGCCCTTGCAATCGGGATGGTGGACGAAATTGTTGATCCCGGGGAACTGCGAGAAACCGTGCAGAAATACGGGGAGACTTTGGTAAGCAAACCCCCAGAAGGCTTGGCTGCCATTCGTCAGACCATAACCTCGGGAATGGATCTTCCATTCGACGATGGATTGAAAATCGAATTTGAGAGGATATTGGAACTGGTTCAGACGGCAAACTTCAAAGAAGGAATCAGTGCCTTTCTGGAAAAACGTGGTCCTACGTGGAAATGAGGAGGCTCATGGATTGGTTTTAGGTGAGGCCTACATTGAAGCTGCCGCCTTGCACATTGCCCAATGACAACTCCGGGTCATGTACGGAGTCTCTAACGATCAACCCAGAATGTCTGATCTACCCTCGAAAGCGGACTAACTAGCCGAGCGTCCAAACCGGCCGTTTTGTGCCAGTTGCAGTCACTTCAACAAGTACGACTTTAGGCTCCCGAAATAACGCTTACCAATTGGTAATCTCTGCAACAGCATTCGCCTGTGACAAAAATGCAACAGTTCTCCAAAAAAGCACCCGGATTTGAAGCCTGAGAAATAAGTTAATGGAACTCTTAAGGTAGCAATGTTATTTGCAGCCTGACGGTTTACTGTGAACTCTGTCTACAAAACGATTTAAGGGGAAGTTTGATGATTAAGAAGTTTCGGACCATGGCATTGGCTGCCAGCTCCATCCTGATGATGGGAGCGGCTGCACAGGCTGCTGACCTCTACACACCGATGCCAGAACCGATGCCTGCCTACACGGGTGGTTGGTACTTCGGAGCTTTTGGCGGCGCTAACTGGCTAGACAGTACGGCGTTCGACGTCACGCTCAATCAAGCAGACGATGCAATCGTTAACAAGTACGACACCGGCTTCGTTGTGGGCGGTGCTATAGGTTATGATCTAGGTCAGACGATGGGGCCACTTGGTCTTCGGATTGAAGGTGAGCTGAGCTATCGTAACAATGATGTGAAATCCCACACATCAACTGGCGGTGGCGCTGCTCCTGGGCCGGTTGGAGAAACATCAGCCTTGGCCGGAATGGCCAACATCTTGTTTGATCTGAATACCGGTAGTCCATTTTCCCTTTACGGGGGTGGCGGCATTGGGGTTGCCCAAGTCGAGTTTGACAATCATGGATTCGGTAATGGTTCGACCATCGTCATGGATGACAGCGACACGGTGTTTGCTTGGCAGCTTATTGCTGGCGCAGGCTACGAGATTACTCCCAACATGATCCTGGATGTTCAGTATCGATACTTCAATGCTGGAGACGTGTCTATTGAGCCTGTTTCAGCAGTTTCACGGGGTGCATCATCTACTGACTATGAATCTCATGCCGTTCTTGGCGGTATTCGTTTCAAGTTCTGATCAGGACTGACGATGGATTCAAGAATAGCGTGGCTTCGGTCACGCTATTTTTTTATCTGCTCGCTATTCTATACGGATAATCTGATCTGCCTTCAAAGCTGCAGTTTGCAGCTGCCTCGCCTGGCTAAAACCAAGCCCCCGAGGTCCTGACTCTTGAGCCTCAGCCAGAGATAGAAATGTCCGATTGGGGTCAACAGCAGCCGGTTTTAGCTCCCCGCATCAAGGTCCGTTGTGGCCCCGAAAGCTGCCTACTTCCGACGCGACCCAAGTAGTCCGGAATGGGCCAGGAACGGTCATCAGTCTTGTGGGAAAGGGTTCTTGACGTCTGATACCTTATACCAACCGGCATTGATCAGTACCGATGTGCCCAGTCGCGCAAGCCGATAGACATGATCTTCCAGGGCTGGTCGATGAGGTTGTTCCAGGCCTGACATGACAGAGCGACAATATCGTCGTAGGAGCGGAAGACCCGATTGGACAGCCAGTTGTCACGCAGGTACTGCCAGACGTTCTCAACCGGATTGAGTTCTGGCGACTTCGGCGGCAGGAACAGCAGCGTGATGTTGCCGGGGACCTTGAGTTGCTTCGAGGAATGCCATCCAGCCTGATCGAGGATGAGGACGGCATGGGCGCCGATATCGACCTGGGCACTGATCTCGACAAGATGCGCATTCATGGCCTCGGTATCGCACCACGGCATCACCAGGCCAGCTCCCTTGCCTTTGGCCGGGCAGATGGCCCCGAAGATATAGGCCGATGAAGTGCGCTGGTCCTGCGGGGCTGATGGCCTGGTGCCACGCCGGGCCCAGCGCCGGGTGATCTTGTTCTTCTGCCCGATACGGGCCTCATCCTGCCACCACAGCTCTATCGCGGTGTCGGTCGGCAGGCCACATTGGATGGCGTCGATCTGTTCCGGGAAGCTTTTTTTTTAAAATGCTCTGCCTGCAGCTCGTTCTGGGCATGATGGTGTGGCCGGGCCGACAGCTTGCGGTAGCCCATCGCCTTCAACATCCGCCCCAACGTGCTTTCATCAATGGAGATGCGGTACTCCCGGTAAAGCCACTGGACCAGGTCCTTCAGGCGCCAGCGCACCACCTCGTCAATCGCCGGGATTGGGCCACGCTCAATCAGCTCAACCAGCGCCTGCCGCTGTGCCTCGTTCAGCTTTGGCACCCGCCCGGGCGCCTTGCCATCCAGCAGGCCATCGGGACCTCTGGCATTGAACCGCACCACCCAGTCACGGATGATCTGCGCCGTGACGCCGCCAACCTTGGCGGCAGCCCGGCGTGAGCCGCCATCATAAATACTCGCCAAGGCCAACAGACGCCGGGTCTGGTTGGCATCCTTCGATGCCCGGGCCAGAACCCTCATATCCGTGGCAGAGAAGTCAGAGCGAAGGGGTGTCGCAGCAACCATGGCAAACCTCCTGTTTGCCACATCGAGTCAGACAATCGCTGATTTGCCTACCCACTTGAGTCAACCACTACGCCGGTTGGTATTAGTTGGCCTCCTTGCCTTTGCCCTTGCGATCGAGCCAGGCTTCCAGATCCACTAAGCCTCAGTGAAGCAAGCGAAAACCATCGCCGTGAGATGCTTTTTCAACAGCCTGCTAGACCTCGGGTGAATGACTTGTTAGCGTTGATACAAAAGTTAGAAATAGATTGCCTTTTCGAGGCTTCGTGGATTTGGAGGTGGTGAGTATGCAAATGTTCAGAAAAGCCGTAATTTTTGGCCTTACTGGGTTGCTAGCCTTTGCGGTCCCAAGTTTGCTTATTCTCCAAGCAGATGCGCAAGAGACACAAGCTACGGCAGAGATGGTGACTGACGCCAGCGATGCGGCAACGGCCGAGGCGCCAGAGCCGCTGTCCGAGGAAGAACTGGAGGTCCTGGTCGCGCGGATTGCGCTGTATCCGGATGAACTAGTGGCGTTGATATCCGCGGCCTCGCTTTACCCGCTTGAGATCATCGAGGCGGACCGATTTCTGGAGCAACGCAAGACCAAGCCGGACCTGGAGCCGAAGGTAGACTGGGATGGCAGCGTCGTCTCGCTACTGAACTACCCAGAAATCATCACCATGATGAGCGAGGACCTTGACTGGACCCAGGCCTTTGGGGATGCGCTGGTCAACCAGCAGGAAGACGTGCTGATCGCCATCCAGCAGCTGCGCGAGCGTGCCGTGGCCCAGGGCGTTATAAAGACCGATGAGAAGGTCAAGGTGGTCAAGGAAGAAGATAACATCATCATCCAGCCTGCCAGCACGGAAGTTATCTATGTGCCGCAGTATGAGCCGGAAATGCTCTACGTGCCGAACTATGCTCCGGCTCCAATCAGCTATTATCCAGATCCTTATCCCTACTATTACAGTCCGGCAGCGCCATTCTTTGCCGGGTTCGTGACCGGTTCCATCTTTGCTGCAGCAGTTGACTGGAACGACTGGGGCGTGTGGGGCGGCAGCAGGTGGGGCAACGATGTCAACATCGATTGCAACAACTGCTTCAATAACCGGGACTTCACCGGCAAGGTCAACATCAACGATGTCGACTGGCGCAATGTTGACCGGAACAAGATCAATTTCGACAAAAACCAGATTGGTAAGATTGACCGCAAGGAGTTCAAGAACAACCTGAAGTCCAATGATCGCAACAGCCTGAAGAACAAGGCACAGACCCGTGATCGGGCGCGTCCGGCAAATCGAGCGGCCAAGGCAGGTCGCCCAGTGAAGGATGTCCGGGCCAGCACGTTGGAAGGGTTGAAGGCAAAACCCGGTGACCGCAAGGCCAAACCGAGCCAAGGGGTACGTGACAAGACAGCCAAACGACCAGGAAAGGCCTCTGGCGCAACGGCAAAGAAACGATCCAGCACAAAACAGGCGACCCGAAAGGCAAGCAAACCGAAGGCTGCGGCCAAGCGGGACAGCCGTCCCAAGAAGGCCTCTCCAGTTGGCAAAGTGAGCCACGGCAAAAAAACCCAGAGACATTCTACCCGTGGTGCCAAGAGCATGGGCGGAGGTGCAAAGCGGTCACGCAGTACCAGTCGCGGCGGTGGTCACAAGCAGGTCAAGCGTGGTGGCGGTGGCAAGCGCCGGCGTTGATCCCAGAGACAGAGAGACACTCAGATGAACATGCACATTAAAATCTGTTCCGCGCTGCTGGGGGCTGGTTTGCTGCTCGGTGCGACATCCCTATACCCGGTGGTCTGGGCGGCCGACGCTCGCTTCGAGCGTTTTGTCGCTGCTCATCCTACGGCGTTTGAAACAGCAGAAGACGCAGTCACTGCATTCAAGGCAACCTTGGCAGCTAATGATTTTGAGGGCCTGACCCAATTGTTGGGGTTGGATACGGTCGAGTTTCAAAAGGCTGAGGGGGTTACTGAGCGAGTTGCTGAGATCCGGGAAGGTGCTGCAAAACTCCTGAGCGTTGAGGAAGACGGGGATCAGCGCATATTAAAGATCGGTCACGAGGTGTGGCCGTTCCCGTTCCCGCTACGCAAAAACGACGATGGTAAGTGGGCCTTTGATACCTATGCCGGCCTGGAAGAGATTATCAACCGCCGCGTGGGTGAGAACGAGCTACAGGCTATTGCCACCATGAAGGCTTATGTGGAGGCGCAGCGCGAATATGTCAGCGCCGATCATGACGGAGACGGTGTACTTGAGTATGCACAGAAGCTGATCAGCAGCGAAGGCACGACAGACGGTCTTTACTGGCCCATAGAACAAGGCGACGGTGAAAGCCCGGTTGGCCCTTTTGTTGATCAGGCCGCGATGGACAAGGCGAATGCGGGGGACGGCTATTTCGGCTACAAGTTCCGCATCCTCAAGGCCCAGGGCGACCTTGTCGCGGGCGGGCGCTATAACTATGTGATCAACGGCAACATGATTGCCGGGTTTGGGCTTGTGGCCTGGCCTGCCAAGTATGCCGAGACGGGTGTGCACACTTTCGTCGTCAACCATGCAGGCATCGTCTATGAGGCAGATCTGGGCGACAAGACCAATGACATTGCGCCGAAAATACGCCGCTTCAATCCAAGTGATTCTTGGTCCATTGTGAAAGATTGAATGGGTATTAGTCGCCCAACGTCAATCAGATCACAGCAGGTCCAACCGCTACAAACTAACAGATTATGCCGCGAACAGGAGTGCATGAGGTCGAGGAAAGGTTACTAGTGGTTAAAACGTAACGGATGAGTCCCGCAGAACCGCCCTTAAGTCCTAGGATTTTCGCCATTCTCAAGCGGAACCATCAGTCTGAATCAATCCACTAGGCAAACCTCTGCTGTGAGCTGCGCTTAGTGGACACTGGCCGAGAGCCGGCGGTTATTTCTGACTTTGGTGTCGCAAATTGAATGTCTGTTGTGGCTCGGTACTGCCATTAACTGCACTGCACTGAGATGTCCGAGTCGGGTCAACTGCGGCCGGTCTCGCATTGACCGGAGAATGTCCGGAGTGCACTCAAAAGCTGCCGAATTTCGGATCGACTCAGGTAGTCCTAAATGTGCCGCGTCCAACCGCCCTAGAAGCCGAGGACGGTAGCCATCACCACAGCAAGAGCAGCTAGTCGCCTGTGATCAACTCGCAACTGGTTGAGATTACGGTGTTTTCGGCGGGTGTTGAAGTATCCAGTTTTGCAAGGTTGTGACGATTTGGCAGCATTTTCTTGCGTTTTTGCGCAGCCGTGCAGGTGGGGTCTGGGCATTGCGGGCATGCTCTGATTCACTGTCGGGAGATTAAAGAGGAGCCCCTCCGATGCGCCCCAGGAAGCCTGACCCGACGCTGCAGACCGACATGTTCCGCGAAAGCCTTGCGGCGATCCTGGATCGCCGGCACGAACTGCTGCAGCTGGCGGACCGCATCGACTGGGACCGGCTTGATGCGCTCTACGGCGCCACCTTCGTGGAGCATGTCGGCCGTCCCGGGCTTCCGACACGGCTGATGGTGGGGCTGCACCTGATCAAGCACATCAAGGGTTTGTCGGACGAGGCTGTGTGCGCGGCCTGGGTCGAGAACCCGTACTACCAGGCCTTCTGCGGCGAGACCCATTTCCAGCATGTCCTACCCGCCGACCGGTCATCAATGACGCGCTGGCGCAAGCGCATGGATGGTGACAGGCTCGAAGCGCTTCTGGCCGAGACGATCTCGATTGCCATGGCAAGCGGAGCCGTCAGCGAGCGCCAGCTCGAACGTGTCACGGTCGACACCACGGTGCAGACCAAGGCGGTGGCCCATCCCACCGACAGCCATCTCATGCTGCGCGCGATCGAGTGGCTGAACCGGGCTGCCGGGACCCATGGCGTGCGGCTGCGCCAGTCCTACCTGCGGGTGGCACGCCGGGCCAGGACCGAGGCGGCCCGCCTGATGCATGGCCGTGGCCACAAGCAGGCCAAGGCGCATCTACGCTTCATGCGCACGCGTCTGGGCCGGCTGATCCGCGACATCGAGCGCAAGATCGCAGATGACCCGGTGCGCCTGAAGGCGCTTGCCAGCGTCCTGGAGCGGGCCCGGACGATCCACGGCCAGCAACCCGGCGACACCGGGAAGCTCTATGCCTTCCATGCCCCGGAGGTCGAGTGCATCGGCAAGGGCAAGGCCCGTAACCGGTACGAGTTTGGCGTGAAGGCCTCATTCGCCACCACCAACGAGCGCTGCAAGGGCGGACAGTTCGTGCTCGGTGCCATGTCGCTGCCCGGCAATCCGTATGACGGCCACACGCTCGGCGCCCAACTTGACCAGGTCGCCCGTATCACCACAAGAAAGCCCACCCGCGCCTATGTCGATCGTGGCTACCGTGGCCACGGGGTCGACCGCCAGGGGCTGCAGGTCCATGTCTCCCACACCCGCGGCATAACCTCACCCACCATCAGGCGCGAACTGCGACGGCGAAACGCCATCGAGCCGGTCATCGGTCACATGAAGCAGGACGGCCATCTCGAACGAAACGCCCTCAAGGGCGCCGGGGGAGATGCCATCAACGTCCTGCTCTGCGCAATCGGCCACAACTTCCGGCTCCTGCTGGCGTGGTTCAAGCAACTTTTGTTGCTCATCCTGGCCGCCATCCTGTTCCCGCAAAGTCAGGCACATATCCGCCTGGCCTGACAAACCGGATTCTTCACAGGCGACCAGCTACTGAGACCAGTTTGCCTGTCCAGGTTGACTTGGCTTTTGGCTGGATTGGACCACTGCTACCGGCGTTCGGGACGTAGGTGCTGGCGCGTGCCAGCGCGACCACACAGCAATCACAAATGTAGTGGTAACACTCGTGCGCCTGCGCGCACCTTATTGATATGCTTGGGATTTATCAAAAGCACTGTTTAAGTTGGGTCTAGCCTCTCCTCATCAACAGCCGGCCAGACATTAAGCCGGATGGCCTAGAGGAGACCAAGAAATGCCCCGCTTCGACCTGATTGACGAGTTCACCAGCGCCTATGCCTGTGGCTGTTCGCTCAGGTTTACCGGGAGCGCGATACCGGCGGCCTTGAAGACGTTTCCAACCTCGCCTGTCACATGTGTGCGCGTCGTGACGACCTTGCCGTCTTTTTCGATTGTTGCCTGCTGGAGCCGGTCGAGATCGTTGAGCAGCGGCTGCCACTCGGGGCGCAACCCCTTCTCCTGGCACAGGCCATGGCGCGGTAGAAGTGATGAAGCGCCAGTTCCTCTGCCCCCTCGATGGCGTAGCTCTTCATCCAGTCGGTGCAGGATCGATCCGAGCCCGAGACGAACAGCCGGTGCAGGGTGGCAACGAATATGGCGCGTTCGACATCAAAGCCAAATGCACGCCCCTCCAGCACCTCAGCCAGTACGGCATCGATCCCGAGCCACTCCCACAGCCGGGCGAACAGCAGCGGGCCTCCAATGCGCAGAGCCTGGATTTTGCCCGCGTCGATGTCGGAAAGGATAACGCAGCGCTCAGCATGCCGCGCGATGGAGGCTGCGAGCCGGTCGAGTTCCCCGCTGGCGACGAGTGCATCTTTGCGCCCGAGCGCCTTGATGGTGCGCTGGCGCACCATTTTGCCCTCGCGCACGCTTTCGACGAGGTAGAGGTAGCGATGACCGCGGGCAACTCTTTCGACAACGAACATGACGATGTTGTTATCGCCAATCCCACCTGGAATCAATGAAATCAGCCGCTCTCACGAAAATGTTGTTATTACACTCTTTTTCGGCATCAAACCCACATCTACGAAATTCAATGACTTATGAAGGTGTGTTCCGCGTCTGTTCCGGCAACACTGTTCAACTTGGGCCAAGGGCATTT
>CAVOZI010000015.1:0-28314 GCA_963700895.1 uncultured Alphaproteobacteria bacterium | reverse complement strand
GGCGCATTCGTCAGGCTGGAAGATGTCAACGAGCTTGCCGATAAGGTCCCAGAGGCCCGCAACCGTTCGCTCACCAGCCTTGCGCAGCATGGCCTTGAGGCGGGCAAAGGCTTTCTCGATTGGGTTGAAGTCGGGACTGTAGGGCGGAAGGAACACCAAGGTAGCGCCCACCGCCTCTATAAGTTCACGCACCGATGTACGCTTGTGGCTCGACAAGTTATCCATGATGACGATGTCGACGCGGCGCAATTCCGGCACCAGGATCTGGCGAACATAGGCCTCGAACCAGTCGCCGTTTATCGGCCCTTCAAGCACCATCGGCGCCACCATGCCGGTGGTTCTCAACCCCGCAATCAGCGTGGTCGTCTTCCGGTGGCCGTGCGGGAAGCCCATCCGCAACCGCTCACCCTTGCGACAACGGCCGTGGCTGCGGGTCATGTTGGTGGCCGTCCAGGTCTCGTCAATGAACAGCAATCGCTCGGGATCAAGGTCAAGCTGGCCATCGAACCAGGCTCGACGCTGTCTCAGGATGTCGGGGCGATCCTGCTCGATCGCGTGACCAGTCTTTTTTTGCGCGTAATGCCGTGGCGCGCGAAGAAGCGATGCAGCGATGTTCTTGATACCGTCAGACCGGTTTCCTTCAATGCAGCCTGCAGTTCATCCAGCGTGATGTCCTTGCGCGCTTCCCAGATGGACAGAATTCCATCGCGCCGCTGCTCGACACGCTGGGAGCGCATGTCGCCACCCTGGGGCTTGGGGCAAAACTGCCCGTATCACGTCGTTGAGCAACCCACCGGATCGCTGTCGACGGCGCCACACCAAAGCGTGCTGCCGCAGCCCGGCAACTCATCCCCTCATCAACAGCCGCAAGAACCCGGCTGCGCAAATCCATCGAAAGTGGCTGACCCATTCATGCTGGCCTCCATTTCCAGCCAGCATGCTGAATCAGATTCGTGTCCCTAAGGCCTGGCGCATTCGTCAGGCTGGAAGATGTCAACGAGCTTGCCGATAAGGTCCCAGAGGCCCGCAACCGTTCGCTCACCAGCCTTGCGCAGCATGGCCTTGAGGCGGGCAAAGGCTTTCTCGATTGGGTTGAAGTCGGGACTGTAGGGCGGAAGGAACACCAAGGTAGCGCCCACCGCCTCTATAAGTTCACGCACCGATGTACGCTTGTGGCTCGACAAGTTATCCATGATGACGATGTCGACGCGGCGCAATTCCGGCACCAGGATCTGGCGAACATAGGCCTCGAACCAGTCGCCGTTTATCGGCCCTTCAAGCACCATCGGCGCCACCATGCCGGTGGTTCTCAACCCCGCAATCAGCGTGGTCGTCTTCCGGTGGCCGTGCGGGAAGCCCATCCGCAACCGCTCACCCTTGCGACAACGGCCGTGGCTGCGGGTCATGTTGGTGGCCGTCCAGGTCTCGTCAATGAACAGCAATCGCTCGGGATCAAGGTCAAGCTGGCCATCGAACCAGGCTCGACGCTGTCTCAGGATGTCGGGGCGATCCTGCTCGATCGCGTGACCAGTCTTTTTTTGCGCGTAATGCCGTGGCGCGCGAAGAAGCGATGCAGCGATGTTCTTGATACCGTCAAGCCGACTTCCTTCAATGCAGCCTGCAGTTCATCCAGCGTGATGTCCTTGCGCGCTTCCCAGATGGACAGAATCTCATCGCGCCGCTGCTCGACACGCTGGGAGCGCATGTCGCCACCCTGGGGCTCGGGTGCAAAACTGCCCGTATCACGTCGTTGAGCAACCCACCGGATCGCTGTCGACGGCGCCACACCAAAGCGTGCTGCCGCAGCCCGGCAACTCATCCCCTCATCAACAGCCGCAAGAACCCGGCTGCGCAAATCCATCGAAAGTGGCTGACCCATTCATGCTGGCCTCCATTTCCAGCCAGCATGCTGAATCAGATTCGTGTCCCTAAGGGAATCCCTTGCGATTCAGGCAGGTCGAAATCCGCTCTAATGGGTGACACTAAATCGACCTCTGCGTCAGTTTTGGTATCACCAACTGCTTACGATCAAGGACTGCTCGTTGGTTGAGGTATGTAGATGTAATCGAGATAAGATAACGGCAGATGTCGAACCGCTTGCTGATCTGATATTCCTCTACGTAAAGTTCATCGGCACAAAGCATTGCGACAATGCCTTTGCTCGGTGGCGCATCCCTAAACAGATAACAGTCAAATATTTCATCCTTAATCTCAAATTTTTGGGTTTTCTCAGCTTCTATTGTCTCGCCAGAGAAAATGAATTCTTCAGGAAACGGTTGTTTGCTATTATGTGTGAACTTTATAGAGATGATTTGGCCGGCTTGCTTTTTTAGAAATAATAAAAGACGGAGGTCGTCACATATCGAATTGACGAGCTTTGTGACTTGGGTGTTGATCTGCTCGTGGGGCTCGGAAATCGCTATGGTGGTTTCCTGACAACCTCGCAATTCTCTCCTGCTTACGTCGTCCAGCGTGAAGTCAGGTGTGTAGCAAAACTCAACCAACTCATTTGCAAGTTGACTTTGGATCACTACTCATTTGGCGTATTTGAGGAAGGCAAGCCTACCAACACCCTTCCCACCTATATCGTCCTTATGAGCGGTGCAAATCTCATCAAAATAGTTGAGATTTGCTTGTGTGAAGCCTTCACCATTGTCGGTTATAGTGATCGTGTCAAGAAAGCTGCGTTCGTCGTCGCCAAAGAGTCCCTGCTGGCGCTCAAACCGCAGATCAACGGCGATGGATCGGGCACCGGCGTGAATTGAATTGGTCACACCTTCGCGAATGACATCCCGCGCTGTCACTCCGCCCTTGTAATGCTCGGCGATGAATTTCTTTAAATTAATCCGCGCCATGACGAACTCTAGATAAAGCTTTCAAGGTATATAAACACGCGCACAACCGCTGACTTGATTGTTGTGTAAATCGGTTCTCCAATCAACGGACAATCTCAAGAAGTACGATCTGCCCACTTTCGTCGTAAAGAGATCACCTGGGTCCTTTGTTTCGTTCGCCCCAGCCTTCCGCATCGGGCTTTGCGGCCTCTCAGAGCGTTACCCGCTCAACCCCTCCACCAGCTTCCCCAGCATCTTGTCACACGCGGCCATTTCGCTCTCCGCGATGTACTCGTCCGGTTTGTGGGCCACGGCGATGGAGCCGGGCCCGCACACCACCGTGGGGATGCCCAGCCGGTTCTGGAACAGTCCGCCCTCGGTGCCGAAGGCGATCTTGCCGGTGGAGTTGCCCCCCGTTAGCGACTTCACGTAGTTGACCACGTCCGAGTCCGGCGGGGTGTCCAGCGCCGGGTACTGCGTGCCCGGCTGGAAGCTGATGTCCGCGCCGGGAAACACCTTGCGGGCTTCGGCCACCAGCGCCCCGGCCCTGGCGTGGATGCGCGCCACCAGCGCGGCCGGGTCGTCGGCCGGCAGGTGGCGGATCTCGTATTCGAAGCTCGCCAGGTTCGGCACGATGTTGAGCGTCTCGCCGCCGTGCAGGTTGCCCGCGTGCAGCGTGGTGTAGGCCACGTCATAGTCGCCGTCGCGCAGGCCCGTCGCGGCCACCTCGGCCTGAATGCTGCGGATCTCGTTGATCAGGTCGATGGCCAGGTGCACCGCGTTGATGGCGGTGGGGGCGAGCGAGGAATGCGCCTCAAGGCCTGTGCAGCGCACCTTCTCGCCGGCCTTGCCCTTGTGCGCGGTCACCACCTGCATCAGCGTCGGCTCGCCGATGATGCAGCAGCGCGGTTTCGGCGTGACCGGCTCCAGCAGGTCGATCAGCCGGCGCACGCCGACGCAGCCGATCTCCTCGTCATAGGAGAAGGCGAAGTGGATGGGCGCTGACAGTTTGTCCTTCAGCTTCGCGGCGCGCGGCGCCATGGCCAGGCAGCAGGCGATGAAGCCCTTCATGTCCGCCGTGCCGCGGCCATACAGCTTGCCGCCCTCGCGGCGCATCACGAACGGGTCCGACGACCAGTTCTGGCCCTCGGTGGGAACGACGTCGGTGTGGCCGGACAGCACCACGCCGGGCACGTCCTGCGGCCCGATGGAGGCGTAGAGGTTGGCCTTGCGGCCATCCTCCGACGGCGCGCGCAACAGCCGGAAGCCGAGCGGCTCCAGCAGCTCGCACACATGGTCGATCAGCGCGAGATTGCTGTCTCGGCTGACGGTGTTGAAGGAGATGAGCTTGTCGAGGTGGGTGATCGTGTCTGTCATGCAGACCGGAGTATCACGCCGCGCGGGCTGCCGCCACTGCCTCGTCGCGCAGCGGCACTCGCACGCCGGGCTGCGTCGTCTCCGGCTTGTAGGGCGGGCGCGCAAACACCTCGCGCACCATCGGCTCGAAGAACTCCAGCGGCAGCGTTTCGTAGTCAGGGTCGAAACTCGCCTGGTCCCAGTACTCGCAGAAGTCGACGCAGGACGGGTAGTAGGGGCTGTCCCTGAACTTCTCGCGCTCGTGCTGGTTCCAGCCATAGTGGTGGGCGTAATAGACCATCTGGAACGCCGCGTGGTGCTGCACCGACCAGACCACTTCCTCGCGCATGTAGGGGCGGATGATGGCGGCGGCAAACTCGTCGTGGTTCTGCGGCGCCAGCCCGTCGCCTATGTCGTGCAGCAGTGCGCCCACCACCCAGTCGATGTCGGCCCCGTCGCGCCAGGCGCGGGTGGCGGACTGCAGGCCGTGCTGCAGACGGTCGATCTTGTAGCCCTCCAGCGTCTCGTCCGCCTGGTCGCGCAGCGCCTTGAGCACCCGGTCCGGCGTCATCTTGAGGAACGGTTCCTCCAGCTCGCGCAGCATCAGGTATTCATCGCGGGTGCCGTCCTTCATCTGGGTGAAGGGCACGGTCTTCGAGTGTTCGTTCATCTGGCTCAGATCCTCTGTTCGCCGCCGGCATAAAGCCCGACGGTCTGCGTTGCACCTGCAGTCAAGGCAGTAGACTGGTCCTGCATGATGCGGTTGTAAAGCGCCATGGCGTCGGCATCGAACGCAGAGGCGGGGGGTGCCACGTTGACCCAGTTGCGCATGGCATCGCACCCGCGCACCAGCATGGCGCAATCGCGCTCGGCCACCAGCTGCTTCACGCCCGGCGTGACATAGCGGATGGCGCAGCCGATGCGCCGGTCGTCCGACACGTTGGGACCAGAGGCGTGGAACATGCGGCCATGATGCAGCGACATCTGCCCCGGCTGCAGCACCACGTCAGTGGCGTCCTTCTCATCGACCTCCACGGCGATCTCCTGCCCGCGTGAGAGCAGGTTGTCGGCGTGGAACGTGTCGCGGTGTTCGACGATCCGCTTATGGTGCGAGCCCGCCACGAACATCATGCAGCCGGACTGGCGCGTCGCCGGCGACAGCGCGATCCACGCGGTCACCTGCTCGTTCGTCTCGCCCAGGCCCCAGTAGGTCAGGTCCTGGTGCCACGACACGATCTTCGGCGTGTGCGGCTCCTTGATGAACAGTTCGCACGACCACACGAGAAGGTCCGGCCCGAGGATCGATTGGACGGCATCGAGTACGGCCGGGTGGCGGGCGATCTCGGCCATCAGCGGCACCACCACCTGGCCGTTGATGCGGAAATACTGGTTGAGCGGCTGCGGCAGCGAGCCATCGGGGTAATCGGGTTCCAGCGCCTCGACGCGGGCACGCCACCGGGCTGCCTCGGCGTGGTCCATCACGTCGATGGGGAACAGGAAGCCGTCACGCTTGTAGGCGGCGGCCTCAGCGGATGAAAGGCTGGCGGGCATGGCTGTCCTCCGGTTGTCTGAGCGCCAACATGCCGCGCCACGAGGACAACGGAAATTCATCTCTCGTTGCAGGCAGCATAAGTTTTACTTAATCTGATTTCCCATGTCCCTGAGCCGCATTCCATCGCTGAACTGGCTGCGCGTGTTCGAGGCGGCGGCTCGCACTCAATCGTTCGTGCGGGCGGCGGAACTGCTCAACATGAGCCCGCCGGCGGTGAGCCAGCAGATCAAGTCGCTGGAGACCTACCTGGGCCGCGAGCTGTTCGAACGCGGTGCCCACTCGGTGCGCCTGACGCCGGCGGGCGATGCCTTTCTGCCGTCGGTGCAGCAGGCGCTGCTGTCGGTCGAGACTGCCGCCGCCGGCCTGTTCGGCACCCGCGCCGAGACCACCATCCACCTGCAGGCGACGCTGGTGCTGGCGGCGGGCTGGCTGGGGCCGCGCCTCGCCCGCTTCCATGCCGCCAACCCCGGCATCCGCGTGCGCCTGACCACCGCCAACCTCAACGCCGATTACCTGCGCGAGGAGCCGGACGTGCGCATCGTCTACGGCCACCTGAACCTGGCAGGCCCCGCGCCCGAACGGCTGCTGGCCGAGGCGCTGGTGCCGGTCGCAACGTCTGATCTGGCCGCGCAAATCCGCAGCCCCGCAGACCTCCTCTCCCACCCGCTGATCGAGGTGGAGACGCACCGTTCCGGCTGGTTGCAGGTGTTTGCCGAACTGGGCCTCAACCCGCAATCGCCGCCACGCTTCGAGTTCACCGATTCAACCGTCATGGCGCTGGCGCTGGCCTCGTCGGGCGAGGCCATTGCGCTGGCCCGCGTACCCGCCGCCCGGCAGCTGGCGCGGATGGACGGCCTCGTGCCCTGCCTGCGAGACCTCGCCCCGGTGGTGGCGGTGGACCATTACTGGCTGTACATGCCGCCCGCGCCGTCACGCGCCTTGCGCCGGTTGCGCGACTGGCTGCTGGCCGAGGCAGCCGAGGTGGACGGTTGACTTCCCCCCGCCCCGGCGCGATGAAGAAGCGGGCCGGCCCCGGAGACTCGATACATTTGACCACACCCCAGACCTTTGCCGAATGGGCGGCCCGCGCCGCCGCGCCCCGGAAGCTGGCGCTGGGCTGGCCAAAGGCGCCGTTTGCCGCCTGCGTGGTGACGGTGGCGACCGGCTATCCGCCCGGTGTGCTGAAGCCGCTGGTGTTGTCGCTGCGGGCGCACAGCGATGCGCCGCTCGTTGTCGCCACCGACAGGGGCGATGAACTTGCTGCGGCCTTACCCGATGCCGGGCTGGTGATTTTCCCCGTCGCGCCGGCGGAAGGGTACCGGCCCTATCCGGCGCTGGCGCGCATCGAGTTCTACCTGCAGATCCTGGCCTCGCTGCCCGAAGCCGTGGAGCGGCTGCTGCTGGTGGACAGCCGCGACGTGCTGTTCCAGGCCGATCCGTTTGCCGGGCTGAAGGACGCAAGTCTCGAGTTCTTCGACGAGAACGACGACACGGCAAGCTGGACGCTGTCCACCACCAATGGCCGCTGGGCGCGCCTGATGCTGCCGCGTCCGATGAGCCGCATGCTTGATGGCAAGCCCATCGTCAATGGCGGCGTCGTCGCCGGAACGCCGCAAGGACTTGCCGCCATGTGCCGCGCCAAGCTGGATATTGGGCTGGCCACCCACGAATGGACCAAGCACACCACCGGGCTCGACAACATTTCCACCAACCTGGTGGCGCACGCAGCCGTGGTGCCGGGCGCGGTGGTGACTCGCAATCACACGCACGTTGCCAACATCTACCGCGATACGCAGATGACGGTGGATGGCGACGGCCGCATCGCCAGCCCGGGCGGGCGCGTCTGCCCCATCGTGCACATGTACGACCGCCGGCCGGACCTGCTGGCCCATGTCAACGCCCGCTACGGCGTGGACGGCGGCGGCCTCGTGCTGGGCCAGGACCGGTCGCTGAGAAAGCGAAAACCCTTCGCCGACGCGCGCCACTGGCTGAAGCTTGCCCGCATCAAGGTGATGGGAAGGTAGGGGGCTTGGCGGTTTCCATGAACCAGTCAAGCCCACCCCTTCACGGCCACTTTGATCAGCTTGCGATCCTGCAGCGAACAGGCCGTATCAGAATGCGGCCTTCCATTGCTCCGTATCCACGAACCAGCGCTCTTCTGTGACCAGTCCGTCGTCATTGAACTTGAACAGCACGGCGCATTGCGATCCACCGGGAAGCTTGTCTGCCGTGAATTCGATGACGTTGACGATTTCGCCGTCGCCAGGGCAATAACGCAGGTCCTTGATGTCAAAGCCGGGCGGCAGGGCTGCTCCGATATTGTCAAGCGCCGCCCTGAACGCTGCGCGGCCCTTCAGAACGTCGTCCTGTCCTGGCAGCACGAAGATCATGTCTTCCACGTAATAGCTGGCGAGCTTGTCCATGTCGCCGGCAGCAAGAGCTGCCCATCCTGCCTTGAGATCCTCGATGTTTCTTGTGGTCGCCATTGCTTGCACTCCTTTCAGTTTTGGTTGTCGGCTAGCAAAGATTGCTTGTGTGGTTGTCAGGCGGTTGCCCTGATCTGGGAAAGGTGGCGGAAGGCCAGCAGCAGCGCGGCACTTGCACCGAGCATGGCGGTGCCGAGGTCGAAAGCGATCGATATGCGGCCGGCTGCTTCGGCCATCCTGCCTGCAACGAGTGGCCCCAGGACCACGACGAGATAATAGATCGAATAGAAGATCCCCATGCCGGTCGCGCGGCTGGCTGGCGCCAGCACCCGGGACGGCAGGCTCATGATCGGGCCTGCAGAAATCCCCGCGACCGCACCGAGAAGCACGAAGCTCAGGAAGACCATTTCCGTGCGCGCGGCCACAAACAGCATGACGCCGAACAGCAGCAGCCCTGTTGCCAGCACGGCGTCATTCCGGCCAAGCCGGTCGGCGATGATGCCGCCCAGCGGTACCGAAACGGCCACAAGCCACAACACGATACTGGTAACCGAACTTGCCGCCGTCGCAGTCCAGCCCATCTCGGCAAGCATGGCCGGGGCAAACCCGAAGATCATGCCAAGCGCTGCGTTGTAGAGCCCCCAGATGAGGCCAGCGCAGATGATGCCGGCAAGCGGCGCTCCACGGGGACGCGACAGCTTGCCGGCCGTCTGTGCTGCTTCTGCTTCTGGCGCGGGCTTGTAGGCGAGGGCCAGCGCTGCAAGGCCTGCGGCCACAAGGCAGACGACGCCCAGCAACGCCATGGTCAGGCTTGTGGCTGCGGCGATTGCGGGCAGGATCAGCAAGGCCAGCGCAATGCCGAACGGCCACGAATTCACGAATATGCCCATGGCCGTGGCGATCTCGCGGCCGGCAAACCAGTCCGTCAGCATCTTCGTCATCAGCACGTTGAGCAGCACGCCGCCAACCCCGGCCAGCAAGCGGCCCGCGATCTGCATTTCCCAGCTTGCCGATGCTGCCACCATCAGACCGCCGCCGATCATCAGCAGCAATCCCCACAGGACCACCTGCTTCTCGCCAAACCGCCTTCCCAGTTCTCCTCCCGGATAGGCGAGCACCACGCCGGGCGCGAAGTAGAGGCCAATCAACAGGCCGATATCGGCGATATCGAACCCGAAGTCGTTCATCATGAAGGGCGACAGCGCAGCGATTGCCTGGAACTGGAAGGCCATCGTCATCCGGACGCCGAACAACAGGGCCAGCACTTGCCAGCGATTGCTCATGTTGCGGTTACCCCATGCTGCGGGATCACGCCGGACCCGGAGTGATCTTTGTGCTGAGGTTATTCCGGGGGCGCAGGCAGCTCCATCGGCTGGCTGCTGTATTCATACGTTGCATCTGCAGTAATTTGTATACAGCATTTGCACTATGGCAGGCGCAGGCCCCTGGTTCTGGTGGTCAGCCTTGCCGGCGCAACAGGGAGGGAGCGGGTTTTGTTGGACGGCGCCTTGAGTCAGCGGGAGCTGGAAATTGCCGGTGCCTATGCGGCCGGCCAGACCTATCACCAGATTGCCCGGCACCTGCACATTGCGCCGTCTACCGTGCGCACGCACCTGGCGGCCATCTACCGCAAGCTGGGCGTTTCTTCCAAGATCGAGCTGCACGACGTCCTCAGTGGAGCATCCGGCATTCGGATACCCGAGGGCGAGGAAAGGGATGCGCTGATCTCTGAACTGGCGCTCAGCCTCGAGGAGGCGATTGGCAGGGAACGGGCGCTTGGCGAGGTTCTCAGGATCATCAGCCGGTCCCAGGGACAGCTTGCGGAGGTAATCGCCTCTGTCCTCGATTATGCGCTGGAACTGTGCGATGCGGAATTCGGCATCCTTTTCGAATACTCCGACCGGGCCGGGTACAAGGCGGCCTATTCCCGGGGAATCCCGCCCGCCTTTGCAGACTGGCTTGCCGGTCAGGGATCGTTTCATGTCAGTCCGCAAACCGGTCTTGGCCGGCTGCGGTCCAGCATGGACGTGATCAACATTGCCGACGTCAAATCGGAAGCCATCTACAAGACCGGCGATGCGCTGCGATATGCGACGGCTGATCTGGGTGGAGCAAGGTCCTTCACGGCCATACCCATGCAGGCCGGAGACCGGTTGATCGGTGCATTCACGATCTACCGGCAGACCGTGCGTCCGTTTGACGGCAAGACACTTGAGATTGCGCGCATGTTCGCCGACCAGAGCGTCATCGCCATCGAGAATGCGCGGCTGATCGGGCAGTCGCGCAAGGCGGGTTGACGGTCGGCGAACCTGCCCCGGCCGAACCTTCTGGTCCACGTCAACGCCCGTTGCGGCGTGGTTGAAGCTCGCGCGTCTCAAGGTTACGGGAAGGTAGGGCGCAAGGGCTGGTTGGAGCCCTCGGCGTACATTGCCGTGGAAACTGGTTCTGTCCGTTTGGCGCCATGTCCGGCCATCATCCCATGGCCAGTTCAGTCATAATGGAACCTTTCGGACACGACTTGCCGGGCAGGAACACCAAGTTCCTTGAGTGCCGCCTCCACCACATCCAGCATGACGGGCGGACCGCAGACCAGGAACAGCCAACCAGAAACATCGCGCGAACCGAACACCCGGCCAAGCGTACCGGCGTCGATCACGCCAGTCAGTCCATGCCAGTCAGGGCGAGGTTCCGATACCACATGCACCAGCTGCGAACCGGGATGCGCTATGAGCTCCTCAAGTTGGTCTCCATGGACAATCTGTTCGGCCACCCAGTTGCCGTAGACCATCACTAGCGGTCTCGGGTCCTGGTCTGCCTTCAACTGGCGGGCAATCGACAGCAGCGGCGCAATGCCAACGCCACCGGCTATCAGCGCGATGCCTGCCGCCTGCCGGTGCTGAAGGGTGAGATTGCCATAAGGCCCGTCCAGATAGGCCTTGGTGCCGGGCTTCACCTCGGGCAGCGCCCGCGTCATGTCGCCCACTTCCTTTATGACGAACTGCAGCTGGTTGCGGTCAGCCGGAGCCGAACTGATGGAGAACGGGTTCTCTTCCAGCGAAAAGGGGCTGCTGCCGACGTTCAGCCAGACGAACTGTCCCGGCTCGAACCGCATGGCATCGCCTGCCTGTGGCCGGACCGTCAGTTCCCATGTCTTCAGCGCCAGCTTGCGGACCGAAATCACCTCGTAAGGGCTCGACAGCTGGCGCAGCGGCGTCAGCAGATAGGTCTTCACCAGCGAGCCTAGCGCGACAGCAAGCAGCACGAGCCAGAATCCGGCCAGTAGCGGATCAGCACTGTAGCGGCCCGACGCCAGCGTGTGGTGAGTGATGGCAACTGCAGTGACCACGGCCCCCACACCATGCAGCAGCCGCCAAGTCTCGTACCGGAATGTCAACTGGTCACGCCAGATGGAGGTCAGTACGATGATCAGCAACAGCACCCAGCCAGCTATTCCGGTCAACGCCGAAGTAACATCCAGGCCCAGCGTCAGTTGTCCGCTCCCGTCCCACGGGCGCGGATGGTTGAGCATTGGCATGGCATACAGGAACGGGTGAATAAGCACGAACAGCAACGCGGCGCGCGCCGCCAGTTGGTGGACGCGCATGGTAACGTCCATCCCCATTCGCGCCGAGATGACCTTGAAGCGGCCGGACAGCACAAATTCGCAGAGCAGGATGGAAAACACCACCATGCCAAGACCTGTCGCCAGTTCGTCCTGCACCGGCCGCGCAGGCAAGTCTTGCAGCCACGCCAGCACCAACGGTGCAAAGGTCACGACCAGGTAGAACGGGAACAGGATGACAGGCGACATTCGACGAGTCTCTCCAGCTTCACTGGCCAGCCACTAGGTCCCTGCAAGCCGGCGCCACAAGGCCTGAACCTGCCGTATGGCTATGGGCAAAAGGCTGCACCCAAGTACAATCAGCCACGCGTCTCCAGAGAGGCGGGTCAGCTTCAGAACACCGGCAAGGTCCGGCTGCAAATAGGCTAGCGCCAGGATCAGCAGGCAAACGACGACTGCAAGCCAAACCCAGGCGTTTTGCATCACAGGATTTGCAATGAACCGCTCTCGCCAGTTGCGCATGTTGAACACGTGCCAGAGCTGCGCAAGGGCAAGGGTGAAGAACGTTACCGTCGTCACATCGCTGCCCTCGAGGCTTAACATGAATATTGCCATGACAAGAGCTGCCAGCGTGGACAGCGCGATACTCATGCCATCGAAAATGATGGTTTGCCATTGGCGCGGCCCGAGGATGGGTTCGTCGGGAGGGCGAGGAGGGCGCTCCAGCACGCTATCGTCACCTTTGACGGTGCCAAGCGCAAGGGCCGGAAAAACATCGGTGACAAGGTTGAGAAACAGGATCTGCAGAGGCAGCAGCGGCAAGGGGAGTCCCCCGATGACAGCCAGCGCCACGATCAGGATCTCGCTGAGATTGCAGGACAGAAGATAGGTCGTAAACCGCCGGATGTTGGTCAGGATGATCCTGCCTTCCCGGATGGCATCGATGATGGTCGAGAAGGCATCATCGCGCAGCACCATGTCTGCGGCCTCGCGAGCGACCTGCGTGCCGCGCACGCCCATGGCAATGCCGATGTCGGCCTTGCGCAAGGCAGGCGCGTCATTGACGCCGTCGCCCGTCATCGCCACAACGTCGCCCGCCTGCTGGTGGAGGCGGATAAGGTCGAGCTTCTGCTCTGGCGTGACACGCGAAAACACCTGCGCCTGACGGACCTGTTCCCGCTCTTGCGGTGTCATCTGGTCGACCGGTTTCAGATCGCGGCCACTGATCCCTGCCTCGCCCTCGCTGGCAAGACCGACTACCCTCGAAATATGCCGCGCGGTCGCGGTGTGATCGCCCGTTACCATCACTGTTCTGATGCCTGCGCGCCGGGCATCGGCAATCGCCGAGGCAATGTCGGCGCGCGGTGGATCCTGGAAACCCACAAGACCGATCAGCATCAGTTCTTCATACGGCTCGGTGTCCGCACGGCCGATACTTTTCTCGGCGACCGCCAGAAGCCGCAGCCCCTGTCCGGCCAGCACCTCGGCGGCCTCGTGCCAGCGCTGGCGCTGCTTTCGGCCGAAGGCCCGCGCTCCGGCATCATCAAGAACCGTTGTGACACAATCAAAGACGGCTTCCGGGGCTCCCTTGACCGCTACAACGAACTCACCGTCATGCCTGTGCACCGTTGCCATCATCCGTGTCTGCACATCGAAAGCCACTTCCTTCACTTCCGGCAAGCCGGCAAGCAGAGCCGGCCTCGATAGTCCTCCGGCGGAAGCGACCTCCAGGAGAGCCACCTCCATGGGATCGCCTGACGCCGGATGATCTCCTGAGGCGACTGTTGCGTTGTTGCATAGCGCCGCCGCACGCAGGAGCGTGGCCAACGCCGTGCCCCGCATCGGCTTCAAGGTCTGCCCGCCAGCGTTGAAGACCTGGTCGGTCCGGTCGAACGTGACCTCTCCGGTGCCCAGAAAGAGCCTGTCCACATGCATCCGGTTCTCGGTCAGCGTGCCGGTCTTGTCGGTCAGGATCACGGTGGTGGAACCCAGGGTCTGAACTGCGGAGAGCCGTTCGATCAAGGCATTCTTGCGGGCCATGCGCAGCATCCCCTTGGCCAGGGCTAGCGTCGCGACGATCGGCAGTCCTTCCGGGATGGCCGCCACGGCCAGAGCCACGCCGGACTCAATCATGAGCATGACATCGCGTCCCGCGAGAATGCCAATCCCCGCGACAAGGCCAGCCAGAACGAGCGTCAGCCAGATCAGGTCACGGCTGAGCCGCGTCAGTTGCTGTTCGAGCGGGGAGCGTTCCGGCTCGCTCTGTTCCACCAGCCTGGTGATCGCGCCCAGTTCGGTGTTCATGCCGGTGCCCGTCACGATGGCCTCACCCGTGCCGCGCGTGATGGCGCAGCCCTTGAACACCATCGACGATCTCTCGGCCAGTATGGCTTCCTGCGCAACTGGATCGACTGACTTCGCGACCGGCAAGGATTCGCCGGTCAGCGAGGATTCGTCGCTTGCAAGGTTGGATGCCTCAACCAGGCGCATGTCGGCAGCCGGAACGTCGCCTGCATCCAGTATTGCAAGATCACCGGGCACAAGTTCCTCGGCTGGTATGGAGCAGGTATCCCCGTCCCGCCGCACGACGGCATACCGGCTTGAAAGGGCGCGCAACGCCTCCATGGAGCGCACCGCCCTCAGTTCGGTGGCAAAGCCGATGATGGCGTTGATGGCAAGCACTGCGGCTATCGCGGCGGCTTCGAGGCGATCACCCAGCAGGAAGGCAAGCAGTGCCGCGGCTATCAGCAAGTAGACAACGGCACTGTTGAACTGCTTCAGAAACACCACCAGAAGGTTGGCTGGCGGATGGGTTCGCAAGACATTGGGGCCGTGCTGCGTCAGCCGTTTGTTTGCTTCCGCTCGAGTCAGACCATCAGACGAAGTCTGCAGGTCCTTCAACACTTCAGATGCTGGCTCTGCCCAGTAAGCCTTCACGACGGCCTTCCACGATGAACAACCTGTCATCTAGTGCCATGGTCATTCAATTGGCCTGTTGATTTGCGTCAACGGGCTCGGGTGCAGTGCCATCGTGGGCACGTCGCACGGAAATGTCCGCACAGCGTCAAAAGCGGGCAACCGCCATTTGGGCGGACCGTCGGCATCCAGCCTATTGCAGGAAGAACCATGCAGCCACGTGCAGCGCACCCCCTTGCCTCCACCCCTCGCCATGGTTACGTGTAGCGCACCGACAAATCCCGCACACAAGACCGCAACAAGAGGTGTTTCATGCTGCGCAAGACGGAATTCTACATCGACGGCAAGTGGGTCGCGCCCGAGGCCCCGCGCGAGCTGGAGGTGATCAACCCCGCTGACGAGACCGCCTTCGCCGTCATCTCCATGGGCTCCGAGGCCGACGTCAACAAGGCCGTTGTCGCCGCCAAGAAGGCCTTCCCCGCCTGGAGCCGCACCAGCAAGGAAGAGCGCCTCGCCTATCTCGACAAGCTGCTCGCGGCTTACGAGAAGCGCACGGCCGAAATGGCCAGGACCATCTCGCAGGAGATGGGCGCGCCGATCACCCTGGCCACCCAGGCCCAGGCCGCCTCGGGCTGGGGCCACATCAAGGCCTTCATCCGCACCGTCCAGGCGTTCGAGTTCGACCGCCCGCTGAACGACAAGATCACCACCGAGCACATCGCCTATGAGCCGGTCGGCGTGTGCGGGCTGATCACCCCGTGGAACTGGCCGATGAACCAGATCACCCTGAAGGTCGTGCCGGCCGTGGCGGCGGGCTGCACGGTGATCCTCAAGCCGTCCGAGATCGCGCCGCTCAACGCCATGCTGTTCGCCGAGATCATGCACGAGGCGGGCTTCCCCGCCGGCGTGTTCAACCTGGTCAACGGCGACGGCCCCTCCGTGGGCGAGGCCATGTCGCGCCACCCGGACATCGACATGATGTCGTTCACCGGCTCGACGCGGGCCGGCGTTGCCGTGCAGAAGGCCGCCGCCGACACGGTCAAGCGCGTGGCGCTGGAGCTGGGCGGCAAGTCGCCCAACATCGTCTTCGCCGATGCCGATATCCAGAAGGCGGTGAAGCGCGGCGCGCTGCACTGCTTCAACAATACCGGCCAGTCGTGCAACGCGCCCACCCGCATGCTGGTCGAGCGCTCGGTCTATGACGAGGCCGTCGAGGTTGCCGCCGAGACGGCGAGGAACTGCAAGGTCGGCGACCCGGCCGAGGAGGGCAACCACATCGGGCCGCTCGTCTCGCAGATGCAGTTCGACAAGGTGCAGGCGCTGATCCAGAAGGGCATCGACGAGGGCGCGCGGCTGGTGGCCGGCGGCACCGGCCGGCCCGACGGGCTCAACCGCGGTTACTATGTCAAGCCGACCGTGTTCGCCGACGTGAACAACGACATGACCATCGCGCGTGAGGAAATCTTCGGCCCCGTGCTGGCGATGATCCCGTTCGACACCGAGGAAGAAGCCATCGGCATCGCCAACGACACGCCTTATGGTCTGGCTGCCTACGTGCAGTCGGGCGACCAGGCCCGCGCCCAGAAGGTGGCCCGCCAGTTGCGCGCCGGCATGGTGCTGCTCAACGGCGCCCAGCGCCCCGGCGGCAGCCCGTTCGGCGGCTACAAGATGTCGGGCAACGGCCGCGAGGGCGGCGAGTGGGGCCTGCACGACTTCCTCGAGGTGAAGGCCATTTCCGGCTGGGACGAGGCGGTCGAGCCGGCTGAATAAATCAGGCTCACCCTTGTGATGACCAGCGGCCGTCCTGCCTTGGCGCGGGGCGGCCGCTTTCTTTCCATCGGTGCGGCGCGCGCAATTGTAATGGCGAGGCGGACTCGTTGGCGGTATATGACAGGCTGGGAATGTTGACGATGTTGCGCCGGAACTTAACGGCGTTTCACGTCATTGTTCAGAAGACTCTCCCGTTATTCCGGTGAATTTTGATGTCGATTTTGCGCCAGATGCTGTTTCTGCTTGTGCTCGCCGGCCTCGGCTACGGCGGCTATGCGGGCTATGGCAAGTGGCAGGAAAGCCAGCCGGAACAGCAGGCTGGCGCCGCACCCCAGCGCAGTGGCGGCGGCCCGGCAGCGGTCAAGACCGTCAAGGCCGGAGAGCGCACGCTGGTGCGCACCGTCGAGGCCGTCGGCTCCGCACGCGCCGTGCAAACCGTTGAAATCAAGGCGCAATCCGACGGCAACGTGGTCGAGATCGCCTATCGTGCGGGTGAGCGGGTCGAGCAGGGCGCCGTGTTGTTCCGCCTCGATGACGACATCCAGAAAGCCGACCTCGCCCAGGCCCGCGCCGAACTTGTCAAGGCGGACCAGGCACTTGAGCGCGGCAAGAGCCTTCGCGAGTCGCGAGTGATGGCGGCGGCCACGCTGGAAGAACTCGAAGCCGCCCGCACCGCCGCCCAGGCCCAGGTGTCGCGCGCCGAACGCCGTCTCGCCGACCGCACCATCCGCGCGCCCTTCGCCGGCACGCCGGGCTTTCACACCGTCGATACCGGCGCCCAGGTCGATAAGGACAACGTGCTGACAGACCTCAATGACCTGTCCTCGGTGCTGGTCGAGTTCGCGGTGCCGGAACAGTATTTCGCCATTGCGCGGCCCGGCCTCGTCGCCACTGCCTCCACCGCCGCCTGGCCCGGGCGCAACTTCGAGGCCGCCATCAGCGAGATCAGCACGGCCATCGATCCGGTCAGCCGCTCGTTCATTGCGCGCGCGCGCATCGCCAATCATGACGGCGCGCTGGCACCGGGCATGTTCATGCGCCTCAATCTGGAGCTCGCCACCACTGCCGCCGTCATGGTGCCGGAAGAGGCGGTGACGGTTGAGGGCCCCGACGCCTTCGTGTTCGTGGTCAATGACGGCAAGGCCGAACGGCGTACCGTCAAGACGGGCGGCCGCCAGCCCGGCTGGGTGCAGATCACCGACGGCGTCAGCGCCGGCGAGGAAGTGGTGTTCTCCGGCACCTCCAAAGTCCGTCCCGGCGGCGCGGTGAAGGTGGTCAATGCCGAGGCCTCGGCTTCCGGCGCGGGCGCGGCCACGGGGGCCACCCAATGACCCTTTCGGAACTGTCCATCCGCCGGCCGGTGCTGGCCGCGGTGATGTCGCTGCTGATCGTGGTGGCCGGACTAGCCTCGATCTCGTCGCTCCCGGTGCGCGAACTGCCCGACGTCGATACGTCCGTAGTGTCCGTCACCACCACCTATACCGGCGCCGCGCCCGAGATCGTTGATACCGACATCACCGAGGTGATCGACAGTGCCGTGGCCGGCATTGCCGGGGTGAAGACCATCAACTCGTCGAGCCAGCGCGGCCGCTCCACCACCACCATCGAGTTCGAACTCGGCCGCGACATCGACGAGGCCGCAGGCGACGTGCGCGCCGCTGTGGCGCGGGTGCGCGACCAGTTGCCCGACGAGGTCGACGAGCCGCAGGTGGTGAAGTCCGACAGTGACGCCGACCCGGTGATGCGCCTGGCCGTCTATTCAGACCGCATGACCCCGGCGGAGGTGACCGACTATCTTGAACGCTTCATCGTTGACCGCATCACCACCATCGACGGCGTGGCCAACGTGCGTGTCTATGGCGAGCGCCGTGCAGCGATCCGCATCTGGCTCGACCGCAACAAGCTGGCTGCCCAAAACCTCACCGTCGCCGATGTCGAGGCGGCGCTGCGCGAGAACAATGTGGAGCTTCCCGCCGGCGAGATCGAGAGCAATACGCGGCTGTTCACGGTGCGGCTTGAATCGCGGCTTTCCACGCCAGAGCAGTTCCGCGACGTCCTGGTCAAGGAAATGAACGGTGTGCCGGTACGTCTTGGCGCAGTGGCTCGCGTCGAGCGCGGCGTGGAGGATGACAGCACCATCGTGCGCTCCAACGGCCTCACTGCCGTGGGCATCGCTGTGCAGCGCCAGTCGCAGTCCAACACCATTGCCATCTCCAATGCCGTCAAGGCCGAGCTTGACCGGCTGAACGACCAGCTGCCGGAAGGCATGCAGATATTCATCGGTTCCGACGACGCCGTATTCGTATCCGCTTCCATCAAGGAAGTGGTGGTGGCGCTGGCAATCTCGCTGGTCCTGGTGGTGCTGGTGATCCTGCTGTTCCTGCGCTCGCTGCGGGCGACGCTCATTCCGGCCATCACCATTCCGGTGGCGCTGATCGGCTGTTTCTCGCTGATCTACCTGCTCGGCTTCTCGCTCAACGTGCTTACCCTGCTGGCGCTGCTGCTGGCCATTGGCCTTGTGGTGGACGACGCCATCGTGATGCTGGAGAACATCGAACGCCGCCTTGCTGCGGGCGAAAGCAAGTTGCAGGCGGCCGTTCGCGGCTCGCGTCAGGTGACCTTCGCCATCCTTGCCACCTCTATCACGCTGGTGTCGGTGTTCATCCCGATCTCGTTCCTGCAAGGCGCGGCCGGCAAGCTGTTCACCGAGTTCGGCTTCGTGCTGGCCAGCGCCGTGGTCATTTCCACCTTCGTGGCGCTCAGCGCCTGCCCGGCGCTGGCGTCCAAGATTCTCAAGGCCCGCGAAGGCGTCACGGCTGACGAACACACCATGCCGGAAGGCCGCGTCTACCGCTGGTACAGGAGCGCGGTGAAGGCGGCCATCGCTTCGCCGCTGGTGGTAGTGGCGCTGTGCTTCGGCTTCGCCGGCGCAAGCTGGTTTGCCTACAATGCCATTCCCCAGGAACTCACCCCCACCGAAGACCGCAGCGTGATGTTCATTCCGCTGAACGCGCCGCAGGGTTCGACGCTGTCGTTCACCGACGCGCAGGTGGCGGAGCTTGAGGAAAAGCTGGTTCAGGTGCAGGACAAGCTCGATATCGACATCATCTACACGTTCACCGGTTTCCGCGACCGGCCCTACCGTTCGTTCATCGTGCTGCGCTTCAAGCCGTGGGATGAGCGCGATGTCTCGGTGATCGACGCCCGGCGTCAGCTGATCGGCATGGTCTCCGGCATCACCGGTGCGCGCGGCTTCCCGGTGGTGCCGTCCGGGCTGGGCCTGCGCGGCAACTCCACCCCGCTGCAGGCGGTGGTCGGCGGACCGGATTACCCCAGCGTGCAGAAGTGGGCCGAGGAGCTCAAGAAGCGCGCCGAACAGAACCCGGGCCTCGCCAACGTCGAGATCGACTTCGAGCAGAACCAGCCGCAGTTCCGTCTGACCATCGACCGCAAGCGTGCCGATGACCTGGGCATCTCCAGCCGCACCATCGCCTCGACGCTGCAGACCATGCTGGCCTCGCGCGAGATCACCAGCTACATCGACCGTGGCCGGGAATACCCCGTCATCGTGCAGGCCGAGGCCAGCGCCCGCCAGACCCCGGACGACATCTCCTCGCTGTTTGTCCGCACTGACGACGGCCGGTCGGTGGTGCCGCTGTCGAGCGTTGTCACCCTGACCGAGACCACCGAGGCCCCGTCGCTGCGCCGCTTCAACCGGCTTCCGTCCGTCACCGTCTCGGCGGCGCTGAACGACGGCTACGCCATGGGCTCGGCGATCGAGTTCATCCGCGAGCAGGCAGCCGAAGTGCTGCCGCCGCAGGCATCCCTGAGTTTCGATGGCCAGTCGCAACAGTACCTCGAAGCTTCCTCCGGCATATGGATCACCTTCGCCTTTGCCATCCTCATCGTTTTCCTGGTGCTGGCGGCGCAGTTCGAGAGTTTCATGCACCCGCTTATCATCATGCTGTCGGTGCCGCTCGCCATTGCCGGGGCGCTGTACTCGCTGTGGGCGGCGGGCTTGACCCTCAACATCTATTCGCAGATCGGCATCATCCTGCTCATCGGCCTGATGGCCAAGAACGGCATCCTGATCGTGGAGTTCGCCAACCAGTTGCGCGACGAAGGCCAGGACGTCCGCTCCGCCGTCATCGACGCCTCGGTGCTGCGCCTGCGTCCAATCGTCATGACGGTGGTGTCAACCGTGCTTGGGGCGGTGCCGCTGGTGCTGGCAACCGGCGCCGGGGCGGAGAGCCGTATCGCCATCGGCACGGTCATCGTCGGCGGGCTGGTGTTCGCGGGCGTACTCACGCTGTTCCTGACGCCGGTGCTGTACGACCTGATGGCCCGCTTTACCAGGCCCCGCGGCTTCATCGAGAAGAAGCTGGCCGAGGAACTGGCGCCGCGCGAAAAGGCCGCTCCCGCCATTGCCGAGCCGGTGCCAGCCGTTGCAGGCGCCGCCGCGGTGCCGGCTGGCCGCCGCAGCAAGACCCCGAAGCGCAATGACGATGATGATGGTGGCGAAGCGCAGCCGGTTGCGGCGGAATAGGCCGCCGGCATCACCGAACCTTCATCGGGTTGTTACGGCAGTGCAAAAAACCGGCTGTAAGCGCGAACTTCCAGATCAATCAAAGGGAGTTCCTGCAATGCTGCGGCAGCACGAAGACAGCCTGTCATTTGACCAGTTTGACGAGATCGTCAACCCACGCCCCGAAGAGTGCGATTTCGACCGCGTTGTCGAGGCCGCCATCAGCCGCCGCGGCTTTCTCGGCGGCGTACTGGCTTTTGGCAGCGTAGCAGCCCTCGCGAGCGTTTCGCGTCCGGCCATGGCAGCCGCCAACCGCTTTGCGTTCGAGGCGATTCCCGCCAACAGCGACGATGCGGTGACGGTGCCGGCCGGTTACAAGGCGCGGGTGATGCTGAGCTGGGGTGACCCGCTGTTTTCCGGCGCACCCGGCTTCGACCATGCAACCCGCGGCACTGCCACTAGCCAGGCGCAGGCCTTTGGCGACAACCTGGATGGCATGGAAGTGTTCAGCCACGAGGGCCGTACGCTGCTGGCCGTCAACAACGAATACACCAACCGCGACATCCTGTGGGGCAACAACCCGGACAAGAAGCCGGCCAGCGACGACGACATTGCCAAGGGCAAGATGGCCCATGGCGTGACCATCATGGAAGTGGCACACGGTGCAGAGGGCTGGTCGCTGGTCAAGGACAGCCCGTTCAACCGCCGCATCACCCCGGAGACCGAAATGGTGCTGACCGGCCCGGCCGCAGGTCATGACCTGGTCAAGACCACTGCCGACCCCTCCGGCATGAAGGTCAAGGGCACCTGGAACAATTGCGGTTCCGGCACCACGCCGTGGGGCACGTTCCTCACCTGCGAGGAGAACTTCAACGGCTACTTCTCCGCCGCCGATGAAAAGCACGAGGTCTCGCCGGAACTGAAGCGCTACGGCGTTTCGGCGAAGGACTGGGGCTATGGCTGGGCGAAGATCGACGAGCGCTTCGACGTGTCGAAGAACCCCAACGAACCGAACCGGGCCGGCTACGTGGTCGAGATAGACCCGCGTGACCCGTCCTCCACCCCGCGCAAGCTGACCGCGCTTGGCCGCCTCAAGCACGAGAACGCCGAGGTGGTGGTCAACAATGATGGCCGTGTGGTGGTGTACATGGGCGACGACGAGGCGGCCGAGTTCATCTACCGGTTCGTGTCGGCCGGCGTGTACGCGCCGGGCGCCGATACCTCGAAGCTGCTGGAGGAAGGCACGCTGTCGGTGGCGAAGTTCAACGAGGACGGCAAGGGTGAATGGCTCGACCTGACGCCTGAAACCACCGGCATGAGCCTTGCGGAATTCTGCATCCACACCCGCCAAGCCGGCTCGAAGGTGGGCGCTACCACCATGGACCGTCCTGAATGGGTAGCCGCCAACCCGAACGCGCCGGAACTCTACTGTGCGCTGACCAACAACAAGGACCGCTGCGTCAAGCCCAATGCCGGCGGTGACGCCACGCCGGCGGCAGGTCCAAATCCGCGCGCGGAAAACAAGTACGGCCAGATCGTGCGCTGGCGTCCCGACAATGGCGACCACGCGGCGAGGGGCTTTGCTTGGGACCTGTTCGTGCTGGCCGGCAACCCGGCCGTCCACCAGGACGACAAGGCCGGTTCGGCCAACCTGAACAAGGACAACATGTTCAAACCGCCCGACGGCTTGCGCTTTGACAGCAATGGCCTGCTGTGGATCCAGACCGACGGCAACTACTCGAACGATGGCGACTTTGCCGGCCACGGCAACAACCAGATGCTCGCCGCTGATCCGGTCACCGGCGAGATCCGCCGTTTCATGATCGGGCCGAATGAGTGCGAGATCACCGGTCTTGCCTGGAGCACGGACCGCCGCACCATGTTCGTCGGCATCCAGCACCCGGGCGAGAAGGGCAACAGCCACTGGCCGGAAGGCGGCAACAGCGTGCCGCGCTCGGCGATCGTCGCCGTCACCCGCGAGGATGGCGGCCTGGTGGGGTAGTTACAGCCCGGCGGTTGCTGCGTGCGTTTCCCTCCCCTTGATGGGGAGGTATCAAGGGTGGGGTAAATGGCCTGTTGCTGAAGGTGCTCATTGCCCCCCACCCCCGGCCCCTCCCCACAGGGGGGAGGGGAGGCTGCGGCCTACGACTGCACGCCTTCGACGTACCAGTCCATCTTCAGCATTTCCTCGTCGGTGGCCTTGGCGCCATCGGCGTACTTCATCTCGCCCTTCTGGTCCTTGATCGGGCCGGTGAACGGATGCAGCGAGCCGTCCATGATACCCATCCGCACCTTCTCGGCGGCGTCCTTCACCTCGGCCGGCATGGCCTCGTTGTAGGGCGACATGGCCACTTCACCTTCCTTGAAGCCTCCCCAGAAGCTTTCGGACTTCCAGCTGCTGTCGATCACTTCCTTGGCGCGCTTGACGTAATAGGGCCCCCAGTTGTCGAGGATTGCGGTGAGGTGCGCCTTGGGGGCGAACTTCGACATGTCCGACGCCTGGCCGAAGGCATAGACGCCGCGCTCTTCAGCGGCCTGCAGGGCGGCGGGCGAGTCGGTGTGCTGGGTGATGATATCGCAGCCCTGGTCCATCAGCGCCTTGGCCGCATCACCTTCCTTCGGCGGGTCGTACCAGGAGTTGACCCACAGGACCTTGGTCTTGAACTCGGGGTTGATCTTCTGCGCGGCAAGCGTGAAGGCGTTGATGCCCATCACCACTTCCGGGATCGGGATCGAGGCGATGTAGCCGGCGGTGCCGGTCTTGGACATCATGCCGGCAATGGTGCCGATGACGGCGCGGCCCTCATAGAAGCGGGCATTGTAGATCGACACGTTGTCGGCCATCTTGTAGCCGGTCGCGTGTTCGAACTTCACGTCCGGATAGCGCTTTGCCGCCTTGAGCGTGGGGTCCATGAAACCGAACGAGGTGGTGAAGATCAGCTTGTTGCCTTCGTCCGCCAGCTGCCGGATGACGCGCTCGGCATCAGGGCCTTCCTTGACGCTCTCGACGAACGAGGTCTGCACCTTGTCACCAAGCTCTGCTTCGAGCATCTTGCGGCCCTGGTCGTGGGCATAGGTCCAGCCGTGGTCTCCCACCGGCCCGACATAGACGAACCCGACCTTGAGCGGGTCGGCGGCAAAGGCCTTCGTGCCGATGAACGGCATGGCCAGGGCGGTGGCCCCGGTCGCTTTTACAAAACTGCGCCTGTCGAACTTCACCATCACTCAACTCCCTCGTGAGGATTTTGACACCGGCGGCTACATTAGGCTGCGGGCGGGCGTGGTCAATCAGCCAAACGCCGCAATCAACGACAGATTGAAGACCCGCGCCGAATTGCCGCCTTTTCAGGCAACGCGGGCAATCAGCAAGTGTCCGGGCTGCGGCTTGCCTTCCTCGTGGCGCACGGTGATCTCCTGAATGTGCAGCACCCGGAATCCGGCAGAAGCAAGCTCGCGTTCAAGGTAATGCAGGGCGTGATGAAACCGTTGATGCGGACCGACCACGTAGCGCGCCGCTTCGCCCTCCTGCCGTTCGGTCGAGAACGCGAATACGGCACCCGGCGCGCTGACCCGCCTGACGCCGGCAAACAGCGCCTGAACGTCGCCCAGATAGGGCAGCACGTCGGTCGCCACGATCAGGTCCCACGGCGCCTCGTCCTCGATCTCCTCGACGAAGGCCACCGCATCGCCCACGTACAGCTCGTCATAGAGCTCGCTCTCGCCGGCAATGTCTATCATGTTGGCCGACAGGTCGATGCCGGTACGGTGATGGGTGACGCCTGAAAGCGCCACGCCGGCAAGCCCGGTGCCGCAGCCAAGGTCAAGCATGCGAGCGTAAGGTCCCGGCGCGTGCTCTTTGAGCGCCTCGTTGAGAATGAGCGGTACGTGATAGCCCAGCTGATCCACCAGGATGTGCTCGAACGCATCCGCATGCTGGTCGAACAGCGTCTCCACATAGGCTTCCGGCGCACGCACCGGCACTGCGCCGCGGCCCATGGCGGCAAGCCGCACGGCCGCCCCGCCATGGTCTTCGGGGTCGAGCGCCAGCACCCGCCGGTAGGCCTCCTCCGCCTCGTCGAGCCGCCCGGCCTTTTCATGCTCAAGGGCCGTGTTGTAGGCGTCGGCCAGCTCGTCTTCGGTATCGGCGTTGGTCATCAAAGGTTCCATTTGCGGGGCGTGAAGCTTGCCCCCATATAGGACCGATCGCCGTGAACAGGAAGGCATCTCCCGCTTGAACGACACCGCAACCGGCAAACCCGTCCGCATCCGCTTTACCACGGACAAGGACCTGGCGCGCGCCTGGAGCCTGACGCTGGTGGCGGTGGGCCTGCGCGCCATGATGGCGCACGAGCAAGGCGGCTACGCCATCTACGTGGACCCGGAGCACGAACTGCGCGCCGCCTGGGAACTTGACCAGTACGACGAGGAGAACGGCACCGGCTCGCGCAAGCCGCCGGCGCGCCGCGAGGTGTTCACCCTGTCATTCTCGAACACCGCAATGGCTTACGCCGCCATTCTGCTGTTCTTCTTCGGCGCCGCCCGGCGCGAGGCCTTCGGTATCAACTGGGCCGCGGAAGGCGCCATGGTCGCCCACCACGTCACCTCGCAGCTTGAACTGTGGCGCATCGTGACGGCGCTGACGCTGCATCTCGACCTGGCCCACCTCGCCTCGAACATCGCCTTCGGCATCGTTTTCGTGTGGCTCCTGTCCAAGGAAATCGGCAGCGGCATGGCGTGGGCGTCGGTGGTGCTGGCGGGTGCGGCAGGCAACTTCGCTAATGCCCTGTGGCAGTCGCCGGCGCACACCTCCATCGGCGCCTCCACGGCAGTGTTCGCCGCCATCGGCCTGCTGGCGGCCCTGCGCCATCAATGGCGCCCGCCGAAAGTTTCGCTCAGGTACTGGGCGCCGCTGGGCGGCGGGCTGATGCTGATGGCCTTCCTCGGCTTCGGGCAAGGCAATGTCGATTATGGCGCCCACGTGCTGGGCTTTGCCTCAGGCGTTGCCGGGGGCTGGCTGTTGTCACGCAAGGATCACGCCTGGTTCGATGATGATGCGCGCCAGATGAATGCGCTGAAGCTGGCCGGCGCGGTGATTGCCGCGGCCTGGGGCCTGGCGCTGGCCGCTTGAAAGCTGCGCCTGGATGAAAAACACCCGGCCAACAGAGCGTTGCCGGGTGTCTTCAGTCGATGAAGTGAAAATGTGGACGGCCTGATTATTTGCCCTTGGGCTTGGCAGCAGGCTTGGCGGCGGGTTTGGCGGCTGGCTTCTTGGCCATAGTGTCGTGTCCTTCTTCAACGATTGCCACCGGTTGCGCGAGTTGCCGCGAACCGGAACACGCCGATGATTGTCATGAGTTGCACATCAATTCTGTCGCAAATTCGTCATGCGTTACGTCGAAATTTGATCACTCGCCGGGTCGTTCGATCTCTTCTGCCAGCGCCTCGGCCATGAAGTCCATGAAGGTGTGGATGCGTGCGGCATTGGCCAGGTCCGGGTGGGTCAGCACCCATAACGAGTTGGTTGCCTCGCTCGTGTCCACGTCGAGACGAACGAGATCATTGCGGTCATCACCGACATACGACGGCAGCAGCGCCACGCCGAGACCATAGCCGGCTGCCGTCGCCATCGCCATGATGCTGTCGCAGGTCATGACGATGCGCGCCCGGCCCATGTGCCGCCGCATCCATCGCCCCGGCGTCGAGGCGGCCAGCGTCTGGTCAGGGGATAGCCAGTCGAGATACTCCGGCGGCTCGCCCGCATGATCAGCCAGGTACCGGGGTGACGCATAGGCGTGGAAGCGGAATGTCGCCGCGTTGCGCCCGGCCAGACCTTCGGCAATCGACGGGGCGGGCCGGATCGCCACGTCGGCATCGCGCCGGGTGATCGAGACGATCGAGTTGGTTGCCGAGGTGGCAAGCGTGATGTCGGGGTAGCGCTCCAGGAACCGTTTCAACTGGCGGCCCACGATGGTGTGCAGCAACGTGTCGGTGGTGGTCAGCCTGATGGTGCCTTCGAGCCTCAGGTTCTTGCCGGCAATCTTGCGTTCCAGGCCCCAAACGGCCTGCTCAACTTCGCGCGCCGTCTCCAGCAACTGCTGGCCCTCGATGGTGAGCTTGTAGCCATCCGGGCGACGGTCGAACACTGTCACCTCGTGCAAGGCCTCGAACGAGGCGATGCGCCGCTGCACGGTGGAGTGATTGACGCCCAGCGCCCGGGCCGCAGCAGCCAGCGAGCCATTACTCGCCACAGCGAGGATGTATTGCAGGTCGCTCCAGTCCAGCCTGTGCATCTGCGCACACCTTCCTTGCAGAATTTTCATCTTACTGATCGTAGGCGCAAAGCTTAGTCTTGCAAGCGAAGCTCCAGGTCATCACGCAACGGAGCAAACCCCATGTACAGAAAGCTGATCGTCGCCGCTGCTGCAGGTATCGCCCTTCTGGCGTCCGCCAATGCCGCCATCTCCGGCGAGCCGGAAGAGCAGGCTGCCAAGCGCGCCCAGGCGCTTATGCAGGTTTATGCCTTCAATCTCGGCCAGCTTGGCGCCATGGTGAAGGGCGAGGCCGAATACGATGCCGGCCTGGCCAAGGCATCCGCCGACAACCTGGTGAAGGCCACTTCCATGAACGGCATGGCCATGTGGCCCAAGGGTTCATCGATGGATGACGAGGGCATGGCCGGCAAGACCAGGCCAAAGCCGATATCTGGGCCGATGGCTCGGACGTGGGTGATAAAGCAAAGGCGATGCGCGAAGCAGCTGCCCAGATGGCGGAAGTCGCCGGCAACGGCCTCGATGCGGTCAAGGGTGCCATGGGTGGCGTCGGCGGCGGCTGCAAGGCCTGCCACGAAAAGTTCCGCGCACCGAAAAACTGAGTTACTTCCCCCCGGAGGATGGTGGGCTTTGCTGCTTTCATTCTCCTGTGCGCCCGGTTTGCCGGCAACGGTGTGGCCGGGCGCCGTCCGTTTGGGCGGCCGGACGGGTTCAGCCGCCTGCCAGCCTGAAGCGGCCTTGCGGAATGTCGTAGCGCGCCTCGATGGCCGCAGCGGCAATGACGGTCCTGTCGCCGCGTGCGGCATTCGGCACGTCGAGCCCGCCCTTCACCGCTTTCACGCTGATCTGGCCGTATGGCATCTGCTTCGCCACTTCCGCTGTGTCCACTTGGTCCGGCTGCTGCACGCCGATGGTGATGTTGACGCGCATCTGCGCCGGGTCGAGCCCCAGCGACCAGTACAGCGACAGCGAGGAATGGCGCATGGCGTCGTGCACCGCGCGGATGGCGGCCTTGGTGTAGTCGCCGCCATATAGGTCGTTGCCGGTGCCCATCTCGAGGATCAGCCGCTGGTCAGCCATGGGTGGCAGCCTCCGTATCCTCGA
>CAVOZI010000014.1:0-185455 GCA_963700895.1 uncultured Alphaproteobacteria bacterium | reverse complement strand
CCGTTGATTTTCACAAACACCTCGTCGAGGTGCCATTTCCAATGAGTGAACGACCGCATCCGTTGGACCCGTCGCTGGCGGATTTCAGCGGCGAACATTGGCCCGAACCTGTTCCAGCAGAAGCGCACCGTCTCATGGCTGATGTCGATGCCGCGTTCGTGCAGCAGGTCCTCGACATTTCTCAGCGACAGTGGAAAGCGGATGTACATCATCACTGCGAGGCGGATGATCTCCGGCGACGTCTCGAAATAACGGAACGGGTTCGGTTTGTGCATCAGGCGAGGGTAGGGTGGTCTGCACCTCAACCGGTTTTCCTCTGACAATGCCCAGCGGGACGATGCGAGGTCGACGGACAATTGCCGGCGGTCGACGCGCCTTGCGACATGTCCTGTACCAGGCAGCACTCGCCGCAGCATGTCACAATCCGGTTCTGAAGCCTGCTGCACAACGTCTCAAACAGCGAGGGAAACCTCACAAGCTTGTCATTATTGCCGTTGCTCGCAGGCTCACTATCATCGCAAACGCGATCGTCAAAACTGGCACACCATGGCAACATCAACTCGCTACGTAGACACAGTTGCTAGTCTACTTTCCGCCCTGGCTTGTAATGTGACTTCACGTTATCCATGCGGATCTACCTCAGTGCCGTCGCCATCGAGGCTCCCATCGCTCGATAGCAGTAATGCGATCCAGCGTGTCGCCGGAAATTCTGCGCAGATAGTCAGCACCACTACCATCATTGGAATGGCCAGAAACGCGCCGACCCCGCCCCAGACGGTCGCGAAGAAAGTCAGCGATACCATCACCATGAACGTGCTGAGGTTCAGTGAGTGCCCCTGCATCTGTGGCTGGATAATATTGCTGATGATCTGGTCCGCCGCACCGTAGCCGAACAGAACGATCAGGAAGGGCCCGACACTGTCGAACTGGATCAGCGCGACAAGACAGGGCAGGCCGATCCCGATGAAGGCGCCAATATTCGGGATAAATCCCACGACGAATACGACGAGCGCCAGAAGCGGTGCGAAATCCAGATCGATCCACGAGAAGATCGCGAAAGCGACCAAACCGCTCATCGCGCTGGTGACGGCGTTGACCCACATATACTGCTTCACGCCGATCGAGATCCGGTTCAGGATCTTCGTTATCCTCTCTGCACCGGCGTCAGTGGCCGCAAGGCGAGGCATTTTCGCGATCCACTTGGACCGCTCCGTCATCAGGAAAACCAGGTAGAGCGCCACCAGAACCACCATCGACAGCGCGCCTCCCAACTGGCCGGCTGCCGCGGCCAGCCACCTTGCTAGATCGACCTTCTGGAGCGCGCGGCCGACGGACTCAATGATTTGCGGTCCAAGCGTGGATTCCAGTTGTTTGCCCAGCTGATTGAGCCGCTCTTCGTATTTTGGCAGCGCCTGTTGCACATCATTGGCCGACGACGAAACGATCGTGCCGATGAGAAGGATGGCGAAGATGACGGTGGCCACACTCAGGATCTGCGCCAACCAGCGGGGCGGGGACCAGCCCAACAGCCGGACGTGGTAAATGCGATCAACGAGCGCAAGCGACAGGATGAAGATCAACGCCGCAATAGCAAGCGGGATCAGAAAACCGCTACCGGCAGACAAAAGCCAGATGACGATCGGCAGCGCGATCAGGGTCTTGAAGCCTGTCGACAGCGGATCGGCGGCGCGAGAGGGCTGCGTCATGATCGTTTCATTTCTCCTCGTCTCAACCACCATTCCCCATGTGGCCCGCTGTTTGACGGGCGTGTCGCCTGATTGGGCCAGACCTGCTTGGCCTGCCCCAACTGAATGGTCCAGAACAAATGTTAGTGCATGGTGGGGTGTCGATCCATGGGAATGATGCTCTCCGGTGCCTGTCCTTCGACGACAACCGGCACCGAAGACGGCAGGTCCGCAACAGATGCGTCCGCAGCTGGCCGGGCAGAGTGCGTCGGGCCTTCGCTCACCGTCACGGGCAGGAACACCAGCGCGGCAGAAGGCGGCGCATAGTCCTGACGGTCTCGGCTTCCTGCTCGTTGATGACCAAGTGCCTGTTCTCGACGTCGTAGCCCAGCGGTGGCGGTCCGCCCATCCACATGCCCTTCTTCTTCGATGCCGCGATCTTGTCCCGGATGCGCTCTGCGGTGACCTCCCGCTCGAACTGGGCAAATGACAGCAAGACATTGAGCGTCAGCCGACCCATCGAGGTGGTGGTGTTGAACTGCTGGGTGATGGAGACAAACGACACCTGGTGCCGGTCGAACAGCTCCACCATCCGGGCGAAGTCCATCAATGATCTTGTCAGCCGGTCGATCTTGTAAACCACCACGATGTCCACCTTGCCCTCGGCAATGTGTTCGAGCAGCAGCTTCAGGGCAGGCCGCTCCATGGTGGCACCTGAGATGCCACCATCATCATAGTGTTCCTTTATCAGCTGCCAGCCTTCACTGGCCTGTGGCCAGACAGCCTGGAGTGCAGAGAGCGTACCTCTGAGGTCAAGTTCGTGGTCGCGACGAGCTCGTTCGGAGCCAGGAAGAAACGGTTGAAGGTCGCTTGTTGAGACACACCTCACCAGGCGGCCTCGACTATCCGCGCGTGAACCTGCGCACACCACACCCGCGAAGTTTGCCACATGGCCCCGAAAGCACTTCTGGCAGCAGGTCAGGTCAACAGGCATCAACTACTGGGCCGGAAATTATCACAACGATTGATCCCTATCAGTGCACGCTGCGCCATTGACGCCTAGACGTGCCGCTGATGCTGGAGGGCATCCAAAAACAGGAGTCTGAACAATGAGCGTTTCCCGATCGACAATGACCATAGCCGCTGCGACCCTCGCGCTGGCAGTTGCAGGCGTCACGCCGGCCATGAGTGATGACGACGATAGCCGCGGCGGCTGGTTCAACGGCTGGGGCATGGGCCACATGAAGGGTGGCGGGATGGGCCGTGGCGGCTGGGGCGGCATGGGTTTCGGCGGTGAAGCAATGCTGGACCGCATGGATGGCCGGCTTGCCTTCCTGAAGACGGAACTGAAAATCACCGATGCACAGATACCCCAGTGGGATGAGCTGGCCGAGACGATCCGCAACAATGCCGAAGTGCACAACGCCATGATGAAGGACCACATGGCAGAAATGAAGAGCGGCAAGTTTTTTGAAAGGCCCTTGCCCGACCGGCTCGCAATGCAGGAGGCGCGCATGGAATCGCGGCTGCAGCAGGTCAAGGATGTGCGCGCCTCGCTTGAAAAGCTCTATGCCGTACTTGACGATGAGCAGAAGAAATCGGCCGACGAGATCGTTCTGCCCATGATGGGCATGGGCATGGGAAGAGGCATGGGCCGCATGATGCAAGGCGGCTGACGCCGAGGGGTCTGAACCGGCGCCGCGGCATCAACAAGTGGGCCTCGGTCAAAACATCACAACGGGCCCGGGAGGTCTGCGCCATCGGCAATCCAGACCATCCCGGGCCAGTCAGTGATTGAGTACCAGCATCCACAAGCCGCACCAGCCTGATGGCAGAGGCAGGGCCCGGCATGCCGGCAGCGGCCGGAAACTGAACTATTTGCGTTTCCCTCCGCCTCTTGGCAGCCTGCGGTCACGGCGGTTTTCGGCAGCGTCCACGCCGGGGCCAAGGCCCGTTCCGGCACTTGTCCTGCCGGTTGATCCACCCAGGTCAAAGCCCGGCCGGTCAACATCACCCGGTTCAGCCGAATTGCCCGCAGCACTGTCTCCGGATTTACCTGGGGCCTTTCGGGCTTCGGGCTTTTTCTTCTTCGCGGTTGGCGTCTTGGCTTGCTTTTCAGCCATGATCTTCTTCCTGGGCTAGTGGGTTTAGGTATCTTACGGCGGGCACCCCCTACTGATCGCCAGTGCGTATGGTGTCGGCGCCTTTGACATGATCGCGTTTGCCGAGGCTTGTCTCCAGAACGTGCTGCAGCTTCTTGATAGCGCCTGAGAATGCGCCTTCAAGCGTGGACGCCTGTTCACTGGCCACTTCGGGTTGGCGGCCCTCCAGCCGGGCCTCGATCAGGCACCGCTTGTCGGAACCGCCGGACTTCTTGCCGTCCTCATCACTGAGATGCACTTCAATGCGAGTGATGTGCTCACTGAAACGGTCCAGACGGGAGTGGATGCCGGCCACAATCCGGTCGGACAGATCTTCGCCGCCTTTTATGTTCTCGTCAGTATTGACCTGAATTTGCATGTGTAGAGTCCTTTCTTGAGCTGTTGCCCGGTGCGGCGTCACCAGCACGGAGCGATCCGGCAAATGGCTCCGTCTTATCCGGGCCAGCGTCACGGAAGGGCCGCTGTTGCGAGTTTGACCAACTGTGGCCCTCCCCGAACCGGCGTACACTGATCTCGATCAACCGAAACCGTCCGGCGACCCTGTATGAGAGGATGATCCACCTGGTGCGGGGGATGGGGACGCGCAATGGGCAAGGGGCAATGGCATGACCCGGGTTCGCCAGCATTCCAGATTGTCATTCATTGACATCGTTGCCCGGTTGCGGGCCGTCCTGCAGATCGCCGTGTTGCTGACTTGCTTGGTGCCGCCTACCATGGCGCAGGAGGTTGCCCCGGCTGCACCGCCTCAGGCCGTCAAGGTCATTCCTGAAGCCAGTGATGCAAAAATTGAAGAACGGTTACTGCGGATCCTCAATTCGACGGGATGGTTCGACGCAACCCGGGTTTCGGTACGCGATGGAGTGGTCTTCCTGGATGGCACGGCTGAGACCCAGGAGCACCGGGCCTGGGCAGGGACGCTCGCGGAAAAAACCCAGGGCACTGTAGCCGTTGTCAACAGGATCAAGGCCGATGCCGACGTGGGCTCCACCTTTGCCCGGGCAGGCGAGGAATTCAAAAACTTCTACGGCCAGGTGGTCCAGAGTTGGCCGCTGGTGGCGCTGGCCACGCTCATTGTCCTGGCTACATGGCTGATCGCCAGGCTGGTGGCGATGGCTGTGCGGTCATTGTTTGCGGGCCGCATCGAGTCCCCGCTGCTGCTATCAGTGGTCGCCCGAGCGTTTGCAATTCCAGTTTTTTTGCTTGGCCTTTATTTCGTGCTGCAATTTTCAGGGCTGACGCGACTGGCCATCACTGTGCTTGGCGGCACGGGACTGATTGGCATCATTATCGGTTTTGGCCTGCGCGACATCGCGGAGAATTTCCTGGCGAGTATCCTGCTCAGCGTGCGCAACCCCTTCCATGCCGGCGATCTGATCGACGTCGGCGGACACTCGGGCGTCGTCCAGAATCTCAACGTGCGCAGTACCGTCCTGCTCACGCTCGACGGCAATCAGGTGCAGATCCCGAACTCCATCGTCTACAAGAGCATCATCAAGAACTACAGTAGCATTCCAAGCCGCCGGGCCGAGTTTGCGGTCGGCATCGGCTACGACTCCTCGGCCGCCAAGGCGCAGGTTCTGATCGCGGCGGTGTTGCGCGAGCATCCTGCTGTCCTTGAGACACCCGAGCCGTTGGTGCTGGTAGAAGAACTGGGTCCGGCAACGGTGAACTTGCGCGTCTACTACTGGTTCGACAGCGCTGCCTACTCGCCTTACAAAATCAATTCAGCGTTGCTACGGCAGACCAAGAACGCGCTCGTAAATGGTGGCATCGAACTGCCGGATGCGGCGCGGGAGGTGATTTTCCCGAAGGGCGTACCCGTCATTCAGATGACGAGCAAAGAGCAAGTCTTGCCAAAAGCTGGAAGCAGTGCCAGCGCAGCCCGTGCAGCAGACGAGATGAGCGATACGACGCCGAGTGAAGGCGGTCTGTCCAACGAGACTGTGGAAATGCGGCAGCAGCAATCTGAAGGCAACCTGCCGGAAGCGCAGGAGAACCTGCTCAAGAAATAGCGCGCACACGGGCATGCCATGCCGGATGCCCCGCTCACACCACGTGATTGACCATGGCAGCAGCCTGCACTTTGGCGCGTCCGGACTAACCTGCATCAGGGCGGGCAGGGCGGGAAACTGGTTATCTGTCATGAGTTCGCCATGCACCTGCGGGCCAGAAGTTCCTTTCCGAACTGTTCTGAAGAGGGTCAGCAAGAAGCTGCGGAAGCAGCGGTAGGGGGAGACGCTGCACCGTCCGGATCTTGCTAATTTTCAGAGGCAGGCTTGTCGGCACCGGTTATTCGGCGCGGATGAGAAACCCTAGGCTGCTTCAGTTCCGTGTAAACTGATGTGCATCAGTTTGCCGGGTGATTGCTCACGAATTCACTCCCGGCTGACCCTTGGCTCAACGGGACGGTATTGGAATCCGGCTTGGTCGGGACGGGCAGTCACTGCTAGAAGAGTTCATGCTTATCCGCTTTGGCTACGACATTACAGTGCATTGCGAAGCACCGACGCCGATGGTCTGCCTGATGGATGTCCGCCCCGACTATTATGAGCACATGGTGTCGGCAGAGCAGGTCATGACGACGCCGCATGTCCCGACGCATACATATGTCGACATGTTCGGCAATGTGTGCCGGCGCTTTACCGCGCCGCAGGGCGATTTCTCCATCTGGGCGGACGGCGTTGTCAGGGACTCTGGCTTGTACGATCCGGTCCACCCGGATGCTGCAGAGGTACCCATCGAGGCTCTGCCGGACGAACGCCTGGCATTCCTGCTTGGCAGCCGGTATTGCGAGACTGACATGCTCAGCCAGACAGCCTGGGATCTGTTCGGAAATGCAAAACCGGGCTGGTCCCGCGTTCAGGCTATCTGTGATTAGGTTCACAACCACCTTGCATTCGGCTACGAGAATGCCCGTGCAACCCGCACGGCGATGGAAGCCCATCAGGAAGGCGTCGGTGTCTGCCGCGACTACGCCCATCTTGCGATAACATTCTGCCGCTGCATGAACATTCCAGCCCGCTACGTGAACGGTCACCTGGGCGATATCGGCATACCGATTCTTGACCCAATGGATTTTTCTGCATGGATGGAGGTCTATCTGGATGGCCAGTGGATGACCTTCGACCCACGTAACAACACTCCCCGCATCGGCCGCATACAGGTAGCGAGGGGCCGGGATGCAGCTGACGTGCCGCTCATCAACTCCTTCGGCCCTCATACGTTGAAGTCGTTTCGAGTGTGGACCTATGACGTCACAAACATGAGCTGAACCGCCGTAGTGGAGGCGCATTACTGTTCGTGCCAGTTGGCCCGCGATGCCAAAAGTCAGGAGACAGGAGTTGCGATGAGCGATAGTGGCGGCGCAGACCTCCTGCCAGGCAAGGCAGTAAGCCTGCTTCCCGATCCATTTGCCCGGTTCCTGAGGGTCGAGGCGGCGGCCGACGCACTGGTGCTCCTTGCAGTTACGCTCAAGAACTCCTGAACGCAGCGAAGATCGGGTTTCTGACCGGCTCCAGTGTTTCAGCTCTGGCAGGCATTGAACTTCTGGTCTGGCTGACCAAGAAGCAACGTGTGAATTGCTTCATTAGGCCTGTGCGCGGGAACTAGCAGACTTCAAGGCTCAGCAAGTCCAGAAGCCATCCCGCAAGCAGGGCTCTTCCCGGTAGTGTAACCAAAATCAGAGACGGCCAAGCAACATCAGCACAACGACGATGATCAGTATGGTGCCAATGGCACCAACCCCGCCATGACCGAAACCATAGCCATAGCCACCAAAACGCCCGCTGAATCCGCCCAGCAGGAATATAACAAGAATGATAATCAGAATTGTACTGAGTGACATTGCGCCTAATCCTCTTTCAGGGTGCCGCCGTCTTTCGAGAGGCACCGACTTTGACACTTTTTGCCAATGGTTGGCTCATTCACGTCTCGCCGTATGAGCCGCCGGGTCGCCGATTTTGAGTCAGCACAATGAGGGCCAACAACCGGCACCGCAGGGTCCTTCAGACTGTTTGCCAAACAAGGCGGCGGCTTCTACATATCGCGCAGGGTGTCCTTGATGCCGCCGGCTGCATTCTGGATACTTCCCGCGACCTTGTCGGCCTCGCCCTCCGACACAAGCTTGGCGTCGCCGATCGCTTTCCCGATCGCCACCTTTGCCTTGCCCTTGATAACCTTCGCGGACCCGATCACCCGATCCTTGTCCATGGCGTCTCCCTTTCAGCGTTTGGCCGATGCCGTATGTTCATCGCAAAAGCGACGAACTGTTTGCATCATCACACTACCGTCATTGGTCAGAATTGACGCAGGTTAGTCCGGGAACGAATAAATGGAAGCGTCCTGCTTGGTGGTCGAGTCGCCTGGGCACTCATCCCAAAGAGCCCAGTTTGCACTCTCCAGATGAACCCTGCTGGTGTGAAGTGCCTTTAGTGAACCTGCAAAAAGTGCAAGTAGCAGCAAACTGATGCAGATTGATTCCATGCACTCCCGATCGGGCATACTGATGCCCTGACCCCCCTCTATCCGAGATAGGGACAACCGACTTTTGAAGGAGTCCACGTGAGAAAGATATTCAAACCACTTTTGGCAATGTCGGCATTGGCGTTGTCTGGTCTGGCAATGATGTCACCGGTCACTCCGGCTGCTGCCGCCATGGTTTCACAGGCGCAGGCATTTTCACACATGACAGGAAGTGGTGTTCAACTCCCTGTCGATCTGGTGGCAAGACGAAGCGGAACTTCGCTTCCTTCCTCGCTCTGGCAGCAGGCTTCATCTTGGTCAAATCCGTCCACACTGCCTAGGAGTGCACGGTCTGGATCCCGCATCTCCCAAGTGCGATAGTCCTCCCCCGGAGTATCGCTTGATGTGCGCGCCTCAACTTGGGATTGTGCTGGTTGTGCGACCAGGAAGGGTTGCATTGTTTGAACGAACGAAAGCCTCACTGCCATTGCAATGGGAGGCCCGACATCTGGCGGCTAGGGTGAGTTGCGCTTTGTTCTCACCCAGTCTGCAATCCTAGAGAGGCTCTCTCTAATCCGGTCCTGCCACTCTGGCTCCTCAGGCAGTTCGAGTACAACGCGCGCGACTGTATCCCCGGCAAGTTCTACGGCTACAAGATCCAGGTTATTGAAGTCGAGCCGGTCGCCTACGCTCAACACATCGCCATACTTTCTTTCGAAGGCCTCTGTCGCCGTCAGGCCGCGGTATGTGGCGGGCACCTCGAACTTGTACTCTCCGGCCAGTAGTTCGAGCTCCACGTTGCCGTCAAAGGCAAACCCAAGAAGGTCGGTAGGCTTCAGCTGTTCGGCTGCACTGTCGAAGAGCGTGTCGAGACGCCTGATCTTCTCAGGCGGCACAAGGAAATACCCGTAGTCGCCCGGAGCCAGCGGACCGGCCTGTTCAGGCGAGACGATATCGTCATTCCGTACGACGAAAACCGGCTTAAGCCAGACCGGAGAATAGGATGCAGACAGATAGGGAGCTCCTTCCTCTACCGGATAGGCGACCAACTCCAGCTGCTGTTGACCGGGCAAGTCGATCTCGAACCGCTTTACACTGTGCGCCGTGTCCGGCAAGGCGAGGTTCAGCCGCCTTGCAGCCCAGCCGAGCGACGTGCCCTGTGCCAACAGCGAGACCAGCACCACGACAAAGGCAAGATTGAAGAAGAGCTGGGCGCCGGGCAGGCCCGCCAGTACCGGCAAGGTTGACAGAAAAATTGATACTGCCCCGCGCAGCCCGACCCATGACACATAGACAGTCTCTGCCGGCGAGAAACGGAAAGGGGCCAGCGAGGCAAATATACCGAGCGGACGAGCCACCAGCATCAGGAAGACTGCGATAAGGATTGCCGTGTAGGCATAATCAGCCATCTTGCTGGGCGTGACCAGCAACCCGAGCACCACGAACATGACAAGCTGCGCCATCCACGTGGAACTGTCCATGAAGCTAAGCAGCGATGGAAACGCCCGTACGGGGCGGTTGCCCAGCACCAGGCCCGCCATGTAGGTGGCAAGGAACCCACTGGCGTCGACAACTGCGGATGCGGAGAAGATGACGATTGCGGCAGCAAGGACGAAAAGTGGCTGAAGGCCTACCGGCAGGGGCATCCGGGACAGCATCCGTACTAACAGGAAGCCGCCGGCCAGCCCGATCAGGCCACCCAGTGCAAATTGCTGGAAGAACAGCAGCACCATGCCGGCCAACGGGCCGCCTGCATTTGGCGTATCGCTAAGCAATGCCAGCTCGAGCAGCGCCAGCGTCAGGAACAGCGCCATGGGGTCATTGGTGGCGGATTCCGTCTCAAGCACTGTTCCGACCTTGCCCCGAAGTTTCAGGCCACCGGCCTTCAGCAGGAAGAACACGGCGGCGGCATCGGTCGATGCAATGATGGCGCCCAGCAACAGGCTTATGATCCATCCAAGCCCGATCACATAGTGCGCGAACACGCCGGTGAGGCCAGCTGTTACCAGAACGCCGAGTGTCGACAGCGTGAATGCAGGGGCGGCGACCGAACGAATGGTGGACAGACGTGTGCGCATTCCGCCATCGAACAGGATGACGGCCAGTGCGGCGGAGCCGATCAGGTAGGCGACGACATAGTTGTCAAAACTCAGGCCCCCAGGCCCATCCTCGCCGAGCAGCATGCCCATGGCCAGGAACACCAGTAGCAATGGAGCGCCGAAGCGCTGTGCTGCAAGACTCGAAAGAATGCCGAGCACGATGATGCCAGCGGCAGACAGAAGGACGAGGTTATTGACTATCAGGTCCTGCATGGATTTCCAAAGTTGCCGAGCGTCGGACGGCTGAACACCAAGACTGCCTCAGATATAGCCTCCGTTGGGCGCAATTGCTGAGCATGTCAGCTTAACTACCCAGATCGGTGGAGTGAACGAAGAAACAGAAGACCTTTGGGTCACAACGATGAAGCGAAGTGCACTATCAAGGACAATACCAGCGACGGGTTGCTCGACCACAACGAAAGGACCTTCTTGGCAAGTAAGACAACTCAGCGTCGCTTGCCGGTGGCTTTCGGGATCTTGTTGCCTCGGGGGCCAGACAGGACGGGGGTGCTCGTCTGGTTCTCCGTCTTGAGCTTGCGCCACCTGTCAAGGCGCGCGGGGTCGAGCGTTCCGGCTGCGATTGCAGACTGCACCGCACATCCTGGCTCGTGGTCATGCGTGCAGTCCCTGAAGTGACACTGAGGTGCAAGTTCGACAATCTCTTCGAAGAGCATGTCGAGCCCGTCTGATACGTCGCTGATCTGTAGCGACCGCATTCCGGGCGAGTCGATCACCCAGCCGCCACCGTCAATCTCGTGTAGCGAGCGGGACGTGGTGGTGTGGCGCCCCTTGGCGTCGGCCTCACGAATGCTGCCTGTTAGCTGTGCCTCTTCGGGCTGCTTCGACGCAAGCGCGTTAAGCAGTGTCGACTTGCCCACGCCTGACGATCCGACCAGCGCGACGGTCTGTCCGGGGCCAACCCATTGGGCCAATGTCCGTGCAACCCCTGGTGCTTTCGCATTCAACATAACCACGGCCAGTCCGCGCTGTAGGGCTGACGCCTGCTCCATGTATGGTGTGGTATCCGTTGTGTGATCGATCTTCGTCAGCACGACCACGGGGTTCGCGCCGGATTCATTTGCAAAGACGAGATAGCGCTCCAGCCTCGCAGGGTTGAAGTCGTCATTGCAAGAGGTCACGATGAAAAGCGTGTCCACATTTGCCGCAATCAGTTGTGCGGACCTGCCGCCTTCCGTCCCTCGTTGTAGCAGAGTTTGCCTGTCCAGCCGGCGGACGAGCATGTGGCTCGCAGGATCTACCAGGCACCAATCCCCGACGGCAAAATCCGTTACGTTTGCGTTGGAGGGAAGGCTCAGCCGCACAGGGCCGACTTCGGATACGGCGGTCAGCCTTCTCCGGTGGACGGCCGAAATACGCATCCGGGCCAGAGACGTCTCTTCAGGGGACAGTTGGTCAGCAAAAAATGTCGACCAGCCGAGGGCCGCTAAGGATAGTGAGGCTTCTTGATCTGAGAAATGGGTCACGACTCCCTGCATGACTGCAACATCAGGCCTTTGCAAGCTTTCCCTTTCAAGGTTGCCAAACCGACGAATCTGTTGCTCGTTGTTGCCGCCTATTCGCACAACCGACGTTATGGATGTTGCTGATGTGCAAAAGGGCCGGCAATCAGGAAAATCCGGTCCAGTATGGGCTTGCTGAACAATAAGTGGAGATCCTAGCTGGACGTCAGCGTCATCAGTATGTCGGCATACCAGACACAGTTCAGGCCAAGAGCCTCGTCGAGCTTCAGGTCACGGGTGCCGACGTCCAGCCTTGCCGAGTGGATACCAAGCAACCGGTAAGGCAACTGGTCGGGATCACCAGCGTCCTGACCTATTCGCATCACCACAGGAGCGCCGCTTGTTCCCCTGTGGGTGCGGCTGTCAGTCAGGAAATAGCCTTTTCCCTGGAAGCGCAGCCCGAACGACGAGGCGATAACGGCTTGCCGAACGACCGGCAAGTGATGAAGGGTGTCATGAAACCCCAACGGAAAGCCGATAACGAGCAGGGCTGATCCGACTTCCGGCTGGACGTCCGTACCGGGAATGTCTGCGGGCCTGAAGGCGCTGAATACTGCGGTCGCGGGCAAGGCAGGACGCTCGATCTCGACCACTGCAACATCGATAAGGCCCGCACTGTCCTCGCCCTGCCGCCAGACGGCCGTCCCATCGCGATAGAGAGGCACCGAGAACCCGACCGACCTGGCGAGGTTGGCGGCATCGGTGTGCAGTTCGATCTCCACGCGATCCGGCCGGTGGTCACTTGCTTCATCCACCAGCACATGCCTGCTGGTCACAAGGAACAGCCGTTCGTTACGCTCGAAAAAGAAACCTGTTGCACTGGTGCGATGAACCGTACCGGAAAATGTCCTGATGGGCGTCGCCGTTAGCAGGATCTGTTCAATCATCCCTGAACCCTTGTGTCTGGAAACGCTGATGTTACCGCAACAGCGGGAAATAGCCCCGCCTTTATTGGCGCCGGTCAGTCAAGGGCAGATGTCTGTTACTGCACGGGACCAGCAGAAGCTGACCGATGAGCCGGTCGCTGGACACAACATCTGGTGATTGCCTCGGTGCTGCCGGGGGCCGGTGCCCCCCGGGTTCCGTTGCTACCGTACAGGCACAACATCAACAGAGTGCCGGGTGGTATGGGCACCCGCCGACCGCATCACGCCCCTGACAGGTGCCACGTCGAAATAGTCACGTGCCCTTGCTATCACGATGTGATCCTCGCCTGCCATCATGGCATTGGTCGGGTCAAACTCGATCCATCCCATTTCGCGGCCGCACCAGGCCCTGACCCATGCATGCATGGCGTCTGCGCCTTCCAGGCGAGGCTTTCCTTCAGGCGGAATTGTCCGTAGGTAGCCACTGACATATCCGGCCGGAATACCAAGCCCCCGGAGGCAGGCGATCATAATGTGGGTGAAGTCCTGGCATACCCCGTGCCGCCGCTCGAACGCTTCCAGCAGGGGAGTTTCAACCGTCGTTGCCTCGGGATCGAAGCGCATGTCCCGGTGCAGCGCGGTATTGATTGCCGAAATGGTCTCCAGTGCCGTAGCACCGGGCGTGTGCAGCGACCGGGCGTAGTCAGTGGTCTGTTGCTCGATCGGAACACTGACAGACGCACCGGTGAAGTGGTGCGGTGAGGCCGCATCAACGCCCCTGTAGCCGGCAATCTCGGCAGCCAATGCGGGTAATGTTGGCGAGCAGTCTAGCCGCGGCACAGGCGCGGGGCGATCGACGCGCGCCTTCACGGTGAGGGCAAGAGATGAATGTGGCCGGTCGAACAGCAGCTCGGTGAGACGGTTGCCAAAGAAGTCGGTACGCTCGACCTGTTCCTGGGGCGCTGGATCCACCGTAAAAGTTGCTGCAATGGAGCGTTGTTCCCCGGGAAAGTCAGCCGGCATCACCCTGACCTGGTGGCGGCCTGCATCTGCCAGATCTGGATAGTGATATTCTATCTGGAGGGAGATATCGTAGAGCATCGGGAACGACCTATCGGAAGTAGGCTTGGCCAATCCTGCCGGACAGGTCCGCTATTCCTGCCCCGATTTCCATGAGCGCAGCGGTGTCGAGCTTGTCGGCCGGTCGGCTCGCAAGCGCAGCATAGGTCCTCAGCATTGCCCGCTGGAGATCGGTTGTCGGGCGATGCTGCGTGGCCCCGGGCAGGAAGCCGAAGTGCTCGCGCAATTCATCGAACTGGTGTGCGACCGATCGCGGGTTCAGGGGGTCAAGCGCGAGGAGGTCAATGACGGTTTCCCGGTTTGTCCCAACGGCATAGCGCCTGCGGTGCGACATGGCACTGTCACAAAGCTCCACGGCCAGATCGTACGCGCCCTCCGGGGCTTCGGGATCAGCGAATCTTGCCAGCAGAAATGTTGTAGCGATAGCCCGTTCCAGCGAGCGGCCTATGCTCAGGAATCTCCAGCCGGTGAAGCGGTACATGTTCTCGTGTACAAGCCCTGAGAAACCGGACAGCTTGCGCAGCAGTATGCCCATGGCCCTGGCTGCGTCATCGCCAGCCGTTGCTGTGCCCGACATCTTCGCAGCGGTCCTTTGCAGGTCCGCCAGTGCAAGCCAGCCATCAGCAGAAAACCGATCTCGGACATGTGCTGCAGACCCCGATGCCGAAGCAAGTGCTGCTGAAATTGCGGTTGGCAGGCTCACTGAAATATCGATGTCGAGTGAGGACATGTACTCGGTCAGGTCGGCAAGAAGCGGGGTATCCGGGTAAGCCGTCTCGGCGAGACGGACATGATAGGCTCGGGTCAGCCTGATCAGATGCTCTGCCCGTTCCACGTACCGTCCCAGCCAGAACAGGTTGTCAGCAGCCCGGCTCGGCAGAACCCCGGGCTGGTTCTGCATCAGGTGAATGCCCTCGCGGGGCAGCATCGATTCTTTCCGGACAGGATCTTTCCTGACAATCCAGACATCCGCGACCGAACCACCACGCTGCATCGCCAGCTCCGTTCTGTCGCCATGATGCCCGATCCGGGCAAAACCTCCTGGCAGTATGCGCCAGCCGGATGCCGTCCTCGCCAGAAACACACGCAGGCTCATGGGGCGCGGTTTCAGGACCCCGTCCACGAGAGCCGGGGCCGTAGACAGGGTAACAGCTTCCTGGCCGACCAGATGAGCTGCTCCGTGATCGATCCAGGCCTCAACTGTGTCCTTCACCTTCGCCGTGAACACACCTCCAACAGCAGAGATGTCGTCGAGTTCGAATGGCAACCGGGTGGCATAGGCATCGCCGATGGTCATCCGGTCGGCGTTCGCCTTGACGTGTTCGCGTTCGGCGGCCTGTCCACACCACCAGGTGGCAATATTCGGCAGTCTGAGCGGTTCTCCGGTGAGCGCCTCGCAGATCCTCGGGATGAAGGCGAGAAGGGCGCGCGTTTCAAGGACGCCAGAACCAAGTGCATTGATCATGGTGACCGAGCCGTTGCGGACCGCTCCGAGCAATCCCGCTGTTCCCAGCCTCGAAGCTTCGTTGAGTTCCAGCGGGTCGGCCCACTGCGCATCGAGGCGTCGCCACAACACGTCGATCGGCGACAGACCGCCGACGGTCCGCACCATCAGTTGTCCGTTCCGGACTGTCAGGTCTTCACCTTCGAGCAGCATGAAGCCGAGGTAACGGGCGATGTAGGCATGCTCGTAATATGTGTCGTTCAGCGGGCCGGGTGTGAGAATGCCGACCCGGCTTGAATTCTCCCCGCGCAGGTCCAGCAAGGTGTTACGGAATTGCCGGAAGAAACCGGCAAGCCGCTCGACATTGCTCTGCCCGTAGATGTCCGAGAAGATACGAGACGTCGCAATCCGGTTCTCCAGGGCAAAGCCGGCACCCGAGGGCGCCTGGGTGCGATCACCCAGTACCCACCAGTTGCCGTCTGGTCCGCGTCCGATATCGAATGCAATGAAATGGAGGAAGTGCCCGGACCGTGGAACCGTACCGACAAGGGGCCGCAGCCATTCCTGGTTGTTCGCAACCAGCGGCGCAGGCAGTAAGCCTTCCTCGACCAGTCTGGCAGGGCCGTAAAGATCAACAACAATCTGCTCAAGCAGGTCAGCCCGCTGGATGAGACCGTCACATATAGTCTGCCACTCTGTCTCATCAATGAGCAGCGGGATGTGGCTGAGGGGCCAGTCACGTTCGGCAGTATCCTGCGGGCCATAGTGGCGATAGAAAACCCCGGCATCACGCAGGTACTGATCTCCACGGGCTATCCGTGAGCCGATCTCCTGAGGCGTCATCGAAGCGAGGGCGCGAATCAGGTCGTGCCATACCGGCCGGATACTACCGTCGGCGGCAATCAGTTCATCAGGTACATCATGTATCCGATGATATTCCGCCAGCAGCCCGGAGACATCGAGGTCGGAAGCATGATCGCCTTGTATTTTCATCTCTGTCAGATACCTGGCGACCGCCGCAGATCGAGGGTCATCGGGAATTCCGGGTGCGGCGACTCGGGCTGCGGCATGTAGGAGCCGGCAGTATGACCATGGGCTTCGAAGCGTGCAAGCCGCCTCGCTTCGGCTTCATTGGCATTGACCGGAAATGTCTCGTAGTTTCTCCCGCCGGGGTGGGCGACGTGGTAGGTGCAGCCACCGAGCGCCCTGCCGGTCCAGGTGTCGAAAATGTCAAAGCTCAGGGGAGCGTCCACAGGCAGCACGGGATGCAGGGCCATTGCGGGTTGCCATGCCTTGAATCGGATTGCACCTACAGACACACTGCCTGTGCCGGTCTTCTGCAATGGCACCCTGCGCCTGTTGCACGCGACAATATAGCGGTCCGGATCACTGGTCTCCAGCTTGACCTGCAGCCGCTCGGTGGAGCTGTCGGTGTACCTGACGGTGCCGCCGATGGCCCCTGTTTCACCAAGTACATGCCACGGCTCGAGCGCCTGCCGGATTTCCATGTGCACGCCTTCGTAATCGACAGCTCCACAGAACGGAAAGCGGAATTCGGCCTGGGCTTCGAACCAATCTGGCCTGAGGTCGAACCCGTGAAGCCGCAGGTCACGCAGCACATCGAGAAAGTCTTCCCACACAAAATGGGGAAGCATGAAGCGGTCGTGGAGAACGGTGCCCCAGCGGGTCAGGTTGCCACTGATCGGGTCATGCCACAGTCTTGCAAGAATAGCCCGGATGAGCACCTGCTGCGCGAGGCTCATCCTGGCATTCGGGGGCATCTCGAAACCCCGGAACTCGACAAGGCCGAGGCGCCCCGTGGGACCGTCAGGCGAGTAGAGCTTGTCGATACAGATTTCTGCGCGGTGCGTATTGCCGGTGACATCGGTCAGCATGTTCCTGAGAAGCCGGTCAACAAGCCACGGGAGCGGGGCCTGACCTTCGCCGGGATCAGGAATCTGCTGAAGTGCAATTTCAAGTTCGTACAGGCTGTCGTGACGTGCTTCATCGATCCGCGGCGCCTGGCTCGTCGGACCGATAAACAGGCCGGAGAACAGGTAGGACAGGCTCGGATGACGTTGCCAGTGCAGGATCAGGCTTCTCAACAAGTCCGGCCGGCGCAGGAACGGGCTGTCCATCGTCGTTGAGCCGCCGACGACGACGTGATTGCCGCCGCCAGTGCCGGTATGCTTGCCATCGATCATGAACTTGTCGGCACCGAGACGGGTCTGCCTCGCCTCCTCGTAAATTGCCTCGGTCGTTGCAACACACTCTTCCCAGCTCGATGCGGGGTGGATGTTGACCTCGATGACACCCGGGTCAGGTGCAACGCGGATCACATTCATGCGCGGGTCAGACGGAGGGGCATATCCCTCGATGTGGATGGGCAGGCAAAGCTTCTTAGCAGCTTTCTCCGTCGCAGCTATCAGTTCGAGATAATCTTCCAGCCGCTCGACCGGGGGCATGAACACACACAGGCGACCATCGCGTGGTTCAATGGCCAGCGCGGTGCGCACGGAGCCACCGAGCTCTCCGAGTTCCTGTTCGATTACATCCTGCACGTGGCCGCCGGGCGTGAACGACGCCACAGACTGGCCATGTCCGTCCAGTCCGTCTTTCAACTTATCAGACACCGCATAATCCGGCAGCGGACCTCTCGGTTCAGTCGGGTCGGCAATGTGGACATAAGGGTATTGCGAGGGTGGCACATAGGGCAATGAGCCCAGCGGCAGCCTGAAACCGACGGGACTGTCCCCCGGTACCAGGAACAGGTTGCCACGCCGGGTTGTCCATTTTTCCGATTTCCAGCGCGGGCCCGATGCCTTTGCCTGCCAGCGCTGGATGGGAAGAACAAAGCCTGATGGTTCATTGAGCCCGCGGCTGAAGACCTTTGCGATCCGGTGGCGCTCTTCAGGGTCTTTCAGCTTTGAATTTTCTGGTGACACATTGTCCGGCAGGCTTGCTTCCTTGATTATCCATGCAGCCGGATCCTCATAGGCTGGCGCTACAAAATCCTGATCGATACCGAGCTCGTTCGCAATCGCTCCAAGCAATTCACTTGCCTTGCCGGCATCGGCAGCGGTGTCCTCGCTCTCTTCGGCAACAAGCGAGGCGTCCGACCAGATCGGCTTGCCATCCTGACGCCAGTAAAGCGAGAACGTCCATCTAGGCAGCGTCTCACCAGGATACCACTTGCCCTGGCCATAGTGCAGGAAACCGCCCGGTGCGAAGCGGTCTCGCAGCCGCCGGATCAGCTGGTCGGCCAGTTCGCGCTTCCGGGGGCCAACTGCGTCTGTGTTCCATTCGGCCGATTCAAAATCGTCTATCGAAACAAATGTAGGTTCACCTCCCATGGTCAGGCGGACATCGCCTGCGGCAAGTGAGGCATCAACCTTGCGCCCTAGCTCATCAAGTGCATGCCAGGCCTCATCCGAAAACGGCCTGGTTATGCGCGGATGCTCGGCTACCCGATCGACCTTCATATCGAAGGCGAAATCCACATTTGCGAAACTTGCCGTGCCGCTGATCGGGGCTGCATTGCGATAATGCGGTGTGGCTGCCAGCGGGATATGGCTCTCGCCGGTAAGAAGACCTGAGGTCGGGTCAAGACCGATCCATCCGGCGCCCGGAATGAAGACTTCTGCCCATGCATGGAGGTCGGTGAAGTCGTGGTCGGTGCCGGGTGGCCCGTCCAGCGCCACCAGATCCGGTTTCAGCTGGATCAGGTAGCCTGAGACAAACCGGGCGGCAAGACCGAGATGACGTAGCATCTGGACAAGCAGCCATGAGGTGTCACGACATGACCCCTTTCGGAGCTCCAGCGTCTCTTCCGGAGTCTGAACCCCCGGTTCCATGCGGATGACGTAGCTGATCTCTTGCGACAGGCGCGCATTGAGGTTGACGACGAAATCCACGGTTCGCTGTTTCGTCGTATCGACGCTGGAGAGAAACTGCTTCAGCAGCAGTCCGGCAGGTTCCGGCGACCGGTAGATTACAAGGTCAGGAGCGAGATCCACATCGTAGTCGAACGGGTAGTCCTCAGCCGCTTCCTCGACAAAGAAGTCAAACGGGTTGTAGACGGTCATGTCCGCAACCAGATCAACCTCGATTTTCAGTTCGGTCACCGGTTCGGAAAATACAAAGCGGGATTGCCAGTTGCCGTAAGGGTCCTGCTGGTGGTTCACAAAATGCTTTGCCGGGCTGACCTTGAGCGAATGTGAAATCACTCTTGTCCGGCTGTGGGGTGCCGGTCGAAGGCGTATGATCTGTGGTGCAAGAGAAACCGGGCGGTCATACCGATAGTGAGTCAGGTGGTAGATTGAAGCCTTGATCGACATATGTCTCGGGAACCGTTGCTTTTGAGGCCCACCATTTCATCGTTAGCTGAATTGTACAAGCTGAAGCGCGATCCCGGCATGGCTCATAAGGCACTCGAACTGGAACCCCGCATAGGTGCAATGTTGCCTTGCAATGTGATCGTGCGCTCGATCGGCGAAGGGGCTGTCGAGGTCAGTGCCATCGATCCACAGATGTCCATGCTGGCAGTCGGCAATGACCAATTGAAAAACGTCGCCGGGCAAGTCCGCCAGTTGCTTGAAACTGCGGTCGCAAGAATATGACCGGTTGATCAAACCTCGACCTGGTGCAAGCCTGCCTCCGCAGAATCCATTAACTGCCGTTAAGGACCGTCCGCTCGATCGGTAGTCCAAGTTAATCCATATCAACTGCTGTAGGCGCTGTGCCAAGCCGGACAATGTCCGTGTCGGGCGCTTGGGTGGCATGCAGCCTTGCTCACCCAGTCCAGCCCGGCAGGTTGACCCTGTATATCAGCCGAGTAGTCAAGCTGCAGAACCGGCGCCTCAGCAAAATCAAGGCAGAGGCGGATTTCAGAACATTCCAGCGCTGGAACGAAACTGTCTCATTGTTCTGGATGGCTGCAAAACGAAAGGAGAGCGCTATGTCTTACTGGAGATTTGCTGCGATGATCGCGACTTCCACGGTCGTGATGTTCGGATTGATGTATCTCAATACCTATCTTGTTTTCCATATATTCTGGTCGGAGACCCGCGCTTACATGGCGTTGATGATGGGAGCGACGATGGCGATCATCATGCTGGGTTTCATGCTGTCGATGTATTCCAGCAAGAAGATCAACGCCGCAATCTTCGTGGGCGCTGCCATCGCATTCGCTGCATCGCTGTGGCTCGTTCGCAGCCAGGTGACGGTTGGTGACACCAGCTTCATGCGCGCGATGATCCCTCACCACTCGATCGCGATAATGACGTCGACTCGCGCAAACATCTCCGATCCTCGTGTCCGCAAGCTTGCCGACGAGATCATTTACGCACAGGACAAGGAGATTGCGGAAATGCGCTATCTGATCAACAGTATCGAGGCGTCTGGCAAGGCGACTGGGACGAGGCAATGGCACAGCGCCCGGCTCGCTAGTCTTCAACAGGCGCTCTCAACGGCGGATGTCGCGGTAATTGATCCGGGCTTTCTCAGCGAAGCAGATATGGCTGCGTTGTTTCCGAAGGGACCAGTCTGCACATTCAGCTACACCACCAGCAGTCCGCCTGCGCTGACGATCGGCGAAGTGGACGGCCAAACTGCGGGCCTGGTCAAGCTGGGCGGCGATCTGGTTCGGGTAGACAAGATCTCGGCCACCCAATTCAGCGTGGAAGGCCTGACGATTAACATCAGTAAGCCGGGGGACAGCGCTGGCTCACTCGAGGCGGCAGGACCAGACCAGATCTATGCAGACATGTATCTGGAACTCGAGGCCAGTCTCACTGCTGGCTACCGGGGCTTCTACAGCTGCAGCAGATAGACGACATCACAGGCCGGGTGCAGCCTTAGGATTTGGAATGGCCAGGAGTGTCCCTGAACGGACATTCCTACCCCAACTGGCGCACCGTTCAGAGTGTCTGCTTTCGGGGGCAACGCAGTCGTCCCCAGAACGGCCAACCTGGTCGGCATGACCACATCAGTATCTCAAATACTGCCGTTCCACCTGCACCCGATCAGCCATAGGAGGCTGTGGAGTGCCATTTCGCTGATACCGCCGTCGAATTCCCTGATAGCTCTCAGAAATTCCCTGTTCGCCTGAGTAGGCAATTTGCCGGCTAGAGTGCAGATATGCAGCCGCACTCTTCTGCCGGAGACGCTCAATTTCGGCCAAAATCGCGAAAATTTCTTGTAAATTCTCGTATAACAGGGAAAATCTGACGACAGACCAGTGCGCTGCAAACTGGGCAGGTCACCACTCTGTCACTGGATTCATGCGGGCATACCCCCGAAACCGGAACTCTTTCAAATCTTGTGCGGAGACTCCTCTATGTGCCACTTCCAGACGTCGTTTACCATCAATGCCTTGTGTCTTTCCATGTTGGCATCTGGCCTTCACGGTTCGTCGTCAATATGATCGCCAGTCGAGCCCGCTGTTTCGATCGTTTGCCGTATTCCACTTGCAGCAGGAGTCTGGTTGATGGGGAGTCTGACGCTGCCCGATCGGCAAACCTGCGTGTCGAACTTCATGCAAAGCTTTGATCAGAGTCGCGGCTACAACGCCGACCTGACGGTCCTTGGCCGCTACTACAGGGGATATGCCGGGTTGATGGAGCACTTGCGTGGTGTGCTGCCTTTGCGGTTCCTGGACATCCAGTATGAGGACATGATTGCCGATCAGGAGGGCACATCACGCAAGCTGATCGAGTTCCTGGACCTCGAATGGCACGACGACTGCATAAGGTATTTCGAGAACAAGCGCTCCGTGACAACTCCGAGCCGCTGGCAAGTGCGACAACCGATCTACCGAACATCAGTGAACAGGTGGAAGCGCTACGAGAGGCATTTGACCCCTCTGCTTGAGGCTCTTGGTGACCTTGCCGGCGAAGTTCAGCAAGAGGGTTCGCAGTAGACGCACTGATCGGAAGCAGACGCACAAGAGTGGCGGTAGCGTGTTCTTTACTTCAAAATGCTGACGGCACCAGGAATGCCCGGGTGGGTCAACTTCGGCCGGCCGTGATCATCGCCCGGAATGTCCGCACCACCTCCGGAAGCTGCTGTTCCGGACCGGATGCCGGGTTGGCTGGATAATGCCAGGTGGCGATATGCTTATTCACGCCTTGCACAACCGCTGGAAACGTCATTGCAGCAGCGGGCCTGTGGCACCACTGCGGTTTGCCAGCGTCGGTTGACCGATGGATCAGCCAGCCTCCGGGACGCCGGCCGCTTTGTGAAAGCCCAGGGAGCGGATCAGGTTGATTGGCCAGCAGAGCAGGTATCCCGCCAGCATGGTTCCCGAAACTCAGCCACCATGGGCGACCATCACATGGCGGACTGCGGTGTAGTCCTCCAGGGCATACATCGACATGTCCTTGCCATACCCGGAGCGCTTGAGGCCGCCGTGCGGCATTTCGTTGGTCAGCATGAAATGCGTGTTGACCCAGGTGCAGCCGTACCTGAGCCTTGCCGCGCAGGCCATCGCCCGCCCAACGTCCTTCGACCAGACCGAGGATGCCAATCCGTAATCGGAATCGTTGGCCCAGTTCACCGCCTCATCGACATCGGAGAACCTGGTAATGGACACCACTGGTCCGAACACTTCGCGCCGCACGATCTCGTCATCCTGAAGCGCACCGGCGATGACAGTTGGCTTGTAGAAGAAGCCATTGCCGGGCCCGACGTCTCCGCCCGTCGTGATCTCGATGTGCTTGAGTGCGGAAGCACGCTCGACGAAACCCGCGACACGTTCCTGCTGGCGCTTTGAAATCAGCGGGCCGATCTCGTTGCTCGCGTCGTTGGCGTCGGCGAACCTGATCGTCGAAACGGCTGCTGACAGATCCGCCACGAGATTGTCGTAGATTTTCGAACCCGCGTAGATGCGGCATGCGGCGGTGCAGTCCTGGCCTGCATTGTAATAGCCGAAGGCGCGCAAACCATCGACCACCGCACCAAGGTCGGCATCGTCGAACACAACCACCGGCGCCTTGCCGCCCAGTTCCAGGTGCGTCCTCTTGATGGTGCTTGCGGCAGCCTCGAGCATTTTCTGTCCCGTTCCGACGTCCCCGGTCAGCGAGATCATGTCGATGCCGGAATGACTGATCAGCGTATTGCCGGCGCTCTTGCCCCGGCCGAGGATCACGTTGACCACGCCTTCCGGCAGCACGTCGGCCATGATCTGCGCAAGCTTCAGGGCAGTCAGCGGGGTCTGTTCCGACGGCTTGAAGACAACGGTATTGCCGCCGCCAATTGCCGGAGCAAGCTTCCACGCCATCATCATCAGCGGGTAGTTCCAGGGCGCAATCGAGGCCACGACGCCGATCGGGTCGCGACGGACCATGGATGTAAAGCCGTTTAGATACTCTCCGGCCGCCACCCCGGGCATGCAGCGCACTGCACCCGCGAAGAACCGGTAGCAATCGACGATGGCTGGCAGTTCATCATTGCGTGCAGCGTTGATCGGCTTGCCGCAATTGAGCGCCTCAAGGGCGGCAAAGGCGTCGGCCTCCGCCTCGATCCGCTCGGCTATCTTCAACAGGTAGCCTGATCTCTCCGCCGGAGTGGTCCGGGACCAGCCGTCAAAGGCCGACCTGGCTGCGGCAACGGCTCGATCAATCTGCGCCGCGGAGGCTTCGGGAATGGCGACGATGGTCTCACCAGTCTTCGGGTTGAGGATGGCTTCCTCGGCTTCGGTGCCGGTTTCGAACTTTGAGCCAATCAGCATTTGGGTGTGCATCGCGGGTCCTCCATGCAAGGGGGCTATTTTCCATGACCGGCGACCTGGTCGCCGTCACGGGTGAGGTAAAAGGCGGCAAGGATCGGCAGGAAGGTTACCAGCACGACGACCATGGCCACCACATTGGTGACCGGTCTCTGGCGCGGGCGAACCAGTTCTTCCAGCATCCAGATCGGCAGCGTTGCCTGCTGCCCGGCGGTGAAGGTGGTCACGATCACCTCGTCGAAGGACAGTGCGAAGGCGAGCATGCCGCCGGCCAGCAAGGCCGTGCCGATATTGGGCAGGATGACGTACCTGAACGTCTGGAAACCGTCGGCGCCAAGGTCCATGGAAGCCTCGATCAGAGATCCCGAGGTCCGGCGGAACCGGGCCACCGCATTGTTGTACACCACGACGATGCAGAAGGTCGCGTGGCCCAGCACGATGGTCCAGAACGAAAACGGGATGTCAGCCAGGTTGAAGGCAGAGCGCAGAGCAATGCCGGTGATGATGCCGGGCAATGCGATGGGCAGGATGACCAGCAGCGAGATCGTCTCGCGGCCGAAGAACTTCCAGCGCGACACGGCCGCTGCGCACAGCGTTCCAAGCACCATGGCGATCAACGTGGCTATTGCCGCGACGCGCACCGACAACCATAGCGCCTCCCACACGTCCGGCCGGTTCCAGGTGATGCCAAGCCACTTGAGGGTGAAGCCGGGCGGCGGCCACTGGTAGCTCTTGTCCTCAGTGGTGAAGGCGTAGACGAAGATCAGCAGGATCGGCAGATGCAGGAACGCCAGACCGGCTGCTGCGGCAATCTTCAGCGCCATTGGCGCACGGTTGTTGCGGTCAGAGCGCATTGAAGGCCCCCATCCGCTTTGCGCCCCACAGATAGAAGACCATGATCACCACCGGCACCACCGTGAAAGCTGCGGCCAGCGGTATGTTGCCCGCGGTGCCCTGGTGGGCATAGACCGCCTGGCCGATGAACAGCCGCGAGGAGCCGACGATCTGCGGAATGATATAGTCGCCCAGGGTCAGCGAGAAGGTGAAGATGGAGCCGGCGACCACGCCCGGCATGGCCAGCGGCAACAGCACGTTGCGGAAGGTCTGTGCGGGCGTGGCGCCGAGGTCCGCGGAGGCTTCCACCAGGTTGCCGGGCACCCGTTCGAGCGCGGCCTGAACGGGAAGGATCATGAACGGCAGCCAGACATACAGGAACACCAGAAAGGTACCCGTGTAGCTGACCGAAAGCGAGTTGCCGCCAATCAGCGGCGCGCTGAGGTAGGCTTCAAGCAGCCAGGTCAGGTGCAGCTTTTCGAATATCCAGTTGAGGATGCCCTCCTTCGCGAGGATCAGTTTCCAGGCATAGACCTTCACCAGATAGCTCGACCACAAGGGCAGCATCACGCCGAGGTAGAACAGCGCCTTCCATCGGCCCGTGGCATAGCGGGCCGCATAATAGGCAACCGGAAATGCCACGACTGCCGCCGCCACGGTAACGGCAGCCGCCATCAGCACGGTCCGGGCAATGATGTCCAGATTGGCGGGGTTCAGCAGCTCGCCATAGGTCTTGAGCGTCAGCTCGTATCTGACCAGACCGGAAAATTCGTCGATCGAGAAGAAGCTCTGGGCCAGCAAGGCGAACAGCGAGCCAAGGTAGATGATGCCGAGCCAAAGCAACGGCGGAATGAGGAGCAGGGCCAGCAGCACCTTCGGATTGCGCCAGAACAGATCTGCGGCAGTTCCAGCAGCGCCGCCGCGTCCAGGCAGTATGGCAGCCTGTGGGGCGCTCATTGGCCGTCCTCCATCAGGTACAGGTCCGACGGCTGCCAGCTGATGAGCACTTCGGCGCCATCAGCCGGCAAGGTTTCGCCGGAGGCAGCAAGCATGTTGAGCCGTTGTCCGCCGGCTTCGAGGCTGAGCCTTGTCTGTCCGCCCAGGTAATTCCGCGATACGACGCGCGCACGGCGGCCACCCGACGACACCAGCCGGACCGCTTCCGGTCTGAGGCTGGCCCACTTGCCGCTGCCGGTGAAATCGGGCGGCAGCACGTTCGAAGCCCCGACGAAGTCGGCCACGAAACGCGATCTGGGCCGCTGATAGATGTCCTGCGGCGTGCCTACCTGCATGATGCGGCCGTCATTGAATACCGCCACCCGGTCGGCCATGGACAGTGCTTCGCCCTGGTCGTGGGTGACGAATATGAAGGTGATGCCGAGCGAGCGTTGCAGAGCCTTGAGCTCCTCCTGCATCTGCTCCCGCAGTTTCAGATCGAGCGCTCCCAAGGGCTCGTCGAGCAGCAGCACCTTTGGCTTGTTGACGAGGGCGCGGGCGAGCGCCACACGCTGCCGCTGGCCGCCGGAGAGCTGGTTGGGGCGGCGGTCTCCATACCCCGGCAGACGGACGAGTTCGAGCGCGGCCTCTGCTTCCCGTAGCCTTTCCCGCTTTCCCACGCCCCGGATCATCAGCCCGTAGGCCACGTTGTCCAGGACGGACAGGTGGGGGAACAGGGCATAGTCCTGGAACACGGTGTTAACGTTGCGCCGGTAGGGCGGCACGCCTTCTGCGGTCTGGCCGAAAATTTCGATATGCCCTGCAGTAGGCTGCTCGAATCCGGCAATCAGACGCAGGCAGGTCGTCTTGCCAGAGCCCGAAGGCCCCAGCATGGCGAAAAACTCGCCCTCGGCCACCTCGAGATCCACCTCATCGACGGCGCGCACGGATCCAAAGTGCCGGGAGACCCTGGAGAAGAGAACAGCGGTTTGCATCATCAAGCCTGGATGGGGACCCGCCGGCGTCAACCGGCGGGTCTGTTGCGAGCCTGCAACGGGGGTCTGTCTCAGCGTCCGCCGATCACCCCGATATAGTCGGAGACCCAGCGGTAGTAGGGCACGCACTCGCCCTGGCTTGCACACTTTGAAACCGGTGTCGTCCAGAACTTGATCTTCTCGAAGTCCGACAGGCCGTTCTTGGCGCAACCGTCGGCATTCTGCATGCCGCGGCCATCGGTGCACGCTGCCGGCACGCTGGGAACCGCGCCGAACCACACCGACAGGTCGCTCTGCAGGTTGGAGGACAGCGTGTGCTCCATCCACATGTACGCGCAGTTGGGGTTGGCAGCATCGACATGCATCATCGTGGTGTCAGCCCAGCCCGTCGCCCCTTCCTGCGGAATGGTTGACGCAATCGGCTGCTTGTCGCCCTGCAGCAGGTTGACCTGGAAGGGCCATGAGCCGGAGGCCACGACGCCTTCGTTCTTGAAATCGTCGATCTGGATGAACGCATCGTGCCAGTAGCGCGACACGATCTGGCGCTGGCCGCGTAACAGCTCGAGCGCTGCCTTGTACTGATCCTCGTTCAGTTCATAAGGGTTCTTGATGCCCAGTTCAGGCTTGTGGAACATCAGGTAGTTTGCGGCATCGGCCACGTGGATTGGTCCGTCATAGGCCTGCACCCGGCCCTTGTTGGACTTGCCGTCGGGAAGGTCCATCTCCTGGAAAACCACGTTCCAGCTGGTTGGCGGCTCCTTGAATACTTCAGTGTTGTACATCAGCACGTTCGGCCCCCACATGTAGGGAACGCCGTAATGCACGCCATCGACCGTGTGCCATGGCGCATTCTGGAGACGTTCATCCACCGTGCTCCAGCTGGGCACCAGTTCGACATTCACCGGCTGCACACGTTTGCCGGCGATCAGTCGCAGCGAGGCATCGCCGGAGGCCGTTACCAGGTCGAAGCCGCCCTCATTCATCAGCGCGACCATTTCATCCGAGGTATTGGCGGTCTTCACCTGCACCTTGCAGCCGGTCTTCTCCTCGAACTTGGTCACCCAGTCGAAAGCCTTGTCGGTCTCGCCGCGTTCGATATAGCCAGGCCAGGCAACGATATTGACCTGGCCTTCGCCCGGTCCGATAGCTTTCAACATTTCCGCTGCCGCGGCTTGTCCGGTCAGCGAAAGAGCAAGGCAAATGGCAGTGCTGCATTTGAGAAGGGTCTTCATGGGGTCTGTCCTCACAGAATAACGGCCAGTTCCGGGAACTGACGACGGCATCATCGTCGCGCCGATCTGATGCCGCCACAAGAGCCTTTGTGTCGTTCACGTCTGCTGAAACCACACCTTCCCGGGGCAGCATCCGCACTTGATGCACGGGGCTGTACTTGCGCCGGCCTTGTTGCTGGCTCGGCCCTTGCAACGTCCGGGATGGATCAAGAGCCAGCGGCAAGCGCGGGGGTGATCGGTACACGCGCTTTCTGGCATCCACCGGATTTGCCAAAACCCGATCTTCGATCGGCCTGTCTGTGCTCACGAAGCGAAATTCAGGGCGGCCATGATGAGCGCCACAATCGCCACAGCAAACACCCAGGTAACAACTACCATGCCTCGAGATTCAATCTCAGGCTCATGGTGATCGTCGTAATGCATGGCAAGGACCTCCTCCGTTCAGCCCCTTCCCATAAATCCGATCCTATCACAGTTTGACCGCAAGAAACCTCACATCTTGTGGGTGGAACGGTGGTGGTTTGTGCGGCTTGAACGAGCAGTCACACCGGCCAGGGGCGGACCGGTCCCGCCAGAATGATTGTCGATGGGAGCGACCGGCATTCTCTGCGACACGCCGCGCACGTTTGTTGTCTTGTCTTGGCAACGCAAAGCCAGCTTCCAGGTGCCGTTGCAATCTGCAGGTAGAATTCAGTTCCGCGGCCTTTCCAGCACCAGATAGACGCTGTCGCACCATTCATCCCCGATGAGGATGGTGTTGGACGCCCGGCCGGTTTCCACGAAGCCAAGCTTTTCGAGGAGGCGAAGGGAGGCAAGATTTCTGGGGTCGACATCAGCCGTGATCGCATCCAGGTTTCTTGCTGAAAAGCCGTGGACTACAACCGCAGACAACGCCTCTGTTGCCAGCCCCATGCCCCAGGCATCCGGATGCAAGATGTAGCCGATTTCGGGAAATCGCCAGAAGCCTGCCTTGCTGATGACTGCCCCGTCATGCTCGACGATGAAGTCGTCACTTTCATCATGCGGTGCATCGATCATGCTTTCGAGCCATGCCCGGCTCTCCTCGATGCTGGTGTGGGGCGGGGTGCTCCAGTAGCGCATCGCGACCGGATTGCTCAGGATGGCGTGCATCGCATCGAGGTCGTCACGTCTTGCCCGCCTCAGCGTCAGCCTCGCGGTCTTCAGAACGGACATCGCAATATCCATCGCAAGTCATGCCGGAGAGTTGAAGGATACGCCATTCCGGTGCCGAAGTGGATGATGCACTTGCCCTGCCACAACAAACCGGTGCCTGAAAGCGGTGATGGAGCTGACATCGTCTGCTCCACGCCAGACCGGCCGGCGTTGACCCTCTACGGGCCCCAGAGCTTCGTGGCTGGTTTTTCTCGTTGAATTTGAAGTGCCGCTTGACCGGTTCTGAGCCTGCCCCGTTCGCAGCCGTTGCGCCCTGTGTTCTTGTTGGCCTCTGGAAGGTCTGCCGCGCCGCAGTACAGTTGTTTGCTGACTTGGCGGATGTTCTGCCTTGAGGGCCCAGTCAGAGTCTGGCAGCGCGGCCTTCGGGAAACGCCATCTCCGGCCGGTAGGTTTCGAAGCTCGACAGGCGCTGCGCATTGCATTCCTCCTGCCAGCGCGAGCCCGGAACGACGCCTGCCACGCAGCGATACATCTGACGGTACTGGCGGGTGCGATCATTATCCTCGATGGCGACGGCTGCCATGGCGACCACCTTGCCCTGCTGGCGCTCGACCAGCCGGATCGCCCCGTCCATGGTGCCGCCGGTCTCCACCCACTGGTCCACCAGCAGCACCCGCGTGCCGGGCGCAAATGCAGGCTTGCGCATTTCCATGTCCTGGGTGCGGCCCGAGTAATTGGAGAACGTCACCCGGTCGGTATCAACGCACAGCTTGCCTGCCTTGCGGATCGGCAGGAAGCCAACGCCAAGCCTGGTGGCAAGTGCGGAACCCAGCACGAAGCCCATGGCGTCCAGCCCACCCACCACATCGACTTCTATCCCGTCGAGGTCTGCGACCAGATCATCGAGAAGATCATGGAACGCCGCCCCGTTGATGTAGATCGACGTGGGATCCAGCCAGGCGAACTTCTCGCCCTTGGTGTTGGGCGCCATGATGTTGAGATACCAGCGGTCGTCGCGCGGTCCCTTGTTCCGTACAGTCATGATGGCGTGCCTCCTCCAAGTTCGCGGGTAATCCGCATCAGCCGCTTTAGCCGTGCGGGGTCGATATCGTAAAAGTTGCCGGCCCGGTTGATGCCGGTGGCCACCATGAAGCAGTCCACATCGGCATACAGGTGCGCGTTGTCAGGCGTGATGCCCGAGGCCAGAGCCATCGGCCGCTGGCCGATGCCCCTCCGGAAAGTCTCGATCTTTGTCAGGTCGGCTTCCTTGCCTGTGGCCACGCCGGAGGTGGTGATGACGTCCATGTGGGCGCACGCCTTGCGCGCGGCGGTTTCGTAATGTTCCGGCGCTACCTCGCGCTGCTTCTTGAACGCGGTACCGCCAAAGTACAATCCGGTCCAGCCGGAGGCCTGGCGCACCCTGTCAATCTCGCGGGCCTCGGCCTGTGCATCAGCCACTTCGTCGATGCGGGCATCGTCCGCCCAGTACGCATCCACCTGGCAACCTTCCGCCTGTAGCCTGCCGAGCACGGGAAACGCATCGCGGCCCGTCACCGCCAGGAAGTTGATGCCCAGCCATAGCGACGCAAAGGCATTGCGCACTTCGCGGATGATCGGCTCGAACGGCTCGACGCCGAAATCGTGGTTGATCAGGAAACAGCCTGCCGCTCCTTCGCCCACCAGCACCCGGACGTTTTCCAGCGTCCGCTTCGTGTCGAGCACATGGATCACCGGCAGCACCACGGGGCCGGTTGCCTTGAACAGCTTGTGAAACTCGGTTCGATTCATGGGCAGAAACTAGCCATTGCTCGCAGATTGGAAAAATTTATAGTTCAAATAAAGTCATAAGAGCTTGATATGTGAACGCCATGGCCGCCACCAACCTGCCCACTGACCTGTTGCGCACCTTCATCACGGCAATCGACCTTGGCGGGTATACCCGTGCAGCCGAGGTGCTGGGCCGCAGCCAGCCCGCTGTCAGCCTGCAGATGCAGCGGCTGGAGACGCTGCTCGGCAACAAGCTGATCATCCAGTCGGGCAGGGAGATGAAGCTCACCGAGGACGGTAAGGCGCTGGCGGTCATCGCCCGCCAGATCCTGCGCCTCAACGACATGGCCGTGGGCCAGTTCGAACGCGCTCGGGTGCAAGCGGCGCTGCGCATCGGGCTGCCCATCGATTTCGCCGTGGGTGAACTGCAACGGGGCCTGACCGCCTATGCCCGGCAGGCATCCAAGGTGCAGATCGAGCTGCATTGCGATCTTTCACGGGTGCTGCTGGAGCGGCTGCATCGCGACGAGATCGATCTGACGGTTGCGCTCTTTCCAGGCGGCGACCAGCAATACCTCGTGCAGCAGTGGCAGGAGCAGCCGATCTGGGTGGCAAGCGAGGGGTTCGAACTGCCGCACAGCGCGCCGGTGCCGCTGGTCACCCATCCGGAAGGCTGCGAGTACCGCAACCGAATGACGGCGGCCTTGACCGGCAAGCGCCGCGATTGGCGGATCGCCTTCTCAAGCCCCGGCATCGGCGGTGTCCAGCGGGCCGTGCTTGACGGGCTCGGCGTTTCCGCCCTGACCCAGCCTACCTTGCTGCCGGGAATGCGGATACTGTCGCCTGCCGATGGTTTTCCACAATTGGCGCCCTTGCATGTCGGCCTGTTTTACAAGCACTCGCGCCTTGCCAATGCCGGTCATTCGGCTGCCAGCCGCCTGATCGAACTGGTGGATGCCTCGGGATCCGTCACGCCGCCTAATTCTTGGGCATCGCCATAAGCCGGGTTTATGCCCGCATTATAAGGATAAATTTCCACAATCCATCCTGCTGGCATAGCGTTTTCAGTGGGTTTAGCCGTCCAGCACCTTGCCGACCCGGCAATGCTGGCGTCACAGTGGAAATCGCCCGGTTTCGGGGAGCAATCAGGAGAGGTGGAAATGGCCAGCAACAACAAGAGTTCGGTTTTGACGCCGTCGCGCCGCGACGTTCTGAAGTATGGCGGGGCAGCCGCCCTGTCGATGCCGTTCGTGAGCCGTGCCTGGGCGCAGACGGTCGAGATCAACATGCTGGCCTGGTACGGCCATGGCGAACCGGACATCGTCGGCGAGTTCGAAGCCGCCAACAACGTGAAGTTCAAGCCGAAATACTATGCCGGCGGCGACAACATGCTGGGCCTGATTGCCCAGTCGCCGGCGGGCACCTACGACATTATCCTGTCGGACGGCGAATTCGTGCAGCAGCTCAATGCGGCCGGCTACATCGAGGAACTCAATGCCGCCGACTACAACTTCGACGACATGCTGCATGACGACTTCAAGCAGTTCCCCGGCCACTGGGCTGACGGCAAGCTGCACTCGGTCATGGTCCGCTGCGGCCACCTTGGCGTGTCCTACAACAAGAACGCCGTCACCGCGGAAGAAGCGCAAAGCTACAAGTGCTTCTGGAAGCCCGAACTGAAGGGCAAGGTCGGCCACTTCGACTGGCACCTGCCGTCGCTTGGCATGATGAGCCTGACCAACGGCAATGGCGCCGGGCTGTGGGACCTCGACGACGCCAAGTGGGCGGCGGTCAAGGAAACCACCATGAGCCTGCGCCCGCAGGTCGGCGGCTTCTTCGATTACGGCGGCACCTTCAACAGCCTCAAGAATGGCGAGATGCAGGCCATGTGCGGCATCGGCGACTGGATCACCGGCGTGCTGGAGAAGGACGGCGCACCGGTTGCGTCCGTGGTGCCGAAGGAAGGCGGCATCCAGTGGACCGAGAGCTACTGCATCGGCAAGGGCACCGAGAAGGCCGAGATCGTCAAGAAGTTCATCCAGTACATGCTGTCGCCGGAAGGCCAGGTGAAGTCGGCCCAGATGGCCGCCTATCCGGGCTTCTGCATCACCAAGGCTGGCCGCGCCAAGCTCAACGAGGTGGACAAGAAGGAAGCCGAGCGCACCGGCCAGGTGGACGGCATGCCGAACGATCCGATCACGCTGATCAAGGAAGGCCGCATCCACTACCGCGACATTCCCAAGCAGCAGAGCCTCGAAGACTGGAACGACTTCTGGTCGGAATACAAGAACGCCTGATTTGACCAAAAACCTGTGTCCCGGCCTTGTGCCGGGACCCAGACGTCAGGGCGTCCGCATGAACTCACCGGCAAAGAAGAAGAGCATAGACCTGTACGCCATGACCTGGCGGCTGCCGATCATCGTCTGGCAGCTCATCTTCTTTGTCGGGCCGCTGTTGTTCATGGTGGCCATGTCGTTCTTCGTGGTGAAGAACTATCGCATGGTCGAGGCCTTCGAGTTCACCAACTGGGAGCGCATGCTCGGCCGCGGATACTTCTGGGACAGCTACCTGCTGACCCTCGGCATGGCCAGCCTGTCCACCATCGTCGCCATGCTGATCGCATTTCCGGCGGCCTATGCGCTGGCCTTCAAGGTATCCGACAGCGTGCGACGCTGGGCCATCTTCCTGCTCATCATCCCGTTCTTCACCAGCTACCTGGTGCGTACCTTCGCCTGGTACGTCATCCTCGCTGAAAGCGGCGTCATCAACGCCGTGCTGGGATATGTGGGGCTCGGGCCCTACACCATGCTCAACACGAAGTTCGGCACCATCGTCGGCTACATGACGCTGACCTTGCCGCTGGTCGTCATCCTGCAGACCTTCGCCTTGTCGAACATCGATACCAGGCTCGTAGAAGCCGCGCACAATCTCGGGTGCAAGCCTTTCGCCACCGTATGGCGCGTTGTCATTCCGCTGGCGAAGACGGGCCTGATCATTGCAGCGCTGTTCTGCTTCATCCTGTCGTTTGGCGACTTCGTGGCGCCGTATTATCTGGGAGGCTCGAAACCGCCGACCCTGCCCATCCTCATCATCGATACCACCAAGTCCGGCCAGCAGTGGCCGCGCGCCGCCGTCGTTGCCGTGGTGATGATGGTGACGCTGTTTGCCGTCGCCTACGCGGCCCTGACCGCGGCCTACCGCAAGCGGGGCCGCACATGAGCGTACAGCGCGCCCTGACCTGGTTCCTGCGCGCCTGGGTGGGCGTGGTATTCGCGTTCGTGTTCACACCCATCATCTTTTCGCTGATCTTCTCGTTCAACTCGCAGCGCTTCCCGACCATCCCGCTCGGCGAATTCTCGACGCAATGGTACGAAACCATTCTGGCCGATCCCGATGTCTGGCAGGCGGCGATCACCAGCATCACTGTCGCGGTGTGTACCTCCGTGCTCGCCACGTTCCTGGGGTTCTGCACGGCCTATTCCGACTACCGCTACAACTTCCGCCTCAAGGGGGCGTACCTGGCGCTGATCCTGCTGCCGCCGACCATTCCGCTGATCATCATGGCGCTGGCGATGTTGGCATGGTTCTCGCGCATCGGCGCTTCGGGCGAGGTGTGGTCCATCATCGCCGCCCACACCGTGCTGACTGCGCCGTTTGCCATGGCCATCATCCGGCTGAGGCTCAACCAGATGGACGAGAATCTCGAGGCTGCCGCGTGGAATCTCGGCGCATCCGAGTGGGCCACCATGCGCCACGTGGTGTTGCCGTTCTGCAAGCCGGCGATCATTTCCGCTGCCTGCCTGTGCGCGGCTGTTTCCTTCGACGAGTTCGCCATCGCCTGGTTCGTATCGGGCCTCAACAAGACCGTACCGGTCGTGATCCTCGAGATCGTCACCGGCAATATCGACCCGCAGGTCAACGCCATCGGCACCTTCGTGTTCCTGACGTCGATGACGCTGGTGGTGGCGGCGCAATTGCTGTTCATTGCACGCGCTGCCAGGGGCATGAAACAGGGGGCTGAAACATGAGCGAACCGCTGCTGGTGTTCGACAACGTGGTCAAGCGGTTCGGCGATTTCGTCGCCGTGAAGCGCATGAACCTCGAGATCGGCAAGGGTGAGTTCGTCGCCATCATGGGGCCGTCAGGCTGCGGCAAGACCACGACGCTGCGCATGCTGGCCGGACTTGAAAGCCCGAGCGAGGGCGAGATCCGGCTTGATGGCCGGGTGATGAATGACGTGAAGCCGCACGAGCGCGACACGCCCATGGTGTGGCAGTCGCTGGCGCTGTTTCCGTTTCTCAATGCCCGCGAGAACGTCGAGTTCGGACTGAGGATGCGCGGCTTCGATGCGGCAACGCGGCGCGGCAAGGCGCTCGCCTGGCTCGACCGGCTGGGCATGTCCGAGTTTGCCGAGCGCGACATCTCCACCCTGTCCGGCGGCCAGAAGCAGCGCGTGGCGCTGGCCCGCTCGCTGGTGACGGAGCCGCAGATCCTGCTGCTGGACGAGCCGCTGTCGGCGCTCGATGCCCACCTCGTCATCCGCATGCAATCGGTGCTTACCAACCTGCAGCGTGAACTTGGCATCACCTTCGTCTACGTCACCCACTCCCAGTCGGAAGCCTTCGCCATGGCCGACCGGGTGGTGATCATGTCCAAGGGCGAGGTGGCGCAGGTAGGCCAGCCCAAGGACATCTATCGCGCGCCGGCAAACCGCTTCGTCGCCGAGTTCGTCGGCCGCAACAACATCATCACCGGCAAGGTGAAGTCGGCTGCGAAGGGCAGGGCGGTGATCGACGCACCGTCGGGCAGCTTCACGGTCACGGCAGACACGATGCCGAAGCCGGGCAGCGAGGCGACCTTCGTGATCTCCGCTGATCTGGTGCGCCTCACGGCATCGAAACCCAAGGCCGAGAATGCGGTTCAGGCCAAGCTGATCTCGGAAGAGTTCATTGGTTCCGTCGTGACGTTGTTCCTCGAGACGGACGAGGGTACAGAGTTCAAGGTGCAGGTGCAGGAACGCGAGCTTGCCACACTGGAGCTGAAATCCGCCAGTGCGCTGTGGCTCTCCTGGCCCGCCGCCAGCGCCCACCTGTTGACCGGAGGCTGACCGCCATGATCCGCAATCCCATTCCCTGGCCCAACGGGGCGAAGTGTGCCTGCGCCATCACCTTCGACATGGATGCCGACAGCCTGATCCATATCTCGAAGCCGGAGGACGCGCACGACCGGCTCTACCCGATCACCATGGGCCGCTATGGCCCGACTGTCGCCATCCCGCGCATTCTCGATACCTATGAGCGGATGGGGATCAGGCAGTCGTTCTTCATTCCGGCCTGGTGCATGGAGCAATATCCGGACGCCGTCGAGGCAATCCTCAACGGCGGCCACGAGATCGGCCACCATGGCTACCTGCACGAAGACCCGATCGAAACGAAAGACAGCCAGCGCATGTGGTTCGAGCGCGCGCTGGACGTGCACATGAAGGTCGCCGGGGTAAAGCCGCGCGGCTATCGCGCGCCAGTCTACAATGTCAACCAGACCGTCATCGACCTGCTGGTGGAGCATGGCTTCAGGTACGAAAGCTCGCTGATGGCCGACGACATTCCCTACCTGATGCAGACGGACAAGGGCGAGCTGTACGAGATGCCGGTCCACTGGGGCACCGATGACTGGCCGCCCTTCGCGCACTATGCCGAGATCGGTTACATGATGCCGGTCAAGGCGCCGTCCGATGGCCTGCAGGCGTTCTGGGAAGAGTTCGACGCGGCCTATGAGGCGGGCGGGTTCTTCATGCTGATCGTGCACCCGTTCCTGACCGGCAGGCTGGCCCGCTGGCGGCTGGTGGAGCAGTGGATCGAGCAGACCATGAAGACGAAGAACGTCTGGTTCGCCCGGCTGGAGGACATAGCCGATCACATGGACGGGCTTCGCAAGGCGGGTACATGGTCGCCGCGCGTGGAGAAGCTGCCGTACTATGATGGCCCGGTTCTGAAGTGAGGGGACACACATGCTGACTGACACAGACAGGAAGTTCCTGCGGCTGGCCTATGAAGAGGCCAAGGCGGGCTATGACGAAGGCGGCTGTCCAATCGGATCGGTGCTGGCGCGCGGCGATGAGCTTGTCTCGCAAGGGCGCAACCAGCGTGTACAGAAGGGCGACCCGATTGCCCACGGCGAGATGGACGCGCTCAGGAAGGCCGGCCGGCAGAAGTCCTATCGCGGCATGACCATCTACACCTCGCTCAGCCCTTGCATGATGTGCACCGGCACCATCATCCAGTTCGGCATTCCACGCGTTGTCATCGGCGAGAACACCACCTTCGGCGGCAACGAGGAGTTCCTGCGCTCGAAGGGCGTCGAGGTGATCGTGGCTGATGATCCGGACTGCATCGCGCTGATGACGAGGTTCATCGCCGAGAAGCCCGAGCTGTGGAACGAGGACATCGCCGAGGATTGAAATCCGCTGGACGGCTGCAACTTGTTGCAGCATCATCAATCGCTTCCGAAGGACGGTGACAGGTGATCATCCATGTCTGAGACGAAGCACATCGTGCTGACCTCGCACCCGCCGAGGGGCACTTCAAAGAGCCCCGCAATCAACTGGGGCGCGGCCACCGCGAAGGAACGCGGGCCGGTCATCGGCAGCATGAACAAGCCGGAACAGCGCAACGTGGTGGGCGTCCATTCCGGCGCCTACGGGCTTTACCGTGCGCTCGCCATTGCCGCGGGCAAGCTGGACCCGATTCACCGCCCCGACCTCACCAACACCTCGCCGCCCGTCGCGATCGGTCCGTTCGGCCAGTGGTTCGACCCCACCAAGATCGTATCCATCGACCCATGGGGACACATGGTTGCCGATGAGTTTGCCGACGAACTCAAGGCGGGTTACGACATCCGCCCCACCATTGCCATCACCCGGGCGCGCATCCAGATGCCGGAAATGCGCGAGGCCATTGCCGCAGGCCGCGTAACGCCTGACGGCAAGGTGCTGCTACAGACCGGTGAGGCTTCGGTGACCAAGGCGGCCATCGAGCCGGTGTGGTACCTGCCGGGACTTGCCGCACGCCTCGGCATCAAGGAGGGCGACCTGCGCCGGGCTCTCTTTGAGTACACCGGCCACATGTTCCCTGAACTGGTGACGCGCTCGGACCTCAAGGTCTTCCTGCCGCCGATTGGCAACATCACGCTCTATATATTCGGCGACGTCGAGGCCCTGTGGGACGGCGAGCGCGAGGTCGCCTGCCGCGTGCACGACGAGTGCAACGGCTCCGACGTGTTCGGCTCCGACATCTGCACCTGCCGGCCCTACCTGACCCACGGCATCGAGGAGTGCGTGAAGTCAGCCCAGAGGGGCGGCGCCGGGCTGATCGTCTACAACCGCAAGGAAGGCCGCGCACTGGGCGAGGTGGTGAAGTTCCTCGTCTACAACGCCCGCAAGCGCAACCCGGCCGGCGACACGGCTGCCGCCTATTTCGAGAAGACCGAGTGCGTCGCCGGCGTACAGGACATGCGCTTCCAGGACCTGATGCCGGACGTCTTTCACTGGCTCGGCATCAGGCGCATCCACCGCTGGATTTCCATGTCCAACATGAAGTTCGACGCCATGGCGGCGCAGGGCATAGAGATCCTCAGCCGGGTACCCATCCCGGATGAGCTCATTCCGGCAGACGCCAGCGTGGAGATGGATGCGAAGAAGGCAGCCGGTTATTACGTCGATGACACGGTGAAGCTGTCCGACGACCTGTCCAAGCCGCAGGGGCGGTCGCTTGACAAGTACTGACGCCGAGATTGCCGCCTGGCTGCTGACGCCTGAAGCCGTACGGGCACACTCCCGCACGCTGTTCGAGGCCGGGGTGGACGGCAAGCTTGCGCACTTCAGCATCGATCTGGACCGGCTGCCCGCCACCGCGGATCTGGTCTGCGATGTCATCCGTGCCAACTACCCCTCGCTCAAGGTGCCGCCGCATGCGCGCTGGCGGCACTTCGTGTTCGACGGTGAGGACCGCTGGGCTGCTTATGCCGATGCTCATCTGCCGGACCCTGAAGACCGCGCGCGGGCCGAGTGCGAACTGGCCATCATTTCCGTGCTGCTGGATGCCGGAGCGGGTCCACACTGGCGCTATAAGGATGCGAAAACAGGCAAGGCATGGGCGCGCTCGGAAGGTCTCGCGCTGGCAAGCCTCGACATGTTCATCGCCGGCGCTTTCGAGGCTGACAGACTTGCCGCCTTCGGTGCCGGCCAGCTCGCGGGCGGCTTTCAGGTGACGTCCGTCAATCCGCTTGAGGGGCTGGAGGGCAGGGCGGCCCTGATCGCCCGGCTGGCGCAGGCCGTGACATCAGCACCCGAGGTCTTCGCCGGTGGGCGCATTGGCAAAATCGCAGACTACCTTCATGCCCAGGCGCATGGCGGCAAGCTGCAAGCGCGCGACATCCTCATCACCCTGATCGAGGCGCTGGGCCCGATCTGGCCCGGCCGTCTTGAAGTGGCGGGCCGCAACCTCGGAGACACATGGGCGCATTCGCTCGCGCCGCACGGGCTCGTGCCCTTCCACAAGCTGAGCCAGTGGCTGACCTATTCACTGTTCGAGCCGATGCAGCGGCTGGGGCTGGAGATCACTGGCCAGGACGCGCTCACCGGCCTCGCCGAGTATCGCAATGGCGGGCTGTTCGTCGATGCCGGCGTGATTACCCTGCGCGATTCGGTTCAAGCCCTGCACCCTCAACTTCCCTCAAGTGTGCTGGTGGTGGAATGGCGCGCGCTTACGGTTGCGCTCCTCGACGAGGTGGCAAAACTGGTGCGTGTACGGCTGGGCAAGACGGAAAGCGGGATGCCGCTGGCCTCGGTTCTCGAAGGCGGTACCTGGGCGGCTGGCCGCCGCATTGCCAGCCAGTTGCGCACCGGTGGCGGCCCACCCATTGCCATCGTCTCCGACGGGTCTGTATTCTAGCGAAAAGCGAGGCAACAAACATGACTCAACACGTCACCGTAATCGACCATCCCCTTGTTCTGCATAAACTTTCCCTCATGCGCGACAAGGAGACGCCATCCGCTGTTTTCCGCAAGTGCCTGAACGAGATTTCCTTGCTGCTGGCCTACGAAGTGCTTCGCGACCTGCCGCTCGAGACCCGCAGGATCGAGACGCCCATTACCGAGATGGATGCGCCGTTTCTTTCAGGCAAGAAGCTTTGTTTCGTGTCCATCCTGCGCGCCGGCAACGGTCTGCTGTCCGGCATGATGGACCTTGTACCATCCGCCCGTGTCGGTCACATCGGCCTTTACCGCGATCCCTCCACATTGGCTGCAGTGGAATATTATCTGAAGCTGCCCGACGACATCGAACACCGCCCCGTCGTGCTGGTCGATCCCATGCTTGCGACGGGCAACTCCGTGTCGGCCGCCATCAGCCGGTTGAAGCAGGCGGGCGCAAAGGACATCCGCTTCGTCTGCCTGTTGTCGGCGCCCGAAGGTATTGCCCACCTGCGCGAAGCCCATCCGGACGTGCCAGTATTCACCGCCGCCATCGATAGCCACCTCAACGATCACGGTTATATCGTGCCGGGCCTCGGAGATGCCGGCGACCGCATGTTTGGCACCAAGTAGAACGGGCGTTTGCCGGCCCCGGTCGAAACACAGGCGGCCACTGTCATTTTCAGGGGCAAATCAGCCGTCAGGTTGATTGACTCAATTCACGCAACCTGATCAGCTTGGCGTTCCGGAGGGGCTGAAACTTTACACAGGAGTGCGAACCCATGCGTTCGTGTTCTGCCGGTATCGCCTGTCTCCTCGTTTCATTGCTGCTGTTCGCCGGTACGGCCATGTCACAAGCAGCAAGTCCCCGCATCGAAACCCGCCAGGACAGCGACTATTTCGGCTTCGACCTGCGAGTTGAGCAGGATGTCAGCCTGGACCAGTGCAAGCAGACGTGCCTCGGCGAGGCGCAATGCCGCGCGTTCACCTATGCCGCAAACCAGCGCTGGTGCTTCCTCAAGACCGATAGTGGCGTGGCCAGACGGTCCGCGGGCGCTGTTGCCGGCCGAGTGGTAACGCCACCATCCGACCCCGACATAGGCGTGCCACCAGCTCTTGCCTTCCTGCCTGATTATCTGGCCGGCGAGGAAGACCGGACGCGGCAACAGATCGGCTCGGCTTCCCCGGATGCGGCAAGGGGCCTGCATGCTCTCACTGAACTGGCGCAGACGCAGCTCGCCAACGGTGACTTGCGCGGTGGGCGGGAAGCCTTTGTCGGCGCCCTGCAGATCGATGCTTCCGACCCGCTATTGTGGACCGGCTTTGCGAGGGTGATGACCGGGCTTGAGCCCGGGCCAGGCGAAAGTTCCTACGAGTTCCGGCAGGCCGCGAGTTCTGCCGCTCAGATTGCCTACCGGCTTAGCCGGACTGCGCCGGTGCGGGCACAGGCGCTTGCCGTGCTGGCCGCAGCGCTCGATCAGCGCAGCATCTACCGGCCGGCACTGGAGGCGTACAAGGCAAGTCTCGCGCTTGAGCCTTCGGCAGAAGTGACCGCCGCCTTTGCCGAACTGCGCCAGCGCCAGGGTTTCCGCGTGGTCGAACACTCGGTGGACAGCGACAGTTCCAACCCGCGCATCTGCATCCAGTTCTCGGAACAACTGGTCTGCGGACAGGCGTCGATTACGCGCCTTTCGTCAGCGTGAACGGTGCAGCCGCCCGTTCGGTCGATGCACAAGGCCAGCAGGTGTGCGCCGAAGGGCTGGAACACGGCAAGACCTACCGGGTGAGCATACGCCAGGGCTTGCCTTCGGCCGTGGGCGAGGTGCTGGAAGCGCCGGTGTCGTTGCAGGTCTATGTGCGTGACAGGGCGCCTGCCGTTCGCTTCACCGGCGACAGCTACGTGCTGCCCGCCAGTGGCCGCCACGGCATTCCGCTGGTATCGGTGAACACGTCGAGCGCGACGTTGCAGGTCTACCGCGTCGGGGACCGGGGCGTGTCCCGCCTGCTGGGTGAGAGCAAGTTCCTGCGTCAGCTCGAGGGGTACGACGCCAGCCGGTTGGCGGATGAGATCGGCGAACCGGTCTGGACCGGCACGATCGACATCGCCAGCGAGCTCAACCGCGAAGTGACCACGAGCTTCCCCGTCAGCAAGGCCGTGCCGGTCGAGGAAGCCCGGCGTCTACGTGGTCACCGCGGTGCCGCAGGGCGACCGGCGCGAGACGTGGGAGGCCCGGGCGACCCAGTGGTTCGTGATCTCCGATGTGGGGTTGTCCACCTTCACCGGCGAGGATGGTCTCAACGTGTTCGTTCGCAGCCTGTCCTCCGCATTGCCCCTGACAGGAACTGGGCTTCAGCTTGTAGCCCGCAACAACGAGGTACTTGGCACTGCCACACCGACCAGAACGGCCGGGCAAGCTTTGCCGCGGGGCTGGTGCGCGGCACCGGGCGGCATGGCGCCCGCCGCCATCCTGGCGCGCAATCGGCGCTGACGATTTCGTGCTGCTCGACCTGACCGGCAGCGGCTTCGACCTGTCGGACCGGGGCGTGACTGGCCGTGCGGCGCCGGGGCCGGTCGATGTCTTCTCGTGGACCGAGCGCGGCATTTACCGGGCCGGCGAGAGGGTTCACGCGTCGGCGTTGGTGCGTGATGCCTCTGCCAGGGCCATCAGGGGATTGCCGCTCACGTTCATCTTCAAACGGCCGGACGGCGTGGAAGACCGCCGGGTGCTTGCCGCGGCGGATTCGCTTGGCGGTCACAGTCTGGCGCATGACTTGCCGCCAAACGCCATGCGCGGCACCTGGACCGTTCATATCCATACCGACATCAAGGCTGACCCCGTGGCTTCGATGCGCTTCCTGGTGGAGGACTTCGTTCCCGATCGTCTGGAGTTCGATCTTGCGGCCAGCCCGCAGGAGGTGGCGGTCAACGAGGCCGTGGCGATCAGCGTGGATGCCCGGTTCCTGTACGGTGCACCGGCGGCAGGTCTCGGTCTTGAAGGCAGCATGCGCATCGATCCGGTGCGCGAGTGGGAACGTTTCCCCGGCTACCAGTTCGGTCTGGCCGAAGAAGAAACCCAGGCCACGGTGCAGACGCTGGAAAACCTGCCGCTGCTGGACGGCAGCGGCAAGGCCTCTGTGCAGGTGGCGGTGTCGAACGTGCCGGCGACCACCCGGCTGCTGACGGGCACCGTGGCGATCCGGGTGCGCGAGCCTGGCGGGCGCGCCGTGGAGCGGACGGTCGATGTCGGCATCGCCCCGGCCGGCAACATCATCGGCATCAGGCCGGAGGCAGGCGGCGAAACCGTGCCGGAGAACTCGACGGCTGCGTTTCGCGTGATTGCCGTTGCTCCCGATGGCAGCCGTGTGGCGATGCCCGGCCTGCAATGGCGGCTGATGCGCATCGATCGGCAGTACCAGTGGTATCGCGATGGCAACAGCTGGAGATACGAGCCGGTCGACATCACCCGGGAACTGCTCAATCGCACGTGAATGCCGAAACCACTGAGGAAACGCGCATCGCGGCGCCGGTGGCGTGGGGCAGGTACCGGCTCGAAGTGGCGGAAGCCGGAGGCGCCGGCGCGGTGAGCTCGCTGGAATTCGACGCCGGCTGGGTGGTTGACGCGGCGACCCTTGAAACCCCGGACGGACTTGAAATGGCGCTGGACCGGGAAACCTACGCCGCGGGTGACACCGCAAGGCTGACCGTGTCGGCGCGTCATGACGGTCAGGTACTGGTGACGGCAGGCTCGGACCGGCTGCTGTCGGTTCAGACGGTGCGCGTCGCCAAGGGCGACAACACAATCGAGATTCCGGTCGGCACCGACTGGGGCGCAGGGGCCTACGTGACGGCGACCGTATTCCGGCCCGGCGAGGCGGTGGAGTCGCGGCTGCCGTCACGCGCCATCGGCGTGAAGTGGCTCAAGGTTGACAACAGCGACCGTACGCTTTCCGTTTCGATCGAGGCGCCGGCGGCATCAAGCCCGGGACAGACGCTGGACGTGCCGCTGACGGTAGGCGGTCTCGCTGCAGGCGATGAAGCCTACGTCACGCTGGCGGCAGTCGATCTGGGCATCCTCAACCTGACGCGCTACGAGACGCCTGATCCTGCCGGCTGGTACTATGGCCAGCGGCGCATGGGACTCGAACTTCGCGATCTTTATGGCCGGCTGATCGACGGTTCGCTCGGGGCCGAAGGGCCTGGTGCGCAGTGGCGGCGACGAAGGCGGCATGGCGGCTGACGGCAGCCCGCCGACCCAGAAGCTGCTGGCGCTGTTCTCTGGTCCTGTCCGCGTTGATGACGCCGGCAAGGCCGTCGTCAGTTTCGACCTGCCGCAGTTCAACGGCACGGTGCGGCTGATGGCGGTGGCGTGGTCGGCGGCGGGAGTTGGCAGTGCAAGCAGCGATGTGACGGTGCGTGATCCCGTTGTCGTGCTGGCGGCTGCTCCAAAGGTAATGGCGCCGGGGGATACGTCGCGGCTGCGTATTGACCTGACCAGCACCGATGCGCCGGAATGGCGAGTATGTGCTGGACGTGACGGGTGAGGACGGCATCAGTGTCGAGCAGGGCACGCTGCCATCCATCGTTGCCCTCAAGCAAGGCGAGCGCACCTCGGTGGAATTTCCGCTGGTCGCGCAAGCGGCTGGCGCAGGGCTCGTCACCATCAGGCTCAGCAACGAGGAAGGGCTGGAACTCGCCCAGTCGCTGGCCGTACCAGTCAGGCCGGCGCGACTGCCGGTCAGCACGCGCCAGGAGGTGCCGCTTGCGGCCAATGGCGGTTCAACGCTGCTTCTGGATGAAACGGTGCTGGCGGGCAGCGACAGCGGCGGCGCCGTGGTGAGCGTGGATGTGTCGCGCGCGGCACGGCTGCCGGTTGCGTCCGTGCTGACGGCGCTGGACCGCTATCCCTATGGCTGTACCGAACAAACCACCAGCCGGGCCCTGCCGCTGCTCTATCTCAGCGAGTTTCCGGTTGACCCGGGCGCCGAGCCAGAGCCGGCCGTGCGCGAACGCCTGCAGCAGGCGATCGATCGGGTGCTGGCCAACCAGTCGTCGTCAGGCAGCTTCGGCCTTTGGGGGCCGGGCTATGGCGACCTTTGGCTTGATGCCTACGTGACGGATTTCCTGACGCGGGCCCGCGAGAAGGGCTTGCAGGTGCGCGAGGAAGCCATGCTGGCCGCGCTCGAAAACCTGCAGAACGCGCTGGCCTACGAACAGAACGTCAAGGACAACGGTAGCCAGATCGCCTATGCGCTCTACGTTCTGGCGCGCAACCGCCGGGCCTCTGCCGGCGACCTGCGCTACTATGCCGACACGCAGATCAACCAGTTTGCCAGCCCGATGGCAAGGGCGCACCTTGCTGCCGCACTGGCGCTCTACGGCGATGCCAATCGCTCCGGCACGTTGTTTGCCTCGGCGCTGGATCTTGCCCGCGCGCAACAGGTCAACCTGGCCCGGTCCGACTATGGCTCCAATCTGCGTGACGCCGCAGCCATGTTGGCCCTGGCGTCAGAGACGAGGCCGCTGCCGCAGTCGATCCCGGCGATGACGGAACTGGTGAGTGCCGCGGCGGGCAAGCAACGATACCTAAGCACGCAGGATCAGGCCTGGATGCTGCTGGCGGCGCGCGGCATACGGGCTGCCGACGAGAGTCTTGTGCTTGACGTCAACGGTGCTGCGCTCAACGGCGCCTTCACGCGGCGCCTCAACGGCCAGGCGCTGGCGGCAGAGCCCCTGTCCATTGCCAACCGGTCGGCGGAGCCCGCCAGTGGCAACGATAGAAGTGCTTGCCGCGCCGCTGAGCGCGCCGGAGGCGGGTGGTGACGGGTTCACCATTGAGCGGACCTACTACACGCTCGAGGGCGAGGAAGCCGACCCGGCAACCGTGGCGCAGAATTCCCGGCTGGTGGTGGTGCTGAAGGCGGAACTGGAGAATGACTGGCCGGCCCGGGTGCTGGTCAGCGACCTGCTGCCCGGCGGCTTCGAGATCGACAATCCGCGGCTGGTCGGCAGTGCCGAACTGAAGGCGTTCGACTGGCTGGGCGAGGTGTCCGCCGTGCACAGTGAATTCCGCTTCGACCGGTTCGTGGCGGCATTCGATGCCAGGCCCGGCGGCAACCGCGAGTTCGTCGCGGCCTACGTCGTGCGGGCGGTGTCGCCCGGCAGCTTCGTGCATCCGGCTGCTGTGGTCGAGGACATGTACCGGCCGCAGTTCAGCGCGCGCACGGGTGAAGGCCGCGTCGAGGTTGGACCGGCCCAGCCATGAGGCGCGTAGCGCACCATCGCTGCCGCCACCGTTGCTCGCAGTGGCCCTGGGGCTGTTCGGCGTATGCCGGGCTGCCGGCGCTCGACCGGGCCTATCCGCCGCCGCTGCCCGCGCAAGCGGCCTATTCGGTTGAGGTGGTGGACCGGGACGGCGCCCTGCTCAGGGCGTTTGCAGCGCCGGACGGGCGATGGCGGCTGCCGGTCAGCCTCGATGAGGTGGACCCCGAATTCGTGAAACTGCTGATCGCCTATGAAGACCAGCGGTTCCATCAGCACGACGGGGTAGATGTGCTGGCGCTCGCACGGGCCGGTTGGCAGCTGTTGCGGCATGGGCGGATCGTGTCGGGCGGCTCGACGCTCACCATGCAGCTTGCGCGTCTGCTGGAGCCGCGCACGGAACGGTCGGTGGGCGCGAAGCTGCTGCAGATCGTGCGCGCCGTGCAGATCGAGAGACGGCTCGGCAAGCGCGAGATCCTCGAACTCTACCTGGGCTTTGCCCCCTATGGCGGCAATCTGGAAGGGGTGCGCGCAGCTTCGCTGGCATGGTTCGGCAAGGAACCGCGCGCGCTGTCGCTTGCCGAGGCGAGCCTGCTGGTGGCGCTGCCGCAGGCGCCTGAGTCCCGCCGGCCTGACCGGTATCCGGATAGGGCAAAGGCTGCCCGCAACAAGGTGCTGGACGCGGGCGGCCGAAGCCGGTGTCATCGCGGCATCGGAAATTGCCCGCGCGGACAGCCGGCCGGTGCCGCGCAGCAGGCTGGCCATGCCTGCACTTGCCGCCCACCTTGCAGGCGAGTTGAAGCGGTCCCGGCCGGAGCAGCGCCGGCACCAGGTCACCCTGTCTCGACCCGTGCAGCAGAAGGTTGGCCGGACTGGCCGCCGAGACTGCCCGGCAACTGCCCGAGGGACCTGTCCATCGCCATGCTGATGGCGGACGCGAAGACTGGCGAAATCATCGCCGATGTCGGTTCGGCCGAGGTCTTTGATGCGGCTCGCAATGGCTGGATCGACATGACCCGGGTGCGCCGGTCTCCCGGCTCCGCGCTGAAACCGTTCATCTATGCGCTGGCGCTGGAGGACGGGCTGGTCATGCCGGAAACGATCATCGATGACAGCCCGGCAAGTTTCGACGGTTACAGGCCGCGCAATTTCGACATGACCTTTCAGGGCGAGGTGACGGTTCGCAAGGCGCTGCAGTTGTCGCTGAACGTACCGGCGGTCAGGTTGTTGCAGTCGGCCGAGCCTGCGCGCCTGCTCGCACGGCTGCGCCGCGCCGGGCTTGAACCGGGGCTGTCCGGCAAACAGTGCGCCAGGTCTCGCCATCGGTCTTGGCGGACTGGGCGTGAGCCTGCATGAACTGGTGCAGGCCTACACCATGTTCGCCAATGGCGGACGGCCTGCGGTGCTGGGTGATGGCGCACTCGTGAAACCCGAACCTCCCCGGCGCAACGCCATGTTCGAACCGGTCGCGGCATGGCACGTGGCCGATATCCTGTCGGGCGCTGCCGCGCCTGCAGCAACTGCCCGGCTGCCGATCGCCTTCAAGACCGGTACGAGCTACGGCTATCGCGATGCATGGTCGGTGGGGTTCGACGGCCGTCATGTGCTCGGCGTCTGGGTCGGCCGTCCTGACGGTGCGCCGGTACCGGGCATGAGCGGCATTAACGCCGCCGCACCTGTGCTGTTCGAAGCATTTGCCCGTTCGGGTCTTGCCATCGAACCGCTGCCGCCAGCGCCTGCCGGCGCGGTGCGGATCGACCAGGCCAACCTGCCGGTCTCGCTGCGGCGTTTCACCGGCGCGGCAGACCTGCTGCCGCACCTTGCAGGTGGCGAACAGGCGCCGGTGATCGTCTATCCGCCTGACGGGGCTCGCATCGAACTGGGTCTGGCATCCGGCGCCGATGCGCTGCCGCTGGTACTCAAGCTGCAAGGCGGACGCGCACCGTTCCGGCTGCTGGCAAACGGAGCGCCGGTCGGCGGCCTGCTCCGCTCCCGTACCGGACACTGGCAGGCCGGCAGTGCCGGCTTCTCGCGCCTTTCGATAATTGATGCTGCCGGCCGTTCAGCAGCAGTGAACGTCTATGTCGAATGATCCGGCTGGCCTCCCGGGCCTGCCAGTGACCAGTCAGGCCGGTCAGGCCGCGTGCTGCACTAGCCGCCAAACAATTCCTGCAGCTTGCGGCGCTGGATCTTGCCGGAAGGTCCCTTGGGCAATTCGGTGAAGAAGTGGATGCGGTCGGGAGACTTGAAGCTGCCGATCTTCCGTTTGCAGAGATCGACCAGTTCCTGCTCCGTGACCGTCGCTCCTTCGCGCAGGGCGACGCCCGCTTCCACCCTTTGTCCATAGTGCTTGCAGGCACAGGCAAAGGCGGCCGCCTCGATGACTTCCGGATGGGCATAGAGTGCTTCGTCCACCTCGCGCGGTGCGATGTTCTCACCGCCCTTGATGATCAGCTCCTTGAGCCGGCCAGTGATGAACACGTAGCCGTCCTCGTCCATGCGGCCCAAGGTCGCCGGTGCGCAGCCAGCCGTCCGCCGTGAGCGCCTGGGACGTGGCCTCTTCATTGTCCAGATACAGACGCATCACGTTGGCGCCGCGCACCAGCACCTCGCCTTCGGTTCCTCGCGCCACTTCGCGCTGTTGCGTGTCTGCTATGATCACTTCGTTGCCGACCGCCACGCCGGGCGATCCGATCTTGCGCTGGCCGGGCGGCAGCGGGTTGGAGAGTATCTGGGCAGCAGTCTCGGTGAGCCCCATGGTTTCGACGATGGGAACCCCGAAGCGGGCCTCGAACGCCTCCTGGACTTCAGGCGCCAGCGGCGCCGAGGCAGAGCGTCCGAACCGCAATCGCTGCAGCGCGCGCACCTCGGCCGGATCTGTTGCGGTGTCGTGCAGCAGATAGGAGATCTGTGTCGGCACCACCGAGAACCAGGTGCAATCCTGTTGCCGGATGATCTGCCAGAAACTCGACACCGAGAACCGTGCGGGCATGACCACGCTGCCGCCCGAGACAAGCGGTCCGAACACCGTAACGCACAGCCCGTTGATGTGATAAAGCGGCAGTACGCACATCGCCCGGTCGTCCGGGGTGAGCTGGTGGGCAATGGCCGCGTTCATGCCGCCGGCCAGCAGGCTCGACTGGCGCAGCACCACGCCCTTGGGCCGGCCGGTGGTGCCCGATGTGTACATCAGCAAGCCGTCGGCAGCTGCCGCTCACCGGCGCAAGCCCGGCGTCCTTCGTGCCGGCGTCTCGAACAGACCGGATCCGGCCTCTACCAGCAAGAGGGTCGCCGTCGCTCGTCTCCAGCGCCTGCTCCACCAGCTCACGGGTGTGCTGTTGCACGAAGGCAAGCTTCGCACCTGAATGGCCAAGCACGTAGGCGATGGTGTCGTTGCCTGCCACCAGGTTGATCGCAGTGGCCGTGTATCCGGCGTACATGATGCCAAGAACGATGCAGGCCGTATCGGGGCAGTTGGTCATGGCATAGGCAACCTTGCTGCCCGGTGGCAGGCCGTGCCGGCCAATGGCAGCGGCCACTGCGGCGGTCCGCTGGCGCAGGTTTGCATAGGTGATGCCTGCACCCGTCTCCGGATCGATGAGGAAAACGGCGTCGGGCGTGGTGTCCGCCCGCAAGTCGACAAGCGCACGCACCGACAGGGCGCTGATCTGCGCGAGGTCCATGCTGCTGGCCTCGTTCATTTGCCCGCCCGCTTCCAGTAGCTGTCAAAAATATCCTCGACCGCGGGTTCATTGACCGGAATGGTGCGCACCACCTTGGTGATGTTCATGAAGTGGCGCCAGTTCAGATTGTCGTCGATGGAATTCCCGCCCCACGAGCCGCAGCCCATGGACAGTGAAAACGGCATGCCATTGTCGAACGATCCGCCTGTGGCGAAGCAGTGCGCCTGGTTGACGATCACCCGGCAGGTGGGCATGTCGAAACCCAGTTCCGTCGCGCGTGCGTCATCCGCGGTGTGAAGGCCGATGGAATGGCCTGCGCCCTGGTGCGCCAGCACCCTGGCGGCCAGCGCCTTGGCATCGGCGAAGCTGGCGGCCCGGTAGACGGTCAGCACGAGGGAGAGTTTCTCGCCGGACTCCGGATAGTCCGGACCGATGCCTTCACCGGGAATGGCGAGGAACCTGGCGGTGTCTGCATTGTCCACGTTTACCCCGGCCACTTCGATCACCTGGCCGATGTCATGGGCGATCATGTGCCGGTTGAGCTTGCCGCCCTGAAACAGCGCGGTCTTGAGTTTTTCTGCCTCGCCTCCATGCAGCATGCGTCCGCCCGCTGCAGTCAGCTCGGCCATGAAGGCGTCGTAGATCGTCGTCGACCACCACCAGCGCGTTCTCCGACGAGCACGAGGTGGCGTTGTCGAAGCACTTTGACGCGGCGATCTTGCTTGCGGCATCGGCGAGGTTGGCTGTCTCGTCAACGATCACGGTGACATTGCCGGCGCCGACGCCGATGGCCGGCGTGCCGGATGAATATGCCCGGCGCACATTGTCCTGGCTGCCGGTGACCACCAGCAGGTCGGCAGTTTCCATTAGACGCTGTGCCTTCACCTTGGAGACAGGCGCAGGGATCATCTGCACCAGATCGTGCTCAAGTCCCGCCTTGTCGAACTCGGCATGGATGTAACCCAGCAGACGCTCGCAGACTTCGGCTCCCTTGGGCGAGGGTGACAGGATGATCGCGTTGCCGCACTTGAGCGCGTTGATGACGTTGTTGGCCGGCGTGGCGACCGGATTGGTGGACGGCACCACCGCACCGATCACCCCGATGGGCCGCGCGATCTTCGTGATGCCGGTGGCCGGGTCATCGCTGATGATGCCATGGGTCCTTGCGTCGCGGATGTCGCGCAGCAGCCCCAGCGTCTTGCGGTGGTTCTTGGTGATCTTGTCCCGCACGTTGCCAAGACCGGTCGTCTCGACCGCCATGGCTGCCAGTTCGGCGTTGCGTCCGGGTTGCATCAGTGCCCATGCCGCGGCCAGTGCGGCCATGTCGTAGCGTTCCTGCGTTGCACCTTTCTCGAAGCGTGCCTGGGCAGCGCGGGCGCGCGCCACAAGCTCGTCGACGATGGCTTCTTCGTGCTGGACGGAAGGGGCCTGGGCTGCGGCGATATTCATTGTGTCTTTCCTTTGGGCAGTGGCGGAGAAGCATTGTTCCTCTCCGCCACGGTCATCATGCATGTGCGTTGCCGGTTACTGCTTCTTGAGGTCCTTCAGAAGGTCGGCCAGGTAGGTCTGGCGGTCGGCCCACATCTTTGCGACCTCTTCGCGGTTCATGATCTTGATGGGTGATCCGCCCGCCTTCATCTGCGTGGCGACATTCTTGTGCGCGAACATCTCGGGCACTGCCTTGGCCAGCTTCTCGATCACTTCCGGCGGCGTGCCCTTCGGAGCCATGATGACCACGGAAGTTCACCGAGCTGTCGTCCACGTCATAGCCGGCCTCCTTCAGCGTCGGCACGTCGGGGATGAAATCCTTGTCGCGCTCGATTGTCGGCAATTGCCAGGATCTTGACGTTGCCGCCTTCACGGGCCCGGAAAGCATCGGACAGATTGTTGATGCCACCCGTCACTTCACCCGCGATGACCGCCTTCATGGCGGCAGCGCCGCCACCCTTGGTCGGGATGTAGGCCAGCGTCACGCCAGCCGCCTTCTCGATCTGCAGCGCCGCGATATGATGGCCGACGAACAGACCGGCGCCGGACAGCGTCACTTTGCCGGGATTGGCCTTGGCGTACTCGATCAGCTCCTGGATGGTGTTGTAGGGGCTGTCCTTCGGCACGATGACCACTGCCGGGTCGGTGCCCCAGTTGGCGATCGGTTCGAAGCTGTCTGCGGAGTACTTGACGCCGCCTTCGATCGACTGGGCGATGAAATGGGGAATGTTGTAGACGCCGAGCGTGTATCCGTCAGCCTCGGCTTCGGTGGCCAGCCAGTTCCAGCCGACGCGGCCGCCCGCACCCGGCTTGTTGATGATGACCATGGGCTGGCCGAGCAATGTTTCCTCGCCGGACATCATCGTCACGATGCGGGCCTGAAAGTCGGTAGCGCCGCCGGCGCCATAGGACACCATGACGGAGATCGGCCGATCAGGGTAACCTTCCGCGTTGGCCGCGCCAAAGCTTGCGGTGATGGCCAGCGCCGTTACGGCCAATGCCTTGAACAGTCTCTTCATCTGCTTCCTCCCTTTGGTTTTTCTGATCCGCATTCCTGTATGGATCAGAAGAAGATGCCTCTCGGCGTTTGCACTTTCAAAAGCGTGTTGAACAACAGGTAGATCACCACCATGAACCCGGCAGGAATGAAGATCCGCCGTGCCCAGGCTGCGCCGGATGAATGAGGTGCCGGATCGTAAAGCGCGTAAATCGCGGCAAAGGCAATCCAGGACGCCACGTAGAAACCAAGCCACTTGGCGGCCAGGAACACGTACACCAGCATGACCAGCGTGCCCGGCATGAGCCGAATCAGCAGCCCGGCCGACAAGCCCGTGCCAACCCGGGCAAGCCCAAGCACGGCCCGGGCAAAATTCCAGCCGGCCAGCAACAGCATGACGACCGCGATGAGCCGCGGAAACAGGAACGCATCTGCCGGCTCGCGGGTGAAGCTCAGCCAGGTGACTGTGGCGGCCAGCGCCAGCACCAGCGAGGCCGGAACCAGGTGTTGCAGACGGCGGGTGGAGGTGCTCATTCGGCGGCCTCCGTCTTGGTCTGTGCAGCACGGCTGGCGGCGCGGCGGGGCTCATGGATCATCGTCGCCCAGAAGCTGTAGGCCATGGAAGCCAGCACCATCGCGATGAGCAACAGGTTCAGCGTGCCGGTGAGGAAATAGGCGACCGCCCCGTCCCCGGCATTCGCAATCATGCTGCCCTGGATGAAGTTGGCCTCGGCTATGGGACCGAGAATGAGGCCGAGCACCAGTGGCGCGGCCGAGAAGCCGAACTTCTCGAGGAAGAACATGCCGAGGCCCAGCACCAGCATGATGTACACGTCGCCCATCGATTGCTGGATCGAGTAGGAGCCGAACAGCGACAGCACCAGTACCGCGCCTGCCATGATCGGGGTGGGCACCTTGGCAACGCGCGCGGCCCAGCTGGCAATCCAGATGCCGAACACCACCATCAGGATCTGGCCGATCAGCATCGAGTTGATGAATGTCCAGGCCACCTGCGGATGATTGTCGAACAGGTCGGTGCCGGGGAAGATGCCATGGATCAGCAGGCCTCCCAGCAGCACTGCGGCGGTCGGGCTGCCCGGGATGGACAGCGTCAGCAACGGCACCAGGGACGGGCCAACCATGGCATTGTTGGCGCTCTCCGCGGCGATGACACCCTCCGGATGGCCGGTTCCGAACTTGTCCCGGTCGGGAGAGAACTTTCGCGACTGGTCATAGGCCAGCAACCCGGCGATCTGTCCGCCGACGCCGGGAATGAGCCCGATGATGGCGCCGCAAACGGTGCCGATGGCCAGCGCCCGCTTGTACATGAAGGTCTCGCGGAGCGACGCCATGAGCGATTGCTTCTCCACGGTCAGCGACGAGATGGAACTCGGGACGCGGCCCTTGGCGAACATCTCGATGACCTGAGGTATGGCGAAAATGCCGATCAGCGCGGCAATGATGTTGATGCCGCCGGTCAGCGCATCGTGAAAGATGAAGCGCTGCGCGCCCTGGATGTCGTCGTAGCCGATCATCGACAGCCACAAGCCGAGGCACCCGGACAGCAGTCCCTTCACGAACGACTTCGAGTCGAGAGAACCGATCACCGTGACCCCGAGTATGGCCATCCAGAACAGGTGCGAAGGGCCGAACGCCAGGGCCCACTTCGCCAGTACCGGCGTGAGGAAGATCAGCAGCAGAACGCCCAGCACACCACCCACGCCCGACGCCATGAACGACATGTGCAGGGCCTTCGCGCCCTGGCCATTGCGCGCCATCTCGTGGCCGTCGAGGGCGGTGGCGATGTTGGCCGGTGCGCCCGGTATCTTCAGCAGGATGGCGCTGACGGCGCCGCCGGCCACCGTCGAGGTGTAGGCCGCGCCCAGCAGGATCAACCCTTGTGTCGGCTCAAGCTGGAAGGTGAACGGAATAAGCAGCGCCACCGCCATGGTGGGCGACAGACCGGGCGTTGCGCCCAGTATCAGCCCGCCAATCGTGCCGCCCAGTAGCAGCATGAATGCCACCGGCTCGAACACGCCGCCAAAATAACCAAGGAACTCCATTCGGGCGCCCCTGCGTTTCCAATTCCCACGGTGGCTTCTGTGGCCACAACCGAACCTGACTTTTCCGGTTCTTGTGCCAGAGGCTAGGCAATGAAAACGATCATGCAAACGTTTTCATTCTGTGACAGTGTCGGTGCATGAAGAAGCGCAAGTCCAGGAAGGGAGCTCCCGGCATCGTCGAGGTCGCCGCCCGCGCGGGCGTATCCATTGCCACCGTGTCCAGGGCGTTCAGCCAACCCTCGATCGTGCGCGCGCCAACCCGGGAACGCATCGAGAAAGCTGCCCACGAGCTTGGCTATATTCGCAACCGGGCGGCGGGCAGCCTGCACAACCGGTTCTCCGGCACGGTCGGGCTTGTGGTGCCGACCATCGACAATGCGATTTTCTCGGAGCTCATACAGGCATTCACCAGCCGCCTGCGTGACTTCGACCGAACCCTTCTGATCGCCGCGCACGGCTATGACCTAGACCTCGAAGCCGCCATCGTCAGGTCGCTGCTGGAGCGGCGCATCGACGGCATCGCGCTGGTCGGTTTCGACCATGACCCGGTGTCCCTGAACATGCTGGAACAGCGCGGGATACCGCTGGTCCACGTCTGGAACTACCGGGCGGACCTCGATACGCCCTGTGTCGGCGCCGACAACCGGGCCGCTGCCTGGGCGATCGCCGATCATGTCGTCGGGCAGGGACATCGCGACATCGCCTTGCTGTTTCCGGATGTGACCTCCAATGACCGCGCTCGCGACCGCCGCGACGGCGTGCTGCAGCGGCTTGCCGCGGCGGGCATCGTGCTACCGCCTCACCGCATCATCAATTGCCCCTACGATGTCGGCGCGGCGCGCAGACTGGTGTCGGGACTGCTGGACAGTGCAGACCGTCCGACGGCACTGATCTGCGGCAACGACATCATCGCGCATGGAGCCTATTTCGCCTGCCAGGCACGGGGCATCCCGATACCGGGCGGTATGTCGATTGCCGGGATCGGCGACTTTGGCAGTTCCGCCCATCTTCACCCCGGCCTTACCACCGTGCGGATGCCGGCGCGGCAGATCGGCACCGCCGCAGTTGATACGCTGGTCAACCTGATGGAAACCGGCGAGGCTCCCGACCCGATCGCAAGGAACATCAACTTCGAACTTCGGGTTCGCAGCTCCATTGCGCGGCTTGAGCCGGACCCTTCCACCTAGCGGCGCAATCCTGCCCCCGCTTCGAAAGACGGCTTGATATGCATTATGCATTCACTGTGCTCATTTGCTCCGGCGCCGTAGTCAACTTGACTGAAAGGTGCTTTGATGCGGCAATCCGCATGCGGCAAGTAACGGTGCTTTGCTGGCCAGCGGACGCCATACGTAAGTCAAAAGTCGCCCTGGGAGGGTACCCATGAAACGGACCAAGTTGTTCCTCGCCACATTGATGGCCACCACCATGCTCGCCGCCGGTTCGGCCAGCGCCAAGACCCTGATCTATTGCTCGGAAGGTTCGCCGGAAGGCTTCGACCCGGCGCCCTACACCGCTGGCACCACCTTCGACGCTTCTTCCAAGCCGCTCTACAACCGGCTGGTGGAATTCAAGCGCGGCACCTCCGAGGTCATCCCCGGGCCTGGCCGAAAGCTGGGAGGTTTCGGAAGACGGCCTCACCTACACCTTCAAGCTGCGCCAGGGTGTCAAGTTCCATTCGACCGACTATCTTCACCCCGACGCGTGACTTCAACGCCGATGACGTGATCTTCACCTTCGAGCGCCAGCTCAAGAAGGACCACCCCTGGAACCAGTATACCGCCGGCATCGCCTGGGAATACTTCGACGGCATGTCGATGCCCGACCTGCTGGCCTCCATCGAGAAGGTCGACGACCATACGGTGAAGTTCGTGCTGAAGCGGCCGGAAGCGCCGATGGTGGCCAACCTCGCCATGGACTTCGCCTCCATCATGTCGGCCGAGTATGCCGCCAAGCTGGAAGCGGACGGCAAGAAGGAAATGCTGAACCAGCAGCCGGTCGGCACCGGCCCGTTCAAGTTCGTCGCCTACCAGAAGGACGCGGTGATCCGTTATGCCGCCCATGAAGGCTACTGGTCCGGCAAGCAGCCGATCGACGACCTGGTGTTCGCCATCACCACCGACGCCTCGGTGCGCCAGCAGAAGCTGAAGGCCGGCGAATGCCACGTGGCACCGTATCCGAACCCGGCCGACCTGGAGGCCCTGAAGGCTGACCCGAACCTGCAGGTGATGGAGCAGGAAGGCCTCAATGTCGGCTATCTCGCCTACAACACCATGCAGGCGCCGTTCGACAAGACGGAAGTCCGCAAGGCGCTGAACATGGCCATCAACAAGCAGGCCATTCTGGATGCAGTGTTCCAGGGCGCCGGCAAGATCGCCAAGAACCCGATCCCGCCGACCATGTGGTCGTACAACGACGCCATCGAGGATGACGCCGTACAACCCCGAAGAAGCGAAGAAGATGCTCGAGGCTGCCGGGGTGAAGGACCTCAAGATGAAGGTCTGGGCAATGCCGGTGCAGCGTCCGTACAACCCTAATGCGCGCCGCATGGCCGAACTGATCCAGGCCGACTTCGCCAAGGTTGGCGTCGAGGTCGAGATCGTGTCCTACGAGTGGGGCGAGTACCTGAAGCTGTCCAAGGAGAAGGACCGCGACGGCGCCATCCTGCTCGGCTGGACCGGCGACAACGGCGATCCGGACAACTTCCTGGCGGTGCTGCTGGGCTGTGACGGTGTTGGCGGCTCCAACCGTGCCCAGTGGTGCAACAAGGAGTTCGAGGACCTGATCCAGAAGGCCAAGACCATCTCCGACAAGGCCGAGCGCACCAAGCTCTACGAGCAGGCGCAGGTGGTGTTCAAGCGCGAAGCGCCCTGGGCCACCATCGCCCACTCGGTGGTGTTCATGCCGATGTCGAAGAAGGTCACCGGCTACGTCATGGACCCGCTCGGGCGGCCACTGGTTCGATGGTGTCGATATCGCCGAGTAACGCCGTCTCGCGGCACTGAAGAAAGCCCGCTGCATCCGTTTTGTCACGGGTGCGGCGGGACTTGGATCCCCATGCTGGCATTTCTGCTCAGGCGCATCGGCCTGATCATCCCGACGTTCATCGGCGTGACGATTGCGTCGTTCGCCTTCATCCGCATCCTGCCGGGAGACCCGGTCCTGCTGATGGCGGGCGAGCGTGGCACCTCGCCCGAGCGCCATGCCGAACTGATGAAGCAGTTCGGCTTCGACCGGCCTTTGTGGGAGCAGTACATCGACTACCTGTTCTCGGCCCTGCAGGGCGATCTGGGCAATTCGCTGGTCACCAAGAAACCCGTCTGGGACGAGTTCTTCACCCTGTTTCCCGCCACCATGGAACTGTCGTTCTGCGCCATCTTGTTCGCTGTCATCATTGGCATGCCGGCCGGGGTGTTCGCCGCCGTGAAGCGCGGCTCGTGGTTCGACCAGACCATCATGGGCACCGCACTGGTGGGTTATTCGATGCCGATCTTCTGGTGGGGCCTGCTGCTGATCATCCTGTTCTCCGGCATGCTGGGCTGGACGCCGGTCTCGGGCCGCATATCGCTGTTGTACTTCTTTCCGCCGGTCACCGGCTTCATGCTGGTCGACAGCCTGCTGTCGGGCCAGAAGGGCGCTTTCGCTTCCGCCCTGTCGCACCTCATCCTGCCGACCATCGTGCTGGGCACCATTCCGCTCGCCGTGGTGGCGCGCCAGACCCGCTCGGCCATGCTTGAGGTGCTGGGCGAGGATTATGTGCGGACCGCCCGCGCCAAGGGACTGTCCCCATCGCGGGTGATCGGCGTGCACGCGCTGCGCAATGCGATGATCCCGGTGATCACCACCATCGGCCTGCAGGTGGGCGTGCTGCTGGCTGGCGCCATCCTGACGGAAACCATCTTCTCCTGGCCGGGCATCGGCAAGTGGATGGTCGATTCGATCTTCCGCCGCGATTACCCGGCGGTGCAGGGGGGCCTGCTGATGATCGCCGCCATCGTCATGGTGGTGAACCTGATCGTCGACCTGCTGTACGGTCTGATCAATCCGCGCATCCGGCACACGAGGTGAGGCAATGAGCGAACAGACCATCCTCGATGCGCGCGATACGAGACCCGGCGGCTGGCGGTCGGCATTGACCGAGTTCTGGCACTATTTCAGCGAGAACCGGGGCGCCGTCATCGGCATGTGGGTCTTTCTGGCCGTCTGCATCATGGCCCTGCTGGCGGACGTCATCGCCCCGCACCTGCCCAACGCGCAGTACCGCGATGCGCTGCTGGTGCCGCCCGTGTGGCAGGAGGGCGGCGACTGGCGCTTCCTGCTGGGCACCGACGCCGTGGGCCGGGACATGCTGTCACGCCTCATTCATGGCGCGCGCTATTCGCTGTTCGTCGGCTGCATCGTGGTAACCGGCGCCATGGTGGTTGGCGTCACGGCCGGGCTCGTGGCGGGGTTTGTCGGCGGCGTGGTGGATACGCTGGTGATGCGGCTGATGGACATCATCCTGGCCTTTCCCAGCCTGCTGCTGGCGCTGGCGCTGGTCGCCGTTCTCGGTCCCAGCCTGACCAATGCGATGATCGCCATCGCCATCGTGCAGCAGCCGCATTACGTTCGCCTGACGCGCGCGGCGGTACTGGGCGAAAGGAACAAGGACTACGTTACAGCAGCGCGGGTGGCCGGGGTTGGTCCGTGGCGGCTGATGTTCCGCACCATCCTGCCCAACTGCATGGCGCCGCTCATCGTGCAGGCGGCGCTGTCATTCTCCAGTGCAATCCTCGATGCTGCCGCCCTCGGCTTTCTTGGCATGGGCGCCCAGCCGCCAACGCCGGAATGGGGCACCATGCTGGCTGAGGCGCGCGAGTTCATCCTGCGCGCCTGGTGGGTGGTGACGCTGCCTGGCCTTGCCATTCTCGTAACCGTACTGGCCATCAACCTCATGGGCGACGGCCTGCGCGATGCGCTCGACCCGAAGCTGAAGAGGTCGTGATGGCGCTGCTGGAAATCGAGAACCTGACTGTCGAATTCGCCACCGCCGGCGGGGCCTTCCGGGCGGTTGACCGGTTGTCGCTGCGCGTCGGCGCCGGCGACGTACTGGCCGTCGTGGGCGAAAGCGGCTCCGGCAAGTCGGTCGCCATGCTCGCCATGATGGGGCTGTTGCCGTGGACGGCGAAGGTGACGGCCGACACGATGACATTCGATGGCGCCGATCTCCTCTCACTCAGCCCGAAGGCGCGCCGCAGGGTGGTCGGCAAGGACATCGCCATGATCTTCCAGGAGCCGATGTCGAGCCTAAACCCGTGTTTCACGGTGGGCTTCCAGCTTGGCGAGGCGCTCAAGGTGCACATGGGGCTGGACCGCGCGGCGCGGCGGGCGCGCAGCATCGAATTGCTGGACCTCGTGGGCATACCGGCACCGGAGAAGCGGCTTGCAGCTTTTCCGCACCAGCTGTCCGGCGGCATGAGCCAGCGGGTGATGATCGCCATGGCGATTTCCTGCAATCCGAAGCTGCTGGTTGCCGACGAGCCGACCACGGCGCTCGACGTGACCATCCAGGCGCAGATCCTCGACTTGCTGGTGAAACTGCAGTCTGAAACGGACATGGCGCTGGTCCTGATTACCCACGACATGGGCGTGGTGGCGGAAACGGCGCAGCGGGTCAGCGTCCAGTATGCCGGACAGAAGGTGGAAGAGCAGCCGGTAAGGGCGTTGTTCGCCGAACCTCATCACCCCTATACCGCGGCACTGCTGGCTGCCCTGCCGGAGCGCGCCGCAACGCGGCACCTGCCTTCCATACCCGGCGTCGTCCCCGGCCAGTTCGACCGGCCCGCAGGCTGCCTCTTCTCACCGCGCTGTGCGTTCGCGACCGACACCTGCCGCACCACGCCGCCGCCGCGCCAGCCTGCCGCTCTCGGGCTCGCGCTGTGCCACTACCCCCTCTCCAAGGGCGTTCCCCGGGGCCACCCTGAACACCAGGAGGTGATGGCATGAATGACGCAGATGTCGTGCTGCGCGCCCGTGGCCTGAAAAAGCACTACCAGTTGTCCGGCGGGCTGTTCGGCAAGTCTGCAATCGTAAAGGCGCTGGACGGTGTGAGCTTCGAACTGTCGCGTCACCAGACACTGGCCATCGTCGGCGAATCCGGCTGTGGCAAGTCCACCTTGGCCCGCCTGGTCACCATGATCGAGGAGCCCACCGGCGGCTCGCTGCAGATCGCCGGAGAAGAGCTGGCCAATGCCAGCGCCGAGATCCGCAAGAAGCTGCGGCCCAAGGTGCAGATCGTCTTCCAGAACCCCTATGGCTCGCTCAATCCGCGCCAGAAGATCGGTGCGGCGCTGGAAGAACCGCTGGAAATGAACACCGCCTTGCCGAAGTCCGAGCGGCGGGAGCGGGCGCTTGCGATGATGAAGTCCGTCGGCCTGCGGCCCGAGCATCACGACCGCTATCCGCACATGTTTTCCGGTGGCCAGCGCCAGCGCATCGCCATTGCCCGCGCCCTCATGCTGGATCCCGACATCCTGGTGCTGGATGAGCCTGTGTCGGCGCTTGACGTGTCCATCCAGGCCCAGGTGCTGAACCTGCTGGCCGACCTGCAGGACCGGCTGAACCTCGCCTACCTGTTCATTTCGCATGACCTCTCGGTGGTCAAGCACATCGCCGGCGAGGTGATGGTCATGTATCTTGGCAAGCCGGTGGAGCATGCCAGCCGCGAGGAACTGTTTGCTTCCCCGCGCCACCCGTACACCCAGGCGCTGTTGTCAGCCACGCCGGTGCCGGACCCCACCCGCCAGAAACAGCGCATCGTCCTGACCGGCGAAATGCCCTCGCCGATCGACCCGCCGCCCGGCTGCCCGTTTCACCCTCGCTGCCCCATCGCCGAAAGCCGCTGCAGGACCGAGGTGCCCGAGCCTCGAACCGTTGGCGCCACCACGGTCGCCTGTCATCTGGCGCAGTGAAAGCGGCTGCCCGCTTGCTGGCAGGCAGAATTCACAGGCTGGCTGCTGCCCAGGCAATTGCGTCATCTACCAGCGCCAGGTCGTCATCGGTCAGCGCCAGCGACGGATAGACCTTGCCCGGCGACTTGAAGACGCCGTGCTGGCGCAACAGCTCGTTGAAGCGGGCGTTCTTCACGGCATCAGCCTGCATCACGTCGCGATAATCCTTCACCCGCCTGGCGGTGAACAGCACGTCGAACAGCCACGGCTCGCCGACGATCTGGTGATCGTGACCAGCCGCTGTCAGGTGCTTCGAGAACGACGCCATCAGCCGTTCGCCATTGGCCTTGAGGCGGTCGTACTGGCCGTCGCGGCGCAGCACTTCCATCGTTTTCAGGCCGGCCACCGCCGCCACCGGCGCGCCGGACAAGGTGCCAAGCTGCATCAGGAAGCCGTCCGCCCCCACCTTCGCCTTGTCGAAGTGCGCCATGATGGGCGCCTTGCCCGCAATGGCCGCCAGCGCAAAGCCGCCGCCGATGATCTTGCCCAGCGTGCACACGTCCGGCACCACGCCGTAATAGTTCTGGGCACCCTCGTAGGTGAAGCGGAAACCGGTAACGATCTCGTCGAACACCAGCACGATGCCGTGCCTGTCGCATTCCTCGCGCAACGCCTCGAGGAAGCCGGGGGCCGGCGGCAGGATGCGCTGGAACGGTTCGACGATGATGCCGGCGATCTCGTGGGCGTGCTCGGCAATGATCGACCGGGCGAAGTCGATGTCGTTGAACGGCGCCACCAGCATGGCGTCGCGCACTCCTTGCGGGATGCCAGGCGAATCCGGCACGGCCACAGGAAAGTTCACCAGCCTGGACGGCGCCAGGCTCATCTGCGCTTCCGCCGACATGCCGTGATAGCCGCCCTCGAACTTGAGGATCTTTTCACGGCCCGTGTAGGTGCGGGCAAGCCGCATGGCGTACATGTCGGCTTCCGATCCGGTGCAGACATAGCGCACCTGTTCGGCGCACTGGACGGCGTTGCAGATTTCCTCGGCCAGTTCGATGCCGGCGGTATTGTTGGCGAAGAAGGTCATGCCCTTCGGCAGCTGCTGCAGCACGGCCTCCATCACTTCCGCATGGCTGTGTCCGAGCAGCATGGGGCCGGAGCCGATCAGCAGGTCGACATACTCCCTGCCGTCCTCGTCCCAAACGCGCGAGCCCTTGCCCTCCCGGATGATGATGCCGGGATCGAAATTGCCGAAGCCGCCGCCGGGCAGCACGGCATTGGCGCGGGACATCCAGTCGGATTGGGTCAGCATCTCTGTCTCCTGGTCATTTGGCGCGAGGGCCTGGTCCAGCCTGTACATGCCCGGCGCCGCAGCCGGATCGAACGATAATGTGCGACAGGTTTGATTTGCAGTCCATCGTCATGGCCGATTCTGTCGTGAATGCCGATCCGCCAGGTTGGAAAATGAAATGAGATGGTTTGCTGGCGGCAGACCCTGGCGGCAACTGGCCGCCCGGCATGCGCGAGGCTGGTCAATCGAACTTGCTGCTGCCTGATTATCCGGCAGTCCCTGCCCAACTTACAGCCTTGGCAAGGCGGGGCCTTTCCGCCTATCGTTTGTGTTACAACGAGGGACCGGGCGTTAAACGCAGCCAGCAAGCTGCATCATCAACCGGACAGATCAGGAGGTGTCAGTTGGCCGCGAGCCCTGACAGCGCGCCCGCGGTTACGGCGCATGAGGTGACCAAGGTTTTTGGCGGTGGCAGTGACCGTGTCGTGGCTTTGGACGACGTGTCGGTCGAAATCCGCCAGAACGAGTTCTTCACGTTGCTGGGCCCATCCGGTTGCGGCAAGACCACGTTGTTGCGGTTGATTGCGGGTTTCGACCATCCAACACGCGGGCGCATTGATCTGGACGGCGAGGACATCTCCTACCTGCCGCCGTACAAGCGCCCGGTGAACACGGTTTTCCAGTCCTACGCGCTGTTTCCGCACATGACGGTGGCCGAGAACATCGGCTTCGGGCTCAAGATGCTGGGCAAGCCGGCAGGCGAGATCGAGGCGGAAGTGTCCAAGATGCTGAAGCTGGTCAAGATGGAAGCGATGCGCGACCGCGCCACGTCGGCCATTTCCGGTGGCCAGCAGCAGCGCGTGGCGCTGGCCCGGGCACTGGCGCCGCGGCCCAAGGTGCTGCTGCTCGACGAACCGCTCTCGGCGCTCGATCTCAAGCTGCGCAAGGAAATGCAGATCGAGTTGAAGCGGCTGCAGCACGAAACCGGCATCACCTTCGTGTTCGTCACCCACGACCAGGAAGAAGCGCTGACCATGTCCGACCGCATCGCGGTCATGAGTTCGGGCAAGATCCTGCAGGTGGGCAGCCCGCGCGAGATATATGACCATCCCTCGCACCGCTTCGTGGCGGACTTCATCGGTGAAACCAACTTCCTCGAGGCCGAACTCACGTCGGTCGCGAAGGGCACCGGCAAGCTGAAGCTTGCCTCCGGCAAGACCATCGACGCCAGCCTGCCGGGCAACGGCGTCGCCAAGGGTCCGGTAATGGCAGTGGTGCGGCCTGAGCATGCCAACCTGGTGACCGGCAAGGCTGCCGGCGCGCTGGACGGCAAGCTCTCCAACATCGTCTATTTCGGCACCGATACCCACTATCATGTGGCGCTTGATTCAGGCGGCGAGTTCATCGTGCGCATGCAGAATGCCCGCGACGACACCGGCCGCTGGCGTATCGGCGACAAGGTCGGCGTCAGCATCGACAAGGGCTCGGTACAGGTACTGCGGGATTGAAGGGGCAGGAATGAGCGACGCGACCGCAAACGGGCAGGCAATGACATCCGGCGAACTGGCCGGCGAGGAAGCCCGGCGGCGCGAGGTCCGCAATCGCTGGCTGCTGGCCACGCCCGCGCTGGTCATCATCTTCTTCGCCGCGCTGGGGCCGCTGGCCATCATGCTGGTCTACTCCTTCCTCGAGAAGGGCAATTACGGCGGCGTGATCTGGGAGTTCTCCACCGACGGCTGGTTTGGCGTGTTCCTCAAGCAGGACATTTTCGACGACAACATCGGTTTCGCCGACGCCCACCTGTCGATCTTCTGGCGCTCCATCAAGCTGTCCCTGATGACCACGATCATCACCCTGGCGATCGGCTTTCCGACCGCCTATTTCATTGCCACCCAGCCGCCCAAGTGGCGCCCGGTATGGCTGTTCCTGGTCACCATCCCGTTCTGGACCAACCTGCTGATCCGCACCTTCGCGATCATGGAGGTCATCCGCAACGAGGGCGTCATCAACTCCGCCCTCATCGGCCTCGGCGTGATCGAACAGCCCATCCAGATGCTATACACCGACTTCGCCATCCTGCTCGGCATGGCGTACGTGTATTTGCCGCTGATGGTGCTGCCGCTTTATGCGGCGATGGAACGGCTGGACTTCCGCCTGGTCGAGGCCGGTTACGACCTCTACGCCAACCGCTGGCAGGTGTTGCGCCGCATCGTCATTCCGCTGGTCAAGCCCGGCATCATCGCGGGCTCCATCCTGGTGTTCGTGCCCTCGCTCGGCGCCTACGTGACGCCGCGCGTGCTGGGCGGCGGGCGCAACATGATGCTGGGCAACCTGATCGAGCTGCAGTTCGGCCAGGGACGGAACTGGCCGCTGGGCGCTGCCCTGTCGATCACCCTGCTGGTCATCGTCATGGTGGCGCTGCTGTTCTATGTCCGCAACGCCTCGAAGGGCGGGGTGCAAACCCATGGCTGATGCCGCAACCGCCCGCCGCCCGTTTTCCATCAAGCGTCAGACCGGCTTCGGCTTCATCGCCGCGTGCTGCTTCGTCATGTTGTATGCGCCGATCCTGATCCTGGTGCTGTACTCGTTCAACGCCGGTACCTCGATCGCCATCTGGGAAGGCTTCTCCTGGCGCTGGTACGAAGCGGCCTGGCAGAACCAGCGGGTCATCGACGCTTCGATCACTTCACTCAAGATCGCCACTGCAGCCGCGCTGATCGCCACTGCCGCCGCCACGCTGGCCGCGCTGGCCACCACCCGCACGAGGCCCTATCGCGGCATGACGGCAATCTACGCCGCCATCAACCAGCCGCTCATGGTGCCGGAAATCGTTACCGCCGTGGCGTTGCTGATCTTCTTCGCCATCATCAAGATCCACACCGGCTATCAGGGCCTCGGCTACCTGATCGCCGCCCACACAGCCTTCTGCATACCCTTCGCCTATCTGCCGATCAGGGCCCGGCTGGAGAACATGGACCTGTCGCTGGAGCGTGCGGCCGCCGACCTGTATGCCAGTCCCTGGCAGACGTTCCGTCATGTGACGCTGCCGCTGATGGCCCCGGGCATCATGGCGGGCGCCATGCTGGCCTTCGTCATCTCGCTGGACGACGTGGTGATCACCGAATTCGTCAAGTCGGGTGGACAGGACACCTTGCCGACGTACATGCTGGGCCAGTTGCGCCGCGTGATCACGCCCGAGATCAACGCGATCTCGACCGTGTTCCTGGCCATTTCGATTGCCGTGGTCACCGTGTTTTTCGTGCTGAACCGCAAGAGCGGCAAGACTTGAGTGAGTAAGAAAACCTGAAAGAGGAGACAGGGAGAATGAAGACCAAACTGCTGATGACGGCTGCGGCCGGCGCCATGGCGCTGGCGTTTTCCGCAACCGGTGCGCTCGCTGCCGGCGAGCTCAACATCTACAACTGGGGCAACTACACCAACCCCAAGCTGATCGAGAAATTCGAGAAGGAGTTCGGCGTCAAGGTGACCATCACCGACTATGACTCCAACGATACCGCTCTGGCCAAGGTGCGCGCCGGTGGCCACGGCTTCGACATCGTGGTGCCGTCTGCCACCTACAACCAGATCTGGATCAGCGAAGGCTTGCTGATGGAGACCAACCCGGGTGGCATGGAGAACTTCAAGCACGTTGCCGAGCGCTGGAAGAACCCGGACTTCGACCCCGGCCGCAAATACACCGTGCCGTGGCAGTGGGGCACCGTCGGCATCACCGTGAATACATCGGTCTACAAGGGTGACCCGAACACCTCGGCCGTCGTGTTCGATCCGCCGGAAGAACTGGTCGGCAAGATCAACGTTGTGCCGGAAATGAACGACGTCATGAGCCTTGCCATCACCTATATGGGCGGTGAGCCGTGCACCACTGACAAGGAAGTGCTCAAGAAGGTGCGCGACAAGCTGCTCGAGGCCAAGCCGAAGTGGCTGTCGCTCGACTACGGCACCGTGGAGAAGTACGCCAAAGGCGATATCTCCGCCGGCATCTACTGGAACGGCGCCTCGTTCCGTGCGCGGTTGCAGAATGCCGACATCGTGTACGGCTATCCCAAGGAAGGTTATCCGATCTGGGCGGACAACGTGGCGGTGCTGGCCGATGCCAAGAACGTCGACAATGCCAAGGCTTTCCAGAACTTCATCATGGCGCCTGAAAACGCCGCGCTGATTTCCGAGTTCGCCCGCTATGCCAACGGCATCGAGGGATCGGACGCCTTCATGCCGGAAGACATGAAGACGGCGCCCGAGGTGAACACCCCGGCGGAGTTCCAGTCTGCAGGCTTCGTTGCCCAGACCTGCTCGCCGGAAGCGACCGAACTGTACACCGCAATCTGGACCGAGCTGACCAAGTAAGTCCCGGTATCGCGTGATGCAACGCCAGCGGCCCGGGACCGGCGGTTCCGGGCCGCACTTGTCTGTGTATCCTGCTGGAGCAACCCCCATGGCCGATGCCGATCTGTGTTACCTGCCTGCCAACGAAGTTCTGCAGCGCTTCGCCGACAAGACGCTGTCGCCGGTTGAACTGATGAAGGCGACAATCGCCCGCGCCGAGGCCGTCGAGCCCAAGATCAACGCCTTCACCTTCACCCACTACGAAAGCGCGCTCGAACAGGCGAAGGCATCGGAAGCGCGCTGGGCCAGGGGCAAGCCGGTTGGTTCGCTGGACGGGCTGCCGGTGGCGATCAAGGACGAGAGCTACATCGAGGGCATGCCGACCTCTAACGGCTCGCTGATCATGAAGGACCATGTCGGCGATCATACCTCGCCGATGAACCAGCGCATCCTCAATGCCGGCGGCATCGTACACGCCCGCACCGCCACACCGGAATTCTCCTGCGCAGGCTATACCTGGACGAAGCTGTGGGGCGTGACCCGCAATCCGTGGAACCTGAAGAAGACGCCGGGCGGTTCGTCGGGCGGTTCGGCCGCTTCGCTGGCGGCAGGCACGTCCAGCATCGCCACCGGATCTGACATCGGCGGCTCGATCCGTATTCCCGCTTCGTGCTGCGGCCTGGTCGGCTACAAACCGCCCTATGGCAGGAACCCCGACGACCCGCCATTCAATCTCGACTTCTACTGCCACACCGGCCCGCTGGCGCGCACCGTGTCGGACGCCATCCTGCTGCAGAACGTGATGAGCGGACCGCACCCGCTGGACATTTCCACGCTCAGGCCGAAGCTCGACCTGCCGATGCAGTACAAGCCCATCAAGGGCTGGAAGATCGCGTTGTCCATGGATCTCGGCTTCTTCGAGGTGGACAAGCACGTACGCCGCAATACGCTGGCCGCGGCCGAGGTGTTCCGCTCGCTCGGGGCAGAAGTGACCGAGGTTGATCTCGGCTGGACGCACGACGCGCTGGATGCCGGCCTGGCTTACCTGGAGCACCTGTTCGGCGCATCGCTGTCCCGCCTGCTGGACAGTCACGGCAAGCAGATGACCACCTATGCCCGCGCCTTTGCGAAGAAGGGAAGGAAGTCGAAGGCGACCGATTTCGTCGCAAGTCTGGAAATGGTCAACCGCATGTACGCAAGGCTCGGCCCCCTGCTGGAAGACTACAACGTGCTTATCTGTCCGACCAACGCGCTGCCAGCGGTGAAAGCGGATCACGACCAGTCGAAGGACAAGGTCAGGATCAACGGTCGGAAGGTGAACCCGATGCTGGGATGGGCAATGACCACGCCCTTCAACATGCTGTCGCGCTGTCCGGTCATCTCGGTGCCGTCCGGCTTTGCGAAGAACGGCGTGCCGACGGGGCTGCAGATCGTCGGGCGCACCTACTGCGATGCGGACGTGTTCCAGGCGGCGATGGCTTTCGAACAGGCGGCAGGTCCCTGGACCAGCGGCGGGCGGCGTCCGGCACTCTAGCGGACGGTCACCAGGCAGCAGCCATCGACGCTGCCGGCCTCAACTGCTTCGTGTGCCTCGATCATCTGGCCGAACGCAAAGCGCGCGCCAATCTTGTGATCCAGCTTGCCGTCGGCCAGCAGGCCGTTGACCCCGTCGATCGCCGCCTGCTTCTGCTTGCCTGAAAGGCCGAAGATCGAGAAGGCCTCGATGGTGGTGTTGGCATAGAGCAGTTTCGCAAACGGCAGCGCCGGGTTGGCGTTCTGGTCGCTGGCATAGGCGGCGATGTGAGCCCGCTCGCCGAGCGCGGGCAGGGCGTGTTCAAGCGTCAGCCACAGGGCGCCGTCCGCCACCCGGTGAATGCCGCCGGGTGCTGCAGCGCTCAAGGCGTCCGTCAAGCCGCCGGCCATGTAATCGATGACCTCGTGCGCGCCGAGCCGCCGCAGGTCATCAAACTTCTCGCGCCGGGTGGCGGCGATCACCCGGGCTCCGGCCTGTGCCGCAATCTGAACGGCGTAGCGTCCGACCCGTCCGCCGGCCCCCGTCACCAGGACGGTGCGGCCCTCGACCGGCCCGCCGCCCAGAACTGCATGCCAGGCGGTAACCGCCGGTACGCCCACACAGGCGCCATCGGTGAAGCTCGCCTTGTCCGGCAGCGCAATGGCCTGGTCCGATGGCAGGCAGATGTACTGGGCTGCAGTGCCGTTTGGCCTGCCAGCCTGAGCGCCGAACAGCCATACGGGCTCGCCGCTGCGTGAGGACGGCACGCCCTCGCCAACCCCGGCAATGATGCCGGCGCCGTCATTGTTGGGAATGATGGGGCTGAACAGTCCAAGCTCTCGGCCGGTGCTGCGCCGCTTTACGTCGGTGGGGTTGACGGCGGATACCCTGACCTCCACCAGCACTTCGCCGGCTGCCGGGTCCGGCACGTCCATCGTCACCTCGCCCATCACCTCGCGCGCCGGCCCGGCGGTCTCGTAGGTCCAGGCGCGCATGTGACGGGGCAGGGTGGTCAAGGGGTGGAACTCCGCAGAACGTGCCAGTGGGCGCCGCGATCGATTTCGCCGGTTATCTTCAAGCGCAAGGATCACGGATTCAAGGCGTCTGAAGCGAAATGAACCTCAATCAGGAAGACATTCAACCCCTACCGGCAGCGTTGATGCCAGTTGCGTACCGGTCCGGCGTCTACGTGGACGATGGAGTTGCGGCAATAGGTGCCCACCCCGCCGCGCCCGGGCAGGGCGCTGACGAAGCGCACCAGCCTGGCCTTGCTGACGCCCGGGACCCTGAAATCGGCAGCCATGCAATCCAGGTGCAGCGAGCGCCGCGCGCCGCCAGCATTGCGGTTTGCCTGTCTGGACCGGCACCCCGATGTCACTTCCACGGGGCGGCCGAACTTCTTCTCAACCGCCGACAGTGTCTTGCGCACCTGCGGGTGGAGTCGCGCCCATGAAGCCCTGGGCACAGCCGGGGCGATCGTAGACAGTTTCTTGCGGTTCAGCAGCGGATGGTCGGCGGGCGGCTGTTCGATGACCTCGCGCACCATGATGTCGAGACTGGCGATGTCCTGCGGCTTGAGAGCCGACTGGGCGGATGCGGGAAGGCCCGCAAAAAGGAATGCGGCCGCCGCAAGCATGCGGCAGCGCAAGGATGGTTTCATTGGCACGGCTAGTCCCCCGGTAGAAGTCTGCCCCGCGTGCAAACGGCAGCGCAGCCTGAACGGCTGCCTCCACACGCTGGGCGGTACAGTCTTCCTACTAATTCACGCAAAACGTGAATCAGCGGTAAATCTGCAGCAAATCAGCGTTCAGTTTTCGAGAAACTCCTCGCAGCGCGGCGCAGGATTGTTGCCCCACGGCATGATCGGCACCGTGGAGGTGGAGTTCTGCGGGCTGCCCTCGATGATCCGGTCGGAGTAGACCAGGTACACCAGCGTATTGCGCTTGGGGTCACAGCCGCGCACGATCTGCAGCTTCTTGAAGAACAGCGAGCGCCGCTGGCGGTACATCTCGTCGCCCTGCTCGAACTTGCCCCTGAACGAGACCGGCCCTACCTGGCGGCAGGCCAACGAGACTTCCGAGCGCTCTTCGGCAAAGCCTGCCCAGCCCTTCCAGCCGCCGATTTCCGGAATGGTGAAGTGGCACGCCACGCCCTCGACCAGCGGGTCGTCCAGTGCATAAACGGCAAGCTTGGCATTGGGTGAAAGCAGCCGGAAGACGGTGGACTTCTTGAAGATCAGTTCCGGGTCGTCTTCGGTGGCCTGCACTGGCGCGGCCGCGCCGGCGGCGATGCACAAGGCTGCAACAGCAGCCACAAGCCTGGTCCATGACGTCATCTTGCGGATCCTTTCTGGGCGAGCCGTGTCAGGCCGCCGCCATGGCGGCGAAAGCCGCGTCCAGATCGGCCTTGAGGTCATCCACGTCCTCAAGTCCGATATGCAGGCGGACAAGCTGGCCATCGCGGTCCCACGTTGTTGCTGACCTGTAAGTGGTGACGTCGCACGGGATTGCAAGGCTTTCGAACCCGCCCCACGAATAGCCCATGCCGAACAGCGACAGTTCGTTGAAAAAGGCATCGACCTTGTCCTGTCCGGTTTCTTTCATCACGAAGCCGAACAGCCCGGACGCACCGGTGAAGTCGCGCTTCCAGATGTCGTGTCCGGGTGCGCCGGGCAGGCCAGGATGCAGTACCTCCGAAACTTCCTCGCGAGCGCGCAGCCACTGCGCGATAGCGAGGCCGGACTTCATGTGCCGCTCCAGCCGCACGTCCAGCGTGCGGATGCCGCGCAACGTCAGGTACATGTCGTCCGGACCGGCAAACAGGCCCATCTCCTCGTAGGCGGCCTTGTAGCGCGGCCAATGCTCCTCATTGACAGTAACGCTGCCCATCATGCAATCGGAATGGCCGACGAGGTACTTGGTGGCGGCCTGCAGGGAGATGTCGCAACCGTGCTCGAACGCCTTGAAGTAATGGCCGGCGCTCCAGGTATTGTCGATGGCGACAAGGGCGCCGGCTTCATGTGCGAGCCTGGCGATGGCCGGTATGTCCTGCACCTCGAAGGTTTGCGAGCCAGGGCACTCGGTGAACACCAGTTTAGTGTTGGGCTTCAGACCGGCCTTGACCGCGCCGGGATCGGCCGGGTCGTAGAACGTCGCCTCGATGCCCATGCGCTTCAGCAGCCCGTTTGCCAGCGTGCGCGTGGGGCGGTAGGCGCTGTCGGTGATCAGCACGTGGTCGCCGGTATCGAGGAAGGCCAGGAACACCGAGCTGATGGCGGCCAGACCAGACGGCGTGACCTTGCACGCATGCCCGCCTTCAAGCGCGGCGATGGTGTCTTCCAGCGCCCGCGAGGTTGGTGTTCCCTTGCGGCCATAGGTGTAGGGCTGGTTGCCGGCGCGCAGCGCCGCAGCGGTCGGATATAGAATCGTTGATGCGTGGTAGACGCCGGGATTTACGATACCGTGTTCAGAGTATTGCCGGCCAGAGGTCACCAGCCGGGTTGCCGCCTTGAGGCTGGCGGGGTGGTCGTCATCTCTATGCATGGAGTCGTGTCTCGCAAGGTGAAACGTGCAGGCGCCGCATTTAGCCTTTGTCGCTGTTGGAAGTCGAATTTTTTTGTGCAGCGCTTGACCAAGTCCACATTTTGGGCAGGATAAAGACCGCTCGCGCCATGGCGCGTGCTCAGGGAGTAACAACTGAACAGATAGTCCATGGGGTGGGCCCGGCTGAATTGCTTTCGCATGACTGGCGGGACGGACGGTTGCATGACTGACAGCCTTTTCGTTGCGTTCCGCAAGGCCGGTACGGACCCAACTCCATAAACTCACGATCAAAGGAATTGAACATGAAACGTACGTTGCTTTCGCTCGCTCTTGGTGCAGCCGTTTCGGTGGCTGGCATCTCGGCGGCCACTGCTGGAACGCTCGACGATGTCAAGAGCAAGGGCTTCATCCAGTGCGGCGTCAGCCAGGGCCTCATCGGCTTTTCCAACCCGGATGACAAGAACAACTGGACCGGCCTCGACGTCGACTTCTGCCGCGCTGTTGCAGCTGCCGTATTTGGCGATGGCGAGAAGGTGAAGTTCACGCCGCTGTCGGCCAAGGAGCGCTTCACCGCACTGCAGTCCGGCGAGATCGACATCCTGTCGCGCAACACCACCTGGACCATGGGCCGTGACACCTCGCTCGGCCTCGTTTTCGCCGGCGTGACCTACTACGACGGCCAGGGCTTCATGGTGAAGAAGGCGCTCGGCGTTGACTCGGCTCTCAAGCTCGATGGCGCATCGGTCTGCACCCAGACCGGCACCACCACCGAACTGAACCTCGCCGACTACTTCCGCGCCAACAACATGAAGTACGAAGTCGTTGCCTTCGAAAAGGCTGACGAAGTGATCGCCGCCTACGACTCTGGCCGCTGCGACGTGTTCACCACCGACCAGTCCGGCCTGTATGCCGAGCGTCTCAAGCTGAAGAACCCGGACGAGAACGTCGTTCTGCCGGAGATCATCTCCAAGGAGCCGCTGGGCCCGGTTGTCCGTCAGGGCGACGATGCCTGGTTCAATGTGGTCAAGTGGACCTACTACGCACTGCTCAATGCTGAAGAGCTCGGCGTGACCCAGGCCAATGCTGACGAGATGCTGGCCAATTCGACCAACCCGGAAATCCGCCGCCTGCTCGGCGCTGAAGGCGATTTCGGCAAGGGCGTGGGCCTTGAAAACGACTGGGCGCTGAAGGCCATCAAGGCTACCGGCAACTATGGTGAAATCTTCGAGCGCAACGTGGGTCCGAACACCCCGCTGAAGATTGCGCGCGGTGCCAATGCGCTGTGGAACAAGGGTGGCATCCAGTACGCTCCCCCGATCCGCTAAGCATCTCCATTCTCCCCATCCGGCAGGTCATGTCCTGCCGGGTGGTTTTGTTCCTTTCAGACGGTTCTTTCACGCATCGGATTTTGAAAGCCGGCAATCAAGACCGGCAAAGGCAGAAGGGTACGGGGCAACTGGCGCATGAGGGATGTGCCGGTGGGGCAACCGGACCGGGGTACAACGGCAGTTCGCGCCGGGGCAAAAGGCAAGGTTCCGGACCAACGCGCACTGCAGCAGGGTGAAGGCGAGCGCATGAGCGTTGTAACGGGTGGCGAGTCCCCTCCAAAGGTCGCGTTCTTCAACGATCCCAAAGTCAGGTCGTGGGCAGTTCAGATCGCGCTCGTGGCAGTAGTCGCCTACTTCGCCTGGCAGATATTCAACAACACCGTGGCCAACCTGCGCGAAGCCAACATCGCGTCCGGCTACGGCTTCCTCGACACCACGGCCGGCTTTGACCTGTCGTTCACGCTTATCCCCTATACCGAATCCTCGACCTATGGCCGCGCCGTCATGGTCGGCATCCTCAACACGCTGCTCGTTGCGGTTTGCGGCATCATCGCAACCACCATCATCGGCTTCATCGTCGGCATCATGCGGTTGTCGAAGAACTGGCTGGTCGCCAAGGTGGCCGAGGTCTATGTCGAAGTAATGCGAAACGTGCCGCTGCTGATCCAGATCCTGATCTGGTACAAGGTGGTGCTTGCAGCCCTTCCCAGTCCGCGCAACGCGCTGTCGATCGGCGACACGATCTTCTTGTCAAATCGCGGCGTGACCATCCCGAAGTTTATCTGGGGTGAGGGCGCATGGATGATCGTGGCCGGTTTCGTGCTGGCAATTGCCGCCATCTGGTGGATCGTGCGCTGGTCGCGCGCGCGCCAGGCGGCGACCGGCGAACAGTTCCCGGTTTTTCTCACCTCACTCGGCTTGCTGATCGGCCTGCCCTTGCTGGGTTACTTTATCGCCGGCGCCCCGCTGCAGTTTGAGTTCCCCGAGCAGGGCAACTTCAACCTGAGGGGCGGCGTTGGCCTCGTCCCCGAGTTCGCGGCACTGTTTGCGGCACTGTCCATATATACAGCGGCGTTTATCGCTGAAATCGTCCGCGCCGGCATCCTGGCGGTCAACAAGGGCCAGACCGAAGCAAGCCACGCACTGGGCCTGCGGTCTGGCCCGACGCTGCGCCTGGTGGTCATCCCGCAGGCCATGCGGGTCATCATCCCGCCGCTGGCCAGCCAGTACCTGAACCTCACCAAGAACTCCTCGCTGGCCGTGGCCATCGGCTATCCGGACCTCGTGGCGGCGGGAGGCACGGTGCTTAACCAGTCCGGCCAGGCTGTGGAGATCATTTCCATCTGGATGGCCGTATACCTGACGTTCTCGCTGCTGACGTCTATGTTCATGAACTGGTTCAACTCCAGGATGAAGCTGGTGGAGAGGTAAGAAGATGTCTGATCTGCACGCCGAAACCAGCGTTGCCTTCGTCCGCACCCAGGAGGTGCCGGCCTCGCCGCCGCCAGCCAATATCACCGGCCTGCAGGGCTGGATGCGCGAGAACCTGTTCCCGACGCCGATCCAGTCGGTGCTGACCGTGGTGATGGGCGGCATTGCTGCCTACATCGCCTGGCTGGTGCTCGATTGGGCGGTCATCCATGCAGTCTTTGTGGGCGAGAATGGCGAGGCCTGCCGCGGCGAAGGCCGTCAGGAAGGCGCGTGCTGGGCCATGGCTGGGGCACGGTTTGGCCAATGGATCTACGGGTTCTATCCTGTCGCCGAGCGTTGGCGGGTGAACATTGTGTTCATTGTCGGCATTCTGGCGCTTGTGCCCATGCTGATACCGAGCCTGCCTTTCAAGACGGTGAATGCCGTTTTCCTGCTCACCATCTACCCGATCATGGCGCTGATCCTGCTGACCGGCGGCCATTTCGACATTACCGGCTCGACGTGGTTCACCACCTACCTGTTCGTTGCGGCGGCGGTGCTGCCGATCCTGTTCCTTGGCTTCATTGCAAAGATCATCGACAGCAAGCTGGCGCTGTTTGCTTCGCTGGGCATTGCCGGCGTGGCGGCGCAGCTGCTGACGATCCTGTCTGTCGACTTCGGTCTCACCTACGTGGAAACCTCGCAATGGGGCGGCCTGCTGGTGACGCTGGTCATCGCGGTGACCGGCATCGTGGCCTCGCTGCCGCTGGGTGTCCTGCTGGCGCTGGGGCGGCGTTCACAGATGCCGGTGGTCAAGCTGTTCTCCGTGGCTTTCATCGAGTTGTGGCGCGGCGTGCCGCTGATCACCGTGCTGTTCATGGCCTCGGTGATGCTGCCGCTGTTCCTGCCGCCGGGCACCAACTTCGACAAGCTGCTGCGTGCGCTGGTCGGTGTGGCGCTGTTCTCTTCGGCCTACATGGCGGAAGTAGTGCGCGGCGGTCTGCAGGCGATTCCCAAGGGACAGACCGAGGCAGCCCAGGCGCTGGGGCTGACCTTCTGGCAGAACATGGGCCTGATTACCCTGCCGCAGGCGCTGAAGCTGGTGATCCCCGGCATCGTCAATACCTTCATCGGCCTGTTCAAGGACACGACGCTGGTGTCGATCATCGGTCTGTACGACCTGCTGCTGATCATCCAGACAGCCAACACCGACGCCAACTGGGCGGCGCCGCAAACCCACTCGACCGGCCTGTTTGCGGCGGCTGCGCTGTTCTGGATCTTCTGCTTCGGCATGTCGCGCTATTCCATGTTCATGGAACGCAAGCTCGACACCGGGCACAAACGCTAACCCTTTTCAACGACAGGACCTGACCCATGGCCAAGGCAACCACCAAGAAAGCACCGGCGAAGAAGGCCGCAGCGAAGAAGCCCGCCGCCAAGTCCGCAGCTGCGCGGCCTGCCGCGCCGGCCAGGACCGACAGCACCTCGAAAGCCTCTGCTGCCAGCAAGGCGCTCAGCGCAAAGCAGGCTGCGGCTTCATCGGCCATGCGCATCACCGACGACGTCGCCATCCAGATAGCCAAGATGAACAAGTGGTACGGCGACTTCCACGTGCTGCGCGACATCGACCTCACCGTCTATCGCGGCGAGCGCATCGTCATCTGCGGGCCATCCGGCTCGGGCAAGTCCACGCTCATCCGCTGCATCAACCGGCTGGAAGAGCACCAGAAGGGCAAGATCGTGGTGGACGGCATCGAACTCACCGACGACCTCAAGAAGATCGACGAGATTCGCCGCGAGGTTGGCATGGTGTTCCAGCACTTCAACCTGTTCCCGCACCTGACCATCATGGAAAACTGCACGCTGGCGCCGATCTGGGTCCGCAAGATGCCCAAGAAGGAAGCCGAGGAAATTGCAATGAAGTTCCTCGAGAAGGTGAAGATCCCGGAGCAGGCCCACAAGTATCCGGGCCAGCTGTCGGGCGGCCAGCAGCAGCGCGTGGCCATTGCCCGCTCGCTGTGCATGAACCCGAGGATCATGCTCTTCGACGAGCCGACCTCGGCGCTTGATCCTGAAATGATCAAGGAAGTGCTCGAGGTGATGGTGGATCTGGCCGAGTCAGGCATGACCATGTTGTGCGTGACCCACGAAATGGGCTTTGCCCGCCAGGTGGCGAACCGCGTAATCTTCATGGATCAGGGCCAGATCGTCGAACAGAATGAGCCCGAGGAGTTCTTCAGGAACCCGAAGTCGGAGCGCACCAGGCTGTTCCTCAGCCAGATCTTGCATTGAGTTGGTTTCCGCCGGCACCTCCGTGCCGGCGTCCGTTCACGGGCTGGCGCAACGCTGTTCGCGTTGCTTGCCCTGCCATGGAGGGATTGGACCTCAACGGTCGATCCGAGCCAGCCGGCCGATCACGTTGGCGACGATGCGGGCGGCGGTGAACGTCGCCGTGCCCGCCGTGTCGCGCTCCGGCACGAACTCGATCATGTCGAACGCCACGAGTCGCGCCTTGGCCGTGACGGCAGCCACCAGGTCGATGGCCTGCATGTAGCTCAGGCCGCCGGGCGTGGGCGACATGACAGCGGGCATGATGCCGGCATCGAGCGCGTCGCAGTCCAGCGTGATGATGCAGTTGGCGCCTGCAGGTACGTGCGCCATCACGGCGTCCGGTCCGGCCTGATGAAACTCGCGGGCGGTGACGATGTGAGCGCCCCAGTTGCGGGCGAATTCAACCTCTTCCCGCCGTGCAGAGCCAAGCCCGCGCATGCCCACCTGCACGATCCGCTCGACATGGTCCATCTCCGAGGCGCGGCGCATGGTACTGGAAAAGCCGAAGCGCTCGCCGCGCCGCTCGTCGCGCCAGTCGATGTGGGCGTCGATCTGGATGATGGTCAGCGGCCCCAGCGGCGACAGCGCTGCAATGAACGGGATCGGCGTTGAATCATCGCCACCCAGCATGATCGGCACCGCACCAGCCGCGACAATGTCCTGCGTCGCCTGCCGGATCAGCGCCCGGTTGCCAGCACCGTCATGCGAAACCGTCGGCAGGTTGCCGGCATCGGCCAGCTTGAAGCGGCCTTCACCTAGCAATGGGCCGTCAAGATCGAAGTCCCAGTGATCCAGCCACCGGCCGTCTTCTTCCATCGCCATCCGCAAGGCGTCGGGGGCGGCGGCGAATGGCTCGTTCGGCACGCCGTCATAGGACGTTCCATGCGGTGCGCCAAACAGCACTGCATCCGCACTGTCAATTCCGGCGCCGCCACTGGCGCCCATGAACGCGACCGGTGGTGGCTGGAACCGGACGGCCATGACTTACGCGATCTTCTGGTTGTATTCGCCCACTTCCGGATAATCGGACAGGTGCATGTCGATGGCCTTGAACATTGCCTTCATCATCTCTTCCGAGGTGGGGCTTTCACACACCACCACCAGTTCCGGCTTGTTGGACGACGCGCGCACCAGCCCCCACGTGCCGTCCTGCAACACGATGCGGATGCCGTTTACGGTCACCAGTTCGCGGATCGGCTGTCCGGCCAGCTTGCCGCCGTCTGCCGCGATCTTCTGGAAGTGCTTCACCGCCTGCTCGACGATGCCGTATTTGGCTTCGTCGGCGCAGTGCGGGCTCATGGTGGGCGAGCCCCAGGTTTTGGGCAGGTCCCGGTAAAGATCGGCCATCGATTTCTCCGGCTGCCGGTCCAGCATCCGCAGCACCGCAATTGCCGAGGCAAGGCCGTCATCATACCCCAGGCCATAAGGCTCGCGCAGGAAGTAGTGGCCGGACTTCTCGAACCCGGCGATGGCGCCAAGCTCGTTGGTGCGCCGCTTCATGTAGGAGTGACCGGTCTTCCAGTAGTCGGTGCGCGCACCCTGTGCCTTCAGCACCGGGTCGGTCATGTACAGCCCGGTCGACTTCACATCGACCACGAACTGGGCGCCGGGATGTTCCGCCGACATGAACCGGGCCAGCATGACGCCCACCTTGTCGGCGAAAATCTCGTTGCCTTCATTGTCCACCACGCCGCAGCGGTCGCCGTCGCCATCGAAGCCCAGCGCCACGTCGGCCCCGCTTTCCAGCACGGCGTCGCGCATTGCATGCAGCATTTCCATGTCTTCGGGGTTCGGATTGTAGCGCGGGAACGAGTGGTCGAGCTCGCAGTCGAGCGGGATGACCTCGACGCCCATTGCCTCCAGCACCTTCGGCGCAAAGGCGCCCGCCGTGCCGTTGCCGCAGGCGCACACCACCTTGAGCTTGCGCTTGACCGGCCCGCCCTTGACGAGGTCGGCGATGTATTTGTCTTCTAGATCGGACACATGCACCAGTGCGCCGCCATCGCGGATTTGCCACTTGCCGCCAAGGACGATGTCCTTCAGCGCCGTCATCTCGTCAGGCCCGAAGGTGAGCGGGCGGTCACAGCCCATTTTCACGCCGGTCCAGCCATTGTCGTTGTGGCTGGCGGTGACCATGGCAACAGCGGGCACATCAAGCGCGAACTGGCCGAAATAGGCCATCGGCGAAAGTGCCAGGCCGATGTCGTAGACGGTGCAACCCGACGCCATAAGGCCCACGGTCAGCGCCTGCTTGATGGAGTTGGAATAACCGCGGAAGTCGTGGCCCGTAACGATGTGCGGCTTGACCCCGCGCTGGTGCAGGTAAGTGCCGAGGCCCAGGCCAAGCGCCTGGATACCGTAAAGGTTGATCTCCTTCTCGAACAGCCAGCGCGCATCGTACTCGCGAAATCCGGTCGCCTTGACCAGCGGAATGCGCTCATAGTCCGGCGTGTTCGGTATCAGGTCGGCGCGAGGTTTTTCCAGCATGTCAGTGCTTTCTCTTTGCTATCGTTCATCCCGCCCAAACCGTCCACGGCGGCCGCCCCGGCGGGACTTGTTACGGGTCAGGTTTGTCAGCCGCTCCGGCAACTCCAACATCAGCGCGTCACGCTGCTGCGCACTGAACCCTACCCAGCCAGCGATCTCCTCGCGCGACCGGCCACAACCGATGCAGAAACCTGACTCCGGTTCGATCACGCACAGCTTGATGCACGGGCTTCTGATCGGCAAGGAAGGGGGCTGGGTCATTTGGTGCCGCTGGTACTGGTGAGGGTGGCTGGTCTTGACGAACCAACCGCCTAGCACGCAGGCCCCCGCGGGTTCAATGGCGCCATTGGCCGCTTGCAGGATCGTGAAGAGGCGTCATCGCGGAGGAATGTTGGCTGGATTGGCTTCACTGTTCTCCGGTTGCGGCGGCATCTCGCGCTCCATCTGGCGGATGCGGTAGTCGATATCCTGGAAGGGCGTCCAGTCCTCGTTGGTGATGGTGCGCTTGAGCTCGAACTTGACAACCGGCGCCACTGCAGCGTCATCCGCTTGATCCTTCTGCTCCGGTTTGCCCAGCACGGGCGAAGCGGCCTCAACGTCGCGCTCGGTGGCGGGTTTGCCGGTCAGGTTGGTCATGTTGAGGGCGACCACGACCACTGCCAGCGCGCCAGCCGACCACATCGACGCAAGTCTTGCCGACGAGTGGCTCGGCGCCAGCATCGCCAGCGCTGCGCTGAAGCCGGCACAACCCAGAAAGAACATGAATTCCATGCTGGCCGAACCGCCAATCTGCTCCGGCAATGCCAGGTTGCCGGACTTGGCCATGGCGGCCGCCACAATCATGGAGCAGCTGAAGAAAAAACCAATCCAGGCGTGCATCTGCTCCGACCTTGTCGTTCTGAAGATGGGGTGACCATACGTGTCCTGTTTCAACGCTTGGTCAACAAAGCTGGTAAATCGCGCGTTAAGACACTGTGGACGGTTGTCGGGTGGACGCCGATGTGTGTATGCGTTCGCACCATCCGCCGGCCCAAGCCAAACCGAAAGCATCTTCCTGCGATGAACAAGCGCCCTGGCCCCCTGCCGTTCAATGACATCCTTGATCTGATCGACGAACTGCCGGACGGGACGGAAAGGTCCTCGTGTTCCGGCCCGTCTGCAGCGGTCAGTGCAGACCAGCGTCAGCAGGCTCCGGCAGAAGCCGGAATGATGGCCTCCACCGCAGCCTGGCTCGCCCGCTGGCAGGGCCGTGACAAGCCACTGCTGCGCCGCCCGGTGCTGGCCGTGTTTGCTGCGGCGCACGCACCTGTTGCAGTGGCTGCCAGCGGCGAGGACATAGCCTCGATCGAGGCGCTGGTCGCGGCGGCGCAACAGCAGACCGCCCTTGTGTGCAGGCTGTGCGACCGCTTCGGCCTGGGGCTTCGGGTATTCGAACTGGCGCCGGAACTGCCGGTTCGCGATTTCACCATCGACGATGCCATGGAAGAAGCCGACTGTGCCGCAACCATCGCCTATGGCATGGAGGCAACGGCAGGTGGTGCAGACCTGCTGGCCGTGCGGGCCGCCGCCGCTGGGCATGGCGCGGCAGTGGCGGCGATGGCGGCCTGCCTGCTCGGCCCGCGCGAAAGCGGTTTGCTGTCAACGCTGGCGCGCTCTGCATTCGACCGCCATTCCGGTCACGCCGATGCCCCCCTCGAAGTGCTGCGCCGCATGGGCGGGCGCGAGACCGCCGCTGCGGCAGGGGCGATCATCGCGGCCCGGATGCAGCAGGTGCCGGTCATTCTCGATGGATCGGGCGCCATTGCGGCGGCCTTGCTGCTGGAGCGGCTCCGGCCCGGCGCGGCCGGTCATTGCATGGTTGCCGCCGATGATGGCCATCCGGATCACGCAAGGCTGTTCGCCGCGCTGGGCAGGCCGGTGTTGCTGGCAGGCTGCCACCCGGAAGTGGATGGATCAGTAGGGGCTCTTGCTGCGGCGCTGGTCCAGGTGGCCGCTGAAATGAGCGCAATGCCGCAGCACTGACGCGGCTGCTCAGGCGGTCAGTTCGATCAGCCGGCGCTGGGTTGCCGGCATGTGCAGACTGGCGTCTGCCAGCCGGGCGCGCACCGTGCCCAGCACCTTGTGCGACGGAAACTCCACCATGGCGGTCAGGCCTGCCGGGTGGTTTGGCTGCAGGTGCAGCAACGCCTCGTGCAGTTCCGCCAATCCGTTGACGATAGTGAGGCCAAGGCCTGCACCGTCAATGGCCTTCTTCTGGGCGTACTGGCCGCGCGCGAAGGCGGTGCGCATGCTGTCCAGTTCCGCACCATCCAGCCCCGGGCCTTCATCGCTGACCGAGATGACCACATTGCCGTTGGGCCGTTGCAGCGCGCCCAGCACAATGGCGGAGCCCTCCGGGCTGAACTTGCTGGCGTTGGAAAGCAGGTTCAACCAGATCTGGCGCATGGCGCGCTTGTCGCCCAGCACCCTTATGGGCTCTGCCGGAAAGTCGAATGTCACCGTTTGTCCGCGCCGCTTCAGTTGCAGTGCCATCAGTTCGGCGCTGTCCATCGCCTCGTCGCAAGGATCCACCGGCTCGAATGCCAGATCGTGCCGGTTGGCCTCGATCCGGGACAGGTCGAGGATGTCGTTGATCAGCTTGAGCAGGTAGTCGCCGGAATAATGGATGTCGTCGGAATAGGACTTGTAGACCGGCACGGTGTGCGGCCCCATCATCTCTTTCGACAGGATCTCGGAGAAGCCCAGAATTGCGTTCAGCGGCGTGCGCAGTTCGTGGCTCATGGTCGCCAGGAAGCGGGATTTGGCGCGATTGGCCTCCTCGGCCTTGCTGCGTGCTTCCTCGGCTTCCGACAAGGCGCCGTCAAGTTTGCCGATCAGCGCTTCCCGCTCCGCCTTGAACACCAGCATCTCGCGGGCAGTTCCCTGCAGGCGGCGCGACAGCTGCACAAAGAAAATCTCGGCGATTATCACCACCGCGCCGAGGGTGACATAGAGAACGCCGGTCTCCATGAGGCAGCGCACCACGGTCGCCAGCGAGATGATGCCGGTACCGGCGATGATGATGGGCATGTAGTTGCCGGCGGTGAGCACCCGCACCGAGATCAGCGCCATGACGATGGACACCAGGAAGATGTGTTGCAGCTGGTCACCCGGCTGCCAGTAGGCGAACAACGGCATGGACCAGCACACCGCGATCAGCGTTTCCGATGCGGTCAGCATGCCGATCCATTCGCGCGAGGCGCGCTGATCCGGATCGCTCATTTCGTAGAACCGGCACAGATAATACTGGATGGCATGGGCGGCCAGACAGCTGCCGAACCAGCTTGCGGCCACTAGCCAGTTGGTCCAGGTGTGGATTGCGACGGCGAGGAAGATCCCAAGCAACGGCATGGCGAACGCGACGCGCAACTGGTTGCGCACGAACAGTGGCAGCAGTTCCGGCTCCCACGATCCTGTGGCTCCCTTCGCCCCTGCTGGCGCAGGTTCGTCCGGCTCGCCGCCGTGGTGGTCAGCCTTGTGGCCGCCTGCCGTATAGTCGGCTGTCGCTGACATCGTGCGTTTCCTGCTTCCTTCGCAGATACCTGCAACTGGCCCGGCTCCTTCTGGCGCCAATTGCAAACCCGGCAGCCATTGTCGGCTGCAAATGATTAATACGAGCCTTGCAGGGGCGGTTACCAATCAGCCAAGATGACGGGAAGAATTTGAAGCTTTGCAGACGGTTGCATAATGGAGGCTTGCAGGGGCACATGATCCTGATCGAGGACAATCGCGCGCCGAACCCGCGCCGGGTTCGCATCTTCCTTGCCGAGAAAGGCATCGAGGTGGCCCGCCGCCACATCGACATCATGGCAGAGGAGCACAAGGCCGAGGACATGCTGAAGCGCAACCCGTTCATGCGCATTCCGGTGCTCGAACTGGATGACGGGCGCTGCATTTGCGAGGCCATGGCCATCTGCCGTTACTTCGAGGCGCTGCAGCCAGAGCCCGCTCTGTTCGGTACGACACCCGAAGAAAAGGGCATCGTGGAGATGTGGCAGCGGCGGATGGAGCTCTACCTGATGCACCCCATCGCCCATGCCTTCCGTCATTCCAACCCCAAGATGGCGCATCTGGAGACGCCGCAGTTTCCCGACTGGGGTGCTTCCAACGTGCCAAAGATCGAGTTCATGCTTGATTATCTGGACAACGAGCTTTCAGGCCGCGAGTTCATCGCTGGCGATGCCTATTCGGTCGCCGATATCGATGCGCTGTGCGCGATTGACTTCATGCGGGTGGCCAGGGTGCAGATGAAGGACAGCCACACCAATCTGAGGCGCTGGCACCAGCAAGTGTCGGCCCGGCCGAGCGCCGGGGCGTGACCCGGGAAAGCATCAATGCTGTCGCAGCGCGTGCCCGTGCCTGCCGCTGTGTGCCGTGACAATCCTGCGCCCGGCAAGCAGGCCCTTCCGCACGAGCCGAGACCGGTATTGCAGGTGTCGTCGACGGCGCGGCTGCTGATCGCCGGCCAGGCGCCGGGAACCAGGGTGCACGCTTCGGGTCGGCCCTTTACCGACCCCTCCGGCGACCGGCTGCGGCACTGGATGGGCATTGGCGAAGACATCTTCTACGACGCTGCCCGGGTGGCCATCGTGCCGATGGGGTTCTGTTTTCCTGGCCTCGACGACAAGGGCGGCGACCTGCCGCCAAGACCAGAGTGCGCGCCTGCCTGGCGCGACCGGCTGATGGCCGCCATGCCGCAAGTCGAATGCGTGCTGGCCGTCGGCATGTACGCGCAAGCCTGGCACCTGGGCAGTCAGCCGCCGGCGCACGCTTACTGAAACCGTCGGCAACTGGCGGGAATACCGCGTACTGGCGCCGGTGCGTGTCGTGCCGTTGCCGCATCCGTCATGGCGCAATACGGCGTGGTTGAAGAAGAACCCATGGTTCGAACAGGAGCTGATCCCGGTGCTGCAAGGCGATGTTAAGGCGCTTGTGTCTTGAATGGCTCGGTGACGAGGTGGATCAACACGAATGGGCTGAGGGCGCTGGCTGGCGCCGCCGCGATGGCGGCGGTCCTGGCCCTGCAGGGCTGCGCCTCGCCGCAACTGCTGGAAACCGGTACCGCCGTCGCGTCTGCTCGCCTCGGAGATGATTACTTCATCGCTCCCGACAGCGAGAGGCTTGCGCTGTCAAGCTGGCAGGCGGCGCACCCGAAAGCGATATTCGTGGCCGTGCACGGCTTCAACGAATATGCCGGCGTATTCCGGTTGCCCGCACCGTGGTTCGCCGCACGCGGCATTTCCACCTATGCCTATGACCAGCGCGGCTTCGGACGCACTCCGGCTCACAAGCGGGGCGGCTGGGCGGGCGGCGATGTCATGGCCGATGACCTGTCGGCCTTTGTCAGCTGAGGTCCGGGTGCGCCATCCGGGTCTGCCGGTCTACGTGGTCGGCACCTCCATGGGCGGCGCTGTTGCGATGAAGGCTGCCGCTGGTGGCGGGCTTGAGCGCGGACGGTCTCATTCTGGTGGCGCCGGCCATCTGGGGCTGGCGATCCATGAACCCGATTCTCAAGACTGCGCTCTGGGTGACCGCCCACACGGTGCCGGACCAGACAGCCACCGGCTCTCAGCTCAAGATCTGGCCAAGCGACAACATCGAGTGGCTGAAGGAGTATTCACGCGATCCCCAGCTCATCAAGCAGAGCCGGTTCGATACCTTGTACGGGCTGGTGACGTTGATGGACGAGGCAGCGGCCGCCGCGCCGCGGCTGGGTCTGCCGGTGCTGTATCCTCTATGGCGAGCAAGGACGAGGTGGTGCCCGCAGCGCCGTCTCGCAAGGTGATGGCGGCGCTCAGCCAACCCTACCGTGTGCACGTCTACCCGCAAGGCTATCACATGCTGCTGCACGACAAGCAGCGCGAGACGGTTTACGCCGACATCATGGACTGGATCGCCGGGCAGCCGGTGGCAGCGCCGGTGGCGGGCAAGCCCTGACCTGCCTGCCTCAAGGCGTTTCGCGTGAACGCCAGAACTTGAGCGCCGCATACCGCCCAGCACCACGACACCGGCGAACAGCGCAATTCCGCCAATGATGGCAGGCGCACGTCCCGACACCGTGTCCATGGTGCTGATGGCCTCGGCGGCCCAGCCGGAGAACACGTAGCCGAGCGAACCGATGATAACGGCCCACAGCGCGCAGGCGAACGAGGTTGGCCGGGACGAACACCCGGCTTGGCACGTCTGACGCGGCCAGCGCCAGCATGCAGGCCGAACGCAAACCCCAGAAGAAGCGCGACAGGATGATGAACTTGACCGGGTGATCCTTGAGCAACCGGCGGGCTTTCTGCGAGCGGCGCTTGAGGGTTTCGCTCCGCTCCACGATGCCCGGCCCGAACCGGCGGAACACCTGGTAGCTGATCTGGTCGCCCGTCGTCGCGCCGGCAAAGGCCGCAATGATGACCCACACCAGCTGGACTGCCCCCTGACTGGCCGCGAGCGACCCCAGCAGCAGCGCCGTTTCGCCTTCAAGAATCGTTCCGGCGTAGACCAGCCAGTACGCGTTGTGCACCAGGGTATCCCACATATGGAATTGCTTTCCTCTTCATTCTGTGGTGGTTTAAACCACGATCTGGGATAACATGGTCGATAACGGGTCTGGTTACCGGGTTTTAATTCCACGCTGTGGGTTGGACAGGGTACGAAGGCCTCAATAACCACAAGAAGTCTGCCGGGCAACGAATGTTCAGGTTCCACGTTGAAGCCTGAGTAGCGTTGCCGGGCGCAATGGCACAAGTCAGGCGAGAACCTCTATGCTGGAAAACGAACTATTGGACAAGGACAAGGATGCCGCCCGTCGCGAGGAGTTGCGCGTCCCCAGCAAGGACGTGCTGCGGGCCTCGGGACAGGTGCAGTCGCTCAGCCGGGCGCTGAAGCTGCTCAATGCGCTGTCCTATCACGCACCGGGCCTGTCGCTGTCGGAGGTCGCCCAGGAAGTGGGCCTGCCCAACTCGACGGCTCACCGGCTGCTCACCACGCTGCAGAACGAACGCTATGTCCGCTTTGACAACGAACGCTCGGTCTGGCTGATCGGCGTGCAGGCATTCCGGGTGGGTTCGGCCTTCGTGCGCTCGCGCGATCTGGTCACCATTGCCCGGCCCTACATGCGCCGGCTGATGGAACAGTCGGGCGAAACCGTCAATCTCGGCATCGCCGACCGTGGCGAGATCGTCTACCTGGCCCAGGTGGAATGCCACAAGATGATGCGTGCCATTGCCGGCCCCGGCGGACGCGCCCGCATGCACTGTTCAGGCGTGGGCAAGGCGATTCTGTGCAGTCTTGCCAACGAGGCTGCCCGCAAGCTGCTGCATGGCCGCGACCTGACGCGCGAGACATCGCACACCCACACCACGCTCGACGCCCTGTTCCAGGACCTCGAAGCCTGCGAAGCAGCGTGGCTATGCCGTCGACGACGAGGAAAACGCCATCGGCCTGCGCTGCGTCGCGTCGGCGGTCTTCGACGAGCATGGCGATCCGCTGGGTGCGATTTCGGTGTCCGGGCCGTCTGCCCGCATCACCGACCAGCGCATCCAGGTGCTGGGTGACCTGGTCAACCGCATCGCCAGCGACATCACCGTCGAACTTGGCGGCTTACCGCGCCGGCGCTGATCTCCAGCCGCCGGCCACGGCCGGCTCTCAACCACCACATTGATATGATCCGGCAGCCAGCGGCTGCCGGTCCGGACATTTCGGGGAGTGGGACATGATTGAAAAACAGGATGTTATGGCAGCCTTGTCAAAGGTTCGCGGCCCGGATCTGGAGGGCAATCTCGTATCGCTTGGATTGGTGTCGGACCCGGTTATTTCCGGCGACAGCGTCATGTTCGCGATCACGGTTGACGCAAGTCGCGCAGCCGAACTTGAGCCCCTGCGGCAGGCCGCAGAGAAGGCCGTGTCCAAGGTGCCCGGCGTCAACAAGGTGATGGCGGCGCTGACAGCCGACGTCAAGGCGGGCTCGAGGCCTGCGGCCGGGCGCACGCCGCCGCCGGCCGGCGCCAGCATGGCCCCGCCGCCGCCGATGGCCGGGCGTGGAGCGCCCGGTCCCAAGGCGCAGGCCGCCCAGACCATGGCCGGTGTTCCCGGCGTCAGGCACATCGTGGCCGTCGCCTCGGGCAAGGGCGGCGTCGGCAAGTCAACCACCTCGGTCAACCTGGCGCTCGGCCTGCAGGCCAACGGCCTCAAGGTCGGCATTCTCGATGCCGACATCTATGGTCCCTCGGTGCCGCGCCTGCTCGGCATCACCGGCCGGCCTGAACCGGTCGCGCCCGGCTCGCGCACGCTGAAGCCGCTGCAGGGATTCGGCCTGGCTGCCATGTCGATGGGCTTTCCTGGTTGAAGAAGACACGCCGATGATCTGGCGCGGGCCGATGGTCATGTCGGCGCTGCAGCAGATGCTGCGCGAGGTGGCGTGGGGCGATCTGGACGTGCTGGTCGTCGACATGCCGCCCGGCACCGGCGATGCCCAGCTTACCCTGGCCCAGCAGACCCCGCTGTCGGGCGCGGTGATCGTCTCGACGCCGCAGGACCTCGCCCTGATCGACGCCCGCAAGGGCCTCAACATGTTCCGCAGGGTCGATGTGCCCGTGCTCGGCATCGTTGAGAACATGAGCTACTTCGTGTGCACCAAGTGCGGGGAAAGACACGAGATTTTCGGTCACGGCGGCGCCCGCGACGAGGCGGAAAAACTGGGGCTTGCCGTTCCTGGGCGAAGTGCCGCTCGACAAGGATCTGCGGATACGGTCCGACGCGGGCCAGCCCATTGTGGTGTCGGCGCCTGATTCCCTTCATGCCGGGATTTATCGCGACATCGCCGCAAAGGTCTGGGCGTCCATTGAAGGAGACGCAGCCGGCCAGAAGCGCGCAGCACCCCGGATAATTGTTGAGTAATTTAGTAGGGCATTACCAGATAGCGGATTCGTAACCCAGCTGGCCCGATTAAGCTTGCCCTTGCGCCACTGCCTGCGTCATTCTGGCCTTCAAACGAAGGAGGAAGCGGCCGTGCCCTGCAGAACAAAAATCGCAGGAGCGGCCACGCGAAAATGGGCGAGGCTAGGTTAGCGCTGCAAGTCACCGAAGAGGATATGCTGCGGGCAAACGTATACCGTTTGCTCGCCCATGTGCTGCGCGCCGGTCCCGCGCGCGCGGACCTCGACACCTTTTCGGGCATGACCGGCGATGACACGCCTATCGGCAAGGCGGTCGCTGCCTTGGCGCGCGTCGCGTCCAGCGTCACCCCGGAAGAGGCGGCGCGTGAATTCCATGACCTGTTCATCGGCGTCGGCCGCGGCGAGCTGGTACCCTACGGCTCCTACTACATAACAGGCTTCCTCAACGAAAAGCCGCTGGCCAGGCTTCGCAACGACATGGCCCGCCTCGGCATCGCGCGGCGTGACGACGTGAGCGAACCGGAGGACAACATTGCTGCGCTGTGCGAGATGATGGCCGGCCTGATCATGGGCGACTTCGATGGCGCCGCCGACCTCGCCGAACAGAAGCGCTTTTTCGGTGCCCATGTCGGCTCATGGGCAAAGACCTTTTTCACTGACCTGGAAGGCGCCAGGTCGTCTGTTTTCTATGCCTGCATCGGCCAGCTGGGTGCGGCATTCATGGACGTGGAGGAGCAGGCCTTTTCGATGGTCTGAACCTCGACTGAGAACGGGACCTCTCCGCATGGAAGGGCCCGGCAACCGGGATGGGCAACCGTCCCTCATTGAAGGAGCGGAAAAATGGCAAAGGGAAATGACAAGGTGGCAACCGGCCGCCGCGACTTCCTCAAGCTTGCCGGTGTGTCCGCAGTCACCGGGACGGCGGCAATTGCAGCCGGTTCGGCGGGCGCGGAAGCAGCAGCCCCTGTTGAAGGCGCTGCCGGCTATCGGGAAACCGATCACGTCAAGACCTACTACAAGCTTGCCGGCTTCTGATTGCTGAATTCGTTCGGCATCAATCGCTGAAAATCGTTGTTTAAACCCGGATGCCCGCTAAGGGCGTCCATTCTGGAGGAAGATTATGCTCAGGAAGAAGACGGGAGAGGTTGCGTTCGGCCCTCGACTGTCATCGGCCCTCACCGATCTGACCGGTGGAGCGATCGACAGGCGTACATTCTTGCGCCGTTCAGGCCTTGCTGTTGGCGGGCTTGCGGCGGCAGCTTCGCTGGCACCAGGCATGGTGCGCAAGGCCGAGGCGGCGAATGTATCCGGCGCAGTTGAAATCAAGAAATCAGTGTGCACGCACTGCTCGGTTGGCTGTACGGTCCTGGCCGAGACGGTGAACGGCGTCTGGGTGGGCCAGGAGCCCGGCTACGACAGCCCGTTCAACCTTGGTGCCCACTGTGCCAAGGGGGCTGCCGTTCGCGAGCACGCCCACGGCGAGCGCCGCCTGAAGTATCCCACCAAGCTGGTTGACGGCAAATGGGTGCGGATGTCCTGGGCAGACGCCATCAACGAAATCGGCGACAAGATGCTCGAGATCCGCGAAAAGTCGGGTCCCGATTCGGTCTACTGGCTGGGCTCCGCCAAGAGCAACAACGAACAGGCCTACCTGTTCCGCAAGTTCGCGGCCTACTGGGGCACCAACAACGTCGACCACCAGGCGCGTATCTGTCACTCGACCACGGTCGCAGGTGTTGCCAACACCTGGGGCTACGGCGCGATGACCAACTCGTACAACGATATCCACAACTCGCGTGCCATCTTCCTGATCGGCGGCAACCCTGCAGAAGCGCACCCCGTGTCGCTGCTGCACATGCTCAAGGCCAAGGAAGAGAACAACGCGGCGTTCATCGTGTGCGACCCGCGCTTCACCCGCACGGCTGCCCATTCCACCGAGTATGTCCGGTTCCGTTCCGGCACCGACGTGGCGCTGATCTGGGGCATCCTGTACCACATCTTCGAGAACGGCTGGGAAGACAAGGACTTCATCGCCCGCCGCGTCTGGGGCATGGAGTACATCCGCGAAGAGGTCAACAAGTGGACCCCCGAAGAGGTTGAGCGCGTCACCGGCGTACCCGGTTCGCAGCTCAAGCGGGTTGCCCGCACCATGGCCCAGAACAAGCCCGGCACCGTGATCTGGTGCATGGGCGGCACCCAGCACACCAACGGCAACAACAACACCCGCGCCTACTGCGTGCTCCAGCTCGCACTCGGCAACATGGGCGTTGCCGGCGGCGGCACCAACATCTTCCGCGGCCACGACAACGTGCAGGGCGCCACCGACCTCGGCGTTCTGATGGACACGCTGCCGGGTTACTACGGCCTGGCCGCCGGCTCGTGGGCACACTGGGCCCGCGTCTGGGAAGAAGACCTCGGCTGGCTGAAGACCCGGTTCTCGGCCATCAAGGACAAGGACGGCAAGGACAAGCCGATGATGAACGAGTCGGGCATCCCCGTCTCGCGCTGGATCGACGGTGTCCTTGAAGCGAAAGAGAACATCGACCAGCCTGACAACCTGAAGGCAATGGTGTTCTGGGGCCATGCGCCCAACTCGCAGACCCGTCTGCCCGACATGCAGAAGGCAATGGCCAAGCTCGACATGCTGGTGGTGGTTGACCCGTTCCCGACCATGTCGGCGGTCATGCACACCCGCAAGGACGGCGTCTACCTGCTGCCGGCCTCGACGCAGTTCGAGACCTCCGGTTCGGTTACCGCCTCCAACCGCTCGCTGCAGTGGCGCGAGAAGGTCATCGACCCGCTGTTCGAGTCGCTGCCAGATCACGTCATCCTGCAGATGTTCTCCGAGAAGTTCGGATTTGCTGACCGCATCTTCCGCAACATCAAGGTGGACGAGGTCAAGATGGGCTCGCTGACGGTCAAGGAGCCGCTCATCGAGGACCTGACGCGGGAGTTCAACCGCGGCATGTGGACCATCGGCTACACCGGCCAGTCGCCGGAACGCCTCAAGCTGCACATGGCCAACCAGCACACGTTCGACAAGACGACGCTGCAGGCCCGCGGTGGCCCGGCTGACGGAGACTATTACGGTCTGCCGTGGCCATCATGGGGCACGCCGGAGATGAACCATCCCGGCACGCCGAACCTGTACGACACTTCCAAGCCGGTGGCAGAGGGTGGTCTCACCTTCCGTGCCCGCTTCGGCGTCAAGGCGCCGGACGAGTGGGGCGGCGCCAACCTGCTGGCCGAGGGCTCGTATTCCGTGGGCTCTGAAATTCAGGACGGTTACCCTGAATTCACCTACGGCATGCTGCGCAAGCTGGGCTGGGAAGGCGACCTGTCGGCCGAGGAAATGGCTGCCATCAAGAAGGTGGCCGGCACCGAGGACGACCTGGAGAAGCTGGACAACGTCAACTGGAAGACCGACCTGTCCGGCGGCATCCAGCGCGTTGCCATCAAGCATGGCTGCGCTCCGTTCGGCAACGCCAAGGCCCGTACCGTGGTGTGGACGTTCCCGGATCCGGTGCCGCTGCACCGCGAGCCGCTCTACACCCCGCGCCGCGACCTGCTGGACAAGTACGCCACCTACAAGGACCGGAAGATGCACCGTCTTCCCACCATGTACGAGTCGATCCAGAAGACCGACTTCTCCAAGGACTACCCGATCATCCTGACCTCGGGCCGTCTGGTGGAGTACGAGGGCGGTGGCGACGAAACCCGGTCCAACCCGTGGCTTGCTGAACTGCAGCAGGACATGTTCGTCGAAATCAATCCGGTCAATGCCAACAATCTCGGCATCAAGGACGGCGACATGGTCTGGGTGGAAGGCCCCGAGAAGGGCAAGGTGAAGGTCAAGGCCATGGTGACCGAGCGTGTCGGCCAGGACGTGGCCTTCATGCCGTTCCACTTTGGCGGTCACATGCAGGGCGAAGACCTGCGTGGCCTGTATCCTGAAGGAGCTGATCCGTATGTCCTGGGTGAAGCGACCAACACGGCGCAGACCTATGGCTACGACTCGGTCACCCAGATGCAGGAGACCAAGGCCACCCTCTGCAACATAACCAAGGCATAGAAAGGAGACACAGCAAATGGCTCGCATGAAGTTTCTTTGTGATGCTGAGCGCTGCATTGAATGCAACGCCTGTGTCACCGCGTGCAAGAACGAGCACGAAGTACCGTGGGGCGTGAACCGCCGCCGCGTCGTCACCATCAATGACGGCAAGCCCGGTGAGCGCTCCATCTCGGTCGCGTGCATGCACTGCTCCGACGCACCCTGCATGGCCGTGTGCCCGGTCGACTGCTTCTACCAGTCGGCCGAGGGCGTGGTCCTGCACAACAAGGACCTGTGCATCGGCTGCGGTTACTGCTTCTACGCGTGCCCGTTCGGCGCGCCGCAGTTCCCGCAGGTCGGCAACTTCGGTTCCCGCGGCAAGATGGACAAGTGCACCTTCTGCGCCGGCGGCCCCGAAGAGGCCAACTCCGACATCGAGTTCAAGAAGTATGGCCGCAACCGTCTGGCCGAGGGCAAGCTTCCGCTTTGTGCGGAAATGTGCTCGACCAAGGCGCTGCTTGCCGGTGATGGCGACCAGGTGTCGGACATCTACCGCGAGCGCGTGGTGGCCCGCGGCTTCGGTTCCGGTGCCTGGGGTTGGGGCAAGGCCTATCCCGGTTCCGGTTCCTGATACCGGCAGCGACAGCCCGGATCTGGCCTGTGCCAGGTCCGGGAGCTTTCACGAGATGGCATCGAAAGCGGGGCGGCAAGCGATTGCCGCCTCCGTTTGGCGCATGCATTGCCGCGCGTCATGGCAGGTGCCGGACAGATCAGCTGAATTCCGAGTGAACTGGAAAACCGCATGAACACGAAACTGACCGGACTTGTGGCCCTTGTGGCCGCGGCCGGCCTGCTGGCAGGCTGCAACGAGGCCGAATCCGGCCGGCCCCTGACCTACGAAAAGGGTGTCTACAAGGGCAAGCAGGATGAACCCCTGACCAACGAGACGCGTGAGCAATTGCGCCAGCGCATGTCGATACAGGGCGGTGGCGGCATTTGACAGCCGGCCTTGTAATCATCAACGATCAAGCGCCTGCCGGCGACTGCCGGACCGGCGAACAGGCACAACGAGGGAAAGCGTTATGACAACCACAAGCAAGGTTTTTGGCGCCGCGCGCGCCATGTTCGTCGCCATAGCCGCGATGGTCATGCTCGCCGCCGTCCAGCCGGCCAGCCCGGCACTGGCCCAGACCGCCAACCCGGATGTCCAGACCGAGGCGCAGGGCGACACGGCTGACAGCCAGATCTGGCAGGCAATCCGAAAGGGTGCCGCGGGCAACGTTTCAATCCCCGACCAGAACGCCGCCACGCTGATCCAGTCGGAAGGCGACAACTGGCGCGCCATCCGCAATGGCCCCTTGAGTCTTTACTCGGCTTACGCGCTGTTCGGCATGGTGTTCCTGCTGGCGCTGTTCTTCGTGTTGCGCGGCCGCATCAAGATCGAGCACGGCAAGGCAGGTTACACCGTGCCACGGTTTTCCGGCATCGAGCGATTTGCCCACTGGCTGATGGCCGGCTCGTTCATCGTGCTGGCAATTTCCGGCCTCAACATGCTGTTCGGCAAGTACGTGCTCATGCCGGTCATTGGCAAGGAAGCCTTTGCCTTCCTTACGCTGTGGGGCAAGTACCTGCACAATTACCTTGCCTTCGCCTTCATGGCCGGCGTGGCGCTGGCCTTCGTGTTGTGGGTCGTGCACAACATTCCCAACCGTTATGACCTCATCTGGCTGATGAAGGGTGGCGGGCTGTTCACCAAGGGCTCGCACCCGCCGTCGAAGAAGTTCAATGCCGGCCAGAAAATGATCTTCTGGTCCGTGACGCTGCTGACCATCTCGGTTTCGCTCTCCGGCATTGCGCTGATGTTCCCGTACGAGACGGCGTTCATGGCCAAGACCTTCGCCTTCCTCAACAACTTCGGCTTCTCGCTGCCGACGGACATCGCGCCGATCCAGGAGCAGCAGCTCAACCAGGTCTGGCACGCCATTGTCGGCGTGGCATTCATCGTCATCATCCTTGCCCACATCTATATCGGGTCCGTGGGCATGGAAGGCGCCTTCGACGCCATGGGCTCGGGTGACGTCGATGCCAACTGGGCCCGCGAACACCACAACCTGTGGGTCGAGGAACTGGAAAAGTCAGGCCGCATCAAGGGCGCCCGCCAACCGGCCGAGTAACGGATGAGCGGCACTCAGCCTCGATGTGGCAGCCATGACCGGAAATCTGGCTGAAGCCAGCAACCTCAGGCACCGCCGGACCAGCGTCCGGCGGCGAGTTGCCTTGTCTTGCCTTGCCATGCTTGCTGCCACCGTCGCGCCCTCACTGCTACAAGCCGAAGATGCTGCCAGGGGCGTTCTGAAGGGCCACGGCGGGCCGGTCAAGGCGGTTGCCGTATCGCCGTCCGGAGGTACAGCCCTGTCAGGCTCCTTCGACTACTCGATGATGGAGTGGAACGTCGAGGACTTCGCCGCGCCCACACTGCTACACCGGTTCACTGATCATGACGGTGCGGTCAATGCGGTGGCTTTCCTGCCCGGAGGTGAAATGGCGCTGTCGGGCAGCGACGATGGCCGGGTACGGCTGTGGGACCTCGCGGCGGGCAAGCTGGTGCATGCCTTCGAGGCTCATGTGCTGAAGGTTGTGGGTCTTGCCGTTTCGCCAGACGGCAAGCTGGCCGCCTCGGCGTCGTGGGATCGTACGGTCAGGATCTACGACCTGCAGGCGCGCAGCCTGAAGTACCAGCTGACCGGCCACCAGAATACCGTGAACGGCGTGGCCTTCTCGCTCGATGGCAGCCATGTCTTCACCACCGGCACCGACGGCACCATCCGCCAGTGGCGGCTGTCTGACGGTCAGGAGGAACGCACGCTCTACAAGCATGGCTGGGGGATCAACGTGCTGGCCGCGTTGCCTTATGGCAAGTCACTGGCCTTTGGCGCGCTCAACGGCACGGCGGCGATACTGGATATAGAATCGGGCGAGATTGCCCGTGAACTGACCAGCCGCGAGCGCCCGGTCCTCTCGCTTGCCGTCTCACCTGCCCACAACGTGTTGGCCATCGGCGGCGGTGACGGCATCGTCTCGGTGTATGACATGAGCGACTGGACGCCCGTCAAACTGCTCGACAACCCCTATGGTCCGATCTGGGCGCTGGCGTTCTCGGGCGATGGCGACGCGCTGTACATGGGTGGCCTCGATGACGAGGTGCACGTTTGGCAGTTCCGCCCCGGCAACAATTTTGAGGCCGTGCTCGGCACTTATCCGCGCCGCTTCCAGCGCGCCGGTGACATGAGCGTTGGCGAACGCCAGTTCGCCCGCAAGTGCTCGGTTTGCCATACGCTTTCGCCTGACGATGCCAACCGCGCCGGTCCGACGCTTTATGGCGTGTTCGGACGCAAGGCCGGCACACTGCCGGGCTATGCCTATTCGGATGCGCTGCTCAAGTCGGACATCGTCTGGAACGAACAGACCATCGGCGAACTGTTCGAGAAGGGACCGCAGCACCTGGTGCCAGGCACCAAGATGCCGCTGCAGAAAATGTCGAACGACGAGGAACGCGACGCAATGGTCCAGTGGCTGAAGCAGGTTACGGATCCGGCTGCCAACTGACCTCCCGCTGTCTGGAAACGACGGCCCGGCGGGAATTGTACAAACTGGCGTTTGCCCTATATAGCGGGCAGCCACAACAATGGTTCGCAGGCCTGACAGGCGCAGACGGACCGCATAACCGGAGAGGGTGAGACAATGAAAGCATTCGTTCTTGCAATGGTGGCCACGGTCGGGATCGGCATCGGTACGTGGGCAGTGCTGAACAGCCTCGGCATGTCGGCAGCCAATGTCTATTCGACCAGCAACGTCCGCCAGTAGCTGCGGTCGTATCAAAGCTGCAACCTGGCCCAATACAACAAGATGGAGTAACCAGCCATGGATGACGACAAGTTCAACATGTCGATGCGCAAGTTCCTGAAGCAGGTCGGCGTGACCTCGCAGCAGAAGATCGAGGAAGCCGTGCGAGCCTCTGGCAAGACGTCGGGCAAGGTGATGGTGACCGCCGTGATCAAGTCCGACGGCATTGGCCTCGATCACACCGTCGCAGGCGAGATCGACCTCGGCTGAGGCCTCAGGCCCGGGCATGACCATGACGATGTTCGCCGCAGAGGATGGCCCGCTGGCCGACCCTACTTTCCCGCCGCTGCTCAAGGGCCACGCGGTTGAACCGGGCATGACAGCGCACACTGTCGCCGTGAGCCGGGTTGCTGCCGGCCGCGCCGGGGCTGGCGACCTGTTCTGGTCACGCTCCGAGGACCGGCTGTCCATGGCCGTGGTGCTGGAGCCGGACGTGCCGCTGGCCCGTGCCGCCCAGATGCACCACGCCCTGCTGGTGGCGTTCGGTGATGCCTTTGGCGCCATCGCGCCGCCCGAGATCGCCGTGCAATACCGCTGGCCGGGCGACATCCTGGTCAACGGGGCGAAGGCGGGGGAAGTTACCTGCCTTGTGCCGGCTGGCTGCGGCGCAGAAGATGAACCCGCCTGGATGGTGGTCGGGCTTGACGTCGCCATTACCCTTGATCTGTCGATCCCGGACCCCGGCGAGCGTCTTGACGCCACCACGCTGCACGAGGAAGGCGCCGGCGAGATCGACCGCACCATGCTTGTCGAGTCCGTCTCCCGCCATTTCCTGACCTGGATCGACACCTGGACCCACGACGGCTTCAAGCCGGTACATGAAAACTGGGTTGGCCGCATGCCGGATGACGGCAAGGATATTCAGGTACGCGATGGCGAGCGGCTGCTCTGCGGCCGCATGACCGGTATGGACGAGGAGGGCAACCTGCTGTTCACCGCCGGGGAGGGTGGTGTGATGGCGCTATCGCTTCTCGATGCGCTGCACCGGGTGCGCCCATGAAGGTTCTGCGTACCATCCGCTTCGATGCTTCTGATGATCATGTGTTCGTCACCCCGGCCGGGCCAGACGAGATCGCCGTCTCTGGCGCCTTTGCCTTTGCCGGCATCGGCCCGGAAGAAATCCGCGGCAAGACCCGGCAGGCCTTCGCCAATGGTTTCCTGTCACTGCCGGGTCTCGGCCGGGCAACCTTCGTCACCGTGGGCGAGGCCGGACCTGACGAGGTCGATGCCGCTGCGCAGGCGCTGGCCCGGCTGTTCATGGAGGACTTTGGCGCACCGTCGCACGAGGCCGCCCTGCAGGCTGCTGAGGCCGAGCTGTCGTATGCGCTCGAACTTGCCGCCGGCAAGCCGCTGAACACGCTTTTGACGGTGCATAGAACGCTCGACCACAATGGCGACATTCGCGAGGAGTACCGCGAGATCAACCCGCCAGGACAGGAGCGGCCGCACACTCGCGTCTGGGATGTCACCGATGACTGAACGCAAGACCTGGCATTCATCCGGCGCCTACCTGCTCGACCGGCTGCCCGGACGGGGTGGCCTGCAGGTCACGCCCGACTATCTGGTTGCCTTCCTGGCCCGGCCTGAACTGGCGCCGGTGGAGGAGAGTTGCGCTGCCGAGATGGCGCTTCACCGCGCCCTTGCCGATGACCCGTTGAGGGCAGTAACCGAGGCTGAACTGGCGGCGCTGGCCGACCCTGATGCAGCGGACAATTACCGCATCTTCCTCGCCTTCCGCGACCTGCTGGTGCGTTCGCAAACGCTGGAGAAGGCCTATCTGGCCATCGCACGTGGCGAGGCCGGCAACGTGCCGCCGCTGTTCGTCGAGCAGATGGTGCACGCTATCATGGCCAGCATCCTGCACGGCCAGGCCGACCCGCTGCGCTGGCGGGCAGCGGAGCTGTTCTTCCGCCCCCAAAACGTCTCGGCGGACGAGGGACAGTTGATGCTCGCCGACGAGGAAGTGGTCGACCAGCACGCCGAAACCGGTGGCATGGGTGGATTGGGTCAGCTGGTGCTGGAGGCCGCCACGCCGCTGAGGCAGGTACAGCTTGACGTCCTCGACGAGGACAACAAGCAGATCTACTGGCCCCGATCCGAGCGCTTCGATACGGTCATCGACTTCCGCTTCACCCAGCCGGCCAATGATGCTTTCGCCCGCGTTATCGAACACTGGATCAACCATTTCCTGGGCCTCAGCGTCCGCGTCCAGCCGGTGCAGCGCATCGACGACGAAAGCTGGACCTGGCACATCGGCATGGATGCCGAGGCGACGCGCCTGCTGAACAAGCTGTACGACGGCGAAACCTTGAGCCTCGACGAACAGACCGCCATTATCGGACTGTTCCGCATGGAGGTGCTCGACCGAAATGCCGTCATCGACCGGGTGCGCGGCAAGCCTGTGTGGCTGGGTCTGGCGAAAAATGCCGCCGGCAAGCTGGTGATGAAGCCGCAGAACCTGATCGTCAACATGCCATTGCGGCAAGGCTCCTGAGTCCATAACCTAGAGCAACAGCTGTTCACCTTGAACGGCTAAAGTTGCTCTAGCACTTTGGAATCGAGCATCTTTATCCGATCAGATGATTCAATCAGATCGGATGATGCTCTAGCCAGCACTAGACCGGAGGGGAATTTAATCATGACCAGCAGATCATTTCTCGACCGTGGCATGGCCCGTTTCGTGGCGGGACTGATCGCGGCGCTCGCCCTGTTCGGGCTGGCAATGACCTGGCACCTGCAAAGCCGCACCGATGCGGGCGGGCGTCCGCTGGCGGGTAATGGCGGGACTGAAGCGATCAGCAACGCGCCCGCGGCCAACCCCAAGTTCGTCGAATGCCGCGACCAGCGCACCGCCGACATCGGCAAGATGCTGTCGGACGGCGTCATCGACCAGGCGAAGCACGACGAGTTCCTCAGCCGTGCCATCCAGACTTGCGCCGGCATGTTCCCGCCGGAGAGTTGATCAGTCGTCGTCGATCAGGAAGTCGTCTGCGCTGACGCCGGTCTTGCCGGCATCGAGATAATCCTGGGTGGTGCGGATGCGCGGCCGTTCGCCCATGGTGAACGGGTCGTTGGCCGAGTTCGCCTGGTGTTCGATGCGGCAGTTGTCGCACATCTGGATAAGCTGCGAGGAGCTGCTGTCGGCGAACATGGAGTGCTTGCCGGCCAGTTTCTCCATGATCCGCTCTATCGAGCTCTTCGTGCCGAACTCCTTGCCGCAACGGATGCAGGCGAACGGCTCTTCTTCCTTCAGCACCACCGGCGACAGGGCGGAAGCCGCGAAGTTGTAGCGCGGCTCCAGCGTGATGGCGCTTTCCGGGCAGGTGGTGCGGCACAGCCCGCACTGCACGCACGCCGCCTCGGTGAACGACAGCTGCGGCTTGTCGGCATTGTCGCTGATGGCGCCCACCGGACAGGCGCCGACGCAGGCCTGGCATAACGTGCAGGCGTCCTGGTTGACGTTGATCCGGCCATAGGGTGCGCGCTCGGGCAGGGCGATCACCGTCTGCGGCGCGCGTGCATCCCCATGCAGCAGGCCCAGCATGGTGCGGGTAACGTCGCGCTTCGAGCCGACGCCCGACACCGCGTGCGGCTTGAGGGCAGGGGCGGCGGGCGCGTCCCACAGCAAGGTTTCCAGCGCATCCGGATCGGCCTCGCAGATCACCTCGACGCGCGCCTCGTAGCCCAGTCCGCCGGCCAGCGCGTTGGCAAGTTCTGCCTGCGAGCGCGAGCCTTCGAGTTCATCCTCGTGGGCCGGGTTGGCGGCAATCACCACCCGTACCGCACCGGCGGCGAACATCGCCAGCATGGCGTCATGGCCGATCTGGGTAATCTCGTTCACCGCCAGCGGCAGCACATTGGCCGGCAGGCCGCGCCCGTAGCGCGCCGACATCGACAACAGTTCCATGCCATAGCCGGAGTCATGCACAAGAATCTGTGGCGACTTGCCCCCTGCCGACAGATACGCCGAGACCAGCGTGTTGATGCGCGCCACCATGTCGGCGCGCTGCGGCATGGCGTAGGAGGCAGCGCCTGTCGGGCACACCGCTGCGCACGAGCCGCAGCCGCCACAGATGACCGGATCGATCTCCACAACATCGCCGGCCGACGTGATGGCGCCTGCCGGGCAGACGTCGAGGCATTTGGTGCAGCCGGTCTTGCGGCTGCGCGAATGGGCACAGATGCCGCCGTCATACCGCACGTATAGCGGCTTCTCGAACTCGCCAGCCATGTCGGAAAGATCGAAGATCGCCTCCATCACAGCCGCCGAATTGCCCGGGTCCACCTTCTTGTAGCCCTCGCGCAGCTGCGCGCCGGAGAACAGCGCCGGCCCGGCCGACAGGTCGAGGATCAGCGCACATGTCGAAGACGCGCCGTCGCGCGCCATCAAGAACTGCGCTTCGTCCCGCGACGACGGCATCATCGGCGCATAGCCGTCCACCACGATCTCGAACGCCCCGATGTGGCCCTTGGCCCGGGCAATGCGCCCCTTGAACATCGCCACTTCCGCCGTGGCCGGCGGCACCAGGTCACCGGCGTCGCTCAGCAGCAGTGTAACCGGCAGGCGCCCGTTCAGCTTGCGGGCCACGTCGTAGGCCTGCTGGCCGGCACCATAGACCAGGCACTGGCCCGATGAGCTCACGTTGATCGAGCCTGCAGGCTGCTGCACGACCGCCGCATCGGCCAGCAAGGCGGCGGTCTTGGCTGTCTTGTCGGCCTTGTCCTGCGACCAGCCGGCGCGTTCGCGGATGTTGACGAAGCGAAGTTCGCCCGCAAAGCCTTGCTCTTCCGCCAGCTCAGTGAACAGCGGCGCTTCCTGGGTGCAGGCGACCAGCACCTTTTCGTTGTCCTTCAGCGCCTGGGCAAACTGGCCCACCTCGGCCCGGCACAGCGTGGTGAAAACGTCTGGCTCCTCGCCGTCGGCACGGGCGGCCTTGCACAGCTTCCTGCCGTCGAGCTGCATGGTGCGCTCGCAGTTGCAGACAAGTATTTCGTAGCCGTTGAGTTTCATGGGCCATCCGTTCCGCGATATGACAAGGGATGCATGTAGCTCATACGTTATAATGTATGCATTATGCTAATCCACCCTGCGGGAGAGGCTTTTGACCGACAGCACCAGCATCCATTTCTCGCTCATTTTCGAGCGGCACGCCTCAACCCACCCCTGGCTCGACTGGGAGTGGAAGGTGAGTGGCATGATGCCAGTGGCTGACATCGACGTCCTGCGCGAACCGCGCCTGCTGGAACGCGGCAACGCCGTCAGCCGCTGGCTGGGCGAACCCGCGCGCGTTGATCTGCACCGGTCGGATGTCGAGGCCTACATCTATAATCTCACCTCTCCGCAGCCATCGGTTTTCACTGTCGCCCAGGACCGGGAGGAAGCTGTGGCCGATGGCCTGATCTGGCAAACCAGGCTCGTCACATTGTCGTCCTATCAGGCTGAAGAATACATGTCCGGCGAGGACGGCGTGCTCATCGGCAAGCTGCCCATGCCGGATGACGTGCGCGAGTGGCTGGAAGCCTTCGTGGCGCTGCACTTCAAGGATGAGCCGTTCCGGAAGCGCAAACGCGACCGGGTCGACGTGGAAGAGCACAAGTTTGGCCAGGAGAGCCTCATGGAACTGCGCCGCCGCATGCTGGCGGCGGGCAAGAGTGACGGAGAACTGCATTGAGCACAGGCGAAGACGGGTTCCTGTCGCGCTGGGCAAGGCGCAAGCAGGAAGTGCGCGAGGCGGAGGAGCGCGAGGTCGCGCTGGCGCCTCAACCCGGCGATGCGCAGGGACTTGCCCGCGAGCAGGCGCTGGCCGATCCGGAGCAGCGCGACCTGCCGCCGGACGAGGAAACGAAGCAGCGCTGGATTGAGGAACTGGAAGCGATCGACATTGACGCGCTGAGCTATGACAGCGATTTCACAGTCTTCATGAAGTCCTGGGTGCCGGGTGCGCTCCGCCAGAAGGCGCTGCGCAAGTTGTGGGGCTCAAACCCGGCGCTTGCCGTGCTCGACGGGTTGAACGACTACGATCTGGATTATACCGACAAGGCGGTGAACGCCGGCGTTGTCGTGTCCAGTTACATGCCGGGCCGCGGCTATGCCAGCCTCGAAGAGGTGGTGGAAAAGGTCGAGGAACTTGCCGGAGATGCGCAAGCCGCCCCGCAAGGCGATCAGCCCGAAGCCGAGACCGAGACGCCGCAGCAGCCAGCCGGCACGACCGCTGACCCTGACGATGAAACCCCCGCCATGCCCGCGCCGGACGGCAATCAGGACCGCTCTGGCGCCGCGTGAGGTGATTCATCGTGAAGCGTGTGGTTAACGCTTTGATAAGGTACGGTGGGCAATGTGAGTGCACATACAAGAAATGATTCCCTGACCGGCCTGTCCGGAGAGGCGAGTCGATCATCCGGCATGATTGCCGGCCCGGCACCGGGACAGATCAGGGGATCCCCGGCCCGCTGGCGGAAACGAGGGGTACGACTGAAATGAAGACTCTGCTGTTCATACTGGCGATCATCCTGATGGCTTCCGGTTTCGCCGTTGGCTTGATGAACATGTTCTCGCCCGGCACCGTCACCGTAGGACTGAACTATGACGTGGCAGCAACGCTGTTCACCGGCGGCTGCCTGCTGCTGGGGCTGGGCGTGCTGGCCGGCAGCGTTGCTTCGCGCGGGGCCGTGGAAGAAGAAGAGCCTGCGCCACGGGAACGCGGCAATGGCAAGGCGCAGGCGCGCAGCCGCGACGCCGACCTGCCGGAGTTCATGGCACCTGTTTCCGGGGGAGCCACAGCAGCAGCTGGTGCGGCCGGGGCGATAGCGGCCGGCGCAGCCGGAGCGGTTGCTTCGGGGGCAGGCAAGGCTTGGGATTTTGGCGCCGTCAGCGTCGACAAGACGAAAACCGCCGTGACCGACACGGCGGGATCAGCAGCCGAGACCGTTTCAGACACGGCCCATCCGGCAGTCGAGGCCGCAGGCTCTGCAGCCGCCGGCGTCAAGGATGACCTGTCATCCCTGTTCGATCAGACGGTGGACAAGGCTGAAGCTGCTGCCGAAACAGCTGGAGAAACCGCAGCCGAGGCGGGTGAGACCGTCGAACAGGCTGTCGACGCGGCAGCACATGAGGCCGGCGAAGCGGTTGAGGTGGTTGCCGGCACGGCTGAGGAGGCGGTGGAGACTGTCGAGGAGTTTGCCTCCGGGGCCGTCGAACAGGCCGAAGAAACTGCTGGTGAAGCGGGTGAGTGGGCCGGCGAAGCCGCTGCAGAAGCCGGCACGATGGCAGAGGAAGCCACCGATGAGATTGAGGCCGTCGCTGACGAAGCCGTCACCGACGAGCCGCTTGAGCAGGAAGAGGCGCTGTTCGTCGTTGAGGAACGCACCATTCGCGATCGTCCCGCCCGCCTGTTGTCCGACGGCACCGTGGAAGCTGAAACCGATGAAGGCTGGATGCGGTTCGAGAACGTCGAGCACGTCGAGGAATATCTCGACGCCATGAAAGCGACAGCCTGACCGGCCCCGGCCTTCCGTCCGGTATTGCGAAACATGAAGTGGGCCGCTCCTGATGGGGCGGCCTCTGTTCGTTTTGCTTCAGCGTACGTCCAGCACCGACGTGGTGGCCTTGCGCACCACGTCCACTGCGGTGGAGCCGCGGATCATCCGCTGCAGCCGGGTGCGGCCCTCGTCGGTCACCACGATGACACCGTGCCCGGCGCCATGCTGGCAGATCATTTCGGCAGGCGGTCCCGCCGCCGTAATGATGTCCTTCACCCTGATGCCCATGGCCTTGAGCAGGGCGCGGGCATTCTTGACGTTCTCGTCGGCTGCAGGAAGTCCCACCTCGTCCCGGGCGGCGGAGAACAGCGTGATCGGCTCGCCCGCGACGTGCGCCAGTACGGCGGCCCGGCGTACGGCCTGGATGGAACGTGAACTGCCGTCGGTGCAGATGAAAAAGCCCTCGCCCTCGAGCGGGTGGCGGACCACCAACACCGAGCACGGCGCGTGTACGGTCACCTGCTGCACCACGCCGGCATCGAACAGTGAATGAAACTCTCCACGCCACCGCGACGGCTCGCCCATGATGATCAGGTTGTAGGGGCCAAGCTCGTACTGGTCGAGAATGCCGGCTGCCGGGTCGGGCGCGGTCTTCAGCTTCAGCACCACCGAGCGGCCGTCCTCGGAGTTGAACTCCACCTTGTTGTCGCCCAGCGGATCGCCCCAGGCATCCTGGTGTCCGGTCTTGCGCGGCCAGTCTTCTGCCGGAATGCCTTCCTCGCGCAGGATGTCGAGCGCCATGCGAAGCCGGTTCAGGCCGGGCAGTTCAAGGCCGGAATCGAGCATGTTCTGCCGCGCTACCCGCACCTGCAAGCCGCCTGACCACAGGCCCTGGTCGATCGGCCGCACGAACAGGATGATGATGTCGCATTCGTCCGACTTGGCCAGCCGCGCGGCCATGCGCACCGTATCGAACGACTCTTCCGTTTCATCGATACAGGCAAGGATGCGGAAGCGTTTACGCCGCTGCGCGTAGACATTGGCCAGCGTCTTCTGGACGGCGCGCTCGACGCGGTCACTGACGACGGTTTTGCGGAACACACTCATGTTTATATCTTAACGCAACAGTGGCCAGTAGACGAAGGCAAACAACATCAGCAGCAGCAGCGAGGCGATGGTCATGCGCCAGCCCGACTTGAGGAAGTCCTTGCCAGTCAGGAAACCTGACGCATAGATAATGGTGAAGGCCGGGTGCGCCGCCGCAGTGATATAGGCGAAGGCAGAAGATATCGCCGCGATGAAACCGGCGATCAGCGGGTCGGTCCCGCCGGCGCTTGCGGTCTTCAGCACGATCGGCCCCAACACCGCAATCGCAGCGCCGGCGGTCATGGTGTTGGTGACGAATGTCGTCAGCAGTGCGATGGCCGCATCGAGGCCCGCCCCGGTGGCCAGTCCGATTGGCCGCAGCATCTCTACGAAATTGCGGGCGACCCATTCGGCTGCACCAGTATCCTTCATTTGCACGCCCAGCGAGATCGCCGCCGCATAGAGCAATACTACGCCCCAGTTGACGCCAGAGTTGACGTCTTCCCAGCGCACCAGCCCCGCTACCAGGAACGCAATCGCGCCTGCAATGGCCACGATGCCGAGGCCCAGTTGCTCGGAAAACATGATCCAGCCGATGACCGTCAGGATGAACAGCATGATTGCCATCCACTGCGCCGGGCGGATCGGCCCGTCCAGCGTCACCTGGGTGCGCAGCCGGGTCACCGCCCGCGACAGGTCGGCATACTCAGGCTTGAACGTCCAGAACAGCACGGCGGTCACGACCGGCAGCTGTGCCAGGAAAATCGGATACGCGTACATCATCCAGGTCACGTAATCGACCAGGAAGCGGCGTGTTTCGGGGTTGGTGGGGTCGTAGAAGAAGTCGCGCCAGTAGCCGATCATGATGGCGTTGCGCGCCCCGCCCGATGGCGTGCCGATGCCGGCGATGGCGCAGCCGTAGGAGATCGACAGCAACAGCACGGCGGCGAGATTCTTGACCTTCTTTGGATCATTGGACGTAAGCGAGATCAGCGTGATGCCGACTGGCAGCATCATTGCCGCCACCGTGTGCTCGCCAATGAACGAGGCGAGCACCCCGCAGGTAAGGGTGATGCCGAAACTGATGCGGACGGTGCTGGTGCCGGTGACCTTGACGATGGCCCATGCTATGCGCCGGTCGAGCTTTTGCTTGACCACAGCCACCGCAAGCATAAGCGCGCCCATAATGAACAGGACGGAGTCCGTCATCAAACTCTTGGCAACCTCGGTCAACTCGATCCCCAGTAGCACCACCTGTCCCACCACGATCAGCAAGGCCACCGTTGGCAGCGGCACCGGTTCGGTGATGAACAGGATCGTCGCGAACATCGACATGGTGAGCACGATCTGTCCTTCGCGTGACAAGCCTTCGTAAGGGCCGGTTTGCAGGAAGGCGAAAGACAGCAACAGTGCGATAAAGAACCAGCGCCGCTCCCAGAACCAGTAAAGATCGATCTGGTTCTTGAGGTGCACCCACCGCTGGTAGCCATGACGCTGCAGCCGGTGGAGCCGGTGTTCGCCAAAGTCGGCCTGAAGGCTGTCGCGGGCCAGCTGGAATTGCGCGTCACTCATGCGGCTTGCCCCCTTGCGGCCCACAAAGCCCTTGTGAGAGTGTCAGTGGCAGCCAACCCCAAACCTGAAATACCGGAGTGCTTCGCCCGATGAGCGATATCGCCGCCATCCTGAATCATGTCGATGCCAACCTCGATGCCAGCCTGAACCGGCTGTTCGACCTGCTCCGGATCCCCTCGATCTCGACTGACCCCGCCTACAAGGCCGAGTGCCGCAAGGCCGGGCAGTGGCTCGTCGATGACCTGAACGGCATGGGCTTTCGGGCGAGCTTGCGCGATACGCCGGGCCACCCGATGGTTGTGGCGCATTACGCGGGCCCCGAAGGCCGTCCCCATGTCCTGTTCTATGGTCACTACGACGTCCAGCCAGCCGATCCGCTGGAAAAATGGGACACCCCGCCGTTCGAGCCACAGCGCGTGACCGGCAAGGATGGTGTTGAGCGCATCTATGCCCGTGGCGCCAATGACGACAAGGGCCAACTCATGACCTTCATAGAGGCCAGCCGCGCATGGATCAATGAGACCGGAGGTCTCCCCTTTTCGGTTACCGTGTTGTGCGAGGGCGAGGAAGAATCCGGCAGCCCCAGCCTCGAACCGTTCCTAAAGGCCAACAACGCCGAACTGAGCCGTGCCGTGGCGCTGGTGTGCGACACCGGCATGTGGGATCCCGACACGCCCGCCATCTCCACCCGCCTGCGTGGTCTTGTCCACGAGGAGGTGACGATCATCGGCCCGCGCATCGACCTGCATTCGGGCTTCTATGGCGGTGCCGCGCACAACCCTATCCACGTGCTGATGAAGGTCCTGTCGGACATGCGTGATGCCGATGGCCGCATCACCATTCCCGGGTTCTATGACGGCGTGCCGGAACTGCCCGAGGCGACGGCGGCTCAGTGGAAAGGCCTGAATTTCGACGAGGCGAAGTTCCTTGGCGACGTTGGCCTGACCACGCCCGCCGGCGAGAAGGGCTGCTCGGTACTGGAGATGACCTGGTCGCGGCCCACGCTGGAGGTCAACGGCATTTTCGGCGGCTATACGGGCAAGGGCACCAAGACCGTCATTCCGTCCGAGGCCACGGCGAAAGTGTCCATGCGCCTCGTCGGCAAGCAGGACCCGGACCACATCATCAAGGTGTTCCGCAAGTTCGTCGAGGAACGCTTGCCGGACGGCTGCCAGGTGCGCTGGGGCGGGCGCGGCGAAGGCTCGCCCGGCATCGAGATTCCGGAAGACAATCCATGGCTGAAGAAGGCGTCGAAGGCGCTCGAGGACGAATGGAACAAGCCGGCGGTTATGATGGGTTGCGGTGGTTCGATCCCGGTCGTGCGCGCTTTCGAGGACATTCTGGGCATGAAGTCGCTGCTGGTCGGCTTTGGCCTGCCTGATGACGCGCTGCATTCGCCCAACGAGAAGTACAACCTGAAGTGCTTCCACAAGGGCATCCGCTCATGGGTGCGCATCATCGGCGAGCTGGCGGCGCCTTGAGATACCCGCCGTCATGCTGATCCAGCTTGCCATCGGCTCCATCGTGATCATCGCCACGGTGGCCATCCAGGCCGAGGTCTTCGGCCTGATGACCCGCCGCCATGAGCCGGTGCTGGCGTGGACGCGGCATCGCTTCCGGCGCATGGCCGGTACGGTGTTCATTTCCATCGCCATGCTGATCGTGCTTGCCGGCATGACCATCAATGTGTGGCTGTGGGCTTTCGTGCTGATTGCCACCGGTGCCGAAGCGGGTCTGGAGCCTGCGGTATACTTTTCGCTTGTCTGCTACACGACGCTCGGGTTTGGCGACATTACGCTGCCGGTGGAATGGCGGCTGCTGTCGGCAATGATCGGTGCGAACGGCTTCCTGATGTTCGGCTGGTCCACCGCCTTCATGGTGGAACTGCTTAGGAAGAGCCGCTGAGCGTATCCCGCATGGCTTGGCCGATAGCCCGTTCCTGCTCGCTGTCCGAGCCGGTCAGTCCCGTCACCGTGCTGTGCCGGTCCTGCATCGGCCGGTGCTGGTTGAGCTTCCACACGCCTTCCAGTCGCTCGACCGCCAGTTCCACCCCTACAATGCCGCGCAGCATCACGTTGATGTAGTCATCGGGCGCGTCCGACACTTTCCACGCCTGCTCCCGCGCCGCCTCGTGCTGGTCGGTCAACTCGTTCACCAGTTCCAGCATCCAGTCCCGGTCATCCATAACCTGCGCCATTCCGTGCGCATGCACCACGATGTAGGCCCAGGTCGGCACCACCTTGCCGGTCTCCTGCTTGGTGGCGTAGTTGGACGGCGAGATGTAGGTGTGCGGGCCCTGGAAGATGGCGGCGGTGGCGATGCCCGGCTGCTGCAGCAGCTTCCAGTGATCGTTGGCGCGGGCAAAGTGCCCCGCCAGCCTGATGCTGCCATCATCGTCTTGCCGGACGCTCAGCGGCAGGTGAGTGATCTTCAGTCCGTCCGGTGCGGCGGACACCAGCGCCGCCAGCCGTATCGACGTGATGGCGCCAGTGAGGACCGGCAACCGGGTTTCGCGCCAGTCAGGCTTGGCGTAGATGCGGTCTGACAAGGTTCGTGCTCCTAAAGTGAGGCCATCTTCGCCTTGTTGCTGGCCACCAGCTCTTCGCGTGTATGCCCGTAATCATAGGCCGGCGACAGCACCAGTTGCGCTTCGGCAATCTTGAACACGAAGAAGCCGGTCATGTGGGGCAGGTAGTCCGCCCATGCCTGTTCGAACTTCGCCACCAGCTCTGCTGCTGCCGCTGCCCGTGGCACCACCTCACCAGTCGCCTTGACGCGCACTGCCTTGCGCGCCAGCGGATCGAGGAAGCAGATCTCGCACGCAGGGCTGGCGCGCAGGTTCCGCGCCGTGCCGGGCGAGCGGATGTTGCCGCAGGCGATGGTGCGCGCGTCGACCACCACGAAGGTCGCCTTGGGCGAGACGACGGGCCTGCCGTGACCATCGATGGTGGCGACGAACCCGCATGAATGCGTGGTGATAATCGACTGCATTTCAGCTGCAAGCACGGGTAAATCTCCCTTAACCGGCCTTGAAATTCACCGCATGATCCGGCGCGGCGGCGCCCTTGATGTTGCGCGGATCATCAACCGGCGCACCGGTCACCATACTCAAGGGCACTACGCCTGCCCAGATCGGCAGCGCATAATCCTCCTCGTCATCGACCGGAGGGCCGGTCCGGATCTTCACTGACGCCTCGTCGAGCGGCAGCCGCAACACCGTCGTTGTCTTGACCTCTTGCGCCGTCATTGGCCGCAGCATCGGCCAGCGCCCGGGGAACCAGCGCGCGAACATGGCCTCGAGACTGGCTTCCTTGTGTGCCGGATCATCGACGATCTCGGCGGCGCCGAACGCCATGCAGGACCGGTAGTTGGCCGAGTGGTGGAAGCCGGAACGCGCCATCACCATGCCGTCCCAGATCGTAACGGTGAGGCACACCGGCGTGTGCACCGCCGCGCGCAGGAAGCGGCTGGCCGACGAGCCGTGCCAGTAGACGTGGCCGCCTTCGCGCCACTGCAGTGTGGGCGTCACCGTCGGCGCGCCGTCACGGATATAGCCGACATGGCACAATGGCATGGCGTCTAGTACTGCATGCACGGCTGCTGCATCGTACTTTCCACGCTGGTTCAAGCGGCGAAGCCGTGTCCGCTCGCTTGGAGCATCAGTCTTCCTCGCCATTGCTGGATCCTCTCGAAACGGGTTTGACGAGGCACCAGATGACGTGAAGTATGGCTATGGAGAAATAGCCAATATGACAAATTTTGACAGGTCCACTATAGGTTCGGGCACCGAGGACGCGGCCATCGCGGCCATCAGTCTGGACAAGGCGGCTGATCAACCGCTGCATGTCCAACTGACCGGACAATTGCGGGGGTTGATACTTTCCGGCCGCATCCTGCCCGGCGAGCGATTGCCAGCCAGCCGGGCGCTGGCGAAGGATCTTGGCGTATCGCGCATCACCGTCACGACGTCGATGGATCAACTGGTGGCCGAAGGGTATGCGGAAGGCCGCCACGGTCAGGGCCTGTTTGTGGTGCCGAATCTGCCGGAAACACTTCTGTCGCCCGGCACCCCGCGTCCCGGGCACGTATTCAGGCCGTTGCGGGCAAACCGCGCTGCGGTGGTGCCATTCCAGCCGGCTGCACTGGACGACAGGTTGTTTCCGCACAAGGAGTGGTCACGGCTACTCGAGCGTTGCTGGCGTGAACAGGGGCCCGCCGGGTTTGGCAACGTCACGCAGGCCGGCCATGGTCCACTGCGCGAAGCCATCGCCCGGCATCTGTATCTCTGGCGAGGCCTGGCGTGCCAGCCGTCGGACGTCATCGTTACCGCCGGTGGGGCAGATGCTTTGCAATTGCTTGTGGAGGCGCTCAGGCTGACCGGAAAGAAAGTGGTCCTGGAAGACCCCGGCTATGGTCTGTTCCATACCATGCTGGGCGCTGCCAACGTGACCGTTTTGCCCCAGCCCGTCGATGGCCAGGGCCTCAACCCGCTGTGGCTGCCTCCTGCCAGCCTGGCGATCGTCACGCCGTCGCGGCATTACCCGCTGGGTTGCTCCATGCCGCTGGCCAGGCGGTTGGACCTGCTCGACTGGGCGCACCGGCACGAGGCCTTCATCGTCGAAGATGATTTCGATAGCGAGTACCGTTACCGCGGCGCCCCGCTGCCAGCCATGATGGGTCTGGGCGAGGCGGGCCGGGTAATCTATCTAGGTTCGTTCTCGAAGGTATTCTCGCCCGCCTTGCGGCTCGGTTATCTGGTGCTGCCACCGCAATTGACGCCGCGCTTCATGGCCGTGCTGGAGGCGCGCGGCGCGATGGCATCTGCAGTGGCCCAGCCGGCTTTGGCGCACTTCATGGCGTCAGGCAGGTTTGCCACTCACATCCGGCGCATGCGCCGCATTTACGCCGCCCGCCAGCAGGCTCTGGTCGAGGCGGTGGGCAGGCACCTGCCGGGATTGCTTGAGGTGGAACCGGAGGCCGGCGGCATGCATCTGACCGCGCGGCTCGGCGCAGGTCTTGCAGCGAGGATGGACGATGTCGAACTGTCTGAGCGCGCTCGGCGCCACGGCTTGTCGCTCCGGCCGCTATCGTCGTTCTGTCATGGCAAGGCCGCGATGCAGGGCGTGCTGATGGGATATTCCGGCCTTGATGAAACCGAACTTGATGCGGCCTGCCGGAAGCTCGCCGCACTGCTTCAGCCGTAGGACTTCAGCGTTTCAATAAGGCTGTCGGGCACCTCGATGCCATCATGCGCGGCTTTCTCCCGGTTTGCCCAGCGGCTGTCTCCCGGCAAGCGCACGCCGTCGTCCTCGCACAACGCTTCCAGCATGACTTCGAGCCGCTCTGAGAAGTCGCCATGATTGCCGAACGCCTGCGGCGCGATGGCGATCAGGAATTGCCCGACATCCGGCGGCCCGCCTTCGTTGCTGCCGAAGCTCGACGCCTGGAAGGCGAAGTTGGGACCGGCGAGGCCGCCTGCCAGCACGTCCACCAGCAGTGCCAGCAACATGCCCTTGTAGCCGCCCGCCGGCGCCATGGCGCCGCCGTTCAGCACGTCGTTGGGATCGGTGGTCGGCTTGCCGTCCTTGTCCACGCCCCAGCCAGGGGGGATGGACTTGCCCTTCTCGGCATGGTCCTTGACCGTCACATAGGCCACCTGCGACGTCGCCATGTCGGCGATCAGCGGCGGCAGCCCGTTGCCGCGCGGCACCGAGTAGGCCAGCGGATTGGTGCCGAAGAACCGGCGCTTGCCGCCATGGGGCGCCATCAGGGCAGACGAGTTGGCAAAGCATAGCCCGATCAGCCCGGCCTTCGCGGTGCGCTCCACGAACCAGCCCAGCACACCGGCCGAGGTGGAGTTGCGGATGGCAAGCGCCGCCACACCCTGCCCGTGGGCGAGGTCGTGGAAGTCGTTCATCGCCTCGTGAAAGGCGGCGAACGAGAAGCCTTGACTTGCGTCGCTGGCGATTGCGGATGGCGCCACCTGCTCATGGGCGGGCTTCGCCTTGCCGTTCACCTTGCCGCAACGCAGGTGCTCGCAATAGGTGGGAAGGTAGCCCAGCCCGACGGTGCGCAGGCCATCAGCCTCCGCTTCGATGATGGCCGAAACGGTCTGGTCAAGTTGCAGCCCTTCCGCACCGGACCCGGCGAGGGCGGTGTGTGTAAGCTGTTCGATGTCATTCAGGCTCAACGTCGGCATGTGCATCTCTATGGTGTTGACCGTTACCGGCTCAGCCTGCCACCTTCACTGGTGGAATTTCAAACGGAAATGGACATCGATGAAGATCACTGCCGTCCGGGCCACCCCCGTGAACGTGCCGCTTGAGGCGGCCTATATCTGGTCCTACGGCGAGCTGCCCGGGTTCACCCAGACGATCATCGAGATCGAGACCGACGAAGGCCTCACCGGCATCGGTGAAGCACCCTCTGCCGCTGCTGCCGACATGATCAACGGCCGCTTTGCCGGTGCGCTCCTTGGCCGTGATCCGCTGGACATCACTGGCTGCGAACTGGTCTGCCTGCCGTCTTCGCGCGGCGTTCAGTCTGTCTCGGAACTGGCGGGCACGGCCGTCTGGGGCGGGGTGGAAATGGCGTTGTGGGACCTGCGCGGCAAGGCCTGGAACCAGCCGGTCTACCAGTTGCTTGGCGGCGCGGTGCGCAAGGACATCGCGTTTACCGAATACTTCGCCTATCGGGTGGCTGACGGCGGCAAGGGTGGCGAAGACAGCCCGGAAGCGGTGGCGGACTATTGCGCCCGAATGAGGGACGAGCACGGCTCCACCATGTTCGAGGGCAAGGTCTCGGACGCCGATCCGAAGGACGCCGTCCGGCTGGCCACGGCGGTGCGCAAGGCCATCGGCGATGACGCCCTGCTCAGGGCGGATTCGAACCACGCCTACACGGTCGCCACCGCGCGCATGCTGGCGCCGGCCTTCGAGGAACTCGGTGTCGATTGCTGGGAGGACCCGGTCGGCACCTACGAGGACATGGCGCGGCTGAGGCCGCATACCCGGCTGGCGTTTTCCTCGCACAATCTCGACCTGCCCAAGGCCGTGGCGCTGGGCGTACCGGACAATATCGTCACCAATATCGCAGGTCATGGCGGCTTCGCCCGCACGCTGAAGTTTATCGGCGCCTGCGAACAGTTCGGCATCGGCTTCTGGTGCTATTCGGGCGACTCGGGCGTGGCGACGGCCGCCTACATGCACCTGTGCGCCAGCCAGAGCTGGATTACCAAGCCCAACCAGTCGCTGCTTCGCATGCAGCCGTTTGACGTGATCGAGGAAGGCCCGTTCCGCCCGAGGAACAACGTTGTCCGGGTGCCGGAAGGCCCAGGGCTGGGCGTTACGCTGTCACCGGACAAGCTCAGGCACCTGCACCGGCACTATCTCGAACATGGAGCCATGAACAAGTACGCCAACCCTGACAATCCCGGCCGCTACATACGCCTGCCGCTGATATGACGTTCAGGCGCGGCCCTTGCCCAGCGGCACTGGACCGGAGACGATCACCCTTGCGCCGTCGAACAGCCCGTCAAGCCCGTCGCCTGTCAGCACCATCTGTCCGGGTGAGGAGGTATGGCCGAGTGCCGCACGGACCGGCTCGCCCATGTGATCGAGGCCCGGATGCACGATGACCCGCGCCCCGGCATTGGCGGGCAGGAATGGCCAGTTGCCGTCTGCCGGTGTGAGCGACACGGCGCCGTCGCTGCCGCGTTCCGCAATTGCCGCGCGCGGCCACAGCAGCGGGTCCGGCGTTGGCGCGGGCACCACCGATGCCGGGTTGAACGGCTCGTCATCGATCGGGCGCAGCCGGTCGTCCTCGAAGATGTCTCCGGCCTCGATGACCTTTGCATAGATGCCGCAGAACACGTGGCCCAGGTAATGCCGCATCATGCCTGGCACATCGATGGAGGTGTCGCCCGACCACGGATCAGCCGCGGTGGCGGCGCAGCGCATGGCCGGCCTGAGCAGCTTCAGCCGCGCCTTGCCGATGCGCACCGTTTGGCCCACTAGCGAAAACTCCTCCCAGGGCTCCAGCCCGCTGACATAGATGTTGCCGCGGAACCGCAAGCCCGACAGCGTCATGGCGCTCACGTATTCAAGCCACTCGACCGAAGCCTGGTTGATGATCGATACGGTAGTGTCGGCGAAGTCCCAGAGTCCGGGCATGGCGTTGATGCGGTTGAGCCGGATCGGCCCCTTGGGTCCTGCCTTGAAATGCCGGTTCATTAGCGCGTTCACAGCATCATCGTCAGCCCCGTCCAGCGCCGCCGTGGCAGTGTGCTCATCGGGCGAGGTGACGCGCAGTATTCCGGCCTCTTGGTCCACCTTTGCCGAAAAGCCTGCAAGCTGCGGATAGTAGGTCATCTGCAGAAAACTGCTCGACGGCGACCAGGCGGTGCCTGACTTCTGGCGGCGGCAGGTTGCCTGAGGTGAACGCGAAGGCCCGGTCCAGTTTCAGCCCGCCGCCAGCCTCAAGCTGGCCGCGCTCCAGACGCTCGGCGCGCATGCCCTTCACCGGATAGCGGTAGATATGTTCGATGCGGATGGTCATCTCAGCGCACCAGCCGTGGCCCGAACCCCAGCCGCTTCTTCAGCCGATGCTCGCGGTACAGCGTAAACAGCCCCGAGCCGACGATGAGCACGATCCCGATCAGCGACCAGGCGTCGGGCACGTCGCCAAACACCACGTACCCGAGGATCAGCGCATAGACGATGAGCGTATAGCGGAACGGCGCGGTATGGGCCACCTCGGTGTCGCGCAGTGCCATGACGGTGAGCAGGTAGCCGCCGACCAGGAATATCGAGCCGACGAAGATCAGCCCCAGCGTGGCCGGCGCAATTGGCTCGAAACCGTCGAACAGCATCCACACGGCCCCGCCCAGCATGACGCACACCGCATTGGTGAAGGCGACGATGATCGACGGCGTGGACCCGTCCAGCTTGCGGGTCACGAGGTCGCGGATGGCAACCGTGAACACGCAGGCAATGGCCAGCAGCGTATAGACGTTGAAGCCCTCGCCACCCGGCTTGACGATCATCAGCACGCCGGCGAACCCGGCCAGGATGGCGCTGAGCCGCTTCCAGCCCACGGCCTCGCCGAGAAAGGCGGCGGCCATGACCGTCACCACCAGTGGCACCGCCTGCAGGATGGCGGTGATGTTGGGCAGCGGCATGTGGAACAGCGAGATGATGAACAGAAAGGTCGAGATCACGTCGAAGAAGGTGCGTGACAGCACGGGGCGCGACAGGCCCTTGGGGATGTAGGCCGCCTTGCCCATGGCCACCACCAGCAACGCGATGATGATACTGGCGAAGGCCCCGCGCACGGCAATGAACTGGCCGACGTTTATGGTCCCTCCGAGTGACTTGGCCACCGTGTCGTTGAGCACGAAGCACAGCATCGCCATCGACATCAGCAACCCGCCGCGTACGGCGGGCGCGGCAATGGGAGCGGGCGCTTGCAACAATGGGCTCATGATCCTCCTTTATGGCAGTTCGCCCCATTGCGCCACATGTGTCCAAAGCAGGGCGGCATTGCGTGGCGCGCAGTGTTGGTGCAAATAGCTGCCCGGTGCAGCGGTTGGGAGGAATACCGGAATGGTTCAGGGCGGCAATGTCGATCCACGCTACGACAAGGCGTTTCCGGTATCCTGGGAGCAGTTCCACCGCGATGCCCGGGCACTGACCTGGCGGCTGGACGAGCATGGACCCTTCCATGCCGTGGTGGCGATCACCCGGGGCGGGCTGGTGCCGGCGGCCATCGTGGCGCGAGAGCTCGGCCTGCGGATCATCGATACGGTGTGTATCGCCTCCTACGACTACGGTACCCAGGGTGAATTGACGGTGCTGAAGGAGGTCAAGCAGGAGCTGGCCAAGGACGGCGGCAAGGGCGTGCTGATCGTCGATGACCTCGTCGATACCGGCAAGACGGCGCGTGCGGTGCGCGAGATGCTGCCCAATGCGCATTTTGCCACCGTCTATGCGAAACCTTCCGGCCGTCCGCTGGTTGATACGTTCGTTACAGAAGTCAGCCAGGACACCTGGATTTACCTGCCCTGGGACCTCACATTGCAGTTTGCACCGCCAATCCGGAACGGCGCCACGGCCTGAGCCTATGGGGGCTCAAGGGGTGGCCAACGGGGGAACCTGAAAGATCATGCCGCACTACGACGCCACACTGCCGGAGATGACCCTGCCGCTGGCGCTGCTGCGCACGGCCGGCCGCATGGGCGGCAAGACCCCCATCCTCGAAGACCAGAACCGCGAGCCGATCGGTTATGACCGGCTGATCCTGGGCGCGCAGGTGCTGGGCCGGGTGTTTGCCGCCCGCACTGCGCCGGGCGAGGCGGTGGGCGTTCTGCTGCCCAACGTCAACGCCGCTGCCGTTACCATATTCGGGCTGCTGTGGCATGGCCGTACGGTCGCCATGCTCAACTTTACTTGGGGGCTCAGAAACGTCCGATCCGCCTGCAACACGGCGAAGGTCAAGCTGGTCATCACCTCGCGGTTGTTCGTGGCCAAGGGCGGACTGGAAGACCTGGTCGAGGGCCTGGGCGAGCAGGTCGAGGTGCTCTATCTCGAAGACGTCCGCAAGAGCGTCGGCACGGTCGCCAAGTTGCGCGGGGTGTGGGACAAGCTGCGTGCCGCTTCCATAGCGAAGTCCAGCGGCGCGACCCCGGACAGCCGGGCCTTCATCCTGTTCACCTCGGGCTCCGAAGGCGAGCCGAAGGGCGTGGTGCTGACCCACCACAACATTCTGACCAACATTGCCCAGATCGCCGCCCATATCGACCTTCGCCAGTTCAGGACCTTCTTCAATCCGCTGCCCGTGTTTCACTGTTTCGGCCTGACTGGCGGCCTGCTTCTGCCACTGATCGACGGCATCCGGACGGTCCTGTATCCCAGCCCGCTGCATTACCGCGAGATACCGAAGCTGGTCGGCGAGACCGGCGCGGACCTGCTGTTCGGCACCGATACGTTCGTCGCCGGCTACGCCCGCGCTACCGATCCGGCAGACCTCAAGTCAGTGAAGATGATTGTCTGCGGCGCCGAGCGGGTGAAGCCCGAGACCCGCGCCCTGTGGGAACCCCATGGCACCCGCATCGTCGAGGGGTATGGCGCCACCGAATGCTCGCCGGTGATATCGCTCAACACGCCGGAGGCCAACCGCCCCGGCACCGTTGGGCCGCTCCTGCACGGCATCGATTACCGGCTCGAGCCGGTCAAGGGCATCCACGAGGGCGGGCGCCTGTCGGTAAAGGGCGGCAACGTGATGGCTGGCTACCTGTTGCCCGGCGATGGCGGCAAGCTGACCCCGCCGGCGGGCGGCTGGCACGACACCGGCGACATCGTCACGGTGGACGATGATCTCGTGGTCACCATCAAGGGCCGCGCCAAGCGCTTCGCCAAGCTGGGCGGCGAGATGGTCTCGCTCGGCGCCATAGAGGCGCTGGCCTCGCAGCTGTGGCCCGATCACAGTCATGTTGCGGTCAGCGTCGATGATGGCAAGAAGGGCGAGAAGGTGGTGCTGGTCACCGACATGGAAAACGCTGCGCGCGCTGAAATGCTGGCCTACGCAAGGCAGCAGGGCGTGCCCGAACTTTGGGTGCCCAAGGCCATCCTGGTGGTTGAGGCCATTCCGGTGCTCGGCTCCGGCAAGGCGGACTATGGCGCTGCCCAAAGACTGGTGGAAGACCGCAACTCCCTGTTATAGGCTCGCCCCGGAGCATTGAGTTCCCCGCGGACGTGGCGAAACTGGTAGACGCAAGGGACTTAAAATCCCTCGACTTCGGTCATGCGGGTTCGACCCCCGCCGTCCGCACCAATTTGAAAATAAACAATAAAATCTGATTTTGTTGAAGTTGATTTTACGTGCTGATAAATTTTTGGTACCACTAAGGTACCACGACGTGATTGACCACCCTGTTTTCGTTTCAACAAATCTGTGGCCGTTTAATTCCGTGTGGCGGGATGTAGTGGCTAAATTTGTTCACCTCATTGCAATAGCGCCGAAACACTAAAATACGCTCGTCTCGACGATGATGTGCTGAAGGAAGCATGCAATCGATTGGAAAATCGTATTGCCAACGCGCTTCCAGTTTAAAGCCGAGCGCTCTATTTCGAGCACTGAGAATCGGCCATCATCCGTTGTGATGAAAGAGAGACACAATAGTCGAGGCAGGGTTCCGTTCTCTGAGCATTTTGAGATGTTTTACGCTAAAAGCGAACGTCTCAAAGAGCTAGCTTATAATTTGGATGATGACCGCATTCCGTCACCGAATGATGGACATTGGCTCCCGGTTGACGCCGTTATTATTCGATTGGCCGAACGTACAACGCCGCCAATGCTACGTCCAAGAGATCCCAAAAGTCTTGAAAGTTCAATCATATCGATTAATGGCGGACCGCATAAGTTAGTTAGAGACCACTTGAGCTACGCATTCCAACGTGTTGCTGGGGCTGATCCAGCCTACCGCCAGTATGAGCTTGATGACACGGACTCATTCATTAGCCATGTGATCGATCTGAAGAAAGCAGTTATGACCTTTCTCGATGGTTCGGGCGATAGTCTTGGCGCTTTTCCATCTTTTACAAGTGGCTGCTCGCCAGAGGAAACAGCACGCCGCTACATCGCATCAACTGAAGCCGAAGCATTCTTGGGAATGGCCCTGAAGCGTATCACTGAGATCGAGGGGTGGGCTTGGGAGAAATTGGACAAGCTGTCCCCTATTCAAGGCGGCAAACCGCGTATTGAATGGAAGCACGAGTTTGTCTCTTCCTTGGCTCATACTTGGTGGCTTTTCACGGGTCGCCCAGCACCTGCTGGTCCAAATACCTTATTCGCTGAGTTTGTCGAGGCTTGCTGGTTATCTGCCGGTGATGACATTCCTGAAGAGTCATGGGAAGCGACAATCCGGGCAGTTTGCTCAAAGGGCCGAGATGCGAAAACCGACGACTAGGAAAGTCCGGTTTTAACATTCTTGACCCACTCCACAGTCTTTAACGTCCACTCACCTGCCGGGGTTGTCCGGCGCAACGAAGGTGATGGACCAATGTCTACTGAATCTCCGATTGTTCTTAGCGCCGAGCAAGTTGCTCAATGGCTCGGTTTGTCAATGAGCACGCTGGCAAAAATGCGGCTGTCCGGCAGAGGCCCTGCCTACTCAAAGCTTGGACGCCGTGTTGTCTATCGCCCCGCCGACATCAACAGCTGGGTCGTTGCTAATCAGTTCAGTTCCACTTCCCAGTACAATGATGCCCGAGGGTGATCTGGCCATGACGACTAAGGCCCAAATCCTGCGCGCCATCCGCGAGAAGTGCCTCGACTGTACCTGCTATCAGTCTCGCGAGATCAAGCTCTGCACTGTCTACACGTGTGCTTTGCACCCATACCGGCTCGGAGTGGACCCGAACCCGTCTCGAAGCCGTGGCTTCGCGAAATCTCCCGTGTACACGGGCGAAAATCAGCAAGAAGGAGCCTTTAAAGAAAATGGCTCAGGTCGCGCCAACGACCCAAGCCATGACCAACCCACCCAAACTGCGAAATCTGAAGGAGATCGGTGAGATGAAAATACCTCATCACCCCCAATTTATCAACGAGCTTCCGCTCTGGACTGCTGCCCGCGTGCGGGACCTGAAGCGCCCCAACCCGGCGACCGGCAAGTTGCGCAAGCAGCTTGGTGTGTCGGAGCAGCTGGCTTGCGTCATTGCCGACCTGTCCGGCCTTGGATCGAAGGAGGGCTGCAAATGAATGCCCACACCAACTTGAAGCCTGATGCCGAGGCAATGAAGGCACATCTCCGCCACCTGTTCTGCAACCACTCCGAATATGCCGACGGCAAGATCGAACTGGCCTGGACCGATGATAAAGGTGCGGCCCGTTTTGCCGACTACTTTGACATCGACGACATCGATGCGCTGGTTACCCGGGCAGTGGAACTGAACTCCCGCCCGCAGTGCAATGTCTACGTCGGCGCCGCCTTGCGTAAGCCGGATTGCTCGCCGATCCGCCGCAGTACTGACGACGACTTCTACGCCCTGACCGCTGTGTACGTCGACCTGGACGATGCCGGCGTGGCGGAGAAGGCATCGCCGATATATGGCGACCTGAAGCCGACGTTCGCAGTGGTAACTGGAACCCACCCCCACATCCGGGCGCAACTGTGGTGGCTGCTCGCGGAGCCTATCACGGACCCCGAGGAACTCGCAGACCTTGCTGCGCTCCATGGCGGATGTGTTGGGTGGCGATGTAACTGTTCGCAACCCCGGCCGCATCATGCGGTTGGGCGGGTCCATTGCCTGGCCGATCAAGGAAGGCCGGCAGACCGAACTGACCCAGGTGCAGCACATCAGTGACACGCCGGTGAGCCTCGATGCCTTTTCCAGGGTGTTTGCACCGCGCCCGAGCGCCCCACAGCAGCAGGTCCAGGTCATCGTCGATGATGACGGTGTCACCTGGAGTGCCAACGGCTTCGGCATGAAGGACAAGGTCATCGATGGCCGCCGGACTTACATGCTGAAGACGATCCTTGCACACTTCATCGAGTGGGTTGGCGAGAATGGCTGCGAGCCGACTGTCCCGGATATCATGGAGGCTGCATGGCCCCAGTACGAGCGCAAGGTTGATTTCACCCGGCCCGGACGTCGGCAAGACGAGTTCGAGCGGGAGATAAAATCCACCATCGACCGGTTCTCCAAGGGCGACTTGAAACTCAAGGACGGCACGAAGCTGCCCGACATTGAAACCGTGGTTGCGGCACACCTGGCGAGGAAGGGCGAACGGAACCCGAAAGAGTTCATCGCCAACGCCAGTGCCGAATGGCCTGAACCGAACTGGCGCTTTCTCAACGCAGAACTGCCGCCACCGCCGCACCTTCCTCTGGACGAGGTCTTCAGCCCGGCGTGGGCGAAATGGGTCCGGGATGCCGCCGACTGCAAGGCTGCACCGCCTGACTACGTGGTTTTCACGGTTTTCACGGTTTTTGCGAGCCTTATCGGAAATGCCCGCTGGGTGTCGCCATGGGACGGGTGGTGTGAACCACCGGTGCTGTGGTCGATGCTGATCGGGCTTCCGTCGAGCAGCAAGTCACCTGCGATGGATGCCGTCCTGTCTCCTCTCAAGCAGGTGGAGGGTGAACTGCGGGCGGATGTCGAGGAGGCACTGGCCGAGTGGCGCCAGAAGGCTGAGGTGGCCAAGATTGCAGGTGCGAAGTGGAAAGAGGATGCCAGGAAGGCACTTGATGCCGGCAAGGAGGCCCCGGGCAAGCCCGATGCTGCCCATCCAGGTCCCGAGCCTCACCTTCCCAGCCTGTCGGTGACCGATGCCACCATCGAGAAACTGGCCCTCATCCTGTCCAGGCAGCCGAAGGGTGTGCTGCTGTTCCGTGACGAGATGTCGGGCTGGCTCCAGTCGATGACGCGCTATTCCGGTGGTGGCTCGGACCGGCCGTTCTGGCTGGAAGCCTATGGTGGTCGCAGCTACACCCAGCAGCGCATCAACCGCGAACCGGTCTATGTCCAGCATCTCAGCGTCGGCGTCACCGGCGGTATCCAGCCCGACCGGCTGAAGGAGCTGCTCAGCCAGGACGATGACGGGCTGACGGCAAGGCTGATGCCCATCTGGCCGAACCCGGCGCCGATGAAAAGGCCTCGAACCGGGCTGGATGAAATCTTCATCCGCCGCTCCATCCGGCAACTCCTGAAGCTGAACATGATCCCGTCCGGGGACGGAGGCAGCGTCTACGGCAGGGTGCTGTTCGATGAGGGCGCAAAGTCATTGATGGATGACTTGCGGATGAGGGTTCGTGAATGGGAAAGCCAGGCGGATGGCTTGCTGTGCTCGTTCATTGGCAAGTTGCCGGGAACCGCAGCCCGGTTGTCGCTGGTCCTGGCCTACATGGAGTGGGCTTGTGGCAGCGGACCCGAGCCTGCAGGTATAGATGCCGATCGCTTCGGCCGGGCCGTCTTGCTGATGGAGCGGTACATTCTGCCAATGGCAAAGCGGGCATATGCGGAAGCCTCTGAGAGTGAGGAAGAGAAAGCAGCCCGATCCCTGGTGAGGCTTATCCGGGAGCGTGGCTGGAGCGAGTTCTCCTCCAGCGACGTCTACAAGCTGAACCGGAAGGGGCTGAAATCGGCCAAGGAGGTGGACAAGGCGACGTCGATCCTGGAGGAGGCTGACATTATCCGACGAATTGCCCTGTCTTCTGGTCCGCAGGGTGGGCGCCCTAGCAAGCGTTACCAGGTGAACCCGGCTATTTTGGGTGCCTTCGAGAACGCCGCATGACCGGGTAACTCGAACCCCGACCCAGTGCGAGAAAACCGGTTAAACCCTCAAAAACCTCCCCCTGGCCCTGCTGCCTTGAGGTTTTTACCAGTTTAACCGGTTTTTGAGCATGGGGTCGGTGTGCTGATTGAGGTGGCTCCGATCCTCTGCCAACATGGTCATCATGTCTGATTTCCATGACCCTGCCCCCGTCACGATGGGTGACCTCCGCCGCCACGGCAAAGCACTGGAGATCGGCTGCATGAATTGCAACCGGCATGAGTACGTCGATCCAAACAGCATCAAGTTGCCAGACGGGTTGCCTGTGCCCAATGTCGCTGATCGCCTCCGCTGTACCCGGTGCGGCTTCCGGAACTCCCCGACCTCGTCAAAGGTCTGGGCCAGACCGGATGCCAGGCCGCCAGTCTGAAAACCACTCGTGTACACGTGGAATTTTGAGCGAAGTTGTCTTTCAGGTGGTTGTAGTACCCATCGCACAGGTTCAACAAGGAATTGCCCGTGTAGAAGCCTCTTTTTGCAGCGGCGGTGAGGTCTGCTTTTGGTGCAACAGGAGACATTCTCGGGAAAGAGCGAAACCGGCCGAAGTTGACCCTCTGCAGACATTGAGCAATAGCCGTGAGACAAGTCGAGCTCTGCTAGCGTCACGCCAGATCATCTGTAATGATTGTAGTTGATCGATAAGGGCTGACGATGACCGATGAAGTCAAACGATGGTTGGAACGGTTGGGACTGGGCGAACACCACCAAGCGTTCGTCGACAACGAGATCGACCTCGAGGCTGCCGGTGAGCTCAATGAGCAAGACCTGCGTGAGCTCGGGCTTGCCATGGGGCCGCGCAAGAAATTGCTTCGGGCCATCGCTGACCTCAATGGCAGGCAGGCAGGCAGCAAGCAACGGGCTGTCCCTGTATCAGAGCCGGGACATGAATCTGAGACCGTTAAGCTGGGTGAGCGACGGCAAGTTACCGTGCTCTTCGCGGATATTTGCGGTTACACGAAGCTGACTGGCGAGATGGATGCCGAGTCAACTCATGCCATGCTGACCGCCTATTTCGATGCGGTTGACGAGATTATCAAAAGTTTTGGCGGCAGCGTTGACAAGCACATCGGCGATAGCGTTATGGCCGTGTTTGGAGCCCCTGTCTCGCATGGGAATGACCCTGAGCGTGCGGTGCGGACCGCGGCTGCAATTCACGAAACCATGCCAGCGGTATCCCAAGCTGTTGGCCGTGATATCCAGGTACACATCGGCGTTGCAAGCGGCCAGGTCATAGCAAGCGGTGTTGGCTCCAATGAGAGCTACACGGTGACAGGTGAGTCCGTAAATCTGGCATCCCGTCTTACCGACAAGGCCGGACCAAATGAGACTCTTGTTTCCGAGTTGGTCATGCAAGCTGTTGATAGCAGGTTTCGTGCGGAGGACGTTGGACATCTATCGCTGAAGGGAATCTCCAAACCCGTAAAGGCATTCCGGGTAATCGAACTAACCGGTACGGACGGCCCAGCAATTTCGCGTCCGTTTGTTGGGCGGCAAGCCGAATTGCAGCAACTCAGGGCTGTTCTTGAAGCTACGGCACAGACGCAGGCGGGTCACGTCATCTACCTCCGAGGAGAGGCTGGTATCGGTAAGACAAGGATTACCGAAGAAATTGAACGACTAGCCTCACAACAAGGCTTTGACTGTCATCGTGCGCTGGTTTTGGATTTTGGCGCGGGCAAGGGCCAGGATGCCATTCGATCGATAACCCGCGGTCTGCTCTCCGTATCCTCATCATCCAGTGAAGGTGAGCTGACCTCGGCTGTCGGAGCAGCACTCAGGGACAATGTCATTGGCAAGGATCACGTCGTCTTCCTGAATGATTTGCTGGGGCTACCGCAACCGCTCGAGCTCCGGTCCTTGTACAGTGCCATGGACAACGTCCGGCGCAATCAGGGCAAGTGCGAAACCGTTGCTAGCATCGTTACCCACCTCAGTCAGCACAACAAGCTGTTGCTGATCATCGAGGATGTTCATTGGGCCGACAAGCTTGTGCTTGACCATCTTGCAAGCCTGACAGAGGTAATTTTGGACTCCCCCGTCGTTCTTGTGATGACCTCTCGCCTTGAAGGAGATCAGATCGGCGATGCCTGGAGGGCAACGACGGGCTCGACACCGATCATCACTGTAGACTTGCGTCCGTTGCGCCATGCCGATGCCATTGCCTTGGCCTGCAAATTCTTCGACGCGACTGACAAGTTTGCCAAGGCCTGCGTCGAGCGGGCTGATGGAAACCCGCTGTTTCTCGAACAGTTGTTACGTGGAGCGGAAACTGCGACTGAAGGTACAGTACCAGGATCGATTCAAAGCATCGTGCAAGCGCGCGTGGATGCCCTCGACCCAGCAGACAAACTGGCTATTCAGGCTGCAGCGACTCTTGGCCAGAGATTCAGTCTGGAGGCTCTCCGACATGTCACGGAGAACGGAGCATATGATTGCAAGCACCTCATCGATCGCTATCTGATCCGACCAGATGGTGATGCCTTCCTGTTCTCGCACGCGCTTGTCAGGGATGGTGTCTATTCCTCTCTGCTGAAGGCTAATCGAAGCAGGCTGCATGAGAAGGCAGCCTACTGGTATCGAGATCGCGACCTGGTTCTCTATGCTCAGCACCTCGATCGAGCCGGAGACGCGACAGCGGCCGAAGCATACCTTGGAGCGGCACGAAACCAGGCCGAGGCTCTCCACTTTGAAAGCGCGATTTCGCTTTGCCATAGAGGCTTGGAACTGGCCGTCGAAAAGTTCGACTTCTGCGATCTCTATTGCGTGTTGGGCGATGCGCGGCTCAGCACACGGGCCACTGAAGAAGCAATCGAAGCCTTCGAAGCGGCAGCTGAATGTGCCCCAGACAATCAACGTAGAACCAAAGCTCTAAGCGGGCTTGCCGCGGCACTTCGCATTGCTGATCGCCAGGCACCCGCATTTGAGGCACTCGATGAGGCCCAACGGTTAGCGACGCAAGAAGCTCTCGAATCTGAACTTGCCTATATTCATTATCTGCGTGGCAATCTGTGTTTCCCGCTGGGTCGCATTGATGAATGTATGGCCGAGCACGAGAAATCCTTAGAGCTTGCTGAGAAAATTCAATCCCCTGAGGCCCAGGCAAGAGCGCTGAGTGGGCTTGCTGATGCGCACTATCTCAGAGGCCATATGAAAACGGCATGTGAGCGATTCAAAGCATGTGTCGACCTTTGTCAGCAACACGGATTTGGTCAGCTTGAAGTGGCTAATCTTCACATGATTGGCTGGTCGAGAATCCACTTGATGGAGTTTAGGAAGGCCTTGCGTAATGCACGGGATGTGCAGGCGATGGCCACAGAAGTGCGCAATAACCGAGCGCTGTTGTTCGGGAAAATGCTAGCCGGCATCATGAATTACGAGCTCGGCGATTTGGAAGATTCCGAGACGTCTTTGATGGAGGCTGCCGATCTTGCAAGATCTATGAGCTCCAGTAGTTTCCTTGGTCAGACCCTGAGGACACTCGCGCTTGTGAAACAAAAGCAAGACAGGCTTGATGACGCCCGCAGATACGCCGGAGAAGCACTTGCGGCAATTCGTAAAGTTGGCATGACATTCATTGGACCAACCGTTCTAGGCACTTGCGCAGCTGTATCTGCTGATCAACAGGAACGCGCTGAGTTTTTACGGGAGGCAGAAGAAATTTTGGGCACGGGCTGCGTGGCTCACAACTACCTTTGGTTCTCAGAGATCGCGATTGATGACGCCGTTTTGAGACAGGAGTGGCAGTCGGTGCAGCGGCATGCAGATCGGCTAGAGCTCTATACGCAGTCACAGCCTTTGGAGTGGGCAAACTTCATGATCAGACGGGCACGAGCTTTGGCAAAGGTCAACCAGGGCAACAAGAGCGAAGCAACCGTCTCGGAACTATGCATGCTCAAGGAGCAGGCTGAGCTAGCAGGTCTGACCACTGCATTACCAATTTTAGAAGCGGCTATTGCAGGCTAAACGCAGCCAACATGACTATTACCGTTTGTGGCACATTCCGGACGATCCTCTCCGCTGCCAAAGATGCCTGCTATCGGGGGTAAAGCTGCCATCCTCGTGATATGATAAATTACACATCCGTCCGGGTGCGGATGGATCAAAGTCATGGTCACCAAGCAGGACGGCTAATCTACAGAAGGCCCGGAACGATGACCAAACAGCACCACGCCAGTTTCGCAAAGAGCATATTAGGATCAGCCCAGCGCCTTTTCCGTTCCAGCGATACGGCTGGGATGCTGACACCTGCACGCATCGATGCCCGCACGGCTCGCGACATTGGCGTCAATCTGGTTGGCCTGCGCTGAGCACATTGGATTCTCCCTGCAGGAAGCGCCAGACTTCCGCATCCTCCTCACCCTCATCTGCCCCGGGTCACAAGCCCGGGGTTTTGTTTTGTGCGAGGAGCATAGACAGGCGCATACTATCGATCTGCTCGCGCCTCGATCACCGTTGGCGAGAGTGGATTTCCAGGAAGGTAACTCCAATGCCATTTTATATGTTTCAAGGTCGCTACACTGCTGCTGCGCTGAAAGCGATGGTTGATAATCCTCAAGACCGCGAGGCTGCGGCTCGCCCACTGGTTGAAGCGGTTGGCGGCAAACTTCATCACTTGTTCTTTTGTTTCGGATCAGAAGACATTGTTGCCTTGATCGAAGCCCCTGACGATAAGGCGATGGCTGCTGGCGCCTTGGCGATTGGTGCGTCTGGCGCATTGTCTGGTGGTGCCACGACCAAGCTAATGACAGCGGGTGAAGCAATGGAAGCGATGGCCGCAGCCAAGAAGGCTTCAGGGAGCTACAAGCCTGCTACTGGTTAAGCTGAGATCAGCAACCACAAAACAGCAATACCGCCCTGGGTCAAAAGCCCGGGGTTATTGTTTGGGCTGGAGCGATGGCTTCTGGCGATGCTGCACTTGAAGCATAGCAGACGCTCCCCGCAAACAGCAGAACCGGCCGAAGTTGAAGCTGAATTGCGACTTGACCGTCACATTCGCGGGCGCCACCCTAAAGATGGGACTGCAACATAGAAGTGCCAGGAACAGCAGGCACTTCGGTAAGGAAGCGGACGACCATCGATTTCAGGGAGAAACTTGTCATGGATTACTTCGACATCGACGTCTACTCGCGGAAAGTCACAACGAGTTCTCCTGACGCTCAACTCTGGTTCGACCGTGGCCTGGTCTGGACGTACTCCTACAACCACGAACTGGCCATCGAATGTTTCCAGAAGGCCCTGGAGCACGATCCTGACTGTGCCATGGCCCATTGGGGCGTCGCCTACGCTGCCGGCCCGAATTATAATTTCGAGTGGTGGATGATGGATCCGGACACGAAGTCCAGCGCTCTGGGCACCGCCTATGACAGCACACAGGCTGCGCTGGCGCTGGTCGGTAAAGTTACACCCATCGAACGAGCTCTTATCGAAGCGTTGCCGGCCCGATACCCTCAGCGCGAGCCGATCGAGGAGCAGGCTCCGTGGAACGATGACTTCGCAGCCGCGATGAAGAAGGCTTACGACGCTCATCCTGAAGACATCGAGGTCGCCACCGTTTATGCCGAAGCAATACTGAACCAGACCCCATGGAAAATGTGGGACATCTGGAAAAACACAGTTGCTGAGGGGGCTGCCACGGTCGAGGCACAAAGGGTGCTGGAAAAATTCGTCGACACGCCCGAAGGACGCGTTCACCCCGGCATCCTCCACCTCTACGTCCACCTGATGGAGATGTCGCCTACCCCGGAAAAGGCTCTCATGGCCGGCGATCGGCTGCGCGAACTGGTGCCGGATGCTGGCCACCTGGTCCACATGCCGACCCACATCGACATTCAATGCGGCGAATACCGCGACGCACTGCACTGGAACCAGAAGGGGATCGAGGCCGACCTGAAGGTCGCCGAAAAGCAGGGAAGGATGAACTTCTACACTGCGTACCGCGTCCACAATTACCATTTCGCCATATACGGTGCGATGTTCCTCGGCCAATACGAACCTGCCATGGCTGCAGCGCAGGAGATGATCAGAGAAATCCCGGTGGAGCTGATGAAGCTGGAAAGCCCGCCCATGGCAGATTTCCTCGAGAGCTATATCTCCATGAAGACCCATGTGCAGATCCGCTTCGGCCGCTGGCGCGAAATCATTGCCGAACCGCTGCCTGAAGATCAGCGCCTCTACTGCAACACTACTGCCTCGCTGCACTACGCCAAGGCCGTGGCCCACGCTGCGCTGGGCGAAGTGGCAAAGTCACAGGCCGAGCGGGTAAAGTTCATGGAGGCGCGCGCCAAGGTGCCTGAGAGCCGCTATCTCCATAACAACCGATGCATCGATCTGCTCGACGTTGCCGAACAGATGCTGGACGGTGAACTGGAGTACCGGAAGGGTAATCACGACAAGGCCTTCACCCATCTCCAAAAGGCGATCGAGCTGGAAGATGCGCTGGCCTATGACGAGCCTTGGGGCTGGATCCAGCCCGTACGCCACGCGCTGGGCGCACTGGCACTTGAGCAAGGCAGGATTGAGCTTGCGGAGCAGGCCTACCGCGAGGATCTGGGCCTTGCCGGCGACTTGCCCCGCGCCTGCATTCACCCTGACAATATCTGGAGCCTCAAGGGTCTTGACGAATGCCTCCGGCAACGTGGTGCCGGCGACACGGCAGAGGCGAAACTGATAGCTCAGCGCCTGAAGCTGGCCGCAGCCCGCTCCGATCTACCGGTCGGTGCCTCCTGCCATTGCGCTCAGGCAGCCATGAAGGCCGTCGCCGCAGAGTAGGTATGACCCTGAAGCCGTTTTGTCGGATGCGACCATCATAAAACTTGGCGGGTTTCCAGCTCCACAAGTTTGGCAACCGGCTCAAAGATTTGCAGGGATATCGCAGAATGTAGCGACTGCTAACCGACGACATCGAGCGATACGATTCCTGCAAAACGTCTTTTTGTCATTCGATGCCGTGTGGTGATTGGTAGTTCATTCTGTATTCCTACCGAGAATAGAAAGCTGCCTTATTAACCCAGTGCATCCCTGATTACTTGGTTCATCCTATCAGGTTGGGTCAGCGCGGCCATATGCCCGCCTCTCTCTAGCTGCTCAAAACGCCAATCGGTGCACGTCTGCTTCATTAGATCGACGATCTCACGTATCGAGTTAACAGTGTCGCTTGCACTGATCACGGTCGTTTTCGTGGGTAGTTTGGAAATCCATTCTGACAGAGGGACACTTTCGTTCATGACTGCATCCCATTCATGGAAGTTCGGTTTCAAAGCGTGAGCGAACTTCCCTCGTCGCTCTTGCGGCATGGCATCCCAGCTGCCGTCGCCTGTCCAGTAGTTAGCGAAGACGGCTGCTGCTGCCTCCCAATCTTCTCTACCACCATTTTCCTTGATGCAGTCCCTCAAGCTTTTGGCTTCAGCAAATGCATCCAGCCGTTCGTCGAGTTCCAACAAATAGAACGGATTGGGTTCTATGAGTACAAGTCGTTCAACGCGATCGCCAAATAATGCAGCCGCTTTCATCGCAACCGAACCACCGAATGAATGACCAACTATAGAAAACCTTCTTTCCTGATCGGGCAGGATCGCGTTCAGCAGCTCTGCCTGATCTTGCAACGTCTGGTCGCGTGTCTTCGACCATGCATCAGTTCCTCCATAGCCATATAGATTGACGGCAATCAGATGGAATTCATCAGAAAGGTAGTCCATCAAACGACGCCACTGGCCCGCGCCAGCAACGCTTGAGTGGATCAGAACAACGGTTGGTCCGTCTCCTTTTTCAAGATAATCCGCAATGGGTTCGCTCATTTAACGCACCTCTCTGCCCGATTTGGACTCTTTCCGTGCTTGGTTGGACACAACCTCTCAGTGATCGATGCTATCAAACGCTGCGCATTACGTCACTGCGAGGGCTAGAAAACCGCTTGTTCGACGACAAAGAAGGCAGTTCCTGGCACTGATCAGACTGCTCGCTACGGGCAGCGTGTGTCCGTTCTCAAGGCAATAGCTGCCTATTTGCCGGGGGTCAGTTGTAGCCAAGTCTGAAGATGCTGGGAACTCGGACAGGCCCCTGCCTACTCCGGAAGCCCCGCAGCACGAAGCCCCGCGGCGATGCGATCAACGTCCGCCTGGTTGCGGTACGAGAGGCCAGCGATGTATTGGGAGATTGAGAAATTGGGTTCGTGCCGCAGCACATCACGAGCCGTTTCGCGCGCTTCATCCCCCCAACCCAATTCTCCCAATGCGGAAGCGAGGTTCACGTAAGCGGCCAGATAGCCAGCCTCGCGCTTAATTGATTCCCGATAGCAGGCGACGGCTTCCTGCAATCGGCCAGACGCGCGGTATGCAGTACCTAGACCACGCAGCAACCCGGGTCTGTAGAATGGGCAAAGCCGCATTGCTCTTTTGATGAGCTCTATGGCGCGCTCAGGTTTACCGGACTTTGTCATGACGGCCGATGCAACCCCACCCAAGTTCTCAGCACTGTTAGGATCTAGTGCGATGGCCTTCTCTGCCATCTCAATTGCCTTGTCGTGCTCACCCGCATTCAGATGCGTGAGCGCCAGCATCCCATAGGCATCAGCATAGTCCGGATCCAGTTCGAGGGCGCGATGCCCACAACGGAACGCTCCTGCCTGTGCTGCTTCAAACTTGTCGCGAGCAGCGAGCCCGCCGCCTACATCCGCTTCATTGAAGTATAGCCAACCGCGCATGGCCCACGCGGTGGGATAATTGGGATCGAGTTCGAGGGCGCGCTCAATCAGTTTCGTCGATCTAGCCCTCGCCTCCGTCGTACCACCGAGGACGCCGTCAGTCGCTAGACGTACGCATTCCCAAGCTTCGAGATTCCTTGTTCCACTCGCCCAGACCCGATGTTGCTCACCTTCACGCAGCTTGACATCCAGGGCAGTGACGATCTCTCGGACTATCTCATCTTGAACGGCGAAGATGTCTTCAAGGTCTCTGTCATATCGATCGGCCCAGAGATGCAGCCCGGTCTGCGCGTCGACTAACTGCGCTGTGACCCGCACTCTATTGCCACCTTTGCGAACGGAACCCTCGACTACATAGCGTACGCCCTGTTCTCGACTGACTTGTTTCACATCTACCGCGCGACCTTTGTAGGTAAAGGTCGAGTTGCGGGAAACCACCATAAGCTGACTGATCTTGGAGAGCGCCGTGATGATGTCTTCGGCCACGCCGTCAGCAAAGAACTCTTGCTCGGAATCTGCACTCATCACCGTAAAGGGCAGGACAGCAATCGAGGGATAATCGGGAATAGTAAAGTCTAGACCTATGGACAATTCGAAGGAATTGCCTCGCCGTGACATTCCGGCAACGCGGTACACTCGAACCGGGTCGGGTATGTTCTTTAGCTGCTTCTCGCCAAGATGGTCGAATGTCACTTCGACCTTGCCTCGTACCTGATCGTAAACAGTCCCCGCGACACAGATGCCTCCTGGTTCAGCCAAGGCCTCCAGGCGGGCCGCGATATTTACGCCGTCGCCAAAAATGTCGTCGCCCTCAGCTATCACGTCACCAAGATTGACTCCGACGCGAAATTGGATCGGCTGGCCATCGAGATTTTCTCGCCTGGTCATACCATCCTGGATCTCTGCCGCACATGCGACCGCCCGCACGACACTGGGAAATTCTGCCAACAGTCCGTCACCCATGCGCTTGAAAATATGCCCACCATGTTCGGCAATGGAGGGTTCGAGAACTTGGCTAAGGCAGGAATTGACAGCAGCCAGCGTTCCCGCCTCATCCGCACTCATCAGACGACTGTACCCTGCGACATCGGCCGCAAGTATGGCTGCGAGGCGACGTTCCATTCCTCATCTCCTACTGCGGAGATTATCGATGCCAGACCTTCAATACCATTCTGAATTACAATGGGATGTCACCTAGTGGCACATTGCAGACTCTCCGCGCTTTCCTGGAAAGAGTCCGTTGTTGGGGGTAAAACTGCCGTCCTCGGAATGTGATAAATTGCACATCCGTCCGGGTGCGGGTGGATGATAGTTGTGGTCATCAAACAGGAATTGCCTGCACAGGAAGGACCGAGGCCATGATCAGACAGCACCACACCAACTTCGCACAGAGCATCTTCGGATCAGCCCAGCGTCTGTTCCGCTCGAACAAAGGCCATGGTCTGCTGGCACCTGCAAACATCGATGCCCGCACAGCTCGCGACATCGGCATCAACCTGGTTGGGATGCGCTGAGCATCAAAGGTTCTCCCGTTAGGAAGCGTCAGACTTCCCCACTTCTCACCCTAACTCTCCCGGGTCACAAGCCCGGGGTTTTTGTTTGGGCCCGAGCAATGGGCACTGGAGCTGCACCGGTTGAAGCAATACCGCAAATCACGGTATATTGTTTGTGTGCAAATGACCTGGTCAGGCAGGTCCGGATCACCTGCAATCAGGCCACAACAGGAGTGTTGGTATGGGCGAGGTAACGAACATCAGGGATGCCAACGGCCGCTTCGTTCCCGGCCAGAGTGGCAACCCGCAAGGCCGTCCTGGCCTCGATCCCGAGGTGAAGGAGATCCTGTCGGCAGCCGCTCCAGATGCGGCCCGCAAGCTGGTGGAGCTGGCGCAGTCGGATGATCCCCGCGTGGCCACCGTGGCCTCTCAGTCGATCCTGGACCGGCTCTATGGCAAGCCCGCTACGTCAACGGACCTCAAGGTGCAGGGGATGGACAACGCCGCCCTGCATCACGCGGTGCTGATGCAGTTGAGTTCTGCCATTACGGACGGGGTTGTGGAATAGGCGGGCCAGGCAGCGTCTCACTGCAGGGTCAACGCACCTGGCCCATGCTGGCCAAGCTTTCAAGGGAGAAGGATAGCCAGCCCTGCAAGACTATCAGGCCGCCATCGGTTTCAACAACCCTTGCCGGCTGACCAAGTGCAACCCCAGTGCAGTCACGCTACCGCATTCTGGTTGATCGTCCGGGCTGGCCTTGATCGTTGAGGCATGAAACACCTCACTACGGTGTCGTGGCATTAGGGACTATGGTAGCCTTGGCTTGAACTGACATGGCAATATGAACGAACACCCAAAGAAGGAGATTGTGAAGTGGACATCCTTAAACCCCTGACGAAGATACTCCCCCTGAAGGCTGCATTGCTGGCCGTTGTTGCCTTTGCTTCAACTGCACCAGCGCAGGCACAGATGGCCTGCCAGCTCACTCTGGAAATAACTAAGGGCGGCTTTGTCGTTGGCGGTACAGGTGGTGGTGGCACCCTGACCTGTGACGGACAAAGCTATCCAGTGAAGGTTGGTGGTCTCAGCGCAGGTCTCGTTATCGGGTTGGCCAAAGTCAGCCTGTTTGGTGAGGTTCGCAATCTCTACAATATTGCCGACATTGAGGGAGCTTATTCTGGTGTCGGGGCTTCGATGGCTATAGGTGGCGGAGCGGACAACCTCGTTGCTACTAATTCAAAAGGTGTTCAGCTAGTTCTGAGAGGCAGACAAGTGGGTCTAGAGGCTTCGCTCGACCTGTCAGGTCTCAACATCAGCTTGCGATAACAGCGGCAGGTAGGAAGCTGCTACAGAGGTCGCCTACGGTACTGCGGACGTGACTGAAGAGGCAGGAGAGCCAAGAAGCTTATCCGTTGGAAGTCGCACACGGGCGACCTCAAGTGAGACTGGAGTTCTGGCGTCAAGCGAGTCTCACACGAATACCTTTTGACACCTGGACTCAGCTGTCGCAGACTCTCATAGAGACAAGTGAGACCACCTGCACAGGAGGCAGCCTCCATGAAGATCGGCTATGCCCGTACTTCCACCCTGGACCAGCAAGCCGGTTTCGAGGCTCAGATCCGTGATCTGGAACAGGCCGGGGCTGAGAAGGTGTTCAGTGAGCAGGTCTCCAGTGTCGGGCAGCGCACACAACTCGACGCGGCTCTCGACTATATCCGGGATGGTGACACACTGGTGGTGACCCGGCTGGACCGTCTGGCCCGTTCGGTCGAGCACCTGGTGCAGATCACCAGCACGCTGGAGCGCAAGGGCGCCTCGCTGCATATCCTGCAAATGAACATGGACACCGGCAGCCCGACCGGCAAGCTGATGCTGAACCTGCTTGGCTCCATTGCCCAGTTCGAGCGGGAACTGATGCTGGAGCGTCAGCGTGAAGGCATTGCCCGGGCCAAGGCCCAAGGCAAGTACCAGGGCCGGGTGCCTACTGCTCGCCGACAGGCGGACAAGGTCATCGAGTTACGGGGGCAAGGGATCAGGCCGGAAGAGATTGGCGAGCGCCTTGGCATCAGCCGGGCCAGCGTATTCCGTATCCTCAAGGATGCACGGGACAAGGCGGCTGCGGAATAGGATTGGGCCGTCCCGTACACCCCCTCCGGGTCCCCATGGGTCCCTCGGGGGCAGGTCTGTATCGGTGGGGGCCTCTCGCCTCAGCCAGCAATCAGACGGCGCCTAGCGGTCTCGACCGGCTCATCACGCCTCCGGGCAACTTCCGCATTACCCCCAACAACGGACTCTTTCTGCAAAGGCCCGGAGAGTTCCGAGATGTGCCAAAAGACGACGGTGTCGAGCTTTTGATGGCCACGCTGCGGCATAATGATGCCGACGCCCTATGCGTTGCAAAAATGCAACAATCCGAATGTTTCTGACACTCCCTATGACAAATTTCTAGTGCATGAGGTTTGCACCATGTTACATAGGAGCCAAGATTTCTGAAGCTTGCTTAAAGAGGGGTACTCATGAAAAAGCTACTGGTTTCGATGTTCGCGCTCGGTGCATTTACTGCTCCGGCTATGGCAGCAGACCTTTATACGCCTGTCGCGCCCATGCCGTTCAGCTGGGATGGGTTCTACTTGGGTGGCCACGCTGGTTATGGCTGGTCTGATAAGAAGTGGACGCTGATTGACAGCGGCAATCCCAATACCGGCCCTGAAGACTGCAGCGGCTGTGGTGAAGTCAAGACCAGCTATGGCATGGATGGCTTCCTTGGCGGTTTTCAGCTCGGTTACAACCACCAGATCAATACGCTTGTCATCGGCGGCGAGGTAGACTTCTCGTTTTCCGGCATGGACGGCACTGGTAGCTGGCAGGCAGGCGAAGGCGAAGGCGACACTAGCGGTGAAAACGAGAATGAATTCACAACAGATCGCAACGCCAGCACTGAGCTCAACTGGTTGATGACAGTTGGTCCCAAGATCGGCATGGCCATGGATCAGACGCTGTTATATGCAGAAGGCGGTCTTGCCGTGGCTGATGAAGACTATAGCCACCTTGGCAACAATAATCGCATTTATAACGGCGGCGACACTCGCATCGGTTGGTTCATCGGAGCAGGTGCAGAATATGCGTTCGACAGCAACTGGTCTGCGAAGGTCGAGTACAACTATATCGACTTTGGTTCGGATGATGTTTCCTTGACCCGTACGACTGGCGCAGGCGAGACGAGAACCGCCATTTTTGACGTTGATCAGGACATGCACGTGCTCAAGTTTGGCGTGAACTATCGGTTCTAAGTTAACGTCTAATGGTATGAACGAATGGCGTCGCTTGAGAGATCGAGCGGCGCCATTTTATTTGTTCCCTACGCTTCCGATTTCAGAAAGCTTTCTTGAACTGCAATCGAAAGAGATGTCCGCTTGGGGTCAAAAGCGGAAGTTCTCTGCCAACTCGGTTTACGGCCGTTGTACCCCCAAAAGGAGACATTCCCACCTGCCCGCGAACTGGCATCCATCTGGCGGTGTCCCGGATCAGATGCCGGCCCCGCTGCTAGACCCCCCAGGGGTGCTTGGGACCCCCACCGGCCGTCTGTGTGGCGGTGCCTTGCCGCGCTCTAGGGCAGAAAATATTAGGTAGCATCGCACGGCCCCGTCCTGTCTCAGCCTCTCTCACGCTGACTTGCTATGCATTGAAATGAGCAATCACGGATCCCGCGCCTCACTGCCTTCCAAAAAAGGACCTATTGCTGGAAAAAAAGCTGTCGAGCCATGAGTTCGGCGCGGATGTCTGATTGTGATCCAAGTGACTGCCAGCGTGCGTTACTTCGCTTCTAAATCTCCAGCAATCTCATTGGCGACTTTGTCAGAAATCTCACGCACAGGATCGACCAATTTCGAAACGTAGCGATTGGACATTGCTAGCGTGCGATGACCCAAGAGGTCCCGCAGGATATGTGCCGATGCACCAAGCCGCGCACCCAAGGTTGCTGCCCCATGGCGAAGGTCATGGATGCACACATTTGTTATGCCGGCGTCTCGACAGGTTTGAGTCCATAAGCGCCTTACGACGGCATAGGTAAGGGCGCTATCAGTTCGTCTGCCAGGAAGGACAAATACACCTAGCCGCGGCAAGCTCGATAAGATGGATGCAGCCGCTGTTGATAAGGGTGCCATGCGCTCTCCTGTCTTGCCACTGATGCGGGCAGTGAGCTGGTCGAGGTCCACATTGTCCCAGCGCAGGCTCAAGATCTCACCAATACGCCAGCCCGTGAGCGCCGCCAGTCGTATGGCTGCCATTCCATACGGATTAGCGTTCGCAGACTCGAGATCTTCCAGGGCCCGACCCAAGCGTCCCATCTCATCTTTGGTCAGCACTCGATCTCGAGCGTTCTCGCGAAACTTCGCCACCCCTCTGACGGGGTTATCACCCGCGCGTATGCCCCAGACATTGGCGAGCTTGAAGGCGGTCGAAAGCAAGGCCAAGCAGCGGTTGGCCTCGATAGGAGTCTTTGAGAGTTTATGATGAAAACTTGCGATGACAGCTGGCGTAACCTGGCTCAGTTTCATTTGCCCCAAGGCTGGCTTGATCTTGCTATTGGCGAGGCGTCGGTTCTTGGCATAGGTGCTTGCGGCATTGCGCGGCAGTGAGTACTCGGCCAGAAAGCGATCAAGCAGATCTGAGACAGTGACCTCGGCTCTTGAAGCCTCGCGCTGTGCTGATGGATCTTCTCCATTAATGATCTTGGCCATCCACCTCTTGGCAATGGAGCGCGCCTCGTCAGGGGTAACGCTTCCATAGACCCCTATGGAAGGCTTACGGATTAGACCAGCGCGTCCGCCGCCGACGCGATACTTGAGGAGGAAGGATCTTCTACCGGATGGCATGACACGCAGGCCAAAACCAGCTATTTGGTCATCCCAGACAATGTACTCTCTGGTTTGCGGCTTGCAGGTATCAACGAAGCTTTTAGTGAGGCGAGGCATCGCCAAGTCCTGTCCTTAGAATAAAATTTGGTACCACCGAGGTACCACGGCAACGGAAACGAGAGAATAGCAAATCAACCTAATGGAAAAGATAATCCATAGTTTTCAAAGAAATAGGAAACTGTAGAAACTCAGCGGAACGAGGAAGAACGAGAGTTTTAAGGACTTAAAATCCCTCGACTTCGGTCATGCGGGTTCGACCCCCGCCGTCCGCACCATTCCTGATCCGGATTACCCCATCCATGACAATCGAACGCTTGCATCTCTGGTCCTGGGAAAAGACCTTCCGGCAGTGGGCCGGTCCGGGCTTTGAACGGATTTTCGTGGCGTTGCACCCGTTCTGCCAGGTGCCGGGCCTGAAGCTCAACCAGCAAGGCTTTCTTGACCTGAAGCGGGTGCCGCAAACCCACCCCGCACATGCCGTGGCCCGCCTGGGCCAGACCGGGCCGGACGGCATCGCCTCCAACCATGACTCGGTGATGAAGCAGTTCGGCAAGCCGCGTACCTGGGCCTGGGTGGTGCAGGCGGCGGGTCTGGGCAACATCGCCCACGTGGAGCGCGCCATCGACAGCCATTACGGCCGCGCCAAGGACGAGTTCATGGACCGGCAGGGGGCGCACAAGCTGTCCCGGCTGGTCTCGGCCCATGACCTGATGCTGCCGGTGGAGGACTATCTCTCGCCGATGATCGAACCTGCCATTGGCCGGCTCTACCGGCAGTTGGGCGTCGAGACGGTCGAGATCGGCAACCAGATGGATGACGCGGCTGCCCATGTGGAGGTGGAGGACTTCCTCAACCCGGAACTGGCGCTGATCGAGATGGACGTGCCGGCACGCGCCGCCTATTCCCATGATGAGGCGATGACGCTGCTCACCGTGTCCGACTGGAACGCCCACTACACGCTCATCTGTCTGAGCCCGCCAGCGGCGGCGAAGCTGGATCCGTCCAGGGAACTGGAAGGTTTCTGGGCCGGTGAGGCTACCTCCGCCGACTGGCCCTATGCCGAGATTCTCGCCCGCCGCAAGCAGCAACCTGCGCCGCAGCAAGGCAAGGGCAAGCCGAAGCCCCAACACCGCCAGGGCGGCCCGCGCCGCGGCAACCCCGGGCGCCAGCGTCATGAGCGTTGAGGGCCTTGCCGCGGCCCCGGTGCGCACCGCGCTTCTCGTCTGCGTGTTGCTGGGCACCGGCATCGGCTGGGGCCTTACCATTTCGCTCGCCACCGTCGCCACCAGCACCGGCCTGGCCGCACTCACCGTGGCCCTGTGGTCGGCGTTGGCCGGCAGCATCATCCTCAGCCTGATCGTGGCTGTACGGCGCAAGCGCCTGGTGCTCGACCGGGCACATCTTGAATTCTATGTGGTCACCGGGTTCGTTGGCACCGCCTTTCCGCATGCGCTGTCGTTCCAGGTTGCCATGCACCTGCCGGCCGGCAACCGCGCCATCGTCTATGCGCTGATCCCGATGATCACCTTGGGCATGTCGATCCTGATGGCCATCGAGACGGCTTCATGGAAGCGCTTTGGCGGGATCGCGCTGGGCCTTGCCGCCATGGCAATACTGCTGCTGCCTGGCGCCCACATACCGGTTGAGGACGAGCTGTTCTGGACTGCCGTCACCCTGGCCATCGCCATCAGCTATGCGGTGGAGAACGTCTATGTGGGCCTGCGCCGCCCGCCACGCGTGGACGGCATCACCGCGCTGTGGGGCATGACCACGGCGGGCGCACTGATGCTGGTACCGGCTGCATGGCTGCTTGGCGCACCCATGCTCCTGCCGTTCGACGCCTCCATCGCCGAGGGCGCCATATTGCTGTCAACGCTCTCGCACCTGCTCGCCTATGCCGGGCTGCTGTACATGATCAGCAATGGCGGCGTGCTGTTCAGCAGCCAGGTGTCCTATATCGTCACCCCGGCGGCGATCATCTGGGGCATCGTGCTGCTGGGCGAGCAACTCACCCTCGGCATCTCCATTTCGCTCGCCCTGATCATCGCCGGTCTGGCGCTGATCAAGCCGAACCCGAAGCGGCACCCCGGCCCACCGGCCGGTTAGTGCGCGTCCTGGTGCCTAGCTGGTGCCGGTGGCCACGTTTTCCGCCATCATGCACAGCATCTCGAACAGGATGGACGTGGCAGTCATCGCAGTGATGTTGTTGGGACTGTCCTTGGTCGGCATCATGCACACCACATCGCCACCAATGATGTTCAGCCCGCGCACCGAGTGAAGCAGTCCGACCGCCTCGTCGATGTCGAACCCCTTCTCGCCCGGCTCGATGTTGGAAACCGCCGGCGCCACTGTCGGGTCGAGGCAGTCGAGGTCAAAGGTGATGTATACCGGCCGACCCGCCAGGACTTCCCTTGCCTGCGCCACTACGTCTTCCAGACCACGCTTGCGGAATTCCTTCATGGTCACGACGTTGTAGCCGTAGTCATAAGACGGCTGTAGCCAGTCGAGCGTGCGCGGATGGCCGCGCAGCCCGATCTGCATGGATCGCTTCGGGTCCACCTTGCCATCATCGGCCAGGTAGGCGCCCCAGTGCGCCGCAGACTTCTTCGCGCCCAGGAAGTGGTCAACTTTCGTGAACACATCGGTATGCGCATCGAGATGGAGAAAGCCGACCGGCTCGCCGCCAGCCAGCTTGCCGCATCCCAGCGCCTGAACAATGCCGCCGGTGATCGAGTGATCCCCGCCCACCGACAGGGGGCGCGCGCCCGCCGCGTCCACATCGCGATAGAAACTGGTAATCTGCTCGATGCAGTGCTCATTGTCGTTGGCGCGCGGAAACGGCACATCGCCGATGTCGGCAATCTTCGCGCTGGTCCAGGGGTTGATCTGGAATCCGCCGTGGCAACGCCTTTGCAGGGCCGACACGTTGCGAACCGCGCGCGGACCAAGATGCTGGTCGCGTTCGGTCGTGCCGTTGCCGGTCGAATGCGGCACGCCGGCAAGCACGATGTCACGCCCCTCGGGTCCCGTGTGTTCGCAGCGGAACATGGTGGCAATGCCCCACCAGTAGAGGTTTTCCATCATGCTGCGATCGTGTTCCTGCGCCATGCCGGCCTCCTGGTGTGTGTCTTGCCTAGCCCCACATGCCGCCTTCATCGGCGTCCAGCACGATGGACGCAGCGGTCACGTTGCGCGGCCGGGTAAGCGCATAAAGCGCGGCATCGACCACGTCACGCGTTGTTACCGGGCCACCGTCCGTCCGCTCAGCCTGCCATTGCCGGTCATCGAACGGCGTGATGTTGTCGAGATAGGGCGGATAGATCGCGTGCACGCGCACCGGCTTGCCCTTCAGTTCCTGCCTGAGCCCGTTGCTCATCGCGGTCTGGGCGTGCTTGGCCATGTAGAATGGCACCGAGGCGGTCAGCAGCGGCGTGCCCTGGATGCCCGAGGTTGATACGATGTTGACGATGTCGCCCGCCCCTGATGCCACCAGCGTCGGAACCAGCTTGCGGGTGAGCAGGAAGGAGCCGGTGGCGGCGGAATTGATGGTCGTGTTGACGGCATAGGCATCGTACTCGTCCATGCCGCCCTCCAGCCACTGGGCGCCGTTGTTGATCAGGATGTCGAGCTTGGGCAGGGCCGCGGCCAGTTCCTCGCCGAACCGGTTGGCCTCGCCCACTTCGGCCAGGTCGAGCAGCCGGGTTTGCGGCTTGACCCCGCAGCGCAGCCGGATTGCTTCGGCCGTGCCTTCCAGCATTTCGGTCAGCCGGCCGGTCATGATGACATTGCAGCCGGCTTGTGCCAGTACGCAGGCAAACGATGCGCCAAGGCCGCGCGCTGCTCCCGTTACCAATACCGTCTTGCCCTTGAGGACGCTTGTATCCATCACACCGCTCCTTCCGTGACAATGATCAGCGGGTGCGCGCAATGTCCGTGCTTGACCAGCCCGGCCAGGCCTGCCGCGCCCGATGGCGTCGTGGCCAGCCCATGCTCACCGAGCCAGCGGGCGGCATCTGCCGCTTCCCCGTCGCTCACCAGCACGAAGCGTACATTGCAACGCTGCATGATGCCATGTGCGATGATCGACGGCTCCTTGCAGTCGAGCCTGCCCATGTTGGAGGAAGGCCCCTGAACCGCGACCGGCTTGCCGGCCTTGTGGCTTTCGAGCAGGCACGGCGCGGCGTCGGGTTCGACGATGATGATTTCCGGCTGCACTGCCCAGTTGGCGCGGATCATGTGGGTGATTGCCCCGGCTATGCCGCCCACGCCCGCCTGCAGGAACACGTGGCTTGGCCACTCGCCCGACACCTCGAAGCTTTCTCGCAGCTCTTCCGCCATGGCGGTATAGCCTTCCATCACCAGCGATGGCGGGTGCACGTAGCCCGGCCAAGATCCGTCAGCCAGCAGGATGGCCCCGGTTTCGGCGGCGTTGCGTTTGGCCGCTTCGACGCTTTGCTCGTAGGTGTCGCCGGCGCGCACCACCTCGGCCCCCTGGCGATCCCTGAGCCGTGTCTCGAACCCGGAGGGAACGTCCTTGGCGAGAAAGATGCGCGCCCTGGCGCCGAAGATGCGTGCGCCTGCGGCAACCGCCATGCCATGGTTGCCTGCGCTTGCGCAGACGAAGGTCATGCCGGCGGCAAACGCCCGCACTGCATCGGTCATGTAGTCCTGCGGTTCAAGCGCCGGGTTGCCGGCGGCGATCCAGGCCTCATCGATCAGCCGCGCCACCGCATAGACGCCGCCCAGAGCCTTGAAGGCGCCGAGGTTCATGCGGTTGGTCTCATCCTTGACGAGTAGCGGGCCGCCGTCCGGTCCGGTCATCGGCAGGAGCGGCGTGGGCGCATAGACCGGGCAGGCGGCAAGCAGTGCGCGCGGGCGGTAAGGGGCGGGATGAAAGGCGGGGATGGTATGGTGCTGGTTCATGGGCTCCACCATAGGGTGGAACGGTACGCCAGCACCAGTCCCGCAGCGGCGTTTCAGCCTAGTTGAGCACTTGCAGCTGCACCGTGGCGGTGCCGGTCTGCACGAGGCCGATCTTCTTGGCGGCGCCCATCGAGAGGTCGATGATGCGACCCTTGATGAATGGACCGCGGTCGTTGATGCGCACCACGACCGATTTGCCGTTGCGCAGGTTCTTCACCTTCACCTTGGTGCCGAAGGGCAGGGTGCGATGGGCGGCGGTGAGCCCGTGCGGGTTGAACCGCTCGCCATTGGCGGTCACCTTGCCCATCTTGTACCATGAGGCATGGCCCTTCTGGGCCTGCGCGGCTACGCCGCCGGCGCAAAGCAAAACGGAAGCGAGGCCCGCGAGTGCGAGCTTGCGTGCAATCGAAATCATGTTGAAGTCCCCGGTTGTGGAAAACGACGGGTCTTAAACCTGCAATTTAAGGCCTTTTCTTGTCTGCAGGCTGGCGATTTCCGGAAACTCGTGGCAATACTCCCGGTCAGCTTGGGGAGGCAAACACCAAATGAGTGGCAAGGGAACGGTACTGGTCACCGGCGCAAGCCGGGGCATTGGCGCAGCTTGCGTGAAGTTGCTGGCACGCGACGGGTATGATGTGGCGATCAACTACGCCCGCTCCGCCGATGCGGCCGAAACGCTGGCGCAGCAGGTTAGGGCGGCGGGCCGCAAGGCGGTCACCATCAAGGCCGACGTCGGCTACGAGGCCGAGGTCATCGCGTTGTTCAGGGCCGTGGACGAAGCACTGCCGCCGTTGGCCGGCCTGGTCAACAATGCCGGTATCCTGTTCAGCAAGGCGCGGCTTGACGAGATGGGCGAGACCCGGATCAACGACACGCTGCGGGTCAACGTGACCGGCTCTATCCTGTGCGCCCGCGAAGCGATCCGCCGCATGAGCACCAGGCATGGTGGCAATGGCGGCGCCATCGTCAACATGTCGTCTGCCGCCGCCCGGCTCGGCTCGCCCAACGAGTTCATCGACTATGCCGCCTCAAAGGGCGCCATCGATGCCATGACGCTGGGCCTGTCGAAGGAAGTTGCCGCCGAAGGCATTCGCGTCAACGCGGTCAGGCCCGGTCTGATCCATACCGATATCCACGCCTCTTCCGGCCAGCCGGACCGCGTCGAGCGCCTGCAGCAGTTCGTGCCCATGGGCCGGGGCGGATCGGCCGAAGAGGTGGCGGAAACGGTCTGCTGGCTAATGTCGGATGCCGCGTCCTATGTCACCGGCGCGCTGGTTGATGTGACCGGCGGAAGGTAAGTGATGTTTGAACTGCACCAGGTCACGCCGGTCATTCCCTGCACCAGCCTGAAGACCCAGATCGTGTTCTACCGGGCGGTTCTCGGGTTCAGGGTGATATTCGAAACAGACGACTATGCCTTCATGCGCCGCGACCGGGTTTCGATCAGGTTGCAGCAGGTGAAGCCGGGCGTCGATCTTGGCAACCCGGACCGCCAGCAGTTCTTCTATGTTGATGTGAAAGGCCTCGATGCGCTCTACGAGAACCTGAAGCTGGAGCTTGGCAGCCTGCCCAAGGGCCGCGTCAGGCCGCCGTTGAAGCACAGCATGGGTCAGCGGGAGTTCCACGTCAGGGATGAGGACTGCACCACGGTGATCTTTGGCGAGACCGAGACATCGAAGCTGTGATTCGCCACACCCTTGCCAGAAACGGCTTCCCTTTCAGCAACCGGAACCGGCATTTCTACTGATTCCGTAAAGTTTTAGACAGAATTTTCGGGCTCCCTTAACCTGGTCATAATGTCCGTATAGCTACGATCATTAGCTGATCCTTAACCAGCACTCAGAGCTGGCTCGGGAAAACTGAACAGCCGGGATAAGTGGATTTTCCGTGCAACAGCGGCATGATGCTGCGAGCAAGGAGAAGACCATGGCAAGACGACCACGCCGGAATCACAGCCCGGCATTCAAGGCAAAAGTTTCAGTGGCCGCGATCAAGGGTGAGAAGACCTTGATGGAGTTGGCGCAGGAGTTTGACGTACATCCCAACCAGATCAAGCAGTGGCGCGATCAGCTTCTTGAGGGCGCCACCGGAGTGTTTGGCGAAGCTCCGAAGGGCGCGGCGGAACCGGCCATTGATGTGAAGACCCTGCATGCGAAGATCGGAGAGCTGACGCTGGAGAACGATTTTTTGTCCGGCGCGCTCGGCAAGGCGGGTCTGCTGCCGAGCGCAAAAAGATGATCGATCCCACCGCGAAGCTCAGCGTCAGCCGTCAGGCCATCGTGCTGGGGATCAGCCGGGGCAGTGTCTACTACAAGCCGCGCCCGGTGTCGGACGCCGATCTGAAGCTGATGCACCGGATCGATAAGCTGCATATGGAATTCCCGTTCGCGGGCAGCCGGATGCTGCAGGGGCTGCTGGTCCAGGAAGGCTTCAAGGTTGGGCGGCTGCACGTTGCCACGCTGATGAAGCGCATGGGCATCGAAGCCCTGTACCGCAAGCCCAACACCTCGAAGCCGGCGCCTGGGCACAAGATCTACCCATATCTGCTGCGGAAGCTGCCCATCACCCGGCCCAACCAGGTCTGGGCGATGGACATCACCTACATTCCGATGGCGCGCGGGTTCATCTATCTGGCGGCCGTTCTGGACTGGCTCACGCGGCGCGTCCTGGCCTGGCGGGTGTCGATCACGCTGGAGGCGGATTTTTGTATAGAAGCTGTGGAGGAAGCGCTGGCGAAACATGGCAACCCCGAAATCTTCAACACGGATCAGGGTAGCCAGTTCACCTCGACCGAGTTCATCAAGGTGCTGGCGGCTCGTGAGATCAAGATCAGTATGGATGGTAAGGGCGCATGGCGGGACAACGTCTTTGTCGAGCGCCTGTGGCGGACCATCAAATACGAGGAAGTCTACCTGCGCGCCTATGCCAGCGTGTCCGAGGCCAGGGCTGGGATCGGCCGGTACCTGAGCTTCTACAACAGCCGACGGCCGCATTCATCGCTTGACGGGAAAACCCCCGATCAGGCCTACTTCATCCAGCCGATGCCCGAAGCGGCGGCGGCATAACCGAGGCGGAAATCCACTTAGAAAACGCCCGGAACCTGTTCAAACAAACCGAACCACCTCTCTCAGAAGAAAGAGGGCCCTCATGAAACTCACCCGGTCAATCGCAACCGCTGCGCTCGCATGTGCCGTTCTGGTTGCGCCGGTGTTGGTCTCAAACTCACAAACCGGCGTTGACCTTGGGGGTACTGCACTCGCCAAGGGCAATGGCGGCGGTAATGGTGGCGGCAACGGCGGCGGCAACGGTGGCGGTAACGGCAATGGCGGCGGCAACGGCAATGGCGGCGGCGCCAGCGCCGGAAGCAATGCTGGCGGCAATGCCGGCAAGTCATCGACAGCCGGCGCCAACGGACGCAGTTCGAACGCCCAGGCTGCACGCACCAATTTCAATGGCGGCTCGCTCGGCGCCAGCCAGTCGGCCAAGTCCAATTTCAACAACCGCAGCAATTCGATTGCATTGGCCAAGGCCAACATCGAATCTGCCAACAAGCACGGCAAGCTGGTCGGCCAGGAACGGGCCGTCTGGGCAAGGGAGTTTGCGGCCTCGTTCAAGGGCCTGAATGCTCAACGCGCATCTGCGCAGGCCTATTCCAGCGCCAGCATCAACTCGCAGGTCGGTGCAATCAATGGGTATGCGGTCGCTGAGAATGCGCTTAGGAGCATTGAAGCCGACTTGGCCAATGCGCTAACCACCTTAACCGGTACCGACCTCACCAAGGGACAGCTTGGCTTAGAGGAAGGGCAACTGGCGGCGTTGCGGGATGCAGATTTAGCAAACGGTGAATTGGGCATAACGGCCGCGGATGTCGAGACGGCGTTGGGTGATACAATAACAGCAGATGAGGCAGATGCGATTGCAGCAGCTTACGGAGACTTAGTTGCCGCCGAAAGTCAGCTGCCGGGAGCTCAACAAACCGCCGACGAGGCATGGGGTGCGGCTGCAAAGCAGGGTCAGGACCAGACAGTTCGTGACGAACTCGACAACCGGCTCGAAGCCCTCGGTTTCTTCGACTGATCTTTCACCCAGCCACACGGCCGCCGGTCAGGCGGCCGTTCTCTGTTGGGCGTTCAGCCGCCGGTCACGCTCATGTGGCGTGACACGGCGGGTGTGCTCGTGGTGCGGTCGATGACGAAGTCATGGCCCTTCGGCTTGCGGCTGATGGCCTCGTCGATGGCGGCAGACACCAGTTCGTTGCCTTCCGACGCCCGCAGCGGCGCGCGCAGGTCGGCGGCGTCTTCCTGGCCGAGGCACATATAGAGCGTGCCGGTACACGTCAGGCGCACCCGGTTGCAGCTTTCGCAGAAATTGTGGGTCATCGGCGTAATGAAGCCCAGCCGTCCGCCGGTTTCCTTCACCTCGACATACCGCGCCGGTCCGCCGGTCTTGTAGGGAATGTCCTCCAGGCTGAACCGGTCAAGCAGGTTGGCCCGCACCACCGACAACGGAAGGTACTGGTCGGTGCGGTCTTCCTCGATCTCGCCCAGCGGCATTGTCTCGATCAGCGTCAGGTCCATGCCCTGGCCGTGGCACCACTCGATCATCGGCACGATCTCGTGCTCGTTGAAGTTCTTCAGTGCCACCATGTTGATCTTGACCGACAGACCGGCATCTTGCGCGGCCTTCACGCCGCCCAGTACCTTGTTCAGGTCGCCCCACCGGGTAATGTCCTTGAACTTCTGCTCGTCCAGCGTGTCGATGGACACGTTGATGCGCTTGACGCCATAACCGGCCAGCTGGCTCGCATACTTCTCGAGTTGCGAGCCGTTGGTGGTCAGCGTCAGCTCTTCCAGCGTGCCCGACTTCAGATGCCGCGACAGGTTCTCGAACAGCGACATGATGTTGCGCCGCACCAGCGGCTCGCCGCCGGTCAGCCGCAGCTTCCGGACGCCCTTCTCGATGAACACCGAACAGAGCCGGTCCAGCTCTTCCAGTGTCAGGATGTCCTTTTTCGGCAGGAAGGTCATGTTCTCCGACATGCAATACACGCAGCGGAAATCGCAGCGGTCCGTCACCGACACGCGCAGATAGCTGACGTGCCGGCCGAACGGGTCGATCATGCCGGAAGTGGCACCGGCAAGGCCGGATGGAATTTCAAGCTCGCTTTTCATGTGCAGAATACTTGGCGGTCCCGGCGGCCAAGGTCAAGCGGTCCGGACAACCGCTGCCATAGGGTGGGATGGCGCCGCACCCAGTGGGTTACAGCTGGCATGAGTCTTGCGAGGTTCTGTTCAAATGTGGGTTGGTGCCGCGAAAAAGCGACTTAATGACGTGCATGGGCTTGATCGTGCCGAAAATGTGGTCACTGTTGCATACCAATTGATCAGTTGATTATGCTGGTTGTCGATAAAGACAGCAATTCGGACCAACGCGGCTGCGAGGGATTTGGAAGGACGCTCGGGGAGTTACATGGGCAAGTCTAACACAGGCGGCGAACCAATGGTTCGCTTCGACAAGGTTCAGAAGAGCTACGACGGCGAAACGCTTGTCGTCAAAGATCTCAACCTGGACATCGCCAAGGGCGAGTTCGTCACCATGCTTGGCCCTTCGGGCTCCGGCAAGACAACCACCCTGATGATGCTGGCCGGTTTCGAGCCGGCCACCAACGGCGAAATCTACCTTAACGGCCGTCCCATCAACAACGTGCCCCCGCACAAGCGCGGCATCGGCATGGTGTTCCAGAACTACGCCCTGTTTCCGCACATGTCAGTGGCTGAGAACCTTGCCTTCCCGTTGTCGGTGCGCGGCATGTCGAAGGCCGAGCAGGAAGAGCGCGTCAAGAGAGTGCTGGAGATGGTCGAACTGCCGCAGATGGCCGGCCGTCGACCGGCGCAGCTGTCCGGCGGCCAGCAGCAGCGCGTGGCCGTTGCGCGCGCGCTGGTGTTCGAGCCGGACCTGGTGCTGATGGACGAACCACTCGGCGCGCTCGACAAGCAGCTGCGCGAGCAGATGCAGTACGAGATCAAGCACATCCACGAAAGCCTTGGTGTGACAGTGGTCTACGTGACCCACGACCAGTCCGAGGCGCTGACCATGTCGGACCGCGTAGCGGTGTTCGAAGATGGCGTCATCCAGCAGCTGTCGACCCCCGAAGAACTTTACGAACGCCCGCTCAACTCTTTTGTTGCTCAGTTCATTGGCGAAAACAACAAGCTGCGCGGCACTGTTCAGGAGATCGGTCGCGACCACATCGCCACGGTCAAGCTGGACAGTGGTGACGTCGTCAAGGCGCTGGCGGTGAACGTCCGGGGCAAGGGCGAGCGCACCCTGCTGTCGATCCGCCCGGAGCGCGTGACCATCGCGCCGAGAAAGGGCAAGAACACCATCACGCTGCCGGGCAGGGTCGAGGAAATGATCTATCTGGGCGACCATATCCGTACCCGCATATCGGTGGCTGGTCATAGCGATTTCATCGTCAAGGTGCCCAATAATGCCGGGCACCACCAGCTTGAGAAAGGCCAGTCTGCCGAGGTCGGTTGGAATGCCGAGGATTGCCGCGCTCTGGACGATATGGCAGCGTAGGAATGACGGAATTCCGGCCTGCCCCGTGAGTGAGGGCAGGACGGTGAACGGGGGCCCTGTGTGCCGCCGAACTACTAAGGGAGTAAGTCTTAATGAAAAAACTTCTGACTGCAGGCCTTTCTGCGTTTGCCGTTGCCGCCGTTTCTACGGCAGCCAGCGCTGAAGGCTCGATCACCGCCGTATCGTGGGGCGGTGCCTACACCAAGAGCCAGGTGGAAGCCTACCACAAGCCGTTCACCGAAAAGACCGGCATCACCATCAACTCGGTGGACTACTCCGGCGGTATCGCCGAGGTGAAGGCACAGGTTGAAGCCGGCAACGTCACCTGGGACATCGTCGACGTGGAGCTGTCCGACGCCGTTCGCGGGTGTGACGAAGGCCTGTTCCAGCCGCTGAACCTGGACGACCTGCCTGCCGGCGCCGATGGCACCCCGGCCAAGGAAGACTTTCTTGAAGGCACCCTGCACGAGTGTGCAGTAGCCTCCATCGTCTGGTCGACCATCTACGCCTATGACGACAGCACCATTGGCGAAAAGAAGCCGACCACCATGGCGGACTTCTTCGACACCGCCACCTGGCCCGGCAAGCGCGGCCTGCGCAAGGGTCCGAAGCCGAACCTCGAGTTTGCGCTGATCGCCGAAGGCATCGCCGCAAAGGACGTCTATGAAGAACTGGCAAAGCCCGAAGGTGTTGACCGCGCGTTCGCCAAGCTTGCCACCATCAAGGGCGACACGGTGTGGTGGGAAGCCGGTGCCCAGCCGCCGCAGCTTCTGGCTGACGGTGAAGTGCTGATGACCACCGCCTACAACGGCCGTATCTTCAACGCTGCCGTTGCCGAGAACAAGCCGTTCGTCATCGTCTGGGACGGCCAGAACTGGGACCTCGACCTGTGGGCCATCCCGAAGGGTGCGCCGAACGCAGACAAGGCCTTGGAATTCCTGAAGTTCTCGACCGACACCCAGCGCCTTGCCGATCAGGCCAAGTGGATCTCCTATGGTCCGGCCCGCAAGTCGTCCGGCCCGCTCGTTGGCCTGTTCAACGACGGCAAGACTGAAATGGCGCCTCACATGCCGACCGCGCCTGACAACCTGAAGAACGCCGTCCAGAACAACTTCCTCTGGTGGGCTGACAACCAGGATGCGCTCAACGAGCGTTTCAACGCCTGGCTTGCACAGTAAGGCTTATTTTGTCTTGGCCGGAGGGGTGCATCGCACCCTTCCGGTTGATTTGATGATTTTTCTGGGATGACCGGACGGTCCGTGTCTGTCGCGCGCCGCCGGTGAGGGAAGAGGCGAACCATGGCTGACTTAACAGCGACCGGTGTGCCTGGCGGCATAACCACCAACGATGGTGTCCCGCTCAAGCAATCACTCGCCCGCGCCACGAGGCGCCAGCGCATTCAGGCGCTGATGTTGGTCATGCCGCTGCTGCTGTTCCTCGTGGTGGCATTCGTGCTGCCGATCGGCGAGATGCTGTATCGATCTGCGTACAGTCCGGTTGGCTCCAGTGTGCTACCCAAGTTCGCCGAAGTGATTCAGGAGTGGGACGGCGAGGACCTGCCGTCAGAGGAGACCTTCGAGGTCTTCGTCAAGGATATGGTAGCGGCGCGCAGCAACAACGAAATCGGCGCCACCGTCGGCAACCTTGCCACCCGCGTGAACTACGAGATTCCGGGCTCCCGTAGCCTGTTCACAAGCGCAGCCCGGAAGGTAAGCCAGATCAAGGAGGGTCCCTACAAGGAGGGCCTGATTTCTCTCGACCAGAAATGGGCTGACCCGCACATCTGGCGAACGCTCAAACGGGTTTCGCAGGACTACACGCTGTCCTTCTATCTCGCCGCCGTCGACATGACCTACGACGAGAACGACGAGATCGTCCCGGCTGATCCGCTTTATCAGATCTATGTTCCGATTTTGTGGAAGACCTTGTGGCTGTCGGCGCTGATTACCTTGATCTGCCTGGTCATCGCTTATCCGGTGGCCTACCTGCTGGCCACGTTGCCGCTGCGCAAGTCCAACCTGTTGATGATCCTCGTGCTGCTGCCGTTCTGGACCTCGCTACTGGTTCGCACCACCGCCTGGATTGCGATGCTGCAGAAGGAAGGCGTGATCAACAACATCTTCGTCTTCGCCAACATCATCTCGGAAGAGAACCGGGTGCAGATGATCTACAACCAGACCGGTACCATCATCGCCATGGTGCACATCCTGCTACCGTTCATGATTCTGCCGCTGTATTCGGTGATGAAGACCATTCCTCCGTACTACATGCGTGCGGCCCGCTCGCTCGGGGCAACCGGCACCTATTCGTTCATCAAGGTGTACTTTCCGCAGACCGTTCCCGGTATTGCCGCCGGTACGCTGCTCGTGTTCATTCTGGCACTGGGCTACTACATCACCCCGGCCCTCGTTGGCGGCAGCGATGGGGTGCTGATTTCCAACCTGATCGCCGATCACATCAGGAAGACGCTGAACTGGAGCCTTGGTTCGGCGCTCGGCGCGATCCTGCTGGCAATCGTGCTGATCTTCTACTGGATCTATAACCGCCTGATTGGCATCGACAAGCTAAAGTTCGGGTGAGGTGACAGACATGACCATAGCTGGCATCAATGTTTCGCCCGGTTACCTGGCCTGGATTGCGGCCTGCCTCTTGGCGTGGCTGCTGATGGGTCGGATTGCGCCGGCAATCGGCTTTGCCATCATCACCGGCTTGCCGCTGTTCTTCATGAGTGAAATGCCGCCCTACTCGACCTGGGCCGAGAAGTTCGGACGTTACGTCTTCCTGCTGGCGTGCACGCTGATCTTCATTTTCCTGATCACGCCAGTGCTGGTCATCGTGCCGCTGTCGTTCAACGCCGAGCCCTATTTCAGCTTTACCGACGGCATGCTGGCGCTTGACCCCGAGGCGTTCTCGCTGCGCTGGTACGAGTTGATCTTCACCTTCGGCATGCAGGCGCCGGATGCGACAGAAGGCTGGTGGTCCGACATGTGGAACAACTCCACCTGGGTCGGGGCTGCCGTGAACTCGTTCAAGTTCGCCGTGCTGTCGACCATCCTGGCGACCTTCTTCGGCACGTTGGCAGCCCTTGGCCTGTCCCGGCCTGAAATGCCGTGGCGCTCGGCGATCACCAGCCTGCTGATTTCGCCGATGATCGTTCCGCTGGTGATCACGGCGACCGGCATGTTCTTCTTTTATGCCAAGAAGGACTTCTTCCCGTTCTTTCCCGATGGCCTCATAAATACTGACGCCGGCATCGTGCTTGCGCACGCGACACTGGGTGTGCCGTTTGTCATCATCACGGTGACGGCCACTCTCACCGGTTTTGACAACTCGCTGATCCGTGCTTCGCGGTCACTGGGCGCCAATGGCTTCACCACGTTCCGCAGGGTGATCATGCCGCTGATTCTGCCGGGCATGATTTCGGGCGCGCTGTTCGCCTTTATCACCTCGCTGGACGAAGTGGTGGCGGTGATCTTCCTTGCCGACGTGACCCAGGTCACGATCCCGCGGCAAATGTTCTCGGGTATCCGCGAGCAGATTTCACCGACCATCCTTGCCGTGGCAACGGTGCTGGTGGCCATCTCCATTGCCCTGCTGACCACGCTGGAACTGCTGCGCCGCCGCTCAGAGCGCCTGCGTGGCCTGGCGCCAAGCTGACGTATCCCGGCAGCAATTGCGGCAAACATGAACACACAGTACATCCGCCGGCCATTAACCCGCAGGCGGATGCTTGTCGCCGGAGCGGCGGGCCTGGCAGGCGTTTCGCTGGCCGGCGTCGAGATGACCGGACCCGCCATCTCCCAGTCTGGCGGCGAGGTAGACCTGATCCTGGTGCTGGCGGTGGATTGTTCCTACTCGGTGGACGCGCGCGAGTTCCGCCTGCAAATGGACGGCATCGGCCATGCCTTCCAGTCGGTCGAGGTTCAGCGCGCCATCCAGTCCGGTCCGCTGGGCCGCATTGCTGTAACGGTGTTCCAGTGGTCGGACGCCGAGAACCAGGCCCTGTCGACGCCGTGGACCGTCATTGACAGCGAAAGCACGGCAAATGCCTTTGCCCAGCGCGTATTCGCCATCCAGCGCCAGCTCTCGGAAGGTGGCACCGCCATTGGCGCGGCGCTCACCTATGGCGCCGCCGTCCTGGAGGCTGCTCCCTTTACGGCCAATCGCCGCGTCATTGATGTCTCCTCGGACGGACGCAACAATCGCGGCGATATCGTCGATCTTGCCCGTGACGAGGTTATCGCGCGCGGCATCACCATCAACGGGCTCGCTATCCTCAACGAGTGGCCGACGCTGGACAAGTATTTCGAGAACTCGGTGGTCGGCGGCCCCTATCACTTCGTCATCAAGGCCAACGACTATGACGCCTACAAGGAAGCCATCTATCGCAAGCTTCTCAAGGAGATCACCGGTCCCGGCCTGTCCTGAGACAGTGCCCGTGCCGGAAGGCGGTGCGTGATGCGGCTTGTCCCTGCCAGCGAGGTTCACGACGTCTGCGAGTGGCTGGCGCTGGTCGATGCGCTGGCGCAAGCCCATCGCCAGCCGCCGCCGCTGACCGGACGCGCCGATGTAACGGCGCAGGTGCGCGGTACCACGCAAACATACCTGAACCTGCCGGCGGTGCTGCCCGGTGTTGCCTTCGGCTCAAAGCTCGTCACGGTATTGCCCGACAATCCGGACCGTCACCCGGGCGTGCCGGCAATCCAGGCGCTCTATGCCCTGTTCAACGGCGATGACGGCGCCCCCATCGCGGTGATCGATGGAACGTCCCTGACCTACCGCAAGACCGCCGCCGACTCGGCGCTGGGCTCGAAGCTTCTTGCCCGCGAGGACGTGAGCACGCTGGTGATGGTGGGCGCCGGCGGCCTGTCGCCGTGGCTTGCCCGTGCGCACATGGCAGTGCGGCCGTCATTGTCCAAGGTGCTGGTGTGGAACCGCACGGCGCATCGCGCCGAAGCGGTGGCAGTGGAACTCGCCACCGAAGGCGTCAACGCCAAAGCCGTTGTCTCGCTCGAAGCAGCAGTCCGCGAGGGCGACGTCATTTCATGCTACACTGCTGCCACGCAGCCGCTGGTGCAGGGCGAGTGGCTGAAGCCTGGTGCGCACCTGGACCTTGTGGGCGGCTTCACGCCAGCCATGCGCGAGGTTGACGACGAGGCGGTTCGCCGGGCGCGACTGTTCGTCGATACCAGCTGGAACATCGAGGAATTCGGCGACCTGATCGATCCGGTCAGTCGCGGGGTGATTGCGCGCGAGAACATCGAGGCTGACCTCTACACGTTGTGCCAGCCGGGCCACGACGTCGCCCGCAAACGCGATCAGATCACCCTTTTCAAGAACGGCGGCGGCGGTCATCTTGATCTCTACACCGCGCTCTTCATCCTGAAGACGCTCGGCGCAACCGCCTGAAGAGGCCAGACAGCATGACTTCGTTTCCCCACCTGTTTTCCCCGCTCACCATTCGCGGCGCAACGCTGCGCAACCGCATCGTGTTCGGCTCCCACACTGCCAACATGGCCGAGAACGGCCTGCCCGGCGAACGCCACCTCGGCTATTATCGCGAGCGTGCGCTCGGCGGGGCTGGCATGATCGTTGTCGAGCCGGTGCCGGTGCATGAAACGGCGCTGTTGACCAGGGGCAATTTCCGTCCCGGCTCCGACGAAGTCATTCCGCATTTCCGCAAGATCACCGAGGCGGTGAAGGCGGAAGGCGCGGTCATCTGCAACCAGCTCTACCATGTCGGCCAACACGGCGATTTCGACAACTCGTTCCAGCCCAACTGGTCGCCCTCCGGCCTGCCGTCTTTCCATGACTCCGACGGCTCGCACCAGATGTCGGAAGCCGAGATCGAAACCGCCATCGAGAGTTTCGTGGCAGCAGCCCGCCGGGCGCGTGATGCAGGCTTTCAGGGCGTCGAACTGTTCGCCGCCTACAATGCGCTGATCGACCAGTTCTGGACCCCGTTCAACAACCGACGTGACGACCGCTGGGGCGGCAGCCTCGAAAACCGCTGCCGCTTCGCCGCCGAAATCGCTGCCCGCATCCGCAAGATGGCTGGCGAGGACTTCATCATCGGCCTTGCCATCAACCTGCACCCCGAGATCGAGGCGTCGCTGTCCATCGAGGCCACGCAGGAGGTACTGGCCTGGTTCGACAGCCGCGCTCTGTTTGACTATGTCACCTGCGGAACGGGAAGCTATTTCGATTTCACCGGTCTCATCCCGACCGTGTTCTTCGCCGACAAGCTGGGCGCACCCTATGCCGAGGCGCTTAAAGCCGTGTGCAAGCACATAAAGGTGCAGGCCGAAAGCCACATCCGCACGCCCGAGAATGCCGAGTACGTCATCTCGTCAGGCCAGGCTGATACCGTTTCAATCGTGCGCGGCCAGATCGCCGATCCCCACCTCGCCAACAAGGCGAAGGAGGGCAGGCCGGAAGACATCCGCCCCTGCCTGTCGTGCAACCAGATGTGCTGGGGCAGGCGCTTCCGCGACTACTGGATTTCCTGCCTCATCAACCCGTCGGCAGGCCGTGAGTTTGAATGGGGCGGCGACCGGTTCACACCGGCTGCGAAGCCGAAGAAGGTTCTGGTGGTGGGCGGCGGGCCGGCGGGGCTGGAAGCGGCTCGCGTGGCCGCCGAGCGCGGCCACCGGGTCACGCTGGTAGAGGCGTCCGACAAGCTGGGTGGGCAGTTCCGGCTGGCTGGCCTGCAGCCGCGCCGTCACCAGATCATCGACTATCTCGACTGGCAGGAGCGCCAGCTCAACAAGCTGCAGGTGGAAGTGCGGCTCAACACGCCGATGGATGCGGACGAGGTGACGGCGTTCGGCGCAGACGTGGTGATCATGGCGACAGGCTCACAACCCACCGGCGACGGCTTCCAGCGCGCCCTGCCGCACCATGACCGTTTGCCGGGGATAGAAAACGACAATGTGTTCTCGGCTGAGGAGGTGATGGCCCGCCAGGCCCGGCCGGGCAAGCGGGTGGTGCTGCTCGATGAGGGCGGCAACTGGAAGGGCGCAGGCACGGCGCTGCACCTGGCCGAGGCCGGCCACCAGGTCACCGTCGTCACGCCGCTGGGCATGGTCGCCAAGGAGGTCGAGCGCACCTCCGCCGACATGCCGATCCGCAAGCGGCTGAAGGCGTTGGGCGCCACGTTCCACACGGATGCAGCGGTGAAGGAGTGGCGGGGCAACGCCGCCGTCATCACCGACTTCGCTTCGCCCGACGTGGTTGTCGAGGCTGACACTTTGGTGATTGCGTCCACCAACAAGGCCGACGACTGGCTGGCCCGTGAACTGGACGGGACCGGGCTGGACATGATCGAGGTGGGCGACAGCGTGGCTGCCCGGACTGCCGTCATGGCCATCTACGAGGGGCGCAAGAAGGCAATGGAGGTCTGAGCCCGAAATGGACATCAAGATTGCGCCGCGCGACTTGAGCCGGCTGGAGAAGACCTCGGCGCGCCTGCGCAGCCAGATTGCCTGCCTCGGGCTGGTGATCGACGCCATCGCCACCATGAAGGGACCGGTGTTCGAACTGGGGCTGGGCCGCGGCCGCACCTATGATCATCTGCGCTGGCAGATGCCGGACCGCGACATCTACGCCTTCGACCGGGAGATCGTGCCGATCGAGGATTGCCGGCCACCGGAGGCATTCCTCGTGGCTGGCGACCTTGAGGAAACGCTTCCCCGGTATGCTGCCCGCTTCGCAGGCGAGGTGGTGCTCGCCAATTGCGATCTCGGTTCCTACCGTCAGGCCCACAACGAACACATGGCCGGCCTGATTGCGCCCTGGCTGCCGCAGGCCGTGGCGCCCGGCGGCTTTGTGTGTTCCGACCTGCCGCTGGTGCTGGAGGGCTTCGATCTGCTGCCGTTGCCGGAAGACGCGGTGGAGGGCCATTACCGCATCTTCCGCAGGCAATCTTAAGGTCAGGCAGCCAGTTTCATCAGGTCCTCGAGGTCGAGCCGCTCGGTGACCATCTGCAACTCGCCGTCCTCGGCGACCGGCCATTCGCTTTCCGGTTTGTCCCAGTACAGTTCCACGCCATTGCCGTCTGGATCGCGCAGGTACAGTGCCTCCGACACGCCGTGATCCGAGGCGCCGTCGAGCCGGTATCCGGCGTCGATGATGCGCTTCAACGCATCGGCAAGGTCGGCTCGCTCGGGATAGAGGATGGCAATGTGGAACAGGCCGGTGGTGCCGGGCGGAGGCGGGTTGCCGCCCTTGCTTTCCCAGGTGTTGAGGCCGATGTGGTGATGGTAGTCGCCGGCAGCCACGAAGGCGGCTTGCGTGCCGTACTTCTGCTTCAGGCCGAAGCCCAGAACGCCGACATAAAAGCCTAGCGCCCGGTCAAGGTCGGCCACCTTCAGGTGTACGTGGCCGATACGCGCACCCGGTGAAACCGGGCGCGCAGGGGTTGGTTCGATATTCTTGATCATGGCGTCGTTCCTTGATCCAGTGTGTGTTTCAGGCCGTCTGCGGCTTGCGCTGGGCTATATCATCCACCGCATAGGCGCCGCTGCCAAGCAGGGCCTGTGCACCGAGTGCGAAGGTCCAGAACAGCGGGTATTCCCAGCCGCCGCCCTGGTTGGAGAACAGCCAGCCATTGCCGGCATGCGCCCAGGTGGCGCCGAGCAGGACAGGGATCAGCGCCAGCGCGGCAACCCGGGTCTGGAAGCCGGCGATCAGCATCACGCCGCCGATGATCTCGGCGAAGGTGACGGCATAGGCGAGGAAGCCGGGCAGGCCGATGGATTCAAAGAAGCCGGCAGCGCCTGCCAGGGTAAACACGAATATCTTGAGCAACCCGTGGGCCAGTGCGGCCACGCCAAGCGTGACGCGGAGGAGGGCGGTTCCGTTGGCAGTCATCTGGGTTTCGGTCATCGGTGCAGGTTCCTTCTGGTTTGGGTCGATAAGGGCTGATGCCCGCCGTCCCGTGTTGGTGATGAACCAGATGTAGCGAATTTCGTTCTTGTGATAATCTGCCAAGAGTGAAACATATTATCCCGAGACAGGAGATAATATGGATCGCCTTCGCGCCATCGAAGTGTTCGTTGCCGTTGCCGAGCAAGGCAGTTTTGCCGCTGCTGCCGACCAGCTTGGCATGTCGCGGAACATGGCCTCGCGCCATGTGGCTGACCTTGAGGCCCATCTCGGCGCCCGGTTGCTCAACCGAACCACCCGCTCGGTCAGCCTGTCCAGCATCGGAGCGGGCTACCTCGAAACCGCCCGTGACGTGCTGGCCCGGCTTGAGGTGGCCGACCGTGCTGCCGGCCTGCAGCGGCTCAAACCGCACGGCCGGCTGGCGCTCTCGGTGCCGATGTCGTTTGGCGTCCGCCACGTGGCGCCGCACCTGCCTGCCTTCACCCGCGCCAATCCGGACGTCACCATCGACCTGTCGCTCAATGACCGGCTTGTCGACCTGGTGGAGGAAGGCTTCGACGTGGCCATCCGGATCGCGCGGCTGACAGATTCCAGCCTGATCGCCAGACGCATCGCCGATGTCGAGTTGATCTGCGTGGCAAGCCCTGCCTACCTCGCTGAACACGGCACGCCGGTGCGTCCCGAGGATCTCGCCGGACACCGCTGCCTCGCCTACACGCTGGGCAGCGACGGCAATGTCTGGCGGCTGCACGATGGCGCTGACCGGCAGGCCGCCGTGCGCATCGAACCGCCGGTCATGGCAAGCAACGGCGATGCAATCGAGGCGATGGCGGTTGCCGGTGCCGGCATTGCGCTGCAGCCCGACTTCATCTGCAACGGCAGCCTGGCCGCGGGCAAGCTGGTGAGGGTCTTGCCCGGCTGGAGCGGCGGCACGCTCGGCGTGCACGCGCTTTACCCGGGAAAGTTGTATGTGCCGCTGAAGGTTCGCAGTTTCATAGACTGGATTGCCGCGCTTTACCGCCCGGATCCGCCATGGTGTCAGTTTACTGAAAAAAAGCTTGGCAAATCAGCGTCGAAAACATGACAGTAAAGTGACCAAGGGGACGGCTTCAATTCAGATCGGTCAAGGTGGGTATGTCACAGCCCTATCCGCACCTCTTTACGCCCATCACCCTCAATCACAAGCGCCTGAAGAACCGCATCGTTTTCGGCGCCCATACCAACAACATGGCCGAGAACGGCCTGCCGTCGCGCCGCACCAAGGCCTATTACGTCGAGCGCGCCAAGGGCGGGGCGGCGATGATCGTGGTCGAGCCGGTGCCCGCCCACAGGTCGGGCGTGCTGACTCGCGGCAACTTCCGCGCCGAGGATGACGCCATCGTTGCGCCGCTGCGCAAGATCAACGAGGCGTGCAGCAGCTACGACACGGTGATGATCCAGCAGATCTACCATGTCGGCCAGCACGGCGACGGCGCGAATTCCTACCACGCCAACTGGTCGGCGTCGGGCCTGCCCTCGTTGCACGACAGCGATGGGGGCCACAAGGTTTCCGAAGCCGAGATCGAGGAACTGATACAGTCCTTCGCCGCAGCCGCCGACCGGGCGAAGCAGGCGGGCTTCGACGGGGTGGAGATCTTCGCCGCCTACCACTCCCTGGTCGACCAGTTCTGGACGCCGTGGTCGAACCGCCGCGACGACCGCTGGGGCGGCAGCCTTGAAAACCGCGTCCGCTTCTCGTCGCAGATCCTGTCGCGCATCCGCCAGGTGTGCGGACCGGATTTCATCGTCGGCCTCGCCGTCTCTGTGGACCAGAAGGCCCCGGCGGCGCTGTCGCTGGAGGCGCTGACGGAGATCGCCGAATGGCACGACGAACGCGGCCTGATGGACTACCTGACTTGCGGCACCGGCAGCTATTTTCGCAACCAGCCGATCATTCCGACCCACCTGCACGAGGGGCTGGAGGGCGCGCAACTTGCCGACCATATCAAGACCCACCTGCGCCATGCCCGGGTGCAGGCCGAGGCGGGCATCCACTCGCCTGAGCGGGCAGAAGAGATCATCGCCACCGGTCAGGCCGACATGTGCTCCATGGTGCGCGCCCAGATCGCCGATCCGTGGCTGGCGTCGAAGGCGGAAAAGGGCGAGGCCGCCAGCATTCGCCCCTGCATCCACTGTAACCAGCAGTGCATCGCCAGGCGCTATCGCGATTACTGGATCTCCTGCCTGGTCAATCCGTCGGTTGGCCGCGAGTGGGAGTGGCGCGGCGACCGGATCGCCCGCAACGAACGCCGCCGCTCGGTGCTGGTGGTGGGGGCAGGGCCCGGAGGGTTGGAGGCTGCGCGCGTGGCGGCAGAGCAGGGCCACAAGGTAACGCTGATCGAGAAGGACAAGGAACTCGGTGGCCAGTGGCGCCTCGCAGCCCGCCAGCCCACCCGCGAACGCATCAACGTGCACATTGGCTGGTACCGCCATGAACTTGACCGGCTGGGCGTCGAGGTCCGGCTTGGCGAGGAGGCAACGCCGTTGTCGGTGCGCCGCCTGCACCCGGATCACGTGATCGCCGCCACCGGCATCAAGCCGGTCACCTCGGGCTTCCAGCGCGCCCTGCCGATGAACGACGTGCTTCCCGGCCATGACGAGCCCAACGTGCTGAGTTACCATGCGGTGCTTGAAGGCGGGCAGATGATCGGCCAGCGGGTTTTGCTGCTTGACGACCTGCATTCATGGCGCGGCATCGGGACCGCGCTCTACCTGACTGGGAAGGGCCATGCCGTTACCATCGTGACCGCAAAGCCGGCGTTGGCCTCTGAACTGTCCGGCACCGGCGCGGACGGTCTGGCCCGCGCCCGCTTTGCGCAGGAAGGCGGCAAGGCGATTACCGAAGCGGCCCTGCAGGCCTGGGGTGCACCCGGCAATGACGGTTCGGTTGCAAGCCTGGTGAGTCTGCTGACCGGAGCAACCTTCGAGCACCGCTTCGACACGCTGGTGCTGGCGACCGTCGCCGAGCCCGACACCAGCTTTGTTGATGGCATCACCGCGCTGGGCGACTGCCCGCCGTTTCAGGAGGTGGGCGACTGCAATGCCCCGCGCAAGGCGCACATGGCGATCTACGAAGGCCGCAAGGCGGCGCTGGAGATCGTCTGACGCCTATCCTGCTTCAGGCAGGTGCATCGTCGGCGTTACTCTGCCGGTTGCGGCGCGGGCATCTCCACCGGAGCAGGCTTGTCGACCAGCCGGTCGGTGATCGCTGCCGCCGCCCACATGGCGCTCAGCGCAGCCCAGGCGGTCAATGCGAAGATCGAGGCTCCGGTCACGCCAGCGCCCACCGCGCAGCCGCCAGCCAGCATGCCGCCGAAACCCATGCAGGCCGCGCCCAGCATGTAGCGGCGCATGGCCGCTCCGCCCTCGAAGCCTTCGAGTTTCAGTTCACGCGTGGCATAGGCTGCCAGGAAGGAGCCAAGGAATACGCCGGGCACCAGGCCTACGTCGAAGTCCAGCAGCGAGCCGGGCGGGGTGAGGAACACCATCAGCGTGTCGGCTGACGGTCCGGTGAAGGTGAGGCTCTTGACGGGCACCGGCTCAAATGCCTGCACCGACATCTCGTAGGTAAACCACCAGGCAATCGCCACGGCGGAACCAGTTGCAAGGCCGGTGATCGATTGTACCGCCGGCACCTGGTTGCGGCGCACGAAGAACACCGCAGCAGCAAACCAGACGAGGCCGAACAGCGCACCCGTGCCATGGCTGGCGCCAGCGCTCGACAAGAGGTTCAACCCTTCCGCCGGGCCGATGGTCCACAGGCCGGCCAGCCAGTTGCGCGCCGGCGACAGGAAACCGTGCAGGCTTGCCTCTGCGGTAACGGCGAAGATCAAGCCGGACAAAAGCGCCCGCAGGTTGCCCGTCGCTGACAGCACCAGCAAACGCGATGCGCAGCCACGCGCCAGCACCATGCCCACCCCGAACAGCGCACCGCCGATGATTGCACCGGACAGCGAGCCCCGGGTGGCGATCTGCCGGGCTTCGTCGAGGTTGGCCATGCCGGTGACATAAAGCATTTGCGTGGCAACCAGCGCCCCGGAAAACACCAGCAACCACACCGCCAGGCGCGCGTTGAACAGCCCGCGCGAAAAGCTGATGATCGCGGCGCGCAGGCAGAACCGGCTCTGCTGCGCCGCCGCACCGAAAATGAGCCCGATTACCAGGCCACCAAGGGCTGCCGTTTGCGGCTCACCAAGCCGTTACATGATGGTGACCAGATTCATCCCAGCTTCCCCTGCGGCACTGCACTGGATGCAAGCTGACAGAGCTGGCCGATATTGCGTTGATCTGGGTCAAAAATTCTAATTAATGAATATGTATGGTTGAACCCGCAATCAACGCTTCATGCAATGGAGCGGGATCGTGGTCGTGAACTGGAAACGGGCGGTGAACGAGAGTCTCGCACAACCAATCGTACAGCGGACGCTGTCAGGCGCTGACATCCTCCCCTCCCGGCTTGACAGCACCTGACTGGCCCCCGGCATTAAGCGTGCCGGGGGTTTTTGTTGTGTGTCCGCGCGTGCCCGCGCTATCAAGTGCGCGGGCAATATGTGCGAGGGGGCACCGGCGGCAATGACTTCTCACGTTCACGATGCGGCGCAGTGGTTCATTCGCGCCTTCCGCTCGACGCTTGAGGCCAACAATGCCGGCGATGACGGCGTGGCCGAATCGCTCCAGCGGCTGGCGCAGCAGGATGTCTCCGCCGCTGCCGCCCGTACCCCGCACGCCACCCGGCTCCCGGCCTGCCGGTTCCTGCCTGACGTGGTGTCGGCAAGCCTTCTGTCGGCGCCTGACGTGGCCGCAGCCCTGGCAGCGCTCGAGGAAGACCTCAACTGGCGCCAGAACCCCAACTATTCGGACGAGGCCATGGGCCAGCCCGGCTACATGAACAACTATGCCTATGCCGAGGTGATCGGCCCCCACGGCGTCTATCCAGGCGACGACTTCCTGCTCGGCCTTTTCCTGCTCGGTTCCGGCCTGAAGTATCCCAACCATGCTCACCCGGCGCCGGAACTCTACTGGATCCTGTCCGGGCAGAGCGACTGGCGGATACGGGATGAACCGTTCGAACCGCGCGAACCGGGCGAGACAATCTGGCACGAGCCGTTCGTGCCCCACGCCACCAACACAGGCGCCACGCCAATGCTGGCGGCTTATGTGTGGACCCGCGACGTGCGCCACGCGGCGATGCTGGTGTAGGAGCGTCCGGACTCGCTTGCAGCCGGGTGTTCCGTCAAGCATTCGACAGCCGGAGACCAGCCGGTTTCAAGTCGCCATAGCCGAAAACTCGGCAGCATGGGATATCGGGAAAACATCCACTGAAAATGCATCGCCAAATTCTCCCGAAACGCCCTGAAAACTATGCTGGACGAGGTATTCGTCGACCGCTGGGTGCGGGTTCAAGCAATCAATGCCGCTTCCGGTCCGAATAGCAGGAATCATGGTCAACGGTCGCGGAATTCGGCCAATAATCACGCTCATCGAAGCCGCAAATTTGGTTATCAAAGAGTTATCAAGTTCCGGATATTTTGAAACTGTTTGACAGTATAAAGACGATCTGTGTGCGTTCTAATAACCGCCGGGAGCCTCCGGCAGGCGTAATCTATGCAACACGGTCGACGTTTGTGTAGATGCGGCGAATTTGTGGACCAGAGCGTCGTCCTTGTTAGTGAGTTAGCAAGGAGTAACGATAGTGTCTAAGCGTAAAGACGGCTCGAAAGTCGAGCAGGATTGCCCCGAAAACAAACCTATGGATCGCCGTGCCGCGCTGGCCAAGCTGGGTCTGCTGGGCGTGGGTCTTCTGGCGGCTCCAACCGTTCTGACCATCAGCGAAGGCCATGCCAAAGATCGCGGCAAGGGTTCTGGCCGCGGCAAGGGCTCGGGTCGTGGCAAGGGCTCCGGCCGTGGCAAGGGTTCGGGACGCGGCAAGGGTTCTGGCCGTGGCAAGGGCTCGGGTCGTGGCAAGGGTTCCGGCAGTGGCAAGGGCTCCGGCCGTGGCAAGGGCTCGCACCATGGCAAGGGTTCTGGCCGTGGCAAGGGCTCGCACCATGGCAAGGGCTCGCACCATGGCAAGGGCTCGCACCGTGGCAAGGGCTCGCATCGCGGTAAGGGCTCGCACCGTGGCCACAAGGGCCACAAGGGCCGTACGGGTTCGCCACCTTCAGCGCCGTCTGATATCGGCGGGTGCGGAAACTGGCAACGGCTGCCCGAGGGCTTCCGCAGTTGCGCAGACGACCTTTAATGGCTGGCGGTCAGGATCGTCGTTGCTGACGGTCCGGCCGCATCGCTTCACAACATCAATGCTGCCAGGCCGGTTTGGCCTGGCGGCGACGCAAGTTGAGGCAAGGGGTCAGTGATGAATCAAGGCGCACAGAACGAACTCCAGCCGAACGGAAATATTTGCCGTCTCGGCATCAGCTGGAAGGATGAAAGCTGGATTGTCGATACCGCCGGGTGTCAGGAGGTCGCCACTGGCATTGGCAGCATCCTGTCCGGTTGGGATGTACAGCAACTGCCCGCCAATGATGATGTTGTTCCGGGCATGCGTTTCACCCGGTCCGGTGACGCGTACGATTGGCAGTTGAGTGACGTTGGACTTGCCGCCGATGCCGTGTTCGGCCGGCCGCAAAGCGTTGTGACTGCGGTCAGCGATTTCCACTACATGTTCAACGACTGGATCGTTGAGCAGTATACCGGTTACTTCACGCTGCACTGCGCGGCTGTGGAATTGGGCGGCGGGGTCGTGTTGTTTCCTGGCCAGCACCGCGCCGGCAAGAGCCTGATCAGCGTGGGCCTTGCCTCGCGTGGACATCGCGTGTTTGCCGATGACGTGTTGGCAATCGACAGGCATTCGGGCAACGCCGTTTCGCTGGGTACACAGCCGAGGCTGCGGCTGCCGCTACCGGCCCAGGCTATCGGTCCCGGGCTGGCTGGGTTTATCGCAAGGCACGCAGACCTTGCCGATGCTGACCAGCAGTACCTTCGTCTGCCACCTCGCTTGCTGGCGCCGGTCGGCGCGGCGCGCCCGATCGTGGCCATCGTTGGCCTGAGACGGCTCAACGCCAGGCAACCGGCAAGCCTGTCGCCGTCCGGCACCAGCAACGCCCTGCGCGCCCTGATTGCCCAGAATTACAGTCACAATCTGCCCGCCAGCCAGGTCTTCGACAAGCTTCATTCGATTGCCGCGCGCGCGGATTGCCGGACGCTGACCTACTCGAACCTGGATAGTGCGTTGACGCTGCTGGAAACGGCTTTCGGCGGCGTTGACGCGAGCCAATTGCTGGAGATGGTTTCATGACACGGCAACAGCAACTGTATGGGCGCAATGACTGCATCCTCGAACGTCAGGTGGATGGCGATATCTTTCTGATCGACGACAGGCGCGGGCGCATCCACGCACTGGACCAGATAGGTGGCGGCATCTGGCGGCTGCTGGAACAGCCGCAGCCGGTGCAGGACATCGTGGCCGTATTCATTGCCGCATTCCCGGGCCGCAAGCCCAGGGAGTTGCGCCGGATGGTCGAAAGATTCATGAGTCAACTGGAACAGGATGGACTGGCCGCCCGCCTTCCCTGACTTGCCCGTCACGGTGGAAAGCACGAGAGTCACGCTGCTCAGTTCAGCGTGAATGAGCCATACTTCACGTCGAATTCAAACGGCTCGCCGCGCGCCTTGTGCTGTGCGCGCCGCCGGTAGGGCAGCAGCCGCTCGGGGCTCTGGTTCCAATTCACCTTTGCGCGTTCGAAATCGGCCTTCAGCAGGTTGGGCGTCACCGTCTCGATGTTGTCCGCCGGGTTGTCCCATGTCGAGGACGCCACCATGCGGCTGATCGTGAACTCGTTGCCGTTGGCCACGTTGCGCCACGTGGAAGGCCGGGAAGCCGAGTCCACCAGCACCGCCCAGTTCTGGTAGTCGTTCTTGCCATTGCAGGCGCTCAAGACGTCGGCCGAGCCATCATTGTCGAGGGCTTCGATCGCCTTCTTGCAAAGGACGGCAGGGACCAGCAGTACGCGGCCGCCCGGCAGCTTGAACGCGGTTGCGTTGCCATGCGGCTGAATGCACCCGGCTGAATTCATGATGGAGATCCAGCCCCGGGACCGGGAATTCTGAAAGACGGCTGAAGCAGACATCTGCTGTCCGCCAACCACGATATCAGCTGTTACCCGGGCATTTGCGGTGTAGGTGCACGTCAGATGAAACGTGTTGACCGGGCTGAACATGTACCAGAAGGCAAACCCGCCAATCGCGATCACGGGGACCAGCGCCCAAAGCAGGACAAGGTAGGATGACCGGGAGCGCTGAGGATTTTCGTCCATGTCCATTGATCGCGAACCCCGCTAGGCCGCCCACTTCCACAGCGTGACGCCCAGCAGGACCACCGTTCCTACGGCCATGTAGATAAGTACGCCCAGTACGAACCGGCGCCAGCCCTGACCGGCCTTGCCTTGCGGGGGCGGAACGTCATGCAAGGTAAACTGCCGGCCGGAGTAGCCGGCAAGCCATCGAGCCAGTTCCTGCGAAATGACGACCTTTACATCGGGTGCCCGGCGAAGCGACAACTCGCTGGAAGGCGCATCCAGGTACCAGGTGGTGGCCCAGCCTTCGATGTCGCCAAAGGGTATGAACAGCGGCTTCCGGAACAGCGAGAACGGCAGCATCATGCGCAAGCCGATGCCCGTCTTGTGCGCGCTGACATGTACGATACGGTGCAGTGACTCGTAGGCAACAGGGCCGATCAGGACGACACCCTGCAGCCGCCTCGTTTCAATCGGCGGGCCGCCGTCGCCTGCGTAGAAGTCGGCAAGGTATCGCCAGCGGAAGCTCATCCGCCAGATGATGCCGATATAGAGAAAGGCAAAAAAGGCCAACCCGAAGATCGTGTTGAACACTATCATGAGCGCTGACTCTAGATCCGTACCGCCTCGATGGAGAACCCGGCGAGCTGGATGGCAAGGGCTGCCGGATGCTTGCGCAGTTTCTCTGCCAGCACCTGGGCGTCGGTGAACGGTTGCCAGCACACCTCCTCCTCGTCGCCGAACAGGATGTCGTCTTCGTTGGCACCCCGGCCGGTGGCCCAGGCGGCGATCTTGCCGGACTGGGTGAGCAGCACGACGGCTGCCGGCGGTTCGGTCATCTTGCGGCGCTCAAAGGCCGCCTCGCGCTGGCGAGTGGAGAAATCAATCACGTTTGTCATGAACATGATTGATGCGCTGAGTCGGTTAACGCGGCGTTTTCAAAGCCTTAAGCGTTTATTACCAACGGCACGCCAGCACGCCGGCTAAACGTCTTCCCACGGGAAGCTGTCCTGACGCTCGATGCCGTTTTCGGTGATGACCACCTGCGTCTCCAGCTTGACGCATTCCTTGCCGCCCACCTCGCCGATCAGGCTTTCCACGCAGATCACCATGTCCTTCTCGAAGGTCATCTCGTAGGCGCCGGCAAAGTCCGGGTGCAACGGCACGGATGGCCACTCGTCGCACAGGCCCACCCCGTGCAGCGCCACCGAGTAACGCCGGTTCACGTATTTCTCCGGGATTTTCCATGACTTCTCGTTGAACTCGGCCATGCTGATGCCCGCCTTGAGGATTGCCGAGTTGTGCTCGATCTGCTCGATGGCATGCTTGTACAGCTCGCGTTGGGCGTTGGTGAACGGCGTGTGGCCGATGGTCCAGGTGCGGGAGATGTCGGCGCAGTAGCCATAGGGTCCAATCAGGTCGGTGTCGAAGGCGATGATATCGCCCGTCTCGGCAACGATGTCGGAGGCCTCCGCAAACCACGGATTGGTGTGCTGGCCCACCGCGAGCAGGCGGGTCTCGATCCACTCGCCGCCCGAACGGATGTTCTCGTAGTGCAGCTCGGCCCAGATTTCCTGCTCGGTCTTGCCGGGCAGCGAGTTCTCCCAGATGCGCGCCATGCCTGCCTCGCACACCCTGACCGTCCACTTCATCAGTTCGAGCTCGTCTGCCGACTTGATCGAGCGGGCAAGTTCGGTCAGCTCCTGACCGTTGATCAGTTCAACGCCGCGCTCCGTCAACGCGAAGGCGCCCTCGTGTTCCACCTTGTCCACGGCGATGCGCAGTTTCGACTTGCCGCCGCAGCGCTCGCGCAGTGTGTAGACAAGCTCGTCCGCCCACCTGTTGACGCGCTCTTCGGTGCGCCCGCCGGACGCCATGTAGAACCACGTGGTTGCAGTGCGCGTCTCGTTGATCTGCTTGTTGCCGTCATTGAGAAACTCCGCGCCGTGGTACTGGAAATCGATGGCGTGGCCGTCGGCGAACACCAGCGCATAGCGGAACGGGTTGTGCGTGGCCCACAGCTGCATGTTGGGGCTGTCGAACACGTAGCGGGTGTTCAGCGGATCGTAGAGCAGGATGGCGTCACACTTGTACTTGTTGACGTATTCCACCATGCGCTGCTTGCGGTAGGTGCGGGCGCGCTCCAGCACGGCGTGGGGAATGGGCGACTTGAGCGGCTTGTCCTTGCCGGCAGGGTTGAAATAGGCCTTCTTGCGCTCGTCCGAGAACGGGGTGGCAATCGCGTCTGATGCATGTGCCATGGGGCGCTTCCTCTGCTTGGCCGCTAACCGGCCGCTTCTGAAACCTGGTAGTCTGCCTTGTCGAGCCAGTCGGGGCTGATCTCCACGCCCCAGCCGGGCGCGTCCGTTACCGTGGCGTGGCCGTCCACGATGGTATAGGGGTCCTCGACAAACAGGTTCTGCTGCCAGGGATAGTAGTCCTCGCCCTCGATGGAGAACTCGAGATACTTGCCGGCATTTGGAATGGCGCGCAAAAGGTGCATGGTGCACAGCGTGACGAGCGACAGGTTGGCCGCATGCGGCGTGCAGGGAAGACCCGCCTCGGCCGCCATCTTCGCCACCCGCAGCGTGCGGTACATGCCGCCCATGTACATGACGTCCGGCTGCACGATGTCGACGCACCGAAGACCGATGGTATAGCGCCACCAGGACAGGTCGCAGTCCTGCTCGCCGCCGGCCACGTCGATGCTGAGGGCTTCCTTGACCTGCTTCGTCTGCTCCGGCTCCCAGTAGGGGCAGGGCTCCTCGAAGTGGCCGATGCCGTTGTCCTCAAGCATGCGGCCAACCTCGATGGCGCGGGCAGGCGAATAGCATGAATTGCCGTCCACCAGCTTGTCGATGCCGTCGCCCAGGGCCGTTGACACGACCGGGATGACGGCCTCGGTGCGCCCCGGCCACTCGTCAACGTCGCGGCCGCATTCCGCTCCCACGCGCCACTTGAACGCGTCGAAGCCGTATTTGTCGCGCAGTTTCACGAACCGTGCTGCTTCATCTTCCGGCGTGATGTCGCGCTTCATGGATGACGCATAGGCGCGGATCTTGCCGGGGCTGCCGCCGATCAGCGAGGCGACGGGCTTGCCTTCGACGCGGCCGCGCAGGTCCCACAGCGCTGTGTCGAGCCCGGTCATGGCCCGGCGCAGATAGGAGCCCGGAAACTTGTGCTCGCGCTCGGTGATGCGGTCGAGCAAGTCGTCGAAGTCATAGGCCGGCTGGCCCAGTGCATAAGGCGCCACCTGCCGGTGGAAGACCTGGCACGTGATGTCGGAATGGTAGGTCGAGACCTGGCCCCAGCCGGTGTCGCCAGTGTCTGCCGTAACGCGGACGAAGCCGACATAGCGGTTGGTGAAGGTTTCAAGCTTGGCGATCTTCATGCTCTAGCTCCTCATCCATCTTCTCGCCCGCCGGGTCGAATGGCGGATCGATCTGGATGCGGGCAGGGCGGCGGTGTCCCAGGATCTCGATCTCGAACATGCCGTCCGATGTGTCTTCGGCCAGTTCCTTCGGGATGTAGCCCTGCGCCATCGAGGCGTCGACGAAGTGGGCATAGCCGCCCGAGGTGATCCAGCCGACGACGCGCCAGTCGCCGTCAATGCGCGGGTCTGGCGTGTGCGGCATCTCCTTGCCGTCTGGCGAGAACCGGTGCGCGCCATAGCCGTGTGGCGGGTCGATGGTGCCGTAGTCGGTGGCGCCAACCTTCGCCCACACCGGCTCGTCGCCCATCACGTCGGCGTCTTCCGCATCGACGATGAATGACACTCGCCTGAGCTTGCCGCCGGACGCCTTCTCGGCGGCAGCGGCCTCGCGGCCGATGAAGTCGTTCTTCGACAGCTTGATGAACCGCTCCATGCCGGCTTCATAGGGACCGTAGATGGGACGCAGTTCGCGGAACCAGGTGGGGAAGTTCTTCTCCAGCCGCATCGACAGCAGCGCGCGCATGCCGAAGTCGACGATACCGAACTCTGCGCCGGCATCCTTGATGGCCAGGTACGCCCGGCGCTGGAATGAACTGTGCATCCAGATTTCGTAGCCGAGATCGCCGGAATAGGTGATGCGGTTGATCATGCAGGGGCAGCCGGCCACGTCCGCCTCGCGGAAGTCCATGAACCGGAAGCCGTCGTTCGAGCAGTCGAAGTCCACCAGCTTCTCCAGTACCTTGCGCGCATTCGGTCCGCAGACCGACAGGCCCACCAGGTCGTTGCCGAACCGCTTCACCGACACCGAGCCGTCCTTCGGCAGGTGCCGCTCGAACCAGCGCATGTGATACTTCTGCGCCGCGATGGAGCCCCACATCAGGAAGCGCTCGTCACTCAGCCTTGGCGATGGTGAAGTCGCCGATCAGCTTGCCCGCCTCGTTGAGCATCGGCGTCAGCACGATGCGCCCCGCCTTCGGCATGGTGTTGGTCATCAGCCGGTTCAGGAAGCCTTCCGCGCCCGCCCCGGTGAACTCGTACTTGGCGAAGTTGGATATCTCGGTGACGCCAACGCTCTCGCGGGTCTTGCGCACCTCGTTGCCCACATGGGCAAAGTCGTTGGCGCGGTGATAGGACGGCGTGTCGAACGCCTCATCAGCCGATGGCGCAAACCACAGTGGCGATTCCAGCCCCCACGAGTCGCCCATCACGGCGTGGTTGTCGCGCACCATGATGTCGTACACCGGCGTGGTTTCCTGCGGCCGGGCGGCAGGCAGTTCCTCGTTGGGGAAACGGATCGAGAAGCGGCGCGAGTAGTTCTCGCGCACCTTGGCGTTGGTGTAGCGCAGCGTTGCCCACTCGCCGAAGCGGGTCACGTCCATGCCCCAGATGTCGGCGCCGGGATCGCCATTGACCATCCAGTTCGACAGCGCCAGGCCGACGCCGCCGCCCTGGCTGAAGCCGGCCATGACGGCGCAGGCGCACCAGAAGTTGGTCAGCCCCTGCACCGGACCAACCAGCGGGTTGCCGTCAGGCGCGAAGGTGAACGGGCCGTTGATCACCTGCTTGATGCCGGCCTTCTCAAGCGCCGGGTAGTGCTTGAAGCCGATCTCCAGCGACGGCGCGATGCGCTCGAGGTCCGGCTGCAGCAGCTCGTGGCCGAAGTCCCACGGCGTCTGTTTGGGCGACCACGGCTTGCAGGCCTTCTCGTAGGTGCCGAGCAGGATGCCCTTGCGCTCCTGGCGGGTGTAGATCTCGCCCTTGAAGTCCATCACGCCGATCAGCTCGCGGCCCGTCGCGGCGTTGAACTCTTCCACCTCGGGCATGTCCTCGGTGAGCAGGTACATGTGCTCCATGGCCAGCAGCGGCAGTTCGAGGCCGACCATGCGGCCCACTTCGCGCGCCCACAGCCCGCCGGCGTTGACCACGTGCTCGCACTTGACCGTGCCCTTCTCGGTCACGACGTTCCAGGTGCCGTCGGCATCCTGCGTCAGTTCGGTGACGCGGTTGCGCAGCTCGATTTCCGCGCCCAGCACGCGCGCTGCCTTGGCATAGGCATGGGTAGTGCCGGAGGGGTCGAGGTGGCCTTCCACCGGGTCCCACATGGCGCCGACGAAGTTGGTCTCGTCCATCAGCGGAAACAGCGCCTTGGCCTCGGACGGGGTGATCAGCTCGGTCTGCATGCCGAGATAGCGGCCCTTGGCATGGGCCAGCCGCAGGAAGTCCATGCGCTCCGGCGTATCGGCCATCATCACGCCACCGGTCAGGTGCAGCCCGCACGACTGGCCGGAAATTTCTTCCAGCTCCTTGTACAGCGATACCGTGTAGGCCTGCAGCTTGGCGACGTTGGGATCGCCGTTGAGCGTGTGGAAACCGCCCGCCGCGTGCCACGACGAGCCGGACGTCAGCTCCGAGCGCTCGATCAGCAGCACGTCGCTCCACCCGGCGCGGGCGAGATGAAACAGGACCGAGCAGCCGACAACGCCGCCCCCGATCACGATTGCACGATAGTGGGACTTCATGGCGTCTTCGGCTCCTTGGAAACTCAGGCTCGCATCAGGCTGGCGTCCGCATCGTAGAGCGGCTCGGCCTGCGGTGTCGCCTTGTACATTTGCCCGAGAATCTCGATTTCGAAACCGTTAGATTCACTCACCAGTTCACGCGGAATGTAACCCATGGCGACCGACTTTCCGGCCGCGTGGGCATACCCGCCCGAGGTGATCCAGCCGACGCACTTGCCGTCGTGGTAGACAGGCTCGTCGCCGATCACATCGACCTCGTTGCCTTGCACGGTGAACACGGTGAGCGCCCGGGCGCCGCCGGTCTCCTTCTCCTTCGCCGCCGCCTCGCGCCCGATGAAATCATTCTTCGACAGCGCCACGAAACGGCCGAGGCCAGCCTCGTAGGGGCCGTAGATGGGCCGGTACTCGCGCGCCCAGGTGCCCCAGTTCTTTTCCAGCCGCAGCGACATCAACGCCCGCCCCCCGACCTGGCGGATGGAAAACTCTTCGCCCGCCGCCATGACGTGGCTGTGCAGCGTGGTGAGGTACTCGGGCTTCACCCAGATTTCGTAGCCCAGCGAGCCGGTGAACGACACGCGGCCCACCATGGCCGGGATGAGGCCGAGTTCCATTTCGCCGAATGCCATGAAAGGGAAGGCGGCGGTGGACACATCGGCACTGGTCAGCTTGGCCAGCACCTTCTGCGCATTCGGGCCGGCAATCGACAGCCCGCACAGATCAAGGCCCAGCGCCCGTACCTTGACTGAACCATCGCCGGGCAGGTGCGTCTCGAACCAGCGCATGTGGTAGTTTTCGGCCGCACCTGAGCCGAAGATGTAGAACCGCTCGTCGGACAGCTTGGCCAGCGAGAAGTCGCCGATCAGCTTGCCGCGTTCGTTGAGCATGGGGGCGAGCGTCATGCGCCCTGCCGGAGGCACCTTGTTGGCGAGCATGTGCGACAGCCAGCCTTCCGCGCCCGGCCCGGTGACCTCGTACTTGGCGTAGCCGGAAATTTCCAGGCAACCGACAGAGTCGCGCACGGCCCGGCACTCGTCGCCCACATACTGGAAGGATTCCGGCCGCCGGAAGGTGACCGGCTCTTCCGGCGCCTTGCCTTGAGGCGCAAACCACAGTGCGTTCTCCACCCCGTAGGCCACGCCGAAGAAGGCGCCCATCGCCTTGAACCGGTCGTAGAGCGGCGTGGTGCGAAGCGGGCGCGCCGCCTTCAGTTCCTCGTTGGGGAACATGATGCGGAAACGGCGGCCATAGTTCTCGCGCACCTTGGCGTTGGTGAATGCCATGTTGGCGTAGGAGCCATAACGCGCAATGTCCATCGCCCACACGTCGAAGCCCGGGTCGCCATCGACGATCCAGTTCGACAATGCAAGGCCGACGCCGCCGCCCTGGCTGAAACCGGCCATGACGCCGCACGCCACCCAGTAGTTCTGCAGGCCGCGGATCGGACCCACCAGCGGGTTGCCGTCCGGGCCGAAGGCAAACGGACCGTGAATGACGTTCTTGATACCGGTCTTCTGGAAGGCCGGGTGATGGGAGAAGCCGCGCTCCAGGTTGTCTGCGATCTGGTCCAGGTCGGGCGGCAGCAGTTCGGTGGAGAAGTCCCACGGCGCTTCCTTGGGCGACCAGGGAACGCCGTTGGGCTCATAGGTGCCCATCAGCATGCCCTTGCCTTCCTGGCGCATGTAGATCTCGCCGTCGAAGTCGATGCAGTGCACCACCTTCTTGCCGTCATGGGCCTTGTTGTAGGCGACGACTTCGTCCATTTCCTCGGTGATCAGGTACTGGTGCGCCATGCACAGCGAGGGGATTTCCAGCCCCGCCATCCGCCCCACCTCGCGGCCCCACAGGCCGCCGGCATTGACCAGGTGCTCGCAGGTGACGGTGCCCTGCTCGGTGACCACCTGCCACTTGCCGTCCTCGATCTGGTTGGTTTCCAGCACCCGGTTCTTGCGCACGATCTCGGCCCCGTTGACGCGGGCCGCCTTGGCATAGGCATGGGTGGTGCCGGATGGATCGAGATGGCCTTCCAGCGGGTGCCACATGGCGCCGAGGAACTTCGAGGGGTCGAGCAGCGGGAAGTGCTCCTTCGCCTCGTCGATGGAGATCATCCTGGTATCAACGCCGAGATACTTGTTGCGCGCATGCGCCATTTTCAGCCAGTCGAGGCGCTCGGGCGTGGAGACAAGCATCACGCCCCCGGTGATGTGGATGCCGGTGGACTGGCCGGATACTTCCTCGATCTCCTTGTAGAGGCTGATAGTGTATTCCTGCAGCTTGGCCACGTTGGGGTCGCCGTTGAGGGTGTGGAACCCGCCCGCCGCATGCCACGTTGAACCCGACGTCAGTTCATCGCGCTCGATCAGCAGGATGTCGCTCCAGTCCTTCTTGGTCAGGTGATAGAGCACCGAGCAGCCGACGACGCCGCCTCCGATGACAACTGCGCGGTAATGGGATTTCATGGGAGACTGCCTCTCAGGAAGGAAACGGCTGAAACATTGACAGCGATGCAATCACCGCCCGCGACCCGGCGTCATGCCTTCAAGCGACAGTCGCGTGCCGCACTTGGCCGCGGCAGGCAAATCCGTGTCGCACTCTCGGCATTTCTTGGCTTGCTTGCCGCGACACTGCTGCCGGCGGCCGCCAGGGCGGAGCAGGTGGACCTGGAACTGGTGTTTTCAGTCGATGCGTCGGGTAGCGTCGATGATGGCGAGTATCAGCTGCAGCTTGACGGCATCGCCGCCGCAATTACCGACAGCGAGGTGCTGGAGGCCATCGCCAACGGTCCCACCGCAAGGATCGCTGTGGACCTGCTGGTGTGGGGCGAGTCACGCCGGCCGAAGGACCATACCGGCTGGTTCGTGGTTGACAGCGCTGAAACTGCTGCGGCCTTTGCAGGTGTGGTAAGCGCCTTTCCGCGCCGCCAGTCCGGCGGCACTGGTCTCGGTGACGGCATCGCCAAGTCGGTCAGCGCCATCCTGGAGAACCAGTACACCGCGCCGCGCATGGTGGTGGACGTGTCTGGCGACGGCGAGGAAACGCCGCCGCGCGACCACACCGTACTGCTGCCGCAGGCCCGCGCCATGGCCTTGCATTTCGGCATCACCATCAACGGCCTTGCCATTCTCAATGAGGCGCCGGAACTGGACAAGTATTACCGCTCGCAGATGATCGTGGGGCAGGGCAGCTTCGTCGAGGTGGCCGTCGACTACCAGGATTTCGCCCGAGCCATGAAACGAAAGCTGCTGCGCGAGGTGCAGCCCGAGCCCATCGTCGGCATGCGCTGACGGCGGCTTGCCTACTTGCCCTTCGGCTTGCGCGCCAGCGCCTTTGCCTGCTTCACCCACTCGTCGCGCTCGATGCGGCCCTTGAACGACAGTTCATCGTCGACGATGGCGATGTCCTTCTTCGTCCATCTGGCGATCTGCTCGAAGTGCCAGAAACCCAGCTTGTTGAGCGTACCTTCAAGTTTCGGCCCGACGCCCGAGATCAGCTTCAGGTCGTCGGCCTTGCCTTGCGGCCTTGCGAGACGTTCCGGACCGGTCTTCGCCACTGCCTTTGCCGAAACAACCTTTGTGGTCTTCGGTTTGCCGGCGCCGGGCGTCGACTGGGCGCGCGCCGAAGTGCCTGCGCTGCCAGCAGACGAAGCTGCCGCTGCCACGCCGCTCCGGGTCGGGGCGGCAGCTTTCGCGCTCGTTGCGCGGCGCTTTTCCGCGTTGCCCCGGGTTCCCGCGGCAGGCTCTTCAGCGCGAGATACGGGCATCGCGGCAAGCGCTGCTGCTGCGGCGGCGGCCTTGCCCCGCCCGCTGCCGGACGAGGAGACGGCGGCCTTGCCTGTGGCCCTGGTCCTGGCCTTGTCGCCCGGCATGGCGATAACCGGTTCCATGGCATTGAGCACGTCGTCGTCCAGGTGGCACATGATCTTGTGGCCGTTGCCCAGTTCCTTCACCGGCGGCAGCTCCTGCTCGCAGATCGCCCCGATCTTGCGCGGGCAGCGGGTCTGGAACGGGCAGCCCGACGGCGGATTCATCGGCGAAGGCAGGTCGCCTTCCAGCACGATGTGCTTCTTCTTGATCGAGGTATCGGCGATCGGCACGGCCGACAACAGCGCCTCGGTGTAGGGGTGATAGGGCGGCGAGAAAATGTCGTCGGTGTTGCCCTGTTCCATGATCTGGCCGAGATACATCACCACCACCCGGTCAGCCAGATAGCGCACCACCGACAGGTCGTGGCTGATGAACAGCATCGTGGTGCGCTTCTCGCGCTGGATGTCGGTCAACAGGCCGGTGACGGCTGCCTGCACCGACACGTCGAGCGCCGACACCGGTTCATCCGCCACCACCACCTTGGCATCGCCGCCAAAGGCGCGGGCAATGCCGACGCGCTGCTTCTGACCGCCCGACAACTGGCGGGGGCGGCGCAGTGCGAAGTCGCGCGGCAGCTTCACCAGGTCGAGCAGTTCATAGACCTTGTGCTGGGCTTCTTCCTTCGTCTTGGCGACGCCGAACTTGCGCAGCACCCGTGCAATCTGGCTGCCGACCGAGTGCGATGGGTTGAGCGTCTCGAACGGGTTCTGGAACACCATCTGCAGCGAGCCCACCAGCTGTGGCGAGCGTTTGTTGACCGGCAGATTGCCGATCTGCTTGCCATTGAGGATGACCTCGCCGCCGGTGGCGGTCTCCAGTCCCATCATCACCTTGGCGAAAGTTGACTTGCCGCAACCGGACTCGCCGACGATGGCGACCGTTTCTGCCTCGCGGGCTTCGAAGTCGAGCTTCTCGTTGGCCTTCACGTATCTGGTGGTCTTGCCGGTCAGCAGCGCACCGATCGAGCCGTCATTGACTTCGTAGTATTTCTGCATGTTCTTGACCTGCAGAACGACCGGTCCGAACTTGACCGGCTCGGTGTGCACCGCCTTTGGCCTGGCCTTTTCCCAATCGATTTCCTGGTAGCGCACACAGCGCACCGACTGGCCCGGCTGGCCCTTCACCGGCTCCATGTGCAGTTCGTGGACGTTGCACACGCCATCGCGGAAATGGTCGCAGCGCGGTCCGAAATTGCAGCCTCTTGGCCGTTCGTGCGGCAATGGCAGCTGCCCGCGGATTGGCACCAGGGGCCGGGCATGCCGGTCTGCACCGGGCAAGGCAATTGAGTTGAAGAGGCCGCGCGTATACGGGTGGCGCATCTCGTCGAAGACCTGCTTGACGGTGCCGAATTCGACCGCTTCGCCGGAGTACATCACCGCGATCTTGTCGCAGGTTTCGAGGATCAGCCCGAGATTGTGCGAGATGTAGATCATCGAGGTGCCGAAGCGTTTCGAGATGTCCTTGATGAGTTCCACCACGCCGGCTTCAACGGTGACGTCCAGTGCGGTGGTCGGCTCGTCCAGCAACAGCAGTTGCGGGTTGGACAGCAGCGCCATGGCGATGACGACACGCTGCTGCTGGCCGCCCGAGATCTGGTGCGGAAAGGAATTCATCACCCGCTCGGGATCAGGCAGGCGCACGGCGTCCAGCATCTCCATCGAGCGTCTTGTGGCTTCTTCTTCCGACACGCCCTCGTGGTAGATCAGCACCTCGTTGAGCTGTTCGCTGATCAGCATGGACGGGTTCAGCGATGCCATCGGCTCCTGGTAGACCATGGAGATGCGCGAACCGCGGATGTTGCGCAACTCTTCATCCGACATGGTACGCATGTCGCGGCCCATGAACTTGATCTCGCCGCCGACGATGGCGCCGTTCTTGCCCATGTATTGCATGATGGCGAGCGCCACCGTGGACTTGCCGCAGCCCGAACTCGCCGACTATGCCGACAGCTTCACCGGGCATGACCGTCAGGTTGAAGTCGACCACGGCAGGAATTTCTCCCGCCCGCGTGTAGTACGAGATCGAGACGTTCTTGCATTCGAGAACGGGAGTGTCCTTGTCCGGTGCCGCATGTGGCTTCGCCATCATCAGTCCCTCAGCGAGATTTCGCGCAGGCCGTCGGCCAGCAGGTTCAGTCCAAGCACCAGGGATGAAATGGCAAGCGCTGGCCATAGCATCATGTTGAGACCATTGTAGCCCCACTGGCGCCCGTCGGAGATCATCTTGCCCCAGTCCGGGTCCGGCGGCGGCAGGCCGAGTGACAGGAAGCCGAGCAGCGCGATGGTGATGATCACGTAGCCAAGCCTGAGACAGGCATCGACGATCAGCGGGCCGCGCGCATTCGGCAGCAGTTCCACCAGCATGATGTAGAGCGGGCTTTCGCCGCGCACTTCAGCCGCCGCGATATAGTCACGCGTCTTCAGGTCGAGCACGATGCCGCGCACGATGCGCGCCACCTGCGGCGCGGTGGAAAACGTGATCGCCACGATGATCAGCAAACCCGAAACCAGGGTCTTGTCGAGGCCAAGGTCATTGGACAGCCAGATGCCAAGTTGCGACGTCGGGCCGAAAGCCGTGATGATGACGAGCAGCAGCACGATCTGCGGAAAGGCCAGGAACACGTTGCCGATGAACGAGATGATCTCGTCCCACCAGCCGCCGCGATACCCGGCGGTCACGCCCATCAACATGCCGATGGAGTAGGCAACCACGGTCGCCAGCACCGACCAGAACAACACCACCCGCGCCCCGTACATCAGCCGGGCCAGCATGTCGCGGCCGCGGTCGTCGGTGCCCATCCAGTGCATGGCGCCGGTCGGGTCTGCGGTCAGCATCGGCAGCATCTGCGCGCCACGCACCTGGGCCAGCGGATCCTGTAGCGGCAGCAGGTCCACGAACAGTGCGATGAACACCCAGAACACCACCAGGAATGCGCCCAGCATTCCCACATAACTCTCGCGCAGCAGTGCGATCGACTTCCACACGCGCCTGAGGCCGGAAGCCGGCGGCGGAGCAGCAGTTTCAGCCGTAATGTCGGTCATGGTCAGTTCCCTCAGCTGAAGCGGATACGCGGGTTGAGGTAGGTGTAGCCGATGTCGGAAATCAGCTGCGGACATCACTGCGATGAACACCGCCACCATGGCGCAGGCTTCGATCACGTAGATGTCGCCATACAAGGCTGCCTCGTACAGCAGCTTGCCGAAGCCCTTGTAGGAGAAGAACACTTCGGTGACGATCACCCCGGACAGCAGGTAGTTGAGTTGCAGGATCATCACCGTGAACGGTGCGATCAGCGCGTTGCGCAGCGCGTGGCGCTTGATGACGCGGCCATAGGGCAGGCCCTTCAGGATGGCGGTTCGCACATATTGCGAGGTCATCACCTCGGCCATCGAGGCCCGCGTCATGCGGGTGTAGTAGCCGAAGTTGTAAATCACCAGCACCATCACCGGCAGCACCAGCTGGTTTGCGTCATTCCAGTTCAGGCCGTTGGTGAACGGCGACGTGCCCGGCAGCAGATCGAGCCAGAACACGAAGATGGCAACCAGGATGGTGGCGGACGCAAACTCGGGGATCGAGGTGGTCAGCACGGCCAGAACGGTAATGCCGCGGTCGCGGGCCGAGCCTTCCGCAATGCCGGACAGGACGCCCAGCACCAGCGAGATGGCCACGGTGATCGAGAACACCAGCCCGCCCAGCACGGCGGTGTTCAGCAGGTGCTCCTTGAGCAGCTGAGACACCGGCGCGGAAAACTGGATGGACTCGCCGAAGTCGCCGCGCATGGCGTCCAGGACCCAGCCGAAATAGCGGCTTACCAGCGGCTCGTTGTAGCCGTTCTGTTCGAGCCAGAGCAGCCGCTGGTCATTTGTGGAATAGGCACCGAGCACTTTGGCAGCGACGTTGAACTTGTCTGCTTCGAAGCTGAGAAACAACAGGACGGACACAGTGATCATGATGAGGATCATCTGTACCAGGCGCTTGCCGATAAGTTGCAGCATGTAACCCCTCACTCCCTGTAGGCTGCCCAACGGTTCCAGCTTCTTTCGGCCGGTGACCGTACGCAGGACTTGCCGCCTGCTTTCCGGACTGCAGCGCCCACCCGGCGCCACTCGGACCGATCGGACGATTTTCTGGTGGGCCGTGATGCCCTGCGAGCGACAACATGTGTCGTACGCGCGACATCCGGCTGTTGGGGAGAAACCTTAAAGCAAGTGTCCGGTGTTGCAATAGGCGGAGGGGAAATCTTTGGATATTGACCGGAACAGGGGCTTCAAAAGCAGGTTGCAGCGGTGGTAGTGTCGCTTGGCACTCGCGCCGGGGAGCTCTTGCAGGCAGTTTCAAGCGCTTGATTGAAAGGGCTTTTCGTTTCAATGAATATTGCATCCCTGCCCATGTACGACCTGTCCGAACTGGCCCGTGCAACCGATGCCTGGTGGGCCGGTCTGGCCGCGCACATGCGCCGCGAAGGGATCGTCGACGTGTCGGAGACGCTGGTCCGGCCGGATCAGCTCGAAGCGCACTGGCTGTCGCCGGGGCTGCTGTTTTCGCAAACTTGCGGCTACCCGCTGACCCATCACCTGCGCGGCCGGGTACAACTGGTCGGGCTGCCCGTTTATGCCGCCGAGGGCTGCTATCCTGACGGCTTCTACTCGTCTGCAATCGTGGTGCCCGCCGCTTCCGGCATTCATTCGCTCGCAGATTGCCGGCAGCGCCGCGCTGTCTACAACACCCCTGACAGCATGTCGGGCCTGCTGGCGCTGCGGCTCGCCGCCAAGGCTGAAAGCGAGCGGCTTGGGCTTGACAGCGGCAAGCCGTTCTTCGGCTCCCTGAACCCGTCAGGCGCACACCTTCGTTCGCTGGAAGCGGTGGCGCGAGGCGATGCCGAAGTTGCCACGATAGATGCGGTGAGCATGGCGCTGATCAGGCGCTCGCGGCCTGAACTGGCCGGCGCAGCGCGGGTGCTTGGCTATTCCCCCCGGGTGCCCGGCCTGCCTTATGTCACCTCGTTGCGAACCCCACCCACGGTGGTCGCCCGGCTGCGGGCTGCGCTGCGCAATGCCATGGCGGACCCGGCGCTTGCGCCGGTGCGCGCCGAACTGCTGCTGGCGGGCATCTGCTTTCCCGAGACCGCGAGCTACGATCTGATCCTCGAACTGGAAAACGAGGCTGCAAGCTGGCCGCTGGCCTGACCACCGCAAGAAACTGAAAGAGACAAGATGATCGACCTGTACACATGGAGCACGCCCAACGGCTACAAGATTTCCATCGCGCTGGAGGAGATGGGCCTGCCCTACAAGGTGCACCCGATCGATATCACCAAGGACGAGCAGTTCCAGCCGCACTTCCTGAAGATATCGCCGAACAACCGCATCCCCGCCATCATCGACAATGAGGCCGGCCAGCCGGTGTTCGAGTCCGGCGCCATCCTGCTGTACCTGGCCGGCAAGACAGGCAGGTTCCTCGCCAAGGACGGCCCGCGCCACTGGCAGGCGATGGAATGGCTGATGTGGCAGATGGGCGGGTTCGGTCCGATGCTTGGGCAGGCCCATCACTTCCTCCAGTTCAATCCCGGCAAGGCGCCCTATGCCGAGGAGCGCTATGGCGCCGAGGCGAAGCGCCTTTGGGGCGTGCTGGAAAGGCGGCTGGCCCAGGAAGAGTACGTCGCCGGCGACTACTCCATTGCAGACATGGCGATCTGGCCGTGGGCAGCCCGCTTCGAATGGCAGCGCATCGACATGATTGAATTCCCCAATGTGAAGCGCTGGTACAAGGCGATTGCCGCACGGCCTGCCGTCAAGGCCGGCTTCAAGGTCCCCAACCCGGACCGCGAGATCCCGCACGTTGACTGACGCTCCTTCACCCGGCCGGCCGGCTGGCGCAGCACACCTGCCGCTGGCCGGCTTTGCGCTGCTGGCGGCGGTGACGCTGTTCTGGGGCGCCAACTGGCCGGGCATGAAGATCGTGCTGGGAGAGATCGGACCTTGGTGGTTCCGCACCATCTGCCTCGGCATCGGCGGGGCGGCGCTGCTGGCCATCTCTGCATGGTCGGGCAACACGCTGAAGGTGGCGCGCCGGGATGTCTGGCCGCTGCTGCTGTGCGCGGTATTCAACATGATGGGCTGGCACCTGTTTTCGGCGTATGGCCTGACGCTGGTGCCTGCGGGCAGGGCTTCCATCATCGCCTTCACCATGCCGGTTTGGGCCGCGATTGCGGCCGTTCCGGTGCTGGGTGAACGGCTGACGCTGCCGGTGGTGGCAGGCCTGGCGCTTGGCATGGGCGGCCTCGGCGTGCTCATCGGTCACGACATCGCGGTGCTGGGCACGGCGCCGGTGGGCGCCATGTTGATGCTGGGAGCGGCCATCTCGTGGGGCATTGGCACGGTGCTGTTCAAGCGGTTCGACTGGCAGACCCCGATTGCCACCGTCATCGGCTGGCAACTGCTGCTTGCCGCGTTTCCGATGGCGGCAGGCGCAACGGCGCTGGAGACCGTGCCCGATCTCATGCAGTTGAGCGGCCCCGCCATCATCGCCTTTGTGTACGTGCTGGCGTTTCCGATGGTGTTCTGCCAGTGGGCCTACTTCAAGATCGTGCGGATGTTTCCGGCGGTCTATGCCGCCGTCGGGGTGCTGGCCGTGCCGATGGTGGGCGTGACCTCGAGCCTTGTCTTGCTCGGCGAACCGGTCGGCTGGCGCGAGGTTGTGGCGCTGCTGCTGGTGTCGTCTGCCATCTTCACCGTGCTCATCCTGCCGCGATTGCGCCGCAGCTGAGCCCCGGCGCTAAAGCGGCGACCAGGGCGACGGCGCATCGGCGGAAATAATTCGATCATCAGACAGCGACGTCATCACGCATCCGCGAGACGAGACCGACTCGTGATGATCGAAACCGCTTGGTGACCACGAACGCGCCATGGATGCGCGCTCTCCGCCTGACGAGGCGGTAGACGGTACGCTGTTACTCACTTTGGTCCCCTTGGGCCGGCTCTCCGTCCGGCCAATGGCTGTCTGCAATGTTGAAGAAGTCTAAAGCACAAGAGTTCACATCGGTTTAAGCAACCTGGTAAACGGTTTGCACATGCCGCGGCGACAGTTTGTAACGGATTTTAAGGGAGTTCACGGTCAGCTCCGGGTCCCCCTGCCGGCCGGCTAGCAGGGGGTTAACAGGCAGTTAACAGATTGTGATCGGGCGCAGAAATATATCTCTTGCGAAGCGGCGCGATTGGACATACATGACGCTCCACAGACGCCAACGCACGCGCCTCTGGCCGGTGTTCTCAAACGCTCGCGTTTATGTAGCGACGGTAACGTCTCCACTTGAAACCTGATGGTCCTTCGGGACCCGTTCTTTTGGAGATGACCATGAACGCCCCAGTCGCCGGCCTCGCGGCCGTTGAAGCCGTACGCTTTTCTTCCACCATTGAAGACTTCATCCGCGCCCGACGTTTTGAGCGCCCGACGCTGGTGCTCGACACCTCCGCCGTGGCGCGTCACTACCGCTGGCTCAAGGCCGGCCTGGGCCATGCCCACATCCACTACGCGGTGAAGGCCAACCCGCACCGCGAGATCCTCCGCACCCTCGTTGCTGAAGGCTCCAGCTTTGACGCTGCCTCGCGCGGCGAGATCGACCTGTGTCTCGAACTCGGCGCACGTCCTGAGCAGATCTCGTTCGGCAACACCGTCAAGAAGGTGTCGGACATCGTCCGTGCCCATGAACAGGGCATTACGCTGTTCGCTGCAGATGCCGAGGAAGAACTCGACAAGCTGGGCGAACATGCGCCAGGTGCCGAAGTGTACATCCGCGTCATCGTTGATGCATCGGAAGCCGACTGGCCGCTCAGCCGCAAGTTTGGCTGCTCGCGCGACAAGGTCATCGCGCTGCTGCACCACGCCCGCAACCGTGGCCTGAAGCCCGTCGGCCTGTCGTTCCATGTCGGTTCGCAGACGCGGCTTGCTTCCATGTGGCGCACCACGCTGGACCAGGTGGCTGCCGTCTGGCATGCCGCGCGCGCGGAAGGCTTTGAACTTGACCTGCTGAACATCGGCGGCGGCTTCCCGGCCTTTTACGGCGACGAGGTCACCCATCCGATGATCTACGCCGCGCAGGTCATAGAACTGGTCAATGACCGCTTTGGAAACGTGCCTCGCGTCATGGCCGAGCCTGGCCGTGGCCTGGTCGCCGAAGCCGGCATGATCGCGGCTGAAGTGCTGCTGGTGTCGAAGAAGTCCGACCTGGACACCCACCGCTGGGTGTACCTGGACATTGGCAAGTTCTCGGGCCTGGCCGAAACCATGGACGAGGCGATCCGCTACCAGTTCATCACCGAGCGTGACCACGAGAACACCGGTCCGTGCGTGATGGCCGGTCCGTCGTGTGATTCAGCCGACGTGCTGTATGAAAAGCGCCCGGTGCAGCTGCCGCTTGGCCTCAAGGCTGGCGACCGCATCATCATCCGCAATTGCGGCGCCTACACCTCGACCTACTCGTCTGTTTGGTTCAACGGCTTCCCGCCGCTGGACGTTGAAGTGATCTGACCGTCGCGGGCTGCAAACATTGATTGCAGCCTGGGACGCACCGGCAAGAAGGCCCGGTACGCCAGCTCGAGCACATGCACGATGCCGGGCAGCCGGGCCAGCCGCCCCGCCCACGCGAAGGCGGGCAGCCATGTCCACAATTCGGCAAACGCGGCAGCGCCGGACTTGAGCTCGCCATGGGCGTTGCGCATGTGAAACCGCTGCATGGCCGTCGCGCAGTCAAGCCCCGGCGCCACGCAGGTATCGCCTGATACCGAAGACACGTCGCGCCAGTCGATGGCGTCTGCCCCGCGCTGTCGCTGGTAGAAGCCGATCTCGCGCCGGCACAGCGGGCACGATCCGTCGAAGAATACGGTGGGTCTTGT
>CAVOZI010000013.1:0-113828 GCA_963700895.1 uncultured Alphaproteobacteria bacterium | reverse complement strand
CGGACGCCATAACCCGCAATGACGCCGGCCTCCTCCAGCCGCTTCAGGCGGTCCTGTACGGTGGTGCGCGACACGCCAAGGCGCCGGGCAATCTCGGTGACCGCCATGCGTGCATCGGTTTGCAGCAGCGCGATCAGCTCCTCGTCTTTTTCCGTCACCTGCATGAGAACCCTTTACCGTCAATATGTCATCAATTTCGGCATAGTGACGATCATACACCAATCTGACGTCAGTTTCACGTCTATTTACCGGCTCCCGTCACGCGCATAGTGAGTTCAGTTCAATTTCCTCGCACTGGGAACCACGGCCATGACCTTCGTCAACACCGCGCAACTGCCATCCACCGGCATCGGCATACGCCGCAACTTTGCCTCAAGCATCGAGGCAGCGGGCCTGCCTGCCCAGGAGCGGCCAGTGTTCTGCGTCAGCCGGTCTGCGCTTGCCGCTCAGGCGCGTCTGTTCCTCGACGGCTTCCCGGGAGAGGTCTCCTATGCGGTAAAGGCAAACCCCGGTGACGAAGTGATCTCGGCGCTGTACGGCGCCGGTATCGAGGTGTTCGACGTCGCCTCGACGGTGGAGATGGCCACCGTCAGCCGGCTGTGCGGCAAGGTCGAATTCCACTACCACAACCCGGTCAAGTCGCTGGCGGAGAACGCAACCGCCTGGCACACGTTCGGCTTGCGCCGCTTCGCCGCCGACTGCCGCGAGGAAATCAGCAAGATTGCCCAGGTGGCCGGCCACGCCAGCGGCGCCGAAGTGGCGATCCGCTTCCGTTTGCCGTCGCTCAAGGCCTCCGTGCACGACTTCTCGTCGAAGTTCGGCGTTGCCCCGGCGGATGCCGTGGCGCTGGTGCGCTATGCCGTGCTCAACGGTTTCGTGCCGGTGCTGACCTTCCACCCGGGTTCGCAGTGCACCGACCCGCACGCCTGGACCCGCCACATCGAGGCCGCCGCCGCCATTGCACGCGAGGCCGGCATCAAGCTCTCCAGGCTGAATGTGGGTGGCGGTTTCCCGTCGCGTTATGCCTCAAGCCGCGGGCCGCTGATGGCCGAGTTCTTCGAAACCATCCGGTCTGCAACCGAAGCCGCCTTTGCGGGCGACATGCCCCACCTTGAGTGCGAACCCGGCCGTGCGCTGTGTGCGCCGGGCGTATCGCTGCTCACCCGTGTCAAGCTGGTGCGCCGCTCCAACGGCGACCTGTTCCTCAATGACGGCATCTATGGCGGCCTGATGGAAGTCAGCCAGGCGCCGGACCTGATGCCGTTCTATCGCGTGATCCGTGACGGCAAGGTGCTGGACCTCACCGCGGGCCAGGAGTTCACCGTGTTCGGCCCGACCTGCGATCCGCTGGACGTGCTGCCGCACAAGCTGCGCCTGCCGGCGGACATCCGCGAGGACGACGTGATCGAATTCGCCGGGATCGGCGCCTATGGCATGGCCACGTCCACCCGCTTCAACGGTTATGGCGAGGCGGACCTCGTCGAGGTTGATGAGGCCTGGAACGGCTGAGATCACTTCGCCCCGGCGGCAAGCAGGATCTTTTCCATCGCGGCAAAGCCGCGCTTGCGGGCGTGGGCCAATGCGGTCACACCGTCACCGTCGGGAATGTTCACGTCTGCGCCGCCGGCAATCAGGATTTCCAGTATCTGCTGGTGCGCCTCGCCACCGTCTCCAAGAATCACGGCTTCGAGCAGCGCCGTCCAGCCTAGCCGGTTGACGTGATTGACCGGACTGCCAGTCTCCACCAGAAGCCGCACCGCCTCTACATGGCCCCGTTCTGCGGCTGGTATCAGCGCCGAACCGCCATACCGGTTCACCCTGGCATAGTCCGGGCCTTTGGGGATCAGTATCTTCAGGATCGCTACATCGCCACGGGCGCCGGCAAGCAGGAACGGCGAATCCTTGATGTTGTCCTGCGCATTGATGTCCGCGCCTGCATCAACCAGCACACGGGCCATTGCCGCATCGCCCCGCTGCACGGCGATCATCAGCGGCGTGCGGCGGCGGTTGTCCCGCACCTCCACCCTGGCGCCTGCTTCAAGAAGGCGGCGTGCTTCCAGCGAATCCCCGTTTTCGGCGGCTCGAAGCAGGGCGACGGCGGCGTCACTGGCCATGGCTGGGGTGGCTCCGGAAAAACTGGCGAACAGGATCGCCATCAGGATGCTTGCGAATTGCCGGCGCTGCAAGACACCCACTGCCTTAACGGTACTTCGCGGCGGTGATGAACTCGCCGAAGCTTTCGCACCAGACCACGACGGTATCGTAGTCGTTGATGTTCACGCCTGCGGGCACGTCCACCACGAAGCCGTTGAAGGTCTTCACATCGCCTATCCGCACAGCGGATGATTTCAGCGCGTTGAAGCTTGCTTCGTCCTCGACAAAGCCCTTTGTCAGGTACAGCTTGTAGTCTGGTCCGGGTGCCAGTTTGCCCTTGTGGGCGATCTTCAGCGAGCCGACGCTTACGTCACCCTCGCCCCAGTGCAGGAAGTCCGACCCTTTGAGGTCGCGCCGGAAACTTGCCGTAAAGGCTGCCGACTGCGAAACTGTCGCCAGTTCGGCTTCATCTGGCGAGGGTGGCGCAATCAGGATTGGCAGGGTGTAGATGCCGAGCGCGAATCCGGCAGCGCCAAATCCCAGATGGCTCAGCAGCAGCAACAACTTTTTCACCGGCAGGATCCTCCCGTATCAGCAGATGCAAAAAGGGCGGCCCAATGTTGAGCCGCCCCGTGCAATCGATCAATGCAAAGTTCCGCTTATGCAGCTTCTGCTTCGTCCTGGTTCTGGGTCGGACCTGAATCCTGGCCACGCGCTGACGGATCACGATCAACGAACTCGATCACCGCCATCGGCGCAGAGTCGCCATACCGGAAGCCCGCCTTGAGCACGCGGGTATAGCCGCCATTGCGCTCCTTGTAGCGCTCGCCGAGCACTGCAAACAGCTTCTTGACCTGATCCTCATCACGGATCTTCGACATGGCCTGGCGGCGGGCATGCAGGTCGCCGCGCTTGGCGAGCGTGATCAGCTTCTCGGCAATCGGACGCAGATCCTTGGCCTTGGGCAGCGTGGTGACGATCTGCTCATGCTTGATCAGGGCCGCAGCCATGTTGGCGAACATTGCCTTGCGGTGCGAGGCAGTACGGTTCAGCTTTCTTCCGCTCTTGGCGTGGCGCATTGGCCTTCTCCTTGGATGACTTTTTCGGGGCAGCCTCACGGCCGTCCCGGCAGTTGTACTCAGTAGTGGGTTTCGAACTTCTTGGCCAGTTCCTCGATGTTCTCAGGCGGCCAGTTTTCGATTTCCATGCCGAGGTGCAGACCCATCTGGGCCAGCACTTCCTTGATCTCGTTCAGCGACTTGCGGCCAAAGTTCGGGGTGCGAAGCATCTCGCCCTCGGTCTTCTGGATCAGGTCGCCGATATAGACGATGTTGTCGTTCTTCAGGCAGTTCGCCGAACGAACCGACAGCTCAAGCTCGTCGACCTTCTTGAGCAGTGCTGCGTTGAACTCGAGCTCCGGCTTCTCTTCTTCGGACACAACCTGGGTCGGCTCTTCGAAGTTGATGAACACCTGCAGCTGGTCCTGGAGGATGCGCGCGGCATAGGCCACCGAATCTTCCGGCGTCATCGACCCGTCGGTTTCGACGGTCAGGATAAGCTTGTCATAGTCGAGTACCTGGCCTTCGCGGGTGTTCTCGACCTTGTAGGAAACGCGCTTCACCGGCGAGTAGAGGCTGTCGACCGGAATGAGACCGATCGGTGCATCTTCCGGGCGGTTGCGATCAGCCGCAACGTAACCCTTGCCGGTGTTGACAGTGAATTCCATGCGGATCTCGGCGCCCTCGTCGAGGGTGCAGATCGGCAGCGTCGGATTGAGGATGCTGATGTCGCCGGTTTCTTCGATGTCGCCGGCGGTGACGACGCCCGGACCCTGCTTGCGCAGCATCAGGCGCTTCGGGCCCTCGCCCTGCATGCCGACGGCGATCTCCTTGATGTTCAGGATGATGTCCGTCACGTCCTCGCGAACGCCGGCAATCGAGGAGAACTCGTGCAGCACACCGTCGATGTGGACGGAGGTGACGGCCGCACCCTGCAGCGAAGACAGCAGCACGCGGCGCAGGCTGTTGCCCAGCGTCATGCCAAAGCCACGCTCCAGCGGTTCGGCCACGAGGGTCGCGGAACGGCGGCGGTCACGGCCGGCACTCACGTCCAGCTTCATGGGCTTGATCAGATCCTGCCAGTTCTTCGTGTTCACTGTATCGACCTCTATGCAGTTATGGGCACCTCGGCCGATTAGACGGCGGGTGCCCTGAATTGTTTCAATGAGGCGGCATCAACGACGCAACCGCCTCTCACACCGGTCAGGCTGACCGGTGAACTAGACGCGGCGGCGCTTCGGCGGACGCACACCATTGTGCGGGATCGGCGTCACGTCGCGGATCGATGTGACCTGAAGACCGCAGGCCTGAAGGGCACGCAGCGCCGACTCACGGCCCGAACCGGGGCCGCAGACTTCCACTTCGACCGTCTTCATGCCGTGTTCCATGGCGGCCTTGCCGGCCTGTTCGGCTGCAACCTGCGCCGCGTACGGCGTGGACTTGCGCGAACCCTTGAACTTCATCTTGCCGGCGGACGACCAGGCAATGGCGTTGCCCTGCACGTCGGTGATGGTGATCATGGTATTGTTGAACGAAGAATTCACATGGGCGACGCCAGAGGTGATGTTCTTGCGTTCCTTGCGGCGCATGCGGGTGGTGTCTTTGGCCATCGAAAATGCTTTCCGTAAAATCGAAACTGGTTACTTCTTCTTGCCGGCGATTGCCTTGGCAGGACCCTTGCGGGTGCGGGCGTTGGTGTGGGTGCGCTGACCGCGGACCGGGAGGCCACGGCGGTGGCGCAGACCACGGTAGCAGCCCAGGTCCATCAGCCGCTTGATGTTCATCGCGGTCTCGCGGCGCAGGTCGCCCTCGACCATGAAGTCGCGGTCGATGGTTTCGCGGATCTGGATGACCTCGGCGTCGGTCAGTTCATTCACCCGGCGCTCAGGCGCGATGTTGACCGCAGCGCAGATGTCCTTGGCGAACTTCGGGCCGATGCCGTGAATGTACTGCAGCGCGATCAGAACGCGCTTGTTCGTCGGAATGTTTACGCCAGCTATACGGGCCACGACGTCTTTCTCCTGCAAAGGGCCTGCCTGGCACCATCGCCAGCTCTGCGGGCCTTCAAATGAACCTATAGGACGGTTAGATGGTGCCTAACGGCAACAAGGCTCACCCCAAGCAGGCAAAAGTGCCACTTGCGGTCAGCCTCAAAGCAACCGGATTGCGGCAGGTTCTATGCCGGATTCCCCGGCTCGTCAACCATTTACCCGCAATACCGGCAAGGCACCGCCTATCCTTCCAGAACCTCCATGATCTGGCGGGTCACGTCATCCATGTCCGCCATGCCGTCCACACTGCGCAAGTTGCCTTTCGCCGCGTAATATTCGATCAACGGCGCCGTCTGTGCATGATACACATCGAGCCGCTTCTTGAGTGCTTCCGCGTTATCGTCCGCGCGAGGGCCGCCCGCTGTTTCCGAGGCGCGCTTCTCGATGCGTCCAAGCAGAATCGCGTCGTCCACTTCCAGCTGGACAACGGCGTCAAGCCGCTTGCCCTTCTCTTTCAGCATCACGTCGAGCGCCTCGGCCTGGGCCACATTGCGTGGAAAACCGTCCAGAATGAAGCCGTTGGCGCAGTCGGCGTCCTCGATGCGGTCGGAAATGATGCCAACCACCACTTCGTCCGGCACCAGTTCACCGCGGGCCATGATGTCCTTGGCCTTGATGCCGACCGGCGTGCCGGCCGCGACGGCAGCGCGCAGCATGTCACCGGTGGAGAGTTGCTTCATGCCCTTGGCATCCTCGATACGCTGGGCCTGGGTCCCCTTGCCGGCGCCTGGAGGGCCCAGCAGAATAATATTCATCGGCGCGACCCCCTCAGCTTCGTCTTTTTCATCAGTCCCTCGTATTGCTGCGCGAGAAGATGGCTCTGCACCTGCGTCACGGTGTCCATGGTCACCGACACGATGATCAGCAGCGACGTACCGCCGAAATAGAACGGGATGGCGGCATAGGACGTCAGGATTTCCGGCAGCAAACAGACGGCGGCCAGATAGATGGCGCCAACGACGGTAATGCGGGTCAGGACATAGTCGATGTACTCGGCGGTGCGCTCACCGGGACGGATGCCGGGAATGAACCCGCCATACTTCTTCAGGTTGTCGGCGGTGTCCTTCGGGTTGAACATGATCGCGGTATAGAAGAACGCGAAGAAGATGATCAGCCCGATATAGATCGCCAGGAACAGCGGCTGGCCACGGCCCAGCAGCGCGTTGACCGTGTTGAGCCAGTCCGGACCCGAGCCCTGGCTGAAGTTCGACACGGTGATCGGCAGCAGCAGCAGCGACGAGGCGAAGATCGGCGGGATGACGCCGGCGGTATTCAGTTTGAGCGGCAGGTGCGACGGGTCCACGTTCTGCACCTGATTGCCAACCTGGCGCTTTGGATACTTGACCAGCAGCCGCCGCTGGGCGCGCTCCATGAACACGATGACGGCGATGGTCACCAGCGCCAGGATGATGATGCCGATGATCAGGAAGGTCGACATCTGGCCGGTGCGGCCAAGTTCGAGAACGGCGGCTATGGCCGAGGGCAGCTCGGCGATGATGCCGGCGAAGATGATCAGCGAAATGCCGTTGCCGATGCCGCGGGCGGTGATCTGTTCACCCAGCCACATCAGGAAGACGGTGCCGCCCGTCAGCGTGATCACGGTGGAAATGCGGAAATACCAGCCCGGATCGATGACAACGTTGCCCTGGCTCTCAAGCCCGACCGCAATACCGTATGCTTGCAGCGACGCGAGAATGACGGTGCCGTAGCGGGTGTACTGGTTGATCTTCTTGCGGCCCTGCTCGCCTTCCTTCTTGAGCTGTTCAAGATGCGGGCTCACGGTCGTCATCAGCTGAATGATGATCGATGCCGAGATGTAAGGCATGATGTTGAGGGCGAAGATCGCCATACGGCCGAGTGCGCCGCCGGCCAGTCCGTTGATCCAGCCAAGGATGCCGGTGGAGTTCTGCTGCACCAGGCGGGCCAGTTCGGTGGGGTCGACGCCCGGCACCGGAATGTAGGTGCCCAGCCGGTAGACGATGAGCGCCGCCAGCGTAAACCAGATGCGCTTCTTCAGGTCCTCGGCCTTGGCCAGGGAAGACCAGCTCAGATTGGCGGCGAGTTGTTCAACGGCAGAAGCCATTCCCAGATCCTTGTCGGTTTGATCGCGGCGTGGTTGCCGCGATTCCCCCTATATCGGCCCCCTGCCCCGGCTTCGCAACCGTCACGGCCGGAGGGTGGCTCTGCAACCGTTCAATCAGGCGCCCTTGCCGTCTTCGGCAACCGGCTTGGCGGCAGCAGCAACGATGGTCAGCTTGCCGCCGGCCTTCTCGACCGCAGCTGCTGCGGATTTCGTCGCGTGGTTCACATGCAGGTCCAGCTTGGCCTTCAGTTCGCCCTGGCCGAGCACGCGCACGCCATCAAGCTTCTTGGACAGCACGCCTGCGGCGATCAGCGCAGCAAGATCGACCGGCTGCTTGGGGTCAAGCTTCCCCGCATCGACCGCAGCCTGCAGCCGCGACAGGTTGACCTCGTTGAACGACAACTGGTTGGGCTTGTTGAAGCCGCGCTTCGGCAGACGCCGGTAGATCGGCATCTGGCCGCCCTCGAAGCCCAGCTTCGGGCCGCCGGAGCGGGCGCCATGGCCCTTGTGGCCGCGGCCGGCCGTCTTGCCCTTGCCGGAGCCGATGCCACGGCCAACACGGGTGCGCTCCTTGCGGGCGCCCTGGTTGTCGGAAATGTCGTTGAGCTTCATGGGTCTTGCTTCTCTTGTCTGTACCCTGCAGGGGCCATGCGGCCACGCCGGGAATGATGATCTCAGTCGACGATGCGGACCAGGTGCGAAACCTTGGCGATCATGCCGCGCACGGACGGCGTGTCTTCCAGGGTGCGCTTGCGGTGCATCTTGTTGAGCCCCAGGCCAATGAGCGTGGCACGCTGATCGCCCGGACGGCGCAACGGCGAACCGATCTGCTCAACGGTGACTGGTCTTCTTGTTCTCGGCCATGTCAGTCCTCGTTCATAGCTGGCAGGCCCACGCGGTGCCTGCTTGCCCTAGCCTTACTCGGCAGAAATCTCGCCATCCTTGCGGCGGGCAATGATGTCGGACACCTTCTTGCCGCGGCGCGCAGCCACCGAACGGGGGCTGGTTTCGCTCTTCAGCGCATCAAAGGTGGCGCGAACCATGTTGTAGGGGTTCGAGGTGCCGATCGACTTGGCGACCACGTCCTGCATCCCCACGCTTTCAAACACGGCGCGCATCGGGCCGCCGGCGATGATGCCGGTGCCTGCAGGCGCCGAACGCAGCACGACACGGCCAGCGCCGTGGCGGCCGGTGACGTCATGATGGAGGGTGCGGCCTTCGCGCAGCGGCACCCGGATCATGTCGCGCTTGGCGCTCTCGGTTGCCTTGCGGATGGCTTCCGGCACTTCGCGTGCCTTGCCATGACCGAAACCGACGCGGCCCTTCTGGTCGCCCACGACGACGAGCGCGGCGAAGCCGAAGCGACGGCCGCCCTTCACCACCTTGGCAACGCGGTTGATGTGGACCAGCTTGTCGACGAACTCGCTATCCTGTTCGCGTTCCCGGTCACGTTCGCGGCGTGGTTCTCTAGCCATGAATTTGTACCTGCTTCAATCCGTAAGAGTTAGAACTTGAGGCCCGCTTCGCGCGCCGCTTCGGCCAGCGACTTGACGCGGCCATGATAGAGATAGCTGCCGCGGTCGAAGACGACTTCCTCGACACCGGCCTTCTTCGCCCGCTCGGCCACCAGCTTGCCGACGACAGCGGCAGCTGCCGTATCCGCGCCGGTCTTGAGGTCCTTGCGAACATCCTTTTCCAGCGTCGAGGCCGCAGCCAGCGTCACGCCCTTGGCGTCGTCGATGACCTGCACAGAGATGTTCTTGTGCGAGCGCGTGACGGACAGGCGCGGACGGCCGTTGTTGCGGGCCTTCAGCTCGTTGCGGATGCGCTGCTTGCGGCGCTCTGCGACAGTGAGTTTTCCAGACATTGGACTATAGCCTTCCAGCTTGAACGACTCGCGTTACTTCTTCTTGCCTTCCTTGCGGAAGATGACTTCGCCGGCATACTTGATGCCCTTGCCCTTGTAGGGCTCCGGCGGACGCCAGCCGCGGATCTCGGCCGCAACCTGGCCGACGCGCTGCTTGTCGATGCCGAAAATCTCGATTTCGGTCGGCTTCGGTGTCTTGATCTCGATGCCCTGCGGGATCGGGTACACCACGTCGTGGCTGTAGCCAAGGTTCAGTTGCAGGCCCTGCCCCTGAACCGCAGCGCGATAACCCACGCCGTTGATCTCCAGCTTGCGGGTAAAGCCGTCGGTCACACCGGTGATCAGGTTGGCGATAAGCGTCCGGGACATGCCCCATGCCGAGCGCGCCGGCTTGGTCTGGTCAACCGGGCTGACGACCACATGGCCATCTTCCAGCTTCACATTGACCAGATCGACGAGCTGCGTCTGCAATTCGCCCTTGGGGCCCTTCGCCTTGATGGTCTGGCCATCGATGGTCACCGTCACGCCGTTCGGCACCGCAACCGGCTTCTTGCCAATACGAGACATGGTATTCCTTGCCTCCGTTCCTCAAAATCACGGCACCGGATAACCCGGAGCCTCATCTCACTACAGCGATACGCTCAATCCACCAGTCTTAGAAGACGGTGCAGAGAACCTCGCCACCAACATTGTGTTCACGGGCATCGCTGTCCGACATCACGCCCTTGGACGTGGACATGATTGCCACACCCAGACCGTTATAGATCGTCGGCAGGTCGCCCACGGATGCATACACACGGCGGCCTGGCTTGGACACGCGCTTGATTTCGCGGATCACCGGCTCGCCATCAAAGTACTTCAGTTCAACCTGCAGCTCAGCCTGGCCGTTGCCCTGCTGGGTAACGCTGTAGCCGCGGATGTAACCTTCCGCCTGCAGCACCTCCAGCACGCGCTCACGCAGGCGCGACGACGGGCTAACCACAGTGGACTTGCCGCGCTGCTGCGCATTGCGGATGCGGGTCAGCATATCGCCGATTGGGTCCGTGACACTCATTCTCGTTCTCTCCTGAAAACCTTGGCCGGGCCGGGTTACCAGCTCGACTTGACCATGCCGGGGACGAGCCCCTGGTTGGCCAGTTCACGCAGTGCAATACGCGACATCGCCAGCTTGCGGTAGTAAGCGCGCGGGCGGCCGGAGACTTCACACCGGTTGCGCACGCGGTTGGCGGCTGAATTGCGCGGCAGTTCGGCCAGCTTCAGCCGGGCTGCGAAACGCTCTTCCATGGGAAGCGTCTTGTTGTTCGCAATGGCGCGCAATTCGGCGCGCTTGCTCGCATACTGCTTCACCAGCCGCTTGCGGCGGTTGTTCTTCTCGATTGCACTCTTCTTGGCCATGAGTCTTTCCGTTCCTTAACTCTCAGATCGCCGCTCAGGCAGCCTGCTGCTGGCTGGCACGCTTGCGGAACGGGAAGTTGAACAGCGCGAGCAGTTCACGAGCTTCCTCATCCGTCTTTGCGGTGGTACAGATGACGATGTCCATGCCCCACATGCGGTCGATCTTGTCGTAGTCGATTTCCGGGAACACGATGTGTTCCTTCAAACCGGTTGCATAGTTGCCGCGGCCGTCGAAGCTCTGGTCCGATACACCGCGAAAGTCGCGTACGCGTGGCAGGGCGATGTTGATATAGCGGTCCAGGAATTCGTACATCCGGATCTTGCGCAGCGTCACCTTGGCGCCGATGTCCATGCCTTCGCGCAGCTTGAACGTGGCGATCGACTTGCGGGCCTTGGTGATGGTGGGGCGTTGACCGGCAATCTTCGCCAGATCCTCGGCAGCCACCTTGACCAGCTTGGAGTCGCCGACAGCCTCGCCCACGCCCATGTTGAGAACGATCTTCTCGAGGCGCGGAACCTGCATGGGGTTGGTGTAGCCGAACTTCTCGATCAGCTGCGGGCGCACAACATCTTCGTAATGCGTCCTCAGACGCGGCACATACACATCAGCCATCGATCACCTCCCCGGAGCGCCGTGCGACCCGGACCTTCTTGCCGTCGTCGAGCACCTTGTAGCCGACGCGGGTTGCCTTGCCATCCTTCGGGTCGATATGAGCCAGGTTCGACACGTGGATCGGCATTTCCTTGGACACGATGCCGCCTTCCTGGCCAGCAGTCTGCTTCTGGTGGCGGCGGGCGAGATTGAGGCCACCGACAACGGCGCGGTTTTCCTTGGGCATGACGGCGACGACGTCACCAGACTTGCCCTTGTCCTTGCCGGTCAGAACGACAACGCGGTCGCCCTTCTTGATTTTCAGCTTCACAGCCATCACAGCACCTCCGGTGCAAGCGAAATGATCTTCATGTGGTTGCGGGCACGCAGTTCACGCGGGACCGGGCCAAAGATACGGGTGCCGATCGGCTCGCCCTGGTTGTTGATCAGGACCGCAGCGTTGCGGTCGAAACGGATCGCCGAACCGTCCATGCGCTGGATGTCCTTGGCGGTACGGACCACGACGGCCTTCATCACGGCGCCCTTCTTCACGCGGCCGCGCGGAATGGCATCCTTGATCGACACGACGATGATGTCGCCCACGCGGGCATACTTGCGCTTGGAACCGCCCAGCACCTTGATGCACTGGACGCGGCGAGCGCCGGAATTGTCGGCGACGTCGAGATTTGTTTCTACCTGGATCATGGTTTTATCCGTTCTTCTTCCAACCCGTACGCCCCCTCACCTGTCATCTGGCGGCGGCGCGGCAGCTATTCCTGATGCTCGTCAGACCTTCTCGACAAACATCCAGGTCTTGTTCTTCGACAGCGGGCGGCACTCTTCAATGCGCACCACGTCACCGGCCTTGGCCGCATTGTTCTCGTCGTGTGCGTGGTACTTCTTGGTACGGCGCACGGTTTTCTTCATCACCGGGTGCGTGAAGCGGCGTTCGACCAGGACCACGATGGTCTTGTCGTTCTTGTCGCTCACCACTACACCTTGAAGTACACGCTTGGGCATCTCTTCAACTCTCCAAATCAGTTCGCGGCAGAGGCTCTGGAGCGAGCGCTCTGAGCCGTCTTGATGCGGGCAATGTCACGGCGGATCTGACGGACCCGCGCGGTGTTGTCGATCTGACCGGCTGCCTTCTGGAAGCGCAGGTTGAACTGCTCCTTCTTCAGCTTGAGCAGCTCGTCCTTGAGCTGGTCGTCGGTCATCTGTGTCACTTCACTGGCCTTCATCGCCTTAAGTCCTCAATAAACCCTGTCTCGCCCGCTTATTCGCCAAGGCGCGCCACGAAGCGCGTCTTGATCGGCAGCTTGGCAGCAGCAAGACGGAATGCCTCCTGCGCCACGTCGCGCGGCACGCCATCAACTTCAAACATGATGCGGCCGGGATGTACCCGGGCGCACCAGTATTCAACCGAGCCCTTGCCCTTGCCCATGCGGACTTCGGTCGGCTTCTTGGAAACCGGCAGGTCCGGGAAGATGCGGATCCACACCCGGCCGGCGCGCTTCATGTGGCGCGTCATGGCGCGGCGGGCGGCCTCGATCTGGCGCGCGGTAACGCGAGCCGGTTCCTGGGCCTTCAGACCGAAGGTGCCGAAGTTCAGCTCGTAGCCGCCCTTGGCGTTGCCGCTGATGCGGCCCTTGTGCGCCTTGCGGAACTTTGTGCGTTTTGGCTGCAACATTGTTCTATTCCTGCTTGTTCCGTTCTCTAGTCACCAGCTTCGGCCATGCGCACCGGTCAGGCGCGCTGACCTTCGCGGTCACGGTCGCGGCGCGGGCGCGGGCCCCCGCCTTCCTGCATTTCCTGGACGCGCTTGTCCTGCGCCATCGGATCGTGTTCGAGGATCTCGCCCTTGAAGATCCACACCTTGATACCGTTGGTGCCATAGGCCGTGTGGGCGGTGGCGGTGCCATAGTCCACGTCGGCGCGCAGCGTATGAAGCGGCACGCGGCCTTCGCGATACCACTCGGTACGGGCGATTTCAGCGCCGCCCAGACGTCCCGAGCAGGTGATGCGGATGCCCTCGGCGCCCATGCGCATGGCCGACTGCACGGCGCGCTTCATGGCGCGGCGGAAGGCAATGCGGCGCTCCAGCTGCTGGGCAATGTTGTCAGCAACCAGGTTGGCGTCGATCTCGGGCTTGCGCACCTCGACGATGTTGAGGTGCACTTCCGAGTTGGTCATCTTCGACACGGCGCGGCGCAGGTTTTCAATGTCTGCACCCTTCTTGCCGATCACCACCCCCGGACGGGCGGAGTAGATCGTCACGCGGCACTTCTTGTGCGGGCGCTCGATGATGATGCGGCTGATGCCGGCCTGCTTGAGGTTCTCGCGCAGGTATTCACGAATGCGGAAGTCCTCGTGCAACAGCTTGCCGTACTCGGCGCCGTCGGCGAACCAGCGGCTGTCCCAGGTGCGGTTGACGCCGAGGCGGAAACCGATCGGATTGACTTTCTGACCCATCAGGCGGCCTCCTCGACCTGGCGAACGACAATGGTGATTTCGCTGAAGAACTTCTCGATCCGGCCAACGCGGCCACGGGCCCGAGGGGTCCAGCGCTTCATCACCAGGTTCTTGCCCACGTAAGCCTCGGCAACCACCAGTTCGTTGATGTCGAGGTCATGGTTGTTCTCGGCGTTGGCGATGGCGGACTCAAGCGTCTTCTTCACGTCCACCGCGATGCGGCGGCGCGAAAACGTCAGGTCAGCCAGTGCCCTCTCAACCTTCTTGCCGCGAATGATCGAGGCAACTTCGTTGAGCTTGCGCGGGGAGACACGGAGATTGCGCGTGATGGCGCGAGCCTCGTTGTCTGCCAGGGCGCGTTGTCTGGACGCTTTACCCATTGGTCCTTACCTCTTCGACTTCTTGTCGGCCTGGTGGCCGTAATAGGTGCGGGTCGGAGCGAACTCGCCCAGCTTGTGACCAACCATGTCCTCGGACACCAGCACGGGAACGTGCTTGTTGCCGTTGTGTACCGCGAACGTCAGACCGACGAACTGCGGCAGGATGGTCGAGCGGCGGCTCCACGTCTTGATGGCCTGGTTACGACCACTCTCGCGCGCAGTCTCCGCCTTCTTCAGCAGATACCCGTCAACAAACGGGCCCTTATGCAGTGAACGAGCCATTCAACCGAATTCCTTACTTCTTGCGCAGGTGGCGCGACCGGACAATGAACTTGTCCGACGACTTGTTGGTACGGGTCTTCTTCCCCTTGGTGGGCTTGCCCCACGGGGTAACCGGGTGACGGCCGCCCGAGGTCCGGCCTTCGCCGCCGCCGTGCGGGTGATCGATCGGGTTCATGGCGACACCGCGGACAACCGGGCGCTTGCCGCGCCAGCGGGAGCGGCCAGCCTTGCCGTCGTTGGTGTTCATGTGGTCCTGGTTGGACACTGCACCAACGGTGGCGCGGCAGTCGGAGGACACCATGCGGGTTTCACCTGACTTCAACCGCAGCAGCGCCATCGACCGATCACGGCCAACGAGCTGGGCATACGCACCGGCGGAGCGGGCGATCTGACCGCCCTTGCCCGGCTTCATCTCCACGTTGTGGATGATGGTGCCAACCGGCATGTTGGCCAGCGGCATGCAGTTGCCCGGCTTCACGTCCACGCCTGCGGAACCCGTCACCACGCTGTCGCCTGCGTTCAGACGTTGCGGTGCGAGGATGTAGGACAGGTCGCCATTCTCGTACTTGATAAGGGCGATGAACGCGGTCCGGTTCGGATCGTATTCAATGCGCTCGACCGTGGCCGTACCTTCACGCGTGCGCTTGAAATCGACCATGCGGTAGGTCCGCTTGTGACCGCCGCCACGGCTGTACGAGGTCTGGCGGCCATGATTGTTGCGGCCACCGCTCTTCGTCAGGCCTTCGGTCAGGGTCTTGACCGGCTTGCCCTTCCACAGGCCCGAGCGGTCAACGATAACCAGCTGACGCTGACCCGGCGTGTTGGGCTTGAAGGTTTTAAGTGCCATCGTTCTTGGTCCCGATCGCTCGATTGACTTACAGGCCGGTCGTCACGTCGATGGACTGGCCATCTTCAAGCGTGACAATCGCCTTCTTTACATCGCTCTGCTGGCCGCGCATGCCACGGAAGCGCTTGATCTTGCCCTTGCGGACAATGGTATTGACTGCCTTGACCTTCACCGAGAAGAGCTCTTCGACGGCCTTCTTGATCTCCGGCTTCGACGCACCAAGCGCCACGTTGAACACCACCTGGTTGGCTTCGCTCAGCAGCGTGGCCTTTTCAGTGATGGCGGGCGAGCGGATGATGTCGTAGTTCTTTTCCATGCTCATTTGAACCGCGCCTCCAGCGCTTCGACAGCAGCCTTGGTCAGCACCAGCTTCTGGCGGCGCAGAATGTCATAGACGTTGATGCCCTGAACCGGCAGCACATCGACGTTGATCAGGTTGCTGGCGGCCCTGGCGAAGTTTTCGTTCACCTGGGCGCCGTCAATGACCAGCACGTTGCTGAGGCCCAGCTTTTCAAATGCACCAGCCAGGTCCTTGGTCTTCGGGGTCTTGGCTTCGGCACTGTCGAGTACGACAAGCTCGTTGGCCTTGACCTTGGAAGACAGCGCATGGCGCAAAGCCAGGGAGCGAACCTTCTTGGGCAGGTCAATGGCGTGGCTGCGCACGACAGGGCCATGCGCCTTGCCGCCGCCGACAAAGATGCCCGAGCGCTTGGAACCGTGACGGGCGCCGCCGCCGCCCTTCTGGCGGCCAAACTTGGCGCCGGTACGGGAGATTTCGGCGCGGCCCTTGGTCTTGTGGGTGCCAGCGCGGCGCTTGGCAAGCTGCCAGGTCACCATGCGGTGCAGGATGTCGGCGCGCGGCTCGAGACCGAAGATCTCGTCCGGCAGCTCAACCGTACCCGCCTTCTTGGCGTCGAGGGTTTGAACGTCGGTCTTCATTATTCAGTGCCTCCTTCGCCACCGGCATTGTCGCCGGCGTCGGCAGCCTTGGACGCTTCAAGCGCCTTGCGCTGTTCTTCTGCATGCTCGGCAGCGATGCGCTCGGCTTCAGCAGCCGCTTCCGCGGCGGCCTGCGCCTCGGCTTCGGCAGCCAGCTTTGCAGCTTCTGCAGCGGCAGACCGCAAGGCGGCCGGCACAATGGCGTTTTCCGACATCGGCTTCTTGACCGCGTCGCGCAGCATGACCCAGCCGCCCTTGGCGCCGGGAACCGCACCCTTGACCATGATCAGGCCGCGGTCGGTGTCGGTCTTGACGACCTGAAGATTCTGGACGGTGACACGCTCGTTGCCGAGGTGGCCGGCCATCTTCTTGCCCTTGAACACCTTGCCGGGGTCCTGGCACTGGCCGATGGAGCCATGCGAACGGTGGCTGACGGACACGCCGTGAGAAGCGCGAAGACCGCCAAAGTTGTGACGCTTCATGGCGCCTGCAAAGCCCTTGCCGATCGACGTGCCGGCGGCGTCCACGAACTGGCCGGCATGGAAGTGATCGGCAATGATCTCCTCCCCGACCGGAACGAGGTTGTCCGGGCTCACGCGGAACTCCACGACCTTGCGCTTGGGCTCGACCTTGGCAATGGCGAACTGGCCGCGATCAGCCTTGGTCAGCCGCTTGGCCTTGGCCAGGCCAACGCCAACCTGCAGCGCCGTGTAACCGTTCTTCTCAACGGTCTTGTGGCCAACCACCTGACAGTTGTCGAGCTTCAGCACGGTAACCGGAATATGTTCACCTGCGTCGGTGAAAATCCGGGTCATGCCCAGCTTCTGTACAATCACTCCTGAACGCATCAGTTCAGACTCCCGTTCAATCCGCCCTGGTATCAGAGCTTGATCTCAACATCCACACCAGCCGCAAGGTCGAGCTTCATAAGCGCGTCGACCGTCTGCGGGGTCGGATCCACGATATCGAGGATCCGGCGATGCGTGCGCATTTCAAACTGCTCACGGCTCTTCTTGTCGACATGCGGCGAGCGGTTCACCGTGAAACGCTCGATGCGGGTCGGCAGCGGCACCGGGCCGCGGACCTGCGCACCTGTGCGCTTTGCCGTGTTCACGATCTCGCGGGCAGACCCATCAAGCACACGATGGTCGAAGGCCTCGAGACGGATACGAATATTCTGTTTTTGCATCTACTTGGATCCGTAAGTTGAAGTGCTCCCGGGAAATTCCGGGAGCACCCCGTTGTGTTTCCGCCTTACTCGATGATCGAGGAGACGACGCCGGCGCCGACGGTGCGGCCCCCTTCGCGGATGGCGAAGCGCAGCTTCTCTTCCATCGCGATCGGCGTGATCAGCTCAACCTCGAACGACACGTTGTCGCCAGGCATCACCATTTCCGTGCCTTCCGGCAGCGTCACAACACCCGTCACGTCCGTCGTGCGGAAGTAGAACTGCGGACGGTAGTTCGCAAAGAACGGCGTGTGACGGCCACCTTCTTCCTTGGTCAGGATGTAGGCTTCCGCCTTGAACTTCTTGTGCGGCTTCACCGTGCCGGGCTTGCACAGCACCTGGCCGCGCTCAACGCCTTCACGGTCAACACCACGAAGCAGCGCGCCGATATTGTCGCCAGCCTGGCCCTGGTCCAGAAGCTTGCGGAACATCTCGACGCCGGTGCAGGTCGTCTTCACCGTCGGACGGATGCCGACAATCTCGATCTCCTCGCCAACCTTCACAATGCCGCGCTCGACACGGCCGGTCACCACGGTGCCGCGGCCCGAAATCGAGAACACGTCCTCGATCGGCATCAGGAACGGCTGGTCAATCGGACGCTCAGGCGTCGGAATGTACTCGTCAACCGCCTTCATCAGCTCGCGGATCGAGTTCTCGCCAATCTCCGGGTCGCGGCCTTCCATCGCCGCAAGCGCCGAACCCTTGATGATCGGAATGTCATCGCCGGGGAAGTCGTACGACGAAAGCAGCTCGCGCACTTCCATCTCCACCAGCTCAAGCAGCTCGGCGTCGTCAACCTGGTCGACCTTGTTCATGTACACAACCAGCGCAGGAACGCCAACCTGGCGGGCCAGCAGGATGTGCTCGCGGGTCTGCGGCATCGGGCCGTCAGCCGCGTTCACCACCAGAATGCCGCCGTCCATCTGCGCCGCGCCGGTGATCATGTTCTTCACATAGTCAGCGTGGCCAGGGCAGTCGACGTGCGCATAGTGACGCGCTTCCGTCTCATACTCGACGTGCGCCGTCGAAATGGTGATGCCGCGCGCCTTCTCTTCCGGCGCACCGTCGATCTGGTCATACGCACGGAACTCACCAAAATACTTGGTGATCGCCGCCGTCAGCGTCGTCTTGCCATGGTCAACGTGACCAATCGTGCCCACGTTCACGTGCGGCTTCGTGCGTGCAAACTTTTCCTTGGCCATCTTTCTAGTCTCCCTCAGTCAGGGTTTGGCAGTTGGTTTGGATGCCTTGATCAGGCGTACTTGGCGACCACTTCGTCTGCCACGTTGCGCGGCACTTCAGAGTAGTGATCAAACAGCATGGTGTAGGCAGCGCGGCCCTGGCTCATCGAGCGCAGGTTGTTCACGTAGCCAAACATGTTGGCCAGCGGGACCATGGCGTTGACGACCTGCGCGTTGCCGCGCGAAGACGTTCCGGCAATCTGGCCGCGACGCGAATTGAGGTCGCCGATGATGCCGCCCAGATAGTCTTCCGGGGTCACCACTTCAACCTTCATGATCGGTTCGAGCAACACCGGGCCGGCCTTCTGGATGGCTTCACGCAGTGCAGCGCGCGCTGCGATTTCGAAGGCGATGGCCGAGGAGTCCACTTCGTGATAGGCGCCGTCGATCAGCGTCACCTTCACGTCCACCATCGGGAAACCGATGATCGTACCCGACGTCATGACCGAATTGAGGCCCTTCTCGACGCCCGGCAGGTATTCCTTCGGCACGGAGCCACCAACGACCTTGCTCTCGAACACCAGTCCAGAGTTTTCCTCGCCCGGCTCCACAATGAACTTCACACGGGCGAATTGGCCGGTACCACCCGTCTGCTTCTTGTGGGTGTAGTCGATCTCGGTCGACTTGGTGATCGTCTCACGGTAGGCCACCTGCGGGGCGCCCACATTGACTTCGATCTTGTACTGGCGGCGCAGGATGTCGACCTTGATGTCGAGGTGCAGTTCACCCATGCCCTTGATGATGGTCTGACCGGACTCTTCATCCGTCGAGACGTAGAAGGACGGATCCTCGGCAGCGAGCTTGGCCAGCGCCACGCCCATCTTTTCCTGGTCTGCCTTGGTCTTCGGCTCGACAGCCATTTCGATGACCGGCTCCGGGAATTCCATCTTTTCGAGGATGACCGGCTTGGCGACGTCGCACAGCGTGTCACCGGTGCGGGCTTCCTTCAGGCCAACCAGCGCAACGATGTCGCCGGCGAATGCCTCGGCAATTTCCTCACGGCTGTTGGAGTGCATCAGAACCATCCGGCCGATGCGCTCGGTCTTGCCGCGCGAGGAGTTCAGCACGGTGGAACCCTTGGTCAGCTTGCCGGAATAGATGCGCGAGAAGGTCAGAACGCCGTACGGATCTTCCATGATCTTGAAGGCGAGCAGCGACAGCGGTTCTTCGTCAGACGACTTGCGGACCACTTCGGCATCCGTCTTCGGGTCAATGCCGCGGATGGCGGGCACGTCCAGCGGCGACGGCAGGTAGGCCACCACAGCATCAAGAAGCGTCTGTACGCCCTTGTTCTTGAAGGCAGAACCACACAACACCGGGAAGAAGGCACCGGTCAGCACGGCCTTGCGGATCATGCGCTGCAGGGTATCGAAGTCAGGCTCCGTACCATCAAGGTAGGCTTCCATCGCTGCTTCGTCCATTTCGACGGCAGCTTCGATCATTTCAAGACGCAGTTGCTCGGCGCGCTCCTTGAGATCAGCCGGGATCTCGATCTCGGAATACTCGGCGCCCATGTCCTCGGTCTTCCAGATGATGCCCTTCATGCGCACCAGGTCGACCAGGCCGCGGAAGTCGTCTTCCGCGCCAATCGGCAGCTGGATGGCGATCGGACGCGCACCAAGACGCTCCTTGATGTCCGACAGGCACTTGTCGAAGTCCGCGCCGATCTTGTCCATCTTGTTGCAGAAGACGATACGCGGCACCTTGTACTTGTCGCCCTGGCGCCAGACGGTCTCGGTCTGCGGCTCGACGCCGGCGTTGGAGTCCAGCACGCAAACGGCGCCGTCCAGCACGCGCAGGCTGCGCTCGACTTCAATGGTGAAGTCCACGTGACCGGGCGTGTCGATGATGTTCAGGCGCTTGCCCAGCCACTGGGTGGTGGTGGCAGCCGAGGTGATCGTGATGCCACGCTCCTGCTCCTGCTCCATCCAGTCCATGGTGGCAGCACCATCGTGCACTTCGCCAATCTTGTGGCTCTTGCCGGTGTAGAAAAGGATGCGCTCGGTCACCGTCGTCTTGCCGGCATCAATGTGGGCCATGATGCCGAAGTTACGGTAATCTTCGAGTGAGTGAGTGCGGGCCATCGTATCGATCCTTTGAGCAGAATTACCAGCGGTAGTGCGAGAAGGCGCGGTTCGCCTCTGCCATCCGGTGGGTATCTTCCCGCTTCTTCACGGCCGTTCCGCGGTTGCTGGCGGCATCCATGAGCTCGCCAGACAGACGCTCGACCATGGTGTTTTCGTTGCGGCCGCGGGCTGCGGTAATCAGCCAGCGGATTGCCAGGGCCTGCCGGCGCTCGGTGCGCACTTCGACCGGAACCTGGTAGGTTGCGCCACCGACGCGGCGGGAACGGACTTCCACGGCCGGGGCGACGTTTTCAAGCGCCTGATGGAACACGTTGAGCGGCTCCTGACGCATCTTTTCCTCGATACGGTCGAAGGCGCCGTAAACGATGCTCTCGGCGACAGACTTCTTGCCGTCGAGCATCAGGTTGTTCATGAACTTCGACAGAACGCGATCGCCGAACTTCGGGTCCGGGTTGATTTCACGTTTCTCGGCGCGGTGACGGCGTGACATGGTTTAACTACCCTCTTCCAACGCTTACTTCGGACGCTTCGCGCCGTACTTCGACCGGCGCTGCCGGCGCTTGGCCAGGCCCTGCGTGTCGAGAACGCCACGAATGATGTGGTAACGAACACCCGGAAGGTCCTTCACGCGGCCGCCGCGGATCATCACCACGGAGTGCTCCTGAAGGTTGTGGCCCTCACCCGGAATGTAGCTCGTGACTTCAAAGCCGTTGGTCAGGCGCACACGGGCCACCTTGCGAAGCGCCGAGTTCGGCTTCTTCGGGGTAGTGGTGTAGACACGGGTGCACACGCCACGCTTCTGCGGGCATTCCTGCATCGCCGGCACCTTGTTGCGCGACTTCTGCGCAACACGCGGCTTGCGGATCAGCTGGTTAATCGTCGGCATATAGTTCTCGATCTCTCGAACTGGTCACGTTAAATTTCAGATGCGCTCACGTCCGCTGATGCGTTGCGCGCATAACAACAAACGCTGATGCACCCTCTTGAAAAAGGTGCCCAGCGTCTCAAATCCAGAGGACTGTCAGGGTGATAAGCCCTGAGAGTCATGTTCCGATCTGACTCAGCTTGCTTTCCCGGCAACGTTTAAGCGCAGAGCACTTACGGCTTGCCGCCTTGAAAGTTGGCCGGAACATACTCGGGTGCCCCCCCATCGTCAAGGCTCAATTCACTGCAATTACAAGCCAAATTGCAGAAATTTCAGCATGTTTTGACGCACCCTCGCCACATTCCCGGCTCCCGGCACGCCAAATGGCCCTGTTACCGCCATATCGCTGCCCCGCAGGTGATTCACCGTGGCGGGTACGGACGGTTTCACCTGCCCCGGCGTACAGGAACGGGCGGGAATCATATGCGGAGGGGTCTGACATGCAGCAGACGATCGAAACGTGGTGGCACGAGCTCAATACGTGGGACGCACTGGAATCACGCAACTTCTATCGGCGCACACTCGGCTGGCAATTCGAGAAGCTGATTCTGCCCGATGGCGAACCCTACTGGATTGCCCGCAAGGACGGCCGCACCGTTGGCGGCGTGTTCAACCTGACAGCCCCGCGGTTCAAGGGCATTCCGGCTCACTGGATGACCTACATGAAGGTGGATGACATCGACCAGGCCGAACACGACACCCTGCAGGCGGGCGGAGAGATGATCCGGCCAGTTACGCCTATTCCGGGGATCGGCCGGATCGCCATCGTAAGCGATGCCTCGGGCGCCATGATCGGCCTGATCGAACCGGGCGACGGCGACCTTGCCGGTCATGAGCCGTCAAATCTTGATGGCGTGGAAGACGGCGACGGCGACTTCATCGTCCAGATGATGAACCGGGAGCATGAGGATGCCGGACAGCCAGCCAACTAGCTGCTGCCCTCCCTGCAGACGCCCGGGCCTGCGCGGTAGTGTATACAATCACCCCGCGCCGGCCCTCGCTTGCCTCAAGCCAGGCGGTGCCGTGCGGTTCCTGCGCCGGGCGCTCGGCCACCTCGCCGCCGCGCAGCAGGTGAACACCGTGCCAGTTGCGCTCCTCCAGCGCGGCGATAGCGGCTTGCCGGGCGTCATCCATGTCTGCAGCAGGCACGAAAACGATATAGGCGCGGTCATCGTCGGGCTCGGAGCCGTCCTGGCGGTGGCCGCCCTGCCCCAGCAGCATGAACACCGGCAGCTTTTGCTTCTTCTTGCGGAACATCCGGACAATTCCCTCGCATGAACGAAAAACCGCCGCGGTCCATCTCCCGGATCGCGGCGGCTATAAAGTGTCGTGTCAGACGGCAACTGCCGACCGGCTTATTCGCCAGCCGCAGCTGCCTCTTCCGCGGCAGCCTCGCCGAGCGACATCTTCGCCTGCTCGTCGAGGATGAGCGTGTCGCGCTTGTCGGCCACCTGCTTGTAGCGCGCCAGCATGCCGCCAGTGCCAGCCGGGATGAGACGGCCAACGATGACGTTTTCCTTGAGGCCTTCGAGCGTGTCCACCTTGCCGGCAATCGCGGCTTCGGTGAGTACGCGGGTGGTCTCCTGGAACGACGCGGCAGAGATGAACGACCGCGTCTGCAGGCTGGCCTTGGTGATGCCCAGCAGCACCGGCACACCGGAAGCAGGCTTGCCGCCCTCGGCCTCGATCTTGGCGTTGATCTCGTCCATTTCGGTCCGGTCGATCTGCTCGCCCGTCAGCAGCGACGTGGTGCCGGCATCGGTGATCTCGACCTTCTGCAGCATCTGGCGAACGATCACCTCGATGTGCTTGTCGTTGATGCTCACACCCTGCAGGCGATAGACCTCCTGCACTTCGTTGACGAGGTAGGTCGCCAGTTCCTCGACGCCCTTGATGGCAAGGATGTCGTGCGGCGCCGGGTGACCGTCGAGGATGTACTCGCCCTTTTCGATATAGTCGCCTTCCTGGACCGGCAGGTGCTTGCCCTTCGGGATCAGGTATTCGACCGGCTCGATCGAGGCGTCCTCCGGCACGACGCGGATGCGGCGCTTGTTCTTGTAGTCGCGGCCGAATTCCACGCGGCCCGAAAGCTCGGCAATGATCGCGTGATCCTTCGGACGGCGGGCTTCGAACAGTTCGGCCACGCGCGGCAGACCGCCGGTGATGTCGCGGGTCTTGGCGCTTTCAAGCGGGATACGCGCAAGCACGTCGCCCGCCTTGACGCCGGAGCCCGGCTCCACCGACAGGATGGCATCCACGGACAGCAGGTAACGGGCCTCGCCGCCACGCGGCAGCTTGAGGATATCGCCCTTCTTGTCCTTGATGATGATGGCCGGGCGCAGGTCCTGCCCACGCGGGCTCGAACGCCAGTCCACCACAACACGGTTGGTGATGCCGGTCGACTCGTCGGTGACTTCCGAAACCGACACGCCTTCCACCACATCCTCGAACTCGATGCTGCCATCGACTTCGGTCATGACCGGGCGGGTATACGGGTCCCACTCGGCCAGGCGCATGCCACGCTTGACCTTGTCGCCTTCGTTGACGAACAGGCGCGAGCCCTGGGTGAGCTTGTGCACTGCGCGCTCATGGCCCTGCTCGTCCTCGATCACCAGGGCCACGTTGCGGCCCAGGGTGATGATACGGCCCGTGCTGTCGGTCACCACGTTGGAGTTGCGCAGGCGCACGACGCCTTCGTGGTTGGATTCCACGAACAACTCGTCCAGCACCTGGGCGGTACCGCCGATGTGGAACGTACGCATGGTGAGCTGCGTGCCCGGCTCGCCGATGGACTGGGCGGCGATAACGCCGACAGCCTCGCCGAGGTTGACCGGGGTACCACGCGCCAGGTCGCGGCCATAGCAGCGGGCGCACACGCCGAAGCGGGTCTCGCACGTCAGCACCGAGCGGATGCGCAGTTCCTGGATGCTGGCTTCCTCGATCCGGTCGACGTCGTCTTCCGTGATCTCGCGGCCCCTCGGGATGATGACCTGGTTGGTCTGCGGATGACGCACGTCCTCGGCCGCCGTACGGCCCAGCACGCGTGAACCCAGCGAGGCAATGATCTCGCCGGCGTCGATGATCGGACGCGCGGTGATCGAGTTCTCCGTTCCGCAGTCCTCTTCGGCGATGATGGCATCCTGCGCCACGTCAACCAGACGGCGGGTCAGGTAACCGGAGTTGGCGGTCTTCAGGGCGGTGTCGGCCAGACCCTTGCGGGCGCCGTGGGTGGAGTTGAAGTACTCCAGCACGGTGAGGCCTTCCTTGAAGTTCGAGATGATCGGCGTTTCGATGATCTCGCCCGACGGCTTGGCCATCAGGCCACGCATGCCGCCCAGCTGCTTCATCTGGGCCGGCGAACCGCGCGCTCCGGAGTGGGCCATCATGTAGATGGAGTTCACCGGCTTCTCGCGGCCCGTCTCCTTGTCCACCTGGACGGCGGAGATGCGCGCCATCATTTCATCGGCCACCTTGTCGGTGCACTTGGCCCAGGCGTCGACGACCTTGTTGTACTTCTCGCCCTGGGTGATCAGGCCGTCGATGTACTGCTGCTCATATTCCAGCGCCAGTTCGCGGGTTTCGTTGACCAGCTTCTCCTTGGTGTCCGGAATGACCATGTCATCCTTGCCGAAGGAAATGCCGGCCTTGTAGGCGTTGTAGAAGCCCAGACCCATGATGCGGTCACAGAAGATAACGCTCTCCTTCTGGCCACACGAGCGGTACACCGCGTCGATCATCTTGGAGATTTCGCGCTTGGTGAGCAGCTTGTTGCACAGTTCAAGCGACATGCCCGGCTGCTTCGGCAGCAATTCACCGATCTTGAGCCGGCCCGGCGTCGTTTCATAGATCCGCGAAACCGGGTTGCCTTCCTCGTCGATGAACTTGAAGCGGCCCTTGATCTTGGTGTGCAAGGTGACGACGCCGGCGTTGAGCGCGTGCTCGACTTCCGCCATGTCGCCGAACAGCATGCCCTCGCCCGGCTCGCCTTCCTTCATCTGGGAGACGTAGTACAGGCCGAGCACGATGTCCTGCGACGGCACGATGATCGGCTGACCGTTGGCCGGGTGCAGCACGTTGTTGGTCGACATCATCAGCACGCGGGCTTCAAGCTGGGCTTCCAGCGACAGCGGCACGTGAACGGCCATCTGGTCGCCGTCGAAGTCGGCGTTGAAGGCGGCGCAAACCAGCGGGTGCAGCTGGATGGCCTTGCCCTCGATCAGCACCGGCTCGAACGCCTGGATGCCGAGGCGGTGCAGCGTCGGTGCGCGGTTGAGCAGCACCGGATGCTCACGGATAACCTCGTCGAGGATGTCCCAGACTTCCGGCTTTTCCTTCTCGACCAGCTTCTTTGCCTGCTTGACGGTGGAGGACAGGCCCTTGGCGTCGAGTCGCGAATAGATGAACGGCTTGAACAGTTCGAGCGCCATCTTCTTCGGCAGACCGCACTGGTGCAGCTTGAGCTCGGGGCCCACCACGATCACCGAACGGCCGGAATAGTCGACGCGCTTGCCGAGCAGGTTCTGGCGGAAGCGGCCCTGCTTGCCCTTCAGCATGTCGGCCAGCGACTTGAGCGGACGCTTGTTGGCACCGGTGATGACGCGGCCGCGGCGGCCGTTGTCGAACAGGGCGTCAACCGATTCCTGCAGCATGCGCTTTTCGTTGCGGATGATGATGTCCGGCGCACGCAGTTCGATCAGCCGCTTGAGGCGGTTGTTGCGGTTGATGACGCGGCGGTACAGGTCGTTCAGGTCCGACGTGGCGAAACGGCCACCATCGAGCGGCACCAGCGGGCGCAGTTCCGGCGGGATCACCGGCACGACGGTGAGGATCATCCACTCCGGCTTGTTGCCGGACTCGATGAAGCCCTCGACCACCTTGAGGCGCTTGGCCAGTTTCTTCGGCTTGAGTTCCGATGTGGACTCGGCGATTTCCACGCGCAGGTCGTCCCGGAGCTTCTCGAGCTCCAGCGCGGCGAGGATGTCACGCACGGCCTCAGCGCCAATGCCGGCGGTGAAGGCATCTGCGCCATACTGGTCCTGGGCGGTGATGTACTGCTCTTCGGTCAGCAGTCTCGCCGTGCTTCATCGGGGTGAGGCCCGGCTCGGTGACGATGTAGTTCTCGAAGTAGAGAACCCGCTCGACATCCTTCAGCGTCATGTCGAGCAGCAGCGCGATGCGCGACGGCAGCGACTTGAGGAACCAGATGTGGGCAACCGGCGCAGCCAGCTCGATGTGGCCCATGCGCTCGCGGCGCACCTTGGCCAGCGTGACTTCCACGCCGCACTTTTCGCAGATGATGCCCTTGTACTTCATGCGCTTGTACTTGCCGCACAAGCATTCGTAGTCCTTCACCGGGCCGAAGATGCGGGCGCAGAACAGGCCGTCGCGCTCTGGCTTGAAGGTACGGTAGTTGATGGTCTCCGGCTTCTTGATCTCGCCGAACGACCACGACAGGATCTTTTCCGGCGATGCGATACCGATCCGGATCTGGTCGAAGGTGAGCGGCTGACCAGCCGGGTTGAAGACGTTCATGACCTCTTGGTTCATGGCTTTACCTCTATCCTTTGCCGCGCAGCCGGGGCAGAGCCTGCGGCGGGTAGGTCTTTCTTTTGTGGCCGCCTATCGTCGCAAGTGGCCCTTTTGCGACGGCTGGCGGTAGTGGACCGGGCAGATGACGGGGCGTCCCCCTGGCCTGCCCGGCCCTGGTTGGTTGCGGAAGTTACTCGGTGTCCTGCAGATCGACGCTGAGACCAAGTGAACGCATTTCCTTTACAAGCACGTTGAAGCTTTCCGGAATGCCCGCCTCGAAGGCGTCGTCACCGCGCACGATGGCCTCATAGACCTTGGTGCGGCCAGCCACGTCGTCCGACTTGACGGTGAGCATTTCCTGCAGCGTGTAGGCCGCGCCGTAAGCTTCCAGCGCCCACACCTCCATTTCGCCGAAGCGCTGACCGCCGAACTGCGCCTTGCCGCCCAGCGGCTGCTGGGTAACGAGCGAGTATGGGCCGATGGAGCGGGCGTGGATCTTGTCGTCGACGAGGTGATGCAGCTTGAGCATGTAGATGTAGCCCACGGTCACATCACGGTCGAACGGCTCGCCGGTACGACCGTCATAGAGCGTCACCTGACCCGACGTGCGCAGCCCGGCGTGCTCCAGCAGCATGGAGATGTCTTCCTCCTTGGCGCCGTTGAACACCGGGGTGGCGATGGCCACGCCCGAGCGCAGCGTATCGCCGAGGTCGGCCAGCTGATTCATCGTCAAGCGAGGCAATCTCCTCGTCCTTGTCGTAGATGAACTCCAGCTCCTTGCGCAGTTCCTTGGCCTTGTGCTTCTCGCGGTACACATCGACCATCTCGCCGATGCGCTTGCCGAGACCACGGCAGGCCCAACCCAGGTGGGTTTCCAGGATCTGGCCGACGTTCATGCGGCTTGGCACGCCCAGCGGGTTGAGCACGATGTCGACCGGCTGGCCATCCTCGAGGTACGGCATGTCCTCGTCCGGCACGATGCGGGAGACCACACCCTTGTTGCCGTGACGGCCGGCCATCTTGTCGCCCGGCTGGATCTTGCGCTTCACGGCCACGAAGACCTTGACCATCTTCATCACGCCAGGCGGCAGTTCATCGCCGCGCTGCAGCTTCTCGACCTTGTCCAGGAAGCGGTTTTCAAGACGCTTCTTCGACTCGTCGTACTGCTGGCGCATGGCTTCGAGTTCGGCCAGGGCCTTCTCGTTCGACAGCGCGATCTGCCACCACTGCGAGCGCGGGATGTCATCCAGCATCGCCTCGGTGATCTTGCCCTCGATCTTGTGGCCCTTCGGACCGCCAGCGGCCTGCTTGCCCTTCAGGAAGTCGGCAAGACGGCCATAGGAGTTGCGGTCGAGGATCGCGAGTTCGTCGTCGCGGTCCTTGGCGAGGCGCTCGATTTCCTCACGCTCGATGGCGAGCGCGCGCTCGTCCTTGTCGATGCCGTGGCGGTTGAACACCCGCACTTCGACGACGGTGCCGGCAACGCCGGGCGGCAGGCGCAGCGAGGTATCGCGCACGTCCGACGCCTTTTCGCCGAAGATGGCGCGCAGCAGCTTTTCTTCCGGCGTCATCGGGCTTTCACCCTTCGGCGTGATCTTGCCGACCAGGATATCGCCCGGGTGCACTTCGGCGCCGATGTAGACGATACCGGCTTCGTCGAGGTTCTTCAGCGCCTCTTCACCGACGTTCGGAATGTCACGGGTGATTTCCTCAGGCCCAAGCTTGGTGTCGCGGGCCATGACGTCGAATTCCTCGATGTGGATCGAGGTGAAGACGTCATCGCGGACCATGCGCTCGGAGAGCAGGATGAAGTCCTCGAAGTTGTAGCCGTTCCATGGCATGAACGCGACCAGCACGTTCTGGCCCAGCGCCAGGTCGCCCAGATCGGTGGACGGACCGTCGGCAATGATGTCGCCGGCCTTGATCTGGTCGCCCACCCGCACCAGCGGACGCTGGTTGATGCAGGTGTTCTGGTTGGACCGCTGGAACTTGTACAGCGTGTAGATGTCCACGCCGGACTTGGTCGGGTCGGTTTCTTCCGTGGCGCGGATAACAATGCGCTTTGCGTCAACCTGATCGACCACGCCGGAGCGGCGTGCGGTGATAGCGGCGCCCGAGTCACGGGCCACCACGGCTTCCATGCCGGTGCCGACAAGCGGTGCGTCGGTGCGCACCAGTGGCACGGCCTGACGCTGCATGTTCGAACCCATCAGTGCGCGGTTGGCGTCGTCGTTCTCGAGGAACGGGATCAGCGCCGCAGCCACGGACACCAGCTGCTTCGGCGACACGTCGACATAATCGACCCGGTCCGCCGGCACCGCAATCACTTCACCGTGCTGGCGCACCGTGACGATTTCTTCGGCGAACTTGCCGTCCTTGGTCAGCTCGACATTGGCCTGGGCGATGTGCGGCTTGGATTCCTCGATGGCCGACAGGTAGACCACCTCGTCCGTGACCTTGCCGTCCTTCACCTTGCAGTACGGCGTTTCGATGAAGCCATACTTGTTGACGCGGGCAAAGGTGGCCAGCGAGTTGATCAGGCCGATGTTCGGGCCTTCCGGCGTCTCGATCGGGCAGATGCGGCCATAGTGGGTCGGGTGCACGTCGCGCACCTCGAAACCGGCGCGTTCACGCGTCAGGCCGCCCGGGCCAAGCGCCGAGAGGCGGCGCTTGTGGGTGATTTCCGACAGCGGATTGGTCTGGTCCATGAACTGCGACAGCTGCGATGAACCAAAGAATTCACGCACCGCGGCAGCCGCAGGCTTTGCATTGATCAGGTCGTGCGGCATCACCGTGTCGATATCGACCGATGACATGCGTTCCTTGATGGCACGCTCCATGCGCACCAGCCCGAGCCGGTACTGGTTCTCCATCAGTTCGCCCACCGAGCGCACCCGGCGGTTGCCAAGGTGGTCGATGTCGTCGATGTCGCCCTTGGAGTCGCGCAGGTCCGCCAGCGTCTTGACAACAGCGAGGATGTCTTCCTTGCGCAGCACCCGCATGGTGTCGGGAGCGTCGAGCTCAAGGCGCATGTTCATCTTGACGCGGCCCACCGACGACAGGTCGTAGCGCTCCTCGTCGAAGAACAAGCCCTGGAACAGCGCCTCGGCGGTTTCACGCGTGGGCGGCTCGCCCGGGCGCATGACGCGGTAGATATCGACCAGCGCCTGCTCGTAGCTTTCGACCTTGTCGGCCATCAGCGTGTTGCGGATGTACCCACCGGTGTTGATATGGTCGATGTCGAGCAGCCGGATTTCCTTGTAGCCGGCTTCGGTGATGATCTTGAGCAGCTTCTCGTCGATCTCCGACCCGGCTTCGGCATGGATTTCACCGGTGGACGTATCGATCAGTTCATCGGCGATGAAGTTGCCGTAAAGATCTTCGTCGGAGACGAGCAGTTCCTTCAGCCCCTCATCCGCCAGCTTGCGGGCCAGACGGGGGGTGATCTTGGTGCCGGCCTCGACAACGACCTTCTTCGACTTGGCGTCGATCAGGTCGGAGGTCGGCTTGGATCCACGATACCGCTCCGCGTCGAATGGCATCCGCCAGCCGTCCTTGGAAGCCGTGACGGTGACCATCTTGTAGAACTGGTGCAGGATTTCCTCGCTGTCCATGCCAAGCGCATAGAGCAGCGTCGTCACCGGCAGCTTGCGGCGGCGGTCAATGCGGACATGGATGATGTCCTTGGCGTCGAACTCGAAGTCGAGCCAGGAGCCGCGATAGGGAATGATCCGCGCAGCGAACAGCAGCTTGCCCGAGGAGTGGGTCTTGCCGCGGTCATGATCGAAGAAGACGCCCGGCGAGCGGTGCATCTGCGAAACGATCACGCGTTCGGTGCCGTTGACCACGAACGTGCCGTTCTTGGTCATCAGCGGGATGTCGCCCATGTAGACATCCTGTTCCTTGATGTCCTTGACCGACTTGGCGCCGGTATCCTCGTCCACCTCGAACACGATCAGGCGCAAGGTGACCTTGAGCGGCGCGGCAAACGTCATGCCGCGCTGCTGGCACTCTTCCACGTCATACTTCGGGTCCTCGAATTCGTAGGTCACGTATTCGAGCATCGCCTGTCCCGAGAAGTCGGTGATCGGGAAAACGGACTTGAAGACGGCCTGCAGCCCTTCGTTGAGGCGGCCGCCCTGCGGCTCGATCACCTGCAGGAACTGGTCATAGGAGTCCTTCTGCACCTCGATGAGGTTGGGCATCTCGGCAACTTCCTTGATGTTGCCGAAGAACTTGCGAATTCGTTTGCGGCCGATAAAGGTCTGCGACATCTGAGTTCCTTCGCATTTTGGCTCTCGTACGTGGGGAGCGCCGGAGAGCAATTCAATCAAGCCAGTGCGGCGGCTTGCCGGGCAGTCCTTCGCCGCTGCAGGAATTGCAGCCTGGCAGAAAGACGGCGCGGAAAACCGCCGATACGCCTCACACTGTCATCTGCCGCCGCGCATCTTGCCTTGGCAGGGACCGGGCAGGAGGCTGTTGAGCGCCCCGCCCGGCAATCTCGCTGGTCCGGAAAACCGGACCTTACTTCAGGGACACCTTGGCGCCGGCAGCTTCGAGCTTCTTCTTGATCTCTTCTGCTTCGCCCTTCGGAGCGGCTTCCTTCACGGTCTTCGGTGCGCCTTCGACCAGGTCCTTGGCTTCCTTCAGGCCCAGGCCGGTGATGGCGCGAACTTCCTTGATGACCTCGATCTTCTTGTCGCCGGCAGCTTCCAGGACGACGTCGAAATCGGTCTTTTCTTCAGCAGCTTCAGCAGCGGCCGGTGCGCCAGCGGCGGCAACAGCAACCGGAGCAGCAGCAGAAACGCCCCACTTCTCTTCGAGCATCTTGGACAGTTCGGCAGCTTCCAGAACGGTCAGGTTGGACAGGTCTTCAACAATCTTAGCAAGATCAGCCATTGTTTCGTCTTTCGTTTAGTCGGTTGAACCAAATCAGTGATTGGGTGCGGCCCGTCATCAAGCCGCGGCTCCCTTGTCGGCATAAGCCTGCATGAGGCGTGCGAGCTGACCCGCAGGCGCCTGGGTGACACCCGCAAGGCGGGTGGCCGGCGTCTGGATCATGCCCACGAGCTTGGCCCGCAGTTCGTCAAGCGACGGCAGGTCGGCAAGCGCCTTGACACCGTTTGCATCGAGAACCTGAGTTCCCAGCGTTCCGCCCAGAATGACCAGCTTGTCGTTGGTCTTGGCGAAGGCCGAGATCACCTTGGGTGCGGCGACCGGGTCGTCCGAATAGGACACCATGGTCGGCCCCGAGAACAGGTCTGTAATGCCAGCAGCGCCAGTGCCTTCAAGAGCAAGCTTGGCAAGACGGTTCTTGGCAACCTTGGTCGCCCCGCCTGCCTGGGCCATCTTGGACCGCAGATCGTTCATCTGCGGAACAGTCAGGCCGAGATTGTGGGTCACCACGACAACACCGGTCTCCTTGAAGACGGTGTTGAGCGTTGTGACGAGCTCTTTCTTCTGTGCTCTATCCACTAGCTCTCTCCAGTTTGCCCGGACTTGCAAAAGACCGGGCGGTTGCACCATGCCGCCGGGGGCGAAGTGCGTTGCAACCTGACTGTCAGGCCAGGAGCAACGACCCGCTTCCAGCGGCGCTCCGTGTGCCTGTCCTCGTCCCCGCTGCGATGTTAGCGGTTCGGATCACTGAGGGTTCAAACCGTACCAGCTCCCAACGGCGCCGGCAGCGTGTCCGTTCCCTTGTCTCATGCGGGCTGCCGTCTCCGGCGATTAAGCTCGGGGTATTCCCCTCGCGCCTGCAATCTCGGACAGGTCTGGATCAGTTTCCTGATCCAACCCCCTGACCTGGTTTCGAAAAACCTCATCAGGGGTAACTCGTGTTCGGCCTTGCGGCCGGGATATCAGTCAGCCGACAGGCTGGCTACATCCACCTTGAGGCCGGGGCCCATGGTCGACGACACCGACACCTTCTTGATGTAGGTGCCCTTGGCGCCAGACGGCTTGGCCTTGACGACTGCATCCACGAATGCCTTGACGTTCGCGGCGATCTTGTCTTCGGCGAAGCTTGCCTTGCCGACGCCGGCCTGGACGATGCCGGCCTTCTCGACGCGGAACTCGACCGAGCCGCCCTTGGCAGCCTTTACCGCACCCGCCACGTCCGGCGTCACGGTGCCGACCTTGGGGTTCGGCATCAGGTTGCGCGGACCCAGCACCTTGCCAAGACGGCCGACCAGCGGCATCATGTCCGGCGTGGCAATGGCGCGGTCGAAGTTGATCTGACCACCCTGCACTGCTTCCACCAGGTCTTCGGCGCCAACGATGTCGGCACCGGCAGCCCTGGCTTCGTCGGCCTTGGCGTCACGGGCGAAAACTGCCACGCGCACGTCACGGCCGGTGCCGCCGGGCAGCGTCACCACGCCGCGCACCATCTGGTCGGCATGACGCGGATCAACACCGAGGTTCATGGATATCTCTACGGTCTCGTCGAACTTCGACGTCGCGCGCTCCTTGACCAGCTTGATGGCTTCACCCAGCGGGTAGGCCTTGTTGCGGTCGAGCCCTTCGGCAGCGGTTGTATATCTCTTACCCTTCTTGGCCATGTCAGATTACCCCACAACTTCCAGGCCCATGGAACGGGCAGAACCAGCAATGATCTTTTCCGCGGCGTCGATGTCGCGGGCGTTCAGGTCAACCATCTTCTTCTCGGCGATTTCACGCACCTGGGCGCGCGTCACCTTGCCGATGAAGGTGCCCTTGCCGGGCTCCTTGTGGCCGGACTTGATGTTCGCAGCCTTCTTGAGGAAGAACGACGCAGGCGGCGTCTTCATCGAGAAGGTGAACGACTTGTCCTGGAACGCGGTAATGACCACGGGAATCGGCATGCCGGCTTCCATCTGCTGGGTCGCGGCGTTGAACGCCTTGCAGAATTCCATGATGTTCAGACCACGCTGACCGAGTGCGGGGCCGACCGGCGGAGACGGGTTGGCCTGCCCTGCCGGAATTTGCAGCTTGATGTAGCCGAGTACTTTCTTTGCCATTTTTCTTTCCCTCGCCCTTGGCATTGCTGCCGCCGGCTGTTGAGGTTAGTGGTCCGGTCCGGGTCGCCCCTCGCCTCCCACCGTTCACACGGGTTACAGACGAACAAGCCCTAGAGCTTTTCCACCTGCCCGAATTCCAGTTCGACCGGGGTTGCCCGGCCAAAAATCGATACCGCCACCTTGAGGCGGGCGCGTTCTTCATCGACCTCTTCCACCATGCCGTTGAACGAGGCAAACGGACCCTCGGCGACGCGAACCTGCTCGCCGATCTCGAACATGATGGTCGGACGCGGACGCTCAACACCTTCCTGAACCTGGCTCAGGATGCGGGTCGCCTCAGCCTCGGAGATCGGCATCGGCTTGTTGTCGTGGCCCAGGAAGCCCGTCACCTTCGGCGTATTCTTGATGAGGTGATAGGCCTCATCGGTCATTTCCATCTTCACCAGCACGTATCCGGGGAAGAAGCGGCGCTCGGACTGTACCTTGCGGCCCCGGCGCATCTCGACCACTTCCTCGGTCGGCACAAGCACTTCGTCGAACAGGTCTTCTAGCCCCTTGGCTGCTGCCTGCTCCTTGATCGACTCGGCCACCTTCTTCTCGAAATTCGAGTAGGCGTGCACGATGTACCACCGCTTTGTCATCTTGCGCTCCCGCCGATCTGCTCAATCATGACCTGAACAGGATCAGGTCGATAACCCACTTCAGGACTGCGTCCACGCCGAGGAAGAACAGCGCCGCGACCGTCGAGAGGATCAGTACCATGATGGTGGTGATGATGGTCTCGCGCCGCGTCGGCCAGGTTACCTTGCGGGTTTCCTGGCGTACTTGCTGAAAGAACTCGAACGGGTTGGTCTTTGCCATGTTCCTGTTTTCATCTGCCGCCGCGGATCTCGTTTCCCGCGGGCTGTTTGGTTCCGGTGGCAGGGGCGGAGGGTCTCGAACCCCCGACCTGCGGTTTTGGAGACCGCCGCTCTACCAACTGAGCTACACCCCTAACCGGCGTACAGGCGGGCCGGATCACCGGTCCGCCTGCTGCTTTACTGTTCCGCCTTACTCGATGATCGAGGAGACGACGCCGGCGCCGACGGTGCGGCCCCCTTCGCGGATGGCGAAGCGCAGCTTCTCTTCCATCGCGATCGGCGTGATCAGCTCAACCTCGAACGACACGTTGTCGCCAGGCATCACCATTTCCGTGCCTTCCGGCAGCGTCACAACACCCGTCACGTCCGTCGTGCGGAAGTAGAACTGCGGACGGTAGTTCGCAAAGAACGGCGTGTGACGGCCACCTTCTTCCTTGGTCAGGATGTAGGCTTCCGCCTTGAACTTCTTGTGCGGCTTCACCGTGCCGGGCTTGCACAGCACCTGGCCGCGCTCAACGCCTTCACGGTCAACACCACGAAGCAGCGCGCCGATATTGTCGCCAGCCTGGCCCTGGTCCAGAAGCTTGCGGAACATCTCGACGCCGGTGCAGGTCGTCTTCACCGTCGGACGGATGCCGACAATCTCGATCTCCTCGCCAACCTTCACAATGCCGCGCTCGACACGGCCGGTCACCACGGTGCCGCGGCCCGAAATCGAGAACACGTCCTCGATCGGCATCAGGAACGGCTGGTCAATCGGACGCTCAGGCGTCGGAATGTACTCGTCAACCGCCTTCATCAGCTCGCGGATCGAGTTCTCGCCAATCTCCGGGTCGCGGCCTTCCATCGCCGCAAGCGCCGAACCCTTGATGATCGGAATGTCATCGCCGGGGAAGTCGTACGACGAAAGCAGCTCGCGCACTTCCATCTCCACCAGCTCAAGCAGCTCGGCGTCGTCAACCTGGTCGACCTTGTTCATGTACACAACCAGCGCAGGAACGCCAACCTGGCGGGCCAGCAGGATGTGCTCGCGGGTCTGCGGCATCGGGCCGTCAGCCGCGTTCACCACCAGAATGCCGCCGTCCATCTGCGCCGCGCCGGTGATCATGTTCTTCACATAGTCAGCGTGGCCAGGGCAGTCGACGTGCGCATAGTGACGCGCTTCCGTCTCATACTCGACGTGCGCCGTCGAAATGGTGATGCCGCGCGCCTTCTCTTCCGGCGCACCGTCGATCTGGTCATACGCACGGAACTCACCAAAATACTTGGTGATCGCCGCCGTCAGCGTCGTCTTGCCATGGTCAACGTGACCAATCGTGCCCACGTTCACGTGCGGCTTCGTGCGTGCAAACTTTTCCTTGGCCATCTTTCTAGTCTCTACCTTTACCTGGGACGTCCATCATTAAACTCTTGCGTCATGCGTGCGGGCCGGGCGAGCCTTGCCCTCGTGCCCGAAGGCCTGGCCGGTCTGGAGCGGGTGAAGGGAATCGAACCCTCGTCTTTAGCTTGGAAGGCTATTGCTCTACCATTGAGCTACACCCGCACTCGCCGGCCGGGGGCATCCTGAATACACCAGCCAGAATTACTCTTCCTCGCCAAATCCACACTCAATCGCCTGGGTCACCTGCCCTTGCGGTGGTGGAGGGGGTTGGATTCGAACCAACGTAGGCATAGCCAACGGGTTTACAGCCCGTCCCCTTTAGCCACTCGGGCACCCCTCCTCCAAGCAAACATTCACCAGAAAGCCCTTTTCAATCAGGGACTTCGATGAAATATTGGACCTTCGAAACAGGTGACTTCGGCGCGCAAAACATTAGGCCCGGGGGTTAGCCGGGCGCTTTCATGGGCGTGTTATGCGCATGGGGGCGCGCCCTGTCAACAGGATTCGCAAGCAATTATCAGCACATCGGCACATCGACTGCCGCGGCGTCAGACAGACACCGGCCAGATATCCGGCAAAGAGCCTCTGGCACAAACCGCTGCACTCTATATATAGGCGCACCATGGAAGATACAGGCAAACCACAAGGCGCCCCCCGCGGCAAGCCGAACCGGCTTCGGGAACGCGAGGCAGACGATATCATATTCGGCCTGCACGCCATTTCCGAGGCGCTCGCCAATCCGCGCCGCCATATCACCTCGTTCAGGTGCACGCAGAACGCCCTGCCCCGTCTGGCGGAGGCGCTGGCCGCGCGGCCGGAAGTGGTGCCGGACATCGTGCACCGCAAGGACCTCGACCGGCTGACCGGGCCTGACGCGGTTCACCAGGGTGCCGTACTGACCGCACGGCCGTTGCGCCAGCCGCATCTGGACAGGATCGAGCGGACCGGCACCGTCGTCCTGCTCGACCAGGTCACCGACCCGCACAATGTCGGCGCCATCATGCGCTCGTGCGCCGCATTTGCCGTAACGGCGCTGGTGGCCACCGCGCGCCACAGCCCCGAAGGCTCCGCCGTGCTGGTGAAATCAGCCTCCGGCGCCGCGGAGCACGTGCCGTTCGTCAAGGTCACCAACCTGGCACGCGCCATGGAAGAGTTGCGGGACTACGGTTTCACCATCGTCGGGCTGGACAGCGAAGCGGCCGAAACCGTCGAAATGCTCGACGTCCGGCCGCCGCTTGCGATCGTGCTCGGAGCAGAGGGCAAGGGCTTGCGCAAGCTGACCCGCGACAGCTGCGATCATCTTGCCCGGCTTGACCTGCCTGGCCGCATCCAGAGCCTGAATGTCTCAAATGCGGCGGCGCTGACGCTCTACGCCCTGCGCAAATAGAAAGCCGCCCGCGAACCCGGAAGGATCGCGGACGGCGCAGGTGCCAGTGTGACTGGCCTTCCCCCGGTTATTCGCAGTAGCAGTTCAGGCCCGTTGAACCCATGCCGCCGTGGACGACGTAGCCGCCACCAGCTGCGACGTAGCCGCCGCCGGCTGCGACATAGCCGTGCCGGCGATGATGCTTGTGACCGTGACCATGGCCGTAGCCGTGACCGCCGCTGACCACGTAACCGCCGCCGGTGGCATGGCCGCCGCCGGAGATCGTGATGTAGGCCGCAACGCCGGTTCCCATGGCGAAGGCGTATCCATGGCCCCGCACGGCGGCGCGATGGATCTTCTTGCACTTGGAGACTGACCGGATAGGCGCGCCATCCAGGGTGCAGCGGTAGTCCACGACGATGGTACCCTCACCATACCCGCCACCAGCCGCGTAGGCGCCGCTGGTCGCATAGGCGCCTGCAGCCGCGCCGGCAATGGCAGCGGAACCGGCATAGAAGGCGCTCGGTCCGGCATAGAAGCCGCCGCCGGATGCAATCGACACCGAACTGGAGATCGACACCTGGTTGGTGGTCACGTTGTTGACCACCTTGTTGCTGATGCGGTTGATGTTGCGGTTGTTGTTGACGAGCCTGCCGCCGTGACCACCCTTGCGCATGCCATGGCCACGCATGCCGATGCGGTGGCCCCGCATCTTGTGGCCGCCACGCATGCCCATGCGGTGGCCGCGCATCTTCTGGCGGTGCATGCCCTTCATGCCGTGGCCCGAAGCGGCATGCATGCCGCCCTTCTTGCCGCCGGCATCGGCCGTGTCCATCATCGGTACAAAAAACAGCCCAGCGGCAATGGCCGGAACAATCAGGCTCGCAGCGATACGCATTACAAACAACTCCTCACTTTGCGACCGTTGCCGGTCATCTGTCTCCTGGTGGAGCCCCCCGGTTTCCGCCCTTGGGTCAAGATGAACAAGCTGTACCATCTCGACACACAAACACGCGAAAAAAGTGTGACCTGCACCCCCTGTTGCAACCTGGGTGCCAGATATGGGCATGCATTTGCCGGTATCTGGCGCCGCAACGGTTAACGCAGTTGCGCCGCCGGATCCGGCCAGCCGTTACGATGCCGCGGGTTTCACCTTGCAAGCCAGGAACAGGCCAAGTATTCAGTCGCCAGGTGCGCGGCTAGAAACGCCATGCACCCGCAAGGCTGCCGGCTTAGCTCAGTTGGTAGAGCACCTGATTTGTAATCAGGGGGTCGGGGGTTCGAGTCCCTCAGCCGGCACCAGCTTTTCAGATGTTTATGAAGGCGAGGGACAGGTGAGCACTCCGTGAAGGCTGGCACCGCATGAAGACGACCGCTCTGGACGCAACCGACATTCGCATACTCTGCGCGTTGCAGCAGCATGGACGGCTGAGCAAGTCACAGCTGGCCGAGGCGGTGAACCTGTCCGCCACCCCATGTTGGGCGCGCTTCACCCGGCTGCAGAAGGCCGGGCTGATCCGCGGTTATCATGCCGACCTTGCCCTGAACCGCATCATCGAGGTGTCGAAGGTCATCGTCACCGTATCTTTGGGCAGTCATCGCAAGGTCGACTTCGACCGCTTCGAGAAGCATGTCCTGCAGCTGCATGAGGTCACCGATTGCGTGGCGACCGGCGGCGGCATGGACTACGTGATGACGGTGGTGACCACCAGCCTGCCGGCATTCCAGCGCCTGATGGAAGACATGCTGTCGATGGAACTGGGGATCGACCGCTACATGACCTACATCGTCACCCGGGAAGTCAAATCCGCGAGGCCGGACCTGGCCCGGCTGGCTGCTGACCGCGACAGCTGAGGCCGCCCAGCCGGAACGGTCCAATGCCGGCCGAAACTTTGGTCTGTTCAGGCTGTTTCACTTGCAACTTCAGTCCACATCGCGACGTCGATTGGTTCTAGAGGACTCGTCCATTCGACAAGGCCAAGTGGCCAGTCAGAAACCCGCCAGCAAGGACGATCGCCATGGCAAATGCAGACGACTTCGGTTTCGGCACCCAGATCCGCAAATCCCCCTATTTCGACGCCACCATCCGCTGGGGCGCCAAGGGGTTCTCGGTGTATAACCACATGTATATTCCGCGCGACTTCGGCGATCCCGAGCAGAACTTCTGGAACCTGATCAACGACGCAATCCTGTGCGACGTGGCGGTTGAGCGGCAGGTCGAGATCACCGGTCCGGACGCGGCAAGGTTCGTGCAGACGCTGACGCCGCGCGACCTGTCGAAGATGGCAGTCGGGCAGTGCAAGTACGTGCTGATCACCAATGCTGACGGTGGCATCCTCAACGATCCGATCCTGCTGAGGCTGGCGGAGAACCACTTCTGGATCTCGCTGGCGGACAGCGACATCCTGCTGTGGGCGCAGGGCGTGGCGGTGCATGCCGGCATGGACGTGACGATCCGTGAACCCGACGTCTCCCCCCTTCAGTTGCAGGGTCCCCAGTCGGGCAAGATCATGCAGGCGCTGTTTGGCGACAGCATCATGGACCTGAAATACTACTGGCTGCGCGAAGTCGAACTGGACGGCATTCCGCTGATCGTGTCGCGCACCGGCTGGTCAAGCGAGCTGGGATACGAGTTGTACCTGCGCGACAGCTCGCGCGGTGACGAGCTGTGGGAGAAGATCATGGCAGCCGGGCAGCCATTCAATCTCAAGCCTGGCCACACTTCTTCGATCCGTCGCATCGAAGGTGGCATGCTGTCCTACCATGCCGATGCGGACATCGGCACCAACCCCTTCGAACTTGGACTTGACCGGCTGGTGAACCTCGACATGGAGGCTGATTTCATCGGCAAGGCCGCTTTGCGCCGTCTCAAGGAACAGGGCGTGACCCGCAAACAGGTCGGACTGGTTATCGAGGGCGCTCCATTGAACGGGCCCAACACGTCATACTGGCCGGTCCGGAAGAACGGCGAGACCATCGGCAAGGTCACGTCAGCCGTCTACTCTCCGCGCCTCAAGCAGAACATCGCGCTGGCGATGATTGCGGCAGAGCATGCCGACCTGGGTGGAGAGGTCGAGGTGGTGAACAAGACAGGGCTTGTCAACGAGGCAGGAACCGAGCGCGCCATCATCGTCGAGCGGCCCTTCTACGACCCACAAAAGAAGCTTGCCGCGGCCTGAATCCAACCGCCGCATCACCTTCCTGAGCTTCCACAGCCCCTGCACTACTGCGGGGGGTGTCTTCATGCCATCGCCGATTGACGCAGGTCATGGCGGCCCGGCGTGATGTCTTGCGATCATCCCAATACTGACCAGATGATCCGGCGAGGACTTGGGCCATGGCAAGGCAGAAGGGTGCAATTCAGGCCGGCAGGCAACCGCTTGCGGCGAACGACCTGCGTCCGGCCACGGACCCGCGTTCGCTCGGCTTCAGGACCACGGCCCGGCTGGAGCCGCTGACCGGCCTGATTGGACAGGACCGGGCGCTGGGCGCCATCCGCTTTGCCGCCGCCATGGGCAAGCGGGGGTACAACCTGTTCGTGCTCGGTCCGCAAGGGTTCGGGCGTCATGGCGCTGTGCTCGATTACCTGGGCGAGCGGGCTGCCTCCATGCCGGCGCCCGATGACTGGGTGTACGTCAACAACTTCACCACCGCGCACAAGCCAAAGGCCTTGCGGCTGCCGGCCGGCATGGCCAACCGCTTCCGCGACGCGATGAACGAACTTGTCGATGACCTGCGCATCGCCGTTCCTGCCGCTTTCCAGGCCGATGACTACCGCGAGCGGCGCCGGTCGCTGGACAGCGACTTCGAAGAGCGCCACGAACAGGCCTTCGAGGCATTGCGCGAAAAGGCGGAAGGCGAGGACGTCGCCATCCTGCGCACCCCGATGGGGTTTGCGCTGGCGCCGATGTCGGACGGCAAGGTGATCAAGCCCGAGGTCTTCAACGACATGCCAGAGGCAACCCGTACCCAGATTGAAAACAAGATCAACGTGTTGCAGGAGGAACTTCGCGATGTCTTGGAACGGATTCCGGCAATCGAGAAGGAACACCGGGACGAGCTGCGCAAGCTGAATGCCGATACCGCCGGAACGGTCGTGGACGCATCTATCAGCATCCTCATAGACCGCTTCAAGGAGGTTGCCGCCATTGCCGAGCATCTCACGGAGGTGCGAAAGGACATTGTGGCGCGCGCCGAGTTGTTTCTTCAGCGTACCGAAGCGGAGCTGGAAAGTCCGTTTCCGGAAGTGACGTCGCCCAACCTGCGTGACCCGCGGTTCAGCCGCTATCTGGTCAACGTGATGGTGTCCAACGATCCCGATGGCGATACCAAGGGTGCGCCGCTTGTTATTGAGGATCACCCTACCCTTGCAAACATGGTGGGCCGCGTCGAGCACCAGTCACAGCAGGGCGCACTGGTCACCAACTTCACCATGATCCGCCCAGGCGCCCTGCACTGCGCCAATGGTGGTTACCTGGTACTCGACGCCCGCAAGGTGCTCACGGAACTGTTCACATGGGAAGCCCTGAAGCGCGCCTTGCGCAACGAGTGCATCAACATCGACTCCCCGGCAGAGGAGTTGAGCCTGGTGACGACCGTTTCGCTGGAGCCCGAGCCCATTCCGCTTGACGTGAAAGTGGTGCTGGTGGGCGAACGGCTGGTCTACTACCTGCTGTCGGCGCTGGACCCCGAGTTCGCCGACCTGTTCAAGGTACAGGCTGATTTCAACGAGGAAATACCCAGAACGGCGGATAACGCCAGGCTTTATGCAAGGTTGGTCGCAACCATCATTTCACGCGAGAAACTGCGGGCGTTCACCGCGCCCGCTGTCGCACGCGTGATTGACGAGGGCGTGCGGCTGGCCGAGGACGCCGAGCGCCTGTCGCTGCAGATGAACCGTCTCGGCGACCTGCTGAAGGAGGCCGATCACTGGGCGCGCGAGGTGGGCCATGATGCAGTGAACGACGGTGACGTGGAGCGCGCTGTCGCCGAGCAGATCCGGCGCGCCGACCGGTTGCGCGAACTGAGCCACGAAGCGATCACCCGGGGCACCATGCTGGTCGATACCACCGGCGAGGCCGTCGGCCAGGTCAACGGCCTGTCGGTGTTGTCGCTGGGCAATTCCAGCTTTGGCCGGCCAACCCGCATTACCGCCCGCACCCGGCTGGGTTCTGGCAAGGTGGTCGACATAGAGCGCGAAACCAGACTGGGCGGCCCGCTGCACTCGAAGGGCGTCCTCATCCTGACGGGTTTCATTGCCGGCAAATTCACCCTTGATGCGCCGATGTCGCTGTGGGCGAGCCTGGTGTTCGAACAATCCTATGGCGGCGTCGATGGGGACAGCGCCTCATCAGCGGAACTGTATGCCCTGCTGTCATCGCTGTCGGGCGTCCCGATCCGCCAGTCGCTGGCGGTCACCGGTTCGGTCAACCAGCGCGGCGAAGTGCAGGCCATTGGCGGCGTCAACGAGAAGATCGAAGGCTTCTTTGACGTGTGTCAGGCGCGGGGACTGACCGGCAGCCAGGGCGTGATGATCCCGGCTTCGAACGTCAAGCACCTGATGTTGCGAAAAGATGTCGTGGAGGCCGCACGCGATGGAAAATTCGCAATCTGGCCGGTCGCCACAATCGACGAGGGCATAGAACTGCTGACGGGTGTAGCCGCTGGCGAGCCCTTGCCGGGCGGCGGTTACCCGCCAGACAGCATCTACGGCAAGGTCGAGGCCGCATTGCGCCGCTATGCGGACATCCGCAAGGAATACCCGGCAAGCAGCCAGAAAACAGGCAGCAGCGAGGAGCAAGACTGATGAACGATCCTGCACCAACGCGCATCGTGCTCGGCCTTCAACCGGGCGATGCAGGCGAGGACTGCATTCACGTCGCCTCGCGGCTCGCCATGGCCATGCAGGCCGCAATCCATGCCCTTGTGGTGGAAGAGCAGACCTTGCTGGATGCAGCAGCCCTGCCCTTCACGCGCATCGTGGCAAGGCCGGGTCAGACGCCGCCCGAGTTTTCGGTCGCCACCGTCGAACGGGCCACGACACGCGCCGAGCGCCGGGTCAGGCAGGCGCTGTCCGCCGAGGCTCAGCCGATGCGCATTCCATGGAGCGTGCAACGCCAACGCGGTGAACTGGCGCAAGCCCTGTCAGCGTTTGCCGGGGCGGCGGACATCGTGATGTTGCCGGAAGCGCGCGGCCGCAACCTCAACCGGCTGGTAATGGCACGGGTGATGGCAAGCCGGGTACGTGGCGTCGTCATTGCCCGGCGGGAGAATGCAATCGTCCGCAACGGATCGGGGCCGGTGGTGGTGCTGGACCAGGGCGGACCAGGCGGTGATCGCGCCGTCGCGCTTGCCGCCAGGCTGGCGGCGGGCATGGGGCGGCCGCTGCACGTACTGGTACTGGCAGGCTCTTCGCACGAGGCAGAAATCATCGAACAACGCGCCTTCGAACTGACCGCGCCGCTGTGCGAGGCGCACCTGCACCGGCTGCCGGCTGACCGCGGCGACGCCATCAAGGCGCGGCTGGCAAGCCTGGGCGCCGCACTTCTGGTGGCCAGCATCGACACCCCCGCCCTGGCCAGCGATGCGGCACTCCTCGAATTGCAGCGGGCAAGCGGCGCGCCGCTACTTCTATCGGGCTCTCCTGCCTGACTTCACCTCCAGCCTGTGGCGGCACGGGTCCATGGTCGCCTTGACCTCGGTCATGGCTGCCTTCCTTGCCATCTGCATACTGACGCGACACTGGTCACGTCACCACAGGGAGGTCAGCGCCATGTCCGCCGGATACAAGAGCACCATGGACCACACAATCCAGGTTACCAACGAATGGGTGCACCAGATCGATGAACTGATGAGCTGGGACGATTCCAACAAGTCGTTCAGGCTGCTGCGCGCGGTGCTGCACACGGTGCGGGACATGATCGGCGTCGAGGAGGCGGCACAGCTGAGCGCACAGCTGCCGCTGTTCCTGCGAGGGATCTACTTCGAAGGGTGGGATCCGTCGAAGACCCCTGCTGTGTTGCGCGAGAAGCCGGATTTTCTGGCCTGCGTGATCACCGGGTTTGCGCCAGACAAGCTCGACCAGCCGGAAGCGGCAATCAACGCCGTGCTGAGCGTCCTGAACACCCGCATTTCAGCCGGGGAAATCCGCGATGTCCGCAATTCCATGCGGAAGAGCGTTCGCGACATCTGGCCGGAACCGCGTGACTAGCCGGGCTGCCGAGGTCCTTGGCGTTTGCCATTGCCGTTGCCCTTGCCATTGAACCCCAGCCACGCCGCCAGCCGCGGATAGCGCGGCTTCAGCCATGCGCCGAGCCTGACTTCGATCTTGCGGCGCCAGCGGCGCACGAAAGGCGAATCGATCGACAGGATGATCAGTCCGAGCGGGATCATCCAGAAGCCGACCACCGGCAGAAAACCGAGAAAGCCGCCTGCCACCAGCGCAAGGCCGAGCATCCGGCGCGCCAACACCGAACCCGGCACCTTCAGCGAATGATTGCCAACCCTGACGCGCTTGCTCATGAAACCACCAGTTAGAGCCCATCCGGGCCTTTAACAAGGGGCTTGCCGGCGCCATCTTCCGCACGCCTTCGGGCGCGGCAAATTTGTCCGCAAATATCTGGTGAAGGGGCTTTATCCCTCGGCATGTGTCTGCTATAGGCTTGCCACCTTTCCGCGGTAGCTCAGTGGTAGAGCAATCGGCTGTTAACCGATCGGTCCGGGGTTCGAATCCCTGCCGCGGAGCCAGTTTCCAGCAAAGCCCGTGACAGACCTGCGTGTCTGCCGCGGGCGTTGTGCTTTGGCTCCCTCCCAAAGGCTTCTGCTATTGCGGTGGTCCCGGTAAACCCTGTAGTTTCCGGCTCACATCAAGAACGTATCGCATCCTGAAAGCATTCCATGACCGCCACGCGACAAACCAAGGCTGCCCGCGCCTCGTCCCGGTTCAGCCAGCTGCCCGCCTCGAAGCACCCGGAGATCCAGAAAGGCATCGCCGCCGCCAAGCAGCTGATCGGCCAGCGCAACTATCGCGGCGCGGGCGACCTGTTGAACCGGATGCTGTCCATCGAGCCGCGAAATGCCGAGCTGCACTTCCTTACTGCCATCGCCAGCGAGTTTGCCGGACTGTTCCAGCAGGCCATCAATGCCTACCAGCAGACGGTGGCGCTGGCGCCGGAGTTCCTGCCTGCCCTGGTCAATGGCGCGGCCACGCTTGCCGATGACCTGCGCCCGCTGGAGGCGCTGAAGCTCTATCGCAAGGCGATGACCATCGCGCCGACAGAACAGGCGGTGCGGCAGAACACTGCCGCCACGCTGGCCAATCTGCGCCGACGCCATGAAGTGGTGCAGCACCGGGCGTGGCTTGCCCGCAAGCTTCCCGGCCTGGACAGCAAGCTGGCGCTGGCAGATGCGTTCGACCAGGCCGGTCAGACCGATGACGCGCGCCGGACCTACATCGAAGCACTGGGCTTCGGCCAACGGCAGGCCGACATTTGCGTCTTTCTCGCCACGCTGGAGATGACTTCGCGGCAATGCCGACGCGGCGCGGGACTGGGTGGCCAAGGCGCTGGAGTACTCGCCGGGCAGCGGCCATGCCCGGCAGGTGCAGGGGCGGCTGTTGAAGAAGGGGCAGGACGTCAGCGCGGAGCTTGAAGCCACCCGGTCATTCCTGCCGGGCAATGACGGCCGCTCGGCCACCGACCGCTCGGCGCTCTATTCCGGCTTCGCGCTGATGAACCAGGCTGCGGGCAACTATGACGCAGCATTCGAGGCCTTCTGCCAGAGCGCGGCGCTGGTCAACCGCGATGCCGAGCACGACGTGAAGCGCGACATGGTGGTGCGCGAACAAGCGAACGTGTTTTCGAAGTGGATCAAGGAAAACCCTGGCGAACTGGGCAGCGACAGCAAGAAACCGGTGTTCGTGACCGGCATGCCGCGCTCCGGCACCACGCTGATCGAGCAGATCCTTGCGGCCCATTCTCAGGTCAGTGGTGCGGGCGAGCTTGAACTGGTTCAGTATCTCGTCAATTCGCTGCATCCGCTCAGCAAGCAGCGCAACAGCGAGTGTGCCAATGCCTATCTGGAGGCCAACGCCCTGCGCCTGTCGAAGGCCGCCCGCGTCATCGACAAGTCGCTGTCGACGTGGGAGCACGTGGGACCCGTGCTGGCGATGTTCCCGAATGCCCGGATCATCGACTGCCAGCGCCACCCGATGGACGTGTGCTGGTCGGCGTTCACCGAGCTGTTCAGTGAAAATGCGCTGATCTATACCTACGACTTCACCCGCCTCGCCAACGCCTACAAGCGGCACGAGGCGCTGATGCAGTTCTGGCTCAGGGAAACGCCGGACAACGTGACCCGCGTGCGCTATGAAGACGTCATCGCCAACCCGGAAGAGCAGTCGCGCCGGCTGGTATCGTTCATCGGGCTGGACTGGGAAGACGCTTGCCTCGACTTCATGAACGCCCGCAGCGAGGTGCGCACTGCCTCCATGCTGCAGGTGCGCCAGCCGATCTATTCTTCGTCAGTCGGCAAATGGAAGCGCTACGAGAAGCATCTGGCGCCGCTGGCCGAGCTGCTGAAGGACGAGATTGCAGCTTACGAGGCGGGCAAGTAAGCCGCTGGCCTACTCGTCATCCGCGCCATAGCCGAACCGTGCAATCCACGGCTCCAGAGGTGGCCGGTAGGGTTCCAGCTGGGCTTCATAGCGTTTCCACAGTTGCGCCGACGTCTTGTAGATCGGCTTGATGACCTGCGAGTAGCTGGGCGTGTTGATGCGCTGGCGCTTGCGGGCGGTGGCCTGGTGGTCAAGCACCGCATCGTTCCACTCCAGCCCGAGAAATCCGATCAGTTTGCGGGCTTCCGCTTCAGTGTCCGCGATCAGGTCCTCGTAGCGGATGGAGTGCCAGGAAAAGCCGTACCGCTGCTCACTGGCGAGGAACACCCGCATGGCGGCGTCATACAAACCGCACGCGGATTGCAGCAACGTCATCAGGTACATCGCTTCATTCATCTTGAACAACTGCTTGAAATTGCTCAGCACGCAGTCGAGCGGATGGCGCAGCACCAGGATGAATCTGGCATCCGGGTACATGGCCAGGATCTCTGGCACGCGCACGATGTTGAGCGGCAGCTTGTCGATGACCACCGAGCGTTCGCCCTCAGGCAGGTGACGGCCCAGTTCCGACTGGTAGGCAGCGCGCATGGCCGAGCGCTGGTCACTGGTCAGCGCCTCGATTTCCGCAAGGCTGCGGAATTCACCGATCGTCGCCGTGGCGCGGTCGAGCATCGGCTCTTCTTCCACTACGGCGATGTCCGGATGGCCGCGCATCAGCGTATCGAGCAATGTGGTGCCGGAGCGGGGAAAGCCGACAAGGAAGACGGGAGACCCGCTTGCCCCCTCGCCTGCCCTTGCCGGGCCAGCCTCGCCAGCAGATTTCTCCAGCATGTCAGCGCGCGCCAAGACATTGCGGGCATAGGCATGTGCAGGGCCTTCAAGGCGAGTGTTCTGGCTGCGGGCGTAGGCGTTCTGCTCTTCGAAACAGGCAAAGGCAGCAGCGTAATCGGCCAGAACTTCGTGTGATTTGCCCTTCAATTCGAAAAATTTGTCATACAAGGCGCCTGAAAGCTCGCCCGGAACAACGTGAGCGAGCACGTCCAGACAACCCTGATGATCATCATTGCGCAGCTTGAGCGTGGCATCGGCGATCTTCAGCTCTACCGGCAAGCTTTCACCAAAGTGAGCGCGCGCCCGGTCCAATACAGTCGCAGCCGCGGCAAGGTCATTGGAGCGTTCATGCAACTCGATGAGGCTGCCCCAGCACGCCACCAACCCGGCCTCGTGCGACAGGGCGCGGTTGTAGCTGGTCACAGCCTGGTCAAACTTGCCTTGCTCCTGCAGCGCGTTACCGAGATTCATGTGCGCCTCGGCAAAGGCGGGGTTGAGCATCAGCGCGCGGTTGTAGCTGGCCACGGCATCATCGAGCCGGCCCATGTCCTGCAGCACGTTGCCGAGATTGTTGTGGGCGTCAGCCAGGTTCGGCCTTATCCGCAAGGCGAGATTGTAGCACTCGACTGCTTCTTCCGGGCGGTTTTGCTGTTTCAGCACGTTGCCAAGATTCAGCAAGGCTTCCGGATAATCGGGCCTCAACTTCAGCGCCTGGCGGTAGCTGGCCGACGCGTCGTCAAGCTTGTCGAGTTCAGCCAGCGCGAGGCCCTTGTTGTAATGGGCATCGGCATAATCCGGCTTCAGCTGGATCGCCTTGGCATAACACTCTATCGCCTCGCCTGCCCGGCCGAGCTGCTGCAGCACGTTGCCGAGATTGTTGAACAGCAGCGGCTGGCGCGGCGCAAGTTCCGTCGCCTTGCGGAATGCCTGTTCGGCAGCTTCGAACTGGCCGGACTGGGCGCTTGATGCCCCCAGCAGGTTCCACAGCATGACCGCGGCCGGGTACTGGCGAAGCAGCACACCGGCGCGATTGCGCACCTCGTCAAGCTGGCCCCGGTTGAACAGGTCGAGCAATTCATTGATGGCGTGCTGCGGGGGCGCGGCCCCTTGTGGCGAAGACATGAAACTATTCAATCCTTGTGCGGCAGCCTTGCAATTCGGTGCCGCGCCGGTTTTCTACGGTGGTGTTACCTGTACCGTCCGGAAGGCGGCTCGTGCAAGCCATGAGACCAGCGTGAGCATGCGCCCTTGCCGGCGCACCGGCCTGAGGCTACGGTTTTTCGATGCAACAGCACGCCGGTTCCACCATCGCCAAGCCCATGCCCTCCTCAACCCCTGTCCGCGAGATTGCCGCGGCCGGCGCTCGCTTCACGGTCCATTGCACCGACGATGGGGAGACCCGCTTCTGGGCAAAGTTCGAGGCCGGGACGTGGGAGCCCGATACGCTCGACATCATCGCGCGCCATGCCGGGGAAAACATCCAGTTCTTCGACATCGGCACGTGGATCGGTCCGACCGCACTTTTTGCCGCCGCCCATGGCAGCACGGTAACGGCGGTCGAGGCGGATCCGTTCGCCCTCGCCTCGTTGCGGCGCAACATCGCCCTCAACCCGGCGCTTGCAGGCTCGATCAAGGTGGTGGACAGGGCCCTGTCACTCGCACCCGGCCGCATCCGCTTTGGCTCGCGGCGCAAGGGCGGGGATTCCATGTCGTCGCTGGTGCACGACAACATGCAGACCGCCTGGGAAGTGGAGACAATCACGCCGGAGCAACTGGCCAGTCACTGCACCGGCGACAAGACCGCCTTTCTGAAGATCGACATCGAGGGTGGCGAGTACATTATCCTCGACGAGGCAGATGCCCTGTTCAAGCTGCCGCTTTCTGGCGTTCATCTTTCGCTGCACCCGCAAATGCTGCTTGGCGAGACACGCGGGATGACGCGGATTGTGCGCTGGCTCCAGGCGGCCGGGGTAACTGCACGGGTGTTCAGGCGGCTTGGACATATGCGCATTTCCCAATCGGACCATGAACCGGGCAGCGGCTTGCGGCTCGTCCGGTGGCTCGCCCCGCTGGGGCTATGCTTCTGGCCGCTGAAGGGAAGCTGGCTGTTCGAACCGAACTGATCCATGACACCCGGCACCGCCACCAGCAGCACCTCACAAACCGGCGCACGGCCGCGCCGTCTGCCGCACTGGCTCACTGTGCGCAAAGTCAGGCTGGTGTCGGGGCTCATCCTGTTTGCGTTTGTCACGACCCACCTTGTCAACCACGCACTGGGGCTGGTCTCGCTCGAGGCGATGGAGGCAGTGCGCGAGGTGCGCACTGCGGTTACCCGCAGCCTGCCGGGTACCGCCATCCTCATGGTGGCCGCCATTGCCCATGCGGTTTTGGGCGTGGAGAAAATCCTGTCACGGCGGCTTTCGGCAATCTCGGTGCGGGGGCTGATCCAGATCGCGTTCGGGCTGCTGATTCCGGTGCTGCTGGCCCGCCACCTGATCGGCACGCGCATTGCGCACGAGATGTTCGGCGTCAACGACAACTACGCCTATGCGCTGTGGGCCATGTGGCCGGGCGAAGCGTGGCGGCAGGCGGCACTCATCTCGCTGGTGTGGGTACATGGCTGCATCGGGCTTTACATGTGGATCAGGTTCCGCCGGTGGTTTCCGCGCTGGCAGCCGGTGCTGCTGTCGGCGGCGGTGCTGATCCCGGTGCTTGCCTTTGCGGGCTTCGAGAGTGCGGCGCGCATGCAGGACGGCACCCCGCCGCCCGGCATGCCGTTGCCGCCGGACCAGTACGCCCGGCTCATCGGCATGATGGACGTGGCGCTCTATCTCACGCTGGCTGCAATCATGCTCCTGGCCGCCATCAAGGCGGTCCAGGTGGTGCTCGGCAACATGAAGAGCAAGGTCAGCGTGACCTACAACAACGAAACAACGCGCACGGCGCCTGCAGGCCTCACGCTTCTGGAAATCTCGCGGATGTCGAAGGTTCCCCACGCCAGCGTTTGTGGCGGGCGAGCCCGCTGCTCGACCTGCCGGGTGCAGGTGCTGAGCGGCCTTGAACACCTGGAACCGCCCCGCGCCGAAGAGTTGCAGACGCTGAAACGCGCCGGCATCACCACGCCCGATATCCGCCTCGCCTGCCAGGTCCGGCCGCGCGGCGATCTCTCGATCATCACGCTGGTGCCCGCCGCGGGCGACACGCGCATCGTGCGGCAGGACGCCTACTCGGCCGGCGTGGAGCACACCGTAACCGTGATGTTCATCGACCTGCGCCTTCACCCGGTTTTCCGAAGGCCGCCTGCCCTATGATGTCGTGTTCATTCTCAACCAGTACCTGGCGGCCATGAGCAACGTCATCGCCGCCAATGGCGGCTATGTCGACAAGTTCATGGGCGACGGCATCATGGCGCTGTTCGGCATGGAGGGCAGCGCAGCTGATGGCGCGCGGGCAGCCTTGCGGGCAGCCAGCCAGATCGCCGCCGCTGTCGACGCTGTCAATGACGCACAAGCATCGGTAATGACCGAGCCAATGCGGTTCGGCATCGGCATTCACACCGGCGAGTGCATTCTGGGGCGCGTCGGCACCAGCCGGGTCCACAGCGCCGGTGACCGGGTGACGGCGCTCGGCGACACGGTGAATACCGCCAGCCGGCTTGAGAGCCTCAGCAAGGACCTCGGCGTCGAGGCGGTGACATCGCAAGCGACGCTGGCCGCGGCTGGAATCAACCTGGAAGGGGTTGACCTTCTCCGTGCCGAGATTCGAGGGAGATCCCGTGAAATCACGTGTCTCGGTTTTAAAACCTCAAGTGAAATCAGCAATTTGATCGGACGTCTTGATACAACTTGAGCAGTGGGACACGGCTTTTCCAACCCCGTTCTGGTCAATCCGGTCTTGCTGTGTCACACTCTCCGTCATGAAAAGCACAGGTGATCCGGCTTGGACATCACCCTGATCAGCAGCTGCATGAGCGGTGACTATCACTGGTTCAGCCTGCAGATTCTGGACTACTACCTGTCCGGCGCCATCAATACCGGCGATTTCCTGCGCTGGTTCCACATGCCGAACTCAGACTATCTGCCAGTCTCCGAATGCATTGCCTCTACCCTTGACCCGGGATACGACTTTCGCACCTGGCAACCAGGCCCGCTTGACGGCGTGGCGCACGCACCCGGCTGATGGCGCCATAACTTGACAGCAAAAGCGGGGGCGGCAAAAGATCGCTCACTTCAAGTTGAGCCGCGTGGCTGCCATCGGGCGGCGCGCCTAACCGGGTCTTCCCAATGCAATTTGCACAAGACGTAACTGCCGCCATTGGCAACACGCCGCTTATCAAGCTCCGCAAGGCCTCGGAACTGACGGGCTGCACCATTCTCGGCAAGGCGGAATTCATGAACCCCGGCCAGTCGGTCAAGGACCGGGCCGCGCTGTTCATCATCCGCGATGCACTGGCGAAGGGTCAGATCAAGCCCGGCGGCACCATCGTGGAAGGCACTGCCGGCAATACCGGCATCGGGCTGGCCATGGTCGCCGATGCGCTGGGCTTCAAGACGGTCATCGTCATCCCCGAGACGCAGAGCCAGGAAAAGAAGGACGCGTTGCGGCTGCTGGGAGCGGAACTGGTGGAAGTGCCCGCCGTGCCCTACCGCAACCCCAACAATTACGTAAAGTATTCGGGAAGGCTGGCGGCGCGGCTGAACGAGGAACGCGAAGGCGGCGCCATCTGGGCCAACCAGTTCGACAACGTCGCCAACCGGCAGGCTCACATCGAAACCACCGGCCCGGAAATCTGGTCGCAGACCGATGGCAAGGTGGACGGCTTCATCTGCGCGGCAGGCTCGGGCGGCACTGTCGCCGGGGTCGGCATGGCGCTCAAGGAGCGCAACAAGAACATCCGCATCGGCGTGGCAGACCCGCATGGCGCGGCGCTCTACAGCTTCTATACCACCGGCGAACTGAAAGCCGAGGGCAGTTCCATAACCGAGGGCATCGGCCAGGGCCGCATTACCGCCAATCTGGACGGGGCACCCATCGATTTCGCCTGCCGCATCGGCGACGAAGAGGCGGTGCAGATCGTGTTCGACCTTCTGCAGGAAGAAGGCCTGTGCATGGGCGGCTCGAGCGGCGTGAACATTGCCGGGGCGATGGCGCTGGCCCGCGAACTGGGACCCGGGCACACCATCGTCACCATCCTGTGCGACTATGGCAACCGCTACCAGTCGAAGCTCTACAACCCGGAATTCCTGCGCTCCAAGGGACTGCCGGTACCGCAGTGGCTGGAGCGGCCGGTTTCCGTGCCAAGCGTCTTCGTCGATCCGGAAGCGGCATGAGCGAGGCCCTGTTCCAGCAAGACGCATATCTCAAGACCTGCACGGCCACGGTCCTTGAGGTGAACGAACGCGGTGGCATCGTGCTTGACCGCACGATCTTCTATTCCACCGGCGGCGGCCAGCCCGGCGACACTGGGAAAATGGTGCTGGCGGACGGGCGAGAGATCACCATCGCCACGACGGTCTATGGCGAGGATCGTACACAAATCGTCCACGTTCCAGCCGAAGGCAGCCCGTTGCCGCAGCCCGGAGACAAGGTGAGCCTGAACCTCCACTGGGAGCGGCGGTACAAGCTGATGAGGGTTCACACCGCGCTGCACCTGATGTGCGCGCTGGTGCCCTTCCCCGTCACCGGCGGACAGATCGCAGAGGATGGCGGGCGTCTGGACTTCGACATCGAGAACCCCGATGCCATCGACAAGAACGAACTGACCGTGAAGCTGCAGGCGCTGGTGGCGGCCGGACACCCGGTGTCGCAGCGCTGGATCACCGATGCCGAGCTCGACGCCAACCCGGGGCTGGTGCGCACCATGTCGGTGCAGCCGCCGCGTGGCTCGGGCAAGGTACGGCTGGTCGCCATTGGCGCGGATGGCAGCATCGACCTGCAACCGTGCGGCGGCACGCACGTTTCCTCGACGAAGGAAATCGGCGGCATCGCCATCAGCAAGGTCGAGAAGAAGGGGCGCAACAACCGCCGCTTCCGGGTTGCGCTGCTGGACTGATCCGCCCATCCTCGACGCCAGAAGCAACAAGCGAGCATCCGTCCATGCCAAACCTTACCGTCGAACGCGAACACCTGGTCTCTACCGCCTGGCTGGCAGAGCGGCTCGACGCGCCGGACATCGTCGTCGTCGATGCCTCCTACTACCTGCCTGACGCTGGCCGTGACGGGCGCACCGAGTATGACGAGCAGCGCATTCCAGGCGCGGTGTTCTTCGACATCGACGAGATCGCCGATACGTCGAGCCCGCTGCCGCACACGATGCCGCCGGCAGAGAAGTTCTCCTCGTGTATGCGTCAGATGGGTATCGGCGACGGCATGCGGGTGGTGGTCTATGACGGCGCAGGGCTGTTTTCGGCGGCCAGGGTTTGGTGGATGTTCCGCACGTTCGGCCATACCGACGTGGCGATCCTCGACGGCGGCTTTCCCAAGTGGCTGGCGGAAGGCCGGCCGGTGGAAACCATGCCGCCCGCGCCCCGCATGCAGCGTCACTTCACCGCCCGGTTTGCCGCTTCCAACGTGCGCGACAAGGCGGACGTGCGGCGCGCCATCGACTCTGGCAGTGCGCAGCTGGCCGACGCCCGTTCACCCGGCCGGTTCCGCGCCGAGGAGCCCGAACCGCGCGCGGGCATGCGTGGCGGCCACATGCCCGGCGCCAGAAACGTTCACTACCGCACCCTCCTCAACCCGGACGGCACGGTAAAGAAGAGCGAAGACATCCGGCAGGTGTTCCAGAACGCCGGCATCGACCTTGGCAAGCCGGTCATCACCACCTGCGGCTCCGGCGTAACCGCCGCCATCCTGACGCTGGGCCTGACCCTGCTGGGGCACAACAGCAACAGCCTCTATGACGGCTCCTGGGTGGACTGGGGCAGCGACCCGGACACGCCCATCGAAACCGGGTGACAGCGCACCAAAAGCTTGCCATACCGAAGCGCCCGGCAGGGCATGCGGCAAAGGTTTGAAGAGGCACAATGACACGCAAGATTCCGTCATCGGGTTTTGGCGCGGGCAAGAAGACGCCTGCCAAGGCCGCCACCCGCCAGATCGACACAACCGTGACCTTCCTGTCCATGGACCATCCGCCAACGGTGCGCGTCATGCCGCCGGTCAACCTCAAGCTGGCGCTGATGCACGTTGTCGATCCAACCGTGAGTTTCTACCGCTACCTCTATCACGAGGTCGGCAAGGACTATTACTGGGTGGACCGCAAGGCGCTCAACGATGACCAACTGGCCGAAGCGATCAATGCCGACGGCGTCAGCGTGTACGTTGCCTATTGCGGGGGCAACCCTGCGGGTTACTTCGAGATCGATGCACGCGATCCCGAGAAGGCCTGGCTTGCCTATTTCGGCCTTATGCCTGAATTTCACGGCATGGGCATCGGCAAGTGGCTGTTGTCGGAAGCAGTGCGCACGGCATGGGCCGGCAAGCCGCAGTCACTGCATGTCGAGACCTGCACGCTCGATGCGCCGCACGCGCTGGCGCTCTATCAGAAGCTGGGTTTCAAGCCGTATGAACGGCGCGACAAGACCATGACCGTGCCGGCCTGATCAGCAACGGAGCAACGAGCAACATGCATCAGCCAGGACTACGCAGCTTTGTTGGCACGATCCTGTTCGTGAGCTACCTGATGCTGTACGCGCTCATTGCCATGGCTGTGGGTGCCCGCTATCTCTCCGAAACCCATGGCGCGGCCCAGTTCGGCTTCTATCTGGTGGCGGGGCTTGCCTGGTTGCCTGGCGCAATGCTGATCGTGGCCTGGATGGCAAGAGCCCAACGCAAGAAGGACAGCTGAGGCGGCTGGTCAGCCCGTTACTACCCGCTGCAACCGGTTGTACATGGCAAACGGGGCGCCGGTCAGCAGAACGTCGGTCAGGTCGCACTGCTGGTAATCACCGTTGAGGGAGAACTGCGGCAGAGCCGTCAGGTGATCGCGGTGTTCGGGAAACAGCATGCCCTTGCGGGTCGTGACGGCCACCTTGAAGCCCACCTGCCTGACCATCTCGAACTCCTCCGGCCCGGCAGAGGTCTCGTCACCGTAGGGATACGCAAAGGTGCGCGGCACCTCGCCAAGCTCGACCGCAATCCTGTCGCGCGACGCCACGATCTCCCGCATCGCCTCGCCTGCGTCAAGTTTCTTCAGCGCGTGGTGACCCATGGTATGGGCGCCGATGGTGCACAAGGGGTCGCGGTTGATGGTGCGGATCTGGTCCCAGTTCATCGCCTGCGCGCGGCAGTAGGCGTCCAGGTCGATTCCGGCCGCGTTGCAAGCCGTTTTGATCCACTCGCGTTGTTCCGTTTCCGGACAGTTTCGGAGCGGCCAGTACATGCGCTGGAACATTGCACACTTTTCGTCAGGCGTGCCGGCCGGACCGGAAAACCGCTCTCCGGCCAGTTCAAGATCAATTGAATCGCTGGACGCGATCAGGAACTCCAGGCCCCGCCACCACAAGGCGCACGTGCCATCGGCGATGTCCGGAGCAACGAATATGGTGAACGGGCAGCTGTGAGTCCGGAAGACCGGCCAGGCGTGTTCGTAATTGTCGCGATAGCCATCATCGAGGGTGAAGGCGGCAAAAGGGGCTGCCTGATCCTTTCCAGACATCAGGATATCGGCAGCTTCTTCAAGTGAAACAAGCCGATAGCCCTTGTCCTTCACAAGTTGAATCACCTCGTCGAGGAATTCGGGCGTGACTTCCAGTCCTGCATTGGGTGCAAACCCCGGCGCAAGGCCGCCGCCGGGCAGTACGTGATGAAGCATGAATACGACGCCACTGCCCCGCAACCATGGCGACAGCAGGTGCGCGGCACCTGAATAGTGCAGCATCTTCAAAACGGTTTTCTCGTAAGCGCTCATATGCCCAGGCGTAATCGTTCAGGACCGGTGGTTAGGCATCTCCGGCAGCAAGCATCATGCCAGCTTCACCCGCATCGTAGCCGGGGCATGTTGCGAAAAACCTAAAGCGAGGCAGCGATGTTCTGGAACGCGCCTCCCGAGGCCTGCTGACTTCCTGCCTCGACGCGGATAACCTCTGTCTGGCGGACAGGACCCGACTTCAGCGCATCGCAGATCTCGCGGGCCTCCGCCACCCTGCCTGCTTCGGCGAGCACCAGCACGACCTGCGAATTGGCTGCCAGTTCCACATTGCCGGCATTGCCTTCGCCCAGATGCACGAGGCAGACCTGGTAAACCTGTTCCAGCGCCTTGATGGCCTGCTCCAGCTTCGCTATCGCCACGCTGTCAAGCCGCGGCGTGGCAGGACCGGCCCCGGCAGCGATGACTTGCAGCGGGGTCTGCATGTCCTTGCGTACCACATCGCTGAAACCAGCGGCACCGGCCACCAGATCAAGGATGCCCTTGGCCGAAGCCGATGGCACGAGTGAACCGATGCCTGCCCCGCCACCGGCGGTATCCACCAATACCGTGTTGAAACCTCTGGCAGCCAGCAACCGGCCAAGCCCGAGGCTCAGGGTGGCGCTGTCAAGATCCCGGCCAGTAAGGTTGATCAGAGAGATCCGGCGGTGACCGCCTTGCTGAGCAAGATGGGCGAGCCCTGCAGCGACCGGCTCGACTGCCGTGCGATAGACACTGCCGGCTTCGAACAAGGCCTGACTGGCGGCATGCATCGCAACCATCGATGTCTGCATGGCGGGAAGAGATGCCAGCAGTTGCCCGCCGGATTGCGCTGCAGCTCTGGCGTCGTGGCCGGAGCCATTGCCGTTGCAGGAGCCGGCGAGATGGCTGCACCGGCATATGGGGGCACAGCATTGGCCGGCATCTGCACGAAAGGAGCAGACGGGGCTGCAGGCGGGACAGCCGCCACATGGGAGCCATAAGCGGCCTGTTGGGGTGGCTGTGCCGGCCCGGCAGCGCGCGGGACAGGTCTTGCAACGGCTTGCCCTGCCGCGCCGAGAACTTCCACCACGAAGGCAAGGCCAAGCGCCAGCATGAAGCCGCCAAGCGTGGCCAGCAGCATGATCGGCCCCTTCTTGGGGAACGAAGGCGTCGAGGGCACGCCTGCTGCCGAAATGATCCGCCCGAGGCCCGGTTGCGCCGAAGAATCACGGCGTGCATTTGCGTCCGTGTAGCGGACAAGGAAGCTTTCGAGCAGGCTGCGATTGGCCGCCGCCTCGCGCTCGAGCTCACGCAGCCGCACATCGTCGGCGCTCGATATGTTGGCCTGCTGCTTGAGGGCACCGAGATTCTGGCGCAGCGAATTCTCGCGCGCCGCGGCAACCTTGGCTTCCTGCTCCAGCCGCTCGACAACCTTGAACGCCTCGTTGCGCAGCTGACGGTTGAGATCCTCGAGCTCACGGTTGACCGCGATGATGCGCGGGTGATTGTCGAGATAGATGGTGGACAGTTTGGCCCTGGAGCGGGTGAGCTGAACCTGCTGTTCACGCAACCGCTGGATCAACGGCGAACCCAACACGTCGGCCGAGGTATCGACCGTTCCGGTGGTCTTGAGCAATTCGCGGATCGAGGCCGCCTTGGCCTCGGCCTCGGACCGGGCAGCAGATGCAAGGATGATCTGGGAATTCAGCGAGGACAGCTCTTCGTTGTCGAGTTTGGCCTGGGCGCCGCGGAAGATGCCGGCTTCGGCGCGAAAGCGCTCAACGGCGCCTTCCGAGTCGACGACCTTGCTGCGCAGGTCGTCAATCTGCGTGGCCAGCCAGTCCCTCGCCTCGTCCGTCGGCTCGTTCATGGCCTGGCGGGAGAACAGGATGTAGTATTCGGCAATCCGGTTGGCGACATTCGTGGCCAGCTGCGGATCCCGGGACTCGAACTTCACGGTGATGACGGAAGACCCAGGCACCTCAAATGCAGACAGCTTGTCGAAGTAGTGGTCTATGACCCGCTGGTCCTCCGTCATGGTGGCTGGATCAGGCTTCAGACCGAAGGCGATCATCAACCGCCCCACCTGCCCGATGCCGGACTTCAGCGGATCGAACTCCGCCACCTCATTGAGCTTGAGGTCCTCTATCGCCTTCATGGCAAGGTCGCGGGACAACACGACCTGTATGCTGCGGGACTGCTGCAACCGCTTGGGCGCCAGGCCTTGCGCATCGCGGCCCTGATGAGTGCATTGCTGATGGTGACGATGGCGGTCATATTCCTCGGCAAGCTGGGCGACAACTATTCGCGCGTCTGGCTGGTTGGCTTCTTCGCCTTGTCGATCATCCTGCTGATCGCGAGCCATGCCGCGATGCGCGCCCAGATGCATTACTGGCACCGTCAGGGCAGGCTGAGCACCCGGGTGGTCATTGTAGGCGGCGGAGAGCCGGCCGCGCAGCTGATCTCTTCCCTGCACGCCAGCAACAACAGTTTCGTCGAGATCGTCGGCCTGTTCGACGACCGCAATGATGACCGGTCGCCTCAAGCCGTGGGGCGTCTGCCAAAGCTTGGCAATATCCAGGAACTGGTGGATTTCACTCGGACCTATGGCGTCGACATGCTGGTGATCAGCTTGCCGGTAGCCGCAGAGAGCAGGCTGCTGCAGATCATGAAACAGCTTTGGGTGCTGCCTGTGGACATCCGTCTGTCCGCTCATTCGCAGCGGCTACGCTACCGGCCGCGGGCCTATTCATGGATCGGCAACGTGCCGATGATCGATGTCTTCGACCAGCCGCTGCGCGACTGGGGCCGTTTGCTCAAAACGATTGAAGACAAGGTTATCGCCAGTATCGCGCTTATGCTGCTATCGCCGGTCATGCTTGCGGTTGCCATTGCGATCCGTCTGGAGAGCAAGGGACCGGTGCTGTTCCGGCAGCAGCGATACGGGTTCAACAACCAGCCAATCGAGGTGTTGAAGTTCCGTTCCATGTACACCGACATGTGCGATGCACGCGCGAACAAGCTGGTGACCCGCGACGACCCGAGAGTGACCCGGGTGGGCCGTTTCATCCGCAAGACGTCGCTGGACGAGTTGCCGCAACTCATCAACGTGTTGCGAGGCGACCTGTCGCTGGTCGGCCCCCGGCCGCACGCGCACCACGCCAAGGCGGCAGACCGGCTGTACGATGACGTGGTTGACGGTTATTTCGCCCGGCACAAGGTCAAGCCCGGCATTACCGGCTGGGCCCAGATCAACGGCTGGCGCGGGGAAACCGATACCGAGGACAAGATCCGCCGCCGGGTGGAGTTCGACCTCTACTACATCGAGAACTGGTCACTGCTGTTCGACCTGAAAATTCTCGCCATGACGCCGTTCGCCCTGCTGAAATCGGAGAATGCCTATTGAAGCGCGGTGTGCCGGAAACCAGCCGGTAAGGATTGGCGCGCTAAAACGTGGTTAATGATTCCTTGACCACGGCAGGCCAGCCATGACCGACCTTTCAGCAACAGCAGGCCACGGACGTTCTGGCGTCCCGCTACTGGCGATGGAGAGCGTCCAGCGCTTTTTCCTGTGGCTGATGATCGCGTCGGGGTTCGTGGTGGTCATCGAGCCCGCTCCCTATGAAGGCCTGTTCGCCATCACGCTGTTGCTGTTCCTGGCGGGCGGCATGCAGGTATCGATGATCTTCGGTCCGCTGATCGTGTTCCTGTCGCTGTACAATTTCGGCGGCTTCCTTTCGGTCATGCCCATATTGTTCGACGCCAAGGCCAAGATGTTCGTCTACGTGTCGGTATACATGGCAGTCACCGCGATCTTTTTCGCCATGGCGGTGCTGCGGGCGCCGGTACCGATCCTCGCCACCATCCGCCATGCATGGGTCTTTGCCGGCGTCATTGCGGCCATCAATGGCATGATCGGCTATTTCAACCTGTTCGGCCTCGGCGAGGCCTGGGCGCCGATCCAGCGCGCGCAGGGCCTGTTCAAGGACCCGAATGTGCTGTCGACCTTCCTGATCGCGCCCTTCGTGTTTCTGGTGCAGGATATCGTGGTGCTGAAACGCCGATGGGCGCTGGCGCGGCTTGTCATGCTGACCATCATCGCAGCAGGTCTGTTTCTGGCCTTTTCACGCGGCGCCTGGATGAATGCCATTGCCGCCACCGCCATGATGGTCGGCCTGAGCTTTCTGCTGACGCGGTCCGTCGCGCTGCGCGGGCGCATCATCCTGTACGTCGTTGCTGGCGTCATCGCCTTCAGCCTGCTTCTGTCCGTAGCCTTGTCGATCGAAAAGGTGCGCGAGGTATTCCTGTTGCGCTTCAGCCTCAACCAGTCCTACGACGTTGGCGAAACCGGCCGGTTCGGGCGGCAGCTGAATTCACTGTTGGAACTGGTCGCCCTGCCCAACGGCTACGGTCCGCTGCAGTTCAGCAAGATCTGGGGGGAAGCCCCACACAATGTCTTCCTGAATGCGTTCTCGGCCTATGGCTGGCTCGGCGGGTTTTCCTACCTGCTGCTGATCATCTCGACCATTGGCATCATGTGGCGGTCAATCTTTACCGCGACTGCGTGGCAGCACCACGCCATTGCCATCAATTCGGTCCTGTTGGCCACCATTCTGCAGGGCGTCCAGATCGATACCGACCACTGGCGTCACTTCTATCTGCTGCTGGGGCTGTCGTGGGGACTGTATGCCGCAACCATCGAGCGCGGCGGCCCAAATCCCGCAAATGGCGGATAGTGACAGCGTTATCGGGGTCAAGCGGCCGGAACTGGTCGGAGCGGCGGGATTCGAACCCACGACCCCTTGTCCCCCAGACAAGTGCGCTACCGGGCTGCGCTACGCTCCGACCCTGTTTTCCGGCGCCGGCCAGATGAGCAATCATCACGACCGGACTGGCGCGGTATAGCACCCGTCCGCCGCAAAAGGAAAGCCCGCAATCAGCCTGCTGGAATGATTTGTTGGCGCACCGCAAATCTGCGGACGCCAATCATTTTGCCTGATCGGGAAGCAGCAGGCGGCGGGCTGCCGCGAGATCGGTAAGGGCAAGGCGCAATTCGTCGATTTGCGCAGGTGTGAGTTCATGCACGACGCGGGTCTGGATGCGGCCAGACTGCTCGGCCGGACGCATGGTTGACCGTTCCGGCTGCGGGGCCGGACTGGCTGGCGACAGCGTGGCGGCCTGCTTCCTTGCGCCATTGTCGTTTTCGTCGGCGGGTTCTGCGGATATCTCACCGCGCCCTATGGCGACCACATGGGCTACACCCTGATCCTTCAGGATCTTCTGGGCGCCACGGATCGTGTAGCCTTCGCCGTATAGCAAGGTGCGAATGCCCTTGAGGAGATCGACGTCGGCGGGACGGTAATACCGTCGTCCCCCACCCCGTTTCATCGGCCGGATTTGCGAGAATTCTTGTTTCCCAGAACCGCAGGACGTGCTGCGGCACATCCAGTTGTTCGGCAACTTCAGAGATGGTTCGGAAGGCTTCCGGCGCCTTGTCGCTCATTCTCGTCCCCTCCCCTTGACCATTATGTGTCAAGTGTCACTGGCGGTTGTGACCTGTTCGCCGTTCACGACAGCTTTCATGATCTGGCTGGGGCGAAAGACGAGCACCCGGCGCGGGGTGATCGGTACTTCCTCGCCGGTCTTGGGGTTTCGGCCAACGCGCTCGCGCTTGGCGCGCACGTCAAACGTGCCGAAGGACGATAGCTTGACTTGCTGTCCCGCGATCAAGGCATCCGAAATCAGGTCGATTACAGTCTTCACGAGATCGGCAGACTCAGTACGCGACAACCCCACCTTGCGGTGAACGGCTTCACTCAGGTCTGCCCTGGTCAACGTTTTTGACATTTGCCTAGCCCTCAGAAGTTCTTTCACTATACCACGTCTTGACCTGAACAAGTCAATCTTGCCGCAACTTTCTCTTACAGAAAAAGACCCGGCCATGTCAATTTTTACGCAAGGTAACAAGTGGGCGGAAAAACTACCGGAAATCACCAGCGCGCCAGTACCGCGCCCCAGGTAAACCCGCCACCCATTGCCTCCATCAACACGAGGCTGCCAGGCTTCAGCCGACCATCGTTTCGCGCAACATCCAGCGCCAATGGAATGGAGGCTGCCGACGTGTTGCCGTGCATGTCGACGGTAATCACCACCTTGTCAATCGACAGACCGAACTTGCGGGCGGTACCGTCCAGTATGCGACGGTTCGCCTGGTGCGGCACGAACAGGTCAATGTCCGCTGCATCAAGCCCGGCTTGCGCCAAGGTCTCGCCCATGACGTCGGAGATGTTGGTGACGGCGTGCTTGAACACCTCCCGTCCTTCCATTCGCAAATGACCGACAGTACCGGTTGTTGACGGGCCGCCATCGACGAACAGCTTGTCACGGAAACGGCCATCGCTGCGCAGGCGGGTGGCGAGGATGCCCCGGGCAGGATCTTCATCCGGGGTTGCCCCGGTGACCACGACTGCCCCTGCCCCGTCACCAAACAACACGCAAGTGCCGCGATCCTGCCAGTCCAGAATCCGGGAGAACGTTTCCGAGCCGATCACCAGCACGTTCTGCGCGGAACCGGTCTTTATGAAGTTGTCGGCGGTTGTGAGCGCATAAACGAAGCCCGAGCACACGGCCTGGATATCGAAGGCGGCGCCACGGGTGATCCCGAGTTCAGCCTGCACCGTAGCGGCAGTGGCCGGAAAGGTCTGGTCGGGGGTGGACGTCGCCAGCACGATCAGATCAATCTCGCTGGCCGCCATGCCGGCATTGTCCAGCGCCGCCTGGGCAGCCTTGACGGCAAGGTGGGAGGTGAACTCGCCTTCAGCCGCGATGTGCCGCTGACGGATGCCGGTGCGCTCGACGATCCACTCGTCGGAGGTGTCGACCATGGTCGCCAGTTCGGCATTGGAAAGCACGCGTTTCGGCAGATACGAACCGACGGAGCGGATAACGGAACGATGCATGTGTTGAATTCTATCCTGTTCAGCCCGCGCCAGCGGCCCTGGCCGGATCCGGGAGGTCACCCTCATGATGTTCGTGGGGTGCAAGTTCCATACCCTTGATGATGCGCTTCACCAAATCATTCTCGACCATGTCGGCAGCCACGTTGACGGCAGAGGAAAACCCGTCCGCGTCCGTGCCGCCGTGGCTCTTCACCACCACCCCATTGAGACCGAGAAAGACGCCACCATTATAGGCGCGCGGGTCCAGCCGCTGCTTGAGGCGCCGGAAGGCACTCCGTGCCAACAGCGCTCCTATCCGGGTGAGCAGCGTCCGGCCCAGTTCCTCGCGCAAGGCGGCGGTAATCTGGTTGGCGGTGCCTTCGGCCGTCTTCAGGGCGATATTGCCGCTGAACCCTTCAGTCACGACCACATCCACCACGCCCTTGCCGATGTCGGTTCCCTCGATGAAGCCGTGGTATTCGAGCGGCAGATCAGCGGCCCGCAGCAATGAACCAGCCTCACGCACGGCTTCGACGCCCTTGACCTCCTCAACCCCGATGTTCAGCAGCCCGACGAGCGGTTCGCGAATGCCAAACAGGCAGCGCGCCATGGCGGCGCCCATGACGGCATTGGCCACCAGTTGGGCGGCATCGGCTCCCACTGTCGCGCCCATGTCCAGCACTATGGAGCGGCCACGCAAGGTTGGCCAGACGGCGGCAATGGCGGGGCGCGACACGCCCTCGATGGTATTGAGCACCAGCTTGGCCATGGCCATCAGGGCGCCGGTATTGCCGGCTGACACCGCCGCATGCGCCTCGCCACTTTTGACAGCCTCGATAGCAAGCCACATGCTGGATGTCTTGCGGCCGCGGCGAATGGCCTGCGAGGGCTTGTCGTCCATGGCAATCGCCACATCGGTGTGGTGGATGCTGGCACGGGCCTTCAGGCCTGGCAGTTTCTCCAGCTCGGGCGTGATGCGGGCTGCATCTCCAAACAGCACGAAGCGCAGCTCGGGACGCCTGGCCAAAGCCTGCGCTGCACCAGGCAGCACGACCGCAGGGCCGTGGTCGCCCCCCATTGCGTCAAGCGCAAGGATGATGTCGCCGGCGTCGGTTCTCAACAGGCAGGCCCCTCTGATGCATGAGCGTGAGAAAGTAAAGGTTTGCCGTGCTTACTCAACAGGCAAGTGGGGCTTTTAAGCCGGGAAATGCACAAACTCAATATTGATCCTTGAGCGACTTGAGCACCGCGAACGGATTGCCGGCGTCCGCAGCACCGGCGGAGTTCTGCATCCTTCGAGGCCGGGAGCTTGAACTCGGCGCCAGGCTTGCGCGGATGAGGATCAAGCTCCAGCAGCAGCTCCTCCACGGCAAACTCGCCAACCTCGATCTCGCCGTCCAGGATCTCACCAAAGTCTTCGTCCTCCAGCGAGACTACAACTTCGTTGCCATCGACGCGCACCTCGCGGCGCTCGGAAAACAGCCTGTCCAGCTTGACCTCCAGCACCTGGTCGAACAGCTCAAGGCTCGCCACGCAGGTTCGCGTCATCTGGGCTCGCGCGATGCCCCGCACCCGGCAGCCGCCGCGCTTCCAGGGTTGCAGCATGACCTCGACATCAAGCGACTTGAACGCGTCCACGCCAAACCGGTCCCGCAGGGCCTCGCACTCTTCCGGCGTAGCCGACAGCATCTGCTTGCGGCCATCGGGCGGCAGGCGGCTTACATCCACGGTTCGGGAAAATTCGGCGGCAACGATCATCATCTGCTCCGGTTGCTTCAGCCCTGCGCCAGCCGGATATCCGGCAACTGCAGCGTCCCTGCCCTTATATCGTCGCGGCTGAGAGTTGCCACGGCGTCGTGCACCGCGCCGGCATAGGTGGCGAGGCGCTGCGCGCAATCAGCCTTGCCTTCGTCACCGGCGTAGACGTTTCGCAGCAACGCGGCCTCAAGACTTCCTTGCCCCCCGGCGCGCGCACCGGCATAGGCGTTGGCGCGGCCGTAATAGACGGTTGCCATCTTCTTGACGCGCTTGCCGACGCCCATGTCTCCTACCCCCATTTCGCGAAGGGAGCGATCCATGTCCCGGAACACCTCGTCGATGAGTTCCTGGGCAAAGGTCTTGTCGGCCTCGCTTCCCTGCTGCAGGTGAACCATAACTGCATCGGTGTGCAGGACGATCATGTCATAGCGCCCGTCCAGCGTGTCGGGCACCCCGCCTGTGGTGTACAACTCGGGCTGCCGCGCCCGCGCCACAATCGCCTCGTAAACGCTACGGACGGGAAGCGTCTGGCGGGATCGGGAAAAAAGTCTTTTCAGCAACATTCTCATCCGGTTAAACAATTGCAAAGGGTTGGGCACGAAAGTTGCGCCGGCTGCAATATGGGAAGTGATCAGTCTCGTGCAAAGTTCCAGAGCCACATATACGGCCAGCAAGTCTTCATTCAAGTCAGCACTGGCAAAGGCCGCTGTGGCAATTTCGCTGGTGGCGATGGCGTCGGGTTGCGCGCGCGAGATCGAGCATCGCGGCTACCAGGCCCGGGCCCAGGACATGCAGCAGTTGCGCATGGGGATGAGCAAGACTGAAGTGCGAAGCGTGCTGGGTTCGCCCTCCACAACCGCCACCGTGCAGTACCAGGGCGACAGCTACTATTATATCTCTTCCAGGGTCAAGACGAGTGCGTTCCTGGAGAACGAAGAGCTTGACCGGCAGATTCTTGCCGTGCGCTTCGACCAGTTCGACCAGGTTCAGAGCTTCGGCCAGTACACCTTGCAGGACGGCCAGGTGATCGACATGAACACCCGCGAAACCCCGTCTCGCGGCCGTGAACTCACCATCCTCCAGCAGATGTTCGGCAACCTCGGCAACTTCACGCCCAACGACCAGGGGCCGCCGCAAGGCGGCATGGGCGGCTGAGGCAAACCCGCTTCAGCGCCACCGACGGTAGAATCAGCAACCCCCGCCCGGTTATCCCGGACGGGGGTCTTGTTTTGCGTATCAAGCTTCGTTCAGTGAGCCAGGATCGCCAGCAGCAGCAATGCCACGATGTTGGTGATCTTGATCATCGGGTTGACAGCCGGACCTGCCGTGTCCTTGTACGGGTCACCCACGGTGTCGCCGGTTACCGACGCCTTGTGGGCTTCCGAACCCTTCAGATGCTTCACGCCATCCTTGTCGACGAAGCCGTCTTCGAAGGACTTCTTGGCGTTATCCCAGGCACCACCACCGGCGGTCATAGAGATAGCCACGAACAGGCCGGTCACGATAACACCCAGCAGCATGGCGCCGAGCGCGGCAAAGCCTTGCGACTTGTCACCGGTGATCCAGTAGATCGCAAAGAAGCAGAAGATGGGCGACAGCACCGGCAGCAGCGAGGGAACGATCATTTCCTTGATCGCTGCACGGGTGAGCATGTCCACGGCGCGGCCGTAGTCAGGCTTTTCGGTACCCTTCATGATGCCCGGCTTTTCCTTGAACTGGCGGCGGACTTCCTCCACCACCGCGCTACCGGCACGGCCCACGGCCGTCATCGCCATGCCACCGAACAGGTATGGCAGCAGACCGCCGAACAGCAGGCCGACCACCACGTACGGGTTGGACAGCGAGAAGTCGACGTTGACGCCTTCGAAGAAGCTGCCCGGCTGGGCGTTGGCAGCGAAGAACTTCAGGTCTTCGGTGTAGGCGGCGAACAGCACCAGCGCACCCAGACCCGCGGAGCCGATGGCATAGCCCTTGGTCACCGCCTTGGTGGTGTTGCCGACCGCGTCGAGTGCGTCGGTGGTCTGACGAACTTCGGCCGGCAGGTCTGCCATTTCGGCAATGCCGCCGGCGTTGTCGGTCACCGGACCGAAGGCGTCCAGCGCCACCACGACGCCCGCAAGCGCCAGCATGGTGGTTACCGCAATGGCAATGCCGAACAGGCCCGCCAGCGTGTAGGTGACGATGATGCCGCCAATGATGACCAGTGCCGGGATGGCAGTGGACTCAAGCGACACGGCAAGGCCCTGGATCACGTTGGTGCCGTGACCGGTTACCGATGCCTGGGCGATCGACTTCACCGGGCGATAGTCGGTGCCGGTGTAGTATTCGGTAACCCAGATGATCAGGCCGGTGACGACGAGGCCAACGAGGCCGCAGTAGAACAGATGGCGGCCGGTGAACTCCACTCCACCGGACGTGGTGAAGGTCGTGCTGGCACCGAGCCAGCCCCACACGATGATGGCAAGCGCGACAGCCGAAAGCACGGCGGTGGCAATGAAGCCCTTGTAGAGCGCGCCCATGATCGAATTGTTGGCGCCGAGCTTGACGAAGAAAGTGCCGAGAATGGAGGTCACGACACAGCTGGCGCCAATCATCAGCGGGAACAGCATCAGCGTGGTTGCCGCATCGCCCACAAAGAAGATGGAAGCGAGCACCATTGTGGCCACGATGGTCACAGCGTAGGTCTCGAACAGGTCAGCCGCCATGCCGGCACAGTCGCCGACATTGTCGCCCACGTTGTCGGCGATGGTTGCCGGGTTGCGCGGATCGTCTTCCGGGATGCCTGCTTCCACCTTGCCCACGAGGTCGCCGCCGACGTCCGCACCCTTGGTGAAGATGCCGCCGCCGAGACGGGCGAAGATCGAAATGAGCGAGGCACCGAAGCCAAGAGCCACCAGTGCGTCAATAACCGTGCGGTCGGTCGGGCCATAACCCATCGGGCCGGTGAGAACCCAGAAATAGACAGCCACACCCAACAGAGCGAGACCGGCCACCAGCAGGCCGGTGATGGCGCCTGACTTGAAGGCGATCTCGAGACCGGCTGCAAGACTCTTCGAAGCGGCCTGGGCGGTGCGCACGTTGGCGCGAACCGACACCAGCATGCCGATGAATCCGGCGGCGCCGGACAGGACGGCGCCGATCAGGAAGCCGATGGCGGCCGGGCCGGACAGGAGCAGCCAGGCTGCAACGAACACCACCGCGCCAACGATGGCGATGGTTGTGTACTGACGTGTGAGATATGCGGTGGCGCCCTCGCGAATAGCGCCGGCAATCTCCTGCATGCGTGCATTGCCTGCATCAGCCGCCATGACCGACTGGATCGCCCAGACGGCATAAACGATGGACAGGATACCGCAGCCAATGATTAGCCAGAGTGTCGAACTCATGGGTTTGATCCTTGCTGTTTTTGTATGACTTTGACCCGGCTGGCTGGTTGCGTCTGCCCGGGCCGGCGGCCAACGCCCGCACCCGGTCAAGCCCTGCTCTTCTTATGAAAAGAGAATCCCCTAGATTGCCCTCACCCGGATCGACCGCGGCGGACAATATTCAATGTGCCCTGACAAGGCAACACGTTTGGGCCGGTCGTGAACACCTGCCATGGCGGCAGCCCCGGTGCGCAGCAACGCAATTCATGCCCGCACCGGCCCGCGGGCGTTGTAGGCCAGCCAGCCGATAGCCGCCAGGCAGATGCCCACCATCGGAAAGACGGCGGCATTGACAGCCTCCCAGCCGAAGAAGGCCAGCAGCTTGCCGGACGTGAGCGAGGCGGTGGCCACGGTGGCGAAGACGCAGAAGTCGTTGACCGCCTGCACCTTGGCCTTCTCGCTGGGGCGGTAGCACTCGGTCACCATGGCGGTGCCGCCGACATAACCGAAGTTCCAGCCGATGCCGAGCAGGATCAGTCCGATGGCGAAGTTGGCATAGTCGATGCCGGCAAGGCCGGAGACGCCAGCCAGCGCCAGCAGGCCCATGCCAGTAGCGAGCACCTTCTCGACGCCGAAACGTGCAATCAGGCTGCCGGTGAAGAAGCTTGGAATGTACATCGCCAGCGCGTGCCACTGGATGACCCAGGCGCTGTCATCCACCGTGAAGCCGCAGGCAACCATGGCCAGCGGCGTGGCGGTCATCACCAGGTTCATCATGCCGTAGGCCATCATGCCGCACAGGATTGCCACGATGAGACGGGGCTGGCGCAGTATCTCGGCCAGCGGGCGGGCGTCGGTTCCCGCCATTTCCTCCCGCTTGTGCGGTATGGACACCAGCGAGACGATGCCCATCGCGATGATGGACAGGATCGCCACAGCAGCGAAATTACCGGCGAACATCACCGGCTCGAACAGGCCGCGGCTGACGATGACGATCATCGGGCCGAACAGGGCCGCGGCGATGCCGCCGATCATCACCCATGAGATCGCCTTGGGCCGCAAGGCGGGCGAGGCCATGTCGGCGGCGGCAAACCGGTAGTAACCGGCGAAAGCCTGGTACGTGCCTTGCAGCATGGTGCCGAACGTGAACAGCCAGAAATTACGCTGAAAGATGGCGATCACGCAGATCACGGCACCAATCACCCCGAACGCCGCGCCGGTCAGGAAGCCGGGCTTGCGGCCGACACGGCGCATGAACAGCGAAGCCGGGATGGTGGACAGCGCGGTGCCGATGACAAAAGTCGATATCGGCAGGGTCGCCCAGCTGAGCGACGGCGCGATCTGGGTGCCGACAAGGCCTGCGGTAATGATGATGTTGACCGCCGACATTCCATAGAACGCCTGCGCCATTGCCAGCACCAGCGCATTGCGCCGGGCTGTGCTGTCGTCGAAGCCAATGTCGCTGTCTATTGTGGGGGCAGTCATGACGGGCGGGACATTGTTCCAGAATCGCCGCCAGCGCAATGGCTCCTGCCGCGGGGGTGGCATGCCTTTCAGTCAACGGTCTTGTTGGCTCCACAAAACCGGCGCACACTGATGGAACTGGTTTAACTACAGAGCAACAGGAGGAAATGCCGATGCAGGTCCAGTCTATCCTGAACGAGAAGGGCAATCAGGTCACTACCATTGCCCCCAATGCTACGGTGCGCGAGCTTGCCGCGCTGCTCAAGGCCAACAAGATCGGCGCTGTCGTGGTAAGCGCCTCGGGCAAGTCGGTTGACGGCATTGTCTCGGAGCGGGACATCGTCCATAAGCTGACCGACTTCGGACCGAAGTTCCTGTCGGTTCAGGTGCGCGAGATCATGACATCCGACGTGCTGACCTGTTCGCCCGATGACACGGTCGATGATTGCATGGAGCTGATGACCGGGCGGCGGGTCCGCCACCTGCCGGTCGAAAAGGCAGGCAAGTTGGTCGGGCTTGTTTCCATCGGCGATATCGTCAAGGCGAAGATCGACGAAATCCGGGTCGAGGCGGAATCGCTGAAGCAGTACATCGCAGGCTAGGGCGAGGACTGTGAGGATCAGAACTCTTCAGGACGGCGTTCGCGGGCAAGCTTGTCCAGCGCGCCGTTGATGAAGCCGGGCTCGGACCCGTTGAAGAAGGCCTTGGCCACTTCAACATATTCGTTGATGACGACCTTGCCCGGCACGTCGTCGCGGAACATCAACTCAAAGCCCGCAGCGCGCAGGATGGCGCGGGCAATGGCGTCGAGGCGGGCCAGCGTCCAGCCCTCTCCAAGACAACCATCGACCTTCCGGTCGATGAGCGCCTGGTCATTGACCACACCTTCGATGATCGACTTGAGAAAGCCGAAGTCGGCCTCACCACACTGGCCGTCCTCGAACTCGTCGCCCAGCCGGCCACCGCCGTACTGGGCCAGGACGTCTGCCAGGTCCGCGCCGCCGATATCCATCTGGTAAAGGCCCTGTACCGCGCCGAGTTCGGGCTGCAGAACGGGCAATGCCGGGACGGCGCGCGCCACCGCCTGCGCCCTTGCCGGCAGATTTCCTGGTGGCGTCAGACATTCTCCGACGCCTCTTCCTGCGCCAAGCGGAAACGCACCAGCGCCAGGCAGGCCTCTGCGGCCCCTGCCCCCTTGTTCATGTCCGATACCCGGGCCCGCGACAGAGCCTGTTCCTCGTTCTCGACGGTCAGGATGCCGTTGCCGATACACGCACCTTCGAGCGTCAGGTCCATCAGGCCGCGCGCGCTCTCGCCGGAGACGATCTCGTAGTGGGTCGTCTCGCCGCGAATGACGCAGCCCAGCGCGACGAAACCGTCATAGCCGCCAAACTCGAATGCAATGGAGATGGCGCCGGGAATTTCCAGTGCACCGGGCACCGTCGCAATCTCGACCTCGCAACCGGCATCGGTCAGATACCCCTTCGCTCCTGCCAGCAGTTCGTCGGCGATGTGGGTGTAGTACCGCGCCTCGACGATGAGGATGCGCAGGCCGCTGCCCGAGCCCGGCTTGATGGATGGAACGGTTTTCATGACTGCAGACTCTCGTTGAGGCGGGCGACATAGCGCGCCAGCATGTCGATTTCCAGGTTCACCATGTCGCCCGGTTTCGCCTCGCCCCAGGTGGTTACCTCAAGCGTATGCGGAATGAGATTGACGCCGAATTCCGCGCCATTCACCTCGTTCACCGTAAGCGACGTGCCGTCAAGGCACACCGATCCCTTTGGCGCGATGAAGCGGGCAAGTGCTGCGGGGGCGCGGAAGGTGAAGCGGCGGCTGCCGCCCTCGTCGCGCATGGAGACGATTTCCGCCACGCCATCCACGTGACCGGAGACGATGTGACCGCCCAGCTCGTCACCTGCCTTCAGCGCGCGCTCCAGGTTGATGCCGGTGCCGGGTTTCCAGCCGCCGAGAGTGGTTTTCGACAGGCTTTCTGCAGACACGTCCACGCTGAAGACGCTGCCCCCACCACTGCGCGGTTCAACCGAAACTACCGTCAGGCAGCATCCCGAGCACGCAATGGAAGCCCCCAGCGCAATGCCGCCCGCGTCATAGCCGCAGGAAATGGTGAAACGCGAGTCGCCGCGCTGTTCCACCTTATCGATGGTGCCGATGTCTGTGATGATGCCGGTGAACATGGGCCGGGTGTTTAGCGCACCCGGACATATCTTGCCAGCCAATCCGCACCGAGTTTCTCATTTTCTCCGAGGGCGCGGAAATTCCTCGAGGCGCGGATGGCATCGAGCGGCAATCCGGCCATGGCATCAAGCCCCTGTGGGCCGATCTTGCCGGGCGCGCTGAACAGCAGCGCCTCGTCCACCAGGTCTGCCTCGACGAGCGCCCTCGCCATGTGGGCGCCGCCTTCGGCCAACACGTGGCCGATGCCGCGCGCGGCCAGTCTTTCCAGCATGTCATTGAGGTCCACCTTGCCGTCCGCCGTGGCCTTGCAGGCGATCACCTCCACCCCTGCTGCTGCAAGGGCGGCGGCGCGGCCAGTGTCAGCGCCTTCAACCGTCATCACCCAAACCGGCACCTCGCGGGCCGTGCGTGCCAGCTTCGACGTGAGCGGACTGGACAGCCTCGAATCCGACACCACGCGAACCGGAGACCGGCCCGCCATGCCTGGCAGACGGCAGGTGAGGTCCGGATCGTCGGCCAGGACCGTGGACACTCCCACCATGATGGCATCAGCGCGGGCGCGCAGCAGGTGCACGCGCGCCTTGACCTTCGGTCCGGTAATGGCGGTTGGCTGGCCCGGCCGTTCGGCAATCTTGCCGTCGGCGGAAACCGCAAGCTTGAGAGTCACATAGGCGCGCTTGCTGACACGCCGCATGAGGTAGCCGCGCAGTTCATGGCGCACCTCGTCCGCGAGCACGCCTTCGCGAACCTCGATACCTGCTTCGCGCAATCTGGCATGACCGGCGCCCGAAACGCGCGGGTCAGGGTCCTCGATGCCGGTTACCACGCGGGCGATGCCTGCGGACACCAGCGCACCGGCGCACGGCGGGGTGCGCCCGTGATGGCTGCAAGGTTCCAGTGTCACGTAGGCCGTGGCGCCGCGGGCGGCGTCTCCCGCCATCTCAATGGCCATGGTTTCCGCGTGGGGCCTGCCGCCCTCGCCCGTGGCGGCAACCGCCACGATCGAGCCGTCCTTGACGATGACGCAGCCGACGGCCGGGTTTTCGGCAGTGGCGCCGCGGGTTCGCCGTCCCGCGGCAATGGCGCGGCGCATGTAGTCTTCATCGTGCATGCGCGAACTCAGCTGTCCTTGCCTGAGGCACCGGCCCCGGACCCGGACTCGTCATCCTCGCCGGACAGTTCGCCCAGCAGGTTCTCGAAGTCCTTGGCTTCCCGGAAGTTCTTGTAGACCGAGGCAAAGCGCACATAGGCCACGTCATCCAGCACCCGCAGGCCCTCCATGACGTGTTCGCCAATCAGGTCCGCCGGAATTTCGGTTTCGCCGAGGCTTTCCAGCTGGCGCACGATGCCGGACACCATGCGCTCGACGCGCTCGGGCTCGACCGGGCGCTTGCGCAGGGCAATCGCCACCGAGCGGGCCAACTTGTCGCGATCAAAGGGAACACGCTTGCCGGATTTCTTGACCACCACGAGTTCGCGCAGTTGCACGCGCTCGAAGGTGGTAAAGCGGCCGCCGCAATCCGGGCAGTAGCGGCGGCGGCGGATCGCGGCCCCGTCTTCAGAGGGCCGCGAATCCTTCACCTGTGTTTCGTGATTGCTGCAATAGGGACACCGCATACGCAGTCAGCCCCTTTCATGTTTTCCGAGGTTTGAGTCGTTCAACTCACGAATAAATCGGAAAACGGCTGGTCAATGCAACCACCTTGTCCTTGACTGCGGCTTCAACCGCGCCATTGCCTTCCGGACCGTTGGCGGCAAGACCATCGAGTACCTCGATGATCAGCTTGCCGACCTCGGCGAACTCGGCAACGCCGAAACCGCGAGTGGTGCAGGCCGGCGAACCCAGACGGATGCCGGAGGTGACCATCGGCTTTTCCGGGTCGAACGGAATGCCGTTCTTGTTGCAGGTGATGTTGGCGCGGCCAAGCGACTGCTCGGCATCCTTGCCGGTCAGCTTCTTGGGACGCAGGTCAACCAGCATGACATGGGTGTCGGTGCCGCCGGACACCAGGTCGAGGCCACCGTCCTTCATGGCGCTGGCCAGCGCCTTGGCATTGTCGATAACGGCTTGTGCGTAGGACTTGAAGTCCGGCTGAAGCGCCTCGCCGAAGGCGGCAGCCTTGGCGGCGATGACATGCATCAGCGGGCCGCCCTGCAGGCCGGGGAACACGGCGGAGTTGAACTTCTTGCCGAGATCCGGGTCATTGGAGAGGATCATGCCGCCACGCGGACCGCGCAGCGTCTTGTGGGTGGTGGTGGTGGCTACGTGAGCATATTCCAGCGGGTTCGGGTGCACGCCGCCAGCAACGAGGCCGGCAAAGTGGGCCATGTCGACCATGAACCAGGCGCCAACCTTGTCGGCGATCTCGCGGAAGCGCTTGAAGTCGATGATGCGCGGATATGCAGAGCCGCCGGCGATGATCAGCTTCGGCTTGTGTTCCATGGCAAGGCGCTCGACCTCGTCGAAGTCAATGAGGTGGGTTTCCTTGTCAACCTTGTAGTTGACCGGCTTGAACCATTTGCCTGACTGGTTGACGGGCGAGCCGTGGGTGAGGTGACCGCCGCAGGCGAGGTCGAGACCCATGTAGGTATCGCCGGGCTGGAGCAGCGCAAAGAAGACCGCCTGGTTGGCGTTGGCGCCGGAGTGCGGCTGAACGTTGGCGAACTCGCAGTTGAACAGCTTCTTGGCGCGCTCGATGGCAAGTTCTTCCGCGATATCGACATACTGGCAGCCGCCATAGTAGCGGCGGCCCGGATATCCTTCGGCGTACTTGTTGGTCAGGACCGAGCCCTGGGCTTCAAGCACGGCCTGCGAAACGATGTTTTCCGAAGCGATCAGCTCGATCTCATGCGACTGGCGGCCGAATTCCTTGGAAATGGCAGCGGCGAGATCGGGGTCGCTGGAAGCCAGCGCGTCAGAGAAAAAACCGGGGAAAATGCCGGACTGGCTGGCTTTAGTTTGGGCGGTCATGGGTAACTCCCTCTTGTTCTGTCAGTTTTGAACCAGAGCATCATCCAATCAGATTGGATCATCTGATCGGATAAAGATGCTCGTTTCCTAGGTGCTAGAGCAACTTTAGCCGTTCAAGCTGAACGGCTGTTGCTCTAGTGCATTGGCCCGGTAGGCGCCGACCGGAACGTGGCCGCCGCCTTGTACTACGAAAGTTACACGCAGAGATATCGCAGATCAGGATGCAATACCGCAATGTGGCACGCCGGCCAAGTGGCATTGCGTCGCGTCAGACGGCGAAAGCGTCATGCGTCGAGGCTCAGCCTGCGCTTTCTTCGGGAATGCCGATGGGCTGACCGGTAATAAATCCGGTTCCGTCAAGCCCGTAGATGTCATCGCGGAAACGGACCATGCCATCCGGCCCGGCCCATGCGGTCAGATACACCCAGCGGACCCCCACCTTCTCCTTCAGCTCAACGTCAAGCCGCTCCTCGGAACGGGCAATGCCCTGGACCTGCCGAAGGTTCCATCCGTCCTGTCCCTGAAGGATCCACGAGGTGAGCTGGTGTACGTCTTCCACGCGCACACAACCGGAACTGAAATACCGCGATGACTCGTTGAACAGCTGCTTGGTCGGCGTGTCGTGCATGTACACGGAGAACTTGTTCTTGAAGTTGATCTTCACCGAAGCCATGGCGTTGATGCCGCCCGGCTCCTGGCGGAAGTGATAGCGCTCGGCGATGGCTTCCGGATCGGCCCTCCAGTCGATCAGGTTCGGATCGGTTTCAACGCCCTGGTAGCCGCCATCGAGCACGACGATCTGCAGTTCCTTCAGCTTGCGAACGCCGTGCTTGCGCACTTCGGGAACAATGTCCTTGGCGACAATGGACTTCGGCGCATGCCAGAACGGGTTGAAATTGATCTCGCTGACCTCGCTCGCCACGATCGGCGACGGACGCTCCGGCTTGCCGACGATCACGGCGTGCTGCGACACCACGCGCCCGCCGTCCACAGCTTCAAGCTTGGCGGCCGGAATGTTCACCGTAATGTAGCGGGCCGGAAGGTCCTTCGAGTATTCCGGCAGGCGGATAAGGTTGGCGCGCATGGTCTCGATACGGGCAGTCACCGGGATCGACATTGCCTTGGCGGTGGCGGCATCCACCCGGCCGGTGATGGTCAGACCATAATTTTCCTGGAAGCCGGCCACCGCCTTCTCGACCTGGTCGTCGTAGACATTGCCTGCGGCCGCGGCGCGCGGCAGATAGCCCTCGATGGCGAGACGGGCGCGTATGGCCTCGACTGCCCTGCCCTTGGCGCCCTTGCGGACAGTCTTGGTGATCACGATCTGACCCCAGCCGCCCTGACGGGCAATGGCTTCATAGTAGGCGATTGCCGCCTGCAGGGCTGCTTCGCTGCGCGAGTTTACCATTGGCGCCACGGAACGTTCGTAACCGAACACCTTGGTGCGGGCAGAAAGCGCCGCCTCGGGCGCAGGGCTCACGCCGCCGAACAGTGACGTTGGTGCAGCAGCCCGCTCTTCCGTCGTTGCGACTGCCGCGGGAACGGTCGTGGCAGACGGCGCGGAGCCGGCGTTGAAGTTGAATGAACGGTTGCCAACCACCGTGCGTTCGGCGCGCAATCCGCGTTCAGATGACTCGGCAGCAGCCTGAGGCACTTGCCCGAATGTGCCGAGAATGCCAAAGCCAACGATTGCGGCGGTGGCACCCCGCAGAAAACCACGATCCATGAAACAACCCCTGAGCCCTGAATGGCCGATCGCACGCCGTGTACAACAGCGAGTCGCGTTAAGCCACTTAATATACTGTAATTCGGGCTGCATTGCGGCCATTTTCGCCACCCTGGCGGCAACAGGCACAAGAAATCCGCGAAAGCCGATGCCTTCGCGGATTTACAATCGCGTTACCGGTGGTGTCCGGCCTCTGGCGCCTTACAGGCGATACAGGATCTGGTCGGTCCAGAAGCGCTCAAGACGGGTCAGGGCCTTGTTGAGGCGTTCGAACTCGTCCACGTCGATGCCGGCGACTTCCTGCAGCGACAGCAGCTGACGGTTGTAAAGCGCATCGACCTGTTCACGGATCACCTGGCCCTTCTCGGTCAGCGAGATGCGAACCGAACGCTTGTCGGCGTTGGAGCGCTCGTGGCTGACATAGCCCTGGTCCACCAGCTTCTTCAGGTTGTAGGACACGTTGGAGCCCTGGTAGTAGCCCCGCGTCTTGAGTTCGCCGGCGGTCAGTTCGCTGTCGCCGATATTGAACAGCAGCAGCGCCTGCACGGAGTTGACCTCCTGTTCGCCATTGCGCTCGAACTCGTCCTTGATCACGTCCAGAAGGCGGCGGTGAAGACGCTCGATAAGCGTCAGCGCCTCGAGGTAGCGGTGTTTGATCTCTGGGTTACCCTGATCCGCGTTGTCGCGGACCGCAACTGCGGTCATCTTGTTCATGTTTGATACCTGCCCGTATGTTCACTGTTAGATCGTCTATTTGTTGGCAGGTGTTTTTTTGTCCCTGCCTTGTACATGACTCTAGGGGCAGGTTTTTAAAATGGTCCCAACGAGATAGGTAAACTCGAAGATAATTTGCGTTCAATTTGACAGAGATGCGCACAGAGTTAGCAAACTCTTGTGAAGCGTCATTTGGTAGAGTTTTCCGCTATTTTTCGGCTTTCAGATAACGGATGATTCCGGAAAAATCGGTGTTTGCGCCGCCTGCCTCGATAAACCTTTCATAAAGCTCAAGTGCGCGCTGGCCCATCGGCGTGTTGGCATTTGCGCCCTTTGCGGCGTCGGCGGCGAGCGCCAGATCCTTGATCATCATGGCCGCGGCAAAGCCCGGCTGGTAATCGCGGTTGGCGGGCGACGTGGGCACCGGGCCCGGCACCGGGCAATAGCTGGTCATCGACCAGCACTGGCCCGACGCGGTGGATGAAATGTCGAAGAAGGTCTGCGCATCCAGCCCAAGCGCCTGCGCCAGGTTGAAGGCTTCCGCCGTGCCGATCATCGAGATGCCCAGCAGCATGTTGTTGCAAACCTTGGCTGCCTGACCGTTGCCGGGTCCACCGGCGTGGAAGATGTTCTTGCCCATCTTCTCGAGGATCGGCCTTGCTGCGGCAAACGCCTTGTCCGAGCCACCGCACATGAAGGTCAGCGTGCCGGCGGCCGCGCCTGCGACGCCGCCAGACACCGGCGCGTCGAGCATCATGTGGCCTGCCGCTTCGGCTGCCGCGATGACCTCGCGGGCGGTGGCGACGTCGATGGTCGAGCAATCCATGAACAGCGTGCCCGGCTTGCAGGCGGCGATCAGGCCGCCATCATCCATATAGACCGAACGCACGTGCTTGCCCGCCGGGAGCATGGTGACCACCACCTCGGCGCCGGCAGCCGCCCCGGCTGCGCTGGCGGCCGGCTTGCCGCCTGCCTCTTCAAACCGCTTCAGGCTGTCCGCCGACAGGTCGAACCCGCGTACGTCATGGCCGGCCTTGACCAGGTTGGCCGCCATCGGCCCGCCCATGTTGCCCAGCCCGATGAAACCGATTGCTGCCATGGCGTGTGTCTCCGTCTTGCAAAAGCTGCTGCCTGCTGATTAGTGAGGGCCAAGATGCCAAGGCTTTCGTCGATAACGCAAGGGGTTGCAGCACCATGGACATGAACCGGCTGGACACAGCCATCGAAGCGGCAATTGCGCATGAAGTGAACTGGACGCGCGATCCGCACGGCGAGCCTTGGGGCGTGCATCAGGCAGAACGGCCGCCGTGGAACCGCCTGCTCGGTCCGGTGCACGAGCGCGGCGGGGTGTCCGGCGCCATCTGGCGGCACGGCAGGCCGGTGACCAGCTGGGGCGAGCCGGACCGGGCGGACCTGACCTTTTTCGTCGCCAAGACCTATCTCGCCCTGCTGGCCGGGGTGGCCCATGCCCAGGGCCTGCTGCCGGACGTGCATGAACCGGTGGGGGCGCGGCTCAATGGCATCGGCTTCGACGACCCGCACAATGCGCAGGTCAGCTGGCATCACCTGTTGCAACAAACGAGCGAGTGGAGCGGCGAGTGCTTCAGCATCCCGGACCAGGTGGAACACTACCGCCAGCTCGACTTCGCGCCGCCGACCGGTGGCAACAAGGGCGACAAGCGGCCGCTGAACACGCCCGGCAGCTATTGGGAATACAACGATGTGCGCATCAACCAGCTGTCGCTGGCGCTGCTGCACCTGTTCCGCAGGCCGTTGCCGGAGGTGTTCGCCGAGTTCATTGCAGGCCCTGCCGGCGCATCGGACGGCTGGGCGTGGCGCGGCTATGACCATGCGTGGGTGGAAATCGCTGGCAAGCGGATGCAGTCAGTGCCCGGCGGCACCCACTGGGGCGGCGGCATGTCGATCAGTGCCAACGACCAGGCGAGGATCGGCCAGATCATGCTGGGCGATGGCTTCGCCAACGGTCGCCAGATCCTGCCTGCCGAGTGGATCAAGGCAATGCACACGCCCTGCCCGGTCGCGCCGTTCTATGGCTATCTGGTCTGGCTGAACGAGGCGCGCCGCATCTTCCCGTCAGTGCCGGAAACCAGCTATTTCGCGCTGGGCGCAGGTGGCCAGTACACGTTTGTTCAACCGGAAGCCGACCTTCTGGTTGTGGTGCGATGGCTGGACGATGCCCATGCGGGCGCCTTCTTTGCAGAAGTGCTGGCGGCCTTGGGCTGAGGGCAATCTTGCCGGCAGAGTTCGGCCGGACGGGCACCCCACTTTGCCAGGGCACCCGTCCGTAGCCTCCCCTGCAAAGGAAAGGCGGAAATCCGGTCCGTCAGTTGCTGGCCACCAGCGAGATGCCGGTGCTGACCATCTGGCGGGTTCTGGCACCGCAGCGGCCCGAGGCTTCAGCCATCGAGATGGCGCGGGCCTTGGCGCGGGCGACGGTGGCGCGATCGTGGCGGGAAAGCATGGCGTTGTGCTGCGAGACCACGCGCTGCCAGAACCGCGTGGCGCGGTCATGACCAAGGTGCTGGCAGCGCCGTTCCACATAGTAGGCAGCCGTTGCCTGCGCATAGCGGATCAATTCGGCATCATTGGCGCGTGTCTGCAGCTGGTCCGGCTGCGGCGCCAGATTTGGTATCGCCGCCTCAAGCGGACCGGCGGCCTGCTCTTCCGCAGGCTCTTCAGGCTCCTGCTGAACAGCGGGCGCCTCGGCGACGGTGCCGCGAATGAACCCGTCACCTTCGACCTGGGCTAGCGCCTCGCGGGCTGCGTCCAACGACGAGACCACAAAATCTCCAGTCTGAGCGTCACAGGCCATGGCGCGACCGGCCTCGCGGCCCTCGTTCATAAGCTTGATGATCTGGTCCGGTCCGACCGTGGCGGCGGCAGCCACTTCGGCCATGTTGACGTAATCGGACAGTTCATTGCGCAGTGCTTCGCTCATCAGGCCGCACTTGCCGGCGGCGCCGTGGGCGCGGGCAAGGTGGGCTGCAGCATCACCGGGGCCGAGCACCGCCTGCGCCATTACCGGCTTCAATGGCGATGCCACCAGCGGCAAGCAGGCCAGGGCCAACGAAATCAACAGACCGGACGGCGAACGCATACTCAAACCCCCAAATACGCGGGAAACCAACTGCCGCCGACGATAGGTTGCGCTGGTTAATGGCCGTTCAAGGTTTCAGGCATGTTGAAGGGATGGTTAACGAAATACTGCGGATTTTAGCAGTTCAGACCGGCAGTTCCTCGTCCAGTGGCGCAAAGTAGAGATCAACCTCGGCGGCGCTGACGCCTGCCAGCGTTGCGGGTTTCCATTGGGGTGCGTTGTCCTTGTCGATGACCACCGCGCGGGTTCCCTCGAAGAAATCGTGGCCGGTGAAGATCCGGTTCACGATCCGGTACTCCAGCCGCATGCAGCTGCGGAAATCCAGCGTTAGCCCCGCGCGCAGTTGGCGATGGCAGATCTTGAGGCTGGTCGGCGATTTGGTGGCCATGACCGCCGCCTGCTTCTGCGCCCACTCGCTCGGGTCTGCCCTGAGGCTGTCCATCACATCCTCGACCGAGCCCTGCAGGAAGTGCCGGTCGATGGCGCCTCGATGCATGGAAAGGGATTCGGGATCGGTCTTGCCGGCATATTGCTGAATCGCTTCATCCACATTGGCGAATGTCTTCAACGCCTGCCTGAGCGCCGGCAGCCGGTCGCGCGGCACAAAGCTGGTCCCAACGCCCGCATAAAGCGTATCGCCTGCCTTCAGCCGCGCACCCGTCAGCCCCATGTACATGCCCGTCTCGCCGGGGCAGCGCGGCATGAAATAGGTGCCGCCCACGTCCGGGAACAGTCCGATGCCGGTTTCCGGCATGGCAAAGGTGGTAGCCTCGGTAACAATGCGATGCGAGCCGTGCACAGACACGCCGACCCCGCCCCCCATGGTGATGCCGTCCATCAACGCGACATAGGGTTTCGGGTAATGCTTGATGTAGGTGTTGAGCAGGTACTCCTCACGGAACAGGTCGAGGAAGCGGGTATCCATCGCCAGGCCCCACTGGTAGAGCTGACGGATATCGCCGCCGGCGCAGAAGGCCTTGTCCCCTGCCCCCTCGATGACGATGCGCTCGACGCGGCCGTTGTTCTCCCAGGCCTTGAGCTGGGCGTGCAGCGCACGGAACATTGGCAGCGTCAGCGCATTCAGCGCGCCCGGCCGGTTCAGCACGATCCAGCCGGCTCGGCCCTCGATGGAAAACAGGATCTCGTGTTCGTCGCTCATGCGGCCTTCCTGGTGCTGCTATTGCCGGAGCATGTCACGCGAAATGATCAGGCGCATGATCTCGTTGGTGCCTTCGAGGATCTGGTGCACCCGCAGGTCGCGCAGGTAGCGTTCCACCGGATAATCCTGCAGGTAACCGTACCCGCCGAACATCTGCAGCGCATCATTGACCACATCAAAGCCGGTATCGGTTGCCTTGCGCTTGGCCATGGCGGCGAAACGGGTGGCCATCGGGTGCTTGTCGTTGACCTTCTGCGCCGCCGAATAGAGCAGGATCCGGGCAGCTTCGAGTTCAGTCTGCATGTCGGCCAGACGGAACTGCAGCGCCTGGAACTCGGCAATTGCCTTGCCGAAGGCCTTGCGGGTCTTCATGTAGTCCATGGCGTGGTCGATGCAGGCCTGTGCACCGCCAATGGAACAGGCGCCGATGTTCAGCCTGCCACCATCAAGGCCCGACATGGCAATGCGGAAGCCGTTGCCCTCGCCGCCGATCAGGTTTTCCACTGGCACCCGGCAATCGTCGAAGTTGACCTGTGCTGTGGGCTGCGAGTGCCAGCCCAGCTTGCGCTCGTTGGCGCCGAAGCTGAGTCCGGGCGTGCAGTTCTCGATCATGATGCAGGAAATGCCGTTGGGGCTGTCATCGCCGGTGCGCACCATGGTTAGGTAGAGGTCGTTGGCCCCTGCCCCGGAAATGAACGCCTTGGAGCCGTTGAGCACGTAGTGATCGCCGTCGCGCACGGCCTTTGTCCGCAAGGCGGCGGCGTCGGAACCGGAGCCCGGTTCGGTGAGGCAATATGACGAGATTTTCCTCATTGCCGTCATGTCCGGCAGGAAGCGCTGGCGCTGTTCCTCCGATCCGTAGCGGTCAATCATCCAGGCGGCCATGTTGTGGATCGATATGAAGGCGGATGTCGATGGGCAGGCCTTTGCCAGTTCCTCGAAGATGATTGCCGCCTCCAGGCGCGACAGGTTCGAGCCGCCAACGTCCTCGCGCACGTATAGCCCGCCGAAGCCCAGTTCGGCGGTCTTTACGATGACGTCGCGCGGAAAGATGTGTTCGGCGTCCCATCGCGCAGCGTGCGGGGCCATTTCGCTGGCGGCAAACGAGGCTGCAAGCTCGCGAATGGCGACCTGTTCTTCTGTCGGTTCGAAGTTCATGTCCCGCCTTCTCCCGAATGGTTGAGGGTTGCTGGCCGTGATAGTGCCCGGCGCGCATCATCGTCAACATGACTGGTGACTGACACTGGAATGTTGCATAGTTTGCTCTGGAAAAACTCATAACAATCGATCTGGAACGACTGCGCATGAACGCACCAAAGGCAAAATCCGCCCAGGACAGGACCTCTCTGGACAGCGAAACCGCAATGGGCGGCGGCTTCCCGGCCATGCGGATGCGCCGCACGCGCCAGGCCGACTGGTCGCGGCGGCTGGTGCGGCAAACCCACCTCACGCCCTCTGACCTGATCTGGCCGATCTTCGTGATGCCGGGCAAGGACGAGGCCGAACCGGTCGCCTCGATGCCGGGTGTCGAGCGGCTGACCATCGACCGGGCGGTCAAGGCGGCAAGGGAAGCCAGTTCGCTGTCCATTCCGCTGATCGCGGTGTTTCCGAACACACCGCCCGGCAAACGCACGCCGGATGGCCGCGAGGCGCTCAACCGCGACAACCTTGTCTGTACGGCGGTGCGCGCCATCAAGGATGCGGTGCCGGACATCGGCATCATGACCGACGTGGCGCTGGATCCCTACACCGACCATGGCCATGACGGGCTGCTGGAGGGCGGGCGCATTCTCAATGACGAGACCATCGAGATCCTGGTGGGCCAGTCGCTGGCGCAGGCAGACGCCGGCTGCGACGTGATCGGGCCATCGGACATGATGGACGGACGCGTGGCCGCCATCCGTGCAGCGCTTGAGCAATCCGGCCATCAGGACGTGATGATCATGGCCTACACGGCCAAATACGCCTCGGCGTTCTATGGTCCGTTCCGCGACGCGGTGGGCTCATCCGGCACGCTGCGGGGCGACAAGAAAACCTACCAGATGGACTTCGCCAATATTGACGAGGCGCTGCGCGAGGCCGAACTCGACATCGCCGAGGGCGCCGACATGATCATGGTCAAGCCCGGCATGCCCTATCTCGACGTGGTGAGCCGGCTGAAGCAGGAGTTCGGCGTGCCGACCTTCGCCTACCAGGTGTCCGGCGAATACGCGATGCTGATGGCGGCGGTCGAACGCGGCTGGCTGGACGGCGAGAAGGTTGCCATCGAGGCGCTGCACTCGTTCAAGCGGGCGGGTGCGGACGGCGTGCTCACCTATTTCGCGCTCAACGTGGCGAAGAAGCTGAACGGCTAGACCGGAACACCGGTCATCCGGGGTTTACGCGGCGGGAATCAGCCGGTAGGGTCAGGTGCATTCACGAGCACCCGCGCCTTGCCGCGGCCTCTTCAATCCACCTGAAATTCCGAGAGACCTTTATTCATGACCCAGGTCAAGACGGGCGACACCGTGCGCATTCACTATACCGGCACCCTCAACGATGGCACGACCTTCGACTCTTCGGCAGGGCGCGATCCGCTGCAGTTCGAGGTTGGGTCGGGCCAGATCATTCCGGGCCTCGACAAGGAAATCCCGGGCATGACCGTCGGTGACAAGAAGACGGTGAACATCCCGGCCGCCGAAGCCTACGGCGAGGTGAACCCGCAGATGCAGCAGGCCATTCCGCGGGCGCAGATTCCAGCCGACATTCCGGTGGACGTAGGCGCGCGGCTGCAAATGCAGACACCGGAAGGCCAGGTGATCCCGGTGACCGTGGCTGCCGTTGACGAGCAGACCGTAACGCTCGACGCCAACCATCCGCTGGCCGGCAAGGACCTCACCTTCGATATCGAACTGGTGTCTATTAACTAACGGCATTCAACCAACAGACAAGAAGCCCGGCGCGCATTGTTCGCAGCCGGGCTTTTCCATTGGGTTGGCAGCAAGGCGCTCAGGCGTTGCGGCGCTTCACCTCTTCCATGAAGCGATGCTTGATCACGGGGGCGTCCATCTCGATGACCGGCACAGGAACGTTGCCCGACTGGCACTTGCACACGATGATGGTCATCTGGTCGCCCTTCAGGGCGGCTTCCATCACCTTTGCCGTGTCCTCGGCCTTGCACTCGATGACGTTGTCACAGCCGCAGGCTTCCGCCACCTTCGCCAGCGACGTCTTGCGCCCGGCATAAGTGGGCTGGTCGCCGGTCGAGCCGTATGACCCGTTGTCGATGATCAGCAGGATGAAGTTGCTGGCCGGATTGTTGGCGATGGTCGGCAGCGTGCCGAGATTGGTGAGCACCGAGCCGTCGCCGTCAATGGCGATCACCTTCTGCTTCTGGGCCAGCGCCAGACCGAGCCCGATGGACGAAGCAAGCCCCATGGTGCCGAGCATGTAGAAGTTGGACGGCTGGTCGTCCATCATGTGCAGTTCCTGGCTCGGCAGGCCAATGTTGCATACCACCAGATGATCAGAGATGAGCGGGATCAGGGTCTTGAAGACTTCGGAACGGATCATGTCAGTAGCCTCCCCAGAAATTCGAGTCGGTCAGGATGGCGGTCGGTTTGCGGCTCATGAAGGTGTGCTTGATAATCGCGCCCATTTCTTCCACGTCCTCCGGCTTGTGGAAGTGGTAGGTCTGGATGTGCAACTGGTCGAGCAGCGCCTTCGTATGCACCGCCATCTCGACCTGGCAGGCAACCCGCTCGCCCAGTTCGCCGCGGTAGGAAATGATCATCGGCAGCGGCATCTGGTAGAACTGGATCAGCGTTGCCAGCGTGTTGACGGTCACGCCAAGCGCGGTGTTCTGCATGATGATGCAGGGCCGCATGCCGCCCATCCAGGCGCCGGCGCAAAGCCCCATGCCCTCGTCTTCCTTGTTGGACGGGACGTGCAGGACACCAGGTGTCCTGTCGATGATCTCGATGACGCCGGCCAGCTGCTTGCACGGCACGGTGGTGACGAAGTTGACGTTGTGCTCGATGAGCCCGTCCACGATCTTCTGGCTGATTGACAAGCTGACACCCTCCTGGCGGTTGGCACTTGCGTCCTGTCTTAGTCCGGTTGCAGCAGTGTTGGGCAGTGCCACAGCGATGCGATGATGGAGCCAGAGGTCAGGCGGCCAGCCGGTCCACCGTGGCATAGTCCAGCGCGCCAAGCCCGTTGAACGTGGTCAGGAGTGCGTTCGAATAGGCTCCCATCCAGCCGAACACCACGTAATTGCCCTCGTCGATTGCCTCTGGCAACTCGACGTGAACCGGCAGCATGTCGACGCTGTCACAGGTTGGCCCGCAGACCGTGAACAGCCTGCCCGGCCCGTCAAGCAACTCACCTTCGCCCGACAGGGCAATATGGGGCGGAGAGACACGGGTGTATTTCAACTCGTGCATGGCGCCGTAGACGCCGTCGTTCAGGTAGACGCGGTCTTCCTTGCGCAACACCACCTGGGCAACCGTCTCGCAACCGCGCCAGACCAGTGCCGAGCCGGGTTCGCAGTTCAGCTCCGTGCCGGACAGGTGTTCAGACTTTGCCGCCCGGATAACGGCGAAGAAGTCTTCCAGCGTACGGCCTTGCGGCATCAGCACGGAGGGATAACCGCCGCCAAGGTTGGCATACTTGAGCGTGACGCCTGCCGCATTCGCGGCCCCTGCCCCCATCGCCATGGCCTCGCCCCAGGCTTTCGGCTCGCGCGCCTGCCAGCCAACGTGCATGGCCAGCGCCACCTCGAAACCGAGGTCGGCTGCCTGCCGCATCAGGTTTGCCGCCGTCTGTCCGTCACAGCCGAACTTGGCGTTGAGGTCCACTTCCGAATCCGGGTTGGCCCTCGAGATGCGCACCTGCACGGTGACGTCGCGCCCGCAGATGTCCGCCAGCTTGGCCAGTTCCTTGTGGTGGTCGATGACGAAGTCGCGCACCCCGTATTGCCGGTAAGCGGTATCGATGTCGGCACGCGACTTGACCGGGTGGTTGAAGGCGAGATGTGCGCGCTCGCCCAGCTCGTCCCGGACCATCGCAATCTCGGCGATGGAGGCCACGTCGTAGCCTTTCACGCCGCCGTCCTTCAGCCAGTGCAGGATGCGCGGATGAGGATTTGCCTTCACCGCATAGTGCACGTCGCCCGGAAAGCCCGCTACAAAGCGCTGCGCCTCGGCCCGGAACACGTCCGGGCACAGGCACATCAGCGGTTGTTGCGGCTTGAGGGCAGCGACGGCCTCAACCGCGGACGGGTAGTGCATCTTGGTCATGCGGGTGCGCGCTTTCCGGCAGAACGGGTTACTTCTTCGCCTTGTCGAGCAGCGAGATCAGGCTGGACGTATCCCAGCGGCCACCGCCATTCGACTGGACCTGGCTGTAGAACTGGTCCACCAGCGCCGCCACCGGCAGGTGCGAGTCATTGCGCCGCGCCTCGTCGAGACAGATGCCCAGGTCCTTGCGCATCCAGTCCACCGCGAAGCCGAAGTCGAACTTGCCGGCGATCATGGTCTTGTAGCGGTTTTCCATCTGCCATGAGCCCGCCGCGCCCTTGGAGATCACGTCGACGACGGCTTCCATGTCGAGGCCGGCCTGCTTGCCGAAATGAATGGCTTCCGACAGTCCCTGGACGAGCCCGGCAATGGCGATCTGGTTGCACATCTTGGCAAGCTGGCCGGAGCCGGCGGGTCCGAGCAGGCGGCAGCTGCGCGAGTAGTTGGCGATCAGCGGTTCGGCTGCCTTGTAGTGGGCCTCATCGCCGCCGCACATCACGGTGAGCGCGCCATTCTCGGCACCGGCCTGGCCGCCGGATACCGGCGCATCGACAAAGCCGCAGCCCTTTTCCGTAGCGGCGGCGTGCAGTTCGCGCGCCACGTTGGCCGAGGCAGTGGTGTGATCGATGAACACCGCGCCCTTCTTCATCGACTGGAAGGCGCCATCCGGTCCGGTGGTGACGGTACGCAGGTCGTCGTCGTTGCCGACGCAGGCGAACACGAAGTCGGCGCCTTCTGCGGCCTCCTTCGGCGTTAGGGCACGCGAACCGCCATGCTGCTCAACCCACTTGTCGGCCTTCGCCGTGGTGCGGTTGTAGACGACGACATCATGTCCGCCCTTGCCCTTGAGGTAGCCCGCCATCGGGTATCCCATCACGCCGAGGCCCAGCCATGCAGTCTTGAAAGCCATGTTCCCAGTCTTCCTTCTGTCCGGATTTTCGATATTGGATTGATCCTCATTGGTATTCGCTTTATGCCCCGCTGGCAATCGCTCCACGGACAGGCATTCCGGTACGCAAGATGAGCATCAGCTTCTCAGACATCGAACAGGCCGCCGCACGCATCTCGGCGGATGTCGTACGCACCCCGCTGGTGAAGGCGCACGCCTTGTCGGCCATGACCGGCGCCGACGTGCGGTTGAAGCTGGAGACATTGCAGGTCACCAACGCGTTCAAGGTGCGCGGCGCGCTGAACAAGCTGCTCACGCTGACCGGCGCAGAGCGCAAGGCCGGGGTAATCGCGCTGTCGGCGGGCAACCATGCCCAGGCGGTGGCCTATCACGCCACGCGGCTCGGCATTCCGGCCACCATCGTCATGCCGGAGCATACGCCGTGGACCAAGGTCGAACGCACCAGCCGGTTCGGGGCGCAGGTGGAACTTGCCGGCGAAACGCTGGCCGAGGCCCATGAGCACCTGCAGCGGCTAATTGCCGAGCGCGGGCTGGTGCTGGTGCACCCCTATGACGATCCGCTGGTGATGGCGGGCCAGGGAACCATTGCGCTGGAGATGCTGGCAGACGAACCGGGTCTCGATGAACTGATCGTCCCGGTCGGCGGCGGCGGGCTGATCAGTGGCATGGCGGTTGCCGCCCGTCACCTCAAGGCGGGCATCGGAGTTACCGGGGTTGAACTCGAACGCTACCCCGCCATGCGCGCGGCACTTGCCGGCGAGAAGGCCGAGTGTGGTGGCACGACGCTGGCCGAGGGCATCGCCGTGCGCGACGTGGGCAAGCAGGCAATCGAGGTTTGCCGGCAACTGGTGAACGGAATCGACCTGGTCAGCGAGAGCGCCGTGGAGAAGGCCATCGTGACGCTGCTTTCGGAAGAAAAGCTGCTGGCTGAGGGTGCCGGTGCGGCGGGCGTGGCGGCCCTGCTGGCCGAACCCGGACGCTGGACCGGCAAGACCGTCGGTCTTGTCATCTGTGGCGCCAACATCGACCAGCGCATGCTGGCCTCGCTGATCGTGCGGGAACTGGCGCGCGACCGCCGGGTGGTGCGGCTGCGCTTCCTGATCGAGGACCGGCCGGGCATTCTGGGACTCATCTCCACTGCGCTGGGCCGGCAGAAAGCCAACATCCTGGAAGTGCATCATCAACGCAACTTTCTCGATGTACCGGCCAAGGGAGCGGTGCTTGAAATCACCGTTGAGACCCGCGGCCCTGGCCATACGGAAGAGATCATGACGTTCATGCGCCAGCAGGACTACATCGCGCAGGTGACGCAGTTGCAGCCGGGCGAATGATACACGCATGTTCCCGGCCTGCGGTAGCTGTCACGGATTGACAATCGCCCCGGCTCATTTAACCCTTTGCAGCATGGTCATGCGGTTGCTGGTGCGGGATAGTCCCGCGGCAGGCACCGCGCCTGGGGACGATGTTGCGCCTTGAGCATTGAACGCAGAAATTTCCCGCAGTTCTTCATTACTGCGCCGGCCCCATGCCCCTATATGGAAGGACGGCATGAGCGCAAGGTGTTCACCCACCTGATCAACGCGGATGCGCGCCAGTTGCACGACACGCTGGCCCAGGGCGGGTTCCGCCGGTCGCAGAATATCGCATACCGGCCAGCCTGCGACAGCTGCAGCGCCTGCGTCTCGGTGCGGGTGCCGGTAGAGAAGTTCGAGTGGACGCGGACGTTCCGCCGCATTCACAGGCGCAACAGCGATCTCGTCAGCACCGCCCAGCCCGCCACGGCCACGACGGAGCAGTACGAACTTTTCCGCCGCTATATCGACGACCGCCATCACGACGGCGGCATGTCCGACATGGCGATGATGGACTTTACCGCGATGGTCGACGAAACCTTCGTGGACACCCGGATGATCGAGTACCGGGTGCCGGCGCAGCCAACGCTCGCCGGTCCTGACCAGCGGCGCGGCGAACTGGTCGCCACCGCGCTGACCGACATTCTCGATGACGGCCTGTCGATGATCTACAGCTTCTTTGCGCCGGGTCTGGGCAGCCGCAGCCTCGGCACGTTCATGGTGCTTGATCACATCGCACGGGCGCGCAAGCTCGGCTTGCCCTATGTCTACCTCGGCTATTGGGTAAACGGCTCGTCGAAGATGGACTACAAGGCACGGTTCCTGCCGCAGGAGCGCCTGACCCAGACCGGCTGGCAGCTGTTCTACCGGCAGAATCAGACAGCCAGTCATGACGCGCACCTATACGCCGGAGACCACGGCGAATACTGGGGCCGACACCAGCAAGGGGCTGGCGATCTCGTTCATGGGCGGGTTGCTGCTGTCGTTCGACGTTCCGCTGCTGAAAATGGCTGGCGCGGACACCTACACGCTGATCTACGTACGCGGCATCATGCTGTTTGCGGCGATGTTCCTGTTCTGGCTGTTCTACACCCGCCTTCGCGGCAGCCCGACCCCGTTCATCAACGGCAAGACCGGCCTGGTGATCGCGCTGTTCGCCGGCGTGTCGAACATCATGTTCATCTCGTCGATATCGCTTACCTCGGTCGCGAACGTCGTCTTTATCCTGGCCTTCAACCCGATGTTTGCCGGCCTCTTGGGGTGGGCCTTTCTGGGCGAGCGGCTTCACCCGTACACGTGGGCCGCCATCCTGGTGTCGTTGTGCGGCGTGGGCATCATCGTCCAGGAAGGCCTGCAAGTGGGCACCTGGCGCGGCGACCTGCTGGCTGTCGGCGTGGCGGCGCTGATGGCGATGTCGCTGACGGTGATCCGGCACCAGCGGTCCGACCAGTCGATGAGCGCGGCAAGCGGGCACCTTCTGGCGGCTGCCGTTGTCGCCCCGTTCGCCAGTCCGGGCTCGTTGAGTGCGGCAGGATGGGGATGGCTGGCATTGAACGGCTTGCTGGCTGCACCGGCCGCCACCGCCCTGCTCATGCTTGGCCCGCGCTATGTGGCTGCTGCCGTCGTTGCGATGTTCTTCCTGCTGGAGACGGTCCTTACGCCCGTCTGGATGTGGGCCATCTTCGCCGAGGTTCCCTCGGCCCAGGCCATGTTTGGCGGCGCAGTGGTCATTCTGGCACTGGTAAGCCACTCAGTCTGGAAACTGCTCAGCTCCAGACGCCAGATTCCTGCTGATAAAATGGGGCGGATTCTCGCCTGAATCCCTGCATTTCTTGCTTAATTCGCCTACAATCCCGATGGCATGCAACTTGCTACCCAAGCTGTGCAAACTTGATCACGCAACGTCAGAAATGGGGATGACGGAATTGCGAAGAGGACTCGAGAACCCGCTGGCCGTTGTCAAAACGATAAATGCCATTAGGGAGTTCCTTGCCCAGCAGGGCAACAATGTCGTCATGTCCACTGACATGAGGCTGTTTCAGCGCGTCCGGCAAAACGTACGCCAAACTCCATCGTCACCGATGTTTGATCATGAAATTACCCAATTGGAGGGCAAAGCGTTCTGGCTTGGACTTACCAATGATCAAGAGAACCATGTGGCGCTTCAGGCCTGCCGTCTGGATCTTGTCGATACATCATTGGCGGAGTGGGCAGTTGGATGGATGAGTGGGCTCTATATGAAAAGGGATATGCTCATGGTCCCCTCGAAACTGGAGCCGTTTGCCTCGTCTAAGGCGTATCGCATCAGCGGCCGGGTGGTCTATCATGGAGAGCTATGGCTTGAACCCAGCCCCCTGCGTGGGAGCGGTGTAGCCAGTGCATTCTGCTTTCTTGGAATGGTGCTGGCTCACCTTAAGTGGCAGCCGGACGCTATTTGGGCACTGGTATCAAATCGTATGGCTACAAGTGGGCATCCAATCCGGTTTGGTTACCCAACTGTAGAACGTAGTTTCTTGAATTGGGCGTGGAGTCCAGATGACGTGCCCAGCAACGAATGGCTACTCCTAGCCGATTTTGAAGACATGGAGCGGCTTACAAGCGAGTACGGAGAAATTGGCCCAATCGTCGAATGAGCGGCAATTAGCCATTAGGGCAGTTGTATCTCCACGTCTCCAAACTCGGTCACAACCGAGACGCCCTGCCGACCATCGGGAAAGCTGTGGGGCATGATGATTCTTTGGTATCCCATCCATTTTTTTGTCTGGAGACCTACCGGGAAAACGGCCATTACGTGATCGTAAACTGACCCTTCAGACGTCATCGCCCGTCGGTAAGCTTGTGAAACTATCGTATCGTAGGAATGTCCAGTTAGGGCAGGATAGGAAGTTGGCGACATGCCATAAAGCTTCGCCAGACTCGATTCTTTACCAATGCGCTCAACGAAAAACCGGCCTGACGACTTGTCGAACACGCAATCCACGCAGTAATCAGGATTCACCGACCGGTCAAATAGAGCCTGCCCCACAAGCTTGCCTACCTTGGCGAAAGTCGTGTGGTCAACATCTCTAACATATGTCTTCTGACGCAGGTGCACGTCGCTCTTGATAACCAGTTCCTGCAATCGGGACACCGCCTGGTGCGGGTCAGCGATGGTCTGGGTGAACCAGCCGCTCAGAAAGAATTCCAGCGTGTAGGGCGGTGGCAATGTCTGCAGCAGCTCGCTGACAAAGTACAACGAGGCCCAATTTGACGCAAACATTGCCCATCGGACCGTGGTGCCATTGCGCGAGGTTGCCACGAACACGCCACCCGCGCGCTGCATCAGCAACTCAGGGCTATCGTACCCAGTATTGGTGAAAGGGTCGTCATCGACACGCCCGTGCACAACCCAGTAAGCCGTCCCAATCATGTCCATACGTCACTCTTGCATCGTTGAACACGTTATTGCCATTCAGCCGGCAGTGATGGGCTGCCGGCACGATCTGGATATATTCCGCGCAAAGGAGCGAAAAAAGCATTAACGGCTAGCTGCTGCCGCGTCATTATTGGGGCCGCTTACAAAGGCGCGTCAGCCAAACCGGTTATTGCGCGGGAAGCCCTTGGGCGGCATGCGGCCTGTCTGGGCGCGTGCACCGGTCCACTCGGCGAGATCGTTCACGGTCCAGGTGCGGCCTGAACTGTCGGTCCAGGTGAGACCGTCAGCCAACCTGAAGGCGCGTGCATCGCTCAGGCCGCCGTCCTTGTATTTCTGCAGACGCACACCCTTGCCGCGGGTCATTTCGGGCAGTTCGGACAGCGGGAACACCAGCATCTTGCGGTTTTCACCTACAACGGACAGGTGATCGTCGCCCTCCTGCAGCGGGCGGCACACCAGCGCCTCGACCGGCAGCTTGACGTTCAGCACCTGCTTGCCCTTGCGCGTGTTGGCAACGCATTCGTCTTCCGGCACGAGGAAGCCGTTGCCCTCGGTCGAAGCCAGAAGCAGCTTCCGGCCGGGCTGGTGGACGAACAGCGCAACGATGGCGTCAGCGGCATCCATATCAGCCATCAACCTTACCGGTTCACCATGTCCGCGTCCGCCCGGCAGCTTCGAGGCATCCAGCGTAAAGAACTTTCCGGATGATCCCAGCAACAGGATCTTGTTGGTGGTTTCTGCGTGGAAGACGAACTTCTCCTTGTCCCCGTCCTTGTAGGAAATCGACGAGGTGTCCTGAAGGTGGCCCTTCATGGCGCGAATCCAGCCCTTGTCGGAGCAGACGATGGTAACCGGTTCCTTCTCGATCAGGGCTTCATCCAGGTCGACGTCGATTTCCGGCGCTTCCGAGAACTGGGTGCGCCGCGCGCCTTGCGCAGTCTTCTTGCCGAACTTGTCACGGGTTGCGCGCACTTCGTCCGAAATGTGGTTCCACTGCGCCTCGTCCGACGCCAGCAGTGCTTCAAGCCCTTGCTTCTCGGCGGTCAGGCCCTCATGTTCCTTGCGGATCTCGAACTCTTCCAGCTTGCGCAAGGCGCGCAGGCGCATATTGAGGATCGCCTCGGCCTGGGTGTCCGTCAGGTCGAAGCGGCGCATCAACACCGGCTTGGGCTCGTCCTCGCCGCGGATGATGGCGATGACCTCGTCGATGTTGAGATAGGCGATCAAATAGCCGCCGAGGATTTCCAGCCGCCGGGCGATGACACCGAGACGATGATTGGAGCGGCGCACCAGCACGTCCTTGCGGTGATCAAGCCACTCGCGCAGCACGTCGCGCAAGGAGAGCACCTTTGGCACCTTGCCCATCGACAGCACGTTCATGTTGAGCGAGAAGCGGCTTTCAAGCTCGGTCAGCTTGAACATCTGCTCCATCAGCACCACCGGATCGACGCTCCGGCTCTTCGGCTCCAGCACCAGGCGGATATCTTCGGCGGACTCATCGCGCACATCGGCCAGCAGCGGCAGCTTGCGGTCGGTCAGCAGTTCGGCGATCTTCTCCACCAGCCTGCCCTTCTGCACCTGATAGGGAATCTCGGTGATGACGATCTGCCAGGTGCCGCGTCCAAGGTCCTCCGTCTCCCACTTCGCGCGGATGCGGAAGGCGCCTCGTCCGGTGCGATAGGCCTCGGCGATCTGCTCCGGCGTGTCGATGATGATGCCGCCGGTGGGCAGGTCGGGCCCGGGCACGAACTGCATCAGCTTGTCGATGCCGGCATTGGGAAACTTGATCAGGTGCAGGGCGGCATCACACAGCTCGCCCGCATTGTGCGGCGGGATGGAGGTCGCCATGCCAACCGCGATGCCGGTAGCGCCGTTGGCGAGCAGATTCGGGAAGGCGCCGGGCAGCACCACCGGTTCCTTGTCCTCGCCATTGTAGGTTTCGCGGAAGTCGACGGTGTCCTCGTCGATGCCGTCCAGCAAGGCCATGGCCACTTCCGTAAGGCGCGCCTCGGTGTAGCGGTAGGCGGCGGCATTGTCGCCGTCGATGTTGCCGAAATTGCCCTGGCCCTCGACCAGCATGTAACGCTGGGCGAAATCCTGCGCCAGCCGCACCATGGCGTCATAAACCGCCTGGTCGCCGTGCGGGTGATACTTGCCGATCACGTCGCCCACCACGCGGGCGCACTTCTTGAAGCCCTGGTTGGGGTCGAGCTTCAGCATGCGCATGGCATAGAGCAGACGCCGGTGAACAGGCTTGAGGCCGTCGCGCACGTCCGGCAAAGCCCGGTGCATGATAGTTGACAGCGCATAGGCCAGGTAGCGCTCTTCAAGGGCGGAGCGCAGGTCGATTGGCTCAATGCCGTCAGGCGAGCCGGGCGGGACGATTTCGGACATGATTCGGATCCTTCAGGTATGTGCCCAAAGTGCCGTGATTTGCCCGGATTCTGCAAGTTTTTGCGGGCTGTCCGGCAAGAGCATCATCCGATCAGATTATGTCATCTGATCGGATAAAGATGCTCGTTTCCAAGGTGTTAGAGCAACTTTAGCCGTTCAAGTTGAACGGCTGTTGCTCTAAACCCTGTGGATCAGAACGTGCACGATGGGCTTCTTGCCCCACTCGGTGTCGAGGCGGCGGCGAATGGCAGTGCGCAAGATATCCTCGACCACGTCGTCGATCTGGCGGCGCTTGCGCGGAATGGCCTCGAAAGCTTCTTCGGTCACATCCAGCACCAGCTCGTGAAACTCGTAGCCCGAGCCGGTATCCTCGGGCAGGCCATCCAGCACGGCCTGCGGATCGTCAGCAAGCTTGCCGGCGCCGTCGATGACCAGCGAGACGGCAACCACGCCGACGAAGGACAGCTTGCGCCGCTTGCGGGCGGGGCCGTCGATGCTGGGAACGATCAGCCGCCCGTCCACGTGCAGCCTGCCGCCGGGCACTTCATCGACGATTTCCGCAGGGCCAGGACTGAGGCGCAAAACCTCGCCCCCCATGACCTGCGCGGTGGCGGGAATGCCGCAACCCCTGGCAAACTCGATCTGGCGCTTCAGGTGGCGCATCTCGCCGTGCATGGGCACAAGCAGCTTGGGCCGGAGCCAGCCATAAAGCTGGCGCAACTCTTCCTGGCGCGGGTGGCCGGAAGTGTGAACCATGGCGTCGTCAGAGGTGATGACATCGACCCCCTGCCCGGCCAGCAGGTTGAGCAGGTTGCCAACGGACTTCTCGTTGCCGGGAATGGTCTTCGACGAGAAGATCACCGTATCGCCCGGGTCGAGCGTGATGTCGGGGTGATTGTCGGCGGCAATGCGGGCCATGGCAGCGCGCGGCTCGCCCTGGCTGCCGGTGCACAGCAGCACCACCTTGTCCGGCGGCAGATAGCCATACTCGGTCTGGTCGCGAAAGGCGCGGCCCTCCCTGAGCAGGCCAACCTCCATGGCAGCTGCAATGGTATTCTGCATGGCGCGGCCGGCGATCACCACCTCGCGGCCATTGGCGCGGGCGGCCTGCGCCACCGAGGTGATGCGACCGACATGGCTGGCGAAGGTGGTCACGGCAACGCGGCCCTTCGCCTCGCCAATGATGCGGGCAAGGTTGGCGGCTACGTCGCTTTCGGATGGTGAATGCCCTTCGCGCAGCACGTTGGTCGAGTCGCAGATAAGCGCATCCACACCCTCGTCACCGATCTGCTTGTGCCGGGCAATGTCCATCAGCGGCGGAATGGTCGGCGTGGGGTCCATCTTCCAGTCGCCCGAATGCACGGCAAGGCCCACCGGCGTACGGATGGCCAGAGCCGCCGGCTCGGGGATCGAGTGGGTCATGGCGATGTACTCGACATCGAAATCCCCAACCTTCTCCCGCCCGCCAAGCGGTACCACGCGCAGCGGCACCTCGCCCAGCAGGCCGGCCTCGTTCAGCTTGCGCTTGAGCAGTTCCGCAGCGAAAGGCGTACAATAGACCGGGCAACGCAGCCGCGGCCACAGCCATGGCACCGCGCCCAGGTGGTCCTCATGGGCGTGGGTGAGAAACAGCGCCAGCACGTTGCGCTTTTCGGCTTCAAGATAGCTTACATCGGGCAGGATCACGTCGATCCCGGGGTCGAGTTCGTCGCCGAACTTGACGCCGCAGTCCACGAGTATCCACTTGCGGCGGCTCTCAGGCCCAAGCCCGTAGGCGTAGGCATTCATGCCGATCTCGCCCATGCCGCCCAGCGGCATGAGCACGAAATCGCTGTCAGCCTTGTCGCGCCGCGCCATCAATGCCCCTCCTGAGGTCTTGCATCCAGCCACTCCACATCGCCGGCATGATGGACAACCAGCGAGTCATCATCGCGTTCCATCTCCAGCGCGCCAGAAGCTGCAAGACCGCGAAACCGCCCCGTCGCGCCATCCGGCAGGCGGATGCGCGTCCCGACTCCGAGGGCGCGCGACTGCCAGCCGGCAAGCGCCGCCGCCACACCCCTGCCCCGGTCCCACAGTTCAAGCCGCACTTCCATCGAGGCTGCCAGCAGGCTGAGCATGTCCCGGGGGTCAACGGCACGGCGATAGGCCGCCAGATGGGTGGCGGGCCAGCGCGTGCCTTCCGGGTGGTGGGCAAGATTGAGGCCGCAGCCGATGATGGCGGCCAGGCCTTCGCCCTGCCCGGTGGATTCGACCAGAATGCCGGCAGCCTTGTGACCGCCGATCAGCACGTCGTTGGGCCACTTCAGTTCGACAGGTGCGTTGGGTCCGGCCGCCACGAAGGCGTCCGCCACGGCAAGTCCCGCCACGAGCGACAGGCTGGAGAGCCGGTCAAGGGGCACATCAGGCACGGGCCACAGCAGGCTGGCGTACAGGTTGCCAGGCTTCGACACCCAGTCACGGCCCTGCCGGCCCCGGCCTGCGGTCTGCTCGCCCGCAGCCACCCAGACGGGCGTGCGACGGCCTTGCGCATGCAGCGCCTGCGCCTCGGCATTGGTGGAGCCGGTGGTGTCCAGCCAGATGATGTCCGGCATGGCGCCGGCCGGGTTGCTCACAGGAACAGCGATGCAGCCGCCGCGTTGGCCGCGATATTCAACTGTTCGAGCACCAGCACCATACCGATCGCCAGGATGCCTGCTGCGATGGCGATGACGCGGACTTCAAACGGAGCGGCGTCGAATTCGTCCGCCGGTTCGTCGAAGTACATGACCTTGACGATGCGCAGGTAGTAGAAGGCCGACACCACAGAGGCCAGCACGCCGATCACCGCGAGGGTGTACATGTTGGCCTCGATGGCGGCGAGGAACACGAAGTACTTGGCGAAGAAGCCTGCCAGCGGCGGAATGCCGGCCAGCGAGAACATCAGCATGGCCAGCACAAACGCCATCATCGGGTCGTTGCGCGCCAGGCCCGAAAGATCGGAGATGCGTTCGACTGCCGTGCCGCGCCGGCGCATGTAGATGACGCAGGCAAAGGCGCCCAGCGTCATTACCATGTAGATCGCCATGTAGATGGCGATGCCGCGCACACCGCTTTGCGTGCCGGCGGCAAGGCCCACGAGCGCATAGCCCATGTGACCGATGGACGAATAGGCGAGCAGGCGCTTGATGTTGTCCTGGCCGATGGCGGCAAATGCACCCAGCACCATCGAGGCGATGGAGATGAAAACGATGATCTGCTGCCACTCGGCCACGGCCCCGCCGAAGCCGTCGTGCATGACGCGCACGAACACCGCCATGGCAGCCACCTTGGGGGCAGCGGCGAAGAACGCGGCAACAGGCGTGGGCGAGCCTTCGTAAACGTCCGGCGTCCACATGTGGAACGGTACGGCGGAAATCTTGAACGCCAGGCCCGCAACCAGAAACACCAGTCCAAACAGCAGCCCGAGGCCAACCTCGCCGCCGGTGGCGGCAGCAGCGATATCGGCATAGGCGACCGAGCCGGTGAAACCGTAGATCAGGGAAGCGCCATAGAGCAGCATGCCAGACGAAAGCGCGCCCAGCACGAAATACTTCAACCCGGCTTCGGATGAGCGCGCGCTGTCCCGGTTGAACGCGGCGATGACGTACAACGACAGCGACTGCAGTTCGAGGCCCATATAGAGCGCGATCAGGTCGTTGGCCGATATCATGGTCAACATGCCCACGGTGGCCAGCAGCACCAGCACCGGATACTCGAACTTGTCGAGCCGCTCTACCTTCAGGAAGTTGGAGGACAGGATGATGGCCACGGCCGAGCCGAACAGCACCAGGATCTTCATGAAGCGGGCAAAGCCGTCGACGACAAAGCTGTCATGGAAGGCGCGCGCCACACCGCCATCAGAGGTGAAGATCACCAGCGCCGCGGTTACGGCCAGCGCGCCCAGCGACAGCGTATTCACCAGGTCGTTGCGGTTCCTGTCCGAGGCGACGCCCAGCATCAGCAGCGCCATGGCCGCCACGGCCAGGAAAATCTCCGGCAGCGCGGCGGTGGCGTCTGCAATTGCGAGAATGTTGCTCATCGCTTCAAGTCCTGACCTTCAAATCCGTTAGTTGCCGAGGGACAGCATGGCAGCCCTGACAGCGGCCTCGTGGGCGGCGATGCCTGTCTGCACCTGGCCGATGAGATTGTCGACCGAGGCCGACACGGCATCCATGATGGGCACCGGATAGACCCCGAAATACAGTGTGGCAGCGGCCAGCGGCGCCAGCGTCACCGCCTCGCGGGGCGTGATGTCCCTGATCGCCTTCAGGCTGTCCTTCTGCAACACGCCAAACACCACCCGCCGGTATAGCCACAAGGCATAGCCCGCCGACAGGATGACGCCGGTAGTGGCGAAGAAGGCCACCCACGTATTGGCCTTGAAGGCGCCGGCCAGCGTCAGGAACTCGCCGACGAAGCCGGACGTGCCGGGCAGACCGACATTGGCCATGGTGAACAGCAGGAAGATGGCGGCATAGGCCGGCATCCGGTTGACCAGACCGCCATAGGCGGCAATCTCGCGGGTGTGGATGCGGTCATAGACCACGCCCACGCAAAGGAACAGCGCGCCCGAGATGAAGCCGTGGCTGATCATCTGGAACATGGCGCCGTCGATGCCCTGCTTGTTGAGCGAGAAGATGCCCATGGTGACGAAGCCCATGTGGGCGACGGACGAATAGGCGATCAGCTTCTTCATGTCCTCCTGCATCAGCGCCACCAGCGATGTGTAGACGATGGCGACGACAGACAGAACGAACATCATCGGCGCGAACATTTCTGATGCGACCGGGAACATCGGCAGCGAGAACCGCAGGAAGCCGTAGCCGCCCATCTTCAGCAGGATGGCCGCCAGCACGACGGAGCCCGCCGTAGGCGCCTCCACGTGGGCGTCGGGCAGCCAGGTATGCACCGGCCACATCGGCATCTTCACCGCGAACGAGGCGAAGAATGCGAGCCACAGCCACGTCTGCATGGAAGCCGGGAAGTTCTTGGAGGAGAGGATTTCGGCAATGTCGGTGGTGCCGGTGTGGGCGTACATGGCCATAATGGCCAGCAGCATCAGCACCGAACCTGCCAGGGTGTAGAGGAAGAACTTGAACGCCGCGTAATTGCGGCGCGCCCCGCCCCAGATGCCGATGATCAGGAACATCGGGATCAGGCCGCCTTCGAAGAACAGGTAGAACAGCACCAGGTCCAGCGCGCAGAACACGCCGATCATCAGCGTTTCCAGCACGAGGAAGGCAATCATGTATTCCTTGACGCGCTTGGTGACGCTCCAGCTCGCGATGATGCACAGCGGCATGATGGCGGCAGTCAGCATGACGAACGGCATGGAGATGCCGTCGACGCCCATGTGGTAGGTCATCAGGCCGCCTAGCCATACCACCTTGTCCTCAAGCTGGAAGCCGGGCTGGCTGGGGTCGAAGCTGGACCAGGCCAGCAGCGACAGCAGGAAGTTGATCACCGTCACCGACAGCGCGGTGGCGCGGATGTTGCGCCGGGCAACCTCGTCGTCGCCCCGGATCGCCAGGATGAACAGCGCACCTACGAGCGGCAGGAAGGTGAGCGTGGAAAGAATGTACCAGCCGGTCATCAGTGCGCTCCTGCGAACATGTACCAGGTAATCAGGAACACAACCCCGATCAGCATGGCGAAGGCGTAGTGGTAGACGAAGCCGGACTGCAGCTTCACGATGCGGTTGGTGGTGTCGAGGACACGGGCGGAGATGCCGTCAGGTCCGAACCCGTCGATCAGCCAGCCGTCGCCCTGTTTCCAGAAGAAGCGGCCGAGCCACTTGGCGGGACGGACGAAGATCAGGTCGTAAAGCTCGTCGAAGTACCACTTGTTGAGCAGGAACTGGTAGACAGGCTCGTTGGCGGCAGCCAGCTTGCCGGGCAGGTCGGGGCGGCGGATATAGAACAGCCACGACACCGCGAAGCCGATGACCATGGCCACGAACGGCGACCAGACCACCCAGGCCGGCACATTATGCAGTGCCTCGACGATGTTGTTCTCCGGTGCGCGATACAGCGCGGTACCCCAGAACAGCGCCTCGTCATGGCCGATGAAGTAGGCCTTGAACAGCGCACCGGCGAACAGCGCGCCCACCGCCAGCACATAGAGCGGAATGAGCATCACCTGCGGGCTTTCATGGACGTGATTCATCACGTCACGGCTGGCGCGGGCCTTGCCGTGGAAGGTCATGAACATCAGCCGCCACGAGTAGAACGAGGTAAAACACGCCGATATCACCAGCAGCCAGAAGGCGAAGGTTGCCGCGCCGCCATCGGCCGCGAAGGCGCCTTCGATGATGGCGTCCTTGGAGAAGTAGCCGGCGGTAAGCGGGAAGCCGGTCAGCGCCAGCGTGCCGATCAGCATCATCGCCCACGTCACCTTCAGATGCGGGGCAAGGCCGCCCATGTTGCGCATGTCCTGCTCGTCGGACATGGCGTGGATGACCGAGCCGGAGCCCAGGAACAGCAGTGCCTTGAAGAAGGCGTGCGTGAACAGGTGGAAGATCGCCACGCCATAGGCGCCGACGCCCAGCGCCACGAACATGTAGCCCAGCTGCGAACAGGTTGAATAGGCAATCACGCGCTTGATGTCGTTCTGCACCAGACCGACAGTTGCAGCGAAGAACGCCGTGATGGCGCCGATTACCGTCACCACCATCAGCGCGGTGTGCGACAGTTCGAAGAACGGCGACATGCGGGCCACCAGGAACACGCCGGCGGTCACCATGGTGGCGGCGTGGATGAGCGCGGAAACGGGCGTCGGGCCTTCCATTGCGTCGGGCAGCCAGGTGTGCAGCAGGAATTGCGCCGACTTGCCCATCGCGCCCATGAACAGCAGCAGGCAGATGACCGTCATCACGTCCACTTCCCAGCTCAGGAAGGTCATGGTCTTGCCGGCCTGCTCGGGGGCGGCTGCAAAGATGGTATCGAACTCGACCGAGCCGAAGATCATGAAGGTGGCGAAGATGCCCAGCGCGAAGCCGAAGTCGCCGACGCGGTTGACCACGAAGGCCTTGATGGCGGCAGCGTTGGCGCTTGGCTTCTTGTACCAGAAGCCGATCAGCAGGTAGGACGCCAGGCCCACCCCTTCCCAGCCGAAGAACATCTGCACCAGGTTGTCCGAGGTGACCAGCATCAGCATGGCGAAGGTGAACAGCGACAGGTAGCTGAAGAAGCGCTGCGGATAAGGGTCATGGCTCATGTAGCCGAGCGAGTACATGTGCACCAGCGCCGACACGGTGGTGACGACGACCAGCATGACGGCGGTCAGCGTATCGACCCGGAAGGCCCAGTCCGCCGCCATGCCGCCAGAGCGGATGAAGTCGAGCACATGCACCTTGTAGGTTTGCTCGTGAATGGCGACGTCGAAGAAGGCAATCCACGACAGCACGGCCGAGGTCATCAGAAAGGCCGTCGTGAGGTACATCGGCCACGACGGACCGTGATCATGGTGATGATCGTCGTCGTGATGGGCATGAGCGGCGTGGTCCTGCGTGCCCTTGAGCAGGCTGGTGCCGAAAACCCCGGCAACGATGGCGCCCAGCAACGGCAGGAAGACGATGAGAAGGAAGATGGTGTTCATGGCGAATGCAGGTCCCGTCAGCCCTTCATCATGTTGATGTCTTCAACCGCGATGGTGCCGCGGTTGCGGAAATAGGTCACCAGGATGGCAAGGCCGATGGCTGCTTCGCCGGCTGCCACGGTCAGCACCAGCAGCGCGAAAACCTGGCCGACGAGGTCTCCCAGGAAGGACGAGAACGCCACCAGGTTGATGTTGACGGCCAGCAGCATCAGCTCGATCGACATCAGGATGATGATGACGTTCTTGCGGTTCAGGAAAATGCCGAAGATGCCGATGGTGAACAGGATGGCGGCGACGGTCAGGTAATGTCCAAGTCCGATGGTCATCATGATCAGATCCCCTGCCCCGGCTTGACCTTGCGCACTTCCACGGCGGTTGCCGGGGTGCGGGCGTTCTGTTCGGCGATGTTCTGGCGCTTGACGCCTTCCTTGTGGCGCAGCGTCAGCACGATGGCGCCGATCATGGCGACGAGCAGCACCAGGCCCGCCATCTGGAAGAAGAAGATGTAGCGGGTGTAGAGGATCTGCCCCAGCGCCTCGGTATTGGTGAGACCGCCGGCTGCAGGCGCGGGCGCGGCGAGCGCCTGCCCCGCCTCCGGCGCGAAGGCCCAGACGCCCAGCACCAGCGCCAGTTCGGTGAACAGGATCAACCCCACCACCATGCCGAACGGGGCATATTGCAGGATACCGGCGCGCAGTTCGGCGAAGTCTACGTCGAGCATCATCACCACGAACAGGAACAGCACCGCCACCGCGCCGACATAGACTACCACCAGGATCATCGCCAGGAACTCGGCGCCCAGCAGGATGAACAGTCCGGCGGCATTGAAGAAGGTCAGGATCAGGAACAACACCGAGTGCACGGGATTGCGCGAGGCAATCACCATCACCGCCGACGCGACCGCGACGGCGGAGAACAGATAAAAGAACGCGGCAGACACTGCCATTGCTTCAACCCCTGTGCTCTTCCGGAGCCGGAAGGCGGCCCCTCAAGTCCCTCGTTGCGCCCTGCATGAGCCGCTCTCAGCGGTACGGCGCGTCCATGGCGATGCTCGCCGCGATTTCCCTCTCCCACCGGTCGCCGTTGGCCAGCAGCTTGTCCTTGTTGAACAGCAGCTCCTCGCGGGTTTCGGTGGCAAATTCAAAGTTCGGCCCTTCGACGATGGCGTCCACCGGGCAGGCTTCCTGGCAGAAGCCGCAATAGATGCACTTCACCATGTCGATGTCATAGCGGGTGGTGCGCCGGGTGCCGTCATTGCGCCGCGGGCCTGCCTCGATGGTGATGGCCTGGGCCGGGCAGATCGCCTCGCACAGCTTGCAGGCGATGCAGCGCTCTTCCCCGTTGGGATAACGGCGCAGCGCATGTTCGCCCCGGAAGCGCGGGCTGACCGGGCCCTTCTCGAACGGGTAGTTGATGGTTGCCTTGGGCGCAAAGAAGTAGCGCATCGACATGAAGAAGGCGTCGATGAACTCCTTCAGGAAGAGCGACTTGGCGGCTTGTGCAAGGTTCATGTCACTATGCTCCCATGGCTCACGGCGCCAGGCCGAAGGCGGTCACGACGCCGGCCGTCAGCGCCACCCAGAACAGCGAGATAGGCAGGAACACCTTCCAGCCAAGCCGCATCAGCTGGTCGTAGCGGTAACGCGGCACGAACGCCTTCACCATGGCGAACATGAAGAACACCAGGAAGGTCTTGGCCATGAACCAGATGACGCCCGGCACCCAGGTGAACGGCGCGAAATCGAACGGCGGCAGCCAGCCACCGAGGAACAGGATGGTGGTCATGGCGCACATCAGGGTGATCGACACGTACTCACCCAGCATGAACAGCATGTAGGGCGTGGACGAGTATTCCACCATGAAGCCGGCAACCAGTTCCGACTCTGCTTCGGGCAGGTCGAACGGCGGGCGGTTGGTTTCTGCAAGTGCAGAGATGAAGAACACCACGAACATCGGCAACAGCGGCAGCCAGTACCAGTCGAGGAACGAGCCGGGCATGCCAAGCCAGGTGCCAATGCCGGTGGACTGGCTCTCAACGATGCCGGAGAGGTTGAGCGTGCCCGCACAGATCAGCACGGTCACGATGACGAAGCCGATGGACACCTCGTAGGACACCATCTGCGCCGCCGAGCGCAGCGCGCCGAGGAACGGATACTTGGAGTTCGAAGCCCAGCCGCCCATGATGACGCCATAGACGCCGAGCGACGAGATGGCGAACAGGAACAGGATGCCGACATTGATGTCGGCCACCACCCAGCCTGCATCCACCGGCACCACCACCCACGCGGACAGCGCCAGGATACAGGTGACCAGCGGCGCGATCAGGAACACGCCCTTGTTGGCGCCGTCCGGGATGACGACTTCCTTGAACACGAACTTGAGCATGTCCGCGAATGACTGGAACAGGCCCCAGGGCCCGACCACGTTGGGGCCACGGCGCATCTGCACCGCCGCCCAGATCTTGCGGTCCGCGTAAACCAGATAGGCCACGATGACGAGCACCGCCACCAGCATCGCCAGCGACTGCAGCACAATGAACCCGACGGTGAGCAGAAGTTCGTTCATGTCGTCCCCCCTACTCCGCCGCCTGCTGATGCTGGTTGAGCCGCATGGCCGAGCACTCGGCCATGATCTTCGACGCCCGCGCAATCGGGTTGGTGAGGTAGAAGTCACTGACCGGGCTCACGAACGGCTTCGACGTCATCTTGCCGCCAGCCTTGGCAATGTCGCCGAGCAGCGAAGCATCAGCCTCCGTCACCGTGTCCAGCCGGGCCAGGTGCGGCGCTGACCTGTACATCTCGGCGCGCAGGTGATCGAGGTTGTCGAAGCCGAGATTCACGTCCAGCTTGCCGGCCAGCGCGCGGATGATGGCCCAGTCCTCGCGGGCGTCACCGGGCGGGAAGTTGGCGCGCCGCGCCATTTGCGGGCGGCCCTCGGTATTGACCCAGGTCGCGGACTTTTCGGTGTAAGCGGCGCCCGGCAGGATGACGTCGGCGCGGTGGGCGCCGGCATCGCCGTGGCTGCCCTGGTAGATCACGAAGGCATCGCCCAGGGCGCCCATGTCGATCTCGTCGACGCCGAGCAGGTACACGACGTCGATCTCGCCAGCCTTTGCGCCCTTCAGGATCCCCGCTGTGTCCTTGCCGCCGGGCATCGTGGGCAGCGCACAGACGTCCAGCGCGCCAACGCGCCCAGCCGCGGTGTGCAGCACGTTGAAACCGTTCCAGCCGTCCTTGACGACGCCGACAGCCTGCGCGGCCTTCATGGCGGCGGCGAGAACCGCCTTGCCGTCGGGCCGGGCGAGCGCGCCCTGGCCAATGATGAACATCGGGCGCTGGGCCTTGGCAGCCTTGTGGCGGGCAAGTTCCTCGAGCGCGGCCGGACCGTCGCCGAGATAGGTGTACGGGATAGGTCAGGTCGGCGCGCTGGCCAATGACGCCGATATGGACGTTGCCGGCCAGGTAGCGCTTGCGGATGCGGCTGTTCAGCACCGGCGCCTCAAGGCGCGGGTTGGTGCCGATCAGCATGATGGCGTCGGCCTGTTCGATGCCGGCAATGGTGGTGTTGAACAGGTAACCGGCGCGACCACCTGCCTCGCCCAGCGGATTGCCGGGCTCGCGGCAGTCCAGGTTCCTTACCTCAAGTTTTTCCATCAAGGTCTTGAGGGCAAACACTTCCTCGACGGCGCTCAGATCGCCGACAAGAGCGGCGGTGCGGTCCGGACCGGCAGTCTTCAGCTTCGACACGATGAGGGCGAAGGCCTCGTCCCAGCTGGCGGCGCGCAGCTTGCCGTTTTCGCGGATGTAAGGCTTGTCGAGGCGCTGCGAGCGCAGGCCGTCCCAGATGAAGCGGGTCTTGTCGGAAATCCACTCCTCGTTGACGTCTTCGTTGAGGCGCGGCAGCACGCGCATCACCTCGCGGCCACGCGCACGTCCACGCGGATGGCTGAGCCGACCGCGTCCATCACATCGACCGTTTCGGTCTTGCGCAGCTCCCACGGCCTTGCCTTGAACTCGTAAGGCGCGCGACGTCAGCGCGCCCACCGGGCACAGGTCGATGACGTTGCCCTGCAACTCCGAGCTCATCGCCTGTTCGAGATAGGTGGTGATTTCCATGTCCTCGCCACGGCCGATGGCGCCCAGTTCCTCGACGCCGGCCACCTCGGTGGTGAAGCGCACGCAGCGGGTGCACTGGATGCAGCGGGTCATGGTCGTCTTGACCAGCGGGCCGATATACTTGTCCTCGACCGCGCGCTTGTTCTCGTCGAAGCGGTTCTTGTCGATGCCATAGGCCATGGCCTGGTCCTGCAGGTCGCACTCGCCGCCCTGGTCGCAGATCGGGCAATCCAGCGGATGGTTGATCAGCAGGAACTCCATCACGCCTTCGCGGGCCTTCTTGACCAGCGGCGAGTTGGTGCGGATTTCCGGCGGCTCGCCATTGGGGCCGGGGCGCAGGTCGTTGACCGACATGGCGCAACTTGCCTGCGGCTTGGGCGCGCCCTTCACCTCGACCAGGCACATGCGGCAGTTGCCGGCGATGGACAGCCGTTCATGGTAGCAAAAGCGCGGAATCTCGGCGCCGGCCATCTCGCACGCCTGGATCAGCGTGGTGCCGTTTTCAACCTCGATCTCGTGACCGTCGACTATGACCTTTGGCATATCGCTCTACTCCGCCGCCACACGCGTGACCGATCCTTCCGGGTCGGGCCGGGCTGAAAATTCGTCGATGCGGGCTTCGATCTCGTGCCGGAAATGCCGGATCAGGCCCTGCACCGGCCACGCCGCCGCATCGCCCAGCGCGCAGATGGTGTGACCCTCGATCTGGTAGGACACGTCCAGCAGCATGTCGATCTCGCGCTTTTCGGCGCGGCCCTCGACCATGCGCGTCAGCACCCGCCACATCCAGCCCGTCCCTTCGCGGCAAGGGGTACACTGGCCGCAGGATTCGTGCTTGTAGAAATAGGCCAGCCGGGCAATCGCCTTGATCATGTCGGTGGACTTGTCCATGACGATGACGGCGGCGGTGCCGAGACCGGACTTGTGGGCGCGCAGGCTGTCGAAGTCCATCGGGCAGTCGATGATGTCTGCTGCAGGTACGCAGGGTACCGACGAGCCGCCGGGAATGACCGCCTTGAGATTGTCCCAGCCGCCGCGGATGCCGCCGCAATGGCGGTCGATCAGCTCGCGGAAGCTGATGCCCATCGCCTCTTCCACGGTGCACGGCTTGTTGACGTGACCGGAGATGCAGAACAGCTTGGTGCCGACGTTGTTGGGCCGGCCGATGCCGGCGAACCATTCCGGCCCACGGCGCAGGATGGTCGGGGCGACGGCAATCGACTCGACATTGTTGACGGTGGTCGGTGCGCCATAGAGGCCCACATTGGCCGGGAACGGCGGCTTCATGCGCGGCTGACCCTTCTTGCCCTCCAGGCTTTCGAGCAGCGCGGTTTCCTCGCCGCAGATATAGGCGCCGGCGCCATGGTGGACGTAGAGGTCGAAGTCCCAGCCGTGCTTGTTGTTCTTGCCGATCAGCTTGGCTTCATAGGCCTCGTCGATGGCGCGCTGCAGCGCCTCGCGCTCGCGGATGAATTCGCCGCGCACATAGATGTAGCCGGTGTTGGCGCCCATGGCGAAACCGGCCAGCAGACAGCCTTCGACCAGCAGGTGCGGGTCGTGGCGCATGATCTCGCGGTCCTTGCAGGTGCCGGGCTCGGACTCGTCGGCGTTGACGACGAGATAGTGCGGACGCCCGTCCGACTGCTTCGGCATGAACGACCACTTGAGGCCGGTGGGGAAGCCCGCGCCGCCGCGCCCGCGCAGGCCGGAGGCCTTCACCTTGTCGATCACGCCATCGCGGCCCAGCGCCAGCATGGCCTTGGTGCCGTCCCAGGCGCCGCGCGCCATGGCGCCCTTCAGGCCCACATCGTGAAGGCCATAAAGGTTGGTGAATATGCGGTCCTTGTCCTGCAGCATGGTCTCTTATCTCGGCTTCTTGCCGAACACCTTGATGTATTCGGCTTCGCCGCCCTTGGCCAAGGCCTTGGCCTGCCTCACCCAGTCGTCGCGCTCGATGCGGCCCTTGAACGACAGCTCGTCGTCAACGATGGCAATGTCCTTCTTCGTCCACCTGGCGATCTGGCTGAAGTGCCAGAAACCCAGCTTGTTGAGCGTGCCTTCCAGCTTCGGTCCGACGCCGGAGATCAGTTTCAGGTCGTCGGCCTTGCCTTGCGGCTTTGCCAGGCGCTCGGGACCGGCGGGCTTTGCGGCCTTCTTTGCCGGTGCGGCGGTTTTCCTTGCAGCTGGCGCCTTGAGCGCCTTTGAGGTTTCCGATGCGGCGGTCTTGGGCTTCGCCGCCTTGGCCGGCGGCACCTGTACAGCAGCCTTGCCGGCAGGTGCGCCTTCTTCGACGGCTTGGCGTTGACATCGCCGGTCAGCGTGGTCGGCCCGCCTTCAGGCGCAGACATGACGCGGTCGATCTGCGGGCCCGGCTTGACCTTCTGGCCCCTCGCGATCTTGTCGAGCAGGTCTTCCAGCGCTTCCGGCGTCAGGTCCTCGTAGGTGTCCTTCCAGATCTGGATCATCGGCGCGTTGACGCAGGCGCCGAGGCACTCGACCTCTTCCCACGAGAAATCGCCGTCCGCCGACAGCTGGTGCGGGTTCTCGGCGATCTTGCGCTTGCACACCTTCATCAGCTCTTCCGAGCCGCGCAGCATGCACGGCGTGGTGCCGCACACCTGCACGTGGGCCTTCTTGCCGACGGGTTCAAGCTGGAACATGGTGTAGAAGGTGGCGATCTCGTAGACGCGGATGAACGGCATGTCGAGCATCTTGCCGACTTCCTCCATCGCCGCGCGCGATACCCAGCCGTCGTTCTGTTCCTGGGCGCGCCACAGCACCGGGATCACCGCGGAGGCCTGCTTGCCCTTGGGATATTTCTTCAGCTGTTCCTTCGCCCACTTCAGGTTCGCGGGGCTAAACGCGAACGATTTGGGCTGAACGCTTTCATCTGCAAGTCTGCGAACGCTCACCGGTCCACCTCACCAAACACGATATCGAGAGAGCCGAGCACGGCGGAAACGTCGGCCAGCATGTGGCCGCGGCACATGAAGTCCATGGCCTGCAGGTGCGCAAAGCCGGGCGCGCGCAGCTTGCAGCGATAGGGCTTGTTGGTGCCGTCGGACACGAGGTAGACGCCGAACTCGCCCTTGGGTGCCTCCACCGCGGCATAGACTTCGCCCTCCGGCACCTTGTAGCCTTCGGTGTAGAGCTTGAAGTGATGGATCAACGCCTCCATCGAGCGCTTCATTTCGGCGCGCTTCGGCGGCACGATCTTGCCGTCGGTGGACGATACCGGCCCCTTGCCTTCCGGCGCGTTCAGCAGCTTGATGCACTGCTGCATGATCTTCACCGACTGGCGCATCTCTTCCATGCGGATGAGATAACGGTCGTAGCAGTCGCCGTTCTTGCCGACGGGAATGTCGAAGTCGAGCTCCGAGTAGCACTCGTACGGCTGGGCCTTGCGCAGGTCCCAGGCGGCACCCGAACCGCGAACCATGACGCCCGAGAAACCCCAGGCAAAGCACTCATCGAGGTCGACCACGCCGATATCGACATTGCGCTGCTTGAAGATGCGGTTGTTGGTCAGCAGCCCCTCGATATCATCGAGCACCTTGGGATGCGTTTCGCAGAAGTGTTCGATGTCGTCGATCAGTGCCTGCGGCAGATCCTGGTGAACGCCGCCGGGACGGATAATAGGCCGCATGCATCCGCGAGCCTGACGCGCGCTCGTAGAACACCATCAGTTTCTCGCGTTCCTCGAAGCCCCACAGCGGCGGGGTGAGCGCGCCCACGTCCATGGCCTGCGTGGTGACGTTGAGGATGTGCGACAGCAGCCGGCCGATCTCGGAATACAGCACGCGGATGAGCTGGCCACGGCGCGGCACGGTGATGCCGAGCAGCTTCTCCACCGCCAGGGCGAAGGCGTGCTCCTGGTTCATCGGCGCCACGTAGTCGAGCCGGTCGAAATACGGGATCGCCTGCAGGTAGGTCTTCTGCTCGATCAGCTTCTCGGTGCCGCGATGCAGCAGACCGATGTGCGGATCGACGCGCTCGACCACCTCGCCATCCAGCTCCAGCACAAGGCGCAACACGCCGTGCGCCGCCGGGTGCTGCGGGCCGAAGTTGATGTTGAAGTTTCTGACCTGTGCCTCAGCCATCGCTCATTTTGCTTTCTCGTCGCCCGGAAGCACGTAGTCGGTGCCTTCCCACGGGCTCAGGTAATCGAACGTGCGGAATTCCTGCACCAGCTTGACCGGCTCGTAGACCACCTTCTTCTTCTCGTCGTCGTAGCGCACTTCGACATGGCCGGTGACGGGGAAGTCCTTGCGCAGCGGATGACCGGCAAAGCCGTAGTCCGTCAGGATGCGGCGCAGGTCCGGGTGGCCGGAGAACAGGATGCCGTAAAGGTCGAATGCCTCGCGCTCGAACCAGTTGGCGGCCGGAAACACATCGACGGCGCTTGGCACCGGCGTGTCTTCGTCGGTCATGACCTTCACCCTGACGCGCGTATTCTGGTAGGGGCTGAGCAGGTGGTAGACCACGTCGAAACGCTTCTCGCGGGCCGGGTAGTCCACGCCGCAAATGTCGATGAAGCAGGCGAAACGGCAGCTGGGATCGTCGCGCAGGAAGCGCAGCACCTGCACGATGTGGCCGGCGTCCACGCTAACCGTCAACTCGCCGCAGGCGATGGATGTGGCAACGCCATACTCGGCCAGTTCGCCGGCGATGTGCTCGCCCAGATCAACCAGTGTCTCGTCCATGTCGTCCCTGTCCCGCCCTTAGCGCTCGATGGTGCCGGTGCGGCGGATCTTTTTCTGCAATTGCAGGATGCCGTACACCAGCGCCTCGGCAGTTGGCGGGCAGCCGGGGATGTAGATGTCCACCGGCACGATGCGGTCACAACCGCGCACCACCGAATAGGAATAGTGATAGTAGCCGCCGCCATTGGCGCACGAGCCCATCGAGATGACGTAGCGCGGCTCAGGCATCTGGTCGTAAACCTTGCGCAGCGCCGGCGCCATCTTGTTGGTCAGCGTGCCCGCCACGATCATCACGTCCGACTGGCGCGGGCTGGCGCGCGGCGCAAAGCCGAAGCGCTCCACGTCATAGCGCGGCATGGACGCCTGCATCATTTCCACCGCGCAGCAGGCAAGACCGAAGGTCATCCACATCAGCGAGCCGGTGCGCGCCCAGTTGATCAGGTCATCGCTGGTGGTGACCAGAAAGCCCTTGTCGGCAAGCTCGTCGTTCACGGAGGAATAGAAGGCCTGCTGCTCGGGCGTCAGCACTGCCGGTGCAGCCGCTGCCGCGGTCAACGGGTTGCCGTTCTTGTCGATCAATCCCATTCCAGTGCCCCCTTGCGCCACTCGTAGATGAAGCCGATGGTCAGCACGCCGAGGAAGATCATCATCGACCAGAATCCGAACACGCCCACTTCCTTCAGCGAAATCGCCCAGGGGAACAGGAACGCCACTTCAAGGTCGAAGATGATGAACAGGATCGACACCAGGTAGAAGCGGATGTCGAACTTCATGCGCGCATCGTCGAACGCATCGAAGCCGCACTCGTATGCGGACATCTTTTCCGGATCGGGCCGGCGGATGGCAATGATGAAGGCCGAGGCCATCAGCGCAATTCCGAGGCCGATACAAATGCCCATGAATATGACGATGGGCAGGTAGTCCTGGAGAAGCTCAGGCATGTCTCTTCTGATGCGGCCGCGATACGTTGCGCAAACCGCATCTCCTCGCAAATCGACAGTTGTCGTTGGCTTGCGTGGTAACGCAGCCACACAGGGCTTGCAAGCCTGAATCCCGCTTCGCGCACGCCTTGGAAAGACGTTTTGCCCAGTGGATGCAGATGGAACAGACGAAAGTCTATGGCGCTTTTGGAATGGCCCATGAGCGTGCCGAATGGCTGGGCAGAAGCAGTACGTTTTAGGGAGAGAAAATGGCGCGAGTGACGGGGCTCGAACCCGCGACCTCCGGCGTGACAGGCCGGCACTCTAACCAACTGAGCTACACCCGCGCGATGTACACAAGCGGCCTCAAGGGGCGGCCTGCGTTGGTGATGGGTGGATTAATCAGTTCGCCGGTTCAAGTCAAGCGGCGAGACGGACCTGCCGTGATAAAACTTCCATCGGGCTTTCAGGCCTGCTTGCGGGCGGTGACCTCGATTTCGATCTTCATCGCCGGATCGGCCAGCCCGCATGACAGCATGGTGGCCGCGGGGCGAACATCGCCAAACCACTTTCGCAAAACCGGCCAGCACGGCTCGAAGTCGGCGGCATCCGGCAGGATGTAATGGACCCTGACCACGTCGGCCATGCCGCTGCCGGCCTGATCGAGCGCTGCGGCAATGTTGCGGCAGCACTGCTCCGCCTGCT
>CAVOZI010000012.1:0-210763 GCA_963700895.1 uncultured Alphaproteobacteria bacterium | reverse complement strand
GGTCAGCAGATAGCGCACACCCGCAACGAACTGTCCAAACCGCGAATGCAGTTGCTGGTTCAGCGTCGGCACGCGTGAACGGTACTTGATGTCCCAGGCGACGTGGTCCTGCAAATGCTGGCCAACGGCCGGGAGGTCGTGGGCCGGGTCGATGCCGGCGGCCTTCAGAACCGCACCGGGCCCTATACCAGACACCATCAGCAGTTGCGGCGAATGGATGGCGCCTGCCGACACGATCACCTCGCGGCGCGCCTTTACCTCGTGAAGCTGACCTTGCCTGCGGTAGGTCACGCCCGTCACCCTGCGGCCTTCCATGATCAGCCCTGTAACATTCGCCTCGCATTCCAGCGTGAAGTTTGGCCGCTTGCGGGCCGGTTCCAGCCAGGCCCGCGCCGAGGACATGCGCTTGCCGCGTGCGCAGATCGAGTGGTGATAATAGCCCACGCCTTCAATGTTGGCGCCGTTGAAATTGTCATTGAGCGGCACCTGCAGTTCCTGCCCCGCCTGCAGAAAGGCCTTGCAGATGGGGTGTGAGAATGCCGCGCGACTGGTCACCTGCAGCGGCCCGTCGACGCCATGCCAGCGGTCATCGCCCGAGACGTGGGTCTCCATCCGCTTGTAGCTGGCAAGGACGTCGTCCCAGCCCCAGCCCGGATTGCCCTGCCCGGCCCATTCTTCATAGTCGGCAGGTGTGCCGCGCATGTACACCATGGCGTTGATGGAGCCCGAACCGCCGGTTACCTTGCCACGCGGCACATATTGCCTGCGGCCGTTGAGGTTGGCATCGGGTTCGCTGGACAGCATCCAGTTGACCCGCTCGTTGAACATGGAATGTCCATAGCCCAGCGGCGTGGTGACCCAGAAGCTGCGGACCTTGTCAGGTCCTGCCTCCAGCAGCAGCACCCGGTATTTGCCCGAGGCGCTGAGGTTGCCAGCCAGCACGCAGCCCGCCGCACCCGCGCCGATGATGATGAAGTCGTAATCCGGCTGCATGATGTTGCCGCTGCCTTGCCCGCTGTCGCATTCCGGCTGGCGAGCATAGGTGCGCGATTGCGCTTCGCAACAAGAAAAAGGCGCACCGGGCCCCGGGCCGGGACACGATGCGCCAGTTGATGTCGATCTGGAGGAACGACAACAGCAAAGAGAGTTTATTCGGCAGCGACCTTCACGCTTTCAGCGGTCGGCGACATGTACCAGGCCTGCGCGGCGGCAACGCCGGAGCCCAGCTCGATCTTGGCGCCAGCATCGCGCAGGGCCATCTCGGCCGAACCGAGTGCCGCAAGGCACATCACTTCGTTGAGGTCGCCCAGGTGACCTATGCGGAATACCTTGCCCATCACCTTGGACAGACCCGAACCAAAGCTGGTGCGGTACTTGTCATAGCCGATGCGGATGACATCCCGGGCGTCGATGCCTTCGGGCACCACGATGGCCGACACGGTATCGGAGTGCCACTGCGGGCCGGTGGCGCACAGGCGGCAGCCATCCCAGGCAGCAATGGCGCGGCGCACACCTTCAGCCAGACGGTAGTGACGGGCGAAGATGTTCTCCAGACCCTCTTCCTCGATCAGCGCCAGAGACGCCTTCAGGCCATGGAACAGCTGGGTCGGCGGGGTGTACGGGAAGTAGCCGTCGTCGTTGAACTTCAGCATGTCCTCGAACGAGAAGTAGCAACGCGCCATGGTGGACGTCTTGGCCGCTTCCAGCGCCTTCGGGCTGACACCGAGGAACGACAGGCCGGCCGGCAGCATGAAACCCTTCTGCGAGCCCGAGACGGCCAGATCCACGCCCCATTCGTCCATGCGGAAGTCGATCGAACCGATCGAGCTGACGCCATCGACGAACAGCAATGCCGGGTGCTTGGCGGCGTCGAGGGCGCGGCGCACGGCTGCCACGTCGGAGGTCACGCCAGTCGCAGTCTCGTTCTGGGTGACGAACACGGCCTTGATCTCGTGCGCCTTGTCGGCTTCGAGAACGCGGGCATATTCCTCGGCCGGAACGCCCTTGCCCCACTCGACTTCACAAACGAGCGGCTTCAGGCCCAGACGCTCAGCCATGTCGACCCACAGGTGACTGAACTGGCCGAAGCGGGACATCAGAACCTTGTCGCCGGCATTGAGGGTATTGGTGATTGCGCTTTCCCACGCACCGGTGCCCGAACCCGGGAACATGAAAACGCGGCCTTCGGTGGTCTTGTAAACGCGCTTGAGGCCGGCAAACAGCGGCTTGGTCAGATCGCCGAAGTCCGACGCGCGCATGTCCTGCATCGGCACGTTCATGGCCTGGCGCACGCGCTCAGGGATATTCGTCGGACCCGGGATAAACAGGTGGGTTTGGCCGTTTTTCATGTCTTTTCCTCCAAATGGGTGAGCGCTTGTGATGAGGGTGCGCTTCCACCGAATGGAGGGCTATACCAGCCAGCGGTGGATTGCGAGCCTTTCCGGGTTGCTGGGAAATATCTGTGTTTTACAAAACTCGTTTTTGTAATATTGTAAACCCATCCTATTACACAGGGGAATGCTCCATGAAGTCAGGTAAGACGTTTCTAGGCCCCCGCTTGCGGCAGTTGCGCAAGACCCGCAACCTGACGCAGGCCGACATGGCGCGCGCGCTGGGATTATCGACATCCTACGTGAACCTGCTCGAAAACAACCAGCGCAGCGTGTCGGTTCAGGTGCTGATGCGCATTTCCGAAGTTTACGGCCTCGACTGGCGCGATCTCGTTTCCGATGACAGCACCAACCGGCTGGCTGACCTGCGCAACGTGCTGCAGGATCCGGTGTTCGGCAACTCGCGGCCGGACCTGCAGGAAATGCGCGCGGCACTCGATCACAGCCCTACCCTGGTCGAGAGCATCATCGATTTGTATGACAGCTATCGTCTGCTCAGCGAACGGGTGATGACCGAGCGGGATGCATCTGACGGTTCGGGCGACGGACCGGTCATCGCGGCGACGCCCGAAACCGTGGTGCATGACCTGTTCCGGCGCAACCGCAACCACTTCGCCGCCATCGAGAGCGCAGCAGAGAACTTTTATGGCGGGGAAACCGTAGCGGCCGATGAAGTCTATGGCTATCTGAAGACGCGGCTGCGCAACCGGCTGGGAATCACCGTGCGCACCGTTGCCGTCTCCGACCTGCCCGGCACCTTGCGCTTCTATGACGCCCAGTCCCGCGAAGTGCTGTTGTCGGAAACGCTCGACTATCCCAACCGGCTGTTCCAGCTGACCCACATGATCGGGCTGCTTGAGTTCGGCGAAACGATCGACGCCATCATCTCCACCAACGGAATCGAAGGTCAGCGCGAACAGGCCCGCTGCCGGGTGGAGCTTGCGAACTATCTCGCCGCCGCCGTGCTCATGCCCTATGACGCTTTCATCTCGGAAGCCCGCGCCTCGCGCTATGATCTCGACCACCTGGCTGCCCGGTTCGGGGTTTCCTTCGAGCAGGCCTGCCACCGGGTAACCACGCTGCAACGGGAAGGCAATACGGGAGTTCCGTTCTTCTTCCTGCGCATCGACAAGGCGGGCAACGTCACCAAGCGGTTCAACGCAACGGCCATTCACCTGGCCGAGTACGGCGGAGCCTGCCCGCGCTGGGACATTCACATCAGCTTCCGGATGCCGGGGCGGATCTTGCCGCAGTTCGTGGAAATGCCGGACGGCACCCGGTACTTCACCATCAACCGGACGGTTGACCGCCCCACCCATGGCCATCAGAGCCAGGATCACCGGCTGGCGGTCACGCTGGGATGCTCGATAGAACACGCAGACCAGCTGGTGTATGCCGGCCAGTACCAGCTCGCAGACCCTGAACTGTTCACCCCGATCGGGATCAATTGCCGGCTGTGCCCGCGTCATGCCTGTTCACAGCGCGCCCATCAGCCGATCCATCTCGATCTGCCAATCGACGAGCACCGGCGAGGCCAGACCCGCTTCGAAAGCTGATTTGCAAGGCAATTGTCAATTGGGGTCAGAAGTTGGTCTTCTTGTCGCCGCCGACATGGAACTGCGGGGTCACCGCCGCCCGAAGCGTCTCACCGCGCCAGGGCACTAGACCATAACCTTCGCACCAGCGCGCCTTGAAGGCCCCCTTCTCGCCCTCGACCTTGAAGGCGAACTCGAGGCAATCGCCGCGCTTGGTCACCTTGCCACCGGTGAATACACCAGGCACCTGCAGCGTTATCCGGCAGTCCTTGCTGAGAAACGCGTTGGTGGATTCGTTCTTTCCACGAAAACTGCCGGAGATCTTGTACTTGCCAGGCTTGGCCCAGCTGTGACCACAGGTGCTTGCCTGCGCTTCACCACCTCCGGCAAAAGCCGCCACGCCCGCCGCTACCGCAACAAGCACGGCGCGGCCCAGCCATCCAACGACATAAGTCACCTTCCGTCCTCCATCCAAACTAGCTTCGGAGTCCCCCGGATAGATGCCCCATCAACAAGACATTCTCGTCACAATAACCTCTCCAGCGCAGAGGGCAAGCCGGTACCGCAAGAAAAGGTGTCACATGGCCAGTTTTTGCTGGTGCAGCAGCGCAACCGTAACATGACCAAAGGACAATTATCCGGATTCATCATTGTTTCGGCATACAAGGCTGATAGTATGCTGTCAAAATGATTGCAAAAAACAAAAGCAATCGCACTGGACGAGGGCCATGGCAGCTACTCACATCAAGCCGAGCGACAACGAGGTGGCTATTCCTGCCAATTGCAGGACGTGTAATGCCCGCACCTACGGCATTTGCCGCGCCCTCAAGACTTCGGAGTTGCTGCGGCTGTCGGCGTCCACGCGCCGCCGCAAGATCCAGCATGGCGACACCATCGTGTTCGAGGAAGACGAAGTCGTTGACTACGCCAACATCGTCGAGGGCGCGGTCAAGCTGACCAAGATACTGAAAGACGGCAGGCAGCAGATCGTAGGCTTGCAGTTCGCCCCCGAATTCATCGGAAAGCCGTTTTCCGAGCATTCCACCGTATCGGTGGAAGCTGCAACGGATGTTGAGATCTGCGTGTTTCCCAAGGCCGAGTTCGAACGGATGCTTCAGCAGGAACCGGACTTCGAGCATCGGCTGCTGGAGCAGACGCTGACCCAGCTTGACGATGCCCGCAGCTGGATGGTGACGCTGGGCCGCAAGACAGCCCAGGAAAAGGTGGCGAGCTTCCTGGTCCTGCTGGCCAACAACCTGGGCCGCCTGCAAAGCACCGGCAGCAACCTGGTTTCCTTCACGTTGCCGCTGAAGCGCGCCGATATCGCTGATTTTCTTGGCCTGACCATTGAAACGGTCAGCCGCCAGATGACCCGGCTGAGGAAGGAACAACTGATAGACATCCAGCGCAATCTGGACGTGACCGTGCTGGACATGCCGCGGCTGAAGAATCTGGCAGATGGAAATTGACGAAGTGGCGCCGTGGCAAAAGGGTCAGCGGGGCTTGCCTTTCCGGCACGCCGAATCTGCCAACGCGAACAGGCATTCACGCTCGAATGCCACGTGCCGTCTGAGCGAACTGAAAAAGCCGCGCAACATGTAGCCTGCAGTCTCCGGGTTGGCCGCGGCTCCATGGTTGGCAAAATCCTCCAGGAGCCCGGTAATCTCCTCGGCAAAATCCTCGTCTTCGCAGTGTTCCCGGCGCAGCCGCTCGATGCTGGCCGCCAGCGCCGGTGCCTGTTCGGTCAGTCGCAGCAGGAGCGGGAATAACTCTTCCTCTTCAAGCAGATGCGCCTTTCTGACGGTCGGCAGGATGCAGCGCGACAGCGTGAGACAGGTCTGGATATCGAACTGGTCGGGCAACCCGTCGGCAACAGCCTCCAGCGCATCGCAAAGCGACAGCTTGAGGTCATGATTGGCCCTCAGCATGACGGTGCAGCGTTCCAGCCTCTCGCTCTCGGCCAGATCCAACTCCCTGATATGTACATTCATTGTCTTGGGATCCCACAAGCCCGGAAAGCGAGGGCCAGCCACCGCCGCCATCTCGTTGACGATGCGGCATTATGTACCCGCGCCACTGTCAACCTGCCTTGACGCAGATCAATGTTGCAGCGCAACCGCAGGTGCACTTTCCAGCATGGTACACGCCCGCCAGGAAGAATCGGGCGCAAATATTGGGGCACCTGACAATGAAATACGGTTACGAGCTCGCCGCGATGCTGGTTGCATCCGTCCTGGCACTGCTGGGCGCGGCATTTGCCAAGGACCCGCAGTTCGAAATGCATGCCTGGATCCTGTTCGCCACACTGGTGGCAGGCTCGATCGTGCTGCTGCGCAACATGAAGTTTGCCGCCGCCGGACATCCCGGTGCGGTCGAGGACACATCCGGCTACATGGATGAGGTCATCAAGTATGGCGTCATCGCCACGACATTCTGGGGCGTCGTCGGCTTTCTGGTCGGCGTGGTCATCGCGCTGCAGATGGCCTACCCGCAATTCAACATAGAACCATACCTCAACTTCGGCAGAGTACGGCCGCTGCACACCTCGGCGGTCATTTTTGCGTTTGGGGGCAACGCGCTGCTTGCAACCAGTTTCTACGTCGTGCAGCGCACCTGCAGGGCGAGGCTGTGGGGCGGCAACCTGTCGTGGTTCGTGTTCTGGGGATACCAGCTGTTCATCGTGCTGGCGGCAACCGGCTACCTGCTGGGGATCACGCAAGGCCGCGAATACGCCGAGCCTGAATGGTATGTGGACCTCTGGCTTACCGTCGTGTGGGTTGCCTATCTGGCGGTGTTCGTTGGCACGCTGGTCAAGCGCAAGGAGCCGCACATCTATGTGGCCAACTGGTTCTATCTGGCCTTCATTATCACCATCGCCATGCTGCACGTCGTCAACAACCTGGCCGTGCCGGTGTCGTTCCTCGGCTCCAAGAGCTACTCGGCATTTGCCGGCGTTCAGGATGCACTGACCCAGTGGTGGTACGGCCACAACGCGGTGGGCTTCTTCCTGACGGCTGGCTTCCTCGGCATGATGTACTACTTCGTCCCCAAGCAGGCCAACCGTCCGGTCTACTCGTACCGGCTGTCGATCGTGCACTTCTGGTCGCTGATCTTCCTGTACATCTGGGCCGGTCCGCACCACCTGCACTATACCGCCCTGCCCGACTGGGCGCAGACATTGGGCATGGTATTCTCTGTCATGCTGTGGATGCCCTCCTGGGGCGGCATGATCAACGGCCTGATGACGCTGTCGGGTGCCTGGGACAAGCTGCGCACCGACCCGATCCTGCGCATGATGGTGCTGGCGCTGGCCTTCTACGGCATGTCGACCTTCGAAGGGCCGATGATGTCGATCAAGTCGGTCAACTCGCTGTCGCACTACACGGACTGGACCATCGGCCACGTACATTCCGGCGCACTCGGCTGGGTCGGCATGATCTCTTTCGGCGCAATCTACTACCTGGTGCCGAAGCTGTGGCACCGCGAACGGCTGTACTCGCTGCGGCTGGTGAACTGGCATCTGTGGCTGGCCACCATTGGCATCGTGGTCTACGCCGCCGTGCTGTGGGTCGCTGGCATCACGCAAGGCCTGATGTGGCGCGAATACGATGACCAGGGCTTCCTCGTGAACTCGTTCATCGAAACCGTCAACGCCATCCACCCCGAGTACGTCATGCGCACCATTGGTGGCGTGCTGTACCTGCTGGGCGGTCTGGTCATGGCCTACAACGTTTACCGGACCATCAGGGGCGACGTGCGCAAGGAAGTGCCGATGGGCGCGACCGCCACTGCTGCCGTACCGGCCGAATAAGGAAACTTCACAATGGCAACAGATCCACACAAAAACCCTGCCAAAGGCGCACTTCCCGAGCTCAAGGCAGACCCTGTCGCCCAGGGGACGATGTCCGGTCACGCAAAGCTGGAGCGCAATGTCTCCCTGCTCATGGTCGGCACACTCGTGGTGGTCCTTATCGGCGGCATCGTTGAAATTGTCCCGCTGTTCTATGTCAAGAACACCATCGAAAAGGTGACGGGCATGCGCCCCTACTCGCCGCTCGAACTGGAGGGCCGCAATATCTACATCCGCGAGGGGTGCTATGTGTGCCACTCGCAGATGATCCGCCCGTTCCGTGACGAGGTGGAGCGCTATGGCCACTACTCGCTGGCGGCGGAGTCGATGTACGACCATCCGTTCCAGTGGGGCTCCAAGCGCACCGGGCCAGATCTGGCGCGCGTTGGCGGGCGCTATTCGGATGACTGGCACGTCGCCCACCTGAAGGACCCGCAGTCGGTCGTGCCTGACTCGATCATGCCCAGCTATGCCTTCCTGGCGTCGGCAAAGCTCGACACCTCGATGATCAAGGCAAGCCTCAAGGCCAACACCATGGTTGGCGTGCCGTATACCGACGAGATGCTGGAGAATGCCGAAGCCGACATGGTGGCCCAGGCAAACCCGGACAGCGACGGAGCTGACGCCGTGAAGGAACGCTACCCCAAGGCGGTGGTGTCCAACTTTGACGGCGACGCCGCCACCCTGACCGAGATGGACGCCATGGTGGCCTATCTGCAGATGCTCGGCACCCTGGTCGATTTCTCGGCCTATGACGCCAACGCACAAGTCAACCAGCGGTAAGGAGGGATCACATGGACTACGAAACCCTTCGCCATGCCGCCGACAGCTGGGGACTGCTGTACCTGACTGTGGTGTTTATCGGCATCGTGCTTTTCACCTTCCGCCCAGGCTCCAGATCAGTTGCTGATCACATGGCCCAGCTTCCGCTCAGAGAGGACGACGACAATGGCTGACAAGGAAATCGACAAGGTCTCGGGGGTAGAGACCACCGGCCATGAGTGGGACGGTATCAAGGAACTCAACAACCCGCTGCCACGCTGGTGGCTGTGGACCTTCTACGCCACCATCGTGTTCTCCATCGGCTACATGGCCTACTACCCTGCCATTCCACTGATCGAGGGTTCGACCATGGGCATTTCGGGTCAAACCAACCGCTCTGTGCTGCAGGCCGAACTGCAGGCTGCCGACGAAGCCAAGGCCGGGCTGGTCAGCCGGATCGAGACGTCCTCGCTGCAGGATATCCGCACCAACGACGAGCTGTTCCGGTTCGCGGTGGCGGGCGGACAGTCGCTGTACAAGGTGAACTGCTCGCAATGCCACGGGTCGGGTGCGCAAGGTGCGCCGGGTTATCCCAACCTCAATGACGACGACTGGCTGTGGGGCGGCGATCTTGACGCCATCTACCACACCATCAAACATGGGGTGCGCAATGGCACTGCCGATGCCCGTGACAGCCTGATGCCGGCTTTTGGCGAAGGCATTCTGGAAGCGCCGCAAATCGTCCAGGTGGCCAACTACGTGATGCAGTTATCTGGCCAGGAACATGATGCAGCGTCGGCATCGACCGGCAAGGAGCTGTATGTCGAGAACTGCGCCGCCTGCCACGGCGAGGACGGCAAGGGCGGACGTGACTTTGGCGCCCCAAACCTGGCCGACCAGCTGTGGCTGTACGGGGGCACAGTCAGACCAGGTAGCCACCCAGATCAGCAAGCCGAAACACGGCGTCATGCCGGCCTGGGGCCAGAAGCTGGATGAGGCGGAAGTGAAGAAGCTCACCGTCTATGTGCACAGCCTCGGCGGCGGCGAACAATCGCCTGCCACCCAGTAAGCCAACCACAATACACGCGGGCCGGATCCGTCCGGCCCGCCAAAAGCACAAGCACTGAATTGAACTGCGAGCATATGATGGCCAACGAAGACACCACCTTCGAAACATTCGACGCGGAGGCGGTCAACGCCAAGCACAAGCGCACGCTGTACGCTGCCCGGAAGAAAATCCACCCCAAGCGGGCAAGTGGCTGGTTCCGCTCGCTCAAGTGGTGGATCATGGCCATCACGCTGGGCATCTATTACCTGACGCCGTGGCTGCGCTGGGATCGCGGCGCCCACGCACCGGACCAGGCCGTGTTGCTCGACATGGCCAATCGCCGGTTCTACTTCTTCTTTGTTGAAATCTGGCCGCACGAATTCTTCTTCGTCGCCGGCCTGCTGGTCATGGCGGGGATCGGGCTGTTCCTGGTCACCTCGACCGTTGGCCGCGCCTGGTGCGGCTATACATGCCCGCAAACCGTCTGGGTCGACCTGTTCCTTGTGGTGGAGCGCTTCTTCGAAGGTGACCGCAACGCCCGCATCAAGCTGGATGCCGCGCCATGGACCTTCGACAAGATCTGGAAACGGGCCGCCAAGCACGCGGCCTGGCTGCTGATCGCGGTGTCAACCGGCGGCGCATGGATCTTCTACTTCGCCGACGCGCCCACCCTGGCGAAGCAGTTCCTCACCGGACAGGCCAACCCGGTCGCCTACACGACCGTAGCCGTGCTGACCGCCACAACCTACATTTTCGGCGGGCTGATGCGCGAGCAGGTCTGCACCTACATGTGTCCGTGGCCGCGCGTTCAGGCTGCCATGCTCGACGAGCACTCGCTGGTCGTTACCTACAACGACTGGCGTGGCGAGCCCCGCTCCAAGCATGCCAAGAAGGCCGCAGCCGCCGGTGAGATGGTTGGCGACTGCGTCGACTGCAATGCCTGCGTTGCCGTGTGCCCCATGGGCATCGACATTCGCGATGGCCAGCAGCTTGAGTGCATCACCTGCGCCCTGTGCATCGACGCCTGTGACAGCGTCATGGAGAAGCTCGACCGTGAAAAGGGGCTGATCTCCTACACCACGCTGGCCAACTACAACCGTAACATGGCGCTTGCTACTGGCGGCGTGCCCGAAGCGGCAATCGATCCTTCAAGGGTCCACACGCCGGGTGGCGGCATCGTTTCGAAGGTCTCGCGCTTCCACCTCAGCGACGTAATCCGTCCGCGCACCATGATCTACACGGCAATCTATGCCGTGCTCGGCCTTGGCCTGCTGGCGGCGCTGGCCATGCGCACTGATCTGGACGTCAATGTGCTGGCAGACCGCAATCCGCAGTTTGTCAAGCTGTCCGATGGTTCGATCCGCAACGGTTACCAGTTGAAAATCCTCAACAAGACCGCCAATCCGCGCGAGTTTCTGGTGACGCTGCGAGGCCTTCCCGGCGCCGACATCCGGCTGGACGGCAGTGACCTCGATCAAGGCAGGCTTGGCAATGTTACGGTAGATGCAAACCAGTTGCGCAATGTGCGCACTTTCGTGACGCTTCCCGCAGAACTGGCAAGCAGCGGGCGGCAGGACTTCTCCTTCGTGGTCACACCGCTCGATGGCGGCAGATCGTCCGGCGAAGGCGCAACATTCGAGGCACCGTAAGATGAACACAGGCACTGAAACCACTGCCCCGGCCAACGGCGGGTTCCGCTTTACCGGACGCCACATGCTGATGATCATGGTGGCCTTCTTCGGCACCATTGCAACCGTCAATGGCTTCATGGCCTACAAGGCCAGCAGCACCTGGACCGGACTGATCGTGAAGAACGGCTACGTCGCCTCGCAGGACTTCAACAACCTGCAGGAAGAATGGCGCGCCCAGGCTGCGCGTGGCTGGACCGGGGACATCAGCTATGGTGCCGGCGTGGTTTCCTTCACGCTCACCGGCAAGGATGGCAAGCCGGTCGTTCTAGACCAGGCAAGCGCGCAGGTAGGACGGCCGGCCTTCAACAAGGACGATCACTCGCTGCAGCTCAACTACACCGGCAGCGGCCGCTACGAGGCCGCTGGCGTCCTCGCGAAGGGACCGTGGGCAATCACGGTTATCGGCCAGAGCTCGCAAGGCCCCTACCGGCTGGAAAAGCGCATCCTGGTCAAGGAAGGTCAATGACATGACCTGCTGCAGCTCGTCTTCTGTGCCCAATCAGCAAGCGCTCACGCGGCGGCTGGACCATGAGCGCACCCTGGCGGCGGCACACGATCTTGGCAACGGATTGCTGCAGACGGACCTCGTCGTGCCGGCGATGCACTGCGTTAACTGCATCAGGACCATCGAAAACGGCATGTCCACCCTGCCCGGCGTCGAGAACGTCAGAGCCAACCTGTCCACCCGGCGGGTTTCGGTCCGCTGGCGGCCCGAGGATGCTGGCAATGCCGGCTTCATCCTGGCGCTGGCGGCGCTGGGTTTCGAGGCCTCGCTCTACGACCATGCCAGCCTCGCCTCGCAGGCAGACGATACCGGCCGCAAGCTGCTCATCTGCCTGGCCGTGGCGGGCTTTGCCGCTGCCAACGTCATGTTGCTGTCGGTTTCGGTCTGGGCCGGGGCGGATGCCGAAACGCAACGCCTGTTCCAGCTCATTTCCGGTCTGATTGCAGTTCCCGCCTCGATATTCGCCGGTCAGCCCTTCTACCGGTCGGCCTGGGCTGCACTGCGCAACCGCAACCTGAACATGGATGTGCCGATCTCGCTCGCCGTGCTGCTGGCATTGGGCGTGAGCATTTATGAGGCGCTTTACGGGCGACACGAAACCTGGTTCGAGGCCTCCGTCAGCCTGCTTTTCTTCCTGCTGATCGGCCGCTACCTCGACCACATGATGCGTGAGCGCGCCCGCAGCGCCATTCTGCAACTGTCGCGGATGATGCCATCGGGCGCGTCGAAACTTTCAGCGAGTGGTGAGGCATCCTACGTGCCGCTGGCTGAATTGCAGCCCGGAGACAGCATCCGCGTAGCCGCCGGCGAACGCGTACCGGTCGATGCGCGCATTGCTTCCGGCCTGAGCGACCTTGACCGCTCGCTGGTCAACGGTGAAAGCGTCGCCGTGCAGGCGCGGCCCGGCCTGGAAATTGAAGCCGGCGTTCTGAACCTCACCGGCCCGCTGACGCTTGAAGTGCTGCGGCCCGCGGACCGCTCGTTCGTGGCCAACGTCATCACCCTCATGGAAGCGGCCTCCCAGTCGAATTCCCAACACGTGCGCATCGCCGATCGCATGGCAGCCCTGTACGCACCGGTCGTTCACATCGTGTCGGGGGCGAGCTTCATCGGCTGGATGGTGTGGACCGGCGGCGACTGGTACACTTCGCTGAACGTCGCCATTGCGGTGCTGATCATCACCTGCCCGTGTGCGCTGGCGCTGGCCGTGCCGATTGCCCAGGTCGTGGCGGCCAACCGGCTGTTCCGCTCCGGCGTCATGGTCAAGGATGGCGCGGCGCTGGAACGGTTGTCAGAAGCCGATACCGTGGTATTCGACAAGACCGGCACCCTGACACTTGGCGAGCCGCGCATTGCCTCCATCCATGGCGGCAGCGACGAGGAACATGCCGTCGCCGCCATGCTGGCCCGGCTGTCCACCCACCCGGCCGCCCGCGCCGCCGCCTCCGCCCAGTCCGCCACCCAGGGAGTATTGGTGTCGGACGTCCAGGAACTGGCGGGACTTGGGCTCGAGGCCGTCTGGAAGGGCAGAAAGGTCCGCCTCGGCCGCCGGTCGTGGGTCTCGGAGATTGCCCGCAGCACTGTGGCGCCGCCGCCGCAAACCACGGCGACAAGCGAAGTCTGCTTCGCGATTGCCGGCGGCGACATCGTCAGCTTCCAGCTGTCCGATACGTTGCGGACCGATGCGGCGACGGTCGTGCGCAAGCTTCGCAGCATGGGCTTTGTCACTGCCATTCTTTCGGGTGATGGCGCAGGTCCGGTAGAGGCTGCCGCAGCCCAGACCGACATCGAGAGCGCCATAAGCGGCCTGTCGCCCGCCGACAAGACCGCGCATGTCGAGCAGATGCGCGCTACCGGCCGCAACGTGCTCTATGTGGGCGACGGCCTCAACGATGCCCCTGCCCTGGCTGCCGCAAACGTCTCCATGGCACCTGCCTCCGGTTCCGACATCGGCCGTGCTTCGGCGGGCCTCGTATTCACCGGCAAGGGCCTTGCCGCCATTCCCGTCGCCATAGAGGTGGCGCGTGCGACCGGGCGGACAGTCCGGCAAAATTTTGCCCTCGCCATCGGCTACAACATGTTTGCGGTGCCGCTCGCCGTACTGGGCTATGTAACGCCGTTGATCGCCGCCCTTGCCATGTCCTCCTCGTCAATCCTTGTGGTCGCCAACAGCTTGCGGCTGAACCTCGTGGCGCGGCATCAGGCGATCATTCCAGCCGGCCAGAGCGCGCTCGATGCAACCGTTGGCGATGAACCACAACCATCATCAGCGCCGGGATTTACCGATGCCGGCAAACCCCGGCTGGAGGCCGTGAAATGAGCCACCTCGTGTTCCTGATCCCGATTGCCATCGGCCTTGGCGCACTAGGACTGGTGGCCTTCATCTGGAGCCTGCGCAACGGCCAGTATGACGATCTGGACGGAGCCGCAGAGCGCATTCTCGACGACGATTGACACCGGCAGCCGTTGCGCAATCACCTGGACCGGTGAGTTTCTCACCGTGAGGTGTTGACCAGCCCGCCGTTTCCCTTGCACTGTCCGGTCCAGAAAGCGCCCGTCAGCGGCGTGATCATCCACTACAGGTGAGGATACCATATGCTTGATCTCGGCAACCGTGTTTCGATCTATGAGCCCGAGCAGGAAGGACTGATTTTTCCCGAGATTCCTCAGTTTAACGACGTTGAACAGGAACGCCGCCACCGCAAGGAGCGCCTGGTCGCCGCTTGCCGCGCGTTTGCCCTGCAAGGTTTCGACTACGGTTTTGCCGGTCACCTGACGGTCCGCGATCCGGAACGGCCGGAACTCTACTGGACCAACCCGATGTGCGTGCACTTCGCCAACGTGAAGATGTCCAACCTGATCCTCGTCGATCACGAAGGTACGGTCATCGAGGGCGATTACGCCGTCAACCGCGCCGGCTTCATCCTGCACGCCAACGTGCATGAAGAACACCCTGACATCATCGCCATGTGCCATGCCCACACGGTCTACGGCACCGCCTGGTGCGCCACCGGCAGACCCATCGAGCCGATTACCCAGGACGCCTGCGCCTTCTTCGAGGATCACGTGATCATCGGCGACGAAGCAGGTGCCGTGGCCGTTGAAAACCATGCAGGATCGAACGTCGCAAAGGCCTTCAAGGGCGTGAAGGCGGCGCTGCACCAGAACCACGGCTTGCTGACCGCCAGCCGCCACAGCATCGAGTCGGCGGCGTTCTGGTTCATCGCGCTTGAGCGCTGCTGCCAGCAGCAGCTGGCCATTGCGGCCTCGGGCATCACGCCAACCTATGTGCGCGCCGATCGCGCCCGCTACAGCCGCGAACATGTCGGCAGCGAATATATCGGCTGGCTGCACTTCCAGACCATCTGGGACCAGCTGGTGGTGCAGCAACCCGACATGTTCGATTGACGAACCGGTGCTCTTCACACGTACGGCTGCAGCCATCGCAGTCAAGGGACAGGTTAAATCGTGATTGACGTTCAACGGGTGACGGCCGCTGCCGAGGTGAAGCTCTTTGCCTCCCTGCCCCGCCAGCTTTACCATGGCATGCCCGGTTTCGTGCCGCCGCTGGACATCATCCAGCGCGACCTGATGACACCGTCGAAGAACCCGTTCTTCGCCCACGCCGAGGCTGCGTTCTGGATTGCAAGCTCCGGCGGCCAGCCGGTCGGGCGCATTTCGGCGCAGATGGACAGCCTGGAGATTGATGCTGGCACGGCGCGCACCGGACATTTCGGTAATCTTGCCGCCATTGACGATGCAAAGGTCGTGGCAGCGCTTTTCTTGGCGGCGGAGAGCTGGTTGCGCGAGCGGCGGTGTACAAGAGTTACCGGCCCCTTCAACCTGTCGATCAATGGCGAAAGCGGTCTGATGGTCATGGGTCAGCAAGAACAGGCCATGTTCCTGATGCCGTGGGATCCGCCTTATCTCGGAGCCCTGGTCGAGCAGGCAGGATATGGCAAGGTGCGCGACCTGCACTCTTTCGTGTCCACAGCCGTCGCCGAACCAATCGAGATGGCGCGCCGGATGGCCGCAAAGGCCGGTCAAACGAAAATCAGTACCCGGCACGCGAAAGCCAGCACCATCGCCGGCGAACTCGATACCGTGCTGACACTGTTCAATGATGCCTGGGAAAACAACTGGGGCTTCGTGCCGATGACGGCCGATGAATTGGCCCACATGGCAAAGGACCTTAAGCCGCTGCTGACCGACGAGTGCCTCAGCATCGTGGAAGTGGACGGCAAGCCGGAAGCCTTCGCACTCGCCCTGCCGAACCTGACCGAGATGACTGCCGACCTCGACGGCAGGCTGCTGCCTTTCGGTTGGGCCAAGCTGGCCTGGCGTGCCAAGTGGCGGAAATACACTACTGGCCGCCTGCTGTTGATGGGTGTGGGGCGCAAGTACCGTGACTCGGCAATGGGTGCAGGTCTCGCGCTGATGGCCATCGAAAAGATGCGCGAAGGCGCACACAAGATCGGCATCCGCTCGGCTGAGCTGGGCTGGGTGCTGGATGACAACAAACCGATGCTGCGCATGCTGGAACTGCTGGGCGCAAAACTCTATAAAACACACAGGGTCTATGAAAAATCGCTATCGTGAACAGCAGCGCATACGCTAGACCAGATACAAAACCAGGCAGAGGGGCTGGCTTATGACAAGCAGGGCAGACAAGAAGAACGAGATCGCGGGAAAGATCCTCGACATCATTTCCAAGGAGGGAATGGTCGACAGGGAGAAGCTCACCCGTGAAGCGACCCTCGAAGATCTCGAGATCGAGTCCATCGACATGGTGATGATCCTGCAGGGGCTGGAAGAGGAATTTGAAGTCTATGTCCCCATGGATCAGGAGATCATGGAACTGAAGAACGTCGGTGACGTGATCGACACCGTAACCCGCCTCATCGAGGCCAAGGCCGAAGGCGCTTCATGAACGGACCCTCCGTTGTAATCACCGGTTATGGCGCTATCTGCGCCTTGGGCAACAACGCCGGACAGATGCATCAATCCTTGCGCCAGGCGCGCACTGGTATCTCCGAGCTTCAATTGCCGCGTGACCTCGACCGGTTGCAGGTGAACATCGCCGCGCAGGTGCGTGGTTTCGATGCTGCGTCCTGTCTGCCGGAAAAGCGGCTCCCCTTCCTCGACCTGTTCGCCCAGTACGCGCTGGCCGCCTGTCTCGAAGCCGTGAAGCAGGCGGGTCTGGAAGATGCAGACCTTCGCTCGCATCGCACCTGCGTCATCCTCGGCACCGGGATCGGCGGCGCGGTGACCCAGGACAACGCCTTCTACGCATTCTACGCCGAGCGGAGCAAGCGGCTCGACCCGATGACCATTCCGCGGCTGATGCCGAACGCCGCCGCCAGCCAGATCAGCATGGAGCTGGGCGCCACCGGACCGTCGTTCGCCGTATGCAGCGCCTGTGCATCCTCGAACCATGCCGCCGCCATCGGGCTGGGCCTGATCCGCGCGGGGCTTGCCGACCGGGTGATTACCGGCGGCAGCGAAGCCTGCATCACGCCAGCCGGCATGCGTTCGTGGGAAATCCTGCGTGTGCTGTCGCCGGTGCCCTGCTCACCCTTCTCAAAGGGACGTACCGGCATGGTGCTTGGCGAAGGCGCAGGCATCGTCATTCTGGAACGCGAAGAGCTTGCCGCCGCGCGCGGTGCGAAGGTCTATGCCCGGCTGGCCGGGGTTGGCATGTCATCCGATGCTGGCGACCTGCTGCGGCCGGATCCGGCAGGCGCAGGCGCCGCCATCAAGACAGCGCTTGACGATGCAGGACTTTCCGCAGATGCGGTCGACTACATCAATGCCCACGGCACCGGCACGGTCACCAACGACATCGTCGAGACCGAGGCTGTTCGCACCATTCTTGGCAAGCGGGCTGACCATATCGCCATGTCGTCGACCAAGTCGTCGCACGGTCATGCGCTGGGTGGTGGCGGCGGTCTCGAGCTGGTCGCCACAATCCTCGCCATGCAGCACAAGTTCCTGCCGCCCACGCTGAACTGGAAGGGCGAGGATCCCAAGTGTGATATCGATTGCGTTCCCAACGAGTCGCGTGATGCGGAAATCGGGGTGGCGCTGTCCAACTCGTTCGCGTTCGGCGGCCTGAACGCCGTACTTTGCCTCACCCATCCTGACTTCACATGACGGATACCGCGTCTGTCTGGCAGGTGGCGGCAACGCCGTCAGACCGGCAACTGGCGGAGTTCGCCCGCGTCTTAGGCTGGCAGCACGATGCGATGCCGCCGACATGGCCCATCTGCCTGCTACCGGATAGCGAGGCCGTGGCGGAGCTGGCCGCCCAGTGCCAGAAGGACGGAAAGCTGCCCGTCCATGCCGTGCAGAGTTTCCGTTACAGCAAACCGCTGCAGCATGGCGTGGCGCTGACGGGCGAGGTCAAGCTGACCTTGCGCCCTGCCCGCGCCACCATCCGGCTTGCCCTTGCGGATGCAAGCGGACCAGTCTGCGAAGCGAACTCGACGATCGTGCTGGCAGACCGGCTCCCGCCGCCCCGTCCAATGGCTGCGGTTGACCCCGCTGACGCCGCGCCAGCAATGGCAAGGCTGGAGACGTCCTGCCTTGATGTGGAGCTCTTCCGCGCCTACCAGGACGCTTCGGGCGACAGCAACCCGATCCACCACGACCCGGCCGCTGCCGCCAGCCTCGGTCTTGCCGCCCCGATTGCGCCTGGCATGCTCGTGCTTGGCATGATGAGTGCCTTTGCCGCCGATGCGCTGCAGTGTCCGGCCCCCGCTGCGCTCGACGCGATGTTTCTGTCGCCGGTGCTGGCCGGAACCACCCTCACCTTCACGCTGCACCCGCCCGCTGCGCCCGGCCGCTACAAGCTCACCGCCGAAACCCCGGATGGCGTGACCTGCGTTCAGGCAACGCTGACTGTATAGAAATTCAAACCCGGATGTCTGCCGGTGGTTGCCCGTCAAGCAAACGCTGGTGCGCCTGCCGGAAACCATCCTCCAGACTGCGGGTGAACAAGGCCGTGTCGAACAACGGGCAAGCGTTGCGGTTCGCCGCCAGCTTTGCCCTGATCGCGGCAAGCTTGTCACGGTTCATCGCCAGATCCAGGATCAGCGCCTCATACTCCTCATCCGTCGAGGCGATCAACTCCGGCAAACTGGCAGCGGTGAGTGCGCTCGCCGCCACCCGAGCGGCAAACTGCTTGCCCTGCTTCGTGACCACCGGCAAGCCCGCCCACAGCGCATCGCAGGCGGTTGCATGGGCGTTGTAGGCAAACGTGTCGAGGAACAGGTCGGCATGCTTCAACCGTGCCAGGTGATCGGCATTCTGCGGCACGCGGCCTGCAATGATCAGCCGGTCCGGGTCGATGCCGCGGGCTGCTGCCTCCTTGCGCAAGTTGACAATGGCCCACTGGTTGGACTTGGACACCCACAGCACGCTGCCTTCGACCCGGTCCAGCACCCGCATCCAGATGCCGAACTCGCGCGGGCTGATCTTGTAGGGCGAGTTGAAGCAGCAAAACACCACTGCGTCTTCCGGCAGGCCGAAATCGGCGCGGGCCGTCGCAGTTGCAGCGATTCCACGTTGATCGTCATTGGGCAGGTAGCAGTGCGGCAGCAAGACCACCTTCTCGCTGTAGAACGCCCGCTGCTCCTCCGGGATCACCACCGGATCAGCAACGATGTAATCCAGGAAGTCCGCCCCCATGGTTCCCGGATATCCCAGAAAGTTCACCTGGATCGGGGCGAGCCTGCGCTGGAACCAGTGCGCCCGGTTCTGCGCGGTATACCCGTTCAGGTCCACCGCGATATCGAGTTCGAGAGAGCGGGCCAGCGCGACAAGCGCATCGGTATCGGTGTTCCTGACATCCGTGAACACATCGAAACAGGCCTTGAAGGCATCCTTGCTGCCCGGCTCTGCCTTGCCGCTGAAGTCGTAGCCGAACAACTCGAAGCTTGAGCGGTCATGGCACCTCGCCACGCCAGTGAACAGCTGCGTAACCGGATGGTTCTCGTGAAAATCGGCGCTGAAGTATCCGATGCGGATGCGTTCGCGGGCCGCACCGCGCCTTGTCTCGAAGGGCACAGGTGGGGTCTTGAACTGTTCGGCGGCATACTTCTGTGCCCGTACCAGTTGCCGCTGCGGATGATCCTCCATCGACAGCCCGGCAAACGGGGTAATGCCGGCGGTCTCCACGCCAAGCATGGCACAGCGAGTCACCATCTGCTCATGCCTGCTCCAGTCGCAGATGTGCTGCATCTGGTGCAGCATCATTCCTTCCGCCACAACATGGTCAGGCTTGAACTCGAGCGCGCGGGCATAGGACGCGATTGCCTCGTCCAGCCTGCCGAGTTCCTTGAGGGCATTGCCCATGTGTGAATGAGCATCGGCATGGGACGGATTGATCGCCAGCGTGCGCTGGTATGCAGCGATTGCCTCTTCCGGCTGGCCCAGATCCAGCAGGACGTTGCCAAGGTTGTTCCAGGCCGGCGCATAGCCCGCATTGATGGCGATGGACTTGCGGTATGCCTCCACTGCCTCGGCCTGCCTGTACAGCGCGTTGAAGCAGGCGCCGAGGTTGTTCCAGGCCACGTGGTTGTTGCGGTTGGCGTCGAGGCACTTTCGATAGATCGCAATCGCCTCGTCATGGCGCTGCAGCAGTTTCAGGCAGTTGGCGATGTTGTTGAGGGTGTCGAGGTTGTTGCGGTCGAGCTTGCGGGACTTCTCGAACCTCTCAAGGGCTGCGTCCACATTGCCCATCTGCGCATGGGATGCGCCAAGCAGGTTCAGGATGACGACCGCCTTGGGATACAAGCCGGGCCAGGGCCTCGCCCTTCTGGATGACCTGGGCAAACTTGCCCTGGTTGAACAGGGCGACCAGCTCGTTCAGCGGATTGGCGGAGGACTTGGTGTAATTGTACATCTGTCACCAGCAACCGGGATGGGCCCTTCGCGGGCGAAGAATGTATCCGTGCATACCCCAGGATACCCGGTGATGCCAACATTCGGGGGGCAGGATGACACTCGCCAATGCAGGGTTTCCTGCTGCGACAATGTCAAAGTTATTGATAGGGTCGCAAACATCGTATCCAGATCAACCGCTTACATAAATGGAGCTATCAATGAGAGCGCTGTGAATTTCGCTGCCAGAATTGTTGTTAATGCAGATTCAGCAAGAACTAAATTCTTGGAGGAGGCAAAGAATGAAAGCGACGAAAAGAGACAGGTACTCGAAAACCTGATTAACGAGCAAAACTGACAACAGGTGCGCGAATGGGCGTACTAGGCTCTGGACGGCATGGCTCATTGCCAATCATTGAAGACGGCTTGAGGCTTCATCGGCGGCGAATGAGTAAACAGGGACTATTTCGAGACTAGCAGGTTCTGCCTCCGGTTCGCTGTTCTGGTCGAACACTCGCACCGGAGAGAAAGTTGCAGCAATCGGCTTCAGCTATGCGGCTATCGAGGTCGTCTGCCACACAGCGTAAAGCACCAAACCCGCCGCACCTATCATTGCGCAAAGCAAGGCCTTACGAACCGCTTCCTCCGTTGCCGAAATGTCCCGGAGCAAGCCGACAATTTCCTGCTCAAAATTGTGCCTGTACTGTACGCTCATCAACATACCCTCCAGAGCGAAACGCTCCCGTGTCTAGGGTAAGGGGGCAGAGTAAACTTTTCCCTTCGCTTGTAGGCGCGATGGATAGCCAATAAGCCTCAAAGAACTCCGCCAGCGCGCGAAACAACTTTCGGAGTCCATTAGCAGGACGCGCGTCGGCGAGTCACTGTGCCTTCTAGCAAGGCCGTTCTTGCGGGAAGATGACGCCTCTCAGACAGCGATTGTAGGTCTGCCGCCAGCATTGCGCCTTTTGTCTCAAGCGCTCTTCTGCACGCGACCCAGGCGGTTCCTCATTTGCTTGGCGCGCAGCTTTCCAGGACTGTTGCTGGAACCATTGGCAACGTACCTGTAACTCGTTGTCGAACGCACTTGCCGGTGAAACTCCAGCCGCATAGAGGCAGGAGGATAGAACCACAGACGCAAAGGCCAGCTTCAGACTTGGGTTTCTCATCTCTATCTCCGATTATTGGTCCCACCTGGACCAATGCTATCAGTCGTCTATCATCGCCAAAGCGGCTTTTCGTTCGCCGGGCTTCAATCTCAGAAACAAGGCGCGGGCCTTTTTTATGTCTCGCTCCGAGCCGCTCTCAGCGGCCTCTCTGAGGGCAATAGTCGTGGAATGCTCCGCACCACAGACGAAAGCCAAAGCCTTGGACAAGCGTCCCATAGCTGCACGGTCGATAGTTGTTTCATCCATTTGGTGCGTCCTTCACAACGTCGTTCCAGAAATCATCCGGCTAGGCGGCAAGCATTCCTGTTCCAATAACAATTGGCAGTCTTGCTAGAGGCCGCACACCTTGCCTTCCGGATGACGCGGTGCGTCCATTTAACGGAGTTCGTGATAATATTGGCCGATGAACTTTATTACAGGATTTCGATAAATATGGGCGGGTTTGGTTCTGAAAGGCAAGGCTCATTGCCGGTCATTGAAAACGGTTTGAAACTGGATTTGCGACGCCTTCGCAGGCTAGGGCAGTTTATTCCCGACATTGCATTCGCCACCGGAAAGCTGGTCTGGTCATACACCCATTCCAGCGAGCAGATCGCCAACATCGGTTACAGCTTCTGCTCTAGCGGCGATGCTCCTTGGTTCCGAGTCCAGTACACCACCACACCACGCGGCAGTGAGCCACAAAGCATCGACGAGAAATTCGAGTTGGAGCGCTTTCCTCAGCCGCTTGGAGGCTATCGCTGGTACTTCATCTGTCTCCAGACGCGAAGGCGCGCGCAATGCCTTTACCTGCCTCCTGGAGCAACGCGTTTTCGCTCAAGGCATGGTTTCCGCGTCCGGCTTCAATACCACTCACAGCAACAAGACCAGACACCGCGGTGGATATTTTAATCTGCTCTCGACCCTGTCCGCCGGATTCAATTACAAATATCCAGCATGCGCATTGAACGAAAACTCGTGGCAATCCTCGCAGCCGACCTTGTTGGCTACTCGCGTATGATGTCGGCCGACGAGGCCGGCACGCTGGCAGCCCTGCGCACCGTGCGCAAGGAAGTATTCGACCCAGCGATCGCCGAGCATGGCGGGCGCATCGTCAAGACCACGGGGGACGGACTCTTGGTCGAGTTCCCTTCCGCAGTGGATGCGATGGGCTGCGCCATGTCTGTACAGTCGACCTTGGCGGCTAGCGAAGAACGTCTGCGTTTTCGCATAGGCATCAATGTTGGCGATGTGGTGATCGAGGATGGTGACATCCTGGGCGACGGGGTGAACATCGCTGCGCGACTGGAGGCGGTGGCGGAGCCTGGTGGCGTCGCCCTTTCCGGCGCTGTGCGGGAATTGTGGTGGGCCGGATCGGAGCGGAATTCCGCGACGGGGGTCTGCGCGAGCTGAAGAACATCGACCGTCCAATCCAGGTCTGGCTGTGGGACCCCGCAGGTGTCCCGTCCCCTGCCAAATCCACAAGGACGATGGCTGCGCCGCCGCTTCCCGACAAGCCTTCGGTAGCGGTGCTGCCCTTCGACAACATGTCCGGCGATCCGGAGCAGGAGTATTTTGCCGACGGTGTGGTCGAGTCCATCACCGCCGCGCTATCGCGCATTCGCAGCTTCTTCGTCATCGCCCGCAACTCAGCCTTCGCCTACAAGGGGCAGCCGATGAATATTCGTGACATAGGCCGCGAACTTGGCGTCGCCTATGTTCTGGAAGGCTCCGTGCAACGAGCCGGCAACCGGGTCAGGATCACCGTACAGTTGATCGAGACGGCGGGCGGGGCGCACATCTGGGCAGAGAAATACGACGGCGCACTCGAAGATATTTTCGATTTGCAGGACCGGATAACCGAACAGGTGGCCGGCGCGATCCAGCCGTCGATACGGTTGGCGGAGGTGGAGCGAACGGGTCGAAAGGCTCCGCAAGACCTCAACGCCTACGACTACACGATGCGCGCCATGCGTCACGTCTGGATGCTGGATCAAAGAGAAGCAATCCGGGCGCTGGAACTCCTTCAGAAGGCGCTGGCGGCGGATCCGGATTACCCTATGGCGCTGGCGCTCACCGCCTGGTGTCATGCGCAATTCGCCGTCTACAACTGGACCAACGACCATGCTGGCAGCATTACTGAGGCACTGCGGTGCGCTGAGCTTGCCGCCCAGGGCAGCGGTGACGATCCACTTGTGCTTACAGTCTTGGGTGCGGTGCAAAGTATTGCCAGACACCAAGAGACTGCGCGGCTCATTCTGGAACGCGCCATTGCGCTAGACCCCAACTCCGCCTGGGCATGGAGCCGGCTTGCGTGGGTCGATGTCTACACCAATAACGGACAGAGGGCGTTGGATCGCTTCGAGAAGGCACTCCGCCTCAGCCCACTGGACCCGATCCACTTCAACAACCACGTGGGTATGGGCGCGGCGCTCCTTTCCTTGGGGCGGCACGAGGAATCGGTCGCTGAATTCCAACGTGCTCTGCGCGAACGACCATCTGCCAACTGGATTCGCCGTCCTTTGATGACCGCGTTGTCAGGGGCAGGCCGCCTTTCAGAAGCCCGGGAGGTGTTGCGGGAACTTGTCGCCAGGCAGCCGGACTTCACCATCGCGAAGTACCTTGAGGCGATGCCGTTCCCACAGAAACTTCACGATCTCTACGCGGAGCTTCTGAGTGCTGTGGAATCCTATGAGGAGTGACGGAGCTAACGCGATACGATTATCCTGTCCGGCGAAGGGAAGCTGTCTCCAAAGCTTCGTTCAATTCTGCTTCCAAGCTTTTTGCTATTGCCCGGTCCTTGTAGAACTCCGTCTCAATGAACTGATGTGGCTCAAAATTGGGATCGAGCAGCAGAAGGGCCCTAACCGCTTTGCCAAGGGTGCCCTCATCATGCATATGAGTAGCAGCCGCGGCACGGTAAGCAGCTGCCCGGCGTGTTGGTCGGATGAATTCGTCCACTACGCGATAGCAAGCTTCATAGTCTTTCATCAAATAGTACGCTACTGCCTCCAGCTCGCGGCAATACTCGGGCAAGAACGGATCAAGTATCTTGGCACGTTTTTGATACTTGAGAGCAGAACTCTCCGTCTCCCAGAAAATTGTGAAGTTCGCCCATTCGACCCACGATAAACGCGTGATTGGGGTTAAGCTCTATAGCGCGATTGAAGTGATATTTGGCCCGCTCGAAATCTCGACTGTAGATCGCAAGTGAACCGGCGATCCGATGGCTTTCAGCATCTGTCTCGTCAAGCTCAATTGCACGTTTTCCTGATTCAACCAGCTCTTGCCATACGTCTTCACCGGTCCATTCTGCCACGGTGGCAACAGCACACGCCCTCCATGCGTGGACACGTCCATACCCCGGGTCTCGCTTCAGGGCTTCATCAAACCAGTACACCGCCTGTTCTGCATTTTCTTTGGTGACGCCACCAATACGGTGATGCGATAGACCACGAATGAAACATTCATAAGCTTCCAGGTCATTGGGACGTTTTCTCTGAGCAGTCGCTTCGACCTGTCGTTCTATCTGACCAGCTACACTCGAAACGATCTTTGCGACGAGGTCATCCTGGAAATCAAACAGGTCCTCAAAGTTGCAATCTGCACGCTCATACCAACCGGCATTGATCAGTACCGATGCGCCCAGTCACGCAAGCCGATGGACATGATCTTCCAGGGCTGGTCGATGAGGTTGTTCCAGGCCTGACATGACAGAGCGACAATATCGTCGTAGGAGCGGAAGACCCGATTGGACAGCCAGTTGTCACGCAGGTACTGCCAGACGTTCTCAACCGGATTGAGTTCTGGCGACTTCGGCGGCAGGAACAGCAGCGTGATGTTGCCGGGGACCTTGAGTTGCTTCGAGGAATGCCATCCAGCCTGATCGAGGATGAGGACGGCATGGGCGCCGATATCGACCTGGGCACTGATCTCGACAAGATGCGCATTCATGGCCTCGGTATCGCACCACGGCATCACCAGGCCAGCTCCCTTGCCTTTGGCCGGGCAGATGGCCCCGAAGATATAGGCCGATGAAGTGCGCTGGTCCTGCGGGGCTGATGGCCTGGTGCCACGCCGGGCCCAGCGCCGGGTGATCTTGTTCTTCTGCCCGATACGGGCCTCATCCTGCCACCACAGCTCTATCGCGGTGTCGGCCGGCAGGCCACATTGGATGGCGTCGATCTGTTCCGGGAAGCTTTTTTTTAAAATGCTCTGCCTGCAGCTCGTTCTGGGCATGATGGTGTGGCCGGGCCGACAGCTTGCGGTAGCCCATCGCCTTCAACATCCGCCCCAACGTGCTTTCATCAATGGAGATGCGGTACTCCCGGTACACCCACTGGACCAGGTCCTTCAGGCGCCAGCGCACCACCTCGTCAATCGCCGGGATTGGGCCACGCTCAATCAGCTCAACCAGCGCCTGCCGCTGTGCCTCGTTCAGCTTTGGCACCCGCCCGGGCGCCTTGCCATCCAGCAGGCCATCGGGACCTCTGGCATTGAACCGCACCACCCAGTCACGGATGATCTGCGCCGTGACGCCGCCAACCTTGGCGGCAGCCCGGCGTGAGCCGCCATCATAAATACTCGCCAAGGCCAACAGACGCCGGGTCTGGTTGGCATCCTTCGATGCCCGGGCCAGAACCCTCATATCCGTGGCAGAGAAGTCAGAGCGAAGGGGTGTCGCAGCAACCATGGCAAACCTCCTGTTTGCCACATCGAGTCAGACAATCGCTGATTTGCCTACCCACTTGAGTCAACCACTACGCCGGTTGGTATCAGTCCAGAGCTGATCACCAGACTCGGCATCTGTCAGATATGCATTGACCCTTACACGATTGCCCAACTTTCGGACCCCACCCTCGAGGCAGAACTGGACGCCGAACTTTTTACCAAGTTCGCGGGAATCGACCGTCATTCCTTTCAAGCCGAAACTGGTGTTTCTGGAGATCGTAAGAATGTCGGGGAACCGTGATAATTCGGTGATGATGTCTTCCGTTAGACCATCGGCAAAATACTCCTGCTCAGGATCATTGCTCATGTTCTTGAAGGGAATCACGATCACCGAGTTAGTGGATTTCTGCGAGCTCGCAATATCAGGAAGACTGCTATCTTCGATGAGGGCGGTTCCACAACTGTGTGTTCCAAGCTCGCCTACCACAGAATAGACAGTCACTGGTTCGGCAATGTTCTTGAGTTGCCGGGGTCCCCGGTTTTCAAATTTGAGCTGGGCGGATCGCTTTACGTGGTCGAAAACAGAACTACTAACGAGAACCATCCCTGGCTCTGCTTCCGATTCGATACGGCTAGCGATATTCACCCCATCGCCGAGCAGATCGTCACCATCAACGACTATGTCGGCGAGATGGATTCCGATCCTGACCTGAAGTCCAACCTCCTTTTTTGTTATTGGTTCACCTAGCTGAAGTTGCAAATCATATGCACAACGAACGGCAGCCACTGGGCTTGAGAACTCCAAAAGGAAGCCGTCACCTGCGCGGTTGAAAATTCGCCCATTATGGGCTGAGGCTACCTCTTGAAACAGTTCACTAAGCCGCGAGATGCGGTTGATAGTGCCTGTTTCATCTTCACGCATTCTGGCGGAATAGCTGACAACGTCCGCTGCCATGATTGTAGAAAGCCGTCTCAGCATATTCGCCTTCTTCCCATGCAGACACCCGAAGACCCAGATCGACGCTAGTCATCATAATAGGGAATTCAAAGTCCGATGTCTGCAGTTGGCACTAAGCTGCCGGTTCGGGTGGCCGGACAGATAGTCCGTTCTCGGAGCAACAGCAGACCCTCTCAGAGATGACCGAAACCATCAGGAGTTGAACCGAAGCCGAAAAACGCTCTCCATACTCCGGCAATTTGAAATCTGACTCTGCACCAACGGGTCTGTCGGAGTATCATGGAATATGTTTCACTAAACGCTACTTTGCACTGGGGATTGCCGAAAGAATCCAAAAGCTGACATGTCTCGCCGATTTGCATTTATTCAAGCTGCCGACATCGCCGATTACTCATTAATGATGGCGGAGGACGAGACTGCCACAATTGCATTGGTACACGAACTTCGCGACCGACTGCTTGAGCCTATTGCAGAACGCCACGAAGGAGAAATTCTGAAGCGATTGGGTGACGGGTGGATCATTGCCTACCCCTCTGTGACATCAAGCGTCCTGGCTGCCCTGGAAATTCAGAATGGCCTCGCTGAGCACCCCAAGACACGGCTACGTATGGGCATCCACATGGGTGACATCGTCCACGACGAAGCCGATCTCTACGGTGCTGGCGTAAATATCGCTTGCCGACTGCAGACTGAAGCGCCCCCAGGTGGTGTCCTGATCTCGGCAGACGTCTACAACCAACTCTCGACGAAACAAGGTCGTGGCTTTTCGGATGCAGGGACATTCAAACTCAAAAATATTCCGCGCCCTATTCAATGTTTCCAGTGGCGGCCTGAGAAGCTAGTTGCCCGCAGCAGGTCTGAGGAAGTTCCCACAGTCGGTGTCGAGAAGCTGATGGCAGCGCCTTCAGATGAAGAAACCGCTGCAGCTGCTGAAGATCTGCACGGGCAGATTGTTTACGGACTGTCGAGGCGCACGGGCATTAAGGTGCGAGACATGACAGTCGGATCAGCTGAAAGCACCACCTACTCCTTGCGGGGAAGATTCCGCCGCTCTGGCGAGCGGGCGAGGGTCAACCTGTCACTGGTGTTACTCGAAGATGCGTCAACTGTCTGGGCAGATGCTTTTGAAGGTGACGCGACCGACCTGTTCGCCTTTTGTGACGACGTAGCCGCACAGGTCGATGCCAAGCTTCGCTTGTTCGTCAATTCCCTGGACAACAACCGCATTGGCGAACTTCCGGATGAGAACCTGAGCGTATCGGAGTTGCGCACCCGCGCGGCCGGCCTTTTCTACGAATGCACAATACCCGATCTGGAGCGGTGCATATCCGTGATGGACCGCGCCAGACGCCTGAATCCGAAAGATGGCATGAGCCTGAGCATGTGGGCCATCGGCGTCGTGATGCGTTACAAATTGCGGTTTGAGCCCATTGAAGGCGACATGTTGAAGGAACTCGTCGCTGCGCACGACCTCGCCGTGGAGCTGATGCCGCAAAGTGATTTTGTGTTTTTCACAAGATGTCTCTTTCGCAGCATCACAGATCGAGACCCTGACAAAGTGATGTCTGACGCCAGGCGCTGCCATGAGCTTAGCCCTAACTACCCGCAGGCGCACATTGCCCTCGGGTATGCATACATCCTGGCAAAGGATTTTGAGAAAGCTGTCGCTGCCATGCGCAAGGGAACGGAGTTGAGACACGATCCCTATTGGGCATACCGGCGGCTGCACATGGCGGTCGCTCAATATTGTGGTGAGGACTACGAGGGCACGATATCCACGCTGAACGAAATGATCGACCTGAAGCCAAGTGTTCGCGGATTCAGAAAGCTACTTATCCTGGCCCTGAAAGCGCTCGGGCGCGATGCGGAAGCGCAGGTAGAAGAAAATGCGGCTGCCCTGCTCGAAGATGGCGAAAACTTCTTTGTTCAAGAACCGACAGTGCCTGATAGCCACCTGTGGCTGCGCGAAGCGTTGGCCCCGGGTTCAAGCAAAGTTTCGGCAACAGCTGAATGACAACTTGATCCGCAAAACTGACCTTAAGACGCGAATTGCTGGACCGTCTGAAGCTGGCCCGAAGCTGCCTACTTGATTGCTGGTCTAATACCAACCGGCGTAGTGGTTGACTCAAGTGGGTAGGCAAATCAGCGATTGTCTGACTCGATGTGGCAAACAGGAGGTTTGCCATGGTTGCTGCGACACCCCTTCGCTCTGACTTCTCTGCCACGGATATGAGGGTTCTGGCCCGGGCATCGAAGGATGCCAACCAGACCCGGCGTCTGTTGGCCTTGGCGAGTATTTATGATGGCGGCTCACGCCGGGCTGCCGCCAAGGTTGGCGGCGTCACGGCGCAGATCATCCGTGACTGGGTGGTGCGGTTCAATGCCAGAGGTCCCGATGGCCTGCTGGATGGCAAGGCGCCCGGGCGGGTGCCAAAGCTGAACGAGGCACAGCGGCAGGCGCTGGTTGAGCTGATTGAGCGTGGCCCAATCCCGGCGATTGACGAGGTGGTGCGCTGGCGCCTGAAGGACCTGGTCCAGTGGGTGTACCGGGAGTACCGCATCTCCATTGATGAAAGCACGTTGGGGCGGATGTTGAAGGCGATGGGCTACCGCAAGCTGTCGGCCCGGCCACACCATCATGCCCAGAACGAGCTGCAGGCAGAGCATTTTAAAAAAAAGCTTCCCGGAACAGATCGACGCCATCCAATGTGGCCTGCCGGCCGACACCGCGATAGAGCTGTGGTGGCAGGATGAGGCCCGTATCGGGCAGAAGAACAAGATCACCCGGCGCTGGGCCCGGCGTGGCACCAGGCCATCAGCCCCGCAGGACCAGCGCACTTCATCGGCCTATATCTTCGGGGCCATCTGCCCGGCCAAAGGCAAGGGAGCTGGCCTGGTGATGCCGTGGTGCGATACCGAGGCCATGAATGCGCATCTTGTCGAGATCAGTGCCCAGGTCGATATCGGCGCCCATGCCGTCCTCATCCTCGATCAGGCTGGATGGCATTCCTCGAAGCAACTCAAGGTCCCCGGCAACATCACGCTGCTGTTCCTGCCGCCGAAGTCGCCAGAACTCAATCCGGTTGAGAACGTCTGGCAGTACCTGCGTGACAACTGGCTGTCCAATCGGGTCTTCCGCTCCTACGACGATATTGTCGCTCTGTCATGTCAGGCCTGGAACAACCTCATCGACCAGCCCTGGAAGATCATGTCCATCGGCTTGCGTGACTGGGCACATCGGTACTGATCAATGCCGGTTGGTATAAGAGGTCGGCTCTCAACGTCTAAGCAGCCATTGCCCGTGAGGGGCGCCAAACTCGAACATACGTGAAACAGCGACTGCACAATGGCTTTGATCGGTTGTCGTCATTATTCTGAGGAAAGGAGGAACTGTGATGGAACGAAAACTCGCCGCGATCCTGGCCGCAGATGTGGTTGGGTTTGCCGGCCTCGTGGCTCAAGACGAAGAAGGAACAATCGCCCGGCTCGATCGACTCTTTGCGGACGTCGTCAGGATGCAGATCGAGGCGCGTCGCGGGCGAGTATTCAAGTCGCTCGGCGACGGAGTACTTGCTGAGTTTTCCAGCACAGTAGAAGCAGTGAACTGTGCCATAGGCATCCAGAAAGCCCTTACTGTTGATGAACATCAATCCGGCAATAACGAGCCGCTGCGCTTGCGTATCGGGGTTTCTGTCGGTGACGTCGTCGTCCATGGAGACGACCTGTTGGGTGATGGCGTCAACATCGCAGCACGGCTTCAAGCCGCAGCTGAACCCGGCGGGTTGGCGATGTCAGGCGAAGCGATGGCGCAGATCCGAGGGAAAATCGACATCGACCTTGAAGATTGTGGTTTTCAGAAGCTCAAAGACACTGACGCTCCAGTGCGGATCTACAAGACAGGCAGCAATAGGTCCGGTGCCCCGGGCTTGTTTGATTTTGAAGAAGACAAAATTGCGCAAGAACCTATCCGAGGTGGTTGCCTCTGCGGTGCTGTTCGCTTCGAGATAAATCAACCGCCCATCAGTACCGGTTATTGCCACTGCCGGATCTGCCAGAAGTTTACTGGATCAGCGATGAGCGTCTGGACGGCATTTTCAGCGTCTGCAGTTCACTTCACATCCAAAGAGCCAAGCTATTTTGCTTCTTCCCGATAGCAGAACGCGGCTTTTGTCCAGACTGTGGTTCAAGTCTGACCTATCGACTGGTGCGTCCTCGCCCGGCTGCCTATCTGGTCATATTCACCGGCAGTCTCGACAAGCCGCATGACCATGCACCAGCGATACACAGCGGACTCGAAAGCAAAATGCCATGGCTGGAGATCGTGGACAGTCTTCCCCGGACAACATGCGCCGAATCCCGGGTTTTGCAAGAGGCTTGGTCGTCAGTGGGCTTGGCTAATCCGGACACCTGGGGCCCTGGTGCTAAGCTGCCTGACGTTTTCTAGAAGCATGCGTATCCCGGTCACGCCAACCGTCCACAGTTGGCACATCTCGGACTACTTGGGTCGTCTCGACAGACGGCCGCTTTTGGTGATCTTGCAGACATTTGCAGGGAAAGGCGAAACCGGCCGCAGTTGACCCGACTCGGACATTAAGAGCCACTGCTGTTAGACTTTTGCAAGCTCACGAATAGTCATATCCAGCGACCGTGATTGCGCGTTGTCAGGAAGACGAATCCGGAGTCGGATTTGGTCTCCCGGAATGCTCCTTGTAGTCATGCCAATCCCCTGATGAGCGGCAACAGAGCCTCCGCCGCCTTGGCGATAGCCTCGTCCACCAGCGCGAGGTCTTCCCCAGTCAGCGCCAGCGACGGGTATACCTTGCCCGGCGACTTGAAGACGCCGTGCTGGCGCAGCAGGTCGTTGAAGCGGGCGTTCTTCACGGCATCAGCCTGCATCACGTCGCGATAATCCTTCACCCGCCTGGCGGTGAACAGCACGTCGAACAGCCACGGCTCGCCGACGATCTGGTGATCGTGACCAGCCGCTGTCAGGTGCTTCGAGAACGACGCCATCAGCCGTTCGCCATTGGCCTTGAGGCGGTCGTACTGGCCGTCGCGGCGCAGCACTTCCATCGTTTTCAGGCCGGCCACCGCCGCCACCGGCGCGCCGGACAAGGTGCCAAGCTGCATCAGGAAGCCGTCCGCCCCCACCTTCGCCTTGTCGAAGTGCGCCATGATGGGCGCCTTGCCCGCAATGGCCGCCAGCGCAAAGCCGCCGCCGATGATCTTGCCCAGCGTGCACACGTCCGGCACCACGCCGTAATAGTTCTGGGCACCCTCGTAGGTGAAGCGGAAACCGGTAACGATCTCGTCGAACACCAGCACGATGCCGTGCCTGTCGCATTCCTCGCGCAACGCCTCGAGGAAGCTGGGGGCCGGCGGCAGGATGCGCTGGAACGGTTCGACGATGATGCCGGCGATCTCGTGGGCGTGCTCGGCAATGATCGACCGGGCGAAGTCGATGTCGTTGAACGGCGCCACCAGCATGGCGTCGCGCACTCCTTGCGGGATGCCAGGCGAATCCGGCACGGCCACAGGAAAGTTCACCAGCCTGGACGGCGCCAGGCTCATCTGCGCTTCCGCCGACATGCCGTGATAGCCGCCCTCGAACTTGAGGATCTTTTCACGGCCCGTGTAGGTGCGGGCAAGCCGCATGGCGTACATGTCGGCTTCCGATCCGGTGCAGACATAGCGCACCTGTTCGGCGCACTGGACGGCGTTGCAGATTTCCTCGGCCAGTTCGATGCCGGCGGTATTGTTGGCGAAGAAGGTCATGCCCTTCGGCAGCTGCTGCAGCACGGCCTCCATCACTTCCGCATGGCTGTGTCCGAGCAGCATGGGGCCGGAGCCGATCAGCAGGTCGACATACTCCCTGCCGTCCTCGTCCCAAACGCGCGAGCCCTTGCCCTCCCGGATGATGATGCCGGGATCGAAATTGCCGAAGCCGCCGCCGGGCAGCACGGCATTGGCGCGGGACATCCAGTCGGATTGGGTCAGCATCTCTGTCTCCTATTCGAACACGGCGACGGGTTCGCCCAGCCTTTCCATGTCAGGCACAACGCCAAGGCCCGGACCATCCGGCGGGGCAATCCGGCCACATTTGCGCGCCGGGGCGCGTTCATCAAGCCGGGGTGAAACATAACCTGACAGGTCGCACACGTTCATGAGGCTGGCGGGCCGGGTCGCCGCCCCCAGATGGAGCAGGCAGGCTGTCGTGATATCAGAACCCCAAGTGTCCTCTATGCACATCTTCGCGCCCAGATGCAGGCACAGGTCGCGGGCGCGCCGCATGGCGGACAGCCCGCCGAACTTCGACAGCTTCAGCGCAACGGCATCCATGCATCCAAGCTCGTACGCCTTGAGCAGCGAAGCCGTGTCATGCGCGTTCTCGTCCATCTTCATCGGCAGGCCGGTGGCGGCGCGCACCGCAACGCATTCCTCGATGGTGCGGCAGGGCTGCTCCAGCATGACGTCGAGATGGGCGACCGCCTTGCCGGTGCGGGTGGCGTCGAGCCGGGTGGCGCCGCAGTTCCAGTCACCATAGACCAGTGGGCCGGGGCCCACCGCCTCGCGCACCTTGATCAACCGTTCGGCATCGGCCTGCCAGTCACTGTCCGTACCCAGCTTCACCTGAAACTGGCGCATGCCTTCATCAAAGGCGTTGGCAGCCATGCGGGCCATGTCGTCCGGGGCGACGCAGGTGATCGAGTGATAGAGCGGTATGGTCTCCTGCCGCCGCCCGCCCAGCAGCGCATGCAAGGGTAATCCAGCGGCCTGCGCCGTCAGGTCCCACAAGGCGGTGTCGATGGCGGACTTGGCATAGTCATGGCCCTGAAGCCAAGCGTCCAGCTTGTCCATCAGGGCCTCCGGCCCAACCGGGTCAGCGCCGATCAGAACGGGCAACATCTCCTCGATGGCAGGCGCCACGCCACGGGCATAGGCCGGTAGGTAATGAGGGATCGGACAGACCTCGCCCCAGCCCGAGTGCCCGGTATCGGTGTCCAGCCGCACGACGGCGCTTTCCACCGTGTCGCAGGTCTTGCCGTCCGACATATTGTAGGTGACGTGACTGGTCAGCGGCACGTACCAAACGGCTATGCGCGTGATCTTCATTGGTAGACCGCCTCCGGCTGACCGAGGATATTGAGATCAGGTGTTACGCCAAGACCGGGGGTGGAAGGCGGCGTGGCCGAGCCGTGTTTGTTGCGTGCACCCTGACCGGGAACGGGGTCGACCGACAGGTGATAGTGACACAACCACGATGCCAGCCGGTTCGCTTCCGGGGTGGACGAGGCGAGGTGGATGGCGGCGGTATCAGCCAGCGCTGAACCGCCCAGATCCTCGATGTGCATCTGCCAGCCGACGGAAACGCCGAAGTCGCGGATCTGCCTCGCCTTGGTCAGCCCGCCAACCCGGTTCGGCTTCACCTTGACGCCCTCGCAGGCGTTTGCCTTCCACGCCTCCAGATGGTCCTGGAACGTGTGCATGCACTCATCCAGCATGATCGGGTTCCGCACCCGCGCCGCGACATGGGCGCACTGGTCCAACGTCTCGCAAGGCTGTTCCACCCAGTCGCGCGCCTTCACCGAATTGAGTACCTGCACCGCCACGCCCGGCGTCCAGGCGCGGTTCACATCGAAGGTCACCTTATGGCCCTTGGGCAGACTGGCGGAGATCGCCTCGATGCGCTCGATATCGAGGCCGATATCCGAACCACCAACCTTGGCCGAGTGCACCGTGTATCCCTTGGTCGCGGCCTTGCTGATGAGTGCCAGCATCTCGTCCGGCGCGCCAGTGGAGATGGACGAATTCACCAGTACCGGATGCGCCGCCTCCCCACCGAACAGCTTCCATAAGGGCAGGTCTGCCTGCTGGCCGAGGATGTCCCAGCAGGCCATGTCGATGGCGGACTTCACATAGGCATGGCCAGGCAACTGCACGTCCATCACCCGGTTGATGCGATCGAGCGCTAGCGGGTCCTCGCCAATCAGGAATGGTGCCAGCGTGGCAATGCCGGCCCGGATGCCGGGTCCGTGGGCTGGCAGGTAAGTGTGTCCCCACGGGCAGCCTTCGCCCCAGCCGGATAGGTCTTCATCGGTATCGATGCGCACGAACGTCGAGTCGAGCTCCTCGAACTTCAGCCGTCCGCCCGACAGCCAGTAGGGCTCGTTGAGCGGCATGGTCAGTTGCCAGACGCTGATGCGCGTGATCCTCATTCCATGGTCACCACGATGTTGCCGGTATGCGTCTTGGCGATGAAGGCGGCCTGCGCCTCGCGCAATTGCGAGAGCGGATACGTGGCCGCCAGTACCGGCTTCACCTCGCCGGCCTCGACATAGGAGACAAGCTTAGCAAGCGTATCGGGCGGCACGATAGTGGAACCGGTGAACGTGAGGTCCTTGAGGTAGAAAGTGCGCAAGTCGAGCTGGACGATCGGCCCGGCAATGGCGCCTGAACAGGTGTAGCGCCCGCCGCGCTCCAGCACGTCGATCAGGTTGGGCCAGTAGGGACCGCCGACAATGTCGGCCACCACCGTGACCTTGTCACCGCCCAGCGTGGCGCGCAGGTCCTCCGGTGCGCGGCTAATGATCCGGTCGGGTCCGAGCTTTGCTACTTCTGCATGCTTGTTCTCCGACGCCATGGCGATGACGCGCGCACCACGGCGCCTGGCCAGCTGTACCAGCGCGCCGCCGACGCCGCCCGACGCGCCGGGGATGAGCACGGTGTCGGATGTGATGACGTTTGCCCGGGTCAGCATGCCCTCGGCGGTGGTGTAGGAGCATTGGAAGGTAGCAAGCTCCGCATCGCTCAGGTCCGACTCGACAACTTGTGCTGCATGGGCCGGCGTGCGGGCGTACTCGGCAAAGCCACCGTCCACCTCGGAACCGAAATAGACCGCCTTGTCCATGTTGGACGGGTCGGCGGGATCGCGCACCCAGCCGTCGGCCATGACGCGTTTACCGATAAGGCTCTCGTCCACGCCTTCACCGACTGCCACCACGCGGCCCACGGCGTCCGCACCCTGGATGCGCGGAAACTGCAAGGCCGAGCCGCCCCAGGCCGGGTCATCGCCTCCAGCCATTGCATACCCGTCGCCCGATGTGCCCTCGGTGACAGCCTTGGAATACCAGCCGGTGCGGGTGTTCACGTCGGTATTGTTCAGCCCGCACGCGCCGACCTTGATCAGCACGTCGCCCGGGCGAACCTCCGGCACGGGCCAGTCTTCGCGCCATTCGTACTTGTCGAGCCCGCCGTGGCCGGTGAGCACCATCGCCTTCATGGTCTTCGGTGTCGCTGTCATTCCGCTGCTGCCTCCATCACGTCCGTGCGTGGCTTCAGACTCTGCGGATCATAGGCAGGCTCAGCAAGCACCCTTGCAGAGCGCCATTGTTCATTCATGAACACCTCAAGCGCCGTGCCGAGCTCGGCCGCATGGGGTTTCAGGTAGGCGAACGCGAGTATCTTCTGCGGCGTGTGGCAATAGGCAACCGAAGCCGTTGATCCGACCACCTTGCCGTCCAGCCGGACAGCCTCGCCGCCATTGCCGTCCCAGATGCCGTCCGGTTCGATCTCAAGGTAGGCGCATACCCAGGGCAGCGGCCTGTCCAGGCTGGCTTGCGTCTGCGGTTTGCCGAAGAAGTCTTTGTCCATCTTTACAAAGCGCATCACGTCGGCTTCAGGCAGCGTGACCTCGTTGGTGAGTTCGCTCGCACCCTTGAAGCCCTTCTCCATGCGCAAGGCGTTCATGGTGAAGGAGCCATAGTCGATGAGCCCCATCTTCTCGCCCGCCGCCCACAGCGCGTCATAGATGGCAAGCAAGTGCTCGCGGGGGCCGTGCAACTCCCAGCCAAGCTCGCCCGCGTAGGACATCCGGAACGCCCACATGCGATGACCGGCGACGGTGATCTGCTGCGCGCTCATCCAGCGGAACGACGCATTGTCCAGGCTAGCATCGGTGCAGGCGCCGAGAATGTCGCGCGACTTTGGGCCGTTGATGGTGAGGGCCGCCCACTCATTTGATCGGTTGATGATCTCCGCCTGCTCGTCAGCCTTGGCGAAGGTGAGGTGATCGATCAGCCGCTGCTCGAAGAAGGCGGCGCACACCAGGTAGAACCGGTCCTGCGCCAGCCGCACGACGGTGACTTCCGCCTCGATGCGGCCGCGCCGGTTCAGCAGGTGCGTCAGGCAGACGCCGCCCGGTTTCTGCGGCAGCCGGTTGGGCGTCAACCGGTCCAGGAACGCATATGCATCGGGGCCTGCCACCTCGACCTTCGAGAAGGCGGAGATGTCCATGATGCCGGCGGCCTCGCGAACCGCCTTAGTCTCGATGGCCACTATGTCGAACCACTTGGGCCGCGCGAAGGAGTAGTAGTCTCTCTGCTCGATTTGTTCATGTTCATGCGCAATGCCGGACGGAAAACCGACTTCCACTTTTCCTGGCATTGCTTTGCGCGCGAACCATCGCGGCCGCTCGTGACCGTACACTTCCTCGTACACCGCACCCTTGGCCTTGAGACGCTCGTACAGCGGCGACGGCTTGATCGGACGACCGGCCAGCCGGTTGAAGTGCGGGAACGGAATTTCGTGGCGCAGGCAATAGTCTTCCTTCGCCTTGATCACCTGCCATGCGGGCTTGGCGTGCTCGCCGAAGCGGCGCGGGTCGAACTCGCGCATCGAAATGTCAGCCGCACCATGCACCATCCAGCGGGCGAGCTCACGGGTCAGGCCGGGGCCCCAGCCAATGCCGATCTGGGTGCCGCAGGCGCACCAGTAATTCTTCACGCCCGGCGCCGGACCGATCAGCGGGTTGCCGTCGGGCGGATGAGAGATGGCGCCATGCACCTCGCGCTTGATGCCGAGCTCGGCAAAGATCGGCATGCGGCCCATGGCGTTCTCCAGCCACGGCATGATACGGTCATAGTCGGCCTCGAACAGCTCGTTCTCCGCTTCCCAGGGGCAGTGATCTTCCCAAACGGTGTTGGGATTGGTCTTTTCGTAAATGCCGATCAGGCCCGACTTCTGCTCCATGCGGATGTACCCGGACACCAGCTTGTCATCGCGGATGACCGGCAGCTCGTTCTGCAGCTCCAGGAACTCCGGCACCGTATCGGTGACGAGATAGTGGTGGGTCATCGAGGTCATCGGCAGTTGCAGGCCGGACCATTCGCCCATCTGGCGGGCATAGGTGCCGCCGGCATTGACCACGTGCTCGCACACGATGTCGCCCTGCTCGGTTGACACCTTCCACTCGCCCGAGGGCAGCTGCTTGATATCTGTTGCACGGCAGCGGCGGATGATCTTCGCCCCCAACTGCCGCGCACCTATAGCCAAAGCATGCGCCGGACCTGACGGATCCACGTGGCCATCATCGGGCGTGTTAAGCGCGCCGATCACGCCATCCAGATTGTAGAAAGGATGCAGCTGGCGGATACGGTCCGGCCCGACCAGTTCGATATTGAAGCCAAGCGCGGTGCCGACCGACAGGGTCTGACGCAGCCAGTCCATTTCGTCCTCGGTGTAGGCGAGGCGGAACGAGCCGCAGCCGTGCCAGGTACAGGACTGGCCGGTTTCTGCTTCAAGCTTCCCGGAATACAGCCCGATGTTGTAGTCGACACATTTGCCTAGCCCATAGGACGAGGTGGAGTGGGTGATCTGCCCTGCGGCATGCCAGGTGGAGCCGGAGGTGAGTTCGGCCTTTTCCAGCAGCACGATGTCGGTCCAGCCCTCGTGGGCCAGATGGTAGGCCACCCCGCAGCCCATGATGCCGCCGCCAACGATGACAACGCGTGCGTGAGACGGGACCATGTTTTCACTCCGGTACAGACGTTCGCTATGGACAAGGCGTATCGTACAAATGTACACTCGTCAATCATGAATGACATAACTGTACCATCTGTCGGCCAAACCGCTCCGCCTGACCTGCTCAACAGGCTGGGCGAGGAGCTGGAAAACCTCACCCCCGAAGTGCGCAAGGCTGCTGCCTTCGTGCTGGAGAACCCCAACGAAGTAGGTATCAGCTCGATGCGCGAGATTGCAGCCGCGGCTGACGTGAAGCCGAACACGCTGGTGCGCATGGCGCGGGTTCTCGGCTTTGAGGGCTATGACGATTTCCGCGAACCGTTCCGCGAGGAAATCCGGCGCGGCACGGCCAGCTTTCCTGACCGGGCGCGCTGGCTGCAGAGCTTGAGCGCGCGCGGCGACCTGGGCCGGCTCTATGCAGACATGGTCAACTCGGCGCTGCGCAATATCGAGGAAACATTTGCCGGCATCGACGAAGCGCGCCTCAAGGCGGCGGCCGAGGCCATCTGGGCATCACGCCAGACCTTCGTGCTGGGCGTCGGCGTCAACAATTCCAATGCCCGCAACTTCAGCTACCTCGCCTCCACCGGCATGGAACAGTTCCACGCCATTCCCCGTCCGGGTTCAACGGCAGTGGACGATCTGGCCCGTGCAGATTATCGCGATGTGCTGATCGCGATGACCAGCAAGCCCTATCGCACCGAGGTGGTGGAAGCCGTGCGCATGGCGCGCGAACAGGGCGTCATCATCATCGGCATCTCCGACAGCCCGGCCTCGCCCATCGTGATTGGCTCGCAGCATTCGTTCGTGGTGGCGGTGGACACACCACAGTTCTTCCCCTCCTCGGTGTCGGTGATCGCGCTGCTGGAAACGCTTCTATCGTTCGTCATTGCCAGCGCGTCGGAAGAGATCGTGGAGCGGGTGGAGAAATTCCACCAACGCCGGCACCAGCTTGGCATGTACTGGGATGAGAAAGGTCCTGTCCGATGAGCCATCCGCTCAAGCCCGTGCGCTCACTTGAGGCGCGCTACTACACCGACCCGGCCATATATGCCCGCGAGATGGAGGGCCTGCTGTCGCGCACCTGGCAGTTTGCCGGTCATGCGAGCCAGGTGGGAAAGCCGGGCGACTATTTCACCTTCCAGATCGCCGGGCAAAACCTGTTCTGCATTCGGGGACGCGATGACGTGGTGCGTGCCTTCTACAATGTCTGCCAGCACCGGGCGCACGAGCTTGTCGCCGGCGAGGGCAACTGCAAGGTCGTTGTTTGTCCCTATCACGCCTGGTCCTACGAGCTGTCGGGCGAGTTGCGCTCCGGCCCCAACATCAAGGTGGTGCCGGGGCTGGACAAACGCGAGATCTGTCTCTCCGAGGTGCGCATTGAGGATTTCCACGGCTTCCTGTTCGCCAACCTCGATCCGGATGCGAGGCCGATGGACGAGTGGTATCCGAAGGTGCGCGAAGAGCTTGGCGAGTTTGCGCCGCACATCCGGGAGCTCAAGCCGCTGGAGTGGGTGGAAATTCCGGAAGCCTGCAACTGGAAGGTCTCGGTCGAGAATTACTCCGAGTGCTACCACTGCACCATCAATCACCCCACCTTCGCCACCGGCGTGGTGAAGCCGGAAACCTATGACATCCAGCCGCAAGGCCATTGCCTGCGCCATACAACGGAGTGCCAGAACCTGGACCGGATGAGTTATCCGATCGATCTCGCCTCCAGCCCGCATGCGGGTGAATATTCGTCGTGGTTCCTGTGGCCGATGTTCTCATTCCAGGTCTATCCGGGCAATGTGCTCAACACCTACCACTGGCGCCCGCACGGCCCGGACCGGTGCACCGTCTGGCGCGGCTGGTACACGGTGGGCGGCGTTGACTCCGAAGTGATCCGCCGCCTCGCCATACAGGACCGGGCGACGACGGTTGAGGAAGACATCCGTATTGTCGAGTCGGTGCAGCGCGGCCTCAAGAGCAAGGGGTATCGCCCCGGCCCGCTGGTTCTAGACCCGCAGTGCGGCGTGAACTCCGAGCATTCTGTCGAAAAGCTGCAGCAGTGGATGCGCGAAGCGGTAGATGCCTGAGGTTGCAGAAAAGCTTCAAACATGGAACCCTAAGCATACGGTACATCCTGCCGCCGTTTAAAATCAGGCTTGGCCTCGCTCACAGGAATCATTCGATATCGCAAGAGACATGACTGCAACGCAATTCGCTGCCGATCCGGTCACGAGACAAATTTGCAGAAATGCCTTTGAAGACGGGATTCGAGAGTTTTGCGAACCGGCAAGGTATGCCGCAATTTAACCACGGGAGCTTCAAATGAACCTAAAGACACTGAAAGCAGGCCTCGCCGCTACCTTTGTGCTGGCTGCAGGATCGTCGGCCGTTATGGCGGATACGCTGGCCGACATCATCTCGCGCGGCAAGATGGTGGTTGGCACCAAGGCCGACTATGCACCATGGGGCATGCGCGACGCGCAGGGCAACATTGTCGGCATGGAGGTCGACATGGCCATGGACCTGGCCAAGCGGATTGGCGAAAAGGCTGGCAAGACCATCGAGGTCGAGCTTATTGCGGTGGTTGCCTCCAACCGCATGCAGTTCCTCGAGCAAGGCAAGACCGACATCATGATTGCCACCATGTCGGACACGCTGGAAAGGCGGAACGTGGTCGGCATTGTTCAGCCAAATTACTATTCGTCGGGCGTGGCCGTATTCGCTCACAAGGACTCCGGTATCAAGGACTGGCCGGACATCGAGGGAAAGAACATCTGCGGCACCCAGGGCGCCTGGTACAACAAGGAATGGGGCGAGAAGAACAAGGCAAACATGATCGTCTTCAAGGGCGTACCGGAGATCGAGGCCGCCTTGCTGGATGGTCGTTGCGTTGGATGGCTGTATGACGACTCGGCCTTCATTCCGCGCAAGGTAAATGAGCCAGAGAAGTGGAAGGATTACTCCATTTCCACCCCGGTAGTAGCGGATGCGCCCTGGGGTGCTGCCGTCCGTAAGGATGAAGTCAATGAACCCATCGGCAAGGCGCTGTCAGAGGCCATCATCGACTGGCACAAGTCCGGCATGATCGTCGAGTGGGAAAAGAAGTGGGGCATCCCGTCCACCAAGTGGGTTGCGATGATGCAGGAAAAGTGCAACGCCGGCGAAAAGGTCTGTGACGACGTTCTGGACGAAGGCGAAGTCAAGTAATTCGACAGTCAAGGGCGAAGGGCCGGGATCAACCGGACCTTCGCCTTTCGCTTCTGACGATCGCATCCGGGACTGGAGGGGCTTTTGGACACGATTGCCGAGTTTTTCCTGTGGCTGAAGGAAGCTCACGGGATCAAGCTCACCATCTTCTACGATGAACTTGACCGTACCCGCTTTCTGAGCGGTGTCTGGACTACAATTCACCTTTCCTTTGTGTGCGTGGTGGCCAGTATCGTCATCGGCATCGCTGGCGCGTGGCTGCAAACGTCGCCACTGGTCTGGATACGCCGCATCATCAACGCTTACATTGCGTTCTTCCGAAACACCCCGCCTCTGGTACAGCTCTATTTCTTCTACTTCGCCGTCGACTCCGCCTTGTCCGGACTGTTCGGCATACGCGGGGGCCTTCTCGGCAGCTATGGCTGGGCGGTGATCGCACTATCCTTCTTCGCCGGCGCCTTCAATACCGAAATTTTCCGTGCTGGCATTGAAGCCGTACCGAGATCGACAATCGAAGGTGCGCAGTCGCTTGGGTACTCGCGGTTCCAGATCTACCGTTACATCACGTTTCCGCTGGCCTACCGCGTATGCTTGCCGGCGCTCAACAACAACCTCATAAATCTCGTCAAGACAACGACTGTCGCCTACGCCATCGCCGTGCCCGAGACGCTCTACATCTCCAACCAGATCTGGTCAGACGAGTACAACGTGCCCGAGATGATGAACGTTGTCTGGATCGTATACCTTGTGCTGGTCGGCGTTCTGGTGTGGATGATGCACCGCTGGGAGAAGGCCATTCGCGTACCGGGGTTCGGCCAATGAAACCTGTCCTGAACAACACCTCGACCGACCTACCAGTCCTGCTGCCGTTCCGCCCGGGTGCAACTACCTGGGATGCCCGCGACTGGGCGGGTCTTGCCACCAGCAAGCGGTTTGGCCTGGCGCTGGCGCTGGTGCTGATCAGTTGGCTGCTCATCGATACTGCCTACGCCCAAATGGTCGGCGCCCAGGGCCAGACCGTCTGGGAGACCATCGTCAAGTGGACGCCGCTGATGTTTCTCGGCCCAGAAGGCGAATTCGGGGGCTTCGTGCTGAACATCGTCGTCAGCTTCATCGCCATGGCACTCGGGACCTTCCTCGGATTGTGGCTGGGTCTGGGCCAGGTCTCACCGAACCGCTTCATCCGCCGCACTTCGTGGGCCATCACCCAGTTGTTCCGCAACTCGCCGTGGCTGGTTCTGCTGTTCTACTTCATGCTGCTGATCCCGTTCTTCATCCGCGTGGGCGATACCCGCATCGAGATTTCCGGGTGGGCCAAGGCAACTTTCGCCCTGTCGCTGCCGATCATGGCGAACGTCTCCGAGATCGTGCGCGGATCGATTGCGTCCATCCCTACGGGCCAGTGGGACTCGGCCGAGAGCCTTGCCTTTTCCCGCAGCCAGACCCTGTGGCGCATCATCCTGCCGCAATGCATCAAGCGCATGATCCCACCATGGATGAACTGGTACTGCATCCTGACCATGTCCACGCCGCTGGTTTCGATTCTCGGCGTCAATGACGGCATGACCCTGACCCAGGATGCGCTCGCTGCCGAGGGCCGCAGCGAATACCTGATACCCATGTACCTGTGGCTGATGTCGTGGTTCTTCATCTACAGCTACCCCATCGCGCTGCTAACCCGCAAACTCGAGAACCGCTTTGCGGTCAACCAGTAGGAACACCCATGACCGACACATGGACCCCAGACCAGCCCATCATCTCGATCAAGGATGTCCATAAGTCGTTTGGCAACCTCGAGGTACTGAAAGGCATTACTTTCGATGTCATGAAGGGCGAAGTGGTCTGCGTTATTGGCCCTTCAGGCTCGGGCAAGTCCACGCTGATCCGCTGCATCAACGCGCTCAACGACATCCAGTCGGGCTCCATCAAGGTCGAAGGACTGGAGGTCAACTCGCCCAACCTGGACAAGCTGGAACTGCGCAAGAAGGTTGGCATGGTGTTCCAGCAGTACAACCTGTTTCCGCACAAGACGGCGCTGGAGAATGTCATGATGGCGCCTGTGCTGGTGCTCAAGCAGGAGCCGGCGCAAGTCGAGAAACGTGCCCGGGCCCTCATCAGCAAGGTGCGCCTCGAAGGCAAGGAGAATGCTTATCCGGGCGAATTGTCAGGCGGTCAGCAGCAACGCGTGGCCATTGCCCGGTCGCTTGCCATGAACCCGGACGTGATGCTGTTCGACGAGGTGACTGCCGCGCTGGACCCGGAGACAGTCAAGGAAGTGCTAGTCACCATCAAGGACCTGGCGGCGGAAGGCATGACCTGCATCCTGGTCACCCACGAAATGGGCTTCGCCCGCGAGATCGCCGACCACATCTACTTCACCGATCGCGGCGTCATCGTGGAGCACGGGCCACCCGCCACGTTCTTCAAGAAGGCCAAGGACCCGCGCACACGGGAATTCCTTAGTCAAATTCTCTAATGAGGAACTTTGGATGGTAAGCGTGGTGATCGAAGAGCGGATCAACCGTAAAACGCATCTCTTAACCAAAGTTGGCTAGCGGCAGTTAATGGCACATCTCGGATTCTCCGGGCCTTCCGAGAAAGAGTCCGTTGTTGGGGGTAATGCGGAAGTTCCCCGGAGGCCCGATAAGCCAGTCAAGACCATTGGCGACTGTGTGATTGCTGGCTGAGGCGAGAGGCCCCCACTGATACGGACCTGCCCCCGAGGGACCCATGGGGACCCGGAGGGGGTGTACGGGACGGCCCGATACTATTCCGCAGCCGCCTTGTCCCGCGCATCCTTGAGGATGCGGAACACGCTGGCCCGGCTGATGCCAAGACGTTCACCGATCTGTTCCGGCCTGATCCCTTGCCCCCGTAACTCAATGATCTTGTCTGCCTGTCGGCGAGCCGTAGGAACCCGGCCCTGGTACTTGCCTTGTGCCTTGGCCCGGGCAATGCCTTCACGCTGACGTTCCAGCATCAGTTCCCGCTCGAACTGGGCAATGGAACCGAGCAGGTTGAGCATCAGCTTGCCGGTCGGGCTGCCGGTGTCCATGTTCATTTGCAGGATATGCAATGAGGCGCCCTTGCGCTCCAGCGTGCCGGTGATCTGCACCAGGTGCTCGACCGAGCGGGCCAGGCGGTCCAGCCGGGTCACCACCAGCGTGTCACCAACCCGGATGTAGTCGAGAGCGGCGTCGAGTTGTGTGCGCTGCCCCACGCTGAAGGCCTGCTCACTGAACACCTTCTCGGCTCCGGCCTGCTCCAGGTCCCGAATCTGGGCCTCGAAGCCGGCTTGCTGGTCCAGGGTGGAAGTACGGGCATAGCCGATCTTCATGGAGGCTGGCTCCTGAGCAGGTGGTCTCACTTGTGTCCTTGAGAGTCTGCGACAGCTAAGTCCAGGTGTCAAAAGGTATTCATGTGAGACTCGTTTGACGCCAGAACTCCAGTCTCACTTGAGGAACCCCGTGTGCGACCCTCCAACGGATAAGCTTCTTGGCTCTCCTGCCTCTTCAGTCACGTCCGCAGTACCGTAGGCGACTTTTGTAGCAGCTTCCTACCTGCCGCTGTTATCGCAAGCTGATGTTGAGACCTGACAAGTCGAGCGAAGCCTCTAGACCCACTTGTCTGCCTCTCAGAACTAACTGAACACCTTTTGAATTAGTAGCAACGAGGTTGTCCGCTCCGCCACCTATAGCCATCGAAGCCCCGACACCAGAATAAGCTCCCTCAATGTCGGCAATATTGTAGAGATTGCGAACCTCACCAAACAGGCTGACTTTGGCCAACCCGATAACGAGACCTGCGCTGAGACCACCAACCTTCACTGGATAGCTTTGTCCGTCACAGGTCAGGGTGCCACCACCACCTGTACCGCCAACGACAAAGCCGCCCTTAGTTATTTCCAGAGTGAGCTGGCAGGCCATCTGTGCCTGCGCTGGTGCAGTTGAAGCAAAGGCAACAACGGCCAGCAATGCAGCTTTCAGGGGGAGTATCTTCGTCAGGGGTTTAAGGATGTCCACTTCACAATCTCCTGCTTTGGGTGTTCGTTCATATTGCCATGTCAGTTCAACCCAAGGCTACCATAGTCCCTAATGCCACGACACCGTAGTGAGGTGTTTCATGCCTCAACGATCAAGGCCAGCCGGTCCAATCACCCCGAATGCGGCGGTGTGACTGGCTGCTATTGCACATGACAAATCGGCAAAGGCTGGAGCAGCGGCTTACCGTCTGATAGTCTTGCAGGGCTGGCTATCCTTCTCCCATAAAGCACGGCCAGCATGGGGCTAGGTGGCGCGACCCTGCAGTTGCGACGCCTGGCCCCATTTAAACCATTGACGTCTCTCCGACCCTGGTAGCAATCTATTGGGGCTTTCGTAAACCAACTTCAGCATCGGCTTCGCGCCGGTGTTTTTTTATAAGTAACTGCTGGCAGTGTGGCAGGATGTCTAGGCTTAGTCTGGAAATGTCCCCCAGGCAAAGCAAGGGCCAGGTGGTTCGATCCAGTGCGCAGTTGATCTGCCTGGCCCCTCACGCCTCAACCCCGTCCTTGATGGCAGAACTCAACTGCATCAGCACCGCGTGATGAAGCGCGGCGCCATCCATGCCCTGCACCTTGAGGTCCGTTGCCGTGGCCGGCTTGCCATAGAGCCGGTCCAGGATGGCCTGTGAAGCTACGGTGGCCACACGCTCGTCATTGGACTGTGAAAGCTCCACCAGCTTGCGGGCCGCGTCTGGAGCGGCTGCCGACAGGATCTCCTTCACCTCGGGATCGAGGCCGGGACGGCCTTGCGGGTTGCCGCTCTGGCCGGGAACGAAGCGACCGTTGGCGTCCCTGATGTTCATTACCTCGCCCATACCACCACTCCTGTTGATACCTGATTGCAGGTGGTGCAGACCTGCCTGACCAGGTCATTAGCATGCAAACAAATATACCGTGATTTGTGGGGTGGCTTCAACTGCAGCAAGGCTGGCTCCCCTTTCTCCTTCCAACTCGGCCTTCCGGAAACAACTTTCCATATACCGGCAACAACTTCCCTACCCCCGCCAGACAAGCCGCCCGTTAAGCCAGCGTTGTTACTCTGCTGCTAAGGACCTCGTGATAGTCCACAAACCAACTCGTTCCTTTCACAGGCGCTTGGATGGCTCCCGAACTGGGTACAGCAGTTATCGCAGACACAGATATGGCTGAGCTGGCCACAATCGGCATTGCTATTGGTGCTGCGGTCTTCCTGCTCGGCAGGCATCTCGTTGGCACGCTTGTAAGGGCAGCGTGGCTCGTGGCTGCTCTGGCCGTGGGACAGGTTATCGTCGCCAATCACCAGGTGCTGACGCCAGTGCTTGAGGCCGGAAAGTCCGTACTTGCTGACCCCGATAACCAGCAACGCATATGCGAGTTGTATGCAAAAGACGGTAGTGCAGCCGATTTGGCCTGTAGATCAGGCTTGAAAGGCACACTTGACTGATAGGGCGGTCGGGCAGCTCAGCCACCACACTCGCCCCTGTCAAAAGCAAGTGCGACGTCTATGCCAGCGTGTCCGAGGCCAGGGCTGGGATCGGCCGGTACCTGAGCTTCTACAACAGCCGACGGCCGCATTCATCGCTTGACGGGAAAACCCCCGATCAGGCCTACTTCATCCAGCCGATGCCCGAAGCGGCGGCGGCATAACCGAGGCGGAAATCCACTTAGAAAACGCCCGGAACCTGTTCAAACAAACCGAACCACCTCTCTGTAACTGGTGAAAGACCATTACACCAAGATGGATAGACTAGATTTGCTTTGGATGCTCATATCGGCTTTGGGATGGTTCCATCCACTATTGAGAGATCTGGGCGCTACAGGATGACTGAACATTGTTGCCCCATTGTTGAGGCGTTTTGCAGGCAAGCGAAGCTAAATCCAACTCATCCGGCAATTGTCGATGTGGACGTCGAGCTAAGTTACAGACAGCTCGATGACTTATCTGATCGGATTGCCTTCTGTTTGGCGGAGATTAGCGTCAACCTCGAACCGGTCGTCTGCATCATTGTTGGTAGCGCTCCGCAGCGGATTGCAGCGTCACTGGGCATTCTTAAAGCAGGACTGGGGTATGTACCGCTCGAACAGACGCTGCCGGACCAACCGCTAGGCGAGCTGATAAATCACACACGACCGGTGGCAATCATAACATCACAAGATTTAGCCGAGCGGGTCAGACCGCTGGCTACAAATGACTGCTTGATCTTGAATTTTGAAGAGTGCGCCAAAGCCGAAAATCGAATTGAGTCCATTCATTGCCAGGCAGAAGCTGCCTACATTCGATATACGTCTGGTTCGACGGGTATGCCCAAGGGCGTTGTCGAAACGCATGAAGGGGCAAGGCATCTCGCAAAAGTCTTCTCCGATATGGTCAAGCTAAGTGCTTCGGATAGAGTCTCAGTGCTTCATGGTTTCTGGCACACCTTGGTTTGGGGCACTCTTACATCCGGGGCCACCCTTTGTTGCTGTGATCTACGCCGCGTGGGAATAAAAGGTGTCGGAAAGTGGATTGAAAGCAATAAAGTCACCGTGTTTTCGACTGTTCCCACGGTGTTCCGACGGATCGCAGAAGAAGTGGATTTTGTGAGCGATCGATCAAGTGTGCGTTTGATCTGCTTAAGCGGTGAGCTTGCCATTGCAGAGGATTTCAAAACTGCCCGTCGCTACTTTGATCAAGATTGTGTTGTGATCAACCAGTACGGGTCCAGTGAGCTTGTCCACATTTCAAGTTGTGTGATTGAAGAAGCTGAAATCTTGGCCAACACCGTTTCTCCCAGTGGGTTTTCCATCTGAAGGGGTGGAAGTTGAAGTCGTGAATGCAGATACTGAAATTGCAGGCATTCGGACTGGTGAGATCGTTATACACAGCCCCTTTCTCTCCCTTGGGTATTGGAGGCGACCGAACCTTACCCAGAAGGCGTATTTGGAATCCTCTGGGAGACGAGTTTACCAAACCGGAGACATCGGCTTCATAGATGCCAAAGGACGATTGACTGTTATCGGTCGGAAGGATCGTCAAACTAAGGTCCGTGCTCACCGTATACAACCAGACGAAATCGAAGCAGCTCTTTTAGCTATGCCAAATGTACGTGAGGCGGTCGTGAAACCGTTTCCCGATAGGTATGGAGATAACCGATTGGCAGCTTTCTTAGTTGGAGATGCAATCGAGGAGAAAAAGATCCGAGCACATATCAGCCGCATCCTTCCGGAGGCTTCGCGTCCCAGCGTTTACATCGAGCTGAAAGAACTGCCGAAGCTACCTGGCGGCAAGATCGATTTCAAAGAACTACAAGCGCCTACTGAGTCGAAGGTAACTTCAAACACGCTGCTTGCTGAAGAGGGTCAGCTAACTGAACTTGAGAAAGTACTTGCCGATCTTGTATGCCGTGTCCTGAAGCGGGAACAGGTCGGTCGAGATGAAAACTTTTTCGAGTTAGGTGGAGATTCGCTGTTGGCGACACATCTCGCCGAGCACATAGCCGAAAAGTTCGGGGGAGACACCCAGCCAGAGATGATATTTCGGGCGCCCACGGTTTCGCTCATGGCTGAGGCAGTTAAACATCCCGATGATAATTCACCCGTGGCGCTTGAACTGAGCAACAGAAACGATGCTCCAGTTCTCTTTTGTCTTTCTGGACTGTCGATCTATCAACCTCTCGCCGATGCGCTCTCGAAATTTTCGCTTATAGCCATGACGGTACCGGAACGTGAAGTGGCAGTCATAGGCGCTCAGGCCAAACCCCTTGAATCTCTGGCAAGGCTGTACGTCGATGCTATTCGAGCTAGCCAACCTAAAGGGCCATATCGACTGGCCGGACTTTCCTTCGGGGGCGCGCTGGCTTTGGAAGTGGCTGTTCTGCTGCAGAAATCTGGGGAAACTGTACAGCTCGTTGCACTATTTGATAGCTGGCTCGCCAATTCAGTGAGGCGGGATCTGGGGCTCTCATTGTTGGACAAAGCCCGAAGAGCGCTAATGGGAGACTTGAGCTGGTTTACCCGGACTAGCTTGCGTTTTTGGAAGCGGGCAGCTGGGCGTCCAACATTCTACTTAGAAGCTGAAGACCCAAATCGCAAAAGACCGCTACTGAGTGGAACCCAAGTCATCCTCTTTAGGGCCGACAATCGTCCTCGGCACCATGCTCTGGTGGTGAACGACTATGGTTGGGGGGATTGCCTTGGCGTACCTGTTGCTGTGCATGCCCTAGAAGGCGACCACATGGGGATACTCAAGCCAGCATATGTGCACGAAATCGCCAAGATACTTGAAGCAAGGCTAGCCGCTCCTTCCAGAAGATCGATGGCAATTCCAGAGAATTCTGTACCGAGGAGAAAGCTAACAAGACAAAATTGACTATTAGAGTATCCGTGATTTTCAAGCGACATTTCTTGCGGCTGTTGATGAGGGGATGAGTTGCCGGGCTGCGGCAGCACGCTTTGGTGTGGCGCCGTCGACAGCGATCCGGTGGGTTGCTCAACGACGTAGTGTCAGCTAGGTTTGCGCGCTGCATCGAGCACGAGCGATAGAGGCGCACAATCAGATATTGACCCTGCAATCGACTGAACGAACTCCAGAAAGGTGGCGGGACAAGGAGTCCAAGGTCAGGTGGGATTGTCTGCTGAACTAGAAGATCAACAGTCTAACCACTTCCGGATTTGGCACAAAGCAGCCTGCTTGGGTCATCCCGAAAGACGGCAGCTTTCGGGAGCACAACGGACCTTCTTGCGGCAAGTGGAAACCGACCGCTCATGACCCCTTTCGGACTCAACCGGTTAATTACTGACCTGCCCCGTCGAAAGCATTGTCTTCGGAAGGAGTGCACGCTAACGTTCGTGAGCGGGGCATTACCGGCCGCCCCGTCAGGCAAATCGCCCAAGCGCCGTTCACTCTGTTATGGAGCGAACCAGCCCATGGGCGATTTTTTCATCTCCGCTCAAGAACTGTCTCTACAACTCGCGAAGGCGGAGCCTCTGCGAGTATTTGACGTTCGCCGCCCCGCAGCGATCGAACCACAATCCCGCTTCCTGCCCGGCTCACGCTGGCGCAATCACTTGGAAGTGGTTGAGTGGGCCCAGTCCATGCGACGAGACAGCCTGCTTGTCGTCAACTGCATGCATGGCCACAACGTATCCCAGATCTCCGCAGCGCTGCTCCGTGAAGCTGGCTACAACGCTCGCGCCTTGCAAGGGGGCCGTCGATGGCTGGATCGACGCTGGTTTGCCGACTGTCGGTCAAAGCCATCTCTGCCCTTTAGCTGCACCGCGGAGCGTCTGGGTGACCCGCATCAATCCGAAGATTGATCGCGTGGCCTGCCCTTGGCTGATCAGACGCTTCATTGATCCAGATGCGAGAATACTGTTTGCCGAGCCGGATTGGGTGATCGACATCGCGGAAGAACTTGGCGCCATCTCGTTCGACACGCCTGGGGCTGACATCGAGCATGACGGAGAACTTTGCAGCTTTGACACCTTGTTGCGTGAGTTCGACATCGATGATCCGGCGCTCGCGCGGCTCGCGGTTATTGTCAGGGGTGCGGACACCGATCACAACGAGTTGGCCCCCGAGGCAGCCGGCCTGCTTGGCGTCATGCTCGGTAATTCACTGATCGGCGAGACTGATCACCATGTGATGCAGCTGGGCTTTCCTATATACGATGCCCTGTATGCCCGTTTGTGTCTGGCATCGGGCGAACGCCACGGTTGGCAGCCGATGAGGGCTTGAGCAATGACGGAAAGCAACCAGGTTTCCGTGCCAGACGCATTCCGCGTATTCGCTCGCATTGGCCTCCTGTCATTCGGCGGTCCTGCCGGGCAGATTGCGCTCATGCACCGCGAACTTGTCGAGCAACGGTCGTGGCTCGACGAACAGGAGTACTTGCGTGCGCTAAACTTCTGCATGCTGTTGCCGGGGCCGGAAGCTATGCAATTGGCCACCTACGCCGGATGGCGGTTGCACGGGGTTAAAGGCGGCCTGATGGCGGGTCTGCTGTTTGTCCTGCCGGGCGCTGCCGTGGTGCTGGTCATTACCGTACTCTACTCGTTATTCGGACGACTGCCGCTGGTAGAAGCTGCCTTCTTCGGCATCAAGGCCGCCGTACTTGCAATCGTGATTGAGGCCCTGCTTCGGGTCTCGAAGCGCGCCCTCAAATTGCGTGTGCATTGGATCATTGCCACTCTGGCCTTCTTTGCGCTGTTTGTCTTCGCAGTTCCCTTTCCGTTGGTCATCGCCGCCGCCGGTACCGTTGGCTGGCTGATGACTGCAACGAACAGCGGCCAGCAATTTGTATCGTTGCCGACAAAAGTAGCTACATCTTGCACTTTGCGTACTATTATCACCTGGCTGGTGATCTGGTTTGCGCCAGTTGTCGCTGTGGCAATGGTGACCGGTCCCGATCACCTGCTGGTGCAAATCGGTCTGTTCTTCTCCAAGCTTTCAGTAGTGACGTTTGGCGGCGCCTATGCGGTGTTGGCCTACATGGGGCAGCAGGCGGTGGAGACCCACAACTGGCTGACAGCCGAACAAATGATAGATGGCCTCGGTCTAGCCGAAACAACGCCCGGCCCGCTGATACTGGTCACCGAGTTCGTCGGCTACATGGCAGGCTTCCGTTCAGCCGGATTGCTCGGATCGGTCGGGATGGGAATGGCTGGCGCGCTGATGGCTCTGTGGGTGACCTTCGCGCCCTGCTTCCTGTGGATATTCGCAGGCGCGCCCTATGTCGAGCGGTTGGCCCACATGCCGCGTCTGTCGGGTGCGCTGGCCGCCATCACCGCTGCCGTTGTCGGGGTGATCGCCAATCTGGCGCTGTGGTTCGGCCTGCATGTCATTTTTGGCGAAGTCACACGAATCGAGAACGGCCTTCTCTCCATGACATGGCCCGTCTGGAGCACCGTCAAACTTGCAGCCGTCGCGCTGTTTGCACTTTCGGCAATCATGCTGCTGAAGTTTCATCTGGGCCTTGGCAAGACGCTGGGTGGGTGTGCACTGATTGGCTTGCTGCTGGGCATAGTGAGGATAGCCTAAATGCCGGAATGGCGAAGTCGAGGTCTATCGTTTGCTAGAGCTGATGACGGGTCTTAACACATTCCGGACTACTCAGGCCGCGCCGGGAGTCGGCAGCTTTCGGGTGCATAGGAGACATTCTCAGGGAAGCGCGAAACCGGCCGCACTTGACCCACTGCGGACATCAGAGGGGATTATCGTCGAAATCTCAAACCCACGGTTACGACATTCGATCCTGTGCTGGTGTCCCAGAACAGACCGTAGCCGGTAGAACGGTGATGGATTCGGATGAATAGCTCGTCTTCCGGCTTTTCCGGTAACGAGAAAGCTATTTCAGGCGACAGGTAGTGCTGGAGGATCGCCCCGCTCGGTATGTCGTTTTGTCCATAGTTTGTTTCACTCGGAGGGAGTTCTGAGACCACATTCAAGCCGGTGGAGATGCCTACTGATGTCCGCAGGACGTCATTCCAGGGAAAACCATCAAACCTGAGGTAAATGGCTCCCCAAGCCTCCGGGCTGTAGTAGTCCCGCCCAGGTTCGAACCGAAAGCCGGCACCGGTTTCGGCTTCAAGCCAGAAGTAATCCCAGAACCGAACAAGCTGGCGGGACATTGCGGCGCCGACGAAGCCGCCTTTGCCAACTTCATCACCTTCGATATCACCGTGGTTTATGATCAGATCGCTGATGCTACTGTCACCTACAGTCAGACCTCCCAACACACTGATGCTCCCAGGAACATCAGAGATCGCAGACAGCCCCAGTGCTGCCAAATCATCAGCCTTCGCAGCACTGATTGACATCCAACCAGCCAATGCTAGACCGAGGGCAGCGATGCGTACCTCGGAAATCAAGTTTTGACGCCCCAATTTTTCTTATTTGTTGTCTCTAGCTATCATAGGTGTCTCAAGCATGGCTAGCCAAGCGTTCCTTTTTTCCAAGAACTGATAATTTGTCGCAAAAAGCTAGCATCTCTCGATTTAAATCGATTTGGCCGCTCCTAGCACAAAAGCTACTAGCTTGGCCACCGTGGCCTCACAGGCCATCCTGGACCGGCTCTATGGCAAGCCTGCCACGGCGACGGACCTCGAGGTGCAGGGCATGGACAATGCCGCCCTGCATCACGCAGTGCTGATGCAACTGGTTGCCGGCGCGCAGGGTGAGGAATAAGGGGCCAGGCAACGTCTCACTGCAGGGTCAACGCGTCAGGCCCCTTGCCTGACAAATCCGGGGGGAACCGGTGAAGGATGCCAAGCCCGTGCAGCCTATCAAGCCGGCAGCCGCTTCACCAGCCATCCGACCCGATGATCCAACTTGCTATCAAATTGCACTTTACTCTGCGGTAAGGTGTGGGGAAGATCTGCATACTGAGCGTGTGCGACAAGACCTTCTCGAGAGGGGACTTCGCTCAACTGAACCACCTGACCGTTTCTTGCCAAACCTTGGCGGACAGGTGCCGCAGACCGCTTTACAGTCAAACGTTATTTGGTCTCACCGGCCAAATTACGCGTTTGAGTGTAGCAACTAGCGTCGTCAGGTAGTCGGTCACATCGTTAGCCGCTTCAACTTGATTGTAACCACATATGTCGGGTTTCCGGGATCAAGGTGTTTCCATGAACAAATTTACAAATCGATTTGCCCTTTGTCTTTTAAGCCTACTTGCATGCAAGGATGCGGTTGCGCAGGGGTTTTGGCAGTTTTCGCGTTCACCTAGCGACACAGAAGAATTCTACCAGGTCATGTCGGACAATGGATTGGGAATCAAAGTCTACGGAGATGGAACCTATATCTTAGCTTTGTTTAATATATCCCAGAATAGTGAGTCTTTAATTAAAAGGTTGAAAGAACAATATTCGCCTATGGTAATTTTCCAAACTGATTTAGACTACAAGTACATGACATATGTACAATACGAAGAAGATTTTGACATTCTGTCGACTGCGAGCGCCATCTCATACCAACCGGCGTAGTGGTTAACTCAAGTGGGTAGGCAAATCAGCGATTGTCTAACTCGATGTGGCAAACAGGAGGTTTGCCATGGTTGCTGCGACACCCCTTCGCTCTGACTTCTCTGCCACGGATATGAGGGTTCTGGCCCGGGCATCGAAGGATGCCAACCAGACCCGGCGTCTGTTGGCCTTGGCGAGTATTTATGATGGCGGCTCACGCCGGGCTGCCGCCGAGGTTGGCGGCGTCACGGCGCAGATCATCCGTGACTGGGTGGTGCGGTTCAATGCCAGAGGTCCCGATGGCCTGCTGGATGGCAAGGCGCCCGGGCGGGTGCCAAAGCTGAACGAGGCACAGCGGCAGGCGCTGGTTGAGCTGATTGAGCGTGGCCCAATCCCGGCGATTGACGAGGTGGTGCGCTGGCGCCTGAAGGACCTGGTCCAGTGGGTGTACCGGGAGTACCGCATCTCCATTGATGAAAGCACGTTGGGGCGGATGTTGAAGGCGATGGGCTACCGCAAGCTGTCGGCCCGGCCACACCATCATGCCCAGAACGAGCTGCAGGCAGAGCATTTTAAAAAAAAGCTTCCCGGAACAGATCGACGCCATCCAATGTGGCCTGCCGGCCGACACCGCGATAGAGCTGTGGTGGCAGGATGAGGCCCGTATCGGGCAGAAGAACAAGATCACCCGGCGCTGGGCCCGGCGTGGCACCAGGCCATCAGCCCCGCAGGACCAGCGCACTTCATCGGCCTATATCTTCGGGGCCATCTGCCCGGCCAAAGGCAAGGGAGCTGGCCTGGTGATGCCGTGGTGCGATACCGAGGCCATGAATGCGCATCTTGTCGAGATCAGTGCCCAGGTCGATATCGGCGCCCATGCCGTCCTCATCCTCGATCAGGCTGGATGGCATTCCTCGAAGCAACTCAAGGTCCCCGGCAACATCACGCTGCTGTTCCTGCCGCCGAAGTCGCCAGAACTCAATCCGGTTGAGAACGTCTGGCAGTACCTGCGTGACAACTGGCTGTCCAATCGGGTCTTCCGCTCCTACGACGATATTGTCGCTCTGTCATGTCAGGCCTGGAACAACCTCATCGACCAGCCCTGGAAGATCATGTCCATCGGCTTGCGTGACTGGGCGCATCGGTACTGATCAATGCCGGTTGGTATCAGATCAGAGATTTTTAGGAAGCATCGCGGCTTCCAAGAATTTAGACGTCATCATTACGAGTGATGCAAAGAAGTTGTTTGGAGAGCGTTTGGATGACGTTGATTATTCTGTGCCGCTTTCGGGATCAAGGAAGGCAATTGAGCAATTGAGGAACTGCTTTTAAAGCTTCCTTTGGGTCTTGGAATTGTCATTTTCTGTGTTTGCGAATGCTGTCGTTATTCCGAGCGGTCTCCACGATTGAAAATCTTGTCTACTCGGGGTTTCGGTCACGCCAATTTGGCGGCGCTTAAACCTCTCCACCAATGAAACTGAGGTCCCCTTTCGCCGTTCAGTCTGGCAGCAGCCCGATGAATTCTGCCTCTTCTTCATCGATGTCGTCTGGCAAGTCACCCAACCAATTGAGGTCAATGTAGTTCTGCCTCGTCAGGGGTAGGCCCTGTTTGATCAGATACTGCGCGACTGGATTATCCCCGATCAATCTATCGAGTTGTTCCTGTTGCTGCTGTGTAAGCCGTTTCGGCATGCAGAATGGTTGGATTAGAAATAGCCGGAGTCAAACAAGAAATTAGGTGGCGTTTCGTTCTGGTCGATGTTTAAGGACGCGCAGACAATTCTGTCGAATTCCTCTGCATTTTCGAACGAAAAGCTTCCGAGCCTGACCGCACTCAGGACAATAAACTCTCGTTGATCCTGGGCCGAAGATTTATCGTCAAAATTATTCATTCGACGCGCCTTGTAAGCAGAGATGACCAGCCACCGATTAAGCCGCAACATTAATGTCATTGTCCAAAATCACCATGCCGTCGAGCCATTGAAACACGCTGTCGCGCTGCCTTAACGCCGGATTTGTCTAGACTGGGGGATACGCGCTCAGCCGAGGACTAATCAATTCGAAGCGCTAGCCTACCTCAGATGGACCCCCAACGGACCCCGAACTGGTCACGAAAGAGTAAGGATACGTAAAAAGTCTCTCTAACTGTTTGAGTTTATTGGTGAGCCCGCAGGGATTCGAACCCTGGACCTACTGATTAAAAGTTCTAGATAATGCGTATCAGGATATGCACCAAAATGTACGCATGTATATGTCACGTTATTGATTTTTCTTGCTTAATAGATTTACTGCTGCGATCTTATCCATAAAAGCTTGTGCAAAGTTTTACAGGGTCGGCATACCCTTTGGCATACCCTTGAGCCCCAAATGCCATGGAGTGGAATAAGTGAAGATCACTGAAACAAGCCTTTTGAAAATGGACCCCGGCGAGAAGAGAGAACGTTACTTCCGCGATGAGAAGTTGACCGGCTACTGCGTTCGCGCACGCCGATTGGCAGATGGTAGTGTGAAGCGAACGTTTCTAGTGATGTTCCAGCAGCGGCAATACGAAAGCGGCATTGGTGTCCGCAAGACCATTAAGGCATTCATAGGCGACTGGCGAGATCCGTGGACCGAGTTTGAAGCCCGAGCTGAAGCGCGGCGATTACTTAATATGCGGGAGCGAGGCGAGCGCGTGGTAAGTGCCAAGGCACAGGCGAAGCGCGAGCGACTAATGACTGATTTAATTGCAGAATTCAGGCGTGAATACATACCGAGCCTCAAGCCAGCCACGCGGCTTGAATATGACAGGCTACTCACGCGCCATGTTGCTCCTCGGATTGGCAAGCTGAGTGTCTCTGAAGTTTCCCGCCAGGATGTGCGTGAACTGCATAAATCCATGGCTGCAACACCCTACCAAGCCAACAGAGTGCTCGCGGTGGTCCGGAAGATGTATTCGTATGCTATTGAACACGAATGGAGAACTGACAACCCAGCAAGCCGCATCACAAAATACACGGAGAAACGACGCGACGTTTGGCTAAATGAAAATGAACTGCCGAAACTGGTGTCGGAACTTAACAAGCGCGGAAATTCACACGCGGAATTACTAAAGTTCTTGGTGGTTACCGGGTGGCGGATCAATGAGGCTATCAGGCTTCGGTGGGACATGGTTGACCTTCAGCGCCAAGTGGCGCGCTTGCCGGACACAAAAACCGGCCAACAGACACGCGTCCTATCCGCAGATGCCTCCCGGCTACTGGAACGGTTGCCGCATCGGTGCGGCTTTTGCTTCAGTGGGCGAGGAGGCGGTGGCATGGCGCCGGTAAGTTATAAAAAAATACGGGAGTTGCTGGCCGAGATTTGTGAAACTGCCGACATAACCGTGATTTCACCGCACGCGCTCCGACACACCGCAGCAACATTTGCAGCAATGGCCGGCGCAACTTTGTTTGAGTTGAAAGAAGCGTTCGGCTGGAAATCTGTCACCATGCCCGGTCGATACGTTGAGGCAGCAGAAAGCCTAGGCCGCTCTGGAGCTCAAAAAACCGCTAACGCTGTTAACATTTTCGAACGTCCATCCACCGCTGGGCCTATGAACTTTCCTGGTAGTGGCAAGGCGCAGTAAGCGAAATAGAAGGCTTCTGCGACTTGCTGGCGGCCCCAGTCCGACAAAAGCAGTCCGTTCCCTATAACCGGTTGCTCTTGCCATATCGCCTTATCGATTTCGGTTTCACCGCTATCACACACAGCCCTCATTTCGCGAGGTGGGTTAGCAAACTATTGCGGGCCCGTAGAATATCACCGGCAAAGTCCTCGACATCTACAGCCCGACGAATGCCCTACTATTTCGCATGGTATGGACGCGATTCAGAATGAACCGAATGCTCTCTAAAGAGTGTCGACCCCTATGACAGCGCTGACCTCGCAACTTCCTAATAGAAACCCTTCAGTCTCACACGAAGTTTGTTTTTCCATGATTTTGCGTGCTTATCCCCATATGTAAGTCGAATGTTGTCCCCGTCTCTGAAGACAAGGAGGTATTATCAAATCAGCTAGAACGCATGAAAGGGCGTTATTATGAATATCGAAACAACCGACGCCGCTCGTGTATTTTCAGAGCGAATGGCCTATCATACCGAAAAGGGTCTAACTGGAGCCGCAGTATATAATGCACTCGCAGTCGATCCGCATCTGCCCGCATATTTTGGGCCCGCCGATTACGCAGCAATACTTGGTGTCACCCGCCACACCGTAGTTCAGCACCGTGCCCGAGGGACGGGTCCTGACTATCTGAAGCCAACTACTAAACAGGTGCTCTACCCGCGCGCAGAATTCGTGCGGTGGTTGGCTAGCAAGCTGGTTCGGGTGAAGTAAAATGGCAGGGCCGGAAGAAACTTGGCACCCGCTGCAACAGGTGAAACCGGGCCGGAACATACGCCATGCGACTGCGGCAGAAGTTCCAGATATATCGCACAAATACTGCGTAAATTCAATATATCAGGGTCTTTATCTGAAGTTATGGATTAATACCGTAGACCCTTCAATGGCCCAACCCTTCGGCTCCTGGATCGAGTGTCAGGCCATAGAGGTTGACGTAGCCCTACTGACCAAAGGAGGCGGGGCATGAGCGTCATTCCTTCTGAAATGACAGCAATGCAGGACGCGGCCTTGGAGTACGCCCGGAAAGGTTGGCCGGTATTTCCGTGCGGTCCAGACAAGAGGCCGCTGACCACGAACGGCTTCAAGTCGGCACGCACTGATCAGGAGCAGATCAAGCAATGGTGGCTGCAATGGCCAGACGCCATGATTGGCGTTGCTACCGGCGAGGCATCCGGGATCGCCGTTCTGGATCTGGATCGCAAGAAAGAAGTTGATGGATTCGCCTGGCTAAGTGCCCAGCAGGCTTCAGGCAATTTGCTTCCCGATACTGTCGAGGTCAGGACGCCATCTGGCGGGTTGCACATCTACTTCAAGCACCGGAAGGACTGGCGTAACAGTGTCAGCAAAATAGCGCCCGGCGTCGATGTGCGGGCTGAGGGTGGCTATGTAATCGTGCCGCCGTCTGGTTCGCATGTGGGCCAGTATGTCTGGAAAAATCCGCCACCTTTGTTTGATGTCGCCGACGCGCCTGACTGGCTGGCCTCGCTGCTGGAAGCACCCAAACAAGCACTGCAGCAGCAAAGACAAACAGGTGGTCTGGGGAGTATCGCTTCGGCTATTGGGAGCAACAACCGCTATTGCGATGGGGACCCGAACCCCGGCCATGTGGAGCGTGCGTTGCTTGAGCATTGGGACCCCGACAATTACGACGACTGGGTCACTGCTGCGCTGGCCCTGCATTCGGTGCCGTGGGGCAAGGATATGTGGCTCTGCTGGGCGGCGCGGTCTCCAAAGTTTAATGCTGCAGAAAACGACACCAAATGGGCTGAAACGCAACCCACACGCAATATTTCGCCGCGCTCAATCCTTGCAAAGGTTCCCAAGGAAACGCTTTCGCAATGGGCGAAGGAAGCCATTACCGACTGGGCCGGTTCGGACAAACCCAGAGCGGTTGCGGTGCCAAGCGTGGTGACGTCGGATGGCGAGATCTTTGAGGCGACCGAGGATGGGATCGCCCTAGCCTTCGCAGCCCAATACGAGGGACACTTGCTTTACGATCACAGCCGGGGACGGTGGTACGAGTGGACGGGCGACAGATGGCGCATCGAGGAAACCGATCTAGCCTTCGACTACGCTCGTGAACTGGCGCGGCAGTTCCGGACGCAGGCAAGCGACAAGGCTCTGACCAAGATGCGGCTGGCCTCAGAGGTCGAACGCGCCGCAAGATCTGACCGTCGGCTGGTAGCGCGCCATACAGACTGGGACGCCGATCCCCTGCTGCTGGGCGTACCTGGCGGTGTGGTGGACTTGCGCACCGGTGATCTGCTGAAGCCTGACTCGCGACTGATGATTTCCCGTCAAGCAGCTGTGGCCCCGGCTGCGACTGGCACTACCGCGCCGATCTGGGCGGCATTCCTGAACGAAGCTACAGGCGGTGATGCAGACCTGATCAAGTTTCTGCAGATGTGGTGTGGCTACTGTCTCACCGGCTCAACCGTCGAGCACGCCCTCTGCTTCGTGTACGGCCCCGGTGGCAATGGCAAGTCGGTCTTCCTCAACACCCTGACCGGCATCCTGGGCGACTACGCCACGACGGCGGCGATGGATGCGTTCACCGCCAAGCGTTACGAAAGCCACAGCACGGACGTTGCCGCCCTTGCCGGTGCCCGGCTGGTAGTGGCCTCGGAGACCGAGGAAGGCAAGGCTTGGGCCGAAGCCCGGTTGAAGCAACTGACCGGCGGCGATGCCATCACGGCCCGCTTCATGCGGCAGGATAATTTCACTTTTAAGCCCCAGTTCAAGCTGACCATCGTGGGCAACTTCCAGCCGACCTTGCAGGGGGCCGATCCTGCAATGCAGCGCCGGTTCAATATCGTGCCGTTCACACGGAAACCGGAGCGCCCCGACAAGCAGCTTGAAGAGAAACTTCGCGCAGAGTGGCCCGTCATTCTGAGGTGGATGGTTGAGGGTTGCCTGGCATGGCAGGCTAACGGCTTGTTTCAGCCGGAAGCGGTGCGGGTGGCGACGGCTGATTATTTCGCGGACCAAGACCTCTTCGGTCAGTGGCTTGAGGAGTGCTGTGATGTTGACCCGGACAACCCCCACAACCCCCACAAATGTGAGGCATCTGGCACGCTGTATAAAAGCTACGAGGACTTTACGCGGCGGCTTGGCGAAGAACCCCTGAAGCATAAGGCGTTGAGCCAGCGAATGCAGAACCGCGGGCATAAACCGAAACGCGGTCCGGGAGGGTGTCGCCAGTACACTGGCATTCAGTTAAAGCGCCAAACGGTGACTTACGGTGACTGATCTAGTGACACATGTGACGCGTTGTGACGCTTTTGCGTGTTCTATCGCCATAAGCCACCCTTCTAGGGAGTTATATAGAGAACGCGTCACGACGTGTCACACGCGTCACCTCTAGAATCCAACCCAATGAAAGCAAGCCCCCATGCCCGAACACAATCACAGAAAGGCAGCCCTGGACCGGCCGAACTCGCCCGAGTGCGCGAACTGCTAGTCGACGAGATCGAACGCTTGGAAGTAGAGCGGGTGGTGCCCCCACACAGACCGCCGGTGGGGGTCCCAGGCACCCCAGGGGGGCTAGCAGGAGGGCCGGCATCTGATGCAGGACGCGCCACCAGATGGATGCCAGTTTGCGGGCAGGTGGCAATGTCTCCTTTTGGGGGTACAACGGCCGTAAACCGAGTTGGCAGAGAACTTCCGCTTTTGACCCACTGCAGACATTCCGGGAACAAAATCGTGGGTACAGTTCATTCTGGTGGTGTATACCAGATCGGCGACGTCCATGCGCACTCCTGAATGGTCGCGGGAACATTTCCAAGCAGAGGGAGACTGTTCTTCACCGCATCGTAGGTGGTCCAGCGCGGTGTCGGGATCTCGATTACGCGGACATAGTAGACTGCCGGCTGCGCCGGATCGAACTCGGTATCGGTCCAGTGCCCTGCCAGGCATACAGGCTGAAGATAACTGCGCCGGCGACAGAGAACTGCAGCAGCGGGTTCGCTATAAGTGACCGCTACTCCATGTCCCTCCGCAGACCTGATGTGCAAGTCGATACCAATTATTGTCGAGTAAGCCGCCACCAGTAGCTAGCTGGTGGCAGCTATTGGCATCAGTTCTCCATTCTGGACATGTCCTCGATCTGCTTCTTGAGGTTATCGAGGTTGAAAGAACCAGGTGTCTGACTTGGTGGAAATTCTGCCAAGGTTGACAAAAACTGCCCTGCAAGCTTGTTGGCACCGAAGAGGATGAAGACGCGATCCAGTGCCCAGTCCTCGTAAACATTGGCGTTGTGCTGGGCTTTCTCATACGGATCCCGGCGCAGATTGAAGAGCAGCGGAACCCGCATATCAGTGAAGGGTTCGCGCCATACACCGAAACCAGTGCCACGATTCTCCTTGTAGACGATTTTCCAGTCTTCCCAACGCACGGCAACGATATCACCGTCGTCATTTACATACACGAAGCCCTTGCGTGGCAACTCATTGGAGGCTCCCGTCAGGTAGTCCAGCATATTGTAACCATCGATATGGTTCTTGTAGCTACGGCCGTTAAGCTCGACTCCCTTGAGAAGTTTTTCCTTGATATCTGGAGCGCTTGCAATGGCAGCAAAGGTCGGCAGCCAGTCCTGGTGAGACGTGATACCGTTCAGTGTTACACCGGCAGGGAACTTTTCCGGCCAGCGCACGAAGGCGGGCACCCGGTAGGCGCCTTCCCAGTTGGAGTTCTTTTCACTGCGGAAAGGTGTGTTGCCGGCATCGGGCCAGGTGTTGAAGTGAGGGCCATTGTCGGTTGAATAAAGGACGATAGTGTCCTTTGTGATACCCAGATCATCGAGTTTCTTGAGCAATTGCCCAACATGATTGTCATGCTCGATCATACCGTCGGTATATTCATCATTTCCCTTATGGCGGTGTTCAGCCCGCACGTGGGTGCGGAAATGCATACGGGTGCCGTTCCACCAAACGAAGAAGGGTTTATTAGCCGCGTGAGCCCGATCAATGAAGTCAATCGCTCCCGCGACGGTTTCATCGTCTATCGTTTCCATCCGCTTCTTGGTCAGCGGACCCGTATCTTCAATTTTTTGCGTACCGTCTGCATTGGCATAAGTGTGTAATACGCCACGGGGAGCAAACTGCTTACGAAACTCCGGATTCTGAGGATAGTCCTCATTCTCGGGCTCTTCTTCAGCATTGAGATGATAAAGGTTGCCAAAGAATTCATCAAACCCGTGCATGGTGGGTAAATGCTCGTCCCGGTCACCTTGGTGGTTCTTGCCGAACTGGCCGGTGGCGTAACCTTGGCTTTTCAGAACGGTCGCCATCGTTACATCTGATTTCTGCCAGCCTTCGGGTGCCCCGGGAACGCCCACCTTTGTCATGCCTGTGCGAAGCGGATTGTTACCCCCAATGAACGCGGCCCGACCCGCCGTGCAGCTCTGCTGACCATAATAGTCCGTGAATGCGACACCCTCACTTGCAATACGGTCAATATTGGGCGTTTTGTAGCCCATCAGCCCCCGGTTATTGTGGCTGATATTAGTCGTGCCAATGTCGTCACCCCAGATCACCAATATGTTTGGCTTTTTTTCTTGGGTCATCGCATCTTCAGATAGAATAGAAATACAAAGTATAGCACAAATAGCCATACAAATTCCATTCAATAATCGACTTTTTATCATGAACATCCCTTTCTACTTTAACAAAATCCAAGCTTGACGAATTGAAAAGCGGTTCACTACAAGAAATATTAATTCACTACTGACGGCAGACAATGTGAGAAGGTGTGTCAAGCATACTTGCCTCTCACAACAGATAATAGGCGCAAGAAAGCCTGCGCTGCTGCGGTCGTTTCTAACCGGCAGGCGTGTACCAGATCGGTGAGGTGTAGGCGCGCTCCTGGATTGAATTAGGCACGTCGTCCGGCAGTTTCACACCAAAAATCTTTGCGTCATAGGTTGTCCAGCGTGGCGTCGGGATTTCCAGAACCCGCACATAGTAGAATGCACGCTGCGACGGGTCGAAATCGGGATCTCGCCAAAAGGCTTCAAGTGCAGCAGCTCCAATCGAATTGGAGTAGCTTGCTTCGTCCACATTGACTGTGTTGCCCACTGGCGGCAGCTTGCCGTCGGCACCAGGCTGACGGTCCCCGGACCATGCCACGTCAAAAATCTGCTCGTGCGTCTTGCCACTGCCGTCGAGCCAGCCCTTGATCACCTGGATACGGTCCAGGTTGGCACCGTCGGCATCGCGAATGGCACGGATCATCATTGTGGGTGCCTTGCCAGCCGGGGCGGCAGATAAATCCCCTCCCATTGGCACGCCGTTCTCGTAACCAAATTTGGCGAAGTCTGAACGGTCGAGATCATCTTTCGTAAAATTCCAGCCGGAGAAAACACGTACCCGCAACCGGGTCCCGGTCGTGCCAAACACTTCCTTTCGGTAGAACGCATCCCAAATCGCCTCGCGGGTATTCTCGTGGGCCCAGACACCGGCAAGACCGGCAGCGGCGGTCTTGACAGCCCTGATCTTGTCTTCTTCTGGACGATCCTCCGGTACGCGACCGATAATCACCTCCTCGAACCGGATCGGATCGGCCGTGGGTTCGAGCATCGCAACCTTGCCAAAGAAGTTGTCTTCTCTGGTCGTCGCAAGGCCAGTATGAGAATCTGTTGCGCCGATCATGCCGAACTTGAACGGGTTGACTCCGAGTTTTTCCTCGTAGCCGAGGCCACGCTTCAATGCCTCACGTGCGTATTCGCGTGGCAGCATGTCCGGCGTATGCGGAGCGGTGCCGAAGCCGCCCTTGTCCCAAATTTCAAAATTTGCAAATTCATCGTTTGGCGAAAGTGCAGGATGTGCTTCGCCGGTACCCTTCGGCTGTGTCATTTCATAGACCGGCTCCCAGCGTGAGCGACGCTCCGCATAATCCTTGGACAAGGGCTCCTTGGTCGTCAGCGTAATATCGTCGAACATCAACCCATTTGACAGATTTCCGTTGTGTGCGATGGCCAGCATCTTACCGCCAGTCTCGGCTTCGTAGTCAGCCATCCACTTCCATAGGTCCTCGGGATCTCCGGTGTCATAAAACGAAATCGGAATGATCTGACCGGCCTTATCCATGCCGTCGCGAAAAAGAATATTGCGGTGGAGATTGTTTCCGTCAGGACCCGATGTCCATTCAAACCCGATAATTGCAGTGAACCGACCCGGCTCGTTGTACTTCTCGGCGGCCTCAAGTTCCCGCTGCCAAGCCGTCTTGGCCATCCCGGTGTCGCCTGCGAAGGGATCATCAAGTGCCTGCATTGCGGCTATCCATGCATTGAAGGCCTCGGGTTGATTGCCCGATTTAACGAGGTCATGGACTTTCTTACCCCAAGGATTACCGAGGACAGATGGATCAGAATCCGCGATCAAGGGGGCAAGGCCCAAGTTCTCTGCATGATCAGCAACGACCAAAAAATCCAATGGACGTATCAACTTAACTGGTAATCCATGGTTAGATTTAACCGTTTCCCCTCTTGCGAATCTGTAGGCGTCCTCGGGCCCTAGAATTGCTCCGACCAACCCCGCGTCTGTCGAGTATGAGGTGTGTAGATGGGTATCGCCGAAGTACACGCTGTTTGGATAATCCTCTTTCGGATAGGGCGAGTAAGCGATCTGCCTGTCGGTCGGCGGAGGCATCTCTTGCCCCGTCGCAATACCCCCAGGCGCAACCAAAGCCACAATCGCCAATGCATAACCCAAGACTTCTTGATTGGTTCATATCACCCTCCGGACCAAGGCTTGATCGGTCTGAATTTCACTGGTCTTCGCACAATTACCAGCAAAAAGGGTACGCTTAGAGGAAATCCAGATTTGTCCGGATTCGGACAAGTGTGCGTTTAAATGAACCTCCGCAGCACACCATTCGAACGTCTTGGCGATTCAGAAAGACGGGCTGTTACGTTGGCTGCAACAGGGAAGTGGCTTACCTGGCAATTTCCTCGACAGTCCGAACTCCACCAACACGGATCACCGCGAAACGCTCCATAGACCAGCCGGATCGGCAATCTTGATCGTGTTGTACCCAAGTTTGATGGCACCTTTCGACGACAGCGCTTTCAGGATGGGGCTTAGGACGCTGCGAGACACGTTGGCTATGCTGGAGAGTTGTTCCTGCGTGATGTCGAGGGTGCGCGGCGCGTTGGCGTGGTGTCCGAGACGTCCGCCGAGCTGCCTCAGCACAGCCAAGACACGCGCCTCGCTGTTGCGGACCATCAACGCGTCCACCATCCCAATCGCCCGCTCAAAGTTCAGCTTCTGCATCTTCGTCAGCCACTTCCAGATCAGCGGTTCGTCCCGCGCGATGCCAAAGAAGCGGTCTTTAGGCAGATGCAGCAGAGTAGACCTGCGGGTAGTCGATAGTCCAACCAAGCGGGGGGTGTCGACGACGATGCTTCCCTCGCCAACCCAGGCCGGAGGAAGAATTAGGTAACTCACTTGCGGATCGCGCATCCCGGGCGCGAACTCCACCGAGAGCGCGCCTTCCGCGAGGCACCACATGCCTCCCGAACCATCACCGACATGCTGGAGAGAGCTTCGAACCGGCATGTCCAGGACCCTACACGATTCAAGGATGCGGTCAGCAAGTGCCGCGGATATGCTGGCGTCGTCCAACAGCTCTCGGGATGGAACCCAACTATTCCGAGCATTCATCAGCCACGCCTCCTCTTATGAGATAACCGTGAAATATCGAACGGCTGATGTAAAGGCGTGCCTTTGTCCGGGCTCGAAGTAGGTAGTTTTGACCGTCGTTGATGCTGTGGACGGCTCCTCCGCCGGCATCGCGATGTGCCAAGTTTGCGGTGTCATCTGAGGAACCGCCAAAAGGAGGTTGACGGCAGGAATTGGCACATTTCGGACTACCTTCGTTCACCTGAAAGACGGCGGCTTTCGGGGGTCCTGCGGACATTATGAGCTGTAGTCAAAACCGGCCGCTTGAGACCCGTTTCTGACGTCTGGCTCAGAACTTTACGATCGCCTTTGCCTGATCGACAATCTCTCGAACGATCTCGGCTGCGGGCTGGACTTTATTGACAAGGCCAACGCCTTGACCCGACCACATTGAAAGCGCCTCGATGTCGCCATCTATGGCGGTATTCGGCGTAGAGCACGTGTAGCGCACGATATTGCCCCCGTCTCGATGACGAGCCAAAACTTCACCCTCGCCGGGACGGCGACCAAGAGGCGGTTTTCCGGCAGCTTCCCACATTGCCGACGTAGTGTTCTTCAGTGCCCGATGCGGCGCATTCGGCCAAGTCAGGTCATATAGATCGTCGTAGCGATCCGTATCAGTCTCTGTGGCCGCCAGTAGCCGGGCGCGATAGTCAGGGTGGACGGGTGCTTCCTCTGATGCAAGAAATCGGGTTCCGATCCATGCCGCAGATGCACCTAGCGCCAGAGCCGCCGCGAGCCCGCGCCCATCGGCGATGCCGCCCGCGGCAATCACCGGAACTTCTCCGACCGCATCGACCACTGCGGGTACCAGTGCCATCGTCGAGACCGTACCCTCCACATGGCCGCCAGCCTCCCAACCCTGGGCACAGATCGCATCGCCTCCAAGAACGACCGCCGCCCTTGCCTTTGCTGCCGTGCTGGCAGTGATTATGACTTTGGCGCCCGCAGCTTTGGCGCGCTGGATGAAGTCGCCGGTATCGCCCCAGAAAAGCGAGATGATGCCGACGTTTTCCTCAAGGCACGCCTCAAGCTGCGCTTCGCTCCGAAAATCCATGTTGAGATTGACGCCAAAAGGTTTGTCAGTCAGTGACCTGATCCGCCGCACTTCGGCTTTCAAACCATCAGGATCGAGATACCAGACTGGAGCAATTCCGAGCCCGCCTGCATTGCTTACGGCCGCGACAAGCTCAGGAGACGAAACGCCCCCTACAGGTGCTAGAACGACAGGATATTCTACTCCGAAGCGTTGGCAAAATGCAGTCGTCATGGCAAACTCTGAAATTGGGACTTTATCCGAATACTATGCAAATGATGCGAGCTCTGGGGAAGCCGAAACCGGCGGCTTATCACCCAAAGCGGACTTCAGCGCCCGGACAGCAAAGTGGGCGCGCTTGACTTTACCGGCGCAACACCCTCTGCGCCGACGGGCGCTTCGCAATCCCTGAGACACCGCTAAGACCAAGCCACCCGGCAATATGCCGTGTGAAGCGCGGAGGTCCGTCCACAAGAAGCCGCTGGTCGTCGATGGCTCGCTCCAGCGAAAGCCAACCCATCCAGACGCGGGTAAAATCCTTTACTTTCGCCTCTATGCGCACGTCGACTTCATAGCCTGGATCGATATAGCACAGATCGATTTCGGAATCGGCCGAGACGAGCCAATGATCGGTTTTGCCCTCCGGACCGTCCGGAAAGTGGAACTGAAGGACGAACCTATCCTCCAAATCTGTCGGCAAATTCAGGTTTCGTCGGACATCCCACATCAGGAAGTCCGTGTCGATGTTCTCGAGAGAGGGCTCCGTGTCGATCCACTCCTGACCCCATTCAGCGATACTTCGAACAACTGGGCCAAGTGCTTGGCCCGCTTCGGTCAGCCGATATTTTGACAATTTACCTGAGCCCGAGGCATTCTTCGTGATCAGCCCGGCCTGCTCAAGCTCCCTCATTCTGCTGGCCAGCATGCTCCGTGACATTAGCGGAACGCCACGCGCGATCTCGTTGAAGCCGGTCGACCCGTCGAGCATTTCCCGCAGAAGCAGAAGCGTCCATCGGCTGCCTAGAATTTCTGTTGCCATCGCCAAAGGGCAGTACTGCCCATAGCGATTTGTTCTTCCCATCATGGCCTCACCGCTCAAGGTCTGTCACGATACACGACCCCAAGCACAGCGCCAGTTCGAATTCCGGACTGGTTTGATCGCCAATCGAGTCGCAGGCTCCGTGATAGTCCGGCAGTCGGATCTGCCAGGCCACAGGAGGACAATATGCAGAAGTACATGATCGAGAGGGACGTTCCAGGTGCGGGAGCGATGAGCGACCTGGAAGCGAGGGAGGCCGCAAAGAACTCCAACGCGGCGTTGGCTCAGTTGGCGCCTCGTGTGCAATGGCAGCACAGCCATGTCGCAGGCGACAAGATCTTCTGCATCTACCTCGCTGAGGACGAGGTCGTGATCCGCGAGCACTCTGAGCTCAGCGGCATCCCGATCACGGCCATCTATCCGGTCGATCGGGTCATGGACCCTGCATCTGCCAAGTCCTGACAAGTCCCAGGGGAAAATGGATGAGCAAAGTTGAACTCACGCCCCAGATGCGGGCGTTCCAGAAAAGGTTTGAAACCGAACGGCTCGCGGATCGGGTTCTCCAAGTAGCGTTTCACGACGTGTTAAGCGAAAGCGACCGGAGAATCATTGAGAACGCGATGTTCTTCTTCCTCGCGACCGTGGACGGTGACGGCCAACCCCAGTGCAGCTACAAGGGTGGCCCGCGCGGTTTCGTTCACATTGAAGATGACACTACGGTGATTTTCCCCGTCTACGAAGGAAATGGGCTTTTCCTTTCGGCGGGAAATATCGCCGAAATGGGCAAAGTCGGGCTTTTATTCATCGACTTCGAAGCGCAGAAGCGGATGCGGATCAACGGCAGCGCAGAGATCCTCGACGATCACCCAGCCTTCAGCAGCGTGCGCGCTGCGCAATTCGCGGTGCGCGTTAAGATCAGGGACATCCATCCCAACTGCCCCCGCAATGTTCACAAGATGGCCGTCGTAGAACAGTCCAGCTATACGCCGAGATGCGAGTCCGATGATGTCGGCAAAGCGCCCTGGGGCGATAGCTTTGCCGACGTACTGCCCGAGAAGATGAAACCGGAGCGGATGAGATAGGTCGCCCGAAGCGGCCTTCGAGTGTTCTGACCAGCGCGTCCGCTTCGTCCGCATAGCCGACCTTGGCGGCGTGATGTCTGAACCGTCTCTTGCTAGCACATAACAAACTCCCCGACTCGCTTCAGAAATGGGCAGCTTTCGGGAGCACAGCGGACTATGGGCCCGGTTCGGCGACCAACCTGTTCTCGGAGGCAAAGCGGATATCGACACCTCGATGCAAGACCGGCGGCATGTGAAGTTGAATTGCGGCTTGACCGTCACATTCATGGGGCTCACGCTGAAATTACGACTGCAGCAAAGACGTGCCAGTAAAGGCACTCACTTCGGTAAGGAAGCGGACGACCACAGATTTCAGGGAGAAACGTGTCATGGATTACTTCAACATCGATGTCTACTCGCGGAAAATCACCACGAGTGCTCCTGACGCTCAACTCTGGTTCGACCGTGGCCTGGTCTGGACGTACTCCTACAACCACGAACTGGCCATCGAATGTTTCCAGAAGGCCCTGGAGCACGATCCTGACTGCGCCATGGCCCATTGGGGCGTCGCCTATGCTGCCGGTCCGAATTATAATTTCGAGTGGTGGATGATGGATCCGGACACGAAGTCCAGTGCTCTGGGCACCGCCTATGACAACACACAGGCTGCGCTAGCGCTGGCCGGTAAAGTTACCCCCATCGAACGAGCTCTTATCGAAGCGTTGTCGGCCCGATACCCTCAGCGCGAGCCGATTGAGGAGCAGGCTCAGTGGAACGATGCCTTCGCAGCCGAGATGAAGAAGGCTTACAACGCTCATCCTGAAAACATCGAGGTCGCCACCGTTTATGCCGAAGCAATACTGAACCAGACCCCATGGAAAATGTGGGACATCTGGAAAAACACAGTTGCTGAGGGGGCTGCCACGGTCGAGGCACAAAGGGTGCTGGAGAAATTCGTCGACACGCCGGCAGGACGCGTTCACCCCGGCATCCTCCACCTCTACGTCCACCTGATGGAGATGTCGCCTACCCCGGAAAAGGCTCTCATGGCCAGTGATCGGCTGCGCGAACTGGTGCCGGATGCTGGCCACCTTGTCCACATGCCGACCCACATCGACATTCAATGCGGCGAATACCGCGACGCACTGCACTGGAACCAGAAGGGGATCGAGGCCGACCTGAAGGTCGCCGAAAAGCAGGGAAGGATGAACTTCTACACTGCGTACCGCGTCCACAATTACCATTTCGCCATATACGGCGCGATGTTCCTCGGCCAATACGAACCGGCCATGGCTGCAGCGCAGGAGATGATCAGCGAAATCCCAGTGGAGCTCATGAAGCTGGAAAGCCCGCCCATGGCAGATTTCCTCGAGAGCTATATCTCCATGAAGACCCATGTGCAGATCCGCTTCGGCCGCTGGCGCGACATCATTGCCGAACCGCTACCTGAAGATCAGCGCCTCTACTGCAACACAACTGCCTCGCTGCACTACGCCAAGGCCGTGGCCCACGCTGCGTTGGGCGAAGTGGCAAAGTCAGAGGCAGAGCGGGTAAAGTTCATGGAGGCGCGCGCCAAGGTGCCTGAAAGCCGCTATCTCCATAACAACCGATGCATCGATCTGCTCGACGTTGCCGAACAGATGCTGGACGGTGAACTGGAGTACCGGAAGGGTAATCACGACAAGGCCTTCTCCCATCTCCAGAAGGCGATCGAACTGGAGGATGCGCTGGCCTATGACGAGCCTTGGGGCTGGATCCAGCCCGTACGTCACGCGCTGGGCGCACTGGCACTTGAACAAGGCAGGATTGAGCTTGCGGAGCAGGCCTACCGCGAGGATCTCGGCCTTGCCGGCGATTTGCCCCGCGCCTGCATTCACCCTGACAATATCTGGAGCCTCAAGGGTCTAGACGAATGCCTACGGCAGCGCGGTGCTGGCAACACGGCAGAAGCGAAACTAATTGCTCAGCGTCTGAAGCTGGCCGCAGCCCGCTCCGATCTGCCGGTTGGTGCCTCCTGTCATTGCGCTCAGGCGGCCATGAAGGCAGTTGCCGCAGAGTAGATGCGCGGGAGCGCCAAGTGCCAAGTTTGCGGTGTAAATGGAATGATCTCCAAGGATAGCTGGCGGCAGGTTCTGGCACATTGCAGACTCTCCGCGCTTTCCTGGAAAGAGTTCGTTGTTGGGGGTAATGCGGAAGTTCCTCACAGGCTTGATAAGTCGGTCGAGATCATTGCCGGCTGAGTGATTGTCGGCCGGATCGAGAGGCACCCTCCGATATAGACCTGCACCCGAGGGACCCATGCCTACCCCGGGGGGGTATGCAAGGGTTGGTCTATTCTGCGGCCACCTTGTCCCGTGCGTCCTTGAGGATACGGAACACGCTGGCCCGGCTGATGCCAACATGTTCACCAACCCTACCCCCTATGACCAACTGTTGGTGTGGGTTAACCCGGCGGTCAGGCCTTGGACTGTGAACTTTGGGTATACTCATGGTGAACGTCTACTGCGATCGGAAGGAATGTGTAATTAGGGTATAAATCGGATTAATTGACACGTCTCGCCCAAGGGTCTAAGAGGCATAGTGTACACATTGTTTCTCCTCGGAGCTGATCACTATGCCTCATACACACTTCGGGTACGCCCGCGTCTCATCCCTCAGTCAATCCACAGATACCCAGCTGGACAAGCTCAAGACAGCTGGATGCACCACCATCAGGACAGAGAAGGTGTCAGGCCGGTCCCGTGATGGCCGTTCGGAGCTAGAGACCATTCTCGATTTCATCAGAGAAGGCGACACTCTCACGGTCACCAAGCTCGACCGCCTGGGACGCAATACACGTGACGTCCTGAACATCGCCCATGAGCTGGAGCAGAAAGGCGCTCATCTGAGAGTGCTGGAGCCTCCCGTCTCAACCGAGGGTCCCATGGGCAAGATCGTGCTGACCGTGCTGGGCATGGTCGGTGAGATGGAACTGGGCTTCATCAGGGAACGGCAGAGGGACGGCATTGAGAAGGCCAAGAAGAAGGGCATCTACAAAGGCAGGCCGCCATCGCTGGACCACGAGGCCATCAGGAAGCTCCATGCTGATGGCATGGGAGCTACGGCTATAGCTGAGCAGGTGGGTTGCAGTCGGGGAATGATCTACAAGGTCCTGAAAGCCCCGCCTATTCCTCAACCCCGTCCTTGATGGCAGAACTCAACTGCATCAGCACCGCGTGATGCAGCGCGGCGTTGTCCATACCCCGCACCTTGAGGTCCGTTGACGTGGCGGGCTTGCCATAGAGCCGGTCCAGGATGGACTGAGAGGCCACAGTGGCCACGCGGGGGTCATCCGACTGTGCCAGCTCCACCAGCTTCGCAGCGGCAGCCGGGGCTGCGGCCGACAGGATCGCCTTGACCTCGGGATCAAGGCCAGGACGGCCTTGCGGATTTCCAGAGACACCGGGAACGAAGCGCCCGTTGGGATCCCTGATCTTTGTCACCTCGCCCATTTCGGTATCTCCTGTTCATGCCTGATGGCAGATGGTTCAGGGGTGCTTGTCCTGATCATTTGTACACACACAAATATACCGTGATTTGGGGCAACGCATCAATCTCTGGAACTGCATCAAGTCGGCGTCACCAGGTGCCAAAGCAAAACCCCGGGCTTGTGACCCGGGGAAGAGATGCTCAGGGAGAATGCGGGGGATTTCTAAAGGGTAAGACTGTCCAGCTCAGCGCAGGTCTTGTTATCGGGTTGGCCAAAGTGAGCCTGTTTGGTGAGGTCCGCAATCTCTACAATATTGCTGACATTGACGGAGCTTATTCTGTGGTCGGGGCTTCAATGCGATAACGTAAAGAATCTTTCGCACTTTCAGGATTGACGGCTTTTTCTACAGTGATGGAAGGAGCGACGAGATGGATGAAGAGAAGGACGCAGGTATGGGTCAGGTGATCCGGATCGACGAAGCGCGGATCAGGGATCACCTTGGCGAGATGGTGCGTGGCACGCTCGAAGAGGCGCTGAACGCGATGCTTGACGCGGAAGCCGACCAGCTTTGTGGTGCCGGGCGTTATGAGCGCAGAGAGGGCCGTCAGGACACACGGGCCGGCAGTTATGAGCGGGCGCTGCATACCAAGGCTGGCGAGGTCAAGCTGAAGGTTCCGAAGCTGCGACGTCAGACGTTTGAGACAGCCATCATCGAGCGTTATCGGCGCCGGGAGAGTTCGGTCGAGGAAGCCTTGATCGAGATGTATCTGGCCGGTTGTGTCGGTGCGGCGTGTCGAGGACATCACCGAGGCGCTGTGGGGCACACGGGTAAGTCCCGGCACGGTGTCGAACCTCAACAAGAAGATCTACGTCAAGATCGAGGAATGGCGGAACCGTCCGATCGAGGGCGAGCATCCCTACCTGTATCTCGACGGGATCGTCATGAAGCGGACCTGGGCTGGCGAGGTGCGCAATGTGTCGCTGCTGGTGGCCAGCGCGGTCAATTCTGAGGGCTATCGCGAGATCCTCGGCATCTGCGAGGGGGCCAAGGAGGACAATTCCGGCTGGGCGGCCTTTCTGCGCCACCTGGTCGACCGGGGCCTGTGCGGCGTGCAGCTGATCATCTCGGACGCCTGCCGCGGCCTGATCGAAAGCATCGCTGACTACCTGCCCGACGCCCGCTGGCAGCGCTGCATGGTGCATTTCTACCGCAATGTGTTCAGCCATGTGCCGACGACGAAGGTGCGGGAGATCAGCCATATGCTGAAGGCGATCCATGCCCAGGAAAGCCGGGAGGCGGCGCAGGAGAAGGCCGCTGCGGTCATCGACGAGCTGCGCCGCCACAAGCTGGGCAAAGCTGCCGATCTCGTCGAGGCGCACATTGATGAGACGCTGAGCTACTACAGTTTCCCCGACAGCCATTGGCTGAAGATCAGGACCAACAATCCGTTAGAGCGCATCATGAAGGAAATCCGCCGGCGAACCCGGGTGGTCGGCGCCTTTCCGGACGGCCAAAGCTGCCTGAACCTGGCAGCAGCGCGGTTGCGGCACATCGCAAGCAGCCAATGGTCGACCCGCAAGTACATGAACATGGCGCTGCTCTACGCGGAACAAACCTCAACCCACGGAGCCGTCGCCTGACAAAATGTGCGAAAGATTCTGGACACTACCCCGGATCCTAATATACGGATACCATATAATTAGCATTCGGATCAAACTGAGTCCAGCAAGACGGGGGCCACCCATCAGTGCGTCTAGACCCTGCCGAAAATCAGCCCGTTTCCAATTCACGTTCCTGATGGTCCGCCGGGACAGAGAAATGCTGGAACAGGCTGGCTTGCCGGACATCGACGCACCCAACGTCGGCCGGGGGTGGTTAGCAGAAGTGTCCAACTTTCCAGGGAGGCATCTGAAGATGCATTTTCTTCGTCGCGTACCAGCACTCGTCATGGCTTTGGCGGTATCGACAGTCGTATTTTTGGCTCCGGCGAAGGCTCAGAACCCTGACAGCAGGCCGAACGTGTTGCTGATTGTTGCTGATGACGCGGGATTTGGAGATCTGGGGTTTACCGGCTCGGTTGCCCGCACACCCAATCTTGACCGCCTCGCGAACGAAGGTGCCGTGTTCACCCGCTTCCACGCGTCTCCCGTGTGCTCGATTACGCGGGCGATGCTGATGACAGGCAACAACCCGGTGGAAGTGGGCCTGGCGGCTTTCGACTACTCGCTGTATCCGCCCGCCAAGGGCGTGCCGGGCTATGAATCCTATCTCACCCGGACCACTGTCACGATAGCGGAGTTGCTGCAGCAAGAAGGTTATTTCACTGCGATGGCCGGCAAGTGGCATCTGGGCGGCACGCACCACGGCGGCCAGGGTCCGCATGAATGGGGCTTTGACCGCAGTTATGCCATTCTGACCGGCGGTGCCAATCACTGGAATTCCGGGGTCTTCCATGTCGATATGAATGACGCAGAGCAGCGCGCCGCCATTGAGGCTGGCCGCATTCCTGAAGAGCCCTATTTCGAGAATGGCGCGAGGGTCGAGCGCCCGCTCGGGGTTTTCTCTGACGCGCTTTGGACCGGCCGGATGATCAGCTATCTGGAGGAGGCGCGCCGTGCAGAGAAGCCCTTCTTTGCCTATGTTGCGTTCACCACGCCCCACGCGCCTGTGCAGGCGCCCGACTGGTTGATCGGCAAATATGTCGACCACTATCTCGAGCACGGGTTCGATGGCTTGAAGCGCGCCCTCTGGGAGCGCCAGAAACGCCTGGGCATAATTCCTGCCGATGCGCCTTTGCCAAACCGGGAGGCAAATCCCCTCCTGGGCTCCTGGGATGACCTCTCCGACGCGGACAAGCGCACCCAGGCGATGATGATGGCCACCTATTCGGCGATGATCGAAAGCCAGGACATCCACATCGGTCTCCTGCTCAACCACCTGCGTGAAACCGGGCGGCTGGACAACACGCTGATCATCTACCTCTCTGACAATGGACCAGAAGGTATCGACTACGACGGGACGCTGTCGCATCCGGCCTTCAACAAATTTGTCGATGCATTCTTCAGCAAGGACATGGCCGACGTTGGCAGCGGCAAGATGTTTGGGTTCATTGGCACCGACTGGGCGGATTCGGCCACCGGCGGGCTGAGCTGGTGGAAATGGTTCATCAGTGAGGGTGGCGTGCGCGTGCCCATGCTGGTGGTCCCGCCTCGCAATAGTGCCTTTGCGCTCAAGGGTGCGCGAACAGCAGAGTTCGCGACAGTCAAGGACCTGCCGATGACGATCCTCGACTATGCTGGCATAGCCCATCCAGGCAATCAGTTCGGCGACCGCAAGATTGTCCCGCCCTCGGGCATATCGATGCGCAAATACCTGGAAGGAGACGTGCCTTCGCCGCGGACTGCAGATGACTGGTACGCGTTCGAACTGTTTGGCAACTCCTATGTCGTGCAGGGCGATTGGAAGGCCATCCGTGTCCGGCCCGGAATGTTCGGTGATGGAGCATGGCATCTATATGACATTCGCAACGACCCGGGCGAAACAATGCCGCTGCAGTCCAGCGAGCCGGAACGCCTCGCCCGGATGATCGCGCTCTACGACGCTTATGCCAAGCAGGGGGGAATTGTTTCCGTCCGCGATGACTGGAGCCCGTGGTTCGGATTTCCCGAAGACAAGAAATGAACGTCTTCCTGTTTCCTGCCCGGTAGACCTATCCAACCGAACGAAGAGAGATTTCAGTATGGCCTCAGGACCCATTGGGTTTTTCGATAACCTCAACGCCAACGTCTTGCTGGCGGTTACCCCCGAGTACCGCCAGATCAAGCAGGCCCAGCAGGCATCCGGCATGCCATTGCAAGCCCGCCCGGGGCCATTTGCCATGAAGCCCGAGTTTACCACTGTGGCGGGAAAGAAACTTCGTTTTGCGCGAGGCGGGGCGCAGGATGGTCCGGTGATCTTGCTTCTCTGCCCGCTGCCGCAGAGCATCATTGCCTTCGACCAGATTTGGCCTGCCCTGACGGAGGGCTATCGCGTCGTCGCCCTGGACCTTCCAGGGTTTGGCGGAAGCGAGGGCGGTGATGAAGTCATGACATTTGAGGCGCAAAGCCGCATACTTGATGAGTTCATCCAGCAACAAGGCCTCGAAGACCTGCATATTGTCGGGCCTGATGTCGGCATGCCCGTAGCGCTGCACTATGTCATCCACCGCAAGCACCGGGCCAAAAGCCTGATCATCGGGGATGGTCCAGCTATCGTGCCATCGCCGAATGGCAGCATCATCAACAAGGCAGTCGACTCTGCGTTCTGGCGAATGGTTTTTCGCATTGCAGGAGCGGGAGCGTTTGTCGAGGGAGGCAACCGGCTTGCCTGCGTGAACTACCAGTTCAGCGACGAAGAAGTGGCGGACTATGTTGCTTCCTACAAGGGCCGTATCGGCCCCGTCACCAAGTGGTTCCAAAGCTATCCGCAGAACCTCGAAACAATCGAGCCTCACCTGTCGGAAATCGAAATTCCGGTAAAGATATTCTGGGGCGATCTCGACATGTTCCTCTTCGTCGAGACCGGAGAGAAACTGCACAAGCGGCTCAAGCGAAGCGATCTGACAATTTTCAAGCGCTGTGGACATTACAGCTACCAGGACGCGCGGGACGAATTTGCCCAAATGGTTCTGGACTGGGTCGGCGGCGGTTACAGACAAGTTTGAAATTCGGCGAACCAGCTTGAATTGGCCGCGGATCACCGAGGGGAGAGTGGTGATGGAATGGGGTAGGGTGAAAACTGTGGGCGTTGCGGCGACGCTGCTGTCTGCAGTGGTGTTCGCGGAGGCGCAAGCGACAGAAGGTGGTGCAAGTCTGTACGTAGCCGGCACCAAAGGGATCGGCGCAGGGATACTTCCCCCAGAAGGGTTCTACTCGTCAAACCCGCTCTACTTTTACGGCGGCAGTACCTCCCGAGAGATCACCGAGGGTGGAATTATTGTCAACGGGGGGCTTGATGTCGATGCGTTTGCCTACTTTCCCACCGCCCTCTGGGTGACGCCAATTGACGTGTTCGGAGGAGATCTCGCAATCGGCGTGACGGCTGTTCTCGGTGTGGTGGATGCAACTGCATCCGGCACCATCAGCAGCGCTCCGAACATCAACCTCTCGCCAAGCCGCAATGACTCCTTTGGCGGTTGGGGAGACCCTGTTCTTACCGCTGCCTTGGGGTGGCACGAAGGGACGTCTTACTGGAACGTCACCACGATGGTCAACGTTCCCATCGGACAATATGATGTGGGCGAGTTGGCAAACCTGTCGTTTCATCGATGGGCAGTGGACATCACCGGCGCCTATACGTGGTTTGATCCTGCGGTGGGCATTGATATCACGGCTGCAGCCGGGTTCACGTTCAATGGCACAAACACTGCAACCGACTACACGAGTGGTCACGAGTTTCACTTTGAACTCATTGCCGCCAAATACCTGACCGAAACCGTGGCGCTGGGCGTCAACTTCTTCCATGGCCAGCAGATCACTGGTGACAGCGGTTCGGGTGCGGTACTCGGCGACTTCAAGGGACAGGTTACTGCCATCGGGCCGGAGTTGAATGCGATGATTCCGATCGCTGGCGTCCCGGTCTTCGCCAATTTCAAGTACATTGAGGAATTGGCAGTTGAAAACCGGGTAAGGGGCCGGGCTGGCTGGATTACGTTGACCGTGCCCATGGGTGCTGGAAGCAAATAGCGCTAAGAACTGGTTCCCAGTGGAAGGAGCGCCACACTTGGTGCCCACAGTTGACTGCGATCATCTATTATAGGTGATGGGTCTGCAGGCGATGGTCGGATCGCACACAGGAGGGAACTTCAATGGTAATCGACTATGACATCGACACCATCGATGGGATCGTCACGTTTTATTTCAGCTCACAGCCTGAGATAGAGGATTATCAGCAAAGTTTTCTTGCTGCCTTGAGAGAGATCGAAGCCGCTGGAATAAGTCGCTGGCTGCTGGTTCTTGATTATGAACCGCGCGCGAACAAGGACAGCAGTTCGTACAACGAATTCGTGGCCCGGGAAGTCAGCCGGTATGTGACCAAGCTGGCCGTAGTATGCCCGTTACAGGGCCATGCCCGGATGCGAAATGTCCTGGAACCGATCATCAACCAGCACAGACAGGTCGCCATGTTTCAAATGCAGGATGAAGCCAGAAGTTGGCTCTGCGAGTAGGGCAATTGCCCCTCCTCCGATTGTCAAGGGCTGCAGCTTGTTGGACGTCGATGTGTCCAGTGGAGGGCGATAACCAGGCTTTAAACCTTTCACCAAATCAGGGCAGCTGGCCCGCAAGCGAACCCAGTACCTCATTGTCCGGGTTGCTGGCCATTGCGTCCTCGAGCATGGCACGGGCACCGGCGACGTCATTCAAAGCGGCGCGGATTCTGACCAACATGACCCATGCATCCACGAATTGCGGGTCTTGCCTGACAGTCTCGCGAAAGGCCCCTTCCGCCGCAGGAAGGTTTCGAAGAGTGAGGGCGATGCCACCCAGGATCAGGTGGGTTTCGGGAAAGTCCGTCTTCTTGTTGAGCGATTCCCGCCATTCCGCAGACGCCATTCGTAACTTCTGTGATTGTGCCGGACCAACGGCATGCAGCGGCACACCAAGCAGGGCTCTTGCTGCGGCAATGCGCACGTTCTTGTACTGATCCGTCAGCAGCGGCCACAGCCGCTGTACCCGGTCTTGAGGGGCAGCGGCGACCTGAACGCCGGCGGCGGCTTCACGCGCCAGCTCGATCATGTCAGCAACCAGGCGTTCTTCGTCGGCACGCCCCCGTGGTAATCGCCGTTGTGTGGACCGGTGCTGGCCCAAGACACGGCAAACGCGACGCTCAGAAACCTTCACCTGGCTGCGGACCAGGTCGATGCAGGCACGCCGACGCGAGGGGCTTAGAAGTTTCCCCGTGCGGCCTCCGAAAGGATCAGCTTGTCCAACGTCAGGTCCGACACGGCACGGCGAAGGCGCTCGTTCTCCTTCTGGAGCCGCTTCAGTTCCTTGAGTTGTTCTGTGCCCATTCCCACGTACTTCTTCTTCCAGCGGTAATAGGTTTGTTCAGTCACGCCGATCTGTCTGATCGCATCAATCCGGGGCATGCCTTGCCCCATCAGAACTTCAACCTGCCGCAACTTCACGACAATCTCTTCAGGCTTGGGTCTCTTAATGGCCATCTCAGGTCCTCCGCTTTCCTAATCATAGGGGCGGACCACTTCTTTGGGGGAGGCTCACTGGGATAACGTGGCAAAAATCGGCGTCAGAGAGAAGCAATGGAACTAGGTTATGCGATACTGATCGATAAACGTAGTGGCTGGTTGCAAGTATCGCCTATACGCTGCGTCATGCTGCTTCTGCCATCTTTGTGATCTATTAGAGCAACAGCCGTTCACCTTGAATGGCTAAAGTTGCCCTAGCACTTTGGAATCGAGCATCATTATCCGATCAGATGATTCAATCTGATCGGATGATGCTCTAGAAGAAGCATGTGAACCCCTTTGCCGTGCATTGTCCCGGCTCAAGCGCAGAACTGGTGAGAAAACTCTACCGGCACCCCCCGCGGCATACCCCAAGATATATCCCTAGTACGCCCCACCCCAGGCTGAGGTGAATTTTTATTTAGTTTCAGACCTTTATTTGGTGAGCCCGCAGGGATTCGAACCCTGGACCTACTGATTAAAAGTCAGTTGCTCTACCGACTGAGCTACAGGCTCCCAAGAGGCCAAGTGCCGGTCGGCAATGGCCAGTGCGGCTGGTCCGGTGAAAGCCCCGTCGGCAGGGTGAAACCGGTTCGCCGCTTGATTTCAGCGTTCGCGCATGGCGTGCTGCCACTGGTCCCTAAACGGTTTGAGCAGATAACTCAAGGGGCTGCGGCTGGCTGTCTGCATGTGCGCTTCCGCCGGCATGCCTGGCTTGAATTCCAGCCCGTGCAACTTGGCCGACTCGCCCTCGTTCAGGTGCAGCCGCACGGTATAGAACGGCGGCTCGTTCGGCTCCGGCTGTTTCAGGTCAGCGCTGACGAACAGTACCTCGCCCCTGATCTGCGGGGTGATCGACGATGCTGCATTGGGAAACCGCATGATTGCCGGCTGGCCGGCATGCACCTGATCAATGTCCTGCGGCCGCACCTTCGCCTCGACGATCAGCGGATCCTCCTCAGGCACGATGATCATCACCGGGTCACCAGCGCCAATTACCCCGCCAATGGTGTGAACCGCCAGCTGGTGCACATAACCGTCGCGAGGCGAGCGAATGTCCATCCGCTTCAGCTTGGCAGCCACGGCGATGCGGCGCTCGTCGAACTCCGCCACCTTGGCCTCCGCCTCGCGCAGTTCGCCCAGCGTCTTGGTCAGCGCATCGTCCTTGATCTGCAGGACCTGCAACTGGATCTCGCTGATCTGGCCGCGCGCACGGGCAATCTGCGCTTCGTGCTGGCCGGTTTCACCGTCAAGCCGCGATTGCTCCCGTTCCAGTGCAAGCACCCGCGTCACCTGCACCAGTCCCTTTTCCAGAAGCTGGCGCATGGAACGCAGTTCCTTGCTGATCAGCTTGTGCTGCTGCTGCCGGGCGGCCAGCTGCGCCTCGATGCCGGCGATCTCCTTGTTCAGCTGCTCGATGCGCTCGTCCAACTGCTTCACCCGCCCGTCGACCGAGGCCTTCTGCGAGGCGAAGATCCGCTCCTGGCCTTCCAGAAGCTCGCCGGTCACCGGTTCGTCCTGCCGCGCCAGCAATTCAGCCGGGAAGCTGATCTGGCTGGCGCCGTCGCGCTCAGCCTTCAAACGCGCCGCCTTGGCCAGCCATTCCGCGCGGATGGTCTCGATGATGCCAAGTTCGGCGCGGGCGTCGGTGTCATCCAGCCGCACCAGCAAGTCACCGGCCTTCACCAGATCGCCGTCCTTCACAAGGATGTCGGCGACGATGCCGCCGTCGCGATGCTGGATGCGCTTGGTGCTGCCATCCACCACCAGTTGACCGGTTGCAATCACCGCGCCGCGAATCTGCGACAGGGCGGCCCACCCGGCAACGCTGCCCATCACCAGAAACAGTCCGGCAAAGCCCGCAATCTGATAGCGCCGCATGGTGTTTGCCGTGTTCTCGCCGCTCATGCGCCTATGCTCCGTCGCTGGCCAGCGCCATCTGGCCGGACATGGTCATGCCATGGCCCTGCCCGCGTGGCGCGGCGGGCCCGGCGGACGAAGTGGCAGGCGCACCTGCCTGTTGACGCTGGTTGAGCACCTTCGCCAGCACCTCGTCCTTCGCACCGAACGCAACCTGCTGGCCGTCCTTCATCATCAGCAGCATGTCGATGGCTGCGAGCGCACTGGGCCGGTGCGCCACGACGATGACGGTTGCCCCGCGCCGGCGGGAGTTCATCACCGCCTGCACGAGCGCTGCCTCACCCTCGGCATCGAGGTTGGCATTGGGTTCGTCCAGGATGATCAGCGTCGGATCACCATACATGGCCCTGGCAAGCCCGATGCGCTGCAACTGGCCCGCCGAAAGCCTGTGCCCGCCCGCACCTACCCGGGTGTTGTAGCCTTCGGGCAGCCGCACGAGCATGTCATGCACCGCCGCCTGCTTTGCCGCGGCCACGATGCCGTCAGGCTGGGCATCAGGCATGAAGCGGGAAATGTTTTCTGCCAGGGTTCCCTCGAACAGCTCGACTTCTTGCGGCAGATAACCGACATGGCGCCCCAGCAGTACCGGGTTCCACTGGCGTATGTCAGCACCATCCAGTTGCACCTTGCCCTTGATCCTCGGCCATGCGCCAACAAGCGCCCGCGCCAGCGTCGACTTGCCGGCGCCGGTCGGCCCGATGATGCCGAGGCCTGTGCCTGGCTCAACGGCAAAATTGATGTTGTAGATGATCGGCTTGTCGCCTTCGGGAGCAAAGGCGGTAAGGCCCAGAGCTTCCACCGCACCGGTCGGGTTCGGCAGCTGCATCGGCTCGGCAGGCGCCGGCGCCTGTCTGATCAGCATGGACAGCCTGGCCCAGGCGCTGCGGAAGGCCACGAATGCCTGCCAGTGCGCTACCGCCTGCTCCACCGGGGCAAGCGCGCGCGCCATTATGATCGAGGCGGCAATCATTGATCCGGGAGAAATTTCCTGCTGGATCGCAAGCAACGCCCCAAGCGCGAGGATGCCGGACTGGAACATGAGCCGCAGCGTTCGCGACGTGACCGACACCAGACCACCCCGGTCCGATGCCTGTGTCTGGGCATCGAGCGCCTCCTGCTGGCGCGCGATCCAGCGCTCGCGAAGGTTGTCGGTCATGCCCAGAACGCTGGCCAGCTCGGCGTTGCGAAGGCTTTCCTCGGAGATCACCTGGGCCTGGGAGACCGCCTTCTGCGCTTCGGCAGCAGGTTCCCGCACCAGCCGGTTGTTGATGATGGCCAGCACGGCAAGCAACACCACGGCTGCCGTCGAGGCGAGCCCGAGCACCGGATGCAGCATGAAGATCACGGCCAGGTAAACCGGCGCCCATGGCATGTCGAAGAACGAGAACGGCCCCGGTCCCGACAGGAACTGGCGCAACGTCAGCAGGTCGTTGACCGGGGTGAGGCGGACCTTGGGATCGCCCTTGAGCGCGTGCAGGCTGACGATGTCGAACACCCGCGCCCGCAGGTTCTCGTCAAGCGAGCGGCCAACGCGCATCATCACTCTGGCGCGGATGAACTCGAGAAATCCATACAGCCCGTAAAGGATGCAGACGAGCATCACCAGCGCCAGCAGCGTCGGCACGGAGCCGCTGGTCAGCACCCGGTCATAGACCTGCAGCATGAACAGCGGACCGGTAAGCATCAGCAGGTTGATGATCAGGCTGAAGACGGCTGTCGACATGACAGCTGTCCGGCTGGCGCCGAGCGCCTTGCCGATGCCGTCCTGCCCGCGTGGTGCCTGTGGTGACATGTAACCCCTGTTCCGGACGTGAAGCGCAAGCCAGGTTGCCGCCGGTCAATACCAGCAGCTAAACCCGATTATGCTTAACAATCAGGAAACAGGTGGCCGGATAAGGCGCCTTACTGACCCCCGCCCGGCCCCGATGCCCACACCATGATGAGCCCGGCAGCAGCAGCCAAAACGATCCATAACCACAACTTGGACATGGCCTTGGCTTGCGGCGGCATGGCATCGGCTGGCTTGGTGGCCGGCTTGTTCGCCGCCGGGGCCTGGGCGCTCGCAGATGCTGGAGCAACCTTTGGAGTTTCTGCAGGCGCCGGTGCTGGCGCAGCCTTGACAGTCTTCTTCGCAGCTGTTGCCTTGCTGGCATTCTTCGCGGCAGGCTTCGAAGCTGGCGCCGTGGCCTTGCTGGCCGTCTTGTCGGCAGGCTTGGCGGCAGCAGCAGCGGTTGCAGTCTCGGCGGCCGTCTTGCTGGCAGCCTTCTTGGCTGCGGGCTTCTTTGCGGCTGTCTTCTTGGCGGGCGCGCTGGAAGCTGACTCGGTTTCAGACGCTTGCGCGCGCTCGCTGACAATATTGTTGAACTTCTTGAAGAAGTCCGCCGCCATCTTCTTGGCAGTTGAATCGATCAGCCGCGAGCCGATCTGGGCAAGCTTGCCGCCCACTTGCGCATCGACGTCATAGGACAGCTTCGTCTGACCATCTGCGGTATCGCTGAGCTGCACGGTGGCGCCGCCCTTGGCGAATCCGGCCACGCCGCCCTTGCCTTCGCCGGAGATGACGAAGCTGCGCGGCGGATTGAGCTTCGACAGCTTCACCGCCCCGAGGAAGGACGCCTTTACCGGTCCCACCTTGGCGGTTACCTTTGCTTCAAACTCGGTATCGGATTTTTTCTTGATCTCCTCGCAGCCGGTAATGCTTTGCTTGAGCACCTCGGGATCGTTCAGCGCATCCCAGACCACGCGCCGCGGGGCGGCAATGATCTCCTCGCCAGTCATTTTCATGTTCTTGGGGAACTCCTGCCCATCTTTCCTGGAACTGCCTTTATGTCGCACGGTGTAGCCGCAAGGTCAACCGGAACCCCGCAAACAGGCCCCCAATGACCGTCAACAGCCCACTTTATGATGATCCTGCGCTGGTGCGTTTCTACGATCTGGAGAACGGCTGGGGAGAGGACACACGGTTCTGCGCGCGAATGGCGGCGCAGGCAGCTTCGGTGCTGGATCTCGGCTGCGGAACCGGGTTGCTGTTGTCCAGCCTGCCCGGCACCATCCGGCTTGCCGGTGTGGACCCGGCCGCCGCCATGCTGGATGTGGCCCGGTCGCGGCCCGGTGGGCGGCACGTCACCTGGATCGAAGGCGACGCAAGATCGGTGCGGCTTGGCGAGACGTTCGACCTGATCGTGATGACCGGCCATGCCTTCCAGGTGTTCCTGACCGACGCGGACCAGCTGACGGCGCTTGAAACCATCGCTGCGCACCTGGCGCCGCGTGGATGCTTCATCTTCGACAGCCGCAATCCGGCGGCGCGCGAGTGGCAGGAGTGAACGCCGGAGGCTTCAAGGCGCGCCTTCGCAGACCGCGAACTGGGACGCATCGAGGCGTGGAATGATGTGGCGTTCGACGAGACAACCGGCATTGCCAGCTACGATACGGTTTACCGCCGCGAGGCCGATGGCAAGATGTGGCATGCGCAGGCCGACATCCGCTTCAGCACCAAGAGCCATATCGCCACGCTGATGGCCGAGGCTGGTCTCAAGGCGGATCAGTGGCTCGCCGACTGGTCCGGCGCCCCTTGGACGCCGGAGAGCCCCGAAATCATTCCCGTTGGCGGATTGCGCTGAGGCGTTACTCGGCGGGTATCGCAGCGGCGTTCATCGCCTGCCGTGATTGACGGAACGACACCAGCCTGCGTGACTGTTCGTCCCACAGCGTCAGCGGTACGCACTGAAGGCTTTCCAGGAAGGTGAAGCGGCGTGCTTCCTTCGCCAGTTCCGGAAAGTCCCGGATCACGGCTGGCAGCCGGTGAAATGGCACCCGGCTGGACAGGTGATGCACGTGATGTATGCCGATGTTTCCGGTCAGCCACATCAGCGGGCGTGGCAAATCATAGAAGGAACTGCCATGCAAGGCGGCATCCTCATGCGTCCAGTCCTGCTGCCGTTCCCAGTGGGTGTCCTCGAACTGGTGCTGGACATAGAACAACCAGACCCCCAGCGATGAGGCAAATGCCGCGATAGGCAGCTGGATCAGCAGGAAATTCCATGGTCCGACGGCATACATCATGACGCCATAAATGGCGGCAATGCCGAGATTGGTGCCCATGGTGCTTGCCCACGGCAACTCGCCCCGCCGGGCGGCAGTCAATGGCAGGCGATGGGTGATGATGAACAACCATGCTGGCCCGATGACGAACAGCACGATCGGGTGCCGGTAAACGCGGTAACCGATCTTGCCCCAGAAACCGAGAGCCCGGTACTCCTCGACCGTCAGGGTGGTGATATCGCCGATGCCGCGGCGATCGAGATTGCCCGAGGTGGAATGGTGCAGCGCATGGGAGCGGCGCCAGTAGTCGTAGGGAGTGAGCGTCAACACTCCCAGCGCGCGCCCAACCCAGTCGTTGGCCCCGCGTGACTCGAACATGGAGGAATGCCCGCAATCGTGCTGAATGATGAACAGCCGCACCAGCAGGGCGCCGCCCAGCGGCACCAGTAGCCAGGCCAGCCACACCGAATACTGCATAAGCCACAGCATCGTAGCCCAGACGGCCATGAACGGCAGGATCGTGATGAAGATTTCCAGCACGGCGCGGCGTGCATCAGGCTGACGGTAAGGCGCAAGGCGCGCCATCCAGGTCGATGTAGTTTCAGTCAATGTGTCACTCTTCACTAGAAAATTCAGCCCACCGCGAGCCGATTCTCTCAGCGCGCCCCCTAAAACGTCCCGATGCATAGCAGGAGTCGAGTAGTATCCCGAGCATTTTCGATGGCAAATAGCCACAACTTTTTGTCATCTTGATGGGCAATTCGTCAAATCGGTTCGCCTGCAGCCCACTTGGCCCGCGTCTCGGCCCGAAACGCTTCGAAGCGGCCTTCTTCAATCGCATCCCGGATACCCTGCATCAGGTATTGATAATACGCAATGTTGGCCCAGGACATCAGCATCATGCCGAGAATTTCGCCCGAACGGACCAGATGGTGCAGGTAGGCACGGGAATAACCATTCAGGGCCGGATGATCAATGCTCGCGTCCAGCGGGCGCAGGTCTTCGGCATGTTTTGCGTTTCGCAGGTTCAACCGGCCGAAACTGGTAAACGCTTGCCCATGCCGGCCCGAGCGGGTCGGCATCACGCAGTCGAACATGTCGACCCCGCGCGCCACCGCTTCGAGAATGTCCTCCGGCGTGCCTACGCCCATCAGGTAGCGAGGCCGGTCGACCGGCAGGTGTGGCGTCGTCACCTCAAGCGTCGAGAGCATCAGTTCCTGCCCCTCGCCTACCGCCAGCCCGCCGATGGCATAGCCATGGAAGCCGATCTCCTGCAGCCCCCTGGCGCTTTCCTCGCGAAGGCCCGCATCCGTGCCGCCCTGAACGATGCCGAAACAGCCCCTGCCCGGCTGGTCGCCGAACGCCTCTCGTGACCGTTTCGCCCAGCGCAGCGAAAGCTGCATGGCGCGCTCGGCGTCCTTGCGTTCGTGCGGAAAGGCAATGCACTCATCCAGCTGCATGTGGATGGTGGAACCCAGCAACCGCTGGATTTCCATAGAGCGTTCCGGGCTCAGGTGATGCTTCGTGCCATCGATGTGCGACTGGAAGGTGGCGCCCTCCTCGGTGATCTTGCGGATCTGCGACAGCGACATCACCTGAAAGCCGCCTGAATCGGTGAGAATTGGCCCGTCCCAGCCAATAAACTTGTGCAATCCGCCGAGCCGCGCCACCCGCTCAGCCCCCGGCCGCAACATCAGGTGATAGACATTGCCGAGGATGATATCGGCGCCGGCTTCCTTGACCTGTTCCAGATAGAGCGCCTTGACGGTGCCCACCGTGCCAACCGGCATGAAGGCGGGCGTGCGGATGTCGCCATGCAGCGAGTGCACAGTGCCGCGCCGTGCGCCGCCGTCCGTCTTGTGGAGCGTGAAGTCGAACTTGTCAGTCATCGTGGCGGCGGGAATAGCAGGCTTGAGTCGCCATAGGAATAGAACCTGTAGCGATTGGCGATGGCATGTGCATAGACCCGCTGCATCACCTCGAGCCCGCAGAACGCGCTGACCAGCATGAACAGTGTCGATTTCGGCAAGTGGAAGTTGGTCATCAGCACGTCGATGGCGCGGAACCGGTAGCCCGGCGTGATGAAGATGTCGGTTGCCCCTGACCAGCCCTGAATAACGCCGGCCTCATCCACAGCACTTTCCAGCAGCCTGAGCGGCGTCGTCCCCACGGCAATGATCCGCCCGCCCGCCCTGCGCGCCGCATTCAGCCGGGCAGCGACGTCATCATAAACAACGCCCCATTCCGAGTGCATCTTGTGGTCAGCCGTATCGTCCGCCTTGACCGGCAGGAACGTCCCGGCGCCCACGTGCAGCGTCACGAACTCGTGGCTCGCTCCGCGCGCTTCCAGCATTTTCATCAGCTCCGGCGTGAAGTGCAAGGCGGCGGTCGGCGCTGCAACCGCGCCGTCATGGGCAGCGAACATGGTCTGATAGTCGGCCCGGTCGCGATCGTCCGTAGCGCGCTTGGACGCGATATAGGGCGGTAACGGCATTTCGCCATGCAACGCAATCGCCTCGTCCAGATAGGCCCCGTGCAGGCTGAAAGCCAGGTCGATCTCCCCGCCCTCACCCTTCGCCTCCACGGTCGCTGTGAGCACCTCGGCGTAGCAAACCTCGCCTGTGCCGCCGAAGCATATCCGGTCTCCCACTGCAAGCTTGCGGCCGGGCTTGGCAAACGCTTTCCAGCGGGCCTCATCCAGCCGCATGTGCAAGGTGACCTCGATTTGGGGTTCCGCATCGCCGCGCCCCACTCGCCGGCCGTGCAACCTCGCCGGAATGACGCGGGTGTCGTTGAACACCAGCACGTCACCGGGGTTCAGGTGCGAGGCAAGGTTCGACACCACGTCATCGGCGAGTTCCGGTTCCTGGCCAGCATGGACAATCAACTGGCGCGCGCTATCGCGTGGGGATGCCGGCCGCAGCGCAATGAGATCCTGCGGCAGTTCGAAATCGAACAGGTCTACTTTCATTGCAACATCCGGGGTGCGGCCTCAGCCGCCTTCCGAGCAGATAACGGGCCAGACGCCAACGCCCTCGATCTTCAGTGTGCCGGCCTGCGCCACGCTGGTATCATCAGCAGCCTGAAACAGCCTGAGCCTGGCCACGATCTCGTTGACGTCCTTGTCGGTGAAATCGACGCGCAGTTCGGATGACGTCTGGAACGCCTGGCCAATGGCGATGACCGTCAGTCCATCAGCGGCCTGTGTCGACCACCGTTTGCCTGTTGCGGTGATGTCTGCGCGCACCACCGACGCCACCTCGAGAGAGCCCATCAGCAGGTTGACCGTCACATCCTCCGAGAACTCGCAATAAAGGTTCTGCGTGGCCGATGCGGGCGCCGCCAGGCCTGCCATGAGCAGACCCGCCGTCAACCCTGCACCAGCCAGCCGCAAGCTAAGTCGCATCCGCCATGACCGTCATCTTGGCGATGCGGTCCGGGTTGGACACCGGTTCGCCACGCTTGATCTTGTCTACCGCGTCCATGCCTTCCACGACCTCCCCCCACACCGTGTACTGGCCGTCCAGGAACGGACAGTCGGTGAAGCAGATGAAGAACTGCGAATTCGCCGAATCCGGGTTCATCGCCCGCGCCATCGAGGCCGTGCCGCGCTTGTGCGGCACGTCGGAAAACTCGGCCTTGAGGTTCGGCTTCTTCGAACCGCCGGTTCCGGTGCCGGTCGGATCGCCGCCCTGCGCCATGAACCCGTCGATCACCCGGTGAAACGGCGTGCCGTCGTAGAAGCCTTCGCGCGCCAGTTCCTTGATCCGCGCCACATGGCCCGGCGCCACGTCGGGCCGCAGCCTGATGACCACCCGGCCATGCGGAATTTCAACGATCAGGGTGTTTTTGGGGTCAAGTTCTGCCACCGGTCTCTCCTTAGGTAGTTTGGACAAAAAAGGTTCGATGCCGCCTACTTGACGCTCATCTTGATGATCTGGTCCGGGTTTGCCGGGGGTTCGCCCTTGTTGATCTGGTCAACGCACTCCATGCCAGAAGACACTTTGCCCCAGACAGTGTAGTTGCCATTGAGCGATGGATACTCGGTGAACATGATGAAGAACTGCGAGTTGGCGCTGTCCGGATTGCTCGAGCGCGCCATCCCGACGGTGCCACGGACGTATGGTTCAGGACTGAACTCGGCCGGAATGTCTGGCAAGTCGGATCCGCCCATGCCGGTCCCGGTCGGGTCGCCTGTCTGGGCCATGAAGCCGTCGATCACCCGGTGAAAGATGATGCCGTCGTAAAAGCCCTTCGAGGCCAGCGCCGTGATCTGGGCCACATGCTTCGATGCAAGGTCGGGGCGAAGATCAATCACCACTGGCCCACACTTCAGCTCCATCACGATCTGGCTGGCGGCCTGGGCCGAGCCTGCGAAACCGATCATCATCACACCTGCCAGCAGGCCTGCAACTTTTCTCAAGATATCTCTCCAGCGAATTGTAAATGTTAGCTTTTCAATGCTTTCAGAACAGCCTTGTTGACCGCGTCAGGTACAAACGGCGAGATGTCGCCACCCATCTTGGCGATCTGCTTCACCAGCGATGAGGCGATCATCCGCGTGGCCGGGCTGGCTGCCAGAAACACCGTTTCCATGTCAGGAGCAAGGCCGGCGTTCATCTGGCCCATCTGCACTTCGTAATCGAAGTCGGAAGCATCGCGAAGACCTCGCACGATCACTCCCGCGCCCGCCTCGCGTGCGGCGTTCACCGCCAGTCCGTCGAAGGTTACGATGCTTATCCTGCAGCCTGTGGCACCGCGCACCGGCGCGCAGGCCTCGTCCAGCAGCTTCAGCCGCACGTCCGTGGGCAGGAACGGCACCTTGCCGTGGTGCACGCCCACACCCAGCACAAGGGCATCAAGAAACCGCGCCGAGCGGGCAATGATGTCCATGTGCCCATAGGTGACGGGGTCGAAGCTGCCGGAATAGAAGCCAGTTCTTGTCATGGGATGAGTCCCTTACAGTGTTTCGGCCCGGCTTGCCAAGGGTCAGCGGCGCGACAGCGCCAGCCACAGCCCTGCGCCAATCAGCACGCCGCCGCTGATCCGCTCGACCAGCACCGCACCTGACCCTGCAAAGAACCGACGCGCCGATGCGCCGGCCAGCGCGAGCCCTGCCCCGAACACGATGCTGAGACCCACGAAACTGCCCGCCAGCAGCCAAAGCTGCAGCGCCACATTACCGGCCGGATCGATGAAGGGCGGCAGGAAAGCGCCCAGGAACAAGAGAACCTTGGGATTGGCGACGGCCACCGTCATGCCTTCGCGAAAGTGCGCCTTGCGCGCCGGCACCAGCCCCGTTGACGGGTCAGGCCGGGCCAGCAGCCGGCCCAACCCCAGCCAGATCAGGTAAGCCGCGCCAGCCAGCCGGATCAGGTCGAACCAGTGCGCCATCGCCTCGACGATCCACGCCATGCCTGCGATGACCACGAGCAGCAGCGCAGCAAAGCCCACCGCGTTGCCCGCCACCGTCATCAGTCCGGCGCGGGTGCCGTGTGCTGCAGCGTTTGCCAGCACCAGCGACATGGCTGGACCCGGCGTCAGGAACAGCAGCGCCGTGGCGCCCAGATAAGCGAGATAAAGTTCTATGGACATGGACAGACCCGCTGCGACGAGACAACCCTTCTAGCAATCCCCGGTTTGCCGTTGCGGTCAAGCGGGATAAGACAAGGCGCATGCAACGCCTGCCCCGCAACATGACCAGCCGCCTTGCCGTGTTCTCCAGCTGTGGCCGCTACCGCTACTGGTTGCGGCGCAACCTGACGGAGCGACGTGAGCGCTTCGTGTTGTGGATCATGATGAACCCGAGCCGCGCCGGCGACGACATCAACGATCCGACCACCGCGATGACCACCGGCATCAGCGCCCGGCATGGCTACGACGTGCATGGTGTTGTAAATCTGAGTGCGTTGATAGAACCGAACTCCGTCAGCCTGACGGCTGAAGCCGGTGCTCCAGATCCCGTCAATAGCCATGCCGTCGAGCGCGCCCTCAGCTGGATCGCCCGCCACGGCGGCGATATCGTCATCGCCTGGGGAGCAAGCCGCCACCTGAAGCAACGCGAACGCGAAATGCTGGTCCGGCTCAGGCGGCGACGGTTGCTCTGCCTTGGCCGCAACGCCGATGGCTCGCCCCGGTTTTCCAAATACATCCCGGCGGCAACCGGACTGATCACCTTCGACCGCTAGGCCTCCGGCGCTCCGTCTTCGCTGCCGTCCTCATCGTCCGCATCGCCATTCACCTCTTCGGAGATACGGCTGACGGACACCACGGTCTCGTCCTCGGCAGTGCGGAACACCGTCACGCCTTGTGTCGAGCGCCCGGCAACACGGATATCGTTGACAGGGCAACGGATCAGCTGGCCGCCATCTGTCACCAGCATGATCTGGTCGGTCTCTTCCACCGGGAACGAGGCCACCAGATCGCCATTGCGGTCATTCACCGTCATCGCCGTGATGCCCTTGCCGCCACGACCGGTCACCCGGTACTCATATGCGGAAGAGCGCTTGCCAAAGCCGTTTTCGGAAAGCGTCAGGATGAACTGCTCGGCTGCACCCATCTCGATGTAGCGTTCCTGGCTGATCCCGGCGTCGGCGCTGCCTTCGTCGTCGCCCTCAGTTGCCTCCGCATCTTCGCCTTCCATGGCCCGGCGCATCTTGATGTAGGCGGCGCGCTCGTCAGCGGTGGCTTCGAACCCGCGCAGGATGGTCATGGAAATGACCTCATCGCCTTCGGCAAGCGCAATGCCGCGCACACCCACCGAGTTGCGGCCTGCGAACACCCGCACATCCGTCACCTTGAAGCGGATCGCCTGGCCCTTTGCGGTGGTCAGCAAGACGTCATCGGCGTCGGTGCAGGTTTCCACCCCGGCAATGCTGTCGCCCTCGTCGAGCTTCATGGCAATCTTGCCGTTCTGGCGAACCTCGACGAAGTCGGACAGCTTGTTGCGGCGCACCGTACCCCGCGTTGTGGCGAACATCACGTCCAGCTCGCCCCAGATCTCTTCCTCGGCCGGCAGCGGCATGATGCTGGTGATGCGCTCGCCCTCTTCCAGTGGCAGCAGGTTGACCAGCGCCTTGCCGCGCGCCTGCGGCGCCGACAGTGGCAGCCGCCAGACCTTCATCTTGTAGGCCATGCCGCGTGAAGAGAAGAACAGCACCGGCGTGTGGGTGTCGGCAACGAACAGCCGCGTGACGAAATCCTCGTCCTTGGTCTGCATACCGGACCGGCCCTTGCCGCCGCGCCGTTGCGCCCGGTAGGTGGCAAGGGGCACCCGCTTGATGTAGCCGGTGTGCGATACCGTCACCACCATGTCTTCCTGGGCAATCAGGTCCTCGTCCTCGACGTCGCCGAGATAATCGGCAATCTCGGTGCGCCGCGGCGTGGCGAACTCGGCCTTTACCGCTGCCAGCTCGTCGCGGATGATCTGCTGAACACGGACCCGCGAGCCCAGAATCTCCAGGTAATCCTTGATCTCGGCGCCGAGCTTCTCCAGTTCCTCGCCGATTTCATCGCGGCCAAGCGCCGTCAACCGTTGCAGGCGCAGGTCAAGGATGGCCCTGGCCTGCTCTTCCGACAGCCGGTAGCCGCCGTCTTCCTTGAGCTGGTGGCGCGGATCAGCGATCAGCCGGATCAGCGGCGCCATGTCCTTGGCCGGCCAGTCGCGGCCCATCAGTTGCTCGCGCGCCGTCGCCGGGTCCGGCGCATGGCGGATCAGGTAGATGACTTCATCGATATTGGCCACGGCAATCGCCAGCCCGACAAGGATGTGCGCCCGGTCGCGGGCCTTGTTGAGCAGGAACTTGGTGCGCCGCGTGACCACTTCCTCGCGGAACGCCACGAACGCTTCCAGCATGTCCTTCAGCGTCATCATTTCCGGCCGTCCGCCGGTCAGCGCCACCGAGTTGACCCCGAACGAGGTTTGCAGCTGCGAGAACTTGTACAGCTGGTTCAGCACCACGTCGGCAACAGCATCGCGCTTGATCTCGATGACCACGCGCATGCCATGCCGGTCGGACTCGTCGCGGATGTCGGAAATACCCTCCACGCGCTTCTCGCGCACCAGCTCGGCGATCTTCTCGATCATCGACGCCTTGTTCACCTGGTACGGGATCTCGTGGATAATGATCGCTTCGCGGTCCTTGCGAACCTCCTCGACCGATACCTTGCCGCGCATCACGACCGAGCCGCGCCCGGTGCTCTGCGCCAGGCGGATGCCGGACCGGCCAAGAATGATACCGCCGGTCGGAAAATCCGGCCCCGGCACGATCTGGTTCAGTTCTTCAAAGCCGATGGCCGGGTTTTGCATCAACGCGATGGTGGCATCCACCACCTCGCCGAGGTTGTGTGGAGGGATGTTGGTGGCCATGCCGACGGCAATGCCGCCAGCGCCATTGACCAGAAGGTTGGGAAACCTCGCCGGCAGCACCTTCGGCTCGCGCTCGGAGTTGTCATAGTTGTCCTGGAAATCGACCGTGTCCTTGTCGATGTCTTCCAGCAGTGCATGCGCCGGCTTGCCCATGCGCACTTCGGTGTAACGCATGGCGGCTGGCGGATCGCCATCGACCGAGCCGAAATTGCCCTGCCCGTCGAGCAGCGGCAGGCGCATGGAGAAATCCTGCGCCATGCGCACCAGCGCGTCATAAATCGACTGGTCGCCATGCGGGTGATACTTACCGATGACGTCGCCGACCACGCGGGCGGACTTGCGGTAGGGCTTGTTCCAGTCGTAGCCGTTCTCGTTCATCGAATGCAGGATGCGCCGGTGCACCGGCTTCAAACCGTCGCGCACGTCCGGCAGCGCGCGGCTGACGATCACGCTCATGGCGTAATCGAGATAGCTGCGCCGCATCTCGTCTTCGATGGTAATGGTGCTGATCCCGCTCTCCTCCGGTGGCGGCGGAGGCGGTGTCATCATCTCGTTGTCATCGCTCAAGCGGCGGCTCCTTGTTGCCGGCCAGGCACCGCTTCACGCGGGCCACATACCCCTGCTTCGCGTGCTGCGCAAAGTACCGCCAGATGCGGCGCCTGCACACGCGAATCCCTGCATGTCAAACTAGCAAATCCGGCCCCCATAAGCAAATTTGCCCACGCCACGGCCGCGCCTGAATCAGCCCCCGCAAGCCATTGATAATGCGCAATGAAATTGAGCTAGTCCGGCAATGTGACGGTAAACTCGCGACCACCTTCGCCATGGACGGAGTCATGGGCGCGAATCGTCACTGTTTTCACCCCGCCGGGAACCGTCACGCCGGCCATCGAACGGGTGAACGGTTGTTCGTTTTCGTGCGGATGATGCAACGTACGCGTGCCGAGAATGGTGCCATCAGGGGCCACAACGTCCCACCTGTTGGCATAGTGCCCCCAGCCCTCGTCGGCGTGGCGGACCGTTACCTCGAACGCCCACGTACCATCGCTGGCGCGCGTGGCAGTGACCGCCTCAACGTCCGCCTCGCCTGCCGCAGCGGGCAAGATCGCTGCTGCGATCATGATGGATATGGCGATCAGTCGATCTGGCTGCATTGGGGCGTCTCCCGAACTGTGCACGCAAGCCTGCAGGACGGTTCGCTCACACGCAACTCACGTCAGCAGGAGCGGCAGCAGGCCAGAGAAACAGCAAAACCCGCCGGCAGTCCGGCGGGTTGATGGAAAGCTGGCCGGACCGCCGTGGCGGCCCTTTGCAGCGATCAGTTCTTGGAAAAGGTCACGCCGGCGACGCGATAGGAGTTGCCAGCCTTGGTGACAGCCGAGCAACGGGTGGCGCCATTCATCCACTTGTTGAAGCGGATGCACAACTGGTCGCCCGAAACGCGCCATGTGCCGGTGTCGCGATCGCCATCCCACTTTGCAGAAAGACGGCCCGAGCGGCTCATCGAGATGCTGACATTCGAGCCCATGATCTGCGCGGACGCGCTGCCAGGAACGAACTTCTTGATCTCGTGAGATTTGAGAACTTCTCCGGCTGCCGCAGGCGCCACAAAACCGAAACCGGCCGATGCGGCGCAAATGGCCGCCAGAACAAACTTCTTCATGTCGATAATTCCCCGGATTGTTGACCTCTGACGGCTGGGGGCCGCAGCGGCAAGTCCTCTGTCACTAACCTGTCATGCACGCTTGTAGGTTTGCCCCTGAATCTTGCCTACAATGTGGCGCTGCAGCGAACAACATGCCGCACCGCACCAAATGCGTACAACTTTAAGCGTCTTTTAGGTGAAGACGGTTAGTAAACGGTGAACGCGGCCGGCCGACACGGCAAGACCACGGGCGGCAGGAATCAATTGTCGCTGGAGCGCAAGCCTCAGAACGGCACTTCGTCGTCCAGGTCGTCGCGGGCGAACGATGGCCCGCCCTCCCCGCCCCGGCCGCCGCCGCCTTGCGGGCGCTGCATCGGGCTGGCCCGGCCAAAATCACCGCTGTCCTGATTGTAGCCGCCGGAATCACCCGCGCCACCGCCTTGACCCTGCCGGCCGTCGAGCATCACCAGCGTCGCGTTGAAGCCCTGCAGCACGACTTCGGTGCTGTAGCGGTCGTTGCCGTCGCGGTCCTGCCACTTGCGCGTCTGCAACTGGCCTTCAAGGTAAACCTTGCTGCCCTTGCGCAGATATTGCTCGGCCACCTTGCACAGGCCTTCGGAGAAGATCACCACCGTGTGCCACTCGGTCTTTTCCTTGCGTTCGCCGCTGTTGCGGTCACGCCAGCTTTCCGACGTGGCGATGCGGAGGTTGGCGATGGGCCGGCCGTCCTGCGTGTGGCGGATCTCCGGATCTGCACCAAGATTGCCGATCAGGATCACCTTGTTGACCGAACCTGCCATGATTGCTCACTCCTCGATACTTCAGTTGGGCAGACACTAGACTTTGTGAACGCCGCCTGCCAGCCTGACACCCGCCTTGTCCACAGGGCCGGAACTCGCGCTGAAAACTGCGTGTTCTTTTTTTGTTCTATCGCTTTTGCTTGCACGGCACAACCCTTGTGAGGAGATCAACCCGATGGCCACGAAAGTTTCCACAAGCAAGGCCCCGCCGCCGTTCTCGCGCTATGCTCAGGCAATGCGCGTTTCCGCCGGGCGCGATCTCGTGTTCGTATCGGGCCAGGTGGGCGTCGATGTGAATGGAAAGCTGGCGGACAGCCCGCGCGGCCAGCACATACAGGCCTGGCACAACGTGCTGGCAATTCTCGCCAGCCAGGGGCTGGGCCCGAAAGACATCATCGAGATGACCGTCTACATCACCGATCCAGCAGGCGTGCCGTTGTACCGCGAGGTGCGCGACCAGGTCATGGCCGGTCATGAGGCCGCATCGACCCTGCTGATCATATCAGGCCTCGCCAACCCGGACTGGGTGGTCGAGGTGGCCGTAATAGCGGAAGCGCCCGCCGGCTGATTGCTCAGCACATGCGGGCGCCTCTCAGGGAGTCTTGCAGTTACCGGCAAACCCTGCCGGTGAACGCTTTAGCGGAACGATGCCAGGTAGGATGCGGTCCGGGCACCGTCGGCGGCAGCGTGCGACTTCGCAGTTGCAGCATTGCCGCGCGGGGTGTTGCCACCGAACAGGGCGGCACTGTAAACATTTGCGTAAGCTTCAAAAATCCAGCTCATGTCCGTTCTCCTCGGTGACTGGTTGGGTATCTCGTGAGTGCAATATGTGGATTTCCATTGTGCAGCGCAAACGGCAAATACTGACCTGACATGTAAGGAAATATCACATATATTATGTGATGAATCGTAACAGTTTTGACATGTTCGACGGAAACACCACCCCATGCGCCGCCGTTTGCCCTCATTGAACCAGCTCCGCGCCTTCGAGGCCGCCGCCCGCCCGCAGAGTTTCTCCAAGGCGGCGGAAGAACTGTTCGTCACCCACGCCGCCGTTTCGCGCCATGTACGCGAGCTTGAGGAGTGGCTTGGCACGCCGCTGTTCGTACGCACCGGGCGCGGCGTGGTACTGACCGATGCCGGCAAGCGCTATGCCGCCCGTCTCACTCCGATTTTCGACGCCATTGCCGAGGCGACGCGCGATGCGATGATCGAAGGCGACAGCTCCAACCTGACCGTGGCGCCCGACGGGGCGTTCGCGTCACGCTGGCTGGTGCCGCGGCTGGGCAAGTTCAACGCTGCCCATCCCGAGATCGAGCTGTCCGTTAGCCCCGGCGAGTACATTTCCGATTTCTACCGCGGCGAGGATGACATCGCCATCCGCTACGGTGTGGGCGGTTGGCCGGAAGTGGAGGCGGAACTGCTGTGCAAGGCGAAGATTTTTCCCGTCTGCGCGCCGGGGCTGATCGCCGCCAACCCGCCGAGGAAGCCCGATGACCTGGCCAACTACACCCTGCTGCATGAAAATTCCCGCCAGTGGTGGGCCGACTGGCTGCGCAAGGCCGGCAGCAAGGACCCCGACCTGGCCTGGTCCGGGCCGCTGTTCCAGAACTACCTGGCCATCCAGGCGGCGGAGGCCGGACAGGGCTTTGCCCTTGCCGACCAGCTCAACGCTACGGACGCGCTGCTTGACGGCAGGCTCGTCAGGCCGTTCGATTACGTTCAGGAAGAAGACGAGGGCTACTGGCTGGTCTGGGGCAAGGGGTTGAAGCTGAATGCGGCAGGTCTTGCCTTCCGCCAGTGGCTCAGCACCGAGATCCGCAAGACGCAAAACCAGTTCGACAAGCTCAAGGCAGCCGGCGGCAAATAAATGAGTGATCCCAAGTATGACTGCGGCAAGTGCCCCGGCTATTGCTGCTCCTACCCGGTCATCCAGGTGACCAAGCGCGATGCCGAACGCATCGCCAGGTTCTTCGGCATTACCCTTGCCCAGGCCGAGCGCCGTTTCTTCCGCGCCGACCACGGCTACAAGCGGCTGATGAAGCGCCAGAAGGACGAACATTTCGGCCGCATCTGCCAGTTCTTCGACACCGACGAACGCAACTGCACCATCTACGAGGTGCGGCCCTCCACCTGCCGCGACTTTCCCGGCAAGACCTGCGGCTACTGGGATTTTCTCAACTTCGAACGCGCCGGCCAGAAGGACACGTCGTACGTTTCAACCACCTGGCACAACGAGGACTGAGCTTGATCTGACGCACGCCGCTGCCCCGCAACCCCGGCAAGGGGCCGGGCTGAGCCGGGATTGCAGTGTCAATCAATATAGGCATCTGCCCTCATGCCGGCGCGTTCGTAGTGAACGGGCAGCACCCGGCCATAAAGCTGCTTGCAGCGTTCCGGCGTGGCCACCATGCCCGGCTCCTCGACATATGAGATGATGGCGACGAAGCGCGGCCTGGCACCTTTCAGCGGCGCCACCCGGTGCAGCGAATAGCGCCCGCGAAACAGTTGCAGGTCGCCCGGCTCGAGCTTGAGCACCTTCACCTTGTCCGAGGTGCCGTTCAGCACCCGCGACACCTCGTCGAAGTTCTCCCCGCCCTGGCGGATGTTGGGCGCATACTCGAATTCGCCGCCGCCCTCGGCGTTCTGCAGCGCGATGGTGACGGTGAAGTTGTTGGTGTCGAAATGCCAGGGAAAGCCGTTGCCCTCCTCCGCCATGTTGACGATCACGTCGGCCAGCGGGTCGGCATAGCGGAAGAATTTCTGCTCCTGCAGGCAATCGCGTATGAACGGGTCGAAGGCGGGAAAGTCGTGCACCGTGCGCAAGGGGCCGGACTTGGCAAAGTTGTCGGCCGGAATGAAACTGTTGGACCGGTCGAAGAACTGCCGCTTCGGGTGATCTTCCGGCAAGGACGGGTCGTCCGCCGTGAAGTAGACATTGGTGCGGTTGAACGAGCGGTGGCCATGGGCCGAGACGCCCTCTGCCTCTGCGGTCAACGCCGCAATGCCGGCCGGCGTGAGGAACCCCTTCAGCACCGCGCAGCCGTCATCGACCAGTTCGCGCTGCACATGATCCAGCAACGCCTGCCGCGCCGGGCCGTCTTCGTGGATGGGATAGCGGGCAAGATCGATCAGGTCTTCAGCGGCGTGGGGCATGGGCAGCAAGGCTCCGGCAGGGTTGGCGCTGAGCGGATATTGATGGAGAGAGCGCGCGGTTTGGCAATGGAAAAGTGAGGTGGCAAATGACGCCGCCATATCTGCCGCCCCCGCCTTGACCCCACAACTGTCATCCCCCGGCTTGACCGGCGGACCCAGTATTCGTGACAGTCGAGAGATGACGCGACATCGCAATTATTACGCCTACATGCTCGCCAGCAAGATTGGCGGAACGCGTTAAGTCGGCGTGACGAATGATCTTGAACGGCGCATCAGCGAGCACCGAAAGGGACAAGGTTCGAAGTTCACTCGGCAGCATGCCGTTCTGAGGCTCATCTGGTACGAAGGACATACAGACATTGAAGTCGCGATCAGACGCGAAAAGCGGCTGAAGAAGTGGGAACGCAACTGGAAGAGGCTAGATTCGCAAACCATGTGCGACACCGGGTATATCCGGGATCGCCATGGGAACACATTATGATCACTTCACACTTGAAGCCCGCTGTCAGCTGTTCAGCCTGATGGAGTTGGGGCTTTCGAAGACCGAGATTGCGCAACGGCTTGGCCGGAACCGCAGCAGTATCTACCGGGAGTTGGGGCGTAACCGACGGGTTGATGGCTACAACCCCATCAGCGCGGAACGCCGTGCCTGGGCGAGGAAGCTGCGGGGGTCACGCATTGAGCGCTCCACCCACCTTCGCGACTATGTCGAAGACCGCCTTGCCATGGGATGGTCTCCGGAACAGATCGCCGGGCGGATGGAGCTCGATGAAGTCGACCACACGGTATCGACGGAGTCCATCTACCGGTATGTCTACAGTCCGGCAGGCCGCCGCACGGGGCTGCCGCGATACCTGGCCCAGCGCAAGTCGAAACGAGGCCGCCGGGTGCGCAACGGCAAGCGGGAGCCGGCCATTCCTGATCGTGTGCCGATCAGTCAACGCCCTGAAAGCGTTGCTCAAAGATGCGAGTTTGGTCATTGGGAGGGCGATCTCGTGCACTTCCGCCGCCAGCGCGACATCCTGCTCACCCTGCACGAGCGCACCACCCGACTGACGCTGGTCCGCCGGCTTCACAGCAAGGATGCAGGCGATACTGCCGAGGCCATCGTCACCGAACTGCAAGGCTTGCCCGGCATTGCGCGTCGCAGCATCACTGATGACAATGGCGGAGAGTTCGCCCGGCATGAAAAGGTCCGGCAAAAGATCGCCATGCCAGCCTATTTCTGTGACCCCTCACAGCCCCTGGCAGCGTGGCTCCATCGAGAACACCAACGGACGGCTGCGACGTGAGTTACCGCGCAAGACATCGCTGTCCGACTACAGTGATGCAGACCTCGACGACATCGTCTGGATGCTCAACTCAACCCCGCGAAAATGTCTCGGCTTCCAGACCCCAATCGAGGCCTTCGCTCAACACCTCGGTGTTGCACTTGAAATGTGAATCCAGCGATCGCCCTCATCGAGGAACTAAACCCTCACTGGTCCGATCTGTTACCGCACATCAATGGCGCAGTGGATACTGGGCCCCCCGGTCAAGCCGGGGGATGACAGTGGGGAGTTCAAACCGGGGATGACACTGAAGGTTACCCTACCCCAGCGCCGCCAGGCGGCCCAGCGCGTCCCTGACCTGACCCGCCCGCAAGCTGAGTTCCTCGCGGCGTTCCCTGGCTTCCTCGATCACCTCCGGCGGGGCCTTGGCGACGAAGCCGGGATTGTTCAGCCGGCCCTCGATGGCAGCAATATCCCTGGCCGTCTTGTCAAGTTCCTTGTTCAACCGCGCCTTTTCCGCTGCGAAGTCGATGACCCCAGCCAGCGGCAGCGCCACGACCGTCTCGTCCATGACGATCTGGGCTGAAGCCTCCGGCACGGCGTCCGCCACGATCAGGCTTTCCAGCCGCGCAAGGCGGGAAATCTCTGCCTCCCAGCGTTTGGCGCGGGCGGACGACTCGTCCGACGGGTGCGCCAGAACGCAAGGTATATTCGCGCCTGCCGGCACATTCATTTCCGCGCGCACCGAGCGGATCTCGGTGATCAGGCGGATGACGAACGCCATTTCGGCGTCGGCGCCCGCATCGCCCAGCCCCTCGTAGACCGGCCATGGGGCGGTGACCAGCATGGTGTCGCGCCCCTGCTCTCCTGCCGTCTTCTGCCACAGTTCCTCGGTGATGTAGGGCATGAACGGATGCAGCAGCAGCAGGATCTGGTCGAGCGTCCACGCGGTCATGGCGCGGGTCTCGGCAAGTGTGGCCTCGTCCGTGCCATTGAGGATGGGCTTCGACAGCTCCACGTACCAGTCGCAGAAGGTGTGCCAGATGAAGCTGTAGAGCGCGCCCGCCGCCTCGTTATAGCGGTGTTCCTCGATGGCCCTAGTCACGGCGTCGCGGGTGCGCGCGGCCTCGCCGGCAATCCAGCGGTTGAGCGTCACCTTGGCCGATGCGGGGTCAAAGCCTTCAACGCGGGCGGCCCCGTTCATCTCGGCAAAGCGGGCGGCGTTCCACAGCTTGGTGCCGAAATTGCGATAGCCCTCGACGCGCGACGTGGCGAGCTTGATGTCGCGCCCCTGCGCGGCCATGGCGGCGAGCGTAAAGCGCAAAGCGTCCGCCCCGAACTCATCGATCAGTTCCAGCGGGTCGATGACGTTGCCCTTCGACTTCGACATCTTCTGCCCCTTTTCGTCGCGGACGAGGGCGTGGATGTACACCGTGTCGAACGGCACCTGGGGGCTTCCGTCTTCCTTCTTCATGAAGTGCAGGCCCATCATCATCATGCGGGCAACCCAGAAGAAGATGATATCGAAGCCGGTCACCAGCACGTTGGTGGGGTAATACCGCTTGAGTTCGTGAGTTTCTTCCGGCCAGCCGAGCGTCGAGAACGGCCACAGGGCGGAGGAGAACCAGGTGTCGAGCACGTCCTCGTCGCGGGTCAGCATGACGCGCGAGCCATAATGGCTCTCGGCCTCTTCCAGCGCGAGGTTCTCGGTTTCGGCGACGAACACCCGCCCGTCCGGCCCGTACCAGGCCGGGATCTGGTGGCCCCACCACAGCTGGCGCGAAATGCACCAGGGCTGGATGTTGCGCATCCACTCATAATAGGTCTTCTCCCACTGCTTCGGCACGAACACCGTGTCGCCGGCCTCGACAGCGGCGATGGCGGGCTTCGCCAGCGTGGAGGCATCGACGTACCACTGGTCGGTGAGGAATGGCTCGATGGGCACGCCGCCGCGGTCGCCATGCGGCACCATGTGCTTGTGCGGCTCGATCTTTTCCAGCAGGCTGCGCTCTTCCATCATCGCGACGACGCGCTTGCGGGCTTCGAAACGGTCCTGTCCGTGAATGGCGGAGATGGTGGTCTTCAATTCGTCCGACGCGGGTACGCCGGCGAGGAAGTCCTCGTTGCCGTCCAGCACGATGGAGGCATCGCGCTCCATGATGTTGATCTGTGCGAGGTCATTGCGCTTGCCAACCTCGAAGTCGTTAAAGTCGTGCGCGGGCGTGATCTTGACCGCGCCCGAACCTGCCTCGGGGTCTGCATAGTCGTCAGCCACGATGGGGATGCGCCGGCCCACCAGCGGCAGGATGACGTGCTTGCCGATCAGGTCCCTGTAGCGCTCGTCGTCCGGATGAACGGCCACGCCCGTATCACCCAGCATCGTCTCCGGACGCGTGGTGGCGACGGTGATGAAGCGGCCCGCTTCGCCCTCGATGGGGTACTTGAAGTGCCACAGGTTGCCCTGCGTCTCGACCTGCACCACCTCAAGGTCGGAAATGGCGGTGAGCAGCTTCGGGTCCCAGTTGACCAGCCGCTTGTCCTTGTAGATCAGGCCTTCGCGGTAAAGCTGCACGAACACCTTGAGCACGGCGGCCGACAGCCCGTCGTCCATGGTGAAGCGTTCGCGCGACCAGTCGCAAGAGGCGCCCAGCCGCCGCAGCTGGCCGACGATGGTGCCGCCGCTTTCCGCCTTCCAGGTCCACACTTTTTCGAGGAACGCCTCACGGCCGATGTCGCGGCGGCCGGGTTCCTGGCGTTCGGCCATCTGGCGCTCCACCACCATCTGCGTGGCGATGCCGGCATGATCGAGGCCCGGCTGCCACAGCACATCCCTGCCCCGCATCCGCTCGAACCGGCACAGGATGTCCTGGATGGTGTTGTTGAGCGCGTGGCCCATGTGCAAGCTGCCGGTGACGTTTGGCGGCGGAATGACGATGCAGAACGGGTCGCCCTCGGGGCGCTGGTTCGCCTTGAACGCGCCGGACGCCTCCCAGGCGTCATACAGGCGGGTTTCGATGTCAGCGGGGTTGTAATGCTTGTCGAGCATGGCCGGTCACGGAATCTGCAAGGAAAGGAATGAATGCGGTGGGTTAAACACCACTGCACGCGCCGTTGCAACGGTTGAGGCGAAGAGTGCGGCGAAACTAGCGCTTGAGACCAGTGATGCGGGCGATCTCGTCCTTCACCGCCCGCTCGACGATGGGTGCCAGATTGTCTTCAAGCCAGTCCTCGATAAGCGGACGGATCATGGCGATGAAGGCTTCCTCGTCCGGCATGGCGCGGGCTACATGATCCGGCATGTGGACGTCGAACCACTCCGCAAGTTCGGGCTCGATGACGGCGCGGATCATGGCGTCAAGCTGAAGCTGGCCGCCGTCTTGTGCGTCCTGTTCAGGTTCGGCTGGAAACACCGGTTCAGGCTGCTGCGCCGGTTCGTAGACGATTTCCGGTTCTGCCTCCGCGTAAAATCCTTCAGCAGGCAGCGCCTGCGCATATTGCGGCCCGGCTGCCTCGTAGTGTGGTGCCGCGTCCTCGGAAAACTGCTCTTGTTGCGGCCCTGTTCCTGGCAGGGCAACCGGCTGGCCATAGTCCTCGAACGTCTGCTCCATCGACCATTCGTGATAATCGGGAGAGTAGCTCACCGACCCCGAGGCCAGTTCTGCAGCGGCATATTCCTCGACATAGGCATCTTCGGGCGCCAGCGAACTGCGCAGCACGGGGGGCTCTTCCGCCCGCTCAGCCTCAGGCTGGCGGTATTGCCGCGCGCGAGCCTCCTCCTGGCGGACGTCACCGCCCAGCAGCGAAGCCATCGACCTGCCCGTATCTGCCCTGGTGCGCGCGCTAAGCGAGGACAGCCTGTTTCTCAACGACATGTAGGTCTGCGATCCCTCCAGCGAATAGCGGAAACGGTATGGGTTTCCGGAACTATAGCGCTGAGACGCCGCCACGTCATCCCTTTCGCCAGTACTGGCAGGTGCAGCAGGCTGTTGCTGTTCAACCGCAGCTGGTTCGGGCGTTTTCGGCGCAAACTGCGGCTTCATGACCGTTGAGACGCTCACCCGCGCGGGCGCCGCTGCCTGGGGCGCTGAGCCGGGCGCTGAGGGAGTGCGGACAGGTTCCGCTGCCTGCATGGGATGAACTGCCGGCGCGGCAGGTGCGGTTCCCGGCGCAGGCTGTGGCGGGCGGGCCGTGGCATCAAGCCGGCTGTCAGCCTCGATCGCCTGACGGATCGAGGACAGCAACTGCTCGACACTTTGCCCGCTTGGCGGGTCGCTTTCCGGCTTACCCATGCACCACTATACCCTGTCCGGAACACGGACAGACCTCCGATCAACCACTATCGGGTGGCTAAAGCAAAGCCACAAGGTTAGTTGGTGATGATTCGCTGCTTTGTCGACAGCTTGTTTGACGCCCGCGTCAGTCCTGATCCAGTATCCGAGCCCCGAATGCCTTGTCGCGGACATCATCATAGTTGACTTGGGGATCGTACAACGACACGGACAGGCGCAGATCAGCCGCCGTCATCCGGCCTGTGGAGGCCACCAGCTGATAACCTGCCACAATACGGTCTCGCTTTGCGTTTGCCAGGGCGATCGAAGCAAACACCAGTTCGTTTGCTGCATTCAACACGTCGAGCGTGGTGCGAGTGCCGACCCGGGCCTCTTCCCTCACACCCTCAACTGCAATTCGCTGTGCTGCAACCGCATCCTCGGCGGCCTTGATGGTGGCGGTTGCGGCCTTCAGCAGATGCCAGGAGCGCACAACTGCCTCGCGAACTTGCCTGCGAGCATCCAGTACCTCCAGCCGGCGTTGGCTGGCTGTTTGTTTTGCTTCGCGAATGCGCGAATAAGTACTTCCCCCATCGTAGAGCGGTATGGATAGAACGCCGCCGATGCTACCGGATTCAGCGTCAAGCAAGGACGAACTCGCCTCCGCAGCGACTGAATATTCTGCCTGAAAGCCCAATTGCGGCAGCAAATCAGCCCTGCGGACACCGATGCTGGCGATGGCAGCTTCTTCGTTGAACGCAGCTGCCAAAATCTGTGGGCTGGTTTCCGATGCGAAGTTGATTGCGTCCCGCAATGTCTTCGGTACACGTGGTGACAGTCCAGGATACTTCAGCTTACCGGGAGCCTCACCAATCACCCTTACGTAGTTTGCAACTGAAGACTCCAGGTTGCCGATGGCAACGGCGAGGAAGCCTTGTGCTTCAGAAGCTCGCGCGCGTGCCTGAGCCACATCCGTTCGGGTAATCTCACCAACATTGAACCGAGCCTGCGATGCTCGCACCTCTTCTTCAAAGAATTTCAGCGATCGCTGGCGGTAGTCAACGATCTCGCGATCCCGCAAAACATCCATAAAGGCGGTTGCCGCGTTAAGAAGGACCTCCTGCTCGACTGCCAGCAGGTTCTGGTTACCGGCAGCCACTGAGGCTTCCGCTTCTTTCACTGCATTCTCAGTCCGGAAGCCATCGAATATCGGCTGGTTGAGCGTTATTCGGAAACTGCGATTGGTGAAATCGCTCTTGCTGCTCGCAGGATCACCGACGAACCGGTTCTCCTGCCACTCCCGCGTGACCCCTGTCTGCGCTTCCACCTGGGGACGCCAGCCGGACTTTGCCTGCGGCACACGTTCATCAGTGGCGCGCTGTCGCGCCTCTTCGGCCTTGAGCTGCGGGTTCGTCATGTAGGCCTTCGCCAAGGCACCAGCGATGGTCTCTGCCCCTGCTGCGGCAGCAGGCATGACCAGCAAAAGCGCCAGCGAACCGGTTGCTATGAGTCGGCCTATCACTCTTTCAGGTCCCTGGTGCCAAAATTTCAGGTAAGGAATCGCAACGATGTACTGCATATCAACGTGGACCGTGGCCGGTTAACAGCTCCTTAACCATTGGAGCCAGATCAACACACCCGAACGGCAAACGCAACCGAGAGACGCGCCAGGAGAAAGATTGTCGCATTCCGGACTTCGTCCTCGGGCAACGGGTCCATTCGTTGGAACAGGAAGCTATCGTCATTCTAGAAGATAGTGATTGGATATCCGACTACCCGCCCCAAGTCGCAAGACCGCAGCATCATTGATCAACGGGGGAAATTGGGCCCTGCATCATTGCCCTACGACATGTGACCACGGCGCTTGGAGCTTGAGAAGAAGCGCAGGAGGACCATGATTTGCTCTACTCGCAAAGCCAGCCTCTGGCTTCCTCCGTCGTCTGAAACATACTGACCTCTTTGTATTGGTTGATGATGGGTTCCAAAACGTCTCGCATTCGCGCATGCCCCTGTACTGGGCATACAACCGCCATCTTGGTCACGTAGACGGTGATGTTCAATTCAACCCTTCAATTTTGCCAACGTCATCATGTTGGCACTGCTCATCGGCTTCGGCATTGACAGCGCCATTCACGATTTCAGCCGCACACGTGAAGCCAGGACCGACACCCAGGTTATCAGAACCTGGACCTCCAAAGCCGAGCGGATTTCTGGCGTCACCGCCAGGGGATCGTTCAGGACCTTGTGGCTGTCACCAAATCGGGGTATGGCGAGCATCGGCGAGCTTCTTGCTGTCGGTAATTACCCTTACATTGTTGTGCACATTGGTAGTGCTGCCGCAATTGCTATCTTGGTTAATGAGGCCCGTCAGATGATGACTTCGCAGGCGCACTGACTGCGACAAATCGGATCAGAAGGCATACGGATGACTAAGACCAAAAGTTATGCCCTGCTCGCCATCGCGTTTATTTCCATATCGCTGTGTGGTATTGGCGCACCACCAGCCTTCGCACAGCTTAGCGAAGCCGCGCTCGGGGTGTGGGCGGACGAGGACGGTGAGGCCTGGATCGAGATCGCGCCGTGCCAGGACAAACTGTGCGGTCGAATCGTCTGGCTCAAGGAGCCGCTGGACGAAACCGGACAGCCCCATACAGACAAGAGCAATCCTGATCCTGCTCTTCAACCCCGTCCGATCCTGGGCCTGACGATCATGGCAGGCTTGCAGCCGAATGCGGAGCAGACCTACCTGGAGGGTCAGGTCTACAACTCCAGAAACGGCAAGATCTACGATGTCTACCTGACGCCCAGGGGCCAAACCATGGACGTCGAGGGTTGCCTTGTGAAATATGTCTGCCTCACGCAGAGATGGACGCGGGTCAAGTAAGCATCAGCTTGAACCAGTGCCGGCCCGTGTTAGGGTGCCAGACAAGACGGGACGACTGGAAACGAACGAGATCTACAGGCATGCCATCCGATAAGACATTATTTGCCACCAGGCACCTCAACCGGGTCGCAACACCTTTGATCATGCTGTTGCTCGCCTGCGTGTGCCTGACCCTGTTACCGGCGAGCGGATGGGCTGCCAGCATCTATGATGCGCAAGTCCTGCAGCGCATAAAATTCTCCGGAGATCAGCGCTCCAAGGTTAGTGCAATCATTCGCCAGTCCGACAAGGAAATGGCCGTGATCTTCCGAAAGCATAGCATCAACCCCAATGCCAAGCCCGAGTTTGATAAGCTGCAAAAAGCCGCCAGCGAACTGCAGGCAATAGAGGCGAAAGAGAAGCGACAGATGAAAAAAATTCTCTCGCCTGAACAGTATGCGACCTATCTGCAATTGCTGCAGGAAACCGCCGCCAGGGTGATCAAGGCCACCCGGGAAAGGCCCTGAACGTCACCGTAATCAAGACGGCTCGGGTCAAAGCCTGTCCTCGACATCAGCGCGCTGATGATGTTAGCCCGCTCGCCATTGCTGAAGGGAAAGCAGCCCGCACTTCAAGGATCGATGCGCTATCGATCGCGAGGGCGCGCCAGGCGGGGCCGTTCAGCCGCCGTTCATGTTTCACGGTTGCATATATCATCCAGTGGCTAGTGGGGCCTCACTCGATGGTCGACGGGCATCTCCCGTGATCTTTTATTCCAGGACTGCAACTATGAAGACGACACTCACGGCGACGATGTTCGGTGCAGCGGTTCTCGCCGCGGCAATGGCATCTTTCGGCCTATCAACTTCTGCGCATTCAATGACCCTTAATCTGGCAGCAGCGCAGCCGCTGGTTGCCCAGACAGCCAGTGAACTGCCCGTTGAGTTGGTCGGGAACAGGCGTGGTGGCTATGGCGGGTATCGCCATGGTGGCGGTAGACGCCATTATGGATACAACAGGGGTCGTCACGGCCCGCGTTACGGCTATCGCCATCGTAATTACCGCCACTATTACGGGGGCTACTGGTACGCCTTTCCCTGGTGGCTTGGCGCTGCCGCGGTCGCGGCACCTTACTATGCTGAACCCGACTATTATGACGCTGAGCCAGGCTATGCGGGAGGCGATCACGTACAGTGGTGTCTCAACCGGTACCGCTCCTACAATCCGCGGACAGATACCTTCAGGGGCTATGACGGCCTCGATCATCGCTGCGTTAGCCCATACAGCTATTGAAGTATTGGTGCCTGGCTTCTGACACTACTGCATATTGGTGGCACACAGAGGCGGGAAGTTGCTTCGGCTATTTCCCGCCCCATCACCAACGCAGCAACGCTGGGCTCAGACCGGGCATTTGAGATGTGGGTCATCTATCGGACAGGCAGCAAGGCGCTGCCGTTGACAATGCCGTTGTTGCGATCGGGTCGACGAAACGAAAGATAGCCGACCTGCCCTGGTTGCTCATTTTTTGTTCCAGCCCCACCCGCAGCAACCCTTTTGGTCGTGGATAAGTGAATGCATATGCCGGCTTGGTGATGATGGAGGCAGACTCGGTTTCAGTCGGCACGTTGTCGATGCTGCATGTTCTGTGAAGAAAACCAGCGCCAACAAGGTGACGGGTGTAACGCAGGATGGAACGCCCTTCACCTGTGTCAAAAAGTAAATGCCTCAGATAATTACCATCTGAACAAAAACGGCCACTTTTAATGGGCGGCGACTTTTGACCTCTCACAAGCCGTCAGGCAGAGCCGTTCGGCGTCTGTCTTGACGACCTGTTCGCCTCTCTACCGGACGACCTCGACCAGCATGTTGTCGAGACCGGCCTGCTTGGTCATCCGGAACAGCACAGCTGCGTTATCGGGATGAAGCCGGATGCAGCCAGCCGAAGCCGGGCGTCCCAGTTTGGAGACCTGGTCCGTACCGTGAATGGCGAAATTCCCGGTGTAGAAAATCGAGTAGGGCATCGGCGCGTTGTTATAGAGGCTGGAACGATGGTGACGGGCCAGCCACTTGGCCGTCCACCTGCCGGTTGGTGTAACCTTGCCCCGGCGGGCGGTAGAGACCTTCCAGCGGTATTTCTCAACACCCTGGTGGATCACCGTCATGGTCTGCGACGACAGCTCTACCCGCGCAATCACCTCGTAAGCAAGGGCGCTGCCCGGCAGGACGGGCGCGATCGTTGCCAGACAGGCAACCACAGCCAGCACAACGCGATTGCCAAAAAGCTTCATGTTCAGTCCTCCGGAATCAACACGGTACGGATCTGCCGCAGGTGTCGCTCGTTGACTGGGGACCTTAGTGTCACCTGGTTGCTGGATGATGAACGCATCGGTTAGTCAAACCGGAACGGGTGACTACTCTTCGAAGCCGTAAATCTTACCACCTGCGCCCCCGCCCGTATGGACAATGCGGTTCGGAATGTTTGGAACCACATTGTACTGGTGATGTCCCAGGTAGCCAAGGTGCTGGTAGGTACCGTAAGGGCCTTGGTGTTCATGCCATAAAGTCTGATTATGGAGGTGCCGCCGGCCATAGCGAGTTTTGGGCATGCCGACTTCATAGTAGGCGGGAACCCCGGGACCTTGCGCATGTGCCCAGCCACTGTGGGTACGGGCAAGGTGAGCAGCGTCAGAGCAGGCATGCCGTGAACCGACGGGCGTTCCGTTAATGGTGCAGCGCATCTTGCGGAACTCACCATGCTGATCGACATAGTAGCCCTTGCTGCCTGCAGCCGCCGGCATAATGAAGGCTGTTGCAACCGCGACGACGCCTATGAAAAAGCTCTTCTTACTCATGACAATGAATCCTGCTGTGTTAGCCTGATACGATCCAAGCAAACTCCGTGCCAAAATCAACCCGTTGCCTGAGGGACTATGGCACCAATTCAAAGCGGTTTCCAAGAATGGGAAGGTCATCTTGGTTGACCAGACTCAGACCACTGCAGACCGCCAGACCGGTGACGCCTGCAAGGGCTCCCACGAGCAAATAGCGCCGGGTGATGCCGGACGCATCAGCAAATGCAGACATAAAAAATCCTCCATCGGTTCATGCACCGAGGAGGGCGTCGCGTCTCTACGACCCGTTTGGTTGCCCAAAGGCCGCATCCCCTTTTGTCGGGAACCACCTTGCCCGGGTCGGGCAGGTTGGTGAGGGCAAAGCCCTGCTCTTGATGCTGTGGATGAGATTTAGGGGCAGCGGTCAGCGCGATCAAGCGCTGTCTTGCAAATATGGTTTACCGGCCAGCAGAGACTGCCTACTGCCCTGTTCAATCACTCTTGAGTTCTCGCAATAGCCCGTCCGATTTGCGCAGAAGATCACGCAAGTGCCTGCGGTGCGCGATCTCCTCGCGGGTAAACCGGCCGTGCTTCAGCGCATTCTGGTTGCCCTTCGGTGCCCCAGACCCCGATGCCCCGCCATGCATGCGGCAGCGCCGCCGCCCCTTCACCGCCGGTGCAAGACATTGACCACCGCTGCGGGTCTTCGCCGCGCAACGCGGGCTTTGCCGCATCGCGTCCGTTTTGGCGCTCATGCGTCCCTCACCTTCTTGGGCTGTACTTTGACAGGTTCAGGCTCCCTCATCTTGACCTGCTCAATGGCAATGTCGAAAGAGGGGCGCTGCTCTACCAATGCCATACGTGGCCCTTCAGCTTTGTTCTCTATCATGCGCAGCGCAACTTCCTTTGGATCATTATCCTCCCGCACGATCCTGTGCAGGTGATCGATGCTCATCCGCTGCTCAGTGCCGCAACGCCGCTTGTGCATCCCCGCCGTCAGTTTCTCGCACTTGTCAAAGAGCTTGAGCGACATGTTGAGGTGCCGCTCACGCTTCGCGTCATCACGGCTGTAGTTTGCCCGCTTCAACTCCTCCATGCCGGCCTGGTGCAGACTCAGGATTTCCGTCACTAAAATCGCCTCCAGCCCGTTGCGCGGCTGCAAGTCATCGACCAGACCGAGCAACCGCGCAGCATATTCAAGCTTCCCGGCAATGGTGTTGTCGCCCTCGACATAGATTGCGCCAGCCAGCTGCGTCAGAAGCCCGGCGCGCACATACGGGTCCACGGCTTCAAAGATGCGGTCAATATCTGTTTTGCAGACTTCTTCATCAGCCCATTCAGCGCCGACCTCGTGATCAGCCTCGGCGTCGGCATCTGGCTCAGTGCCAGACTGTTCAGCCACAGCCATCTCGGTCGCTTGGCTTGGCGTTGTATCAGCCAACCCTATTGCTTTGTCGTCGCTGACAACCTCGCCAGCCTGCTCATCAAAATCGTAGTTCATCGGTTCACCCTCCACTGGTCTGTTCGAACTGACAACCAACATGAGAGCCTCCTCGCCGGTTTGCCACATAAATCGAGGCGAGGCTGCAAATTTCCACGAGTAAAAACTATTCAGTGGATAATGCAAAAGCCATATTCGTTTACCAGTCAGGAAACCAATGCTTGGCACAACATCAGTTAAATTAATTTTGGACCAGCGAGAGCTCACCTGAAATTTGGCCAATCCCCACCATCAACTCAAAGTAATATTGAGCCAACTTGCCTGAGACGCTTTTGTTACATCGAGACCGGATCTTGATACACCTGTAACGCCAATGTCACGAATCGGCTGCACGGCAAAACGCGCTACACCTCAACTGTGCATGGGGTTGAATTGCAGTTTTGCCTTCAGCCCCCGATCTCGGGGCGAAGGAACCGCCTCTGTAAGACGGAAACTGGCACCTAAACGAACACGCATCGACGAAATCACTCGCTACACTTAGCCCCCTGTCAGCAGATATCGCCATTGCTAAGACGCATTACGCCTGAACATTGAGGGGCAACTGCATCAGAGCCGCTCGGCTGAGGCGGTAAGAAGATCGAGGGGCGCAAAGCAGCTCGCATGGAGCAGCGAGTTAACAGAACCCAAGGTAGGTTCTTGTCCCGACGCTAGCCCGAGATATGGTCAGAAGGTGAAGCCCGGATTAGGCCGATTGAATTCGGCAAGCGCCGGAACGCTCGCATCAAAAACGTCGCGCTCGGCAAACTGGTTGCCTGAGCGGGTGAAAACGCAGGCACGCGACACATCCGTGGCCCCAACCACAGCGACCAGCCGCCCGCCATCAGCCAGTTGCGTCAGCAAGGACTGCGGCACTTCTTCAACGCGGCCATTGATGATGATCGCGTTGTAAGGCGCTTCTGCGGGATGACCCTCCTTGAGCGGGGCTTCGACCACCGCCACGTTGGAGACCTCAAGCCGCGTCAGGTTCTCATTGGCAGCCTGCGCCAGCACCGGATCGCTTTCCACCACAACCACCATCTGCGCCAGATAGCTAAGGACGGCAGCTGAATAACCAGGTCCGCCGCCGATATCGAGCACAAGGTCGCCCGCTTCGATGCGCGCCGCCTGCACCATCCGCGCATATGCCATGGGCTCCAGCAGATAGCGCCGCGCTGCGCCCTCGCCTACCGGAAGGGCGATATCCTCGTCCATGTAGGCAAGCGTCTTGAGGTGTGCGGGCACAAACTGCTCGCGCGGCACCGAAGACATGGCGTCTATAAGCCGGCGGTCGGTGATGCCATTGGGCCGCACCTGCAATTCGATCATGTTTTCGCGCGCTACCGAATAATCGAGCATCACAATCACCTGCGCTTGCCTGTTTTGGCCGGATCACGGCCGGCCGGAGTAAAGCTGGAAGATGCATAGCAACCGATACCGCCGCCGCCAAGCCCGTTTGTGCTCAAACCCGGATTGATGCTCCGCGCCATCATCAACCAAAGCCCAAACCAGACGTTGAACAACCCCGCGGTGTCGTCTATAAGCAGCGCCGCTCAGGGCGCTTGGCCGCCCACCGCGAAGGCCTCGTGGGAGAGTGGTTATCCATCGGATTGCAAATCCGCTTACTCCGGTTCGATTCCGGACGAGGCCTCCATCGTACAGTCTCGCATTTCACGGATGCCGGACCACCGGTTGCTGCACTGTGGCCGGGCTGCAACAGTTTCGCACAAAATGCATCGCGGCATCGTGCCAAGCACCGGCAACGCGCTGACCAGCCACATATTCGCCCAGTTGTTACCGACATTGGTATGGTGTCTGCAACCGCCGCGGTGTATTGATGTTCTGGATTTGATTTTCCGCTTCCGGGGGGTCCTGTGCGCCACATCGCTGTCAGTATGGTGATCTGCATGACGCTTGCCGGTTGCGCCGGCGGGCCGACGAGTCAGGCGTTGCTGGAGCCTCGCACCATTGACATCGACACCACAGCCGAACCGGCTGGCGGCATCATTTCAAGCCATATCCAGCAGCTTCAGGCCAAGACCAGCCCGAGTTACGTCACCCTTGTGGTGCACGAAAAGGAACAACAAGGCGGCGCAACCCGCGCCGCGACCATGCCCGAGGCGTTGACCTCGGGCAGCGGTTTCGTGGTTGCTGACGGTCTCATCATGACGGCGGGCCATGTGGCCGTCAAACCGGGCAACACGGTAGATGCGCGCGCCGCGGACGGCCGCATTTATGCCGGTCGCGTCATCGCCGTTAAGCCCGAGAACGACATGGCGCTGATCAGGCTGCGCAGCTTCGGCGGTAATGCCGTCAAGCCAGCGCCCGAGCACTGCATGGCGCGGGGCGCCCCGGTGTTCTCGCTGGGCAAGCCGCATGCAAGCAACGACACCGCCCGCATCGGTTCGGTCAACTCGATGAGCTTCGGCCGCGCCGTCAGTTATAGCGGCTTCGGCTATCCCGATGCCATAGAGGTGCGCATGGCCACCAAGAAGGGCGAATTGGGCGGACCGCTGTTCGATGATCGCGGACAACTTGCCGGCATGGTTGTGTCCACGCTGTCGGACGCCAATGGCCGCCCCCTCAACCTCGCGCACGCCATCGCCACCCCGGCTCTGGCGAAGTTCCTGTGCGAGAACACCTCCTGCTCGGCTGACTGGAAGTCGCTCGCCAGCAAGGACCCTAACCGCTGCCCGGCCACCTGAGCCGCACCCTCGCTATACAAGCCAAATGATAAGGGCACCGCAAGTTGCCATGCGGTGCCCCTTTTCATGCTGGTTCCAGAAGCCGGACTATGGCAGCAGAACAGTTGATCCGGTGGTCTTGCGGCCTTCGAGGTCCTTGTGGGCCTGCACGGCGTCAGCCAGCGCATAGGTCTGGTTGACCTCGATCTTGACCTTGCCCGAACCGACGACGTCGAACAGGTCCGCGGTATTGGCCTGCAGCGCCGCATCCGAGGCAACGTAGGTCATCAGCGTCGGGCGGGTCAGGTACAGCGAGCCCTTGGCGGCCAGAATGCCCGTGTCGAAGTCCTTCACCGGTCCCGATGCCGCGCCGAAGCTGACCAGCAAGCCACGGGGGCTCAGTGAATCGAGCGACGCCATCAACGTGGCCTGACCGACGCCGTCGTAGACAACCGGCACGCCCTTGCCGTCGGTGAGCTCGCGCACACGCTTGGCCACGTCTTCCTTGCCATAGTCGATGACCTCATCGCAGCCGAGCGACTTTGCCAGTTCCGCCTTTTCCGGCGACCCGGCAGTGCCGATCACCCGCACACCAAGCAGCTTCGCCCACTGCACGGCAATCAGGCCGACACCACCGGCAATCGCGTGGAACAGGATGGTCTGGCCCTTCTCGACCTTGAAGGTCTCCCGCAGCAGATAGCGAACGGTCATGCCCTTCAGCATCATGGCCGCGGCAGTCTTGTCGTCAATCGTGTCCGGCAGTTTCGACAGCTGGTTGGCCGGCATGTTGCGGGCCTGCGAGTAGGCGCCAATGGGACCGGCGCCATAGGCAACGCGGTCCCCCGTCTTCAGGCTGGTGACGCCCTCGCCCACCTCTTCCACCACGCCGGCCGCCTCCAGGCCAATGCCGCTTGGCATCGGCAGCGGGTAGGCTCCTGAACGGTGATAGGTGTCGATGTAGTTAAGGCCGACGGCGGTGTGGCGGATCCGCACTTCGCCTGCGCCCGGGGCGGCCAGGTCGATGTCTTCGTACTTCATCACCTCCGGCCCGCCGGGTTGATGGAAACGGATAGCCTTCATGAGCATTTGCCTCCTGCTTGGAAAGTGAATGACGACCTTGTGCCGTGTCCGGCACGCGAACGCAATCAGGCTTCCATCAGGTGGCGCAGGATGCCCACCAGTCTGTCCCACTCCAGGTCTTCGAGAGGAATCAGCTGCACATCGAGGACCGCCGCCTTGCCCATCAGCGCCTCGTAGCGCGGCTGGCCATTGCGATCGTCGAACAGGTCGGTGGTCACCAGCACGCCCACGCGTTCGCCCGGCCGGCCGAAGTGATCGCACAGGTTGTCGGCTTCATGAACGGCGTCCATCATGCGAAGCCGGTGTTTGCGGTCAGCCGCCGACAGCGTCGAGCGCAGCGCCTTGCAGGACAGGAAGCCGAGCCTGTCATTGCGGCGGAAGATCAGGTCGATCTCGTTCTCGCCTGCATAACCGTTCACTTCCCAGGCTACCATTTGCGAGTAGTAGGCCTCATCGGCGCCCGCTTCCATGGCGGCAAGCCAGGCCAGTTCCTCCAGCCAGCCGCCGGTGACGAAACGCTTGGCATCGACGTCCGGCAACACGAACCGGTCAGCGTCCGGGCAGACCACTCCGCTGTGCAGCATTTCGTCGAACAGCCGCGCCACGTCCTCGTCAGTGGTTTCCCGGGCGCGCAGGAAACCGGGCCTTGTATTGGCATTGGCAGGAGATGCGTCCAGCAAGGTGTCCCGCAGCGTTTCGAAAGCAGGATAGTTGTGCTCGATCTCCATGGTCAGCATCCGCCGCCTGAGCGCCGCGTCAGGGTCGCCGCCCGAGCCTTTCAGGCAAGCCGATCTGTCCTTCAAAATCTCTTCTATGTTTGGCATAGGCAGAACTGCTAACTTGTTGTGCACCACCAGCCGGTCAAACCGGTTTGACGTATCCAGCATTAAACCGGCAGGCATCAAGTCACTAATGCGCTACAGATTAAATGACAAGACGGCGGCTGTCGCCCCTCCCCCGATTGCCGAAGCGGCAAGCTGGCTTGCCGCCAACCGCTCGGGCCTTGCGCCCATCAACCTGTCGCAGGCGGTGCCCAGCTATGCGCCCGCACCTGAGCTGGCCGCCCATGCGGCCGCCTGCCTGACCGACGGCACCGCCACCCTTTACACTGACATTCTGGGCCTGCCGGAACTGCGCGCCGAACTGGCATCGCACATGAGCGACGCCTATGCCGGTCATGTGCAGCCGGGCGACGTGGCCATTACCGCCGGGTGCAATGCCGCCTTCTGCCAGGCCGTAATGGCGCTGGCTGGTCCCGGCGACAATGTCGTGCTGACCGCGCCGTGGTACTTCAATCACCAGATGTGGCTGGAGATGCAGGGCATCGGCATCCGCACCATTGCCGCCACCGGCGGCGGCACCGCCCTGCCCGACCCGGACGACCTGAAAGCGGTATGCGACAGCCGCACCCGGGCGCTGGTGCTGATCTCGCCGAACAATCCGACCGGTTCGATTTATCCGCCTGCCCTGCTGGAGCGATTCTTCGAGACCTGCAAACAGGCCGGCATCGCGCTCATTCTGGACGAAACCTACAAGGACTTCCTCGATCCGGCTGCGCCGCCGCATGAGCTTTTCGCCCGCGATGACTGGCGCTCTACACTGGTGCAGCTGTTCAGCTTCTCCAAGTCCTACGCTCTCACCGGCCAGCGCGTCGGTTCGCTGATCGCCGGGCCGGAGCTGATCACAACGGTGGAAAAGGTGCAGGACTGCATCACCATCTGCGCCCCCAATGTCGGCCAGCGCGCCGCCCTGTTCGGCCTGCAACACCTGAATGACTGGCGTGAAGGCAAACGATTGCTCATGGCCGACAGGCTCGACGCCACGCACAAGGCGTTTACCGCCCATGCGCCAATGTTCCAGGTGGTCAGCGCCGGAGCTTTTTTCGCCTATCTGAAGCATCCCTTTGCCGGCCGCAGTGCCCGCGATGTGGCGGTGGAGCTTGCACAGCAGACCGGCGTGCTTACACTGCCAGGATCGATGTTCGGACCCGAACAGGAGGATTACTTGCGTCTGGCCTTTGCAAACGTGGATGCTTCCCTGATGGACGAAGCCGCCCGCCGGCTGGCCGGCCATGCCCGCTCCAACACGGCCATGATGGCCGCAGCAGGTTAACCCGGCACGATGGCTTTCGAGATCAAGATATGGGGCTGCCGGGGTTCCATTCCGGTGGCCACGCCCGAGAACATCCGCTTCGGCGGCTCGACGGCATGCGTGGAACTGTCAATCAACGGCCAGACCGTCATCATCGATGCAGGCTCCGGCATCCGCGAGCTTGGAACGCAGATTCTGGCGCGCGGCACCACCCAGGCCCACCTGCTGCTGTCGCATGGCCATTATGACCATCTGATGGGTCTGCCGTTCTTCTCGCCGGTCTATGACCGCGGCATGAAGCTGGACATCTGGTCGGGTCACACCGGCGGCAACCCTTCGACGCGGGACATCATCGCCGGCTTCATGAAGGAGCCCTACCTGCCGGTCACCATCGACATCATGTGCGCCAACATGAGTTTTCACGACATCAAGGCCGGTGCGGTACTGGACCTGGGGCATGGCATCTCCGCCGTGTCCGCGCCCACCAACCACCCTGGCGGCTGCCTTGCGTGGCGGGTTAACTGCGACGGGCGCAGCTTCGTCTACCTGTCCGACCACGAACACGGAAAAGCCGGTATCGACAAGGCGCTCGTCAGCTTTTCGCAAGGCGCCGACCTGATGGTCTATGACGCGATGTACACCGATGCGGAATACGAGAACCGCAAGGGCTTCGGCCATTCCACCTGGCGTGAGGCGTGCAAGGTGGCAAAGCAGGCTTCGGTGAAGGAGCTGCTGCTGTTCCACCATGCACCCGAGCGCACCGACCGGGCGCTTGAAACCATCGAGGCCCAGGCGCACCAGCTTTTCCCGGGCGCCAGCGCTGCCCGCGACGGGCACATCATTCGATTGGGATAAGAAGAGAAAATATGGCGGAGAGGATGGCCGCTAAACTTATGTCCTCCTACGATCGCCACTATTCATTTTTCCACATATTTGAGGCGTTTATCTCACTTTTCAATCCCTGATGTTCGCCCTTGTTCGCCATAATGCCTGTCAACCGTTAGGGTAAGCGTTAGGGTGAAGATCGGTAATGGCGCAATCAGTCAATCGACTTTCAGCACGGGCAGTTGCCACTATCACGATCCCCGGCCGCCATGCCGATGGCGGCAACTTATTCCTTGTAGTCGATAAATCCGGGGCCAAACGCTGGGTATTCCTCACACACGCCGGGGGCAAGCAACGGGAATACGGCCTAGGTTCAGTTCAAACCGTTACCCTAGCAGCGGCACGGGAACTCGCAAGCCAGTATAGGGCCATGATCGCCCAGGGTATAGATCCAAGGGAGGCCCGCAACGCAGTCGTCTCCGTACCTACCTTCTCGAATTTTACGACTGAGTGGCTCCACGAGAATGAGATCCAGTGGCGCAACGCCAAGCACCGCGCTCAATGGCGCATGACGCTGGATGTTTATGCGGTGCCGCTAGGCAAGATGACTGTCGATGAAATCGGTACTGACGATGTTCTTGGTGTGCTCAAGCCAATCTGGAAGGAGAAGCCCGAGACAGCCTCACGCCTGCGTGGACGAATTGAGCGATTGCTTGATGCTGCCAAGGCAAAGGGATTTCGCTCTGGAGAAAACCTTGCCCGTTGGCGCGGCCATCTCGCCAACCTGCTGCCAGCCAGACAGAAACTGACAAGAGGCCACCACGCGGCAATGCCGTTCAAGGATGTGCCGGCCTTTCTGATCCGACTACAAGGCAGAGGCAGCATGGCGTCGATGGCGTTGCAGTTTCTGATTCTGACGGCTGCTCGCTCTGGAGAGGTGCTCGGCGCCAAGTGGGACGAGATTGACTTTGACAGCGCCGTCTGGAGCCTCCCCGCAAGTAGGATGAAGGCGGGACGGGCACACCGGGTGCCATTGAGCAATCCGGCACTTCAGTTGCTGCGTTGCCTCAAGGAGGTGAGCGTCAACGAGTTCGTATTTCCCGGGCAGCGTTCTGGACGGCCTTTGGCCAATATGGCTTTGCACATGCAACTTCGTCGAATGAAGTGCCCATATCCTCCGCGCCATCCGCGAGAAGTGCCTCGACTGCTCGGTCTATCAGCCCCGAGAAGTCCGACTATGCCCTGTCTACACGTGTGCTTTGCACCCGTACCGGTTCGGAGTGGACCCGAACCCGTCGGGAAGCCGTGGCTTCGCAAAATGCCCCGTGCACACGGTGGAAATCAGCAACAGGAGGCCAAGTAATGGTCATGAAAGAAATAGCCCCGGTTAGATGCTGGAACATCCCCGGGGCCAATCCAATCAGCTCAACCCTGTTAAAAATTAAGGAGATCGGTGAGATGAAAGTACCTCATCACCCCCAATTTATCAACGAACTTCCCCTCTGGACCGCTGCCCGCGTGCGGGAGCTGAAGGGGTCAAACCCGGCGACCAGCAAGCTGCGCAAGCAGCTGGGTGTGTCGGAACAACTGGCATGTGTCATTTACACTGCGATGACTTGCCGAGTTTGCCAATCACGATTTTCGATCAGAGGCAGTGGTTGACGATCCAAAGCCATCGGCTTGGGGAATTGGATTGGGTCAAGGAAGTCCGAGTGGGGTCAACTGCAGCCGGTTTCGCGCTTCCCTGAGATTGTCCGCAGTTGCTCCAATTGCGGACCAAATATCTGGACGCCCAAACCGGAAGCCTCGCCCCATTAGCTGCCGACTTCTCTAACTGAAGGGTACTGCATATGCGGCCCAGCCCCGCGGACTTCCACGAATGACGTAGTTGCGGGTATGGTGTTGGAGTTTAGGAAATAGAATCCGCAGTCTTGGCAAACTGCTGAGAGGGGGCCTGCACCTTGAAACGTTCGCCAGCGCCGAAACTCAACAAGGCTGACATGGGCCTGCACCTCAAGCGGCGGGAGTACGAGCGCCACCTGTTCGAACTGCAGAGCAAGCTTACCCAGATCCAGCAGGCGTACCTGTTCTCAGGACGGTCCGCTGTGATTGTCTTCGAGGGATGGGATGCAGCCGGAAAGGGAGGAACCATTCGGCGCATATCGGCAGCACTCGATCCTAGAAGCTTTAAGGTGTGGCCGATTGGTCCGCCCCGGGACTACTACAAGCAGAGGCATTTTCTGCTCAGGTTTATGGAGCGGCTTCCTCCTGCGGGCGCCATTACGGCGTTCGACCGTTCATGGTACGGGCGCGTGCTAGTGGAGCGGGTTGAAGATCTGACACCCGAGGCGCGCTGGAAATCTGCCTATCGGGAGATCAACGACTTCGAACGTATGATCACTGACGATGGCATTCGCCTGGTGAAACTGTTTTTTCACATCTCCCCGGAGGAGCAGTTGAGCAGACTTGAAGCGCGCCTCAGAGATCCGCTCAAGAGGTGGAAGCTATCCTATGAGGATTTCCGTAACCGGGGCCGCTGGGACGATTACGTCGAGGCCATCGACGAGATGTTCGAGAAAACATCAACGCCATATGCGCCATGGCATCTGATCCCTGCCAACCAGAAGAAATACGCGCGTATTGCAGCTATGACTCACATCATTGAGCACCTGGCAGCCGATGTCGTTTTAGCTCCCCCCGCTTTGGACGAGGGAACGCTGATCGAAGCCCAAAAACATTTCGACATCGAAGAATCGCTGCTGGACAGTCTGCGAGGCAGGACGGAATAGCGTTTTGAACTGATTGCCGCTGCCAATTAGACAACTGTAGATGTCCGGGCCGGGTCACGAACGGTCGGCTTCGTGCTTCCCTGAGAATGTCTCCTATCCCCCCGAAAGGTGCAGAATTTTGGATCAACTCAGGCAGTCCAAAATGTGCCACACATAGTCATCGCTGGCCGGATGGCAGTAGTTCGCTTAGCATAGGCAAAAAAAGATAGAGATGCGGTTCATATTAAACTCGGTACTACCTAAATGGATGATATTCTAGAGCTTCTCGCCCGGCTGGGCTTGGAGCGATACAGCTCAGCATTCGAGTCGAATGACGTTGATTTGGCTACGCTCCCGTACCTCACGGATGACGATCTCGCCTCACTTGGACTTTCGCTTGGCCACCGGCGCAAATTGATGGCAGCGATTAAGGAGCTAAGTGGCTCTCCGAAATCAATAGCGTCTAATGAGTTCTCGGTCGCATCAACCACACGCGTGGATAAAGCCGAACGACGACAGCTGACAGTTATGTTCTGCGATCTAGTTGGGTCCACAAAACTCTCAGCAGAGCTCGACCCTGAAGATCTGCGGTTCATCATGCGGCAGTATCAGGAAGCGGCTTCCAATTCCATAAAGGCGCATGACGGATTTGTAGCCAAGCTGCTCGGCGATGGCATTCTTGTTTATTTCGGATTTCCCAAAGCCAAAGAGAACGACTGTGAAAGGGCGGTTCGGGCGGGACTGGAGGTTATCGAGGCGGTTAATCAGATACGGACGAACACGAACACTATCCGGTCTCTCCAGGTCAGGATCGGTATCGCAACAGGCCTTGTTGTTGTGGGGGAAATGGCTGGTGCCGAAGCGATTGAGGCCCATGCTGTTGTTGGCGAGACACCCAATCTTGCCGCTCGTCTGCAATCTATCGCCGATCCTGGTGCTGTTATTGTCTCCTCGGAGACCAAGGATTTGGTAGGTGCCATTTTCGAGTACAAGGATTTGGGGTCGAAGAGTATTGCGGGGTTCGAAAGGCCTGTACACGCCTGGCAAGTGGTTCGGGAAGCTTGGGCCAATAGTCGCTTTGATGTTCTTCGCGGCGCCTATATGACTGCACTGATCGGTCGCGATGAGCAGGTAGAAATTCTCGGGCGTCGGTGGGCCGCCGCCAAGAATGGGAGTGGCGGCGTAGTTATGATCTCGGGCGAGCCGGGCATAGGGAAGTCACGTCTCGTTCAAGCTTTACGTAGCGAGGTTGCCAACGATGCGTCGAACTGCCTGCAGTACCAGTGCTCCCAGTTCAGTATTGATACAGCGTTCGCGCCAATCGTTGGACACCTCGAGCATGCTGCCGGTTTCACCCATGATGACAGTTCCGATATCCGCGTAGCCAAGCTAGAGGCGGCACTACTGGAGCCAGAGCTCGGTTCCAAGATATTGACGGGCCTTCTGCGGATACCGGGGAGGCGGCAAATTTCGGAAATCGAGCCTGATCCCGAACTGCGAAAGGAACGCGTGCTCAAGGCTCTTATACACGAGATAGAGCTGCATATAGCGCGGGGGCCGGTGCTAATGCTGATTGAGGACCTGCATTGGGCCGATGCATCAACCAAGGAGTTCATCGACCGGTTAGTCGAGGTCTGCGTGGGACGGCCACTGCTGCTCGTTATCACTACCAGGCCGAACTTCAACGCGCCCTGGATCGCTCAATCGCACGTTTCCTTCGTCATGCTCAATCGGTTGGATGCAAAGGGTATGCGAGCATTGATTCTGGCAACGACGAAAGGGAAGATGCTTCCGCAAAGTGTGATAAAGCAGATCGAGTTGCGCACCGACGGGATTCCGCTTTTTGTTGAGGAACTCACCCGCTCGGTCCTGCAGGCGGGGATACTTGAAGAAGGGGCTGATCGGTTCGTTCTAGCAGGCGCTTTACCCCAACAGGCAATCCCTGCGACGCTTCATGAAACCTTGACTGCCAAACTCGACCGGATGCCGGCGAGTAAGGACACAGCACAGCTTGGTGCGGTAATCGGCAGGCAGTTCTCCTATCGCCTAATCTCGGCTGTATCCTCAAAAGAAGAGCAGTCGCTTGCAGCAGCGTTGTCAGACTTGGAAGCCGAGGGGATACTATCACGGAGGGGGTCAGGTTCGAGTGCCATCTACGAATTTAGGCACGCTTTGATCCAAGAAGCGGCATACGCATCGCTCCTCAAATCACGACGTGCGGAGCTTCATGAACGCATTGCCCGATGCCTCCTTGGCGATATGCCAGGTGAAAGCGCATCTGATCCGGCGACGGTTGCTCACCATCTCACCGAAGCGGGTAAATTCGACGAGGCTGTGGACTACTGGCTCGCAGCAGGCGAGCTCTCGACTGAGACATCCGGGTACATCGAAGCCTTGTCGAATTTCTCCGTTGCACTTCGATTGTTGCAGCAGTTGCCTTCCGGCACTACTCGGCATGAACGAGAGATTGCCACATTGCTCTTGGCTGGTCCATGTCAGGTTCAGGCATTGGGTCCCGCGTCCGATGATGTATTTGAAACTTATTCGACTGCGGTCGCGCTCTGCGAGAACTATGGAACGCTGGAGCAGCGCTTCAAAGCGCTTTGGGGCCTTTGGTTTTATCGTTTCATGGTGGGCGACGTGTCGAAAATGCACGATCTGGCCGAGCGGCTAATACCGTTGGCTCAGGACCTCGGCGACCCATGTTTGGTTCTGGAAGGCCATCATTGCGAATGGGCGGCCTTGTCCCTGCTCGGAGACCTAGATGGTGCGCTGCAATCCACCAAGGAAGGTATCAGGCGGTATCGGGCAGAGGACCATCACTGGATGACTTTTCACTACGGCGGCCATGATCCTGGCCTCTGCGCGCGAAACCTAAATGCGGTTAATCTCTGTTTGCTTGGCTACCCTGACCAGGCAAAGGTTGTTTCAGATGATGCCGTTGAGCGCGCTATAGCACTGGATCATGCCTACACGCTTCTGGAGGGCTTGTTCTGTGCGTTGATAGTAATGATGCTTCGCCGAGATTATTCGGCGGTGTGCGCACATGCGCGACATCTGATCGAGCTGACCGAGGCGGGACGCCTGCCATCTCAAGCGAAAGCTTTGGCAACAGGTTTTCTTGGATGGGTTCAGACCGAGACTGGAAACGAGGCTGAAGGTCTTTCGAACATGCAGTCTTCCGTTGCTGACTGGCAGAGTTTTTGGGGCGCATGGTGCTTCCCTCTTGATGCCGCCTTTGCATTGGTCCTCGCCCGTCAAGGTCACGCAGACGAAGCGCTTGAATTCATTGATACCTCAAGACAGGCGGGAGGTAGTACTGGCGGCACTTGGTGGGAGGCTGAGTTCTTGAGGGTACGTGGCGATACACTTCTACTGCGTAACCCCGAAGATCATGACGGTGTTCGTGAATCTTTGACTGAAGCGCTCGATGTTGCCCGCACTAGAAACGCTAGGCTGCTGGAATTGCGCGCAGCACACGATCTTGCGCGTCTATATGAGCAAGGTGGCGACTATTCAGCAGCGCACGACGTGCTTGCGCCCGTAGTTGCCTGGTTTGCTGAGGGTCATGACTTACCGGACTATGTTAACGCGAAGATCGAGTTGGATCGGATGAACCTTCGGCAATAAGAGTCTGAAGGGGGCAGCCGTTGATAAGATTGGTATGCTTTAAGGGACTCAACAGCAGGTTCCCAGATCTGGCTCGGGAAAACTGAACAGCCGGGATAAGTGGATTTTCCGTGCAACAGCGGCATGATGCTGCGAGCAAGGAGAAGACCATAGCAAGACGACCACGCCGGAATCACAGCCCGGCATTCAAGGCAAAAGTTTCAGTGGCCGCGATCAAGGGTGAGAAGACCTTGATGGAGTTGGCGCAGGAGTTTGACGTACATCCCAACCAAATCAAGCAGTGGCGCGATCAGCTTCTTGAGGGCGCCACCGGAGTGTTTGGCGAAGCTCCGAAGGGCGCGGCGGAACCGGCCATTGATGTGAAGACCCTGCATGCGAAGATCGGAGAGCTGACGCTGGAGAACGATTTTTTGTCCGGCGCGCTCGGCAAGGCGGGTCTGCTGCCGAGCGCAAAAAGATGATCGATCCCACCGCGAAGCTCAGCGTCAGCCGTCAGGCCATCGTGCTGGGGATCAGCCGGGGCAGTGTCTACTACAAGCCGCGCCCGGTGTCGGACGCCGATCTGAAGCTGATGCACCGGATCGATAAGCTGCATATGGAATTCCCGTTCGCGGGCAGCCGGATGCTGCAGGGGCTGCTGGTCCAGGAAGGCTTCAAGGTTGGGCGGCTGCACGTTGCCACGCTGATGAAGCGCATGGGCATCGAAGCCCTGTACCGCAAGCCCAACACCTCGAAGCCGGCGCCTGGGCACAAGATCTACCCATATCTGCTGCGGAAGCTGCCCATCACCCGGCCCAACCAGGTCTGGGCGATGGACATCACCTACATTCCGATGGCGCGCGGGTTCATCTATCTGGCGGCCGTTCTGGACTGGCTCACGCGGCGCGTCCTGGCCTGGCGGGTGTCGATCACGCTGGAGGCGGATTTTTGTATAGAAGCTGTGGAGGAAGCGCTGGCGAAACATGGCAACCCCGAAATCTTCAACACGGATCAGGGTAGCCAGTTCACCTCGACCGAGTTCATCAAGGTGCTGGCGGCTCGTGAGATCAAGATCAGTATGGATGGTAAGGGCGCATGGCGGGACAACGTCTTTGTCGAGCGCCTGTGGCGGACCATCAAATACGAGGAAGTCTACCTGCGCGCCTATGCCAGCGTGTCCGAGGCCAGGGCTGGGATCGGCCGGTACCTGAGCTTCTACAACAGCCGACGGCCGCATTCATCGCTTGACGGGAAAACCCCCGATCAGGCCTACTTCATCCAGCCGATGCCCGAAGCGGCGGCGGCATAACCGAGGCGGAAATCCACTTAGAAAACGCCCGGAACCTGTTCAAACAAACCGAACCACCTCTCCCGATACTTGGAAGAAGCCGAAATTGAAGCACCCTTCACCAAACGGTGGCGAATGACCAAGAGACGTTTTGCAGCAATCGTACCCGCCTAGAACGAGAGATCGTTTCTTTGATGAAGCCCCTTGCAGCACTGGTCGAAGCTGTGAAGTAAGCCGTCCACGCGTTCTCTGCACGGGCGGCTATTGTCTGATTCCGCGCAAGAACTTGGAACCTCTTTGGAACCAACAATCATGGCGCGCATAAAAGGGCAATCAGCAACCCATTGCCAAACAATTTTTATTTTTAATTTCAATGATTTGGCGGAGAGGATGGGATTCGAACCCACGATACGCTTTTGACGTATACTCCCTTAGCAGGGGAGCGCCTTCGACCACTCGGCCACCTCTCCTCACGCCAATCGTCGCTGTATGCATGGGAATGCAGCCGGTTTCAACCCTGCGTTTTCAACTTGGCGCGGCTATTGTGTATTTGTTAGGTGTAACCCAGCACAAATACGTGTAAGCATGCGAACAACACGGACGGCTTGGCCGCCAGTAGGCGGCCCGCAACAAGGCAGTTACAATGACCAGCATCCTGAAGGCCGCACTTATCGGCGCCGCCATCGCCATCGTTCCGGTGGTATCGGTACATGCGCAGGCAATTGATTCGATCGGCTCGCGCTATGTTCCAAAGGGCCACAGCCACGACAGCTCCAACAGCCAGTTGCCAACGCTGAACTCCTACGAGGACCAGATCAACAACCGCGCCGACCAGATTGAAACCGAGATTTACAAGTCCCGCCGGGACCGCGCCTATTGGGACAGCTGGGTGAACTCTACCCATGGCACCTACCTGGGCGGTGAGCCGCAGCTGGCGCCGGATTACTGAAAGCTCCCAGCCTGACCGGTTCGATCATGCAAAAGGCGGCCTCTGCGGGCCGCCTTTGTGTTGTCTGAAAGCAGCTGGACGCCTGGGTCAGCCGGCGGCGCGCCGTGTCGCGCGCAGGTACAGCGCCATGGCCTGCTGGGCAGCCGCCACGTCGGCGCTGCTCATCCGGCGGGTCAGCTTGATCCGCTCCACCCGCGCCCGCGCGCTGCCCCGAAGGGCTGCCAGCGATAGCCATTTGTGGGCTTCCACTAGACCACCCAGCTCGATCATGTGAAGACCACGAAGCACGAACCCGTCCTCCGGCAGGCAGAATCTCGTCTTCGCGGGGCGTCACGTCGCGATAATCCGCAAGGTCGATAATGTTACTCATGGGGCAACGGCCCTCCCGGTACTCGAACAACTCACTAACCTGGCACTAACCATGCCACAGCCGTTATCAGACGCGGTTAAGCAGGATGGTGAACAAACCCTTTACGATCCAGCAGCACAACCCGGCCCCGCACTGGAAGAGCAAGCATCAACAATCTGAATTGTATTGATTAATTGCCATTGCAGGCAATCCTTCCGGCAGGCTGGCAGCAAGCATTCGTTAACCATGGCGAACGGTAGACTGCGCGGCGGCCCGTTAAGGTCCGGCAGGCTCGCTCAGGCGCCCTGCCCCTTGCCGAACAGGATCGCATGGGCGCTGTCATTGGATTTGAGGTCCTCCGGCCGCCCCCGGCGGTCCTCGCCCACCGCCATGCCGCGACCAACGGCAGGCCGCGCCATCACTGCCTCAAACCAGCGCTTCAGATGCGGAAAGTCGTCGAGGTTCTGGCCCTGGCGCTTGTGCGGCCTGATCCAGCCGATACAGGCCATATCGGCGATGGAGTATTCACCGGCCAGGTATTCGTGCCGCTCCAGCTGCCGGTTCATCACGCCATACAGCCGCGCCACCTCATTGGTATAGCGCTCGATGGCATAGGGAATTTCCTCTCGCGCATAGAAGCGGAAGTGATGCGCCTGCCCGCACATGGGCCCCAGGCCACCCATCTGCCAGAACAGCCATTCGTCGACCTTCGTCCGCGCTCGCTCGACTTGAGGGTAGAACTTCCCCGTCTTGCGGCCCAGGTATTGCAGGATCGCACCTGACTCGAAAACCGATATGGAGTCCGCCCCCGGTCCGTCCGGATCGACGATGGCCGGCATACGGTTGTTTGGCGCAATTTCCAGAAATGCCGGATCAAACTGTTCACCTTTCAGAATGTCGACATAGCGGACCTCGTACGGCAGGCCGCATTCCTCCAGCATGATGGTGATCTTCCAGCCATTCGGCGTGGGCCAGTAGTACAGTTCTATCGGTCTGGCGCTCACCGGGCTGTCTCCTGCTCCTGCTCCTGCTGCTGCAAGCCTGCGGACCTGCCCGGCACCGGCACCAGTATCCGGGCCACGATGGGAAGATGGTCAGAGCCTGCGGCATGTCCCACCTGCACGCCCTGCGGAAACAGCAGGCTATCATCGGCAAACATGTGATCAATGGCGATTTGCGGCAAGCGCCAGCTGTTTGATGGCCAGGTAGGCAACTGTGACCGCCGGGTCAGGCCGGTGATTGCAGCAAACTGCCGGGTCATCCTTGAGTATAGCGTTGCATTGAAATCGCCCATCAACAGCCTCGGCTCCGGTATGTCGCGAACATACTCGGCAAGCGCATTTATCTGCTTCCACTGCGCATTGACGGCGGGCGGCCGGATCGTGTGGGTACCCAGAAGAGTGAGGTTGCCCCACTGCGGCCCGAGCGAGGCACGCAGGAACACCGGCCCCAGCCACGGGCCCCGCGCCACCACCTCGCGCAACGGATAGCGCGACATGATCCACAAGCGGAAACCGCGCGGCACCAGGCTTGGATACTGGTACGGATACTCTGCATTGAGGCAGCGCGCCATCGCAAGCGTCAGCCGGTTGACCTCGGCGATGAACACCACGTCCGGATCCTGAAGTTCGATCTGCGTCCTGATCGCCTCCGAGTCGCAATTCATCAGCCATGCATTGAACGACATTACCCGCAGTTCGCGGTAGCCATCAGGGGCCTCCACCCCGTTGCGGGGCGGCAAGACGCGCTCCTCCAGATTTGGCCTCAGGCCGATTGCCAGCATGCCGGCGAGCATCATTGCCACGGCCGAGACCAGCCGGTGCCTCGGCATCAGGAACGCCCAGCCACAGGCAATTGCAGCAATGGCGAAATGCAGCGTGAAGTGGCTGAAAACGTCAAAGACGATGAAATACTGGCTCAGATGACCCGTGCCGATGCCGGCAAAGGCGAGGCACATGCCAAGCAGACACAAAATGCGCCCCGGGCTCTCCGATTTTGGCAGCACGGCCCCTATTCCCCCTCACCGGCCATCACGATCAACCGGCCAGCGGCTTGCTCATGAGGAATGCAGGGATATCGCTGTCCCCGCCGCAGCAGCCCGTCTCGCCGCAAATTTCCATGCCGTGCGCGGCATAGAACGCGATTGCGGCGCCATTCTTCCGGTCTACTTCGAGTTCGAGGGATTCGGCGCCCGGAAAACACGTCTCTATCTCGGCAAACAGCTCACGGCCGATGCCCTTGCGCACTTGGGCGGGGTGCACGTAGAGCTGCCTGAGCTGCACCGACTTGCGGTCATCGCTCATTGTGGCGAAGGCCATTCCGCCGAGTTCGGCACCATTGTCCGCCACCAGCATCTCGCCTTGCCGAGCGGCAATGTTTGCTTTCACCGCCTCCAGTGAGTGCCAGCGCGCAATCACCGGCTCGACCCTTTCAGCGCCGTGCAACGGCACGTAGGTCTTGCGCCAGCTGGCAACCAGCAACTCCCGGATCGCGCCGGCATCGGCAGCCGTGGCAGTGCGGATGAAGAACATCCCTATTCGACGCCAAGCTTCTGTTTGACCAGTGCATTCACTGCCTGCGGGTTGGCCTTGCCGCCGGTCACCTTCATCACCTGCCCGACGAACCAGCCGGCCAGCGCCGGCTTCTCGATAGCCTGGACCACCTTGTCGGGGTTTGCGGCAATCACCTCGTCGACCGCCGCCTCGATGGCGCCGGTGTCGGTCACCTGCTTCAGGCCGCGCGATTCCACGATCTGCTTCGGATCGCCGCCTTCGCTCCAGGCAATCTCGAACACGTCCTTGGCGATCTTGCCGGAAATGGTGCCGTCGGCGATCATGTCGATGATGCCACCAAGCTGGTCAGCGGAAATCGGGCTATCGCCGATGTCCTTGCCTTCCTTGTTGAGGCGGCCGAACAGTTCGTTGATCACCCAGTTGGCGGCCGTCTTGCCATCGCGGCCCCTGGCAACGTTCTCGAAATACGCCGCCGACTCGCGGTCCATGATCAGCACTTCGGCATCATAGGGCGTCAGGCCGAAATCCTTCACCAGCCGCGCCTTCTTCTCGTCCGGCAACTCGGGAAGTGACGCCTTGATCTCCTCGATCCAGGCCGTTTCGATCTCCAGCGGCAGCAGGTCCGGGTCGGGGAAGTAGCGGTAGTCGTGCGCCTCTTCCTTGGAACGCATGGAGCGCGTCTCGCCCTTGCGCGGGTCGAACAAACGGGTTTCCTGGTCAATCTTGCCGCCGTCTTCGAGAATGTCGATCTGGCGGCGGGCTTCATACTCGATGGCCTGGCCCATGAAACGCATGGAATTGACGTTCTTGATCTCGCAGCGCGTGCCCGGCTCACCGCCCGGCTTGCGCACCGAAACGTTGACGTCGGCCCGAAGACTGCCCTCTTCCATATTGCCGTCGCAGGTGCCGAGATAGCGCATGATGGTGCGCAGCTTCGACACATAGGCCTTGGCCTCTTCCGCCGAGCGCATGTCGGGCTTCGACACGATCTCCATCAGCGCCACGCCGGAGCGGTTGAGGTCGACGAGCGACATCGTCGGGTGCTGGTCATGGATCGACTTGCCGGCGTCCTGCTCAAGATGCAGCCGCTCGATGCCGACGGTCACCTGGCCGCGTTCGCCCATGTCCAGCAGCACTTCACCCTCGCCTACCACGGGCTGCTTGTACTGCGATATCTGGTAGCCTTGCGGCAGGTCCGGATAGAAGTAGTTCTTGCGGTCGAACACCGAGTATTCGTTGATCTTCGCGTTCAGGCCGAGGCCGGTACGCACCGCCTGCTCTACGCAGAACCGGTTGATGACAGGCAGCATGCCCGGCATGGCCGCATCGACCAGCGAAACGTGGTCGTTCGGCGCGCCGCCATATTCTGCAGAGGCTCCGGAAAACAACTTCGATTTCGACGAAACCTGGGCGTGGACTTCCAGCCCGATGATGATTTCCCAGGGGCCTGTGCCCCCCTCGATCCAGTCGGATTTGTCGGCAACGCGCGCGCAGAACGTCATTGGATGAAGGCCCTGAATCTCGATTGAGTTGAATTGGAAGTCTAGGTAGCGCGAGGGTGCGCTGGCGGCAAGGGCGAATGCGCAATGCCCGGGTCAGCCTGCGCTCAGCAAGCCTTGCGCCGCCACTTCGTCGAACAGCCATTGCCGCAACCGCCCAATGTCCGGACAGCGCCTCCGGTTTGCCGAACAAGCAAAGGAGTAGATCGTGCGGGCCGGAGTTTCGACATCGAACAGCCGCACCAGCCGGCCTGTTTCCAGGGTATTGCGGGCCATGGCGTCATAGGCGAGCGCGACCCCCTGCTCCTGCTCTGCCGCTGTCAATGTGAGCTCGCAGTGGGCAAGACGCGGGCCCTGCGGCAATTCGTTTGGCGTGACGCCCGCCTTGTTGAACCACTCTCCCCAGCCATCGTCCACCTCGTCGTGAAGCAAGGTTGAACCGAGCAGGTCGCCCGGCGCCTGAAGCTTTTCACGCTCAACCAGCGCGTTTTTGGCAACCGGATAGCGGCCTGACTCCATCATCGGCTCAACCACCGCACCTTCCACCGGAGCCTCGCCCCAGTGGAAGACCACGTCTGCAGCGTTCTGCGAGAAGTCCATGCACGGCGCGCCTTGCGAAACCGAGATGTCGATCTGGTCGCGATTGCCATACCTGTGCAGGCGCGGCACCAGCCAGCGTGCGGCAAAACCGGGGGTGGACAGAACCCTGAGACGGCCACGGTGGCGGAAGCGCGGCGCGTGCTTGCGTCAAGCGCATCCAGGATTGGCGTCAGGTCCTCGAGGTAGGCCCTGCCCGCCTGCGTAAGCTTAAGTCCTTGCGGCAGGCGCTCGAACAGGCACGTCCCCAACAGTCCTTCCAGCGACTTGACCTGATGGCTGATGGCGGACGGCGTGAGGCAAAGGTCTTGTGCCGCAGACGTGAAACTCAACCGCCGCGCCGCCGCCTCGAAGGCCCGCAAGGCAGGCAAAGGCGGAATGCTCCGTCTGGTGCAGGATGAATTTCCTTCAAGAGCCAATGAAATACCTTCGTTTGAGCGTGTGCGCCCCGAAAGCTTAGAGCATCCGCCAATCATGTTGGATCATAAACTGTGGCATTAAGGTAATTCCGGCATTCCTACGGCTACCAGCGCGTTCAACTTCTCGAGCGGATAACCGGCCTTGCTGAGCCGTTCATACCGCTCATCGATGTCCCAGAAACCAGCCTGTCCCGACACTCCCTCTCTCCCGGCAGATCGCCAAGAAAGTGAATCAGAAACGCGCTGATTTGGGAAGCCCGGGTGATCCATTCTGGTGGGCGGACGCTCTAGCATACGGACTAACCCAATTGCACCAGCCGAGGAGGATCCCATGCAAGCCCATACACCGTCGAAACGCCTGATGATCGCGGCCGCATTCGTTGCTGGCACGGCCTGCGGCGCAGGTCTGATTGCATTGGCCGGGCATTCCGCCATCGCTGCAGCCCCTGCCCCCACCGAGCACAAGGGGCTCGCCGTGGAGGCGCTCGGCGTCATCGACGCCACCTCAATGAAGGCAACCCTTGGGCTGGAAGGACACAAGCTCCAGCTGCGCGCCATCACCATCGAACCCGGCGGCCAGATCGCCAAGCACAGCCACGAAAAACGCCCGGGCCTGGTCAAGGTTATTGACGGCGAGTGGATCGAGGGCCGCGCCTCGGGCGAGGCAGGCTTCAAGGCCACGGACAACACGGCCATTCTTGAAGACGAGGAAACCACGCACTGGTTCTTTAATCGCGGAGACAAGTCGGCGACTGCACTGGTGTGCGATATCGTTCCCGATACCTGACGGGTGCAATACAGTCAGCCTGCGAGCACACACTGCGGTTGCTTGAAAGAATAGCGAAAAACCGGCATTATTATCCGTATACAAATGTGTTTATCCACAAGCTGCAGTGAATGGAGAATTTCGAGGCTACATTTTTTGGGGGGTGATCTAACCAACTGAAAGGGAGGGACGGCACACGCCTGGAAAAGACTGGTCCATCGAAGGACGCTACGTGGAATACTGCAGCTGCGATCTTGGCTGCCCCTGCGAGTCCATGGGCGAACCCACCCGCGGCCACTGCAATGGCGCAGTCGGCTTCATCATCGACAAGGGACACTGGGAAGACGTCAACCTCGACGGCAAGAAGGTGGTGGCGACCTTCCACTTCCCGCGCGCCATCCATCACGGTGAGGGTCACATGCAGCCGATCCTCGAAGATGACCTTACGGATGCCCAACGCGATGCGCTGTTCTACATTCTCACCGGCGAGGATCAACCGGTCGGAACCATGTTCCAGATCTTCAGCATCATCGTCGAGCATCACCACGATCCGGTCTTCACGCCGATTGATTTCGACATCGACGTGAAGGGCCGCACCGCCCACATTGGCGTACCGGGCCTGCTGAGGGCCCGCAGCGAGCCCATCCGCAATCCGGTTACCGACGAGGAACACCGCATTCTCACGGTGTTGCCGAACGGCTGGGTATTCCATGAAGCCGAAGGGGCATCGGGCAGCGCAAAGAGCATGGGCGGCATCAAGTTCGACCTGAGCCGCTCGCACAGTTCCATGGCCTATGTGGCATGGGGCCCGTATGGGCTCAAATACGACTTCGACGAGGCGCGAACGCGGTTTCCGCTACACTGAACGGCTGCATTGCCATGACCCATTCAACCGCCATCGAGAAGCTGCTCCGGCATGACCGCACGGTTGTGCTGGTGTCGCTGGGCGTCGTGATTGCGGTCAGTTGGACCTACATTCTTGCGGGCGCAGGAATGGGCATGCCGGCATTCCAGATGTCATCCATGAACATGGCGCTCGGTCCGTCCTTCGCACCGGGCGCCAGCACCATGCCGGGCATGGCCGCTGGGGCGGCAGGCAGTGCCATGTCCGGCATGGCGGCTGTCATGCCGTGGACGCCCGGCTATGCGATACTGATGTTCTTCATGTGGTGGATCATGATGATCGCCATGATGCTGCCGAGTGCCGCGCCAACCGTACTCCTGTATGCGCTGGTCAATCGCAAGGCCGAGGCACGGCCCGCATCGGCTCCGCGCCAGCCCTGGTCGGCGGCAGCCTTCACCGCAGGTTATCTGGCGGCCTGGGCTGGCTTCAGCGCCATCGCGGTCAGCCTGCAATGGACGTTCGAGCGCGCGGGCCTGCTGTCACCGATGATGCTGAACACCACCAGCAGGATCATGGCAGGCAGCATCCTGCTGTTGGCCGGCCTCTACCAGTTAACCCCCCTTAAGGAAGCCTGCCTGAAGCATTGCCGGGGCCCGATCCAGTTTCTCTCGCAGACCTGGCGTCCGGGCATCGGTGGTGCATTCGCCATGGGGTTGCATCATGGCGCTTATTGCCTTGGCTGCTGCTGGGGCCTGATGGCGATCCTGTTCTTCGGCGGCATCATGAACCTGTACTGGATCATCGGGCTCGCCGCGATCGTTCTTATCGAGAAGCTGGCGCCTGCCGGGCTGCAGTTCGGCAAGCTGCTGGGCGTTGGCCTGGCTGCATGGGGCACGTGGTTTCTGGCTTCGGCGTTCTGACATTCCAACCGGCAACACCGGGAGAACCAAACCATGGCCTACACAGACTGGATGATCCGCACCAGGCAGATCGGCGCCTGCAGCTGCGACTATGGCTGCCCGTGCGAGTTCAATGCGCCACCCACCCGGCTGCCCTGCGAAGGCGTCATGGCAATGGAGATCACCGAAGGACACTATGGCGACGTGAAGCTTGACGGCCTGCGCGTTGCCGGCGCCTACCGCTGGCCGGGCCCGGTTCACGAGGGCAATGGCACGTGGTGGTCCGTCATCGACCGCCGGGCCAGCAAGGAGCAGGTCGACGCCCTGTTCACCATCCTGGGCGGCCAGGACCAGGAGCCTACAACCGGCTTCGCCATCTACGCCTCGACCATCGCCAACGAGCCGGAACCGGTTTTTGCAGACATCGACTTCGAGTTCGACCTGGACAAGCGGATGGGCAAGTTCTCGGTAAAGAACATCCTCAAGGCTGACGTGGGGCCGATCCGCAACCCCGTCACCGGCGAGGCTCACCACATCGCAATACGCCCACATCGCGGCTTCGAGTTCCGCGAGGCCGAAATGGCCAGCGCGACGTTTTGGAGCAAGGGCGAACTGGAGCAGCAGCACGATGGCCGCTTCGCCGCGATGAGTTTCGTCACCTACGGCCCGCACGGCATCATCGCACAGGAAAGCTTCCCCAACCGCGCAAGCTGACCTCCTGCGCAGGCCGGCCTTACTTGCCGAGCAGGTACTCCGCCACCGCCTGGTAAGCCGGCAGCGACGTCGGGTCGATCACCCCGTTCTTGGCCACCGGATGTGACGAGACAGCACCATATCGGCCCTGGGGTCGATATAGATGGTCTGTCCATGCACGCCACGCGCGGCATAGGCGCCGTGATCGTTGTGAAACACCCACCACATGCCGCGATAGCTGCCGCCCGGCAGGGTCTTGTAACCGGCCTTCTCGAACGCGGCCTTGTCGCCGCCGCCCGCGATGCTGTCCGCCACCTGTGCCGGGAACAGCCGCTCGCCGTTGATCTCGCCCTTGTTGAGCATCAACTGGCCAATGCGGCCCAGGTCGCGCAAGCCCGCGCTCAGGCCGCCGCCGGCGAATGGCGTCCCGAATGCCGTCAACCGTGAAATAGCCATCCTGCTCGGCGCCCATGCGGCTCCAGATGCGCTCGGACAGAAGGTCCGTCACCGACTTGCCCGAGACGCGGGAGATGATCCAGCCCAGTGCATCCGAGTTGACCGTCTTGTAGCCGAAGGCCCCGCCATGTTCGCCTTCCTTCTTCACCGTCTGCAGGTACTCGTAGTAGCCGACCGGCCCGGTGTAGTCGGCAGGCTTCGGCAACGGGTTGGCAGCGGCGCTGTAGACCCAGATGTCAGCCTTCGGGTCGGCATAGTTCTCGCTGTAGGCAAGGCCGGTCGTCATGTCCATGACTTGGCGTACTGTCGCGTCACCGAAAGCGCTGTCTGCAAGTTCCGGGACGACGGACGATACCTTCGCCGTGTCGTCGAGCTTGCCCTCAGCCACCAGGATCTCGGCCAGAAGACCGGTCATCGACTTGGTCATCGACATGGCTGCATGCTTGCCAGCCTCACCGAGGCAGCCGGTGTAGTATTCGTAGACAACCTTGCCCTTGTGCATGATCAACATGCCGTCGGTGTAGTTGGCCCCCAGCGACTCCTTCCAGCTCATCGGCTTGTCGCCGCCAATGGGCATGAAGGTGACAGCATCGATTCCGTCATCCAGCGCATATTCCAGCGGCGCCGGAGCGCCAAGGCCACGGCTGACCTGCCTGGTCGGCATCAGTTCGCGGATGTGGCAAACCGTCCAGCGCAGCTTGGGAAAGCTGAAGAAGTTCGAGTCCGGCTGCGTTATCAGCTAGTCCGCGGGCGGCGGGAAGCCCTGCATCCAGCCCATAACGTTGGGGTCGGACTCCTGCGCGGACAGCGGCGCCGCTTGCGCGAATGCGCCGGATGCGGCTGAAATCGTGAAAAGTGCAGCCAGACCGGCTGCGCACAACGCTTTGGAGGCTTCGTACTTCATGCAGATGCTCCGTTGTTTCAATCGATTGCCTGTCAGTAGTTGACCACGAGGTTGACAAACCCGCCGAGCCAGACCGGCAAGTCCTGACCCGCTGCAAGTTCCAGTCCCCGGCCCGGTACGGACGCGCTTACCCCGGCGGTGAGATAGGTGTTGCGGTTGATGATCCGGCTGTACTCCAGGAAAATGTCGTCGGCCAGGTGCGGATCGGTAACTCCGGCGATGATGTTGTCCCCGCCGGCAATCTCGAAACGGGTTGCCTGACCGAACTGGATGGGGCTGCGCAGCTCGTTGGCCCGGATATGGGCGTAGCGCAGGTTGATGGTGTCCTGGATCGTCGGCTTGACGCTCAACTCCACCTGATGGGCGTTGACGTTGGAATTGATGAACGTCATGGCGGACTTGGAACCCGTCGCCCAGCTGCTCGGAGAGCCCTCGAAGTAAAGCGGATCGAAGCGCTCCTGCCCTGCCGTGCTCGGATCGTCGCCGGAGAAGCTCTGGAAGGTGTACATCAACCGCGGCGTCCAGGTGGCGTCGGCGAACGTGTAGGCCACTTGCCCACGCCCGCCCCAGGCCTGCATGTCGATGCGATCATTCCACTGGTAGGCGAGGTCAGCCGAGAAGTACCAATTTGTCAGCGCACCATCCAGCTTGCCGGTGCGGCCATAGGCGTTGACAAAGTTCAGGCCTTCGCGCGCCCCGGGAATGACCGACGGGATACCGATCCCCCCGGGAGCGGCCTTCGGATAGGCCGAGTTGGACTCAACCGCGTTTCCATAGGTGACGCCGATGAAGCCGCCAGCGGCGTGGTCGTAGCGGAAATCGCCGCCGGCCAGCGCGCTGAATGCGTCGTTGGACGGCACTTCGTTCGCGTCGAGGTAGAACCCGGTAGCGGTGAAACCGTCATACATGAACTTGCCGATGCCGGTCAGTTCCCATGCCTTGCGCGGGCCGAGCTTCAGCGCGCCGCGCTCGAAGCCGTTGCCGCCACCATTGGCGATCAGCATGCCGGTGCCAAGCTTCAATTCGCGTGCGCCGGCAGACAGGTCAACCGACAGCCCGCCGGGATTGTCACTCTTGAAGCCCAAATAGGCCTCCTCGAGCGTGACCCGACCCGTGTCACCAAAATCGTATGCGTCGGTCCCGATCGTGCCCGACCAGACGCCGGAAACCATGCCGTACAGCGTATTGCTTTCAGTCAGTTCGCTACGGAAACTGAGACCGGGCTTGACGTAACCTTCCAGCCAGACCTTGTCCGGATTGTAGTTGGTTGATTGTGCGAAGATGTCGGCCAGATTCCAGAACAGGGCCTGCTCTCCAACCAGGTTCACCCCGGCCTGCACATGGGCGCGCACCGTCACACCATCTTGAGCGTACAGCACCATCGGATCCCGGTCCTGCGCCGCTGCCGGAAAGACCATCGCCAACGCCAGCCCAAAGGCGCCGGCTCCCCCGTTCAACCAACAAATCACTCTTCGCATCGCCACCTGCCCTGGAAAAGCAATCGCCGATGACAATGTGAAAACCTCTGTATACGTTCAACAACAGTTTCGCCCATTTTGGGCGTCTGAAGCCAATTTCCTGCAGGAAGCATTGAAATGCCGGCCAACATCACCAACGCCCGCACTCTGGTTCAGACCCGTTTCGGGCAGGTCTGGCCGGCTCATGTCGAAGGTTTCACCCGGTTGCTCATCCTGCTCAGGAAGCAATTCGAGGGCGACCTCGACATGATGCTCGTGATGGCGGTAATCGGTGAGGCAACTCTGCCGAAACATCTGTTGCGGGATGATTTCAGCTATGGCGCACTACAGCAAGGCAAGGGTCAAATGGTGAGCAAGCAGGACATCAACACCCAGTCGATTGCAGCCTACAGCGGCATTCCACGCGAAACCGTGCGCCGCAAGCTAGAGCGGCTGGCTGACAAAGGCTGGATCGAACGCAACAGCAATGGCGGCTGGACGGCAACCCGCAAAGGGTCGCAAGACCTGCAGCAGGCGACGGAGGCGACAAACGACTACCTCGCCGCCATCGGCGATGCAATTGGCGAAGCCCGCAGGGACATGAACGCTTGAACGGCCTGTGAAACATTCCCGTGGAAAACCGGGAACCCCTGCCCCATATCCGGCTTACATTGTCAGCAGTGTAATGCGCCGCCAGTTGCGCATGTTCCCGTTATGATCTAGGCATCCCTCATGGCCGAACACAAACGCATCATCTCCGTCCAGGGCGCCCGCGAGCACAATCTCAAGAACGTGTCGATCGAGCTGCCGCGCGACAAGCTGATCGTGTTCACCGGCCTGTCCGGCTCGGGCAAGTCGTCGCTGGCGTTTGACACAATTTATGCCGAGGGCCAGCGCCGTTACGTGGAAAGCCTTTCGGCCTATGCCCGCCAGTTCCTCGAGATGATGCAGAAGCCGGACGTTGACCAGATCGACGGCCTGTCGCCGGCCATCTCCATCGAGCAGAAGACGACGAGCCGCAACCCGCGCTCCACCGTCGGCACGGTCACCGAGATATACGACTACATGCGGCTGCTGTTCGCCCGCGTCGGCATTTCCTATTCGCCTGCCACGGGCCTGCCGATCGAAAGCCAGACCGTGTCGCAGATGGTCGACCGGGTGATGGAGCTCGAGGAAGGCACCAGGCTCTACCTGCTCGCTCCCATCGTCCGGGGCCGCAAGGGCGAGTACAGGAAGGAATTCGCCCAGCTGATGAAGCAGGGCTTCCAGCGGGTGAAAGTGGACGGCCAGTTCCACGAGATTGCCGAGGTGCCGGCGCTGGACAAAAAGTACAAGCACGACATCGACGTGGTGGTGGACCGGCTGGTGGTGCGCGACGACATCGCCACCCGTCTGGCGGACAGCTTTGAAACCGCGTTGAAACTGGCAGACGGCCTCGCCGTGATCGAGTTCGCCGACAAGCCGTTGGCCGAGGCCGACACCTCTGCCGGCGGCAGCGCCAACAAGTCACTCAACGAAACGCACGAGCGCATCACCTTCTCGGAAAAGTTCGCCTGCCCCGTCTCCGGCTTCACCATCGACGAGGTTGAGCCCCGGCTGTTCTCGTTCAACAACCCGTTCGGCGCCTGCTCCAAGTGCGACGGGCTTGGCACCGAACTGCGTTTTGAGGCCGACCTCGTGGTGCCGGACAAGACGCTCTCCATGCGCCAGGGCGCCATCGTGCCGTGGGCCAAGACCGGCAGCACTTCGCCCTACTACACCCAGACGCTGGACGCCTTGTGCAAGCACTACGGCGCATCGATGAGCACGCCATGGGACGAACTCTCCGAGGACGTCCGCAATGCCATCCTGTTCGGCACCATGGATGAAGAGATTACCTTCATCTATGACGACGGGCTTCGCTCCTACAAGACGGTCAAGCCGTTCGAGGGCGTCATCGGCAATATCGAGCGGCGATGGCAGGAAACCGACAGTGCATGGGTGCGCGAGGAACTGTCGCAATTCCAGTCGGACCACCCCTGCCAGGCCTGCAATGGCTACCGGCTGAAGCCCCAGGCGCTGGCGGTGAAGGTCGGCGGGTTGCATATCGCCGAAGTCTCGCAGATGTCCATCCGGGCCGCCAACGACTGGTTCAACGACCTGCCGGAACGCCTTCGGGCGAAGGACATGGAAATCGCCGCGCGCATCCTCAAGGAGATCCGCGAGCGGCTGAAGTTCCTTGTCGACGTCGGCCTCGACTATCTCACCATGTCGCGCACCTCCGGCACCCTTTCGGGTGGCGAAAGCCAGCGCATCCGCCTTGCCTCGCAGATCGGCTCCGGTCTCACCGGCGTGCTGTACGTGCTGGACGAGCCCTCCATCGGCCTGCATCAGCGCGATAATGCCCGGTTGCTCGAAACGCTCGTGCACCTGCGCGACCTCGGCAACACGGTGATTGTGGTAGAACATGACGAAGACGCCATCCGCACCGCCGACTACGTGGTCGACATCGGTCCAGGCGCAGGCGTGCACGGCGGCAACATCGTCGCCGAGGGCACGCCGGAAGAAGTCATGGCCAACCCCGCCTCGCTCACCGGCAAGTACCTGACCGGCGTCATGTCGGTGCCGGTGCCGCGCGACCGGCGAAAGCCCAACCCCAAGCGCATGGTCAAGGTGTCCGGCGCACGCGCCAATAACCTGAAGAACGTCTCGGCGGAGCTTCCGCTCGGACTGTTCACCGCCGTCACCGGCGTCTCCGGCGGCGGCAAGTCCACCCTGCTCATCGACACCGTTTACAAGGCGGCCGCGCGCAAGCTGATGAAGACCCGCGACATGCCCGCCGAGCATGACCGGATTGACGGGCTGGAGCTGCTCGACAAGATCATCGACATCGACCAGTCACCCATCGGGCGCACGCCGCGCTCCAACCCGGCCACCTATACCGGCGCCTTCACCCCCGTCCGCGACTGGTTTGCCGGGTTGCCGGAAGCCAAGGCCCGCGGCTATGGCCCGGGCCGGTTCTCGTTCAACGTCAAGGGCGGGCGCTGCGAAGCCTGCCAGGGCGACGGCGTCATCAAGATCGAGATGCACTTCCTCCCCGATGTTTACGTCACCTGCGATGCCTGCCATGGCAAGCGCTACAACCGCGAGACGCTCGATATCCAGTTCAAGGGCAAGTCCATCGCCGATGTGCTCGACATGACGGTGGCCGAGGCGGCGGACTTCTTCCGCGCCGTTCCGGCAGTGCGCGACAAGCTGGTGACGCTGGAGCGCGTGGGCCTGGGCTATATTCACGTCGGGCAACAAGCCACCACGCTGTCAGGCGGCGAGGCGCAGCGCGTCAAGCTGGCCAAGGAGCTGTCCAAGCGCGCCACCGGCCGCACCCTATACCTGCTCGACGAGCCGACCACCGGGCTGCACTTCCATGACGTCGCCAAGCTGCTGGAGGTGCTGCACGAACTGGTGGAGCACGGCAACACCGTGGTGGTCATCGAACACAATCTCGAAGTCATCAAGACCGCCGACTGGATCATCGACCTGGGCCCCGAAGGCGGCGACGGCGGCGGTGAGATCGTCGCCACCGGCACGCCGGAAGACGTGGCACGGGTGGAGCGGTCGCATACCGGCCATTACCTTGCCCCCGTCCTTGCCCGCGGCAGGCAGGCGGCGGCGGAGTAACCGGTCCTCCGGTCCGCGGAAATTCTGCCAGCCATGATTGCAGCTCATGGCTGTTGCTGTTATTTTCGCGCTCAACAACATAAAAACCGATCTGGAGAGGGCCTCAAACTCATGGCAGTCGCACTGCGCAAGAACCTGCCGCCCACCAACGCGCTGGTCGTGTTCGAGGCGGCGGGACGTCACATGAACTTTACCCGCGCCGCCAAGGAACTGGACGTCACACAGTCTGCCGTGTCGCGGCAGATCCAGCTGCTGGAGGAATTTCTTGGCTTTTCGGTGTTTCAGCGCCAGTCGCGCGGTCTGTCGCTGACACCCGAAGGCGAGCGGCTGCACCGCGCTGTCACCATGGGTCTGGAGCATGTGGCAAACGTGTCGGCGGACCTGCGCCGCCAGCGCGGCCCGGGTGAACTGACGGTCGCGACGTCGGTGGCGTTCGCCTCCTACTGGCTGATGGCCCGCATCGCCAAGTTCCGGGGACAGCACCCCGAAATCGACATCCGCCTGGTGGCTGCCTCCCCCGTCTATGACCTGGCCAGCGAGGGCATCGACATCGCCGTGCGTTATGGTTCCGGCGAATGGCCCGGCGTGGACGCCACCCGGTTGTTCGACAACGAGATCTGGCCGGTCTGCTCGCCGCGATACCTTGAAGAGGCGGGCGCGCTCGAGAAACCATCGGATCTTCTCAACCACTCGCTGCTGCACCTCGCCAAGTTCGACCGTAACTGGGTGACCTGGGACAGTTTCCTTGAAGCCATCGGCGTGGACGGCGAGCCCGGCGGGCGCGGCTTCACCTTCGACAACTACATGGTGCTGATCCAGTCGGCGCTGCGCGGCGAAGGCATCGCCCTGTGCGGACGGCGGCTGGCCGAGGACTTCATCGAGCAAGGCGACCTGGTGCGGCCAATACCGGTGGCACAGGAGTCGGACCGGGGCTTCTGGCTGTTGCGCCCGCGCGACGGCCAGATGTCTGAACAGGCGCGCATGTTCCACAACTGGCTGCTGAACGAAGCCCGTCAGCCAAGCTGACCCGCCAGGACACTTGCCCGCTGCCTGCATGGGCGCTAAGTCAGTGGCCATGAACGACAGGACCTTGCACATCATCGGCGGCGGCATGGCCGGATCGGAGGCCGCTTGGCAGGCGGCGCAGGCCGGCGTGCGCGTGATCATCCACGAAATGCGCCCGGTGCGCGGCACCGATGCCCACCAGACAGACGGCCTGGCCGAACTCGTGTGCTCCAATTCGTTCCGCTCCGATGACGATGAACACAATGCCGTTGGCCTGCTGCATTGGGAAATGCGCACGGCGGGCTCGCTGATCATGGCCAAGGGCGACGAACACAAGCTGCCGGCAGGCGGCGCGCTGGCGGTGGACCGCGAGGCGTTCTCCGCCGCTGTAACCGCAGCCCTCGACGCACACCCGAACATCACCATTTCACGCGAGGAAGTGCCGGGCCTGCCGCCGCAAGACTGGGCAAGCACCATCATAGCCACCGGCCCCCTCACCTCGCCATCACTCGCTGAAGACATCCGGGCCGTCACCGGCGATGAAGGCCTCGCCTTCTTCGACGCCATTGCCCCAATCGTCTACAAGGACAGCATCGACTTCTCGAAGGCCTGGTACCAGTCGCGCTATGACAAGGCCGGTCCTGGCGGGTCGGGTGCCGACTACATCAACTGCCCGCTCGACAAGGCACAGTACGAGGCATTCATTGCCGCGCTGCTGGCTGCGGAAAAGACGACCATCAAGGAATGGGAAGGCACTCCCTATTTCGACGGCTGTCTGCCCATCGAGGTGATGGCCGAGCGTGGACCCGAGACGCTGCGTCACGGGCCGATGAAGCCGATGGGTCTGACCAACGCTCACCAGCCGGACGTGAAGGCCTACGCCGTGGTGCAACTGCGCCAGGACAATGCGCTGGGCACGCTCTACAACATGGTCGGCTTCCAGACCAAGATGAAGTACGGCGCGCAAACCGATGTCATCCGGATGATTCCCGGCCTGGAGAAGGCCGAGTTCGCGCGCCTTGGCGGCATTCACCGCAATACCTTCATCAACTCGCCCAAGCTGCTGGACGGTCAGTTGCGCCTCAAGGAACGCCCTCAGGTGCGTTTCGCGGGACAGATCACCGGCGTTGAAGGCTATGTCGAAAGCGCCGCGATGGGTTTGCTGGCAGGCCGCATGGCCGCGGCTGAACTGCTCGGCGCCAGCGTGGAGGCGCCGCCTTCCACCACTGCCCATGGCGCACTGGTTTCACACATCACCGGTGGCCACCTGGTGGATGAGTCAGGCGACATGACCTCGAAGGCCCGTTCCTTCCAGCCAATGAACGTGAATTTCGGGCTGTTTCCCGAGGTCGAACTGCCGCGCGACGAAAACGGCAAGCGCCCGAGTGGCAAGGCCAAGAAGCCCGCCCGCCAGCTTGCCTATACGGGTCGCGCAAAGCGCGAATTCACCAACTGGCTTGAGGCGACGGCCGGCTTGCTGGCGGCCGAGTAGGCTGGCTGATGCACCCCGGCCTTGTGCCGGGTTCCAGCCCGGGCCCGGGAATGAATCCGGGGCGCAGAACTGCTCAGAACGTCTCGCCCTTCGCCGCCTTGAACAGGGTAATCTGGTTCAACCACTGCGGCCGGGACACAACATTCGTCAGCATGGCGCTGCGCGCCTTTTTCAGGCGGTTCAGGTAGGCTTCAGTCAGGCTGGCGTGCAGGAAAGCTGGCAGCGCCGCCTCCGGCACCCGCGATGTTTCGCGGCGGGCTTCCGCCAGACGGCGTTGCGCATGGGCCACCAGTTCCAGCAGCACCAGGTCCATGCCCGCCCCGGCCCGTCCGGCGATGATGTGGGATGGTTGCAACCCCTGTTTCTCCAGCATCGCCCCGGGTACGTAGCATTGCCCCCTCGCCCGGTGCACCGGCAGCGAGCGCAACAGCCCGGCTATGCCGCTGGCCACACCCGCCAGCCCCGAGACGCCGGCACATTCCAGCGCGTCATACTGCGCGAGCACCAGCGCGCTCATCTGGACGAGCGCCGACGCCGTCTCCCCCAGATAGCCCTCAAGCGTGTTGAGATCGGGCATCGGGTCATCGAACAGGTCAAAGCGGCGCGCCTCGATCATGTTCAGCAGTGTGTGGCGCGGCAGGTCGCCGGCCTCCACCGCGCGGGCAAGGCCCTGCGGCACCGGAGCGTTGAGAGTATCACCGGCAAAGATGCTGTCGATCACCTGCTCCCACCAGGCCAGCCGCACTTCGCCCGCCGCCGGATCGCTGATGCGCTCACGCACCTGCGCCAGCTCGGCGTTGAAGGCATACAGCGCCGCCACCTCGCCGCGTTTCGGCTCCGGCGTCAGCAGCAGGCACAGATAGCGGTCACGGTCGGCTGCGCGCACCAGCGCAATGAGGTGCCCGGCAAGATCAGCAGGAAACGGGCGAGCCATCGGCTCAAGTCCTGTCAGGGCGGTGTTCATCAACCGCAATCAGGGCGCAGGCCACGTCCCGGCCTTCCGACAACAGCACGTTGTAGGTGCGCACCGCTGCACCGGTGGTCATCGGTTCAAGCCCGATGCCGGCCTCGACGAAGGCCTTGCGCACAATGGCGGGCGGAAACACCTGGATATTGCCGGTGCCCAGCAGCAAAAAGCCGACGCCTTCGGGAGCGGACAGGACAGGCTCGAAGTCTGCCAGCGTCAGGGTTGCCCCATCGGTGGGCGCCCACCCGGACACCCCACCCGGCAGGCACAGCAGCGAGCCCTTGTGGGACATGTCACGGAACCGGAAGCCGCCATTTCCATAGGCGTCAATCAGCACCCGGTCGTTGAGATAGGCCTTTCCCCCGGCGCCCGTCATCAGGGCTGGGTGCCATCCGCCTCGGCCGGAATGTCGCCAGGACCCGGCTTGGGCGTACGGTCCACATAGGCGCCCATCATCGACAAAAGCGGCGCACCGATGAAAATCGACGAATAGGTGCCGACGATCACGCCGAAGATCATGATGAAGGTGAAGCTGCGCAGCACCTCACCACCGAAGATGTAAAGCGCCAGCAGCGCCAGCAGCGTCGAGATCGAGGTCATCAGCGTGCGTGGCAGCGTCTGGTTCAGCGACAGGTCCACCATCTTCTCGAACGGCATCTTCTTGTACTTGCGCAGGTTCTCGCGGAAGCGGTCAAACACCACCACCGTGTCGTTCAGCGAATAGCCCACGATGGTCAGGATGGCGGCGATGGAGGTGAGGTCGAACTGCACCCTGACAAGGCACAACAACCCGATGGTGAGCGCCACGTCATGGATCAGCGTGGCCACCGTGCCGATGGCGAACTGCCATTCGAACCGCAGCCAGATGTAGATCATGATGGCGATGAACGACAGCAGGATGGCGAGAATGCCGTCGCGGGCCAGTTCGCCGGACACCTTGGAGCCGAGCGAGTTCACGGCGCGATACTCCACCCGCTCGCCGAATGCCTGCTTCACCTTGGCGACGGCCTCCTGCTGGGCCTCCTCGCCGCCGTCCTGCAGGCCGATGCGGATGGCCACGTCGCCATCGCCGCCAAACTCCTGCAGTTCGGTGCTGCCCAGGCCCAGCCCGCCGACCACCGAGCGCATCTCGTCGATGGTCAGCGTCTGGGCGTTCTCCGGCGTCGGGCGAACCAGAACCTCGGTGCCGCCAGTGAAGTCGATGCCGTAATTCAGGCTGACCGTGAAGAACAGCACCACAGACGCCAGAACGGCGGCGATGGACGCCATGAAGCCCGGCTTGGCGAACTTCATGAAGTTGATGTCCGTATTGTCCGGAACGAAGCGAAGCGGTTTCATCGTGTCATTCTCCCCGTACTGGCGCTCACAACGGCACCGTCTTGGGCCGGCGTGCGCGAACCCAGAAGGCAATGATGAGGCGGGTGACGGTATAGGCGGTGAACACCGTCGACAGGATGCCGATACCCAGCGTCACGGCGAAGCCGCGCACCGGGCCTGAACCCATGCCGAACAGGATCACCGCGGCGATCAGCGTGGTGATGTTGGCATCCAGGATGGTGCCAAGCGCCATGCGGAACCCGGTCTCGATGGCATTGAGCGGCGAACGCCCGTTGGCCACCTCCTCCCGGATGCGTTCGAACACCAGCACGTTGGAGTCAACCGCCATGCCCATGGTCAGTACTATGCCGGCGATGCCCGGCAGCGTCAGCGTGGCGCCAAGGAACGACAGCACACCAAGTACGATCAGCAGGTTGACCATCAACGCGACGATAGAGAACAGGCCGAACAACCCATAGGACACGAACATGAACACCAGCACGCCGGCAAAGCCCAGCAGCGAGGCAACCATGCCGGCATTCACCGAGTCGGAGCCGAGGCTGGGGCCAACGGTGCGCTCTTCGACAATGGTGAGCTTGGCCGGCAGCGCGCCTGAGCGCAGCACGATCGACAGGTCGTTGGCTTCCTCCACGGTGAAGTTGCCGGAAATCTGGCCGGTGCCGCCGCAGATCTGTTCGCGGATGACGGGCGCCGAAATCACTTGCTCGTCCAGCACGATGGCGAACGGGCGACCCACATTGGCCTGCGTCAGGCGGCAGAAGCGCTGGGCGCCGGTGGAATTGAAACGGAAGTTCACCACCGGCTCATTGGTGCGCTGGTCGAAGCCGGTCTGGGCGTCGTTGAGGTCCTCGCCGTCAACGGTCGCCGAACGGGACGTCTGCACCCAGTACAGGACATCCGGCTCGGACCGGTCAGCCAGTTCCTCGCAGTCCAGCGGCACGGTGCCCCCGGGGCCTTGCGGCTGCGCATCGCACAACAGCCGGAAAGCCAGCTTGGCGGTCTGGCCGAGCAGCGCCTTCAGCCGCGACGGATCCTGCAGGCCCGGCACCTGGACCACGATGCGGTCCACGCCCTGGCGCTGGATTGTCGGCTCGGTGGTGCCGAGCGCGTTGATGCGCCGGCCGATGATTTCAAGCGATTGCTGCACGGCGCGGCCAATGCGCGAGTCGATGCCGCCCTGCGAGGCCGACATGGTGATGGTCTGGCCCGACTGGACGATGTCGAACTCCTGCACTTGCCCGCCCTGGCCGAACATCCCCACGTCCACAGGCTGGGACAGTTCCCGCAGCAGCGTCATCGCCTGCTCCACGTCAGCCGCGTCGCTGATGGTCACCACGGCGCCGTCGGCGGTGCGCCGCAGGCCCTGGTAGCGGATCTTGCCGTCGCGGAGCTTGAGCCGGATATCCCCGACGAGCTGCTTGGACAACCCCTCCTTCAGCGAGGCGGCATCGACCTCCAGCAGCACGTGAGAGCCACCCTGCAGATCGAGACCAAGGGTCAGCGCCCGGTTTGGCAGAAAACCGGGAATTGCTTGCCGTGTCTGTTCGGAAAGCAGGTTGGGCATGGCCGCAAGGGCGGCAAACACGACGGCGATTGCCACCGTGAATGCCTTGAATTTGGAGAAATGAAGCATGACTGCCAGGCTGTAGTTGAAGTTTACGTGCCCAGTCCCGGTACAGCTTGCCGGGACATTGGGCTGGTCCAAACGGGATGCGGGGCCGTCATGGCCCCGCCAGCATCAGCTGTCCGTCTTGGCGGGTTCGCCCTTTGAGCGCACTTCGCTGACCGATGTGCGCATCAGGCGAAGCTTGGTGCCCTCGCCGGTCTCGATCATGATCTCGGTGTCATCAACCACCTTGGACACCTTGCCGATGATGCCGCCAGCGGTGACGACGTTGTCGCCACGGCGGATGTTCTTAACCATCTCCTGATGATCTTTCATGCGCTTCTGCTGGGGCCGCCATATCAGGAAGTACATGATGGCGATCATGGGCAGGATGAGGAACAGCATCCCGAACAGGTCGCCGCCCGGTCCGGCGCCGGCGCCCTGGGCATAGGCAGGTGTGATGAACATTCGCTGAGACTCCCGAAATCAATTGATGCCCGCTCTATATAGCTGCCCGTGGGGTGTTTGCAACTGCTCACACCTGCTGCGTGATGCCAGCCCTTGCCTCGGCGTGCAACTGCCCCTAAACGCTTGTCACCGTTCTATCGCCATTTCAGCAGGCCCTCCAGTTACAGAAATGTCAGACCAGCGTCTCGAAGAAATCCTCTCCCGCCTCGACCGCATCGCCAACGCGCTGGAAAGGTCGGCGCCGCCCGCGCAGGCCGAGCCTGACTTCGCCGCCGCAGATGCCTTCGTCTGGCACGCTGCCGGCAACCGGCTGCAGCCGGTGCCGAGGGTCAACCGGGTGGAGATGGTGCTGCTGCACGGCATCGACCGGGTGCGCGACATCCTGGTCGACAACACCACCCGCTTTGCCCGCGGCCTGCCGGCCAACAATGCCCTGTTGTGGGGTGCGCGCGGCATGGGCAAGAGCTCGCTGGTGAAGGCCGCCCACGCCGCGATCACCGCTCAGCACGGCCATACGCTGAAGCTCATCGAAATCCACCGCGAGGACATCGAAAGCCTGCCCGTGCTGATGGGACTGCTGCGCGACAAGCCGCAATACCGCTTCATCGTCTATTGCGACGACCTGTCGTTCGATGCGCAGGACACCTCCTACAAGTCGCTCAAGGCCGCACTTGACGGCGGCATCGAGGGCCGGCCGGACAACGTGCTGCTGTACGCCACGTCCAACCGCCGCCACCTGCTGCCGCGCGACATGATCGAGAACGAGCGCTCAACTGCCATCAACCCGTCGGAAGCGGTGCAGGAAAAGGTGTCGCTGTCGGACAGGTTCGGCCTATGGCTCGGCTTCCACAACTGCTCGCAGGACGAATTCCTCGAGATGATTCGGGGTTACATCGACTTCTTCAAGTTGAAGGTGAGCGAAGCGCAATGGCGCGCCGAGGCGATCGAATGGCAGCAGACGCGCGGGTCGCGCTCAGGCCGCGTGGCCTGGCAGTATATCCAGGACCTCGCAGGACGGCTGGGTCAGCCGCTGGCGATGCCGTGAGCAGCTGACCCGTCGCCCCGGCCCAACTCAGGCGCACCTGGCCTTGCGGCTTTCGGCAATGTGGCCGGCCACATGCTTCGCATCGTGCCAGACGCCCCAGATGAACGACGAGGCCCGGCGCGACAGCCACGGCAGGCCTAGGAAATACAGCCCCGGCACCGGCGACACGCCCTTGTGGTGCTCCGGTCTGCCCTTTGCATCAAACTTGCCCACTTTCAGCCAGCCGAAATCAACGCCGAAGCCGGTTGCCCAGATGATCGACGTGACGCCCGCCTGCTTGAGGTCCAGCGACCTGACCGGATCGGTCACGCAACCGGGCAATGGCCCGAGAACCTTTGCTTCCGGCTCTTCCGGCAGGTCGAGCCCGTTGGCCCCGGCATATGCATCTGCCTGCTCCAGCAGGGCCAGGTAATAGCCGTCGCCCGCCGTAATGTTGTGCTCAAGATCAGCGGCAACCTGCAACGCACCATATTCAAAGGCACCCGTCCGGCCCAGCAGCATCACGCCTTGCGCAGCAAGATTGCGAAAATCCATGGTGTGGCCACCATAGGCGCCGCTGACCGCTATGGTCACATGCTCCATCGACGGATCAGGCGTTTCGAGATCCCATTTGCCGAGTACGCCAAGCCACCAGACGAAGTCCTTGCCCCGGTAGCGGCGCGGAGGCCGGTCGTGCGGGCCGACGGACAGGTAGACCTTCCGCCCTGCCCGCGCCAGTTCCTCGGCAATCTGCGCGCCCGACGACCCCGCTCCCACCACAAGCACCGCGCCTTCAGGCAACTCGTCCGGATTGCAGTACTGGCTGGAATGCATCTGCGTGATGCCGGTCTCCGCCGGCACCACGGTCGGAATCAGCGGTTTCTGGAACGGTCCCGTGGCAGCAACCACATTATCCGCCTCGATCACCCCCTCCGACGTGGTAACGATGAAGCCTCCGCCGGGACGGGCCTCGACGCTGGTCACCTCGACGCCGCAGCGGATGGGCGCATCGATCATCCTGGCATAGTCCACGAAGTAATCGGCCACGGATTCCTTGTCCGGAAAATCGTCCGGGCCGAAGCCCTCGAATTCCATGTTCGGGAAGCGGTCGTGCCAGGCCGGGCCGTTGGCCACCAGCGAGTCCCAGCGGGCGCTGCGCCAGCGCTCGGCAATGCGGCTGCGCTCCAGCACGAGGTGCGGCTCGCCATGGGCCGACAGGTGCTCGCTCGCCGCGATGCCCGCCTGCCCCGCCCCGATGACCAGGGTTGATACCTTTTCGTTCGCCATGGCAATCTCCTCGACAGCGCCCGTGCAACTCGCTGGACGGATGGTGCGCAAGGTAGGCGAATTCTCAAATTAGGAAAAACATTCGTTTTCTAATTCTAGATTAGTCTTAACCGAACTGATATGAAAAGGGCCGGACAGCGATTGCCATCCGGCCCCAGAATGCAAACGCCTTGCGGGCTCAGCCCAGCTTCTTCTCGTTGGCCAGCCACTCGTCGTTGTTCTTGCCAACGGTCACCATGCCCCACTTCTGGAAGGCCGGGCGTTCCTTGATCTGGTCCAGCCAGCGGTCAAGGTTGGGTGTATTGGCGTGCTTGGTGTCGAACTGCTTGTAGCGCCAGTAGAACGCGCCGAGCGCAATGTCCGCATAATTGAAGTAGCGGCCGGTCAGCCAAGGCTTCTTGCCGATGGCCCGGTTGGCCACCTTGAACATGCCTTCGAGGTTCTTGGCGGCAGCCTTCACGGCCGCAGGATCCGCATCCTCGGGCTTGCAGCGCACCTGCTTCACCAGCACGGTGAACATCTGCGGGTTCAGTGTGGTGGTGGTCCAGTCGGTCCACTGGTCGGCCAGCGCATAGGCTTTCTGGCCGCGCGGGCGGATGGTGTCCTTGCCGTACTTCCGCGCCAGGTAGCGCATGATGGCGTTGGACTCGAACAGGGTAAGCGACCCGTCCTTCATCACCGGCACCAGCGCGTTCGGGTTCATCTTCTGGAACGCCTTGTCATCGGTGCCGCCGAACTGGCCGCCCACCGGGTGGCGTTCAAACTTCTGGCCGCACTCTTCCAGTGCCCAAAGCACCTTCTGTACGTTGATGGACGAGCGTCTGCCCCAAACTTCGATCATTGCCGCTTCCTTTCATGGTGAGTCGCAGTCGCGGCCATAATCGGCAGAAAGCATGCATTGGCAAGGCAAATAACGGCGCTCCCGGACGCATCGACCGCCTGACCAACAGCGTCTTGGCCGGGCAGACTTCAGGCATATGGATCGCTAATTCCCTTTTCAGTTGTATCGTTGTCATACGTACACTTTTTGATTGATCTCCGTTGAAGAATTTGAACTTCTAGGCTGGTGCAAATTCACGAGCAGCAACAGTTGATGGAACCTCAGGAAAACAACACTTTGCAGCAAGTTGACGGCTGACCGGCCGGCCATGCGGCCAAGTGGGTACCTGTGACATTTTTGCAACGATTTCCAAAATTGCGTTCATTTTTGCTTGACGTGATTCTATCCAGGTCAATTCTGGTGCAGATGTTCCGTATAAAAATAATAATTGCAGGGTATCGAGTACGAGGAGGCGTTATCATGAAGTCGTTCACACGCAGCCTGCTGTCGGCAGGCGCTATCGCAGCAATGGCCACAGCAGCCGTTGCAGCAGATCTTCCAGCACCTGTCGGTCCTGAACCCGTCCTGCCTGCCGGTGACTGGACCGGCTTCAGGGTTGGCCTGGGCGGCGGTTACGGCGGCGTCAATCACACGCTTGGCGTGAGCGCAACGCCATTTGGCGACGTGTTCACCTTCAGCGGCATTGGCGGCGAAGGCGGCCTGTTCACCGTCGAAGGTGGCTATGACTACCAGTTCAATTCGAACCTGGTGATCGGCATCCAGGGTGATTACACCTACTCCGGGATCGGCACGGACCTGAATGTCAACTTCGATGGCTTCAACAACCCGACACGCTGGCTTACGGCCTCGTGGGCTACACCTGGAGCGAGTTCAACGGCCGGCTGACGGGAGATGCTGCGGGCCTGCTGCCCGACTACTCGTTCGATGTGGACGGGTTGACAGCCGGCGCGGGCATCGAAACCCGGCTGACCGCCAACCTGACCGGCAAGCTTGAATACCGTTACACCGGGTATGATACGAAAAACGTACTCAACTTCCCGATCAACGACAGAACTTCAATCGACCTCGACGACGACATCTCGGTGCAAACCGTCCGTGCCGTCGTGTCCTGGAAGCTGCCGGTGTTCGGCCAGCAATCAACCTGCGTTCTGCCAAATGCATACCCGGCCTGATCGCTCAGGCCGGGTTCATCTTTGTCGTCCAGTCGGTTTGCAGGGGGCTGGATGCTCAGTTCGAGGCGGTCTGCGACGTCAGGTACTTCATCGGGTCGACCGGCGTTGCGCCCTGGCGAACCTCGAAGTGAACCTGCGGGCTGGTCACCGAGCCGGTCTGACCGGCCTTGGCGATCACGTCGCCCCGGCGCACGGTGTCGCCCCGCTTGACGGTCAGTTCCTTGTTGTGGGCGTAAGCCGTTACCCAGCCGTTCTGGTGGCGGATCAGCACCAGGTTGCCGTAACCCTTCAACTCGTTGCCGGCATAGGCCACCACCCCGGCTTCCGCCGCGCGCACTGCGGTGCCCTCGGGCACGGCAATGTTGATGCCCTCGTTCTTGGTGTTGTTCGGCTTGGAGCCGAACTTCGAGATCACCCGTCCCTTCACCGGCCAGCGGAAGATGCCGGAGCCGTTGCCATCATCAGCTTCCTGGGCGACCTGCTCGGTGACCGGCTGGCGCTGTTCCTCAACCTGGCCCTGCAGCGGTTGCGGTGCGGCCTGCAATGGCTGACGGGCGGCCAGGTTCTGCTGCGGCAGGCTGGTCGGGGCGGAATTTGCGATAGGCGACGAAGACTGTGCGCCGGCGCCGGGAATGGTCACCCGCTGGCCGACATTCAGGCCGGCAGTGGTGGACAGCCCGTTGGCGCGGGCAATCTCGTGCGGATGCACATTATATGTCCGGCTGAGCGAATAAAGCGTTTCGCCGGGGCGCACGACGTGCGAGCCGCTGGATTGCTGCGGCGCCAGGTTGGCGGCCGCCTGCTGTACCGGCGCGGAGGCATTCTGCACCGTCGGCTGCGGCGACACCGGGCTTGAGGCCCCCGGCACCACGAGGCGCTGGCCTACAGACAGGGTATATGGCGCTGCAATGTTGTTGGCGCCGGCAAGCTGGCTCACCGTCAGGCCATTGGCGCGGGCAAGCGAATACATGGTCTGGCCGGGCTGCACGGTAATGGCGCCGCTCTGCGCCGGCTGGTACGACGGAGCAACGGCCGGCGCATTGAAGGCCTGCTGTTGCGGCGCCTGGTTGTACACCGGTGCGGGGGGCGTGTAGCCGGCATTCGGCGAGGGCGCGTTCTGCCACGACGGACGGGCCGTGGCCACGCGATCACCGGTAAGCGGCGACGATTCAACCGTCTCTGCGGCGGCGGACCGGGTTTCCTTCTTGGAAACCGAGTTGGTTGCAATGCTCGGATAATCCGCAAACCGGTCGACCGAACCGGAGCACCCTGCAAGCAGGGCTGCGGTGGCGGTGAACGCGAAAAGGCGGGAAATTTTGGTGGCGGACTTGGTGCCGCAGGAGAAGATGCTCATACCCATACCCCAAACTCAAACTGACAGACTGGACTGTGGGTTATAGTGAACTGTTTAGGTTAAGGAGGGGTTTATCGCTGCGGCAATCATCATCAAACCTGCAATAATTTCGCAAAACCGCAGGAAACCGGCATCACATGCCTTTCGCGATACCCTCCACAAGCGGCACGAACCTTACCGGCAGCAGGCTTTCGCGCTCAAATCCTTCGTCCGTGCGGGTAATGCGCAACAGTTCCTGCTTGCCCGGCGACACCTCGACCGGAATGACCATGATGCCACCCACCGCCAGCTGCTCCAGCAGCTTGCGCGGCAGCTTCTTCGCCGCCGCCGTCACGATGATGCGGTCGAACGGCGCTTGCGCCGGCCAGCCCTTGCCGCCATCTCCCAGCACGGTGGTGACATTGGCCAGCCGCAGTTCCCTGAAGCGTTCTTCGGCCGCCTTCATCAGCGTGCGGTACCGCTCCATCGTATAGACACGCCGGCACAACTGGGCGAGGATTGCCGTCTGGTAACCGGAGCCGGTGCCCACCTCCAGCACCTTCATGCGGTCTCCCACCATCAGCCGGTCGGTCATGAAGGCGACGATAAAAGGCTGCGACAGCGTCTGCCCGCACTCGATCGGCAGAGCCTGGTCGGCATAGGCAAGGTCCCGGAAGGCTTCGGGCACGAACATCTCTCGCGGCACCGTCTCGATGGCCGCAAGCACTCGCGTGTCGCGGATGCGCTGGGCCCGCAACGACATGATAAGCTCGATCTTCTGTTGATCCGTGGCAGCCATCGCCCGCCCCCGCGCCCCGCTCGCCGCTGGTTTCTGCCTAACTGCCGTCGCCGAGACTGTTCAGATGCACCAGCGTATCGAGCTGTGTCAGGTTGGTGTGCAGCGGCGTCACCGAAATCATCCCGTTGTAGACGGCGTGCAGATCGGTGCCTGCCGGTGGCTTCGACTGGTGCCGCTTGAACCCGATCCAGAAATAGTCGCGCCCGCGCGCATCGGTGCGCTGGTCCAGCATCAGCAGGTTCTGGTCGCGCTTGCCCTGACGGGTGAACTCGGTGCCCTTCACCTCGTCCGGTGCGCAATCGGGAAAATTGATGTTCAGCAACACACCCGGCCCGATATTCACATCGGCCAGCCGCCGCACCACGTCTGCCCCGTGCGCCCGGCCCGTGTCCCATGGCACGTCGGACCCGTTGATGCCATAGGTCTGGCTCAGCGCGAATGACTTGATGCCAAGGGCGGTGCCTTCCATGGCGGCGGCAATGGTGCCGGAATAGGTGACATCATCGGCAATGTTCTGCCCCCGGTTGACGCCGGACAGTATCAGATCAGGCTCGTCCGGCATGATATGGCGCACACCCATCAGCACGCTGTCGGCTGGCGTCCCCTCGACGGCATACTTGCGCGGACCCAGCTTGCGCATGCGCAGCGGGTGGGAAAGCGATATGGACCGCCCTGCCCCGGATTGCTCGCGCTCCGGCGCCACCACCCAGACGTCGTCGGACAGCTCCGCCGCAATGGCCTCCAGCACCTCAAGGCCCGGCGCGTTGATACCGTCGTCATTGGCCAGCAGGATACGCCAGGGCTTTCCGTCAGGGTGTCGCAACATGCCGGTCATGCGCTGATCACCTCGATACCGCCCATATATGGCTTCAGAACGTCCGGCACGGCGATGGAGCCATCGGCCTGCTGGTAGTTCTCCATGACGGCAATCAGCGTGCGGCCCACCGCCAGGCCGGAGCCGTTCAGCGTGTGCACGTACTGGGTCCCCTTGCCGCTTTCATCGCGGACGCGCGCATTCATCCGCCGTGACTGGAAGTCGCCACAGACCGAACAAGACGAGATTTCGCGGTAGGCGTTCTGCCCGGGCAGCCACACCTCGATGTCGAAGGTAAGCCGCGCGCCAAAGCCCATGTCGCCGGTGCACAGAGCAATCACCCGGTATGGCAGCTTGAGGCGTTTCAGCACTTCCTCGGCGCAAGCCGTCATGCGGTCAAGCTCGGCGCGGGACTGATCCGGCGCCGTGATCGAGACAAGCTCCACCTTGGGGAACTGGTGCTGGCGGATCATGCCGCGCGTGTCGCGCCCCGCCGCACCGGCTTCTGCCCGGAAACACGGCGTCAGCGCCGTCACCCGCATCGGCAGTTGCGACGGCTCCAGTATCTGTTCGCGCACCAGATTGGTCAGCGATACTTCCGCCGTGGGTATCAGCCAGCGGCCATCTATGGTGCGGAACAGGTCGTCGGCGAACTTTGGCAACTGGCCGGTGCCGAACATCGCTTCATCGCGCACCAGCAGCGGCGGATTGATCTCGGTGTATCCATGCTCACCCGTCTGCAGGTCCAGCATGAACTGGCCGATGGCACGTTCCAGCCTCGCCAGCCCGCCCTTCAGCACCGTGAAGCGCGCACCGGACATCCTTGCTGCCGCCTCGAAGTCCATCAGGCCCAGCGCTTCGCCAAGCTCGAAGTGCTGCTTCGGCTCGAAGCCATACTGCTTCGGCTCGCCAACCTTGCGCACTTCCTTGTTGTCTTCCTCGCCCGCCCCGTCCGGCACCTCGTCCAGCGGCAGGTTCGGCAATGTCGACAAGGCTTCGGTCAGCGCCTCGGTCAGCTTGCGCTCTTCCTCCTCGCCCGACTGGATGAAGCCTTTCAGCTCACCCACCTCGGCCTTGAGCGCGTCAGCCTTGTCCTTCTCCCCGGCTCCCATGGCCGCGCCGATTTCCTTCGACGCTGCGTTGCGGCGGGCTTGCGCGTCCTGCAGCTTCTGCACGTGGGTGCGGCGCGCCTCGTCCAGCGCGATCAGCCGGGCGGCTTGCGGCTCCAGCCCGCGCCGGGCCATGCCGGCATCGAAAGCTTCAGGGTTTTCACGAATCCAGCGGATATCGAACATTAGGGCAATCACTCGGCAGAAATCGATGAATCAACGTCCGGCGGGCGCCGGACAGCCGTGGCCTGTATAGGCGGCTCGCGTGACAAGGTAAAGCGGGCGGCAAGTCTTACGCTTGATTGAGCGCAAGCTGCCGTCAGGCCGTGCCGCTTTCGCTGGCAGGCTCGTCATCCTCGTCTTCGGCATCGCGCTCGGCCTGCTGCTTCTTCTCAACCATACGCACGGTCAGGATCGAGGCTTCATAGAGCAGCAGCAGCGGAATGCCGAGGCCCAGCTGCGAGAACGGATCAGGCGGGGTGAACACGGCAGCCGCGGCAAAGATGCCGACGATGGCATATTTGCGCTTCTCGCGCAGGCCTTGAGACGTGACGATGCCGATGCGCCCCAGCAGCGTCAGGATGACGGGCAGCTGGAAGCAGATGCCGAACGCCAGGATCAGCGTCATGGTGAGGCCGAGATACTCCGACACCTTGGGCAGAAGCTCGATCACCGCCTGGCCTTCCGCCCCGGCCTGCTGGAACGAAATGAAGAACCGCATGGCGATCGGCATGATCATGAAGAACACCAGCGCCGCGCCCAACACGAACAGGATCGGCGTGGCATAGAGGTACGGCTTGAAGGCCGCACGCTCATTGCGATAAAGGCCCGGCGCCACGAACATGTAGATCTGCGTGGCGATCACCGGAAACGCCAGAAACAGCCCGCCGAACAGGCCGATCTTCAGCTGGGTGAAGAAGAACTCCTGCGGGGCGGTGAATATCAGCCGCAGGTCTTCGGCCTTTTCGCCCACTGCCCACTGGTACGGCAGCAGCAGGAAGTTGAAGATCTTGTCGGCGAAATAGAATGATACGACGAAAGCAATGGCGAAGCCGATCACCGCCTTGATCAGCCGCGAGCGAAGTTCCGCAAGATGTTCGATCAACGGCGCGCTGGAGGCCTCGATTTCGGCCTCATCGGTGTCTGTGCGCTTGCTCATGCCTTGTTTTCACCGGACTTGGCCGGCTCGGCGGCAGGCTTGGGGTCTGCGGCCTTGTCACCGGAAGGCTTGGGCGTTTCGGCCGGCTTGTCCACCTTGCCCGGTGTGCGCGGCTTGTCGTCCAGCAGGCTCTTGGCGGACATGCCGCTGGTGGCCTTGTTGATGTCCTTCTTCAGATCGTCGAGGCCGGTGTCGCGCGCGGCTTCCTCGATGTGGCCCTGAAACTCACGGGCGAGCCCCCTGACCTTGGTCATCACCTGGCCGAGCGTGCGCAATAGCTTCGGCAAGTCGCGCGGACCGATCACGATCAGCGCGATGATACCCAGAACGATCAGTTCCGTGCTGCCGATGCCAAAGTCGAACATGAGGTGTCGCGTTCCAGTACGCTAGCAATGCCGCCAACGGGGCCGCGTGCGGTCCTCGCAGTTGCGAGCCATGTGCGAGGGACTTAGCTCTTCGCCTTGTCCTTCACCTTCTCGACGGCTTCTTCCGCTTCGTGTTCAATGGTCTTGGCGGTTTCAGCCACCTTGTCCTTGACGTCATCGCCTTCTTCGGCAATGCCCTTCTTGAAGCTCTTGATGCCCTTGGCAACGTCACCCATCAGCTCGGAAATCTTGCCGCGGCCAAACAGGATGACCAGCAGCAGCACGATGATGATGATTTGCCACGGTCCGATAGACATGAAAATTCTCCCTACACACGAAAGGCTCCACCCGAGCCAGTCAGAAAAGTCGGCGCACTATTGCAGAAAGCCATGAGCGCCGCAACACGGCCCCGGGGCGCTTTCGCTGCACCGGTTAATCCACCGCTCAAGTGGGGTCAATCAGCCGGATTGTCAAACACCAAAACGTGGTCGAGGTCGAGGCGGAACCAGGCCGTATCACCGAGGTTCGGACAACCGGTCGTGGCCACGCGAGCAAACACCACTTCGTTCAGTCCCTCGAACTGCAGCGAGAGTTCCACCTTGTCTCCGAGATAGCGCTGATCCACCACCGTGGCCGGCAGCGCGCCTTCAAAACCGTTCGAGGTGCGCACAAACGCCTGCGGACGCAGCATGACCAGTGCCGGACCTCCCTCCTCGCCATCCGCCACCGGGAAATTGCCGAGCGGCGTCTCCGCCTTGCCATCGACAATGCGCACGCGCAGTTCGTTCACATCGGAGAAGAAGCGCGCCGCCTGCGGATCGGCCGGATGCCGGTAGAGATCGTCGGGCGTGCCGATCTGCACCACCCTGCCCTCCCGCATCAGCACAATGCGGTCTGCCATGCCCATGGCCTCTTCCGGGTCGTGGGTCACGAGGATCGAGCTCGCCCGGGTTTCCTTGAGGATCGCCAGGGTCTCGTGGCGAACATGTTCGCGCAGCCGCTGGTCGAGGCCGGAGAACGGCTCGTCCATCAGCAGCACCGCCGGGCGCGGCACGATGGCCCGCGCCAGCGCCACGCGCTGTTGCTCGCCGCCTGAGAGTTCATGCGGATAGGACTGTGCAAGGTGATCAAGCCCGACGCGCAGCAGCGCCGAATGCGCCGCACTGTCGGCGCTCTTGCGGTCCACGCCCTGCAGGCCGAAGGTCACGTTGCCAAGCACCGTCAGGTGCGGAAACAGCGCGTAATCCTGGAACATCAGCCCGACCGACCGCTTCTCCGGCGGCACGAAAGTCCGGTCCGACGCCACTTCCGCGTTGTCGAGCAGGATGCGGCCCGAGTCCGGCCGCTCGACACCCGCCGCCAGCCGCATCAGCGTGGACTTGCCGCAGCCCGAAGGCCCCAGCAGGCAGATGATCTCACCCTGCTTCAGCTCGAACGAGACATTGCGCACGGCCTCCGTCTCGCCGAAGGCCAGCGATACGTCGTCAAACGTCACCGACGAGGCAAACGCCGCAGCAGCGGTGCCGCGCGGGCCCCACCGGCCGCGTGAGGTTCTGTGAAGGACGTCAGTCATATTGAAGGCGGTGATTACACGAGAAGTGCGGGCATTGCCAATGGTTCCCGCCCTGCAGAACGTCCTCCCTCACCGGTCCTCGTCAAGCACCTCGGGCAGGTCCATGTTGAGGGCTTCCTCCGGCTCATCGTCGCCGGCGTCGTCATCGGCCTCGTCGGGCAGGTGCATTTCCAGCTCCGGCTCGAACTCATCGCCGTCCAGCGGGTCTTCATCCGGCCCCAACGCATCGTCATCCTTGGGCGAGGGAATGAACATGTCCGGCGGCAGGTTGCCGGAGAGCAGCCCCGCCCCCTTCAGTTCCGCCATGCCCGGCAGGTCGCGCACGCTGTCCAGTCCGAACTGCTCGAGGAAGGCATCGGTGGTGCCATAAGTCACCGGGCGGCCCGGCGTGCGGCGGCGGCCGCGCATCCTGATCCAGCCGATTTCCATCAGCATGTCGAGCGTGCCCTTGGCCGTGGCGACGCCACGAATTTCCTCGATCTCGGCGCGCGTCACAGGCTGGTGGTAGGCGATGATGGCCATGACCTCAAGGCCGGCACGTGACAGCTTCTTCTGCTCGGTCGCTTCCTTGCGCAGCAGGAACGACAGGTCTTCGGCGGTGCGCAATGCCCACTTGCCCGCCACCCGCACCAGGTTCACGCCGCGCATGGCGTAGTCTTCCTGGATCGCTGCCAGCAGCGCAGGGATGTCGGCATCCTTCGGCAGCGCGACCGCCAGGTCCTTCTCGGCCAGCGGCCCGGAGGCGGCAAACAGCAAGGCCTCGACAATGCGGCGCTGCTGCACTTCCGGCATCTGTCCGGACAGCGCATCGGCCTTGCGCATCAGGTAATCCGGCAGGTCGGAATCGTCGGCCGGCGCAGCCTCGCCTTCAGGCGCCGCGCCAGCCACGGCGGTCTCGTCCAGCGCCCCGGCTGCGTCTTCCATGTCTTGCGGTTTCACTGCTTCTTTCGCCACGTCTCGTCAGCCCCATAGACGGACAGGCAACGTGCCTGTCCTGTTCCCCAACTCATCAGCCGGCCCGCGCCCGGCGCATGTAGATCGGCTCGAAGTGCTTTGCCTGACGCACTTCGAGAACCCCCTCGCGCGCCAGCTCCAGCGATGCGGTGAACCCGGACGCGATCACCGAGCGGCGCTTTTCCGGCTCTACCAGGTATTGCACCAGGTAGGTGTCGAACCGGCCCCAGTCGTCCATCTGCCCCAGCATGCGTTCGAGCGCAATGCGCGCTTCCTTCAATGTCCACACCGGCTGCCGCCTGATCTCGTAGGTGCGGTGCGCGACGGCGCGCTGGCGGCGCTGCGCATAGGCCTGCAACAGATCAATCAGCGTGTCGCCCCACTCAAGCTGCCTGTCGACAACCACCGGTTCCGGCCAGCCGCGCTGGAACACGTCTCGCCCCAGTCGGTTGCGGGACATCAGCTTGGCGGCCGCATCGCGCATTGCCTGCAGCCGCTGCAGGCGGAACTGCAGCCGTGCGGCCAGTTCTTCCGGCGGCGGCTCATCGTCGTTGTTGTCGTCCTTGGGCAGCAGCAGCCGCGACTTGAGGTAGGCGAGCCAGGCGGCCATGACCAGATAATCCGCCGCCAGCTCCAGCTTCATCCGCCTCGCATCCTCGATGAACACGAGGTACTGCTCGGCCAGAGCCAGGATGGAAATGCGCGTGATGTCGACCTTCTGGGTGCGCGCCAGCTGCAGCAACAAGTCGAGCGGCCCGGCGAACCCGTCAAGATCGACCAGCAGCGGCTGGTCCTCATCCTCCGGCTCCGGCATCAGCCGCACCGGCCCCTCGCCATCCGGCCAGAGGTCGTCCTGCGCTTGCTGTTGCTTCATGTCGCTCATTCAGATGCCCACATATGGCGCTCAACTTGTGGAAAGTACACCACATATAGCTGCGTTGGCCATGCCTGACAGCCGCCTTGTGGAGTTATCCTCAAGTGATGTGGCGGGCGTGAGGCCGCGTCACGACATCGGGCCAGTGAGGTCTTCCAACGCCATTTCAGCGGCGGCGAGGTCGAATTCGTCCGGGACGCGCAGGAATGACAGCGCGCGCGCGGCCCGCCTTTCCGCCTGGCCCGCCAGCGTACCGGCGGCCGCTGCCACCTCTACCATCTCCGGCATGTTGCCATTGCAGTGGAGCAGCACATCGCAACCGGCTGCAATGGCGCGTTCGCCACGCTCGCGGAACGAACCCTTCAGCGCCTTCATCGACAGGTCATCGGACATGATCAGCCCGTCAAAGCCGATCTGGCCGCGGATCACATCGCCGATCACCGTTGCAGACAGCGTGCAGCAATTGTCAGGATCGAGCGCCGAATAAACAACATGCGCCGTCATCGCCATGGGAATGTCGGACAGCGCCGCGAAGGGCGCAAAGTCCACTCGCTCAAGCTCGTCGCGCGGCGCATCCACCACCGGCAGCTCCAGGTGGCTGTCGGCAAAGGCGCGGCCATGGCCGGGAATGTGCTTGATGACGGGCAGCACGCCGCCATCCATCAGCCCCTGCGATGCGGCGCGGCCCAGCAGCGCCACCTGTTCCGGTCTCATGCCGTAGGCCCGGTCGCCAATGATGTCGTGCGAGCCCGGTTGCGGCACGTCCAGCACTGGCACGCAATCCACGTTCACGCCAACGTCGTGAAGATCCTGAGCCAGCAGCCGGTACACCAGCCGCGTTGCGCGAAAGGCCGCCACAGCATCGTTCTCATAAAGACCGGCATAGGCACGGCCCGGCGGATACTTGCGCCAGTTGGGCGGGCGCATCCGCTGCACCCTGCCGCCCTCCTGGTCGATCAGCACCGGCGCATCGGCGCGGCCAACGATGTCGCGGAAGTGCCCGGTCAGCGCCCTGATCTGATCCGGGGTGTCGACGTTGCGGGCAAACAGGATGAGTCCCCACGGTTGCGCCTCACGGAGGAACGCCACCTCGTCAGTGCTGAGCTGAAGCCCCGCGCATCCGGTAATGAATGCCCCCGTCATGCCAACTGCCTCGTCTGCCGAATCGCCCTTCAGTCCACGCAAGAGCCATAGATCATTTGCATCGCCCGGCCAATTGCAGCGCCGGAAAACTCGATCCAAATACAACTCAATTTCAGCAAAAATTGACAGTCACGCGTTCAGTTTCGCGCAAGGTTAACAAGTGTTTTAAGTCCAGCCCGCTGCTTCGCCGTAGTAAACAAATCGTCAAGCCGGTTCTGCACCAGCCGGTCCTGCCCGTTGCACCGGGCACATTGTGAACAGAGAGATTGAGATCATGTTGCGTGTAGCAGAACACCCCAGTATCACGCCGTGGCAGAGGCTTGCCAACGAACGGCTGGAAGTCGCCAACAAGCTGGCCCGCATATGCGCCGTGCTTGTCGGCGTTCTCGTGGTGCTGGGCATCAATTCGTTTTCGGTCATGTCCGAGCAGTCGCGGCTGTGCTCAAGCCTGCTCGAGGCCCATGCCAGCATGGACCAGTACCAGGCCCGCAAGCTGCCCACGGTGGAAATCGTTCAGAACTACTGTTCCTGACCTGCCGCTGCTGCAGAACCCCCTTGCGGGGCCGGCGCCCTGCCGCTCGTCCCCTACGGCGGCGGGGCTGCAATTGCGCTTTGCAGGCGCGCCGGCTCAGGGTTGCCGCAGCACCAGCACCATGGTGGAGTGTGCGGTTCCCTCACCCACATTGCGCACCTTGTGCGGCCGGTCGGCATGATAGCGCAACGCCTCTCCGGTCTTCGCCACGCGGGTCTCCTCGTCGACCGTCACCTCAAGTTCGCCCGTCACCACGTAAAGATGCTCGATCGTCCCTGGCGGGTGCGGATCGCTCTCCAGAAGGCCGCCGGGTTTGGCGTGAAAATCATACCACTGCACGAAATCAACGAGGTTGAGCGGTCCGGCTATGGCCAGCCGGCACAGCCCGTCCTCACTCTCCAGCAACGGCACCGCCGCCCTGGCCTGATGCTCGATGAAGGCTTCCGCCTTGCCGGTTTTCAACACCTCGTCGATGGTGGTGTCGAGGGCCTGGCTCAGCCGGTAGACGGTTGACAGCGTCGGGTTGGTTTCATTGCGCTCGATCTGCGAGATGATCGACTTGGCCACGCCGGATTGTTCCGACAAGTCGCCCAGCGACATGTTGTAGGCCTTGCGCAGCCGTTGGATGGTCTTGCCCAGATCGGGCGAGAGTTCAGACTGCGAGCGCGGCTTGCGTCCCTTTGGCGTGGCCATGGCGTGAGTATTCCCTGCTGCCGTCATCGTGTTCGTTCTGACGAACGTATACCGCGTGACAACCCGATCCGGCAAACGTCTTGTGTAGCGGTCATTGCTGGCGCTTGCGACTTTTTGTGCGGTGCACAATAACTGCGTGAACTGTTAGTGTTCAAACGACTTGATCGAGGTCAATTTGCGCGCGCCAGTTGCATGGCATTTATGCTTCAAGGCAGGAGGACGCATCATGGGTGTAATCAACGTCATCGACACCACCGGCAAGACCCACGCACTGGAAGCAGTGGAGGGCTGGCGGGTCATGGAGATCATTCGCGAACACGGCCTGCCGATGGAAGGCGTCTGCGGCGGCGCCTGTGCCTGCGCCACCTGCCACGTCATCGTCGATGACGCCTGGACCGGCAAGCTGTTCCCGGCCCGCGACGACGAGGAAGCCATGCTCGACACCGTGCCCAACGTCATGCCGGCCTCGCGCCTGTCCTGCCAGCTCATCTACACCGAAGAACTTGACGGCCTCACCGTGGCGCTCGATCCGAACCTTGTGGAAAAGGCCCGCGCCGCCTAACTTCAGGCGATGCAATTGCTCTCCCTCGACTGGAAACTGATCACCGACCAGGTCATGGGCGGCGTCTCGGCCGGTCTCGTGGCGGTGTCCGGCAGCCATGACGGCCACCCGGTGCACTGCCTGACAGGCAATGTCAGCCTCGACAACAATGGCGGCTTCGTCCAGATGGCGGCAGACCTTGCCCCGCCCCCGCCGGCGGCGCGCGGCATTCGCCTGACGGTGCGCGGCAATGGCGAGGAATACAACATCCACCTGCGCACCACGGCGCTGGACCGGCCCTGGCAGTCCTTCCGGACCAGCTTCAGGGCCAGCCCGGACTGGGCCGTGCTTGAGTTGCCGTTCGAGAGTTTCGAGCCGCACCGCACCACCGCCCGGCTTGAACCGGGCGGCATCAGGCGCATCGGCATCGTCGCCATCGGGCGCGAATTCAAGGCGGAAGTCTGCGTGGCGGCGATTGCCTGGACGGATTAGGCCGCCTTGGCTTGCGGCTTGCCGCCACCCCGGTTGCGGCGGCGGCGGCTGGGCCGGCCCGGCTTCTTGTCGGCAGTCTTTGCGCCGTGACCTGCGCCAGAACCGGTACGTGCCTTGTTTTGCTGCGGCTGGCGGCGTTGCTGCTGCTGTTCGCGGCGCGGTTCTTCGACGGCCGATGCCACCGGCAGTCCTGCAGGCGGGGCGACCACCTCGATCTGCTTCTTGATCAGCCGCTCGATGTCGCGCAGCAGGCCCCTGTCCTCGCCCGACACCAGCGATACGGCAAGGCCCGAAGCCCCGGCCCGCGCGGTGCGGCCGATGCGGTGCACATACACTTCCGGCACGTTCGGCAGATCGTAATTGATGACCAGTTCGACACCCGGCACGTCGATGCCACGCGCGGCGATGTCGGTTGCGATCAGTATCGGGCACGAGCCGTCCTTGAACGCTGCCAGCGCCTTCACCCGGTTGTTCTGCGACTTGTTGCCGTGAATGGCGGCAGCAGCCAGGCCAGCCTGGTCGAGCGACTTCACCACCCTGTCCGCCCCGCGCTTGGTGCGGGTGAATACGATGACCCGCTTGCCCGGGTTCTGCCTGGCAAGGTGCGCAACCGCAGCCGGCTTGGAGCCGCTGGCCAGCAGCATCACCGACTGCTCGATCTTCTCGACCGGCGTTGCCGCAGGCGTGACCGCAATTTCCACCGGCTGGTTGAGATGATCAGCCGCCAGCTTGCGGATTTCCTTCGGCATGGTGGCCGAGAACAGCAGCGTCTGGCGCTTTTTCGGCACCATGCCGAGAATGCGGCGGATCGCCGGCAGGAAGCCGATGTCCAGCATCTGGTCGGCTTCGTCCAGGATCAGTATCTCGACCTGGTCGAGGCGAACCGCCTTCTGGTCAATCAGGTCAAGCAGCCGGCCCGGCGTCGCAATCATCACGTCAACGCCACGCGCCGCACTGGTGATCTGCGGGCGTATAGAAACGCCGCCGAAGACGCACATGGAATGCAGCTTCTGGCCCTTGGAGTAGTCGCGGACCGACTGGTGGATCTGCGCAGCCAGCTCACGCGTCGGCGACAGGATAAGCGCCCGCACCATTTTCGGCGCCGGACTGCCCTTGGACGTTGCAGCAAGCCGCTGCAACAGCGGCAGCGAGAAAGCACCGGTCTTGCCGGTGCCGGTCTGGGCGAGGCCGACTACGTCGCGGCCATCGAGAATGGTGGGAATGGCCTTCACCTGGATGGGCGTAGGCGTGTCGTGGCCCAGCGCTTCAAGTGCGCTGAGCAGCGGCCCTTCAAGGCCGAGATCGATAAATTTCAAGGTAGAATCTTTCTGTCAAGCGATGCGCGCATGGTTCTGGCGCATCTGGGTTCCTTTCGACGGCAACGGGCAATGGACACACTCTGACGGGGTCCAGGGTCGCCACCGAGGAAAACTGGGACAACTGCGGCCGGGGTGAATCACTCACGTAACGGAAGCCGGGTTGTTGTGCAGTGCACAAGCGCAGATGTGGGGCCGGAAGTCAAGGAAATCAACCGGCCACCTGTGAAGATGCCGCAACCAGCACCGCTCAGCGCCGGTCAAACGCCAGCCTTGCCGCCAGCACCAGGAACACCGCCCCCGACAGGTAACCCAGCCATGCCGACAACCTGGCGTTCGCCTTCAGCACCTCCCGCACAGAGCCCGCGCCGATGCCCACCGCACCGTTCACAATGGTGCCGGTGATGTTAAAGATCAGCCCGAGCAAGAGAAACTGCGCGAGGCTTGAGCCACGCGAGGGATCCACGAATTGCGGCAGAAACGCCAGTATGAACACGATCACCTTGGGGTTCAGCAGGTTGACCAGCGTGCCGTCTCGCCACGCCTTGAGCGGCCCGGCGCGCCTGACGCCATCCGGCAGATCAAGCTCCAGCGGCTTGCGGAACGCCTGCGTCGCCAGCCACACAAGATACGCCACACCTGCCCACTTCAACGCCTCGAAGGCGACGGGGTGCGCCGTCAGCAGCGCCGCGAGCCCAAGCGCCGCTGCGAGCGTGTGAATGGCGCCGCCTGTGGCAATGCCGAGGCTTGCTGCAAAGCCGGTCCTTGCACCGGACTTCAGGCCCTGCCCGAGACAGAACATCATGTCGGCGCCAGGCGTCAGGTTGAGCGCAATGCCGGCCGCCATGAATACCAGCACCTGCTCGGGATCGAGTATCAAGTCACGCCCCGAGCGCCTGCTTCAGGTCGCCGATCAGATCGTCCACGTCCTCCAGGCCGACCGACAACCGCACCATGCCATCACTCACGCCCATCTCGTCGCGTGCGGCCTGGCCGATATTGCGGTGGGTCGTGGTGGCCGGGTGGGTGATCAGCGACTTGGCGTCGCCGAGATTGTTGGAAATGTCGATGATCTCCAGCCTCCGCAGCATGTCGAACGCTGCCGGCTTGCCGCCAGCCACTTCGAACGTCACCATGGTGCCGCCAGCTCTCATCTGCTTGCGGCAAAGGGCTGCCTGCGGGTGGCTGTCGAGCCACGGATAGGTGACGCGGGCCACGCCTTTCATCCCCTCGAGCGCGTTCGCCACCTTCAGCGCACTGTCGCACTGGGCCATGACACGCAGTTTCAGCGTCTCCATGCCCTTCAGCAGCACCCACGCATTGAACGGCGACAGACTGGGCCCGGTATGGCGCAGGAACGGTTTCAGCTTTTCTTCCTTGAACTCGGTAGACGAAACCACCGCGCCGCCCAGCACGCGCCCCTGCCCGTCCATGTGTTTGGTGCCGGAATAGACGATCACGTCAGCCCCCAGCGGCAGCGTCTTCTGCACGATCGGCGTGGCGAAAATGTTGTCCACCACCACGCAGATGCCTCTCGCCTTCGCAATCGCGGCCACTGCCGCGATGTCGAACACCTGCAGGCCCGGGTTGGACGGTGTTTCGAGGAAAAAAACCTTGGTGGCCGGCGTTATGGCCTCGCGCCACTGGTCAAGGTCGCCGCCATCCACCAGCGTGGAGGTCACGCCGAATTTCGGCAGGATCGAGGTCAGGATCTGGTAACACGAGCCGAAAAGCGCCTTCGATGCCACGATGTGATCGCCTGCCTGGACCTGACAGGCCAGCGCACCCCACACTGCCGCCATTCCGGAGGCAGTCGCATAGCAGGCCTGCGCCCCTTCGAGCAGCCGCAGGCGTTCCTCGAACATGGTGACGGTAGGGTTGCCGTAACGGGCGTAGACATAGCCTTCCTGCGCACCGGAAAACCGGTCTTCCGCGGTCTCGGCATCCGGATAAACGAAGCCCGAGTTGAGATACAGCGCCTCTGCCGTCTCGCCGTGATGCGAACGCTCGAGGCCGCCGCGGACCAGCTTCGTCGACTCGCCCCAGTTGGCCCGACTGCCTTCCTTGACTGACTTCTTCATCGCTTCAGCTCTGCATCCAGGGAAGGCCCCTCGCCTTCCAGCCGTTCTTGCGGCCACGATGACGCTCGCCGTCGAGGTCACCCTCGAAGCCTTCCGCCACATTGTAGCAGGCGCTGAAACCGGCCTGCGTCAAGGCCGTGGCAGCTGCCGCCGAACGCGCGCCGGACCGGCAGATGCAATAGATTTCGGAATCTTCGCTTACGCCGGCGGCGCGTACCGCATCGACGAAGCCGCCATTTACCTGCATCGAGGGGAACACCTGCCAGGATATGGTCAGCAGCCGGTCCACGGCAGGCACGCCCACAAATGCCCATTCGGCGCTGGTGCGCACGTCGACGAGCACGGCATCGGGATTGTCGGCAAGGGCCTGGTAGGCCGTGTGGGGGTCAACATCGCCCAAGTACATGTCATGAAACCCGGTTATGAAGGTTTGATGTGATGCCCTTGCCTATACACCCGTTGCAACCGTTTTGTAAGCCGAACATTATGTCTTTGCTGGCGAACGTGCAGGCAACGAAGCAGGTCAACGTCAACGCTAATCCCAAGCGATCCGATATTGCCTGAAACGGCAACGCCAAATAGCATCGGCGAAGGAATTGCTGCAGTCAGCAAGGATAACGGAATGAGCAATCTTACCAGACGCAGCCTCATTGCCTCTGCAACCGCCGGCGCTGCAACTGTGCTGTGCGCACCTGCCGTGATTGCGCGCGGGCCTGCCACCAAGCCCTTTTACGCAACGCCGGATGACAAGCACCCGATCTTTCCGGTTGGTCCTGACATCGTGCCCCTTTCGCACCGCAAGACCATCGTGCCCTACGCCAACAACCTGCATCCGGGCGCCATCGTCGTCGACAGCCGCAACCGCTTTCTGTACGTGAAGATCGATCAGGGCCGCGCCATGCGCTACGGCGTGTCGGTGGGCAAGGAGGGCTTCGGCTGGTCCGGCCACGCCACCATCCAGCGCAAGATCATGTGGCCGAAGTGGACGCCGCCGCGCGAGATGATCCAGCGCGACCCCAAGCTGGCCAAGTACGCCAAGGGCATGCCCGGCGGGCCGGACAATCCGCTGGGCGCGCGCGCCTTGTATCTCTACAAGGACGGCAAGGACACGCTGTACCGCATCCACGGCACCAACAAGCCGGGTTCCATCGGCCAGGCCGCCTCCTCGGGCTGCATCCGCATGCTCAACGAGGACGTGGTGGAAGTTTTCCAGGCCGCCGTCATCGGCACCGACGTGTACGTGCTCGGCCACAAGGGCTGAAGGGAAAAGACTGATGAAAGTGGCTCTGGTTACTGCCGGCGGGTCCGGCATGGGTGCCGCTTGCGCGCGCAGGCTGGCGGCAGACGGTTGCAAGGTTGGGGTTCTGTCTTCCTCCGGCAAGGGCGAGGCGCTGGCGGACGAACTGGGCGGTATTGGCGTCACCGGCTCGAACCAGTCGATTGAAGACCTCGGCAAGCTGGTCGATGCAGCGATGCACAAATGGGGCCGCATCGACGTGCTGGTGAATTCCGCCGGGCACGGGCCGCGCAAGCCGATCCTCGAACTCACCGATGAAGACTGGCATGCCGGGATCGACGTCTATTTCCTCAACGCCGTGCGCCCTACCCGGCTGGTGACGCCCATCATGCAGCAGCAGAAGGCCGGCGCGATCATCAACATTTCTACCGCTTGGACATTCGAGCCCAGTTCCATGTTCCCCACTTCTGCCGTGGCGCGGGCGGGACTTGCCTCCTTCACCAAGATCTTCGCCGACACCTACGCACCCGACAACATCCGCATGAACAACGTGCTGCCGGGCTGGATCGACAGCCTGCCAGCAACGGAAGAACGTCGCGAGGGCGTGCCGATGAAGCGCTACGGTACCAGTGAGGAGATTGCCGCCACGGTGTCGTTCCTCGCTTCCGATGGCGCGGCCTACATCACCGGCCAGAACATCCGCGTGGATGGCGGCGTCACCCGCTCGGTCTAAAAGTCAGGGTTGAATCTGGCTCACCGTGCGTTCGACATTCTGGCTCTAGCAGGTTGAGCACAGCCCTTGCTAGGTTGCGGGCATCTTCAGCATTGCTTCCAGGGGCGCTTCCATGGCCAAAGACCTTCCCTCCCGCGCAGATGTCGTCATTGTCGGCGGCGGCGTCATCGGCTGTTCGCTGGCCTATCACCTGACGAAGATAGGCATCACCGACGTGGTGCTGCTGGAGCGCAAGCAGCTCACCTCCGGCACCACCTGGCATGCGGCGGGGCTTGTCGGCCAGCTGCGCGCCAACCGCAACATGACCGAGCTGGCCAAGTACACGTCCGAGCTGATGCGCGGGCTGGAAGAAGAAACCGGCCAGGCGACCGGCTTCAAGCAGAACGGCTCCGTCTCCGTCGCCCTCACCGAGGCGCGGCTTCGAGGAGTTCCTGCGCGGCGCTTCGATGGCCAAGAGCTTCGGCCTGCAGGTCGACGTGATCACGCCTGGCGAGATCAAGGAGCGCCTGCCCCACATCAACCTCGACGGCGTGGTCGGTGGCATCTTCCTGCCCGGCGACGGCCAGGTGAACCCGATCGACGTGACCCAGGCCTATGCCGCCGGCGCGCGGTCTCGCGGCGCTCGCAGTATTCGAGAACACCAAGGTCACCCGCCTGTTGAAGGAAGGCGACCGCGTCACCGGTGTCGAGACCGAGGCCGGCACCATCATGGCTGACAAGACGGTGATCTGCGGCGGCATGTGGTCCCGCGATCTGGGCCAGCAGGTCGGCGTTCAAATTCCGCTGCATGCGGCGGAGCATTTCTACATCGTCACCGAGCCCGTGGACGGCCTGCCCTCCAACATGCCCGTCACCCGCATTCCCGACGAATGGGCCTACTACAAGGAAGACGCCGGCAAGCTGATGCTGGGTGCCTTCGAGCCGGTCGCCAAGCCGTGGAGCATGAACGGCCAGCTGACCGAGGATCACTCGTTCGAGACCCTGCCGGAAGACTACGACCACTTCGAGCCGGTGCTGGAAAAGGCGGTCGACCGCGTGCCGCTGCTGGAGACAGCCGGCATCGCGCTGTTCTTCAACGGGCCGGAAAGCTTCACCCCCGACGACCGCTACCACCTGGGCGAAGCACCGTTCGTGCGCGACCTCTACATGGCCTGCGGCTTCAACTCCATCGGCATCCAGTCATCCGGCGGAGCCGGCAAGGTACTGGCCGAGTGGATCAGGGACGGCCACCCGCCCATGGACGTGGTCAACGTCGATATTCGCCGGGTGCACCCGTTCCAGTCGAACCGCAAATACCTGCACGACCGCACCACCGAGTCGCTCGGCCTGCTCTATGCCATGCACTGGCCTTACCATCAGGTCGAGACGGCGCGCGGCGTGCGCAAGTCGCCCTTCCATGACCGGCTGGCGGCGCGCCATGCCTGCTTCGGCGAAGTGAACGGCTGGGAGCGGCCCAATTTCTTCGCGCCTTCGGCGAACAAGGCAAAGTACGAGTATTCCTACCACCGGCAGAACTGGTTCCCCTACGCGCAGGCCGAGGCAGAGGCCGTTCGCGACCGTGTTGCCCTGTTCGACCAGTCGAGCTTTGCCAAGTACATGGTGCAGGGCCGCGATGCGCTGGCTGTACTCAACCTGGTCTCCGTGGCCGACTGCGACGTTGAACCGGGCAAGATTGTCTACACCCAGTGGTGCAACGAGCGCGGCGGCATAGAGGCCGACCTCACCGTCACCCGGCTGGGCGAGACGGAGTTTCTCGTCGTCACCGGCTCCGCCCCGCAGATCCGCGACCATGACTGGCTAAAGCGCCATATCGGCGACCGCTTCTGCAGCGTGACGGACGTGACCTCCGGCATGCCCATGCTCTCGCTGATGGGTCCCAATTCCCGCGCACTGATGGAGAAGCTCACCGGCGAGGCCATGTCAAACGAGGCTCACCCCTTTGCTACCTCGCGCGAGCTGGAGATCGGCTATGCGCGGGTACGCGCCAGCCGCATCACCTATGTGGGCGAGCTGGGCTGGGAACTCTACATGCCGGCCGAGTTCGCAACCCATGTCTATGACACCATCATCGCGGCCGGAGACGAGTTCGGCCTTGCCCATGCCGGCATGCACACCATGAACAACTGCCGCACCGAGAAGGCCTACCGCCACTTCGGCCACGACATCGCCGACGAGGACACGCCCATCGAGGCAGGCCTCGGCTTCACCATTGCCTGGGACAAGAAGGGCGGCTTCATCGGTCGAGATGCCCTGCTGAAGCAGAAGGAACGCGGCGTGCAGCCCAAGCGCATGGTCACGATCGCGCTGCACGACGACAGCGATGCGGCGCCGATGATGTACCATGAGGAACCGGTCTACCGTGATGGCGTCATCGTCGGCGCCACCACCTCCGGCGCCTGGGGCCACCGCATCGGCAAGTCCATCGGGATGGGCTACATGAAGTGTGAAGACGGCGTCACAAAGGACTGGATTGACTCGGGAAACTGGGAAGTCGAGATCGCCTGGAAGCGCTACCCGGCCAAGGTACAACTGGCCCCGTTCTACGACCCAAAAAACGAAAAGATCAGGTGCTGACAACGGTCCTGCCGGTGCTTTGATCCCGATCAACGCGGACTGCCGCGTGGCTGGCTAGCTTTGCCTCATTGATCAACTGCAAGAGGCAACCGGCAACCATGAATCACCGTCATCGCAAGGTCCTGCACCAGCTATTCGCCCACCCGGTCAACCCCAACATCCACTTCCACGACATCAAAACCATCTTCGGCGAGCTGGGCGCCGATGTTGGCCAGTCCGGCAACGGCAAGCTGCACGTCACCCTCAACGGTCACACCGCCAACTTCCAGAATCCGGGCAAGTCCCTGCCGAAGGAAGAGGTTATCCAAGTGCGCAAGTTCATTGAGACCTGCGGCATCGACCCGGAGCGCGACTATCCGATCTGACGAGGAAAACTCCCTTATTCCTCCAACTTTAAACCCCGGTTCATCGCTGAACCGGGGTTCTTTATGCCTGGAATATGCAGGGCCTAGCTGTAGGGGCTGATGCAGCGGTGCCAGCGGCCGTCATAACCCTTGAAGGCATCGCGATCCTCGTTGTACGAGCGATACCGGTCATAACACCACTGCACGTGCTGGTCGTCGTCGCCATAGGACGGCGCCACGGTCACCGCTCCCAGCCACCACGGAGAGGAATAGTACCAGCCGTTGTAGAAGTGGTTGTAATTTCCGTAGCGGTGGCGGTAACGCTCGTGATGGCGGCGGCCTTCATGCCGGTATGCCTTGTTGCGGTGATACTGGTTCTGCCGCTGCCGGAAGCCGGCAATACCGCCATCGCCGCGATCGCGTGTGCTCAGGTACTTGCGTTCGGCATAGCTGCCGGCCTCGGCAGGCGTTGCGCTGCCAATGACGGGCAGCGCAAAGGCGCACGCGGCAATCGCCGCCGCAACGGCGGTCGAGAGGAATGTCCCCGGTTTCATGTTCTGATGTCCTTTCGGCTGTATCACGCCCTGCTCTCGACCTCACATGTAGTGTCTGAACTGGAACAACTAAAGGCAGGCCTGCCACCACCTCCAGCTATTCAAGCCGTGCCGCCACCTGACAAGCTCCGGGCGCGCTCCTCGAAAGCAGTCATGATCTTGCGCACTGCCGCGTCGAACACGCCGGCCATTGCCATCTGCAAAAGCCGCGACGACATCTGGTAATCGAGGTGAAAATCGATGTCGCAGCCGCCCCGCGCCGCCGAAAACAGCCAGCGGTTGTCGATGTGCTTCACCGGCCCCTCGCTGGAGGTGGCGCGAATGGTCAGCCGACCGGGGTCAACCACCACGTCCGAAACGAACGTCTCCTTCAGGCCAAGCTTGGGATAGGCGATGTCGAGGCTGGCCCGGAAGCACCGCCTGCCCTGCTCGTCGGTGCGTTCGTCCCACACCTTCGCGCCAGTGCACAACGGCACGAATTCGCCGTAGCGCGCCACGTCTGCGACAATGGAGAACAGCAGTTCCGGCTCGAACGCCACCCGTCTTGTGGTCTGGAAATTCGCCACCCCGGACTGCCCGCGCTCAGGCGCCCCTGCGGGCAAGCCTGGCCTCGCGCGCTGCCCGCAGCCGGGCGAAGTCATCGCCTGCATGGTGAGAGGAGCGCGTCAGCGGGCTGGCAGACACCATCAGGAAGCCCTTGGCGTAGGCGCTCGTTTCCAGCGCCTTGAACTCGTCCGGCGTCCAGAACCGGTCGATGGCGGCGTGCTTTGCCGTCGGTTGCAGGTACTGGCCGATGGTCATGAAGTCGATGCTGGCCGAGCGCATGTCGTCCATCACCTGCAGAATCTCTTCGCGGCTCTCGCCAAGGCCCACCATGATGCCGGACTTGGTGAACATGGCCGGATCAAGCTCCTTCACCCGCTGCAGCAGGCGCAGCGAGTGAAAATAGCGCGCACCCAGCCGGATGCGCGGATAGAGATGCGGAACGGTCTCCAGGTTGTGGTTGAACACGTCAGGTCTTGCCTCGACAACCACCTCCAGCGCCCCGTCCTTGCGCAGGAAGTCCGGTGTCAGCACCTCGATCGTCGTAGCGGGCGCAGCCACACGGATGGCGCGGATGACCCGGGCGAAGTGGTCCGCGCCGCCATCGGCAAGGTCGTCGCGGTCCACCGAGGTAATGACGGCGTGGGTCAGGCCCATCTTGGCCACTGCATCCGCCACGCGGTTCGGCTCATCGGCATCGAGCGCCTCGGGCATCCCGGTCCGCACATTGCAGAAGGCGCAGGCGCGGGTGCAGGTGTCGCCCATGATCATGAACGTCGCGTGCTTCTTCTCCCAGCACTCGCCGATATTGGGGCAGCCCGCCTCCTCGCACACCGTCACCAGCTTGTGGTCGCGCACCAGCTTGCGGGTTTCCTGATACTTCAGGGAAACCGGCGCCTTGACGCGCAGCCAGTCCGGCTTCTGCCGCTGCACCGGGTTGTCTGGCTTGTGGGCCTTCTCCGGGTGCCTTGGCTTGGCCGGCTGGCCGCCGGTAACGGTGTCGAGAATGGTGGTCAAGTCAGCGGCCCTTGATTGCCCGGTATCCGAAGATCAGTACGCAGGCGCCAAACACAGCCACGATGAGCTGGCCGACAAGGCCGCCAAGCCCGATGCCGACAAGGCCGAGCAGGAAGTTGCCGACAACAGCACCCACGATGCCCAGCACGATGTTCATAAGAAGTCCGGTGTCGAACTTCATCACCTTTTCGGCGATCCACCCGGCTAGGCCGCCGAGAATGATCGTCATGATCCAGCCAAATCCTTCCATAATGCCCTCCTGTCAGGCTTGCCGCCTGTTTCCAGTGAAAGCGGACCCGGTTCAGGCCCGCCGCCCGCGCAGCATACGATAAACGGTAATCAGCAGAACAGCCCCAACAACCGACACGAGCAGATTGCCCCAGAACCAGCCCTGGAAGATCATGCCGAGCTGCAGGCCTATCGCGTTGGCTAGCCAGCCGCCGGCGAACGAGCCGAGGATGCCCATGAATATGTTGGTCAGCAGGCCATGGTCCGATCCGGTCAGCTTCTCGGCGATCCACCCGGCGATGGCGCCGATGAACAGCGTGCCGAATATGCCCACGCCGCCACCCAAGCTCATGATTTCTGCGATGCTCATGCGAAGTCCCTCCAGTGCTTCAGTGCTGCCGCAACGGAATTGCGGTCCGATCACATATGGATAACCCGGCCGTACGCATCAAGCACCGATTCATGCATCATTTCCGACAGTGTCGGATGCGGAAACACCGTGTGCATGAGGTCTTCTTCCGTGGTCTCCAGCACCATGGCGATAACGAAGCCCTGTATCAGTTCGGTGACTTCCGCCCCCACCATGTGCGCGCCCAGCAACTGCCCGGTCTTCTTGTCGAAGATGGTCTTGATCAGCCCCTGGTCCTCGCCCAGCGCGATGGCCTTGCCGTTGGCGAGGAACGGGAACTTGCCGATCTTGACCTCGATGCCCTTTTCCTTGGCCGCGCGCTCGGTCAGGCCCACTGACGCGACCTGCGGGTGGCAATAGGTGCAGCCTGGAATCTGCTCCTTCTTCATCGGGTGCACGTTCTTCACCCCGGCAATCTTCTCGACGCAGATGACGCCTTCATGCTCGGCCTTGTGCGCCAGCATGGGCGGGCCGGCCACGTCGCCGATGGCATGGATACCGTCGACATTGGTGCGGCCATAACCGTCGATCACCACGCAGCCCCGGTCCGTCTTCACGCCCAGTGCCTCAAGCCCGATATTCTCGATGTTGCCAACGACACCGACAGCGGAAATCACCCGGTCCACCTTCAGTTCGGCCTTCTTGCCGTCCTTGGTCTCGATGGTGGCGGTGACGTCGTTGGAGCCCTTGTTCAGCCCGGCCACCTTGGCGCCGGTCATGATCTTCAGGCCCTGCTTCTCAAGCTGCTTGCGGGCGATGCCGGCGATCTCGGTGTCTTCCACCGGCATGATCTGGTCCATGATCTCGACCACTGTAACATCCACGCCCATCGCGTTGTAAAAGCTGGCGAACTCGATGCCGATGGCGCCGGAGCCCACGACCAGCAGCGACTTCGGCATTTCCGGCGGCACCATGGCCTCGAAATAGGTCCACACCAGCTTGCCATCCGGTTCGATGCCGGGCAGCACGCGCGGGCGCGCGCCAGTCGCCACGATGATGTGCTTGGCCTTGTAGGTGCCCTCGCCTGCGGCGTCCTTGGGTGCAGGGAGAGCGGGTTCCATCGCCTTCTTGGACGACTTCGACACAACAACCTCGCCGGGCTTCGAAATCTTGGCCTCGCCCCAGATCACCTGCACCTTGTTCTTCTTCAGCAGGTGGCCCACGCCGCCGTTCAACCGGCCCGACACGCCGCGCGAGCGCTTCACCACGGCAGCGGCATCAAAACTGACGTTCTGCGCGCTCAGGCCATAGTCCTTGGCGTGGTTCATGTAGTGGTAGATCTCGGCCGAGCGCAGCAGCGCCTTGGTCGGGATGCAGCCCCAGTTCAGGCAGATGCCGCCAAGGTGCTCGCGCTCGACTATGGCCGTCTTCAGGCCAAGCTGTGCGGCGCGAATCGCGGTCACATAGCCGCCGGGGCCGGACCCGATGATGATCACGTCGAATGTAGTGTCTGCCATCGTTCCCGCTCCCTACACCAGCATCGCCATCGGGTTTTCGACATAGTGGCGGAAGGCGCTCGCCAGTTCCGCGCCCAGCGCGCCGTCGATCACCCGGTGGTCGAAGGCGAACGTGGCGTTCATCACCGTGGCGATTGCAACCGCGCCGTTCTTCACCACAGGCTTTTCCACGCCCGCCCCGATCGACACAATGGAGGCGTGCGGCGGGTTGATGATCGAGGTGAAACTGTCGACGCCGAACATGCCGAGGTTGGACACCGCCGTGGTGCCGCCCTGGTATTCCTCGGGCTTCAGCTTCTTGGTCCGCGCCCGGCCCGCCATGTCCTTGACCTCTGCAGAGATCACCGACAGCGGCTTTTCCTCGGCCCGGCGCACAATCGGCGTGATTAGCCCGTCGGGAATGGACACCGCCACACCAACGTCGGCGTGCTTGTGCAGCAGCCGCGCGGTCGAGGTCCACGAGCCGTTGGCCATCGGCACATCGCGCAGCGCCAGCGCCAGCGCCTTGATGATGAAGTCGTTGACCGACAGCTTGTAGGTGGGCTTGCCGTCCTTCTGCGGTGCCGCAGCGTTCAGCTCTCCGCGCAGCTTGAGTAGCGCGTCGAGTTGGCAGTCCACCGAAATGTTGTAGGACGGTACCGTCTGGTTGCTCTCGGAAAGGCGAGCGGCGATAGTCTTGCGCATGCCGTCGTGCGGCAGTTCCTCGTAGGAACCTTCGGCAAACAGCCGGCGCACCATGTCGTCGGATGGGCCGGTCGCAGCAGGTGCCGCCGCCGGAGCAGCCGCAGGCGCGCCAGCCTTCAGCGCGGCAGCGGGAACGCCCTCCTTCTGCGCTTTCTCGACGTCGGCCTTGACGATGCGGCCATGCGGACCGGAACCGCTCAGCAGCGCAATGTCGATGCCGTTCTGCCTGGCGATGCGCCGCGCCAGGGGCGAGGCGAAGATGCGGCTGTCAGGCTCGCGCACAGGCGCAGCAGCCTTCGTTGCCGGAGCGGTTGGTGCCGGCGCCTCGGCCTTGGGCTGAGGCGCAGCTTCTGCCTTTGCCTCGGCTTTCGGCGCTGGCGCAGGCTTCTTCTCCTCGCCGGTTGACTTGATGTCCCCGGCGCTTTCGCCTTCTTCGAGCAGCACCGCAATCGCCGTGTTCACCGCCACGTCGTCGGTGCCCTCGGCTACGAGGATCTTGCCGACCTTGCCCTCGTCCACGGCTTCCACTTCCATGGTCGCCTTGTCGGTCTCGATCTCGGCGATGATGTCGCCTGACGACACCGTATCGCCTTCCTTGACGAGCCATCTGGCAAGCTTGCCCTTTTCCATTGTCGGCGACAGGGCGGGCATCAGGATTTCCGTTGGCATGTCGCGGTCCTCCCTTACACGTAGAGGACGGCCTTGGCCGCCTCCACCACTTCATCGACGTTGGGCAGCGCCAGCTTTTCCAGGTTGGCGGCGTAGGGCATCGGCACGTCCTTGCCGTTGACCCGGGCAACCGGCGCATCGAGATAGTCAAACGCGTGCGTCATGATTTCAGCGGCAATGTGGGAGCCCATCGACGCCACCGGCCAGGCTTCCTCGACCACCACGCAGCGGTTGGTCTTCTTGACGCTGTCGATCACCGCCGGCAGGTCGTACGGGCGCAGCGAGCGCAGGTCGATCACCTCCGCCTCAATGCCGTCTCCCGCCAGCTTGTCGGCCGCGCCGAGCGCATAGCCCATGCCGATGCCCCACGACACGATGGTCACGTGCGACCCGGCGCGAGCCACCTTCGCCTTGCCGATCGGCACGACCCAGTCGTCGACCTTCGGCACTTCAAAGGTCTTGCCGTAAAGGATCTCGTTTTCCAGGAAGATCACCGGGTTCGGGTCGCGGATCGCCGCCTTGAGAAGGCCCTTCGCGTCCGCTGCCGTGTATGGCATCACCACCTTCAACCCCGGCACATGCGCATACCACGACGCATAATCCTGGCTGTGCTGGGCGGCCACCCGCGCCGCTGCGCCATTGGCTCCACGGAACACGATGGGGCAACCCATCTGGCCGCCCGACATGTACAGCGTCTTTGCGGCGGAGTTGATGATGTGGTCGATGGCCTGCATGGCGAAGTTGAAGGTCATGAACTCGACAATGGGCCTCAAACCCGCAAACGCCGCGCCCACTGCGATGCCGGTGAAGCCGTGTTCGGTGATCGGCGTGTCGATCACGCGCCTTGCGCCGAACTCTTCCAGCAATCCCTGGCTGACCTTGTAGGCGCCCTGGTATTCGGCCACTTCCTCGCCCATCAGGAATACATCGCCATCGCGGCGCATTTCTTCGGCCATCGCCTGGTTCAGCGCCTCGCGCACCGTCATCTCGACCATTTCGGTGCCTTCCGGCACTTCCGGAACGGCAGCCTTCGAGGCACCCGCAGACAGTGCGGGAGCAGTCAGCGGCTCCGGCGCCTTCACCGGCGCATCCGCAATTGCTTCGGCCGGCTTCACGACAGCCTCGCCGCCGCCGGCAACACCGCTGTCCGATTTCTCTGCGCTGCCATTGCCGCCGGACTTGCCATTGCCACCGCCGCTTTCGGCTGCGGCCGATGCGTCCTCTCCTTCACCCGCCAGCACGGCGATGACGGTGTTCACCTTCACGCCCTCGGTGCCTTCGGCCACCTTGATGGCGGCAACGGTTCCTTCGTCGACCGCTTCCACTTCCATGGTCGCCTTGTCGGTCTCGATCTCGGCAATGATGTCGCCGGACGACACCTGGTCGCCCTCCTTCACCAGCCAGCGCGCTAGCTTGCCCTCTTCCATGGTGGGCGACAGGGCCGGCATCAGAATATCAGTTGGCATCGTTCAGCCCTCCCTCACGCTTCCACGTACACATCTGTCCACAGTTCCGACACATCGGGCAGCGGATCATTCTGCGCAAAGTCGGCAGACTCGGTGACGATCTTGCGGATTCGCGCGTCGACCGCCTTGATGTCGTCATCGCTGATGCCGTGATCCCCAGACAGCCGGCGCTTGACCTGCTCGATCGGGTCATGCTCCTCGCGCATCTTCTGCACCTCGTCGCGGGTGCGGTACTTGGCCGGGTCCGACATCGAGTGGCCACGGTATCTGTAGGTCTTCATTTCAAGAATGTACGGCCCCTTGCCGGAGCGGCAGTGCCCGGTGGCGCGGTCGGCCGCCTCCTTCACCGCGCGCACGTCCATGCCGTCCACCTGCTCGCCCGGAATGCCGTACACTGAACCGCGGTTGAACAGTTCCTCGGCCAGCGCGGCGGAGCGCCTTACTGCCGTGCCCATGGCATAGCCGTTGTTCTCGATGACGAAGATCACCGGCAGCTTCCAGATCGAAGCCATGTTGAACGTCTCGTAAACCTGGCCCTGGTTGGTCGCGCCTTCACCGAAATAGGTCGCGGACACCTTGCCGTTGTCACGGTACTTGTTGGCAAAGGCCAGCCCCGCGCCCAGCGGCACCTGCGCACCGACGATGCCGTGCCCGCCATAGAACTGCTTCTCGCGGGAGAACATGTGCATCGAGCCGCCCTTGCCCTTCGAGTAGCCGCCCTTGCGCCCGGTCAGTTCGGCCATCACGCCCTTCGGGTCCATGTCGGTGGCCAGCATGTGGCCGTGGTCGCGGTAGGAGGTGATCACCTGGTCGCCCTCCTGCATCGACATCTCCATGCCGACGACGACCGCTTCCTGGCCGATATAGAGATGGCAGAACCCGCCGATGTGACCCATACCGTACAACTGTCCTGCCTTCTCCTCGAAACGGCGGATCAGCAGCATGTCCTCGTAGGCTTTGAGGTCCTGTTCCTTTGTGAAGGGGGAATTCGATTTGGCGGCATCCTTGCCGGAGGCCTTCTTGGCAGCTTTCGCCATGCTTGTGCTCCCTGTCGAGCATCTTCAGGACAGGCGGAATCCACCTTGTTTCCCGCAGATGCGGCATCAACACCGGAGGTTGAAACCCTCCCGTCAAGGGATGAATAGCATGAAATTCGCCGGCCATAGCTGGCCAGTAGTCTAATTAACTGAAATTTGGTTACGGAAGAAATTAGCCAGCAAAATCAGTAGGCTTAATTATACTTAACCACAATCGAGTTATGTTTTTCATAGCCCAGCATCTCCCGCACCAGCTCGGAGGCCATGTCGGGATCGACGCTCTCAGGCCGCATCAGGGTTACCCGCGCTTCAACAGCTTCGCGCTTTTGCGTCACCTGGGCAAGGGCTTCCTCAGTGGACGTCAGCTTGGCCTCCAGACGGGCGTAGTTGTCGAGCCCGCGCGGCCCTTCCAGCCCGTGCCAGCCTAGCCAGGCCAGCAGCGCACAGCAGCCGAAGAAAGTCAGCACGTCGAAAAGCTTCGGTTTCCTGAACATGGCTGGTTTTCTATCGCCCGTCGCACAGCCGTCATTCCGGCGGAGGCCGGATACCACAAGTTCACGCTACCGCCCGCGTGGTTAACGCAGTGTTAAGCTTCTTCCTTCCCACCGACCATTTGATCAGGGCCGCCAGACGATAGGTTGGTGATCCGGTCAATCAGGGCTTGTCAGCAAACAGGCCGCGCGCTGCAACGCCGGCAATGCCTCGCGTTATGGTTGAAATTCGCTTGCTGCTGGTTCAACCGATTGCTAGCTTCGCAATGCCAAATCGCGCGGAGTTTCCAGCTTTGTCGAGACTTGTATCACTTTGTTTCCGGAGCGCCGCCCTGGCGACTGCCTTCACGTGGGTCGTGTGCCAACCTGCTTCAGCCAACAGTGGCGGCTGGCGTTACCAAAATGCTGACACCGCTCCAAACCTCCACCTGGCCATCCTGGACACGCAGCACGCAGGCGAAACGTTCCGCTTCACTGTTCAGTGCGACAGCGAAACCCCGAGAGTAGTGCAATGGCGGATGGACTTTCCGGAGGCCTACTTCAACGAACACTTTCCAACCGAGGAAAACATAATTGTTTTCTATGGAAATGACAGACTTTCGGGATTGGGATCCGACAAGTCGAAAAAGTGGCTGACCCTGACGAAGTCGCGGGAAAGCGTGAACCGCATGTACAAGGACGAGAAAATCATTGTCGTCAATCTGTTTAGCCTGCTGACGTCACCTGAATGGGCAAAGGTCATCCTTTCAGCGCAAACGTTCATTCAGGTCGTGCTGCAGAAGGAAGGCGACGCAACACCGCCCTACGAAGTACCAACGAAGATTGAGCTCACTGCAAATGGATCGACAAAGGCAGTAAGCGCTGTTTTATCGGCATGTGGTTTGAAGCCCTGAGTTGAACTCCGGCAGACAACCCAGTGCCGCGTTCTTCTTGCCATCGAGCGACTGCCGTTGACCATGGGCCACGCCCACAAGCGAGCTTTGTAGCGGGCTCAGCGTCGGCTTCCTTCCTGTCTCTTCACATGCTTCTTCCCCGGATCAGCCGCTTCAGCCTGACCGCCAAGCCGGAACACCAGCATGTCAAGCGCAACGCGCTGCCAGCGCGGCCTGCCTGGTTCGAGGAATCGCATGAAGGCCCAGGTTCCAGTCGCACCGATAACGGTGGCTGACGCAACCAGCAAGACTGCAAGCGTGGTTGGACTATTCAAACCTTGGCCCCTGACTAGTCCCTCACCCCTTCAAAATACCCTTCCCTGCATACACCGCCTGGCTGCCCAGCATCTCCTCGATGCGGATGAGCTGGTTGTACTTGGCCAGCCGGTCGGAGCGCGCCAGCGAGCCGGTCTTGATCTGCCCGCAATTGGTCGCCACGGCGAGGTCGGCAATGGTGGTGTCCTCGGTCTCGCCCGAGCGGTGCGACATCACCGCCGTGTAGCAGGCACGATGCGCCATGTCGACGGCAGCCAGCGTCTCGGTCAGCGAACCGATCTGGTTCACCTTGACGAGGATCGAATTGGCCACGCCCTTGTCGATGCCCATCTTCAACCGCTTCGGGTTGGTCACGAACAGGTCATCGCCCACAAGTTGGCAGGTCTTGCCGGCAAGGTCGGTCAGTTCCTTCCAGCCCGCCCAGTCATCCTCGTGCATGCCGTCCTCGATCGAGATGATCGGGTAGTCCCTGGCCAGTTTCGCGAGATACTTTGCCTGCTCGGAGGACGAGCGTTTGACGCCCTCGCCTTCGTACACATAGGACTTGCCCTTGTAGAACTCGGACGCGGCGCAATCGAGCGCAAGGTACATGTCCTTGCCCGGTTCGTAGCCCGCCTTGGCGCACGATTCCATGATGAAGTCGAGCGCGCTCTCGGCCGATGGCAGGTCCGGCGCGAAGCCGCCCTCGTCGCCCACATTGGTGTTGTGGCCGGCCTTCTTCAGTTCGCCCTTGAGCGTGTGAAACACTTCCGCACCCATGCGCACTGCATCGGCGATGGACTTCGCCCCCACCGGCATGATCATGAATTCCTGGAAGTCGATCGGGTTGTCGGCGTGTGCGCCGCCATTGATGATGTTCATCATCGGAACAGGCAAAACGCGTGCCTGCGTGCCACCGACATAGCGGTAGAGCGGCAGGCCAGAAGCTTCCGCTGCTGCCTTGGCCACCGCCAGCGAAACGCCGAGAATGGCGTTGGCGCCCAGCTTGGCCTTGTTGGCCGTGCCATCGAGCTTGATCATCGCCTCGTCGATGGCCGACTGGTCTTCGGCATCCATGCCAATGATGGCGTCGTAGATCTTGCCGTTGACTGCCGCCACTGCCTTGGTGACGCCCTTGCCGAGGTAACGCTTCTTGTTGCCGTCGCGCAGTTCTACCGCCTCGTGCGCGCCGGTCGAGGCGCCTGACGGCACTGCGGCGCGGCCGAACGATCCATCCTCCAGCGCCACGTCCACCTCGACGGTCGGATTGCCGCGCGAGTCGAGGATTTCGCGTGCGTGGACGTGGATGATTTCGGTCATGTCGGGAGCCCCTGAGAAATGCTGGTGGGAAGAAAGCCGTCATATAAGGCCAGTGTGACGGGCGTGTAAATCCGCCACGGGCGCGCAGGTTGGCGGTACTGCCGGTCAGAAAAGCGCCTTCCTCGGGCAAAGGCTATGCCTGCCCCCTCCGTAGCAGCACAAGCAAAGACGGGCAAAGCGCCGTTTTTGCGCCAGTGCGCGAACGGACGCAGGCGCGGAGGCGCCTGCGGAAGCTAAGAAAGCAACCGGTCGAACTCTGACACCAGCGCCTTGATCGGCCAGGGATCGGCTTCCTGCTGCAGGTCGGCAATGGGAAGCGCCAGCACGCCGGAAACCCCGGCGGCATAATCCGCCTCGCCCAGCACCTGCTCGATGTACTGCTCCACCGCAGCGGTATGATCTTCGCTGCGCGAACCGTCCCACCGGTCGAGACCGACGGCGATCTCCGCCTTGCCTGCATGCACTTCCATAACGAAAACGGCCTCGCTCATGTCCAGATCGCCGCCGCCCGGCAATCCGATGCTGGTGACAGCCTCCTCGCGCTCCCGCAGTGCGCTCAGCGTCCAGCCGTCATAGGCAGGCGCAATCGCCACCAGGTCGCGGGCAAGCAGCATCGCGTCAAGCTCACCGTCTGCCGTCACCACCAGCCGCGGCTTGCCGTGCATGTCCGCGCCAAGCTCGGCAAACAGCCGGTCGTCGGCCTCGTGCAGGATGGAGGACAGCTCGTCGAGCACCGGCTCGATCTCGTCCATGGTCATGTCGTCAATGTTGGTGGCCACCTTGGCCAGGCGGGCCTGGTTGTCGTTGAACCATGCCCAGAAACCGGCTGCTTCCGGCTCAGTCTTAAGCGCATACATGCGGGGTCCCACCTCGTTACGCGGACTAACAAACTGGCCTTGATTGTCGGCGGGCAAGGTTAACGCCGGGTTGCGGCATTTGAGAAATTTGCTCCCCTTCCGGCGCGCGGGACAAGGCTGGGCAGAGGGCTACTACAATTGCCGCACCCGCAAAGCCTGCTTCTGCCGCCCGTCCGCATCAAAATTCGCCGGATCCAGCCACGCCTCGAACGCCGCCTTTGTGTGTGGCCATTCAGTGTCGATGATCGAATACCAGGCCGTGTCCCGGTTGCGCCCCTTGTAGATGGTCGCCTGCCGGAACAACCCCTCGTAACTGAACCCAAGCCGCTCAGCCGCCGCCCGCGATGGCGCATTGAGCGCATCGCATTTCCACTCGTAGCGCCGGTAGCCAAGTTCGTCGAACACCCGCACCATCATCAGGTACATCGCCTCGGTCGCACCGCGCGTTCTCTGCAGCGACGGCGCATAGTTGATGTGCCCCACCTCGATCACGCCCACCGCGGGTTCGATTCGCAGATAGCTTGCCACGCCCACCGCCTTGCCCGACGCGTTGTCAACAATCGCATGAAACAGCGGGTCATCGCCGAGGCAGGTCTTGCGCATCCATTCCGCCGTCTCGTGAGCGCTGCCGAACGGTCCATAGGGCAAATAGGTCCAGATACGGCCTTCCCTGTCGGCGCTGAACGCATCGAACAGGTCTGCCGCGTGAGCGTCTACGTTCACCGGCTCCAGCCGCACGTAACGGCCTTCCATTCCCTCTCGCGGCGGGCGCGGCCTTGCCGTCCAGCCCGGCATCGGAAAGCCCACCGGCTGGCCCAGTTGGTTCCTGTGATCGCTCATCGCTGTTGCTCCGCAATCGCCTGTCCTGCCACCCAGCCGGATGACCACGCCCACTGGAAATTGTACCCGCCCAGCCAGCCCGTCACATCCACCACTTCGCCGATGAAGTAGAGGCCAGGCACCCGGCGCGCCTGCATGGTCTTCTGGTCGAGGCCCGCCGTATCGACACCGCCCACGGTCACTTCAGCTGTACGGTAGCCTTCGGTGCCCACCGGCCAAAGCTGCCACTGCTTCAACACGCCCGACAGCACTGCAAGCTGCTTCTTCGACAGGTCGGCCATATTGACCCGCGCCACCCCGGCCTCATCCGCGACCAGGTCCGCCAGCCGCTTCGGCAGCAACTCACCGAGCGCCACCTGCGCCTGCCGCCGGCCCTCGTATTGCCTGAGACCGGCAATGGCCTTGTCCGCATCCAGGCCTGGCAAAAGGTCAACCGTGACCGGCTCCGTCTCGCGCCAGTAGGACGACACCTGCAGCACCGCCGGACCCGACAGCCCGCGGTGGGTGAACAGTACCGCTTCCTCGAAGTGCGTCTTGCCGCAACTCACCACCGCATCCGCGGCCAGGCCTGAAAGCGGGCACAGCCGCGCCTTGACGTCATCGCCAAAAGTCAGCGGCACCAGCCCGGCGCGCGTGTCCGTCACCGCAAGGCCAAATTGTTCCGCCACCCGGTAGCCGAACCCGGTTGCCCCCATCTTCGGAATCGACTTTCCTCCAGAGGCAACCACCAGGTTGCGCGGCGCAACGGTCTTGCGTCTGCCCGCCTGTTCCACATCCACCTCGAAGCCCGTCTCGACCTTGCGGATGTCAAGCACCGATGCCTCAAGCCAAAGCTGCGCACCGGCCCGCTTCATCTCGTCCAGCAGCATCTGGATTATCTGCCGCGCGCTGTCATCGCAGAACAACTGTCCCAGCGTCTTCTCGTGGTAGGCGATGCCATGCCTTTCCACCAGCTTGACGAAGTCGGCTTGCGTGTAGCGGCTGAGCGCAGAGCGGGCGAAATGCGGATTGCTGGAGATGAATCGCTCCGGCCGGCACTCCAGATTGGTGAAATTGCAGCGCCCGCCGCCACTTATGCGGATTTTCTCACCCGGGTTGGCGTTGTGGTCGATGACCAGCACCGACTCGCCCCGCGTACCGGCCTGCGCAGCGCACATCAGCCCCGCCGCCCCACCGCCAATGATCAGAGTATCAAGCAAGTGCAACTCGCATGCGCCAGCAGCTTGCCCTGTCCATCGACGAGACGCGCCTCGGACGTCGCCGTTCGCCGGCCAAGATGGACCACTTCGCCGCGCGCCGCCACCCGGCCCGTATCGGCCGAGATGGCGCGCACCATGTTTACTTTCAGCTCCAGCGTTGTGTAGCCCTTGCCCGCCTCAAGCTGTGTATGAACGGCACAGCCCAGCGCGCTGTCGAGGATCGCCGTGATCCAGCCGCCATGCACCGTGCCTTGCGGGTTGTAGAAGTCAGCCGACGGATGCCCCTCGAACACCGCATAGCCGTCTCCGGCCTCGATCAGCCGGATCGCCAGCGAACGGTGCAGCGGCGCCTGCCCGCCGCGTTCGTCGATCATGGCCTGAAGGTTCTCAAGCCCTGTAAGTGCCTTGTCGAGCATGGCTTCAGAACACCTCGGAGAAGGCGATGACGGCGCCGCCTGCCACGTCCGGACCGATGGCGTGGCCCGATGGCGTCGGCTGCCAGCCGATGCCCGCTGCATCCAGACAGGCCAGCGCCACCTCGCGGTTCTGCACCTCGATCCGGTAGCCGCCGAACACCGGCCCGTCCGCCAGCGAGGGCGCTGTATGGCCATAAGCCATCGCGAAGGCCTGCGGCTGATAGGCGGTCAGCCAGCCGCGCGGCGTTTCGAAGCGCACCGCGTGGGCCTCTTCCTGCACAGGATCGCGGCCGGTCAATGTGCGCAGGAAGCCCGCATAATGCAGCGGCTGCTCGCACACCAGCGCCACCTCCCCGATGCTGACAGCGGTGTTGGCATGGCGCTGGTACTCCGGTTTCCAGAAATGCTCAGGCGCATGCTGCTGGCAGGAGAAGAACGCCGCGCACGGCATGTCGGCATGGGTCACGAAAGCCAGCGAGAACCCCACGGTGACCTCTTCTCCCCCCGGCAGCCTGGCAATGCGTGAGAAGTCGAACGGCTCGTAGGTGTCGAGGCCTGCCTCGGCGAACGCCTGCTGATCGGCGCGCGCATCGAAGCTTTCGAACACCAGCATGGAGGCGCCTTCACGGCCATCTTCCATGTAGGCCTGGTTGAAGCGGGCGAACGAGAAATGCCCTTCCTTTGCCGGCGGGATCAGCTGCGGGTTGGGCAGATGCAGGAATTCGATGAAGAACCCGTCCAGTTGCACCAGCGAATTGCCGGTGCCGAACGGGTGTTCCGCCGGCGGCGTCAGGGTGAAGCCCGCCTGCGCCATGATCAGCCGCAGGCCGTCAAAGTACTGTACGCAATGAACGATGTGGTCGAGCCCTCGCATGGCTTACCTCGCTTGCCCACGGAAATGCACGCTCCTGACCTAGCACATGGCAGCAGGTGCGCAAAAGTTTTCGCGAGGGGCCATGACAAGGATTGGTCCTTGTGCTTAAACAGCCGCACCAGCATCCACTCGCGGGAGACAGCGATGAAACTCAGCGGCTTCAAGGCACTTACCTTCGATTGTTACGGCACCCTGATCGACTGGGAAACCGGCATGTTCGAGGGTCTGAAGCCGCTCCTCTCGCGCCTGTCCAGCCCGCTCACGCGCGATCAGGTGCTGGAGGCCCATGCCCGCCACAAGTCCGCGCAGCAGCGCTGGACGCCTGGCTATCGCTACTCGCACCTGCTCTCCATCGTCTACAAGCGGCTGGCGGAAGAATGGGGCCTGTGCGCATCGCCGGAAGAATGCGCGGCCTATGGCGCGTCTGTGGTCAACTGGCCGGCCTTCCCGGATTCCGCCGAGGCGCTCGCCTACCTCAAGCAGCACTACAAGCTGGTCATCCTGTCCAACATCGACAATGTCAGCTTCGCGGCCAGCAAAAGGAAGCTGGGGGTGGAGTTCGACGCGATCTACACCGCCGAGGACATCGGCTCCTACAAGCCGTCCGACCGCAATTTCGATTACATGCTGGAACACCTGGCCGCCCGCGGGCTGGCCAAGAAAGACATCCTCCACACTGCCGAGAGCATGTTCCACGACCACGTGCCCGCCGCCCGTCACGGTCTGACGTCCTGCTGGATCTACCGCCGCCACGACAAGCAGGGCTTCGGCGCCACCATGAACCCGGGCGCACTGCCTGACGTCGCCTTCCGTTTCAACTCGATGGCTGAACTGGCTGCTGCCCACAAGGCAGAGATCGGCGGCTAGCCGATCGTCCGTCTCAGCACGTCCAGCCAATTGCCGCGGCAAATCCTGTCGACCAGCGCATCGCCATAGCCGGCCTGTCGCATCGCGCCCACAAGCGCCGGCAGGCCGGAAACGTCGCCTATCTCCGCCGGGATCAGCGCCCCGTCAAAGTCCGAGCCCAGCGCCACCCCGCCCTCGCCCAGCCGCTCCAGCAGATGGTCGAGATGGCGGATCATGGTGGTGAGCGGCGTGTCTGACGTCTGCCGCCCGTCTTCGCGCAGGAACGGCACGGCATAGTTCAGCCCGGCGATGCCGCCCGTCTCGCGGATGGCGTCCAGTTGCCAGTCCATCAGGTTGCGCGACGAATTGGACAGCGCATGCACGTTGGAGTGCGTCGCCACCAGCGGTTTCGTGCTGATCTTCGCAATGTCGCGAAACCCTTCAGCGTTCATGTGCGACAGGTCCACCAGCACGCCAAGTTCATCGCACCGCTTCACCAGCGCCTTGCCGGCATCGGTCAGCCCCGTCCCCTGCTCCGGATCTGCCGGAAAGCTGAACGGCACGCCGGTGCCAAAAATGTTGGGCCGCGACCACACCGGCCCGATAGACCGCAGTCCGGCAGCGTACAAGACTTCCAGCTCGCCCAGGTCCGGCCCGATGGCCTCGGCGCCCTCGACGTGCATGATCGCGGCAATCGCCCCTGCGGCTTGCGCCTCCCCGATGTCCGCCACGCATCGGCACAGCCTTATGGCGTCTGGCCGTGCGGCGCACATGCGCAGCAGGATCGCTGCCATCTCGAACGTCGCCACCCGCGCCCAGCCCGAGTCCACGGGCCCGATGGGCGGCTCGTCGCACACCACTCCATCGTCCTTGTCGAGATGCACGTCCTTGTTGGCCGGCGCATAGATGGCGAAGAAGCCGCCCGCCATGCCGCCGGCGCGGGCGCGCGGCAAGTCGATGTGCCCGCCCTCGTCACCGTCGAGGAAGCGCCTGCCCTCGCGGTCATTGTTGAGCCACAGCCTGAGCAGGGTGTCATTATGGCCGTCGAAGACTGGTTGCATGGCAAGTTCCGGGTTGAAGAGGGATTGGCACGAGTGTGCGGCGGCGCAGCCGCCCGATCAACCGGGAAGTGCAGCATCAAGGCGAATCTCATGGCGCGATGCCCGTTGCTGGTAGCGCCGCCATGGGCGCTAGCTGCCGGCGCGCTTTTCAGCCATCAGGCCCTTCACGATCGCCCAGCACATCAGCAACAGCACAACGGTGAACGGCAGACCGGTGGAGATCACCATGGCCTGCAGCGCCGTCAGCCCGCCGCCGATCAGCAGCACGATGGCCACGGCGCCCTCGAACGCGCACCAGAACACCCGCTGCGGCACCGGCGCATCGATCTTGCCACCGGCGGTGATGGTGTCGATCACCAGCGAACCGGAGTCCGACGAGGTGACGAAGAACACGATCACCAGGATGATGCCGATGGTGGAGGTGATGGACGCCAGCGGCAGCCCTTCCAGCATGGCGAACAGCGAGATCGGCGGGTTGTAGCTGTCGATCACCTGCGCCTTGACTGCGCTGCCGGCAGGGTCGCTCAGCACCTGGTCGATGGCCGCACCGCCGAACACCGCCATCCACAGCACGCAAACGAGGCTCGGAATGATCAGCACGCAGGTCAGGAACTCGCGCACCGTCCGGCCGCGGCTGACCCGGGCGATGAACATGCCGACGAACGGTGACCACGAGATCCACCATGCCCAGTAGAACGCCGTCCAGCCCTGCATGTAGCCTGTATCCTCGCGCCCGTGCGGGTTGGACAGCGGCACGATGTCGGCGGCATAGGCTCCGAGACCGGAGACAAAATCGCCGAGAATGTTCACCGGCCCGGCCGCGAACAGCACGAACACCAGCAACAATGCTGCCACGACCATGTTGATCTCCGACAGCACCTTCACGCCGCCGTCGAGGCCGCGCAGCACCGAGAACAGCGCAATGCCGGTGATGCCGGTAATCAGGATGACCTGCACCGTGACGTTGTTCGGTATGCCGTATATGTGCTCAAGGCCCGCATTGGCCTGCTGCGCCCCGAAGCCCAGCGACGTCGCCAGCCCGAACAGCGTGGCGAACACCGCCAGCGTATCGATGACGTGTCCCCACCAGCCCCAGATACGCTCGCCCAGCAGCGGGTAGAACGCCGATCGGATGGTCAGCGGCAGGCCCTTGTTGTAGGTGAACAAGGCCAGTGCCAGCGCCACGATGGCATAGATCGCCCATGGATGGAGAGCCCAGTGATAGATCGTCGCCGCCAGTCCCATCCGTTTCGCCGCCTCGACGTTTTCCGGGATCAGCGTACCATCTTCGGCAATCGGCGACGGCACCCCGAGCGGCTGTGAGATGGCCATGTGGTAGACCGGCTCCAGCACGCCGAAAAACATCAGCCCGATACCCATGCCGGCGGCAAACAGCATGGCGAACCAGCCAATATAGCCATAGTCCGGTTGGGCATCCGGCCCGCCGATACGCACGCTGCCCCAGGGGCTGACGATCAGCGCGAGGCAGAACAGCACAAAGATATTGGCCGACCAGAGGAAGAACCAGTCGAAGTTGGAGGTCAGCGCCGGCCGCAGCCAGCCGAAGAACGAACTCGCCTGTTCCGGCAGCGCCAGCGCATAGAACACGAATGCCACGATGCTCAGCCCGGAGATCAGGAACACCGGGTTGTGGACATCGAAACCGAATGGTCCCACCGACCCTTCGACATTGTCCTGCCCAATCTCGTAATCAGTGCTGATGAGGTCCGAAGTACCCTCGGGTTCGGGAATACCCTGGTTGACGGTTTGGTCAGCCATGACAGCCTCCTTCCTGCAATTTCATTTGATGACGCGGCGCCTTGGCAATCCGTCAGGCGTCGCGGACGATGAAAACCGATGCGCCCGTATGTCCGGCGACCTTGCCCCCGTTCGAAGGCCAGAAATAATCGGCCAGGCCGGGCGTGTGGGACGCCATGATGACGAGATCAGCCCCGGTGTCCCGGATTGCCTTCAGTAAGGCATCGTCGATATCGGTCGCGGGATCGTGGCTGATGATGGCGTGGGCATCGGCGTTGATGCCATGGGTCTTCGCCTGTTGATCGGCGAAGGCGCCAAGCCGGGTCTTGAATTCCTCCGGCGTGTGAGCCAGCGCGCTGGGCGCGGCAGCAGAAACGGATACGTAGGTAACGGCTGCACCGTGCAGCTTCGCCTCTTCCGCAGTCACTTTGAGCGCCCGTTCAAGCTTGTCCAGATGGGCAAGGTCGACAGGCGCCATGATGCGCTTGAACATGTTCTTCTCCCCTCCGGCCACATGGATCAGCCATTGCTGCCCGCCGGGCTTGTCTTTCCTCCTCCAGAAACGCCTGTTCATTCGCGGTACAGGCGAGACATCTTCAACACCGCCATGGTTAGCACGATTGCTCCGCATACGCCAAATCGACTGTCCCCAGCGGTGGAAAACCCCTTGGCCGGACCGGCATGACGCTTCACGCTTGAGCATTGTCACTGCACGGAATTGTTAACTTCCAGGATGCTAGAAAGAGGTAGCGACACCCCGCAAACCCGGCGCATTCAGGCATGGGCTTGCATTGCGGGCGGACTGGGCGGCATGCGCCACGGGAGAGTGCCCCAATGACTGTACACATCGCCAACCCGGAAGGCGCGGTGCCAGCACAGGTCCTGTCAAGCAGCGTGTGCGCAGGCCTGACCTGGCAACCTTATGACAACATCGAACAGGCGGCGCCTGTCTGGCGCATGCTGGAAGATGCGAGCCAGCCGAAGATTTTCCAGACCAACGCCTGGGTCAGTACCTGGTGGAACAGCCTCGGCGCAGCCGGAGATGCGCGGCCGCGCATCGTTGTCGGCCGGCTTGCCGGCAAACCGGTGGTGCTGCTACCGCTGGCGGTACGGCAGCGCTATGGCGTCCGTCAGCTGAGCTGGCTGGGCGGCAAGTGGAGCGACTACAACGCGCCAGTCTTCAGTGCAGAGTTTGCAGCGCTTTTGAGCAAGACATCCGGCTCCTCCGCTGCCCGCCACCTGAAGCAGATATGGGCCGAAATTGCCACAGCAGCAGGCGGCGCCGATTATATCGAACTGCCCCGGCACGCACCGGCGGTGAACGGCGGTGAGCCCAATCCGCTGTTCGACCCTGCCGCTGCGCCTGAGGATAACGCCGCCCACCTGCTCGATCTTTGCGGCAGCGAGCACGAGGTCATGGCGGCGCTGCACGGACCGAAGACGTGGAAGGGCTTCAATCGCAAGGAGAAGAAGCTCGCAAGTCTCGGCAAGCTGGCTTTCACCGAGATGACCGACGCCATTACCAAGGCCCGCACGGTCGAACAGATGCTGTCGTGGAAACGGCAGGAATTGCAGGAGCGTGGCGCCACCAATCCGTTCACGTCTGCTGCAAATGTGGCTTTCCTGGCCGACGTGGCAAGACAAGGCCCTCACCTTGCACGGGTATTCGCTCTGACGCTCGACGACGCGCCTGTCGCAACTGCCCTGTGCCTCGCAGATCGCGAGAACCTGCTGCTCTACCAGACCGCCTACGACCGCGAGCATGGCCGCATGTCGCCCGGCGCATTGCTGTTCCACAAGCTTATCGCGCTGGCCGCCCGCGAAGGCTACGCCACCTTCGACCTTGCCTTCGGTGACGATGCCTACAAGGCCAACCTGTGCAACCGCACCGTGACGCTGAGCCATGCCACCATGCCGCTCACCGCGCGCGGTGCACTGGCCTGCCTCGCCGCATCGGCGCGGGTGGCCGGCCGGCGCATCGTCAAGCACAACCCGGCGCTGCTGCGCCTGGCGTTCACGGCCAACCGCCTGCTTGGCAAGGCCTCGGATGATCGCTAGTCCGGCCTGGCCATATCCTGAATCTGCCCCTGGGTGGTCTCGGCCTCGCTCCTCAACCACCTGAGAAACTTCGCCACCTGCGGCCGGCTTGCCGCCTCGGGCCGCACGGAAAGCCGGAAAGGATGCGGCGCCACCATGTGTTGCGCCACAGGAAACGGCAGCACGATCGTTCCCTTCGCCAGATCCTCCAGCACCAGCGACAACCCACACACAAGGAAGCCGACATTGGCGCGCACAGCCTCCAGCGCCAGCCTTGTGTTCTTGTAGTGGACGCCGCGCTGCGGGCCTTTCTTGCGTTGACCGAACTGCCCAAACCATTCCACCCACCCCGGCATGTCGGCGCGCTCGCGATGTGCCGTGAGGTGAAGCAGCGGCATGCCTTCCATCGGCATTTGCGCGTCCCAGTCAGCGATGCGGCGCGGATTGTCGGGGCCCGTCACCGGCACAAACAGGTCCCGGAACAATGGTTCACCACCGCCGTCGCCATAGGTGATGCGGATATCGGGTACGCCGATGCGCAAGGGGATGTCGCCTGCACCGTTGATGCAGAACAGTATGTCGGGATTGCTCTGCCGGAAGGCGGCAAGCCGCGGCAACAGCCAGAGTTCGCTCAAGTCAGGTTCGGTGACGACATGAAGTTCGCTCATCCCCTGGAAGTTCAGCGTCTCGATCACCCTTTCCAGGGCCTCGAACGCAATCCGCAAGTCGGCCTGTGCCGGCGCCAGATCGGGCGTCGGCATCAGCCCGGACCGGCCTCTCGTCAGCAAGTCCTTGCCAAGGTAATTCTCGAGCGTCGTGATGCGCTGTCCAACCGCTGCAGGAGTAACGCCCAGCCGTTCCGCTGCGGCCTTCAGCGAGCCTTCGCGCATGGCCAGTTCCAGTGCCTGCAGTGCCTTCAGATGGCTTACCGTGGTCATTTTTCCCAAAGCTTGCCTTTATCAAGACGACAGGTTGGTTGAGATACTAAAGAAAACCTTTCGCTTGCTCAAGAAAATCGAGTTTGGCTCCTGCCGCGACAGCGCGCATTCTGGAATTGCCTGGGCCATTTCATCAATCGAAGGAGCAGTTCAATGAAACGCTACATGATCGAAAGAGACATTCCCGGCATCGGCGAGTTTTCCCTGACAGAGCTGTGCGGCGCGGCGCGCGCGTCAAACCAGGCGCTGGCCACCATAGGGCCGTCCATCCAGTGGCAGCACTCCTATGTCGCCGGGGACAAGACCTTCTGCGTGTATCTGGCAGACAGCGAGGACGAAATCCGCAAGCACGCCGAACTCAGCGGCATTCCGTTCGCAAGGATCACGGAAATTCCGCAGATCATCGATCCGCTGACCGCCAACAACTGACCCGCCTCTTCCCGCCTTGCCTGCCACGGCAACGTGATGGCAAGGCGGGGAAATCAACGCTGCGGAACCGCCACCGGATCAGGACCTCAGGCGCTCTTCCCCGGCCGCTTCCGCGCCACCGGCTGAACCTCTTCCATCGCCTCGTGCACCACCTCCTTGAGGCCGCGCACGTTGACGTCGCGCTGCGGGAACGGAATCTCGATGCCGGCTTTCTTCAGCGCCTTGTGGATGGCGAACCGCAGGTCCGAGCCCACGAACGCCACCCAGTTCACATCGTCGATGAACACCCTCACCTCGAAGTCCAGCGAGCTGGCACCGAAATCCTTGAACAGCACCGTGGCTTCCGGAAACTGCAGCGCCCGGGCGTGCGACTTGGCGCACGTGAGCAGGATTTCCTCGACCTGCTTCGGGTCCGCATCGTAGCTGACACCCACCATCACGCGCACCCGGCCCATGAGGTCGCCGTGTGTCCAGTTGCTCACCGTGTCGGAGATCAGGCTGGAGTTCGGCACAATGATCGAGCAGCGGTCGAAGGTCTCGATTTCGGTGGAACGCACGTTGATCTTGCGCACCGTGCCTTCGCCGCCTGCAACCTGCACCCAGTCCCCCACCTTGATCGGCCGTTCGGCCAGCAGGATGAGCCCCGAGACGAAGTTGTTGACGATCGACTGCAGGCCGAAGCCGATGCCGACCGACAGTGCGCCGGCGACCAGCGCGATGTTGGAGAAGTCCACCCCGGCCGCGGCGAACGCCATCAGCAGCACGACGATGACGGCGAGGTAGCCGGCCGCCGTGCGCAAGGAGTTTCGCACGCCCGCGTCCATGTCGGTGGGCGTCAGGATGCGCCGGTCGAGCCAGCCGGTGACGAAGCGCGTCAGGCCAAGCCCGATGGCAAACACCACGACGGCCAGCAGGATGGACGACAGCGAGATGGTGATGTCGCCGATCTTGAAGCCGAAGAACGCCGTGGTGAGCCAGCTTCTCACGTCCACCCAGGTCAGCGACGTGAGCGCGAGGACCAGCGGCAGGCCGAGCAGCAGCAGCGACAGGTCGACGCCCGCATTGAGCGCGATGCTGGCCCGGTTGATGCCCTTGTCCGACATCGAGAACGCTGATTTCAGCATCTTCGAGATGCGGCTGCGCGGCTTCAGCCCTTGCGCCACGAAGGCATCCGACAGGCAGCGGATGCAGTAAAGCAGCGCCACCACCGTGGCGACGACGTAGACATTGCTGCTCAGGTATGAGCCAAGCGTGATGTAGCCGAACTGCAGCGCCACAAACGCGCCGATGACCAGCAGCCAGGCCGGCTGGATCATGTAGGTTACCCAGCCGAAAGCCGGCTTCAGTCCGGGTTCGCCCGCGTCCTCCCCAGCGCCGTCATGGCGCGCCGTCAAGATCAGCCGGGCGGCTATGGCCGCCAGTAGCAGCGCCAGCAGCGCATTGCTGCCCTCGGCGAAGCGGGCATCCATGTTGACGAGATCGGTCAGCGTCTTGAGTACGGTGCTGAAGCCGATCAGGCCGAAGGCGATTGTCGACAGCAACAGCCACTCGGCCGCCGCATGGCTGGACAGCGGCACCACCCGCCATTCCGGCCGCCCGGGCGACAGGATCGAGCGCGCGACGGCGCGCATGAAGGCAAATCCCACCAGCGCCGCCCCCAGCGCATCCACCAGCCGCAGCATGCGCGGCGTATCGGCAGCGATGAGGTCGTAGATGAGGCGGAACACGAACACCGCGATGATCGCCGTCAGCGTGTAGCCGATCGGCACCATGACGGTGCGCAGGTACTTCTGGAACTCCGCCTCGCCCGGCTGGCCGCGCCTCGCCCGTTGCGCGATCATGCGGCAGATCACCGTCACCGCCGCAATGATCGACAACAGACACGCCAGCAACAGCCAGACCGGCCAGGAGCGGCCGTCATTGGCGTCGGTCAGCTGGGTGGCGAAGCCGGAGAAGAGCCGGACGGTGCGGTCCCACAGCGCCGGCAGCTCGGCCGCCCAGCCGCTCCACAGCATCGGGTTGACGACCGACTTGGTATTGCCCAGCAGGGTGTTGAGGAAGCGGTCGCGCTCCATCTGCGCCGCCTTGGCGGCCAGCTGCGAGACGCTGCCGCTGACCAGCGCCAGCTGCGCCTTGCCGCCGGCCAGCTCGTCGCGGGCCTGGTTGAGCTGGGCGCGCTGGGCGGCGACGCTGGCGGACTCGGTCTCGCCCTCCTTGGGCTCCGGCCCCAGCAGCGAGATCTGGTTGTTGATCTGGGCGAGCGGTTGCTCCAGTTCCTGGTCGACCTGGCGAACCTGTTCGCGCAGCGTCTCGATGTCGGCGCGCAGCTTCGTCAGCTCGTTGCGGGTGATCGACGGGTTCGAGAACCGCGTTTCCAGCTCCTCGAGCTGCGCCGTGAACTGCCCGGCCTGGCGGCGCGCCTTGCCGGCAGCCTCGGCCACGCCCGGCGGCAGCGGCACCGCCGTTTCCGGCTGCGCAGCCGGCGGCGGGCCGGCTTCAGGCGCCGGCTCCTGTTGCTGTTGCTGTTGCGTCTGCTCCTGCACCGGCGCGGCGGTGGTCTGGGCAAGCGCCAGCGCAGGGCCCGCCATCAAAAGCAGCAGGGCCAGCCACAGCCTTGCGGCGGTCCGGCGTATACGATCAGTCATGCAACCAGCTTACCTATACGAGGCGGCTTTGCTCAACCGCGGCCTCGATGAAAGAGGCAAACAGCGGATGCGGGTCGAAAGGCCGCGATTTCAGTTCGGGATGGTATTGAACGCCCACGAACCACGGATGTTCCGCAATTTCGACGATTTCAGGGAGAAGCCCGTCCGGCGACGTGCCGGAGAAGGTCAGCCCCGCCTGCTCCAGCTTCTCGCGGTAGCGCATGTTGACCTCGTAACGGTGACGGTGGCGCTCGGAAATCGTCTCCGCGCCATAGATCGCCGCCACCCGCGACCCCTTCTGCAACTTCGCGTCATAAGCACCCAGCCGCATGGTGCCGCCGAGGTCGCCCGACTTCGCCCGCGTCTCCAGCTCGTTGCCGCGCATCCACTCGGTCATCAGGCCAACCACCGGCTCCTTCGCCGCGCCGAACTCGCTCGACGTGGCACCCGTAATGCCGGCCATGTTGCGCGCCGCCTCGACGCACGCCATCTGCATGCCGAAGCAGATGCCGAAATACGGCACCTTGTGCTCGCGCGCGAACGTCACCGCAGCGATCTTGCCTTCCGCGCCGCGTTCGCCGAAGCCGCCCGGCACCAGGATGCCGTGCACGCCTTCAAGATACGGCACCGGGTCTTCCTTCTCGAACACCTCGGACTCGATCCACTGGATGTTCACCTTGACCCGGTTGGCGATGCCGCCGTGCACCAGCGCCTCGTTGAGGCTCTTGTAGGCATCCAGCAGGCCGGTGTACTTGCCCACCACGGCGATGGTCACCTGCCCTTCCGGCTCCTTGATGCGGGAGACGATCTCCTCCCACTTGTCGAGCTTAGGCTGCGGCGCGCCCTCGATGCCGAAGGCGGCGAGGATCTCGTCGTCCAGCCCCTCGCGGTGATAGGCCAGCGGCACCTCGTAGATCGACTTCACGTCCAGCGCCTGGATCACCGCCGAGGGCCGCACGTTACAGAACAGCGCGATCTTGCGCCGCTCGTTCTCGGGAATTTCCCGGTCGGCCCGGCACATCAGCACGTCGGGCTGGATGCCGATGGAGCGCAGCTCCTTCACCGAGTGCTGCGTCGGCTTGGTCTTCAGCTCGCCCGCGGCCGGAATCCACGGCAGCAGCGTCAGGTGCAGATAGATGCAGCTGCCGCGCGGCGCTTCCTGGCCGAACTGGCGGATGGCCTCGAAGAACGGCAGCCCCTCGATGTCGCCCACCGTGCCGCCCACCTCGCACAGCACGAAGTCATAGGCCTCGTTGCCGTCGGCGATGAACGCCTTGATGGCGTCGGTGACGTGCGGGATCACCTGCACCGTGGCGCCCAGATAGTCGCCGCGCCGCTCCTTGGCGATGATGTCCTGGTAGATGCGGCCCGTGGTGATGTTGTCGGCCCGCGTGGCCGAGCGCCCGGTGAACCGCTCGTAGTGGCCGAGGTCCAGGTCGGTCTCCGCGCCGTCGTCAGTGACGAACACCTCGCCGTGCTGATACGGGCTCATGGTGCCCGGATCGACGTTCAGATAGGGGTCGAGTTTCCGAAGGCGAACGGAATATCCGCGCGCCTGCAACAGCGCGCCGAGTGCTGCTGAGGCAAGGCCCTTGCCAAGTGAGGAAACCACGCCGCCGGTGATGAAAATATATCGCGCCATGGGAATACGGGTTTAGACCGAGTCTGCGGCGGTGGAAAGCGCGAATGTGGGGTGTGGAGGGGGGATGAGGGAGAAGGCTGTGGATAGGTGGGGAAGACCACAGTTCTGTCTAGCATTCTTGTCGCAGCATCGAATAAAATAACGTAACGTAAATAAATTATTCTCACTGCAAATTCAGGACTGTGCTGATATGAACTCCAAAGACGAAGAATTCAATACAGCGCGCAAAGAAGCTGAAATCTTTGATGATCTCAGTAAGCTGTGCTCATCACCCGGCTACATTCACGCAGTGGCATATTTTTGCTGGCGTGACAATATAATAAAATATGGAGGACATCAAATTGAAGAGACTGATCTAGGACATCAATACTCCAGCGAAAACCTCATTCGCACTGAAATCTCAGCTCTAATTGGTTTAATGGCAAAGAGTGAGATTACTCTTGAGGTTCCAGCCCCAAAAACGCTGCAACGTTATATCGACGAGACGGAGGCGCTGTTACGAGAGTTGCACACGAGTCTTCAAAAGCCGTGGTTCGATGCTTTTGAAGAAATGATGAAAGATCCCAAAGCAAAAGAGCCTATAGACCCGTTCAGCACCGCTGAGGGACTAAGAGAACCAATATTTTACGCTGGCGAGTCGGCTTACAACTATCAATACGGGGAACTAGCGCAGCAAAAATATGAAGCCGACAGTGACTGGCTTGCGAGAAACCGCGGCTTTACAATCAATGAGGCATGTTTGGCTGCTCGCCACCTTGCTGAGTTTCAGACCCAAAAAATCATGGCGACTCTCGAGGCGTTTCGAGAAACCCATCCTGATAATTGGACCTTCCTGCCGGGGTTCACGTTTCATGCTAGCGATCTGGAAAAGCTGACAGGGCTGTCTCAGGAAAAACTCTTATGCATTCTAAAGGCGTTCACATTTGATGAGGAGACACGCCGAGTTCGTCCAGTTCGTCCTTCAGGATGAGGCCGGGGCGTACGGCTAGCTTGAGCATGTTCTGACAGTTCTCGATTTCAGCTCACTCAGACGATTGGGTCATGCTGAGGATATTGGGCGACCAATGTGCTTTTCAACAATGGATCGCAAGCTTTCCAGTCCGCCAGCTTCGCGCTCAATCGCTGCGCGCAACTTTTGATCATGGCCAGGAAGAAATCTGCCGCCTTTTGTTGGTTCGCCGCATCCGCAGATGCAAATCGGTGCGCTCATTTGAAGTTCCTCACTCGGAAAGAAGGCGTAGTATCTGGCGTCAAGACGAAAATGTGAACTCTTAACTCCCTTCCCGTCCTCGACTGCCTACCCAATCCACCCCCCCACCAGCAGCAGACCATGGAACTGCCCCGGCGCCGGGCCGGACAGTTCGCTTCCATGTTCCTTGAGGAGAAATGGCGTCGCAGCGCTTGTTGGCGAACCCCGGCGTTCGCAGGCCCCCAAGTGCCTGCGAAAGCCAACTACTGCGTCGGGACAGTGGGTTCGCTGGGCGCAGCGGGCAAGCGCATGAAGACACAGCCCCGGTGTCAGCTATCACAGATCACGGTCAATCCGGAAACTGCCTTCCTCGGGCAAGAGCGATCAGCCCACGACCCGAGAACCCATGCCATCGTTGCCCCTCGGATCAAGCCCGAGGGAGCCATTGAAACAGGGATGAAAGCGGGAAATCCCGGCTGCCGATTGCCCTTACTGCGTGGGAACGGTCGGGCCGGATGGCGCGGTCGGCAGCTGCGGTAGGACGGAGCCGCCGCCGGAGCCGGAGCCGCCTTCGCTCTGGCCCTGAGCGGGCGCGGACGGGGCCACCTGGTCGAGCACCGAGCCGCCGCCGGCGCCGCCGCGCGACAGGTAGGCCAGCGTCAGCGAGGTAACGAAGAAGCCGATGGCCAGGAACGCCGTGGCCCGCGTCAGCGCGTTGCCGGCGCCGCGCGCGTTGAACATGCCGCCTGCCCCGCCGCCGCCGCCGCCGATGCCCAGCGCGCCGCCTTCGGAGCGCTGCATAAGCACCACGCCGATGAGCGCAAGGACGATCAGGAGATGGATGACGGTGATGACGGCGATCATGGGCGTTCGGGCCTCGTGGGCGGCAAATCGGTTCGGTCGTTGGCGCTCACATAAGCCTTGTAGCTGCCAATGTAAACGGTCAGATCGCCGCGATGATCTTCGCGAAGTCGGCCGCCTTCAGGCTGGCGCCGCCCACCAGCGCCCCGTCCACGTCGCCCACGCCCATCAGTTCGGCTGCGTTGTCCGGCTTCACCGAGCCGCCATAGAGGATGCGGATGGCGTGGGCTTCCTCCGCACCGACGAGGCCCGACAGCGCGCCGCGCAGCGCCTGGTGCACCTCGCCCACCTGTGCCGCCGTCGGGGTCAGACCGGTGCCGATGGCCCACACGGGCTCATAGGCGATGACCGTGTTGGCGCCGGTGGCGGCGGGTGGGAGCGAGTGCTGCAGCTGGTCGTGGACGACGGCCAGCGTCTCGCCGGCCTCGCGCTGGGCCAGCGTTTCGCCCAGGCAGATGATGGCGGTGAGGCCGGACGCGTGGGCGGCCTCGGCCTTGGCGCGCACCTGTTCGCTCGTTTCGGCGTGGTCGGCGCGGCGTTCAGAGTGGCCGACGATGACCGCCGTGGCGCCGGCGTCCGCCAGCATTGCGGCCGAGATGTCGCCGGTGTGGGCGCCGGAGGATTTCGCGTGGCAGTCCTGCCCGCCCACCTGGATGGGGCTTCCGGCGGCGGCCTTGGCCAGCGCCATCACGAGCGTGGCCGGCGGGCAGATCATCACGTCGCAGTTGGCTGGGTGCGCCTTGAGGTGCTGCTTGAGCGCCTCCACCTCGTCCAGCGACGCGGTGACGCCGTTCATCTTCCAGTTGCCTGCTGCCAGTTGCCTCATCTCGCGCAATTCCCTTTTCTGCCGTTCACCCGGTCATAACAAACCGGTAAGGTCTGTCCATACTGCTTGCGGCTCATGGTCCACATTTTTATATAGGGGCCACGTAAGTCAACAACGGACCCCATCATGCTCACCTCCCTGCGCAGCAAGTCCGGCGGCTGGATCGCCAAGATTTTCATCGGTCTCCTCGCGGCCAGCTTTGCCGTGTGGGGCATCGAGGACATGCTGCGCGGCAGCGTGCCCGACCGGCTGGCCACCGTGGGCGACCGCGAGATCGGCATCACCGAGTACCGCGAGACCTTCAACCGGCAGCTCGCCGAGTATTCCCGCCGCCTCAACCAGACCGTCACGCCGGACCGGGCCCGCGAGCTCGGTCTGGACCGGCAGATCCTGGGCGACCTGATGCGCGATGCTGCCCTCGACAGCCAGGCACAGGCGCTGGGCATCCAGATGCCGGCGCGCGCGGTGGCGCAGTCGGTGGCCGACTCGCCGCGCTTCCAGTCCGCCGACGGGGCCTTCAACGCCGACCGCTTCCGCCAGCTGCTGCGTTCCAACGGCATCACCGAGGAACAGTTCTTCGCGCTGGAAACCCGGAACATGACCCGACAGGTCATTTCCCAGCCGCTCATCGCCGAGACGGTCGTACCGGAAACCCTGGTCGAGCTGATCTGGCGTCACCGCACCGAAGAGCGCGACGCCAACTGGTTCGAGATCTCCATGCCGTCGCTCGACAAGCAGCCTTCCGACGCCGAGCTCAAGTCGCTTTACGACGAAAACCCGGCAAGCCTTCCGGGTGCCGGAGCGGCGCACCTTCGCTGTGGTGGCTTTGGTGCCGGATGCAATCGCCTCGTCGATCGATGTGAGCGACGCCGAACTGGCTCAGCAGTATGAGGCGACAAAGGACACCTACTCCACGCCGGAAACCCGCACCGTGCTGCAGATCCCCTTCCCGTCAGAAGCCGAGGCGCGGGCGGCGGCCGACAAGATCAAGGCCGGCGCAAGCTTCGAGGACATCGCCAGGGAGCGCAACCTGAGCGACAGCGACATCACGCTTGGTACGGTCGAGAAGTCGGCCATCCCTGACCCGGCCATCGCCGATGCAGCGTTCGCGCTGGCCGACGGCGCAGTGTCCGACGTGGTCAACGGCCGTTTGTCCACGGTTTTGCTGAAAGCCACGGTGGTTCAGCCCGGCGCCACCAAGACCCTCGACGAAGTGCGTGACCCGGTTGCCGCCGACGTGCGCACCCGCAAGGCGCGCGACCGGCTGCTCGACCTGCATGACAAGTTCGAGGACGCTCGCGCCGGCGGCGCAACCATGGAGGAAGCCGCCAGGGATATCGCCCTGCAGGTGAATGTCATTGGCCCGGTATCGCGCGACGGCAACGACGCCAGCGGCAAGACCGTGACCGTGCCCGGCCACTCCAGCGCACTGGCGACGGCGTTCGAAACCGAGGTTGGCCTGGAAATCTCGCCGCTGACCGACGGCGACAACGGCTTTACGTGGGTCGAGACGAGCGAGGTAATCCCCTCCTCCACCCCGCCATTCAACGAGGTGAAGGACCAGGTAGCCGCCGCATGGAAAGCCCGCGAAGCGGCCAAGGCAACCCGCACCAAGGCGGAAGAGCTGGTGGCGAAGCTGAAGTCCGGCACCCCGATCGCCGACCTCGCCGCTGCCGAGAATGCCGAGGTAAGGACGGTCAACGGCGTATCGCGCACCAATGCCTCGGTGGAGTTCACACCGTCGGATGTGGCCGCGCTGTTCTCGGTCCCGGCAAATGGGCAAACCTTCTCGATGTCCGCCGACGGCAAGTCCGCCCGCATCATCGCCTCTTCACCGGTGATGGCCCAGCCCTATGACCCGAAGTCAGCCGAGGCCGAGGCCATCCGCGAGGTGCTGACGTCCAACCTGTCCAACGACCTCTACGCCGAGTACGTCACCGCACTGCAGGAAGACATTGGCGTACAGATTGACGATGCCGCATGGAGCAGGCTGCGTGGTGGCCAGTAACCGGCCGGCACGCAGCGCCCCGTCACTGCACCATCAACGCATTGCCAAGGCCGACGCCCATGCTCATCGCTCCCGACAACACGGAATTCGCCCGGTCATATGACGCGGGCCGCCCACAGGTGGTCTATACCCGCCTCGTGGCCGACCTGGAGACCCCCGTCTCCGCCTTCATGAAGATCACCCGCCACGCGCCTTACCGGTTCCTGCTGGAATCGGTGGAAGGCGGCGCGGTACGCGGGCGCTACTCGATGATCGGCATGAAGCCCGACCTGATCTGGCGGGTGAACGGCGACAAGGCGGAAATCAACACCCGTGCTGCCATCGACCCCGACGGGCCTTTCTTCACTGATGACGCCCCGCCGCTCGCCTCGCTGCGCAAGCTGCTCGCCGCCAACCATATCGATGTGCCCGAAGACCTGCCGCCCATGGCCGCCGGCCTGTTCGGCTACATGGGCTATGACATGGTGCGACAGATGGAACGCCTCGGCGAGGCCAACGAGGACGTGCTAAAGGTACCGGACGCGCTGATGATCCGGCCCACCATCATGGCAATCTTCGACGCGGTGAAGGACGAGGTGACAGTGGTCACGCCCGTCTTCCCCGAAGAGGAAGTGTCAGCCAAGGCCGCCTATGCCCGCGCCTGCGACCGGCTTGAAGCGGTGGTGGACGCCTTCGACCGTCCGCTTGAGCTGCAGGCCTTCGACGACCCGGACGCCAGCCCCATCGAGGCGCCGCGATCCAACATCACGCCGGACGGTTACAAGGACATGGTGCTCAAGGCGAAGGAGTACATCTCCGCGGGCGACATCTTTCAGGTGGTTCTGTCACAACGGTTCGAGACCGAGTTCGCCATGCCGCCGTTCTCGCTGTACCGGGCGTTGAGGCGGGTGAACCCGTCGCCGTTCCTCTATCACCTGGAGTTCGACCGCTTTGCCGTCACCGGCTCAAGCCCGGAAATCCTGGTGCGGGTGCGCGACGGCAAGGTCACCATACGCCCCATCGCCGGCACAAGACGGCGCGGCGCCACCAGCGCCGAGGACCGGGCGCTGGCGGAAGAACTTCTGGCCGATCCGAAGGAACGCGCCGAGCACCTGATGCTGCTGGACCTCGGCCGCAACGATGTCGGACGGGTGGCGAAAATTGGCTCGATCAACGTCACCGACCAGTTCATCCTGGAATACTACAGCCAGGTCATGCACATCGTCTCCAATGTCGAGGGCGAACTACGCGACGGGTTGGACGCCATCGACGCCCTGTCGGCGGGCTTTCCGGCCGGCACCGTGTCGGGCGCGCCGAAGGTCCGGGCGATGGAGATCATCGACGAACTGGAGACCTCGAAGCGCGGCATCTATGGCGGCTGCGTTGGCTACTTCTCGGCCACCGGCGAAATGGACACCTGCATCGTGCTGCGCACGGCAATCGTCAAGGACGGCAAGATGTACGTTCAGGCAGGTGCGGGCGTGGTGGCGGACAGCGTGCCCCAGTCCGAGCAGGATGAGTGCATCAACAAAGCCAGGGCGCTGTTCCGGGCCGCTGAAGAAGCGGTACGGTTTGCCGGGCGCGGCGGAAAGGGCCAGTGATGAGCGACATGACCGGCAAGATCCTGCTGATCGACAACTACGACAGCTTCACCTGGAACCTCTATCACTTCCTGGGCGACCTGGGCGCCGAGACGGAAGTGGTGCGCAATGACGCCATCACCGCAGACGAGGCGGTTTCCATGAACCCGCAAGCCATCGTGCTGTCGCCCGGCCCCTGCACGCCCAACGAGGCCGGCATCTGCCTCGAGGTGATCGAAAAAGCCTCGGGCAAGGTGCCGCTGATGGGCGTGTGCCTGGGTCACCAGGCCATCGGCCAGGCCTTCGGCGGCAACGTAATCCGGGCGCAGCAGCTGATGCACGGCAAGCTGTCGGAGATCGAGAGCACCGGCAAGGGCCTGTTCGAAGGCCTGCCTGACCGCTTAAACGCCACCCGCTATCATTCGCTGGTGGTGGAGCGCTCTTCCCTGCCCGATTGCCTGGAGGTGACGGCCTCTACAGGCGACATCATCATGGGGCTGCAGCACCGCGAGTTGAACGTGCACGGAGTACAGTTCCACCCCGAAAGCATTGCATCGGAACACGGCCATGCGCTACTGCGTAACTTCCTGAAGCTGGCAGGGCTGCCGCTGACCTGATGGGGCTGACGCATGGCTGAGCTTAAACCACTCATTGCGAAGATCGCCGACGGCAAGCCGTTGAGCGTGGACGAGGCGCGCGAGGCGTTCGACATCATCATGTCGGGCAACGCCACGCCGTCACAGATCGGCGCGGTGTTGATGGGCCTGCGGGTGCGCGGCGAGACGGTGGACGAGATCACCGGCGCCGTCATGACCATGCGCGAGAAGATGACCCGCGTTTCCGCCCCGGCGGACGCCATCGACATCGTCGGCACCGGCGGCGATGCCTCGGGCACCTACAACGTGTCGACCTGTGCAGCCCTCGTGGCGGCGGGCGCAGGGCTGCTCGTGGCAAAGCATGGCAATCGGGCGCTGTCGTCAAAGTCCGGCGCGGCGGATACGCTGGCCGCGCTTGGCGTCAACATCGAGGCAAAGCCCGACGCCATCTCGCGCTGCATCAGCGAGGCGGGCGTCGGCTTCATGTTCGCCCCCGCCCACCACGCCGCCATGCGCCATGTGGGCCCGTCGCGGGTCGAGCTCGCCACCCGCACCATCTTCAACCTGCTGGGTCCGCTCTCCAACCCGGCCGGCGTCAAGCGCCAGATCGTCGGCGTGTTCGCCCGGCAATGGGTTGAACCGCTGGCGCACGTGCTGAAAAAGCTGGGTTCCGAGGCCGTATGGGTAACCCATGGCGAAGGCGGGCTGGACGAGATC
>CAVOZI010000011.1:0-175156 GCA_963700895.1 uncultured Alphaproteobacteria bacterium | reverse complement strand
AGCGCCAAGGCGAACCTGGCAGGCAGAACACGTACTTCCCCGATGCAACACCGGCGGTGGCGCGCGATTGCACGGTGGATGTGCCGATCTTGCCCCACGACATCATGTGGAAGGCGATGGCAAAGCCTTCCGCCTCCTTGTCCAGCAGCGGGCGGATGGCCTCGATCGTCACGTCGCGGCCGGTCAGCCCGGTGCCGCCGGTGGTGATGATGGCGTCGGTGTCGTCTCGCTTCAGCCACTTCAGCATGGTCGAACGGATGGCGCGTATGTCATCCTTGACGATGGAGCGGGCGGACAGGGCGTGGCCGGCCTCGGCGATCATCGAGGTCAGCGTGTTGCCGGACTTGTCGGTGTCAAGAGTACGGGTGTCCGAGATGGTCAGCACCGCAATGCGGACCGGAATGAAGGGTCGGGTTTCGTCTATTCTGGACATGAGGGTTCACCAGTTCTGACGTTTAACAAGGGGCAGCACCGGCGGGTTCCATTGACCGCAAATGCCGTTTCGTAAAATCCACTAAACACCTCAATCACAAGTCGTTCAATGTTGGCGGCAATTCGGAGTAAATATTTGACAAGTCAAGATAAAAATTTACGAAAGCCACCGTTGTTAATAATGAAGGGGTAACCCTAACGGGCGGTTTAAGTCTGGCGGCAATAGCGCCAATACTCCCTGGTTGCACCCCTTCCGGCGAGGGGGCGCGGCAGCCGGCAAATCTGCCTACTGATTGCCGAGCCGTTCCTTTACGGCCAGCAGGTCGCGCCAGGCAAGCCGCTTGGCTTCCGGCGAGCGCAGCAGGAACGAGGGATGGTAGGCCGGCATCACCTCGACCTCGCGGCCCGCGATGGTCATCTTCCGCCAGCTTCCCCGCGCCCGGGTAATGCCCTGGCTGATATCGAGCAGCGACTGGGTAGGAATGTTGCCTGCGGTCATGATGACGCGCGGCGCGGCCAGCTCGATGGCCCGCCGCACGAACGGCAGGCACATCAGCAGTTCTGCCGTGGACGGATTGCGGTTGCCCGGCGGGCGCCAGAACACCGCATTGGTGATGAAAACGGAGGTGGCCGGATCCTCGCTCTGGCGGTCGAAACCGGCAGCCTTGAGCATCCGGTCCAGCAGCTGCCCGGACCGGCCCACGAACGGCAGGCCCTGCTCGTCCTCGTCGCGCCCCGGCGCTTCGCCCACGATCATCAGGTGTGCGCCGGGCAGCCCGTCGGCGAAGCACAGCCGCGTGGCGGTGCGCTTCAGCGGGCAGGCGTCAAAGCTGTCGAGAAACTCTGCAAGTTCATCCAGCGTCTTGCAGCCCTGGGCCATTGCTTCCAGTTCCCCGGCTGCGACTGCCGGTACGGCGGCGCTGGCTGGCTGGCGCGTAGGGGCGGCAGGCGGCGGGGCGGCGGCGGCGGGGCGATTGAGGGCAGGCCGCGAACCGGGCTCGGCCACGGCGCGGGCTGCCGGCGCCACTTTCAGTGCCTCTCAACTCGGCAAACCGGTCCACTGCCTCGGGCAGGATCGCCTCGTCGGCGCCCATCTCGGCAAGCCATGCCAGTGCCTGTGCAGCCTCCAGTTTCACCGTACCTCCGGAATGTAGACGCCCTGTGTCGTTTTGTACCTGATCATGACGTTTCTGAGGCTGTTTGCCCCGGCAGGCAACTTCAATATAAGAGGTGTCAATACGATCAGCAAAACCGGCATGCAAACTGGAGTATGAGGGCACATGAGCGATCAAGGCGCGGTCGCAGCGGGAGGCCATGGACTTTGACGTGGTGATCGTCGGCGCCGGCCCTGGCCGGACTGTCGGCGGCGATCCGTCTCAAGCAACTGGCGGCGGCGGCCGGCGGCGAGATCTGCGTGTGCGTGCTGGAGAAGGGCTCCGAGGTGGGCGCCCACATCCTCTCCGGCGCTGTCATCGATCCGGTCGCCCTCAACGAACTGATCCCCGACTGGAAAGCGAAGGGCGCGCCGCTCAATACGCCGGTCACCGAAGACCGCTTCTACATGCTCGGGCCATCGGGCCAGTGCGCCTTCCCAACTTCATGATGCCACCGCTGATGAACAATCATGGCAATTATGCCGTGTCGCTGGGCAATGTCTGCCGCTGGCTGGCCACCCAGGCCGAGGAGCTGGGCGTCGAGATCTACCCCGGTTTTGCCTGCTCGGATCTGGTCTACCGCGACGATGGCTCGGTAAAGGGCGTTGTCGCCGGCGTGTTCGGCATCGGCAAGGATGGCGAGCCCGGCCCCGACTACCAGCCCGGCATGGAACTGCACGGCAAGTACGTGATGATCGGCGAAGGCGTGCGTGGCTCGCTCGCCAAGGTGCTGATCGAGAAATTCAACCTGTCTGAAGGCAAGAGCCCGCAGAAGTTCGGTCTCGGCATGAAGGAGCTGTGGGAGGTCAGGCCCGAGAAGCACAAGCAGGGCCAGGTCACCCACACCATGGGCTGGCCGCTCGACACGAAGACCGGCGGCGGCTCGTTCATGTACCACCTGGAGGACAACCTGGTCTCCATCGGCTTCGTGGTGCACCTCAACTACGCCAACCCCCACCTGTTCCCCTACATGGAGTTCCAGCGCTTCAAGCATCACCCGATGATCGCCGACGTGCTGGAAGGCGGCCGGCGCATCGCCTACGGCGCGCGCGCCATCACTGAGGGCGGTTACCAGTCGGTGCCGAAGCTGTCGTTCCCGGGCGGCGTGCTGATCGGCTGTTCTGCCGGCATGGTCAACGTGCCGCGCATCAAGGGCTCTCACAACGCCATGAAGTCCGGCATGCTGGCGGCAGAAGCAGCATTCGCAGCCATCGGCGCGGGCCGCGAGGGCGATGAACTGGTCGAATACCAGAAGGCCTGGGACCGTTCACCGATCGCGAAGGACCTCAAGATGGTCCGCAACGTCAAGCCGATGTGGTCGAAGCTCGGCCTCGTCGGCGGGTTGGCGCTGGGCGGGCTGGACATGTGGTCCAACCAGCTGTTCGGGTTCTCGTTCTTCGGCACCATGAAACACGGCAAGACTGACGCCGCAGCCACCGGCAAGGCGGCTGACTTCAAGCCGATCGATTACCCGAAGCCTGACGGCGTGCTGTCGTTCGACCGGCTCACCAACGTGGCCTATTCCGGCACCAACCACGACGAAAACCAGCCAGCCCACCTGAAGCTCAAGGATGCCGCGATCCCCGTGCAGAAGAACCTGCCGGAATATGCCGGCCCATCGCAACGCTACTGCCCGGCGGGGGTTTACGAGTTCGTGCAGGACGATAGCGGCAAGCCGCGGTTCCAGATCAATTTCCAGAACTGCGTGCACTGCAAGACCTGTGACATCAAGGACCCGGCCCAGAATATCAACTGGACAGTGCCGCAAGGCGGCGAGGGCCCCAACTACCCCAACATGTGACGCGTGCGGGGCTGCCGTGGCCGGTCCGTGAAGCCTTGACGTAAGGCATTGACGCGACAATATCTTTCCCGGCGATAACCACACCGGCGTCATTTTGTTGCCTGCTTTGGCGGCAATCCTGCACACGCTGGGGAGCCAACAGGGAAGCTTCTTATGTCTCGAGCCATGTTTCGCGCACTCACCTGCGCCATCTGCATCGCCGCCTTGCCGGTGACGGCATGGGCTCAGGCTGCCGAGCGCCAGGGTCAGGACCGCATCAATGCCGGAAGGTCGAAGAGCCTGATGTCGCTTTTCGGCAGCGATAGCGGCAACGATCAGCCGGCCTACAATACGCTGCCTGCCCAGCAGACGCCCAGCGTCGTTGGCGATACCGCCATCAACATTGCACAGCCGCAGGCGCCTGACGCCGCCGCGCAGCCGGACGAGGCAGTGCAGCAGCCAGCCCCCGCTGTCGCAGCCACCCCCGAACAGCCGCTGGTGATCGAGGCTGATCCGCAGCCGCGCCGGCAAACGGCGTCCGGCAGTGGCTCGCAAGGCCAGAGCGAAGCCGACTGGTGGAACGAGACCGGCAACCCGGCGGTCTTCACTTTCCGCGATTGCCTGTCCGGCTATTCCCGCGCCCAGGCCAGGCAGCACCCCAAGCTCAACCTGAAGAACGTTCTGGCCGATGCCATCAAGGGCGAATGCCGCCAGCAGTTCGAAACCGTGTCACTGGCGCTGGCAGGCCGCTTCGGCGACCGCCGGGGCCGCAAGATGGCCGAGGAACTGAGCGGATCGACCTTCGTGCCGGCCGTGCGCGAAGCAGTGCTCGGCGTGCGCCAGGAGCAGAAGGTGGCCGCCGCACCGGCTCAGCCCGCCCCCAGCCGCGCCGCCACAGCGCAACCGGCAGTGCCGCAGCCGGCATCGACCGGTGCTGACGATGCCGCGTCCGCCGCTGCTGCCCCGGTGCCGGGATCGCCGCAGCCGGTGGGGCCGCACCTTGAACTGGCCATTGCCAAGGAAGAGATGTTCACCTGTTACCGCGTCAGGACCGACCAGGCGGGTCCGCAGCCGGGCAAGCCGGTCGATGCGGTGGTGGACCAGGTGCTGCTGGACTGCAGCGACCATACCCGCGCCTTCTTCAGGCGGCTGTTTGAAGTGTACCCGCATCCGCCCGCACAGCAGGCAGACAAGATGCGCGATGCAATTGCCCAGAATTACCGCCCGGCCATCGCCTCGCGCGTCGAGCAGATGCGCACTGCCGGTACAAACCCGGCGCCTGCCGCTCCTGCCAGCAGCACGGTTCTCAAGTCGGCTACTTCAACCGCGCAATGAACGGCTTGTTCGGCCAGCAATCCACCGGCAGGCCGAGTTTCTTCTGGTGCATGCCGGTAGCCGTGCGGGTGCGGAAGCCGATCAGCCCGTCGATGCTGTCGCCCACATTGTAGCCCATCGCCACCATCTTGCGCTGCACCTGCTGCATTTCGGGCCGGGTGAAGGTGTCAACGTCGCGCCAGCCCGTGATGAACGCCCCGGACCCGGCAATCCGGTCGGCCATGTTGCCCACATACAGCACGTACAGGTCCGACTCGTTGTAGGACTTGATGGCGTAGTAATTCTCGGTAGCGATGAAGGCCGGGCCGAACCGGCCCGCCGGCATGATCAGGTAACCGCGTGCGCCCATTAGCGATTGCGGCCATTGCCGCCCGGCCACCCGCGTGGCGCCGGCGCGCACCCAGTCCGCCACCGGGCGGCCTTCATCCGGGCCTTCCAGCGTACAGTCGAGCCGGTCCGAAGGCTCCACCTCGTAGGCCCAGCTCAAGCCCGGAACCCAGCCGCTGGCCTTGAGAAACGCTGCGGACGTAGCCAGTGCATCGGGTACCGAGTTCCAGATGTCGGCCTTGCCGTCGCCATCACCATCGGTTGCGTGCTTCAGGTAGAGGCCCGGCAGCATCTGCGTGTGACCCATGGCGCCCGCCCATGACGCCTTCAAATCGCTCATTGGCACGACGCCGCGCTCGGCGATCTCGATGATCGCCAGCACCTCGGGCCGGAAGAAGTCCGGCCGGCGGCCCAGATAGGCCTGGGTCGCCAGCACCGACATGGCGTCATGCGGAATCTTTGCCCGTGAGAACGCCGTCTCGCGCCCCCAGATGGCGGCAAGGATTTCCTTGTCCACGCCGGTGCGCTGTTCGATGCGTTCGAACGTGCTGGCGTATCTCGCGATTTCCTTGCGGGCGATGGCCGCCAGGTTGGCCATGGACTTTTCGTTGAAATACCGTCCGGGCGAGCCGAATTCAGCCTGCCGTTTCGGGCTCGGCTTCGGATCCTCGCCGGCCATCGGCGGCGGGTCCAGGTCGGGAATGTCCCACTCGATCCGCATCTGGCTGATCGCGCGCTCGAAGGTCTGGCGCGAAACGCCGCGTTGCTGCGCCTCCGGCCACAGGCTTTCGAGGAAGCCCGCAAAGCCGCGCTCCGCCGCCTTGCGATAGGTGGCCGAAACCTCTACCGCACCGGCTACGGGCGGTGGCGCCACGGCGGTGGAAATCAGGCCCGCCAGGGCAGGCGCCGCGATCAGTGCGCGCACGAGGCGGCGAATCAGCTTGCTTGTCATGGCGTCAGTGTGGGCGAAGCGGGGGGCAGGTTTCAACCCGGCGCGCATTTGACTGTACTGGCCGCGATTCTTTGCATATGCCGGGCTTGTGACACATGGCTTGCTTGCGGAGCAGCCCAAAAACCATCACATTGCAGGTTGAAAGCACGCGTCGGCCGCTGCCGGATGCCACCCAGGCGTCCGGGTGGTTCACTGAAATTGGCCGGCCCCTGTCTGGAATGGACACGAGACACATGACCTTCAAACTGCGCACGTTGAGTGCAGCCCTTATGCTCTGCCTGCCGCTGTCGATACCGGCTGCCGCGGCACAGACGCCAGGCGATGACCCCTATGCAGACCTGCGCATCGAGGATGCATCGCCATCCGGGAGCTATCTTGCCGGGCGCTATGCCAGCCGTCAGCGCGAGACCGATATCGCGGCGCGCTATATTGCCCGCGCGCTGGAGAGCGATCCGAACAATCCGCTGCTCGTCGAACGCGCCTTCACGCTGGAAGTCTCGTCGGGCAACATGGAAGCCGGTTCCCGGTTCGCCAAGCGGGTGCTCGAGTTCAACGACCAGCACCGCCTGTCGCTGCTGGTCCTCGGCCTTGAGGCCATGCGCGATGGCAAGCAGGCGCTGGCACGCGAGCATTTCGCCAAGGCGGGCTACACCCCCATCGGCGAACTCACCTCCGCGCTGCTGTCGGCGTGGACCTATGCCGCCGAGAACGACCTCAATGGCGCGCTTACCGAACTGGATGCGCTCAAGCGCAACCAGGCGTTCGAGAATTTCAGGGTATTCCATGCCGGGCTGATCGCTGACCTGGTCAATGACCGCAACCGCGCCGAGACCAACTATGTGTCGGCCTACGAAAAGGCCGGAACGTCGCTGCGCGTCGTACAGGCCTACGGCAATTACCTTGAGCGCACCGGACGGCCGGAGAAGGCGCTGGAGGCCTATGAACTGTTCCTGCGCGCCACCCAGCAGAACCCGCTGGTAGAGGCCGCCCATGACCGGCTCAAGGCGGGGGGAGAGCCTGGCAAGTTCATCTCCAGCCCCGAGGCCGGCGTAGCCGAGGCCTTGTACTCCATCGCCGGCGCGCTTACCGACGAGCGTTCCATCGACATCGCGCTCATCTATGCCCGGCTTGCCCTGTACATGAACCCGGGTTTCCCGGAAGGCCAGACACTGCTGGGCGAGATCTACAACCAGATGAAGCTCTACCGCCAGGCCATCACCGCCTACGAGGCGGTGCCGGCCGGCAATCCGCTGCGCTCCAGCGCCGAGATCCAGATCGCCACCAACCTCAACCAGCTTGAACAGCCGGAGGAGGCGGTCAAGACGCTGAAGGCGCTGATCGCCCGCGAGCCGGAGAACTACAACGCGCTGCTGGCGCTGGGGAATCTGTACCGGCTCAACGAGAAATGGCTCGACGCCGCCGACGCCTACACCCAGGCGCTGGCCCGGGTGGACGAGCCGGGCGAGGAACAGTGGTCGGTCTACTATTTCCGCGGCATCGCCTGGGAGCGCGCGGGCAAGTGGGCCAATGCGGAGCCGGACTTCCGCAAGGCGCTGCGCTTCCAGCCTGAACAGGCGGCGGTCCTGAACTATCTCGGCTACTCGCTCATCGAAAAACGCCTCAATCTCGATGAAGCCTTCAAGATGGTCGAGAAGGCCGTCTCGCTGCGCCCCAATGACGGCTATATCGTCGACAGCCTCGGCTGGGCGCACTACCAGCTGGGCAATTACGAAGAGGCGGTCGAGCTGCTGGAGCGCGCCGCCGGCCTGCGTCCTGAAGACCCGGTGATCAACGACCACCTGGGCGACGCCCTGTGGCGCGTGGGCCGCACGCTGGAAGCGAAATTCCAGTGGCAATATGCGCTTGATTCCAACCCCACCGAGGCTGACGCGGAGAAGATCCGCAAGAAGCTTAAGGATGGCCTTGCGCCGCTCGACCCGGCAAAGGAGCCGCCCACGGCTTCCGGCACCGAAAAGCCCAACCGGTCCTGAGTTTCGGCAACCGGTTTCGAGGTCTGTAGCCCATGTCCAGCGTCTTTGCTGCGGCCAAGATCAACCTTGCCCTGCACGTGACCGGCCGCCGCGCCGATGGCTATCACCTGCTTGACTCCGCCGTGATGTTCGCTGCCGATGCCGGCGACGTGCTGACGATCGCCCCGGCTGACGAGACGGTGCTGACCATCACCGGGCCGTTCGGCGAAGGCCTTGAGACGGACAGCGGCAACCTGGTGCTCAAGGCGGTGGCCGCACTTGAGGCCGAATGCCCCGGCAAGGTGCGTCCGTGCCACATCACGCTGGAGAAGAACCTGCCGGTTGCCTCCGGCATCGGCGGCGGCTCGGCCGATGCGGCGGCTGCGCTCAAGGCGGTCACCGGCTTCAATGATCTCGACATCGGACCCGACCGGCTGGCGCAAATCGCCCTGCAACTTGGCGCCGACGTGCCCGTATGCCTTCGTTCCACCGCCTGCCGGATGCGCGGCATCGGCGAGGACATCGAGGCGTGGGCCGATGCGCCGCCGCTTCATGCGGTGCTGGTCAACCCGCTGGTGGGCGTGTCAACCGCCGCGATCTTCAAGGCGCTGGCGCTGGCGCCGGGCGAAGCTGCTGGCTCGGACATGGGCGCCATTCCGGCTGGCCCGGCATGTCTGGGCTGGTTGGGCGCATGCCGCAACGACCTGCAGCCCGCCGCAAGCGCGCTGCAACCGGTGATTGGCGAGGTGCTCGCGGCGCTGGCCGCAACGCAAGGCTGCCGGCTTGCCCGCATGAGCGGCTCCGGCGACACCTGCTTCGGATTGTATGAAGACGCCCCCTCTGCGACTGCCGCGGCCGCCGCGCTCAAGGCCGCCCATCCCGGCTGGTGGGCCGCCCCGACGAGGCTGGTCTAGTGGCGGCCTGTTAGCATCAATGCGCCCGGGCCACGGAAAATCCGATGGCATCGACCAGGGCGGCCTTGTAGTCGCTGTCCGGGAAGATCTCCAGCGCATCGCGTGCAATGGCGCCATAGTGGCGGGCCCGGTCAATGGTGTCGTCAATGGCGCCGTGCTGGTTCATCAGCTGGATGGCGTGGTCGAGATCGCCCTCGCGCTGGTCGCCCTGCTCCATCACCCGCTTCCAGAATTCACGCTGCTTCTCGTCACCGCGCCGGTACGACAGCACCACCGGCAGGGTGATCTTGCCTTCGCGGAAGTCGTCGCCGATGCTTTTGCCCAGTTGCGCCTGCTTGCCGGAATAATCCAGTGCGTCATCGACCAGCTGGAAGGCGATGCCGAGATTGCGGCCATAGGATTCCAGTGCCTCGCGCTCGGCCTGCGAGCGGCCCGCGACGATGGCGCCCACCTCTGCGGCGGCGGAAAACAACGCCGCCGTCTTGGCGTTGATGACGCGCAGATAGGCGTCTTCGGTCGTCGCGGTGTTGTGGGCGGCCGCCAGCTGCATCACTTCGCCCTCGGCGATGATGGCGGCAGCGTCCGACAGTACGCTCAAGGCTTCGAGCGAACCCGTCGACACCATGATGCGGAAAGCCTGGCCGAGCAGGTAGTCGCCGACCAGCACGCTGGCCTGGTTGCCCCAGATCAGCCGCGCCGTGCGCCGGCCCCGGCGCAGGTCGCTTTCGTCTACCACGTCGTCATGAAGAAGCGTGGCGGTGTGCATGAACTCCACTGCCGTGGCGAGGTCCACATGGTGGTTGCCCCGGCCGTAGCCGCACATGCGCGCCGTCGCGATGGTCAGCATGGGGCGAAGCCGCTTGCCGCCGGAATCGATCAGATGCTGCGCCAGCTGCGGAATGAGGTCCACGTGCGACTGCGCATGGCTGAGGATCTGCGCGTTGACCTTCTCCATGTCGGCCGCAACAAGCTTCAGCAAGGGCGCAAGACTGGCCTCTTTCGCCTCCGCTGCACTCAATGGAACAACTACACCCACCAATTCACTCCGCCGCCAGAAAAACCATATATGCCGTCACAATAGGCGGCATGACCACGGGCGACAAGCGTTCTATGGCCGCACGAGCTTGATGCGGATAAACTGTGGTCGATCCACCCCGGCAAGCCCGGCAAGCCCGGCAAACCGCAGAAAAACCGCCAATGCGTGAACTTCTTCGCTCCAACGACATGGTTCTCGTGTCATACATTGTTGACCTGCTTCAGCAGGAAGGCTTGGCGGCCATCGTTTTCGATGCTCACATGAGCGTGCTGGAAGGCTCCGTCGGCGTATTGCCGAGACGGGTGATGGTGTCCGCGGACGACGAACACCAGGCCCGGCGGCTGCTGGCGGAGGCGGGCTTGCGCGACCAGCTGAGCGCACCCGGCCGATGACGTGGATCAAGGGCTTGCGGAGACAGGGCCATGCTGGACGAATTCAACGCAATGGGCGAACCGCGCGAACCGGGCGGCAAGGCCGGGCTTTCCGATGACGCTTTTCTGGGCGGCAAGCTGCAGATGCTGCAGCCGGAAAAGGGCTACCGCGCCGGCATAGACGCCGTGCTGCTGGCAGCCTCCATTCCGGCAGCGCCCGGCGACCAGGTGTTCGAAGCCGGTATCGGCACCGGCATCGCTGCGGCCTGCCTCGCCCGCAGACTGCCGGAGGTGCAGGTCACCGGCATCGAGATCGCCGCGCGATACGCCATGATCGCCGAGGAGAACGCCCGCCGTAACGGTCTTGAAGGCCGCATAAGGGTGCTCAAGGGCGACCTTACCGAAAGCATGCGCCACGACGATGCCGACTGGCCGGCGCCGGCCAGCTTCGCCCATGCCTACGCCAACCCGCCGTTCTTCGAGGAGACCTCGGTGCAGGCCCCGGCCGATGCGCTGCGCGCCCAGGCCCACCTGCTGAAGCCCGGCGCACTCGATGCCTGGATCAAGGTGATGGCAGGGCTGGTGCGCCCGCGCGGCACCGTGTCGGTCATCCATCCGGCAAGTTCCTTGCCGCGCCTGCTGGCGGCCATGGAGACGCGCCTTGGCAATCTCACCGTCCTGCCCATGCGCTCGCGCCGCGAAGATGCAGCCTCCCGGGTCATCGTGCGCGGCACCCGCGGCTCGAAGGCGCCGATGCGGCTGCTGCCGGGGCTGGTGCTGCACGGCGGCGAGGGCGGTGGCTTCCTGTCTGAGGTCGACGCCGTTCTGCGTCATGGTTCGGCGCTGGATTTCGACTGACTTGCGAAGCGCCTGCCCGCGCACCATGTTCACCGGCACGTAGATTCCATATCATGACCCGGGGGAGCACTGACCCGCATGCTGAGCCGCAAGTCCCGCAAGAAGAAGGGCAAGAACCCCGAACCCGGCTGGCTGACCAGGCTTGCCCGTGGCAAGCGCAAGTTCGTTGCCCATGTCAGGCTCAAGGGCGCTATCGGGATGGATCGGCCGTTTTCGCCGTCGCTGTCCATGGCCGGCATCGAGGATACGCTTGAAGCCGCATTTGCCATTCCCGGCCTTGCCGCGGTAGCGTTCTCGATCAACTCGCCCGGCGGCTCGCCGGTCCAGTCCACCCTGATCCACAGCCGCATCCGCCAGCTGTCGGAGGAAACCGGCGTCAAGGTCATGGTGTTCTGCGAGGACGTCGCCGCCTCGGGCGGTTACCTGCTGGCCATGGCGGGCGACGAGGTATTCGCCGACAAGAGTTCCATCGTCGGCTCGATCGGCGTGATTTCCGCCGGTTTTGGCTTCGCCGGCGCCTTGAAGAAGGTGGGCGTCGAACGCCGCGTCTACACCGCCGGCACCAACAAGTCCGTTCTGGACCCGTTCCTGCCGGAAAAGAAGGAAGACGTGGAGCACCTCAAGTCGCTGCAGCTCGACGTGCACGAGGCGTTCAAGGACATCGTGCGCGACCGCCGGGGCGGCAAGCTCAAGGGCGAGGAAAAGGAGCTGTTTTCCGGGTTGTTCTGGTCTGGCGGCAAGGCGCTGGAGCTTGGTCTGGTGGACGGCATAGGCAGCCTGCACACCACCTTGCGCGAGCGCTTCGGCGACGACGTGATCATTCGCACCGTGGACGCCCGCTCCGGCCTGTCGCTGCGCAAGCTGCTTGTGCCGGGCGGCGGCAAGGCGATGCAATCGGGCGTTGACCATGCTGCGGGAACCGCCGCCGGCGCCGCGCTGGAGCGCGCCATGACCCTTGCGGAAGAGCGCGCTTTGTGGTCTCGTTACGGTTTGTAACTGTTTCGGCTGTCTGGCCATTCATCTGAAAGGGCACCGCTTTCATGCTGTACAAGCTTCTCATCGCCGGGGTCGGACTGGCCGTGTCCTACGTGGTGGCGAAGAAACTCGCGGAGGCGCAGGCCCGCTCGCGCGTCAAGGTCCGCACCGAAGACCGCGCTGCCGTGAAGGGCCGCCGCTTGCGTCAGGACCCGGAAACCGGCGTCTACTATCCCGAAGACTGACAGCCCGGCGGGCAGCCCGACCGCTTGCGCTCCCTCAGTTGCCTTGACCGCACTTCGCAGGCGCAATAGGTTCGCGCGCGATTCACGCCAACCCGTTTGCATGAAGTGTGGCACCCGCCGATGACCGCTTTGCCCGGCCTCAACCCGAAGGCATCGTTCCAGGACCTCATTCTCACCCTGCACCAGTACTGGGCGGGCCATGGCTGCGTCATCCTGCAGCCTTACGACATGGAAGTGGGCGCCGGCACCTTTCATCCGGCAACCACGCTGCGCTCGGTCGGGCCGAACCCGTGGAAGGCTGCCTATGTGCAGCCCTCGCGCCGGCCCAAGGATGGCCGCTATGGCGAGAACCCCAACCGGCTGCAGCATTACTACCAGTACCAGGTGATCCTGAAGCCCTCGCCGAACGACCTGCAGGAGCTTTACCTCGGTTCGCTCTACGCCATCGGCATCGACCGCGACAACCACGACATCCGCTTCGTCGAGGACGACTGGGAAAGCCCGACGCTGGGCGCCTGGGGGCTCGGCTGGGAGGTCTGGTGCGACGGCATGGAAGTGTCGCAGTTCACCTATTTCCAGCAGGTCGGCGGCATTGACTGTCACCCGGTCTCGGGCGAACTGACCTACGGGCTCGAGCGTCTCGCCATGTACGTGCAGGGCGTGGACAATGTCTATGACCTGAACTTCAACGGCCGCAAGGGTGCTGAACGCATTTCCTATGGCGATGTTTTCCTGCAGGCCGAGCAGGAATACTCGCGGCACAATTTCGAACACGCCAACACCGAAAAGCTGCTGCGCCACTTCGAGGACGCCGAGGCCGAGTGCAAGGCACTGCTGGCGGCGGGCGATCATGGTGACAGGCACCTGATGGCGCTGCCGGCCTATGACCAGTGCATCAAGGCCAGCCACGTGTTCAACCTGCTCGATGCGCGCGGCGTCATTTCCGTCACCGAGCGCCAGGCCTACATCCTGCGCGTGCGCGAACTGGCCAAGGGCTGCTGCGAGGCCTGGGCCAGGACCGCCGGCGGCAGCGCGGCTGCATAAATCGTCACAACAGAGGAAATCATCATGGCTGATCCGGTCATCGCGCAGAAATCGCCCATCCCGGTCGAGGTGGAAGAGGGCAAGAACTATTTCTGGTGCACCTGCGGCAAGTCCTCGAAGCAGCCGTTCTGCGACGGCTCGCACCAGGGCTCCGAGTTTGCGCCGATGCAGTGGACCGCCGATGCAACGGGCAAGAAGTTCTTCTGCGGCTGCAAGCATACGGGCAAGGGGCCGTTCTGCGACGGCACCCACTCGAAGATATAAGAAAGCTGAACCCCTTCCATGGCTGAGCTTCTGCTCGAACTGTTCTCCGAGGAAATTCCCGCCCGCATGCAGGTGCGCGCGGCCGATGACCTGAAGAAGCTCGTCACCGGCGGGCTGGTGGAGGCGGGCCTGACCTATGAAGGCGCGGAAGCCCACGTGACCCCGCGCCGGCTGGCGCTGTGCGTGGCGGGCCTGGCCACCCGCACCGCCGACCAGAAGGAAGAGCGCAAGGGACCGCGCACCGACGCGCCGGAACAGGCCATCCAGGGCTTTCTCAAATCGGCTGGCGTGACGCTCGACCAGTGCGACGTGGTGGAGGACCCGAAGAAGGGCTCGTTCTACGTCGCCCGCATCGACAAGCCGGGCCGCGACACGGCCGGGGTGATCGCCGGACTGGTGCCGGACGTGATCCGCAAGTTCCCGTGGCCCAAGTCCATGCGCTGGGGCTCGGGGCAGCTTCGCTGGGTGCGCCCGCTGCAATCCATCCTGTGCCTGTTCGACGGCGAAGTGGTCGGCTTCGACGTGGATGGCATCGAGGCCGGCAACGTCACCCGCGGCCACCGGTTCATGGGGCCTGAAGCCTTCACTGTGTCGGATTTCGAGGACTACGAGACCAGGCTCAAGGCGCATTACGTCATGCTGCGCACCGACGAGCGCATGGACACCATCCGCGCCAGCGCCAGGGACCTGGCGTTCGCCAAGGGCCTCGACCTGATCGAGGACGAGGCGCTGCTGGCCGAAACGGCAGGCCTTGTCGAATGGCCGGTGGTGCTGATGGGCGAGTTCGACAAGGCGTTCCTTGATGTGCCGCCAGAGGTCATCATCACCTCCATCAAGACGCACCAGAAGTGTTTCTCGGTCGCCAGCAAGGACGGCGGGCTGTCGAACAACTACCTTTTGGTGTCGAACCTGATCGCCAAGGACGGCGGTAGCAAGATCGTCGAGGGCAACAACAAGGTCATCGCCGCGCGCCTGTCCGACGCCAAGTTCTTCTGGGAGCAGGACAGGAAGATCAAGCTGGAAGACCGGCTGCCGAAACTCGAACAGATTACCTTCCACGCCAAGCTTGGCACGCAGGCTGAGCGCGTTGCCCGCATCGAGGCGCTGGCCGGCGAGATCGCGCAGATCATTGGTGCGGACGTAGAGCAGGCGAAGCTGGCGGCCAAGCTGTGCAAGACCGACCTCGTGACCGAGATGGTCGGCGAGTTTCCGGAACTGCAGGGGCTGATGGGGTCGTATTATGCCCGCGCCGAGGGGCTGGACGATGCCGTCGCTGATGCCATCCGCGACCACTACAAGCCGCAAGGACCGTCAGACGACGTACCGTCCGGCAAGGTGGCGCAGGCCGTGGCGCTGGCCGACAAGATCGACACGCTCGTCGGCTTCTGGGCCATCGACGAAAAGCCCACCGGTTCCAAAGACCCCTATGCGCTGCGCCGCGCCGCGCTTGGTGTGATCCGCGTCGTGCTGGAGGGCGAGTTGCGGCTGGAATTGGTTCATCTTCTGCTTAAGCATTGCGGCCAGTTCGAAGGTCACGATCCGGTCATCTCAACTTTCAGCCTGATCGATTTCTTTGGCGATCGACTGAAAGTCCAGCTTCGCGATAGTGGTTCACGTCACGATCTGGTTGACGCCGTATTCCAGCTTGGGATGAGGCGAGAAGTCATGATGCCCGGGATGGAAAGCACTCGAGACCTGCTGATGATCGTGCGCCGGGTCGAGGCGCTCTCCGACTTCCTCGCCACCGACGACGGGCAGAACCTGCTCGCGGGCGTCAAGCGCGCGTCGAACATCCTGCGCATCGAGGAGAAGAAGGACGGCCGCGACTTCTCCGGCCAGCCACAACCCTCGCTGCTGGTCAAGGGCGGGGAGAAGGACCTGCACCGGGCCGTCTCCGCGGCGGAAGCCAACGCGAAAAAGGCCGTGGAGGAAGAAGACTTCACCGCCGCTATGCGCCACATCGCCAAGCTGCGCGCCCCCGTCGACGCCTTCTTCGACAAGGTGACGGTGAACGACGCCGATCCGTCCTACCGCGAAAACCGGCTGAAGCTGCTCAACCGCATCCGCGAGGCCACGCTCGCCGTGGCCGACTTCTCGAAGATCGAGGGCTGAGCATCGTCAGTCGCAACGCCCCGATCCGGTTCCCGTTTCGGGAACAGTTCCGGCAAAGTTTGTGCACTGCAACAAGTAATTTCTTGAAAACCGCGCTGAAACCGTGCATCTGGCGCAATGAAAAGACGAGTCTCCCGTCTGGCCCGGCGCTTGCCTCTACCAGGGCCATACCTTCAGGCAAACCTGGAAAATTCGGGAGACGAGAGCCGTGTTACACGTATCTGGGGCAGATTTAATGACGACGACAGCCAAGTTGGTTTACCGCTTCGGCGACGGCCAGGCGGACGGCACCGCGAAGGACAAGGAACTGCTGGGCGGCAAGGGCGCCAACCTGGCCGAGATGTGCCAGCTGGGCGTGCCGGTGCCGCCGGGCTTCACCATCACCACCGCCGTGTGCACCGGTTTCTACGCCAACAACCGCACCTACCCGGCAGGCCTCGAGGCCGATGTGGCAGAGGCCGTGAAGTGGGTGGGCGGCAAGGTCGGCGCCGGCTTCGGCGACAAGGCCAACCCGCTGCTCGTCTCGGTGCGCTCCGGCGCGCGCGCCTCGATGCCGGGCATGATGGACACCGTGCTCAATCTTGGCCTGAACGATGAAACGGTCGAGGGACTGGCGGCCCGCTCCGGTGACCGCCGCTTTGCCTATGACAGCTACCGCCGCTTCATCCAGATGTACTCGGACGTGGTGCTGGGCGTCGAGCATCACGACTTCGAGGACATGCTCGGCGAGTTCAAGGAAGAACACGGCTACGAGCTCGATACCGACATCAGCGCGGATCAGTGGGCCGAGATCATCGCCCGCTACAAGGACCACGTGGAAGCCGAGACCGGCGCGCCTTTCCCGCAGGACGTCAGCGCCCAGCTGTGGGGCGCCATCAGTGCGGTATTCCAGTCGTGGCAGTCGGCGCGTGCCATCACCTACCGCAGGCTCAACGAGATTCCGGACGCCTGGGGCACCGCCGTCAACGTGCAGGCCATGGTGTTCGGCAACATGGGCAACACGTCCGCCACCGGCGTCGCCTTTACCCGCAACCCGTCCACCGGCGCGAAGGAGCTGTATGGCGAGTTTCTCGTCAACGCCCAGGGCGAGGACGTGGTGGCCGGCATCCGCACGCCGCAGAACATTACCGAGAAGGCCCGCAAGGAAGCGGGCATGGATGCGCCTTCCCTCGAGGCGCTGATGCCGGAAACCTTCGCCGAGCTGACCGCCATCTTCGACCGCCTGGAAAAGCATTACCGGGACATGCAGGACCTGGAATTCACCATCCAGGACGGCAAGCTGTGGATGCTGCAGACCCGCTCGGGCAAGCGTACCGCGCAAGCCGCGCTGAAGATCGCGGTGGGCATGGCCGGGGAAGGCCTGATCAGCAAGGCCGAAGCCGTGGCCCGGATCGATCCGGCCTCGCTCGACCAGCTGCTGCACCCGACCCTAGACCCCAAGGCCGCGCGCGACATCATCGCCACCGGCCTGCCGGCCTCGCCGGGCGCTGCCTGCGGCCAGATCATCTTCGACAGCGACGCTGCAGAAGAAGCCCGCGCACAGGGCCGCAAGGTTATCCTCGTCCGCCTTGAAACAAGCCCCGAAGACATTCACGGCATGCACGCCGCCGAAGGCATCCTGACGACGCGTGGCGGCATCACCTCGCACGCCGCCGTGGTGGCGCGCGGCATGGGCAAGCCGTGCGTGTCCGGCGCCGGCTCGATCCACGTCAACTATGACGAAGGCAGTTTCTCGGTCATGGGCCAGACCCTGCGCGAAGGCGACGTCATCACCATCGACGGCTCCACCGGCCAGGTGATGCGCGGCGAGATCCCCACCATCAAGCCTGAACTGTCCGGCGATTTCGGCCGCATCATGGAATGGGCCGACGAGATCCGCACCCTTGGGGTGCGCGCCAATGCCGACACCCCGGCAGATGCCCGCATGGCCCGTGATTTCGGTGCCGAAGGCATCGGCCTGTGCCGGACCGAGCACATGTTCTTCGAGACCGAGCGCATTGCCGCGGTGCGCGAGATGATCGTATCCGAAACGGCAGGGCAACGGCGCAAGGCGCTGGACAAGCTGCTGCCGATGCAGCGGGCCGACTTTGTCGAACTGTTCGAGATCATGGCCGGCCTGCCGGTGACCATTCGCCTGCTCGACCCGCCGCTGCACGAGTTCCTGCCGCACGGCGAGGAGGAACTCCTCGAGGTTGCCGACAACATGGACCTCGATCCGGAAGTGCTGCGCGCCCGCATCGTCGAACTCGACGAGTTCAATCCGATGCTCGGTCATCGCGGCTGCCGCATTGCCGTCAGCTTTCCCGAGATCGCCGAGATGCAGGCCCGCGCCATCTTCGAGGCCGTGGTCGAGGTGAAGCGGAAGAACGGTGATGCGCCGATCCCGGAAGTGATGATTCCGCTCATCGCCAGCCGCGCCGAATATGACCTGGTCGAAGCCTCGATTTCCGCCGTCCACGCCCAGGTCGAGGCCGAATCAGGCGAAAAGATCGAGTATCTTTGCGGCACCATGATCGAGCTGCCGCGCGCCTGCCTTAAGGCGCACGAGATTGCCGAGGCGGCCGAGTTTTTCTCGTTCGGCACCAACGACCTGACGCAGACCACCTTCGGCATCAGCCGTGACGACTCGGCCAGGTTCATGGACGACTATATCCGCAAGGGCATCTGGGAACGCGATCCGTTCGTCTCCATCGACACCGAAGGCGTTGGCGAACTTGTGAGAATCGGCGTTGAGCGGGGCCGCAGCGTGAGGCCTGACCTCAAGCTCGGCATTTGCGGTGAACATGGCGGAGATCCGGCCAGCGTGCACTTCTGTCATCGCACCGGGCTGGACTACGTGTCGTGCTCGCCGTTCCGGGTGCCGATTGCCCGCCTCGCCGCAGCGCAGGCAGCTGTTAAGGACAGTTGATTTCTGCCTTGTCTCCGCCGCTTTTGCCGGTTAGCAAAGTGGATGGTTATCAACCATTTGGGCAGAGGGGTAATCTTGCCTGTATGGTTAACCTATGATAAACGCCCTTGATCTACACTTTGGGGTGAGTGTGCAACGGACCTCGCAGGGAAAGGCCCGGAAATTTGTCGGATTACGAGCGTCATATGCGGATGCGCGCCCGCGCATCCCGCCGCAGGGAGGAAGTCGACCAGTCGATGTCCCTGTCGGAAATCATGACGTTCGCCCTTGCCGGCATTGCCGTGGTTGGTGCGGTGGCGTTCGCCGGCCACCAGATCAACCGGGCCACCGCCTCGATCGCCCCCCAGCAACCATCCGCCCAGTGGGCCGACGTCATGTCGCCCGCCACCACCATCGCCGCCAAGGGCTCGCTTTTGGATGAGCCGGTGCGCCAGGATTTCCGCATGGTGGCCGTGGACGGCAATGTGCGCGTTGCGAGCCTCGCCAAATCCGATTTCATCAGCGACGAAATAGCTGTCGGGCCTTCGGCAAGCCAGCAGGCCTCGCTCGGCGCGTTGCCGGAAGCAAAGCCGGCTGCACCGGTCAAGCTCGTGTCGATTCCGGCCGCCCCGAAGATTTCCAAGCTTGAAAACAGCTTCAAGCTTGCGCGTGAGGAAAAGCAGCGGGTGCTCAAGCAGCGCGACGTGCGGCTCGCGGAGAAGGATTGCCTCGCCCGGGCCATCTATTTCGAGGCTCGCTCCGAGCCCGAGGCAGGCCAGATCGCGGTAGCTAACGTGATCCTCAACCGGGTCAAGTCGTCGAGCTATCCCAACACCATCTGCGGCGTGGTCTACGAAGGCGCCCATCGGATGAATTCGTGCCAGTTTTCCTTCGCCTGCGATGGCAAGAAGGACATACCGCAAGGCGCGAAAGAGTGGACCAAGGCCAAGCAGCTTGCCTCCCGTGCCATGGCAGGCAATGCGTACGTGCGGGTGGTATCAACCGCCACCCACTACCACGCCGACTATGTAAATCCGCGCTGGTCCGGCCACATGAAGCGCCTCATCAAGATCGGCCGCCACATCTTCTATCACGACAGCTGATCATTTGTTTCTCCGCCTTGCTGATGTTTCCGCCACCCCGCCACAAGCGGGGTTTTTTGATGCCGCCGCCGCGCTACTGTTTGCGGCAGGTGAACGGCTCCACGGACAAGGTCGAACCTTCATTGGGTGGCGCCTTCAGCGAGGTATAGATCTTCGAGACCGCACCCTTGCCGGTGCGCGGGTTGAACAGCAGCCAGCTGCCATCCGGGTCGATGCACATCAGGCCGGTGCGTTGCGGCAGCCGGCAATCCACCAGCCTGCTGTTGGACGACATCGGCCCGGCTGCGCTTTCAGCGCTCAGGCCGCCGTCGCCGGCGTGAAGTTCGAATGCGCCGCCCGGCGAAAACTGGGCCGGCGTCCACTTGCCGTTCTTCCACGCCAGCCCGCTGGCGGCGTCATAGCTGCAGGTCCAGCCTTGCCCGGCTGCCTGCACAGGTGAGCCAGCCGCAAAAGCCGCCAGCGCCAGCGTCAGCGCGGCAAACGCGATCGCCCGTGTCTTGTTCATGTGCCGTATCCTGGTCCGTTGTTGATCGTGCCGCCAAGCTTGCTGCATTTGCTGCTGCCTGGGAATGGGCCTGGCATTCCTGTTGCGAACATCAAATCTGAATCCCCCTCTTTACCCGCCCCCCGGCAATCGGGCACCATCCGTACGAAATGAAATCATGTTCGTGAGGTAATGCGATGGCGATCTGGACGTTCTGGGAAGGCAAGTGGCACGACACACCGCCAGCAGTGGCCAACCCGATGACCCACGCCATGTGGCTAGGCTCGTGCGTGTTCGATGGCGCGCGGGCGTTCGAGGACACCGCACCGGACCTTGGCCAGCATTGCCAGCGCGTCGTCAACTCGGCGAAGACCTTCGGCCTCAAACCGCAATATGACGCCGCAGAAATCGAGGCGCTTGCCCGCGAGGGGATCGCCAAGTTCGGTTCCGGGGCCGAGCTCTACATCCGCCCGATGTACTGGGCCGATGACGGCTTCGTCGATGTCCATCCGGACACCACCCGCTTCGCGCTGGCCGTCTACGACGCGCCGATGCCCGAGCCCAAGGGCTTTTCTGTCACCTGCTCGCCGTTCCGCCGCCCTTCGGTCGAGTATTCGCCAACCGACGCCAAGGCGGCCTGCCATTACCCCAACTCCGCCCGCGCCATGCGCGAGGCCCGCGCCCGCGGCTTCGACAATGCGGTGATGCTCGACCCGCTGTCGAACGTGTCGGAACTGGCCACTGCCAATATCTGGTACGCCCGCGACGGCGAGGTGTTCACGCCCGTCCCCAACGGCACATTCCTCAATGGCATAACCCGCCAGCGCGTCGTCAACCTGCTGCGCGAGGCTGGCGTCAAGGTGCATGAACGCTCACTGCGTTGGAAGGACTTCCTGGAAGCCGATGAGGTGTTCTCTACCGGCAACTGGGCCAAGGTGGCGCCGGTCGCCCGTGTCGAAGACCGGGAGCTTCAACCCGGCCCCGTCTACAAGAAGACGCGGGAACTGTACTGGGAGTACGCCCATACGCAGGGCAAGCTGGCCTGAGGGTCTGTAATCCTTCCGCCAGGCAGCAAAAACCGGCAGCCTTTTGAGGGCTGCCGGTGTCGCATGTTCAACGCCTGACGAGACAGGCCCTGTTTCTAGTTCGTGGTCGTTGTCGGCACTGCCGGCAGTGCGTATTCGTGGATGAACTCGATGACCTGCAGCGCATCGTCAGCAGCCTGGGCAAACCCGGCCGCGTCGTCCGTTGCAATGCCGTCCTCGCTACCGCCAAACACCGCGGTGTAGATGTTCACCTCCTGCGGCACCCAGCTTTCGGTCAGCGCCCCATCACCGTCCGGGTCCGGCACATACACCAGCACGCTGGCAGTGACATCGCCGTAAGCGTCCGAGCGGTCATAGGTGTAGCTGCTGAAGTCGACATACTCGGTCGTGTTGGTCGGATCGAGCGGATCAGCAATCGATCCGGTGATGTCGAGGATCGAGTTCATGTAGACCACATTGTCCACCAGGATGGTGCCGGTCTTGTCTGCCGCCGCTGCGAAAAGGTTGGCTGCTTCCACAAGGTCGTCGGCGGTGAAGTTGCCATCGATCAGGTTTTGCAGGTCGGCGCTGAACACCGTGTCGCTGTCGACGCCCGTCAACGTGCCGGTGTTCATCAGTTCGACGTACAGGGCCAGGTTCTCCAGTGGTGCGTCAATGGTCTTGACCGACGCCTCGTTGACGTCCGTCGTTGCCGGATCATCAAGGGTGATGAGTGTCAGGCGTCCTGCCGGGTCGAGAGTGACCTCATCGGCGGCGTTGATGGCCAGAAGTGCTTCCTCATAGCGGGTGCTGAGCACGAACTTTGGCGACCGGCCGACATTGAGGCGGCCCAGCTCGACTTCCTGCGTGAGGGTGTCATCAATAGGAGCGCCTTCTTCGTCCAATGGGATCAAACTGCCATCTTCGGCAATCGGTTGGACAAAGCCTGCATCGCTCAGGATCGGCACGCCATTCTCGTCACGCAGAATGACATACATGTCGCCAAACAGCGTGCCCTTCTTGGTACCGGAAGACGCATTGCCACGACCCGGTTTGCCATCCTTGCCGGGTACGCCCGCCCAAGTCGGACGATCCGAATCCTCTTCTTCGCCCTCGGCTGCCTCGGTTGTTGCCGGTTTGCCGCCCTTCTTGCCCTTGTCAGCAGTGTCGCCGCCACCGGCAGCCTTCTTGCCGGCCTGAACCTTCTTGCCGCCGGACGAAGAATTGGAACCGCCGCCATGGTTTGCGGCAATCACGTCATCAAACGCGGCGTTGTCAAAATTCTGGAAGATCAGTCCGGCATAAAGTTCGACATCGACGGTATCGCTGAACTTCTTTTGCCACCCGAGACTGGCGCGCGCGCCGCGCGAATCGCGGAAGTTGGTGGTGTCATACTCGCGGACATCGAAAGAACCTTCCACGTAGATCGATGTGGTGTCATCGTTGCGATGGGTCCAGCGCGCACCAAGGGTGCCCATGTTGCGGTCGCGGTAGTCATAGTTGACGCCGCCAGATTCAACGAAGTCATACCGGTCGAAGGTGTAACCCACCTTCACGGTGTCGTCCCCGAAGCGGCGAGATACGGCGCCTTAGCTGGCAGTATTCCAGTAGACCGGAGGGACCGGTCCTGTTTGCGCCACCGGGTCGGTCGAGTTGCGCGGTTCATGTTCGCGCGCAACGCTGAGGCCCCACACGGCCAGGGTCATCGGGTCAAGGCGGTGAACCCCGTTCGAATATAGCCGGAAATCTTCATAGTTTTCCGAGCCATAGGTCGCATACCGGCCAATCTCCGCGCTGCCGCCCAGGTTGATCCGGTGGCCTTCGCGCTCCAGCCGGTAGTTGAGAGCTGGCAGGAAGACCGTTACCCAGTCGCCACGACGGGGTTCGAAGGCGTTGTCGTGCCAGGTTGGCCGGGAGTAGAAGACGTTATCTGTATAGTACTCGTTCACGCCGAAGCTGGCAGTGAAATTGCCGCTCCAGGCCGGATCGGTTATCTCGAGATCGGCTGCCACGGCGGCTTGCGGCGCCAAGAATGGCATCGCCGCCCCTGCCAGCAACCATGCAATCCGCTTGATCAACACGAGCCCCTTCACGTGCGCATGAAACACAATCCGATAACTGAATATCTGTGTCTAGCAACCGGAAGAAGATGTCAACGCGGAAGGTATTCCCTTGCGTAAATGTGGTTGAATCCGGCTTCAATCCGTCAGAGTTTGAGCTGGGAAAACTTCTTCATGTAGGCCGAGCAGGCCGCTTCCGGCGGCAGTGGCACGAGCTTGCGCATGCGTTCGATGGTGGCCGGCGCCAGCCCGCGCGGCCGGCCGAAGAAGCGGGCAGCCTCGCCATCCTCGAAGCCCGCCAGCACCGTCGCCTCGTAGAAGGCGGACGCCTTGTCGGCGCGCTTGATCTGCTTCTCGACCGCATGCGGCAGCGCGGCGGGCAGGCCGAAGCGCAGGTGCACCGCCTCCATCAGTCGCCCCTCGAAGTCCTTGTAATCAATGCCCAAAGCCGCCTTGAACGGCGAGATCATGTCGCCGATGACGTATTCCGACGCATCGTGCAGAAGCGCCGCCAGCCGCCAGCGCGGGTCGATGGACGGGTGCATTTCCGTTAGCAGCTGTTCAACGATCACGCAGTGCTGCGCAACCGAGAAGGCATGCGCCCCGTGCGTCTGGCCGTTCCAGCGCGCCACCCGTGCAAGCCCGTGGGCGATGTCCTCGATCTCGACATCAAGCGGCGACGGTTCGAGCAGGTCGAGCCGCCGGCCCGACAGCATGCGCTGCCATGCCCTTGGTTTTTCAGCCTCTTTCGCCACTCACGGCCCCATGTCTATGGCAAGTGACAAGGTGGTCGTTGACCATGCCGACGGCCTGCATGAAGGCATAGACGATGGTCGGCCCGACAAACCGGAAGCCGCGTTTCTTGAGGTCCTTCGAGATCGCTTCCGCAAGCGGCGTGGCGGCGGGCACCTGCTCGAGGTGGGTGAACCGGTTGACCAGCGGACGTCCGTCCATGAAACCCCACAGGTATTGCGAGAACGCTTCGTCGCCGCCCATGTCCAGATAGGCCTGGGCATTGGTCACCGCCGCGTCGATCTTCAAACGGTTGCGGACGATGCCCGGATTCAACATCAGTTCAGCTTTTTTCTCAGCTGAATAAAGCGCCATTTTCCCTGCATCGAACCCGTCGAAGGCAGCGCGGTAATTGTCGCGCTTGCGCAGGATGGTGATCCACGACAGCCCCGCCTGGAACCCGTCTAGCAAAAGCTTCTCGAACAGCGCCTTGCCATCGTATTCCGGCACGCCCCACTCGGTGTCGTGATAGGCCACGTAGTCCGGCGTGGTGCCACACCAGCCGCAGCGGTCAAGCCCGTCTTCGTGGGTGATCAGCGAATGTTCCCAGCCCATCAATCCTCGCCTTCGCCCCCGCCGGCCGGCTCAGCCCAGCGCGCCCACGACGGCTTGTGCATGGTCAGCGCAACACCGTCAACTGACAGGCCATTGCCACCGGCAATAGCCGCCGCCGCCCGGTCGAGCCGGACCAGCCCCAGCCCGCGCCGGCCGGCGGACGCCAGAAGGCTGCCCGACTGGCGCTCACCTGCATGCACGGACGCACCGGGCGCGGGCAGATCATCCGCCGCCTCGACCGGCACGATGCGGCTGCGCGCCGTGCCCCGGTGCTGCATGCGCGACACCACTTCCTGGCCCACATAGCAGCCCTTGCGGAAGCCCACCGAGCCGAACTGGTCGTAGTTGGCTTCGTGCGGAAACAACTGGCTGGAGCCGATTTCGGCGCTGTCCGCCACGCCCATGGTCATGCGCATGGACGCATAGTCTTCGGCGCTGGAGTTGGTGATCCGCGCCAGTCCATCTGCTGGCGCAATGATGCGATGGCCGAGGCCCGCCAGCCGCGGGTCCGCGAAGACGAACGCGCCGTCGGCCACCGGCAAGTCTCCGTCACCCCAGCCTGCTGCAACGGCAAGCTCATCCCTCGACTTGAGGACGATAGCGCGGCGCAGCTTGTACATGGTGAGCCGCTGCAGCAGGCCATCGCGCTGGCCGCCATCGCAGTCGATCAGCGCCCCGTCCGCCGTGGCGATGATGAAGAAGTCGAACAGGATCTTGCCCTGTGGCGTCAGCAGGCCGCCGTGGGCCGCCTCGCCGGGCTTCAACGCTTCCACGTCCGCGGTGATCAGGTCCTGCAGGAAAGCCAGGGTTTCTCCGCCCGTCAGGCTTATCACCGCACGATTGCTGAGGCTGGCGATGTTTGCTGGCATGGTTCAGGGGTCCTTGGCACTTGCGAGACGGTGCAGATTTACGTAAGCCGGTGAGCACGTTCAAGCCACCCTCAAGCTTACCGGGAGTTGCCTCCAATGTCCGATACGTTCCGCGCCATCCAGATCGACAAGGTTGACGACAAGCAGACCGCCAAACTCGTCACCCTGACAGACGCCGACCTGATGGAGGGCGATGTGACCGTGAACGTGACGCACTCCACCGTCAACTACAAGGATGGCCTGGCGCTGACCGCCAAGGCGCCGATCATCCGCAAGTTCCCGCTGATCCCCGGCATCGACTTTGCCGGCACCGTCGCCGCGTCGGACAACCCGGACTACAAGCCGGGCGATGCGGTCATCCTCAATGGCTGGGGCGTGGGCGAGGGGCACTCCGGCGGCCTTGCCGAGCGGGCCCGCGTCAAGGGCGACTGGCTGGTGAAGATGCCGAAGGGTATGGATGCCGCCCATGCCATGGCCATCGGCACGGCGGGCTATACGTCGATGCTGTGCGTCATGGCGCTGGAAGACCAGGGCATCACGCCTGCCTCGGGCGAGGTGCTGGTGACGGGTGCTGCAGGCGGCGTCGGCTCGGTGGCCATCGCCATCCTGTCGAAGCTCGGCTACTCGGTGACGGCCTCCACCGGCCGCACCGAAGAGAAAACCTTTTTGAAGGGTCTCGGCGCAAGCAGCATCGTCAACCGCGAGGAATTCAACACCCCGCCCAAGCCGCTGGCCAAGTCGCGGTGGGCGGCCTGCATCGATGCGGTCGGCTCCACCACGCTGGCCAACGTTCTGTCGCAGATGAACTATGGCGGTGTGGTTGCGGCCTGTGGCCTTGCGCAAGGCATGGACCTGCCCACCTCGGTGGCGCCGTTCATCCTGCGCGGCGTCAGGCTGATCGGGGTGGACTCGGTAATGTGCCCGAAGCCGCGCCGCGAACAGGCCTGGGCGCGGCTGGCGAAGGACCTCGACATGGCCAAGCTCGATGCGCTGACCACCCACATCAAGCTGGATGAGGTCATTGCCGCGGGCGCTGACATCATCGCCGGCAAGGTGCGTGGCCGCGTTGTCGTGGACATCGCCTGAGGCGGCGCCTGTAAGATCAGTGGATCTTCCGCAACACGGTGAATTCGCCGTTACGGATGCGGTCGGGCAGGCGTTCGGCCATGACGGCTACCGGCTCTTCGCCATAGGTTGCGATCATGTCCGACAAGGCGGCGAAAATGGCGGCAGTGGCGACGCAGTCGGGATCGAGGCCATCGTACACGGCTTCCTCCCAGGCATCGAGAATATAACGCAACGCTGCCTGACGGTTCATCTGCGCTTCGGCGGACCCGTCATCCTCCGGCACAATCATGTCAGGCCCTTGCGCAGGCTGCTTGTCTTTGCGGCTCGTCATAAATCCCACCCGGCAACCTGGAACACGCCGCGCCGTGCGGAACCGTCTCCTGTTGCTCTGTTGCCAAGGACATTATCACGACAGCCGGGCGGCTCACGTGCTTCCTTGCCAAAAGGTTAACGCGGCAAGGTTACCTGAAAAGGTCTCAATCGAGCCGGGCTGGACCGGCCAGCGCCGTGCGGATGAACTCCGCGGTACCCGGCGTCATGGTCAGGCTGTCGAACTCGTCCGGATGCACCCAGCGGGCGTCTGAAACATCGTCTCCGGCGCACGGTTCCCCGGCTTGCCAGCGGCACAGGAAGCAGGAAATCAGGTAGTGGAAGGCGATCTCGCCTCCCGCGTCGCGATGGATGATGTCGATGGCGTCTAGAATGCGTTCGACGTGGGCGGTGATGCCGGTTTCCTCGGCCAGTTCACGCACCACCGCATCGCGCGCCTTCTCGCCCGGCTCGACATGGCCGCCGGGCAGGCTCCACATGCCATAGCCGGCCTTCTTGTTGCGCTTGACCAGCAGCACCTTGCCGTCGCGGGCGACGAAGGCCGAAACGCCAGGCAGCGGCTTCACGATGGCGCGGGTCATGGGGTGTTCAATTCCGTCCGGGGCCGTGGCACAGTGGCCCGCGTTATGTGCGGTCTGTACAGCTTTCGCAAGTCTCCGGAAGAAGTGAAGGCGCTGTTCGGTTATCCCGAGCAGCCCAACTTCCCGCCGCGCGATCATGTCGCTCCGGGCCAGCCAATCGCCATTGTGCGCGGTGAACGCGACGACCGGCACTTCGCGCTGGTGCGCTGGGGCTTCGTGCCGTCCTGGACCAAGGAGATGAAGCCCGGCAAGCCGCTGATCAATGCGCGCTCGGAGACGGTTTTCGAGAAGCCGTCATTCCGCCATGCGATCCGCCGCCGCCGCTGCCTGATACCGGCAGACGGGTTCTACGAATGGAAAGGCGATGTGCCGGGCCGCAAGCAGCCGTTTCACATTATCAGGCCGGGGGAGGAACTGTTCGCCTTTGGCGGCATCTGGGAGCACTGGATGGCGCCCGACGGATCGGAACTCGAAAGTGCGGCCATCCTGACCACCGCGCCCAACGCCATGATGGAGCCGATCCATACCCGCATGCCGGTGGTTATCGAGCCACAGGATTTCAGCCGCTGGCTGGATCATTCACGGCCTGACGGCAAGGACGTGATGGACCTGATGCGCCCGATCGGGGACGATTATTTCGTGGCGCACGAAACGCAGATGCCGAGGCCGCAAAGGCGTGCGCCCGAGCCTTCTGCCAAGCCGGAGCCTCAGCCGAAATCCGATGACCAACTCAAGCTATTCTAACCTTCCTGGATGAGTTTGCGCGCCATGCACAGGCGCGGCTCCACCTCATAGCCCAGCGCCTCATAGAAGCCGCGCACCGCCTCGTTCTCGGCCCGCACCAGCAGGTTGAGCTTCCATACGCCGCGTTGCGTGAGCCAGTGCTCTGCGGCGCGCATGGTGGCCTTGCCGAGGCCCTTTCGCTGGTAGTCCGGGTGGGTGGCGACGTAGTAGACGATGCCCCGGTGGCCATCGTGGCCGACCATGACCGAGGCGATGACCCTTTCGCCGTCCACCGCCACAAGCACATCGGAAGCAGGACCGGAGCGGGCAAAGGCGATGTCCTTCCCAGGCTCGTTCCACGGCCGCACCAGATCACAGACCTGCCACAGCTCGATCAGGCTGGCGACCTCCTCGTCGCGCACCGGCCGGTGTTCGATGCTTGCCATCTAGAGCACCTTGCCCGGATTCATGATGCCATTGGGGTCAAGCAACGCCTTGATGCCGCGCATCATTGCCAGCTCCACCGGCTGCTTGGTCGCGGCCATCTCGTCACGTTTCAAGGTGCCGATGCCGTGCTCGGCGCTGATCGAGCCGCCCAGGTCCCGCACGATGGCGTGCACCTCGGCCGCCACGTCTTCCCAATGGGCGAGAAATGCCTCCCGGTCGGCCCCCACCGGCTGGGAAATATTGAAGTGGATGTTGCCGTCGCCGATGTGGCCGAACGGCACCGGACGGCAGCCGGGGATCATCTGCCTGACCCTTGCAGTGGCAGCCTCGAGGAACTCCGGCACCTTCGACACCGGCACGGAAATGTCGTGCTTGATGGAACCGCCTTCCAGCCGCTGCACCTCCGACATCATCTCGCGCAGCCGCCAGAGCTCGCCCGCCTGCTGGCCGCTGGCGGCAATGGTAGCATCGGCAACGAGGCCTTCCTCGAAGCCCACCGCGAGAATGGCGGAAGCCGCCTCTTCGATCTCTGGCGCTTCATTGAAGCCTTCCAGCTCGAACAGTACGTACCAGTCTGATGGCGCCTGCAGCGGGTCGCGGCAGCCGGCATGGGCGATGACCATGTCGAGACCCGACCGCGGCATGATTTCGAAGGCCACCACGGCGCTGCCGCTCATCTTTCTTACCAGCGACAGCAGCGCCAATGCGTCCGCCGGCGAGCCTACGGAGGCGAACACGGTCGCCCGGTCCGATGGCCGGGGCAGCAGCTTCATCGAGGCGGCGGTGATGATGCCGAGTGTGCCTTCCGCGCCGATGAACAGGTGCTTCAGATCGTAACCGGTATTGTCCTTGCGCAGGGTCTTGAGCCCGTTCCAGATTTCGCCGGAGGGCAGCGCCACCTCAAGCCCGAGGCACAGGTCGCGGGTGTTGCCATAGGCGATCACGTTGATGCCGCCGGCATTGGTCGACAGGTTGCCGCCCACTTGCGCGGTACCTTGCGAGGCGATCCACAGCGGAAAGATAAGGCCCTTGCGCTCCGCCGCCTCCTGCGCGTGCTGCAGGGTGACGCCCGCCTCCACGGTAATCACGCTGTCGGCCTCGTCGAGATGGCGGATGCGGTTCATGCGGCTCAGCGACACCACCACCTCCGGCCCCAGCGGAATTTGCCCGCCGACGAGGCCCGTATTGCCGCCCTGCGGTACGACGGCCGTGCAGGTCTCGTTGGCCAGCTTGAGGACGGCGGCCACCTCTTCTGTCGATCCGGGCTTGAGCACCAGCTGCGATTTGCCGGCGAACTTGCCCCGTGGTTCGACCAGATGGGGCGCAATCTCTGCTTCGTCCGTCAACGCGTTGTGGGCGCCGACAATGGCAATGAACCGGGCGATCAGATCAGGGTCGAGCATGGGTTCACGATAGTTGGGCGCGCTGATCGCGTCTACCGCGGCGCGGCGGCGCGGCTGAGCCGGTCGTTGATGGCCGCGCCCAGCCCGTCATCGGGAATTGGCGCGACGGCGATGGTGGGCGCGCCGCTGGCGTCGAGCGCGTGCAGCATGGCGAACAGGTTGGCGGCGGCTTCCTTCAGGTCGCCGGAGGGAGACAGGTTCATCTTGCCTTCAATCTTGCCGAAGCCGAGCATGACTTCGTCATCGCGGGCCGAGGTGGCGTTGAGCCGGATACGGGCATTCGGCGCGTAGTGGCTTTCAAGCTGGCCGGGCGCAACTGGCGCGGCGGTGTTGCCTCCACCCTGGCAGACCGGTTTGCCCAGCACGGTCTCAAGCTGCCCGCGCGAGATGCCGCCGGGTCTCAGCAACTCGGGTTCATTGCCGAGGCAGGAGACGATGGTGGACTCAAGCCCCACCTCGCAAGGCCCCATGTCCAGCACGCCCCAGATGCGGCCCTCAAGACCGGCCAGCACATGCTCTGGCCGGGTTGGCGAAATCTGTCCTGACCGGTTGGCAGACGGTGCGGCCACCGGCACGCCGGCAGCCTCCAGCAGCTTGCGCGCGCCCTCGTGCCCCGGCACCCTTATGGCGATGGAGCCAAGCCCGGCGCTGACCAGTTCGCTGACCGGACAGGCATGCGCCCGCTCTACCACGATGGTCAGTGGCCCCGGCCAGAAGGCTTTCGCCAGTTTGCGCGCATCCCCGGTGAAGTGGCCGAGCGCAAATGCAGCCTCCGGTGACGGCACGTGCACGATCAGCGGATTGAAGCTGGGCCTGCCCTTGGCTTCGTATATCGCCGCCACCGCCTTGCCATTGGTTGCGTCGGCGCCAAGGCCATAGACGGTCTCGGTGGCGAACGCCACCAGTGCGCCGCGCTTCAGCGCGTCTGCAGCCAGGTCAATGTCGGTGGTGACGATGGTCATTTCGGATCGTAGAAACTGCGCAATGTTGCCGGTCAGGCGAGTGGCTTGCCGTGATAGGTTGCTGTCAGTCAAGCAAAACCATGAGGACGCCCAGGGCATGTTTACACCGCACACGGTCACGCTTCTGGATACGCTCAACGACGTCGCTGACCTCGACGGGCTGATTGGCGACGGCGTATTCGGCGAACTGTCGGGCGAAGTCGTGGCAGCGGTGCTTGAAGAAGCCGGTCGTTTCGCCGCCGAGGTGATCGCGCCCCTGAACCAGGCCGGAGACTGGCACGGCTGTTCGCTTGATACCTCGACGAATGCCGTCACCACCGCGCCGGGCTGGAAGGACGCCTATGCGCAATGGGTTCAGGCTGGCTGGGCAGCCTTGCCGGCGCCGGAAGCCTTTGGCGGGCAGGGCCTGCCGACGCTGGTCTCGCTTGCCGTACAGGAACTGTGGAACACCGCCGCCAATGCCTATGGCATCGGCACCTTGCTGACGCAGGGCGCCGTCGAGGCCATTGAAGAACACGCAACGGATGAGCTGAAGCAGCTTTATCTGCCGAAGATGGTATCGGGAGAATGGACCGGCACCATGAACCTGACAGAGCCGCAGGCAGGCTCCGACCTGTCCGGCATAAGGACCGAAGCGCGGCCCAATGGCGACGGCACCTTTTCGATCACCGGCACCAAGATCTACATCACCTATGGCGAGCACGATCTGACGGACAACATCATCCACCTGGTTCTGGCGCGGCTTCCCGATGCGCCGGAGGGAACCCGCGGCATCTCGCTTTTCCTGGTGCCCAAGTTCCTGCCGAACCGCGACGGCACGCCGGGCAAGCGCAACGACGTCAAGTGCATCGGGCTCGAACACAAGCTCGGCATTCACGGCTCGCCCACCTGCACCATGCGCTATGGCGACGAGGGTGGCGCCATCGGCTGGATGATCGGCGAGGAAAACCGCGGCCTCAACTGCATGTTCACGCTGATGAACAATGCCCGGCTTCATGTCGGCATGCAGGGTGTGGCCATCGGCGAACGCGCCTATCAGCAGGCGCTGGCCTTTGCGAAGGAGCGCAAGCAGGGCCGCGCCAAGGGCGCGCGGGAGCCGATGCCCATCATCGGGCACCCGGACGTCCGCCGCATGCTGATGGACATGAAGACCAAGGTGCAGGCCGCCCGCACCATCTGCTTCCTGTGCGCCCGCGCCATCGACCTGTCGCGCCATGCCCTGCGCGACGACGAGCGGGAGCGCCAGGCCAACCTTGCTGCCCTGCTCACGCCGGTCGCCAAGGCCTTCTCGACCGACGTGGGCGTCGAGGTGGCGTCCGACGGCATCCAGATTCACGGCGGCATGGGTTTCATCGAGGAGACCGGCGCCGCCCAGCACCTGCGCGATGCCCGCATCACGCCCATCTATGAAGGCACCAATGGCATCCAGGCGCTCGACCTCGTCACCCGCAAGCTGCCGCTCGAGGCAGGTGGCACGGTGGAGCAGCTTGTGTCCGACATGAGCGCAGTTGCCCGCGAATTGGCAGAGCCGGGAGCGGGGCTGGCCGATGCCGTGAAGGCGTTTGGCGCAACCTCGCGCCAGTTGGGCAAATGGCTGATGGAGGGCGATGATCGTGCTGTTGCCGCCGCAACGCCCTATCTTCGGCAGTTCGGCTTGACGCTGGGAGCCTATGGGCTGGGCAAACAGGCGCTTGTCGCACGCGGCCGCAATGCCCCCGATGCTGCCCACAAGGCGCAGATGTTCGACTATTTCTCGAAGCTGCATCTACCGCAGGTCACGGCCCTTGCCACCATCATCACCGGCGGCGCCGGCGCCATCACGCAGGTGAGCGAGGACGTGCTCAACGTGTCGTGAGGCCTGGATTCAGCCAGACGGCTGGCCGTTTAAGTAAGGATGCAGTGCGCGCCACGCCAGTTCGTGTGTCGGCGTGGCGATTGCCAGTTCCCGCCCCAGCCGCAGCACCTCGCCACTGAGGTCGTTCAGCTCCAGTCTTTTGCCGCGATTGAGGTCATCCAGCATCGAGGCGTGCATGTGGCCCGGCATGCCCTTGAGCATGGTGAATGCCTTTTCCGCCGCGTTTTCCGGCAGCGCCGGGCAGACCTTGCGCCCGACGGCAGCCGTTTCCTCTACAGCAGAGCGCACCAGGCCTGCGCAAGCGTCGTCGGCGAAGATGGGGCCGATATTGAGCCGCGTGAGCGTTGTGATGGCGCTCAGCGTCGAGAGCATGATGAACTTCTCCCACACCCGCACCTCGATGTTCACGGCGATTTCGGCATCGACACCGGCGCTCTGCAGGGCCGACAGGAATGCCTTGCAGCGGCCGCTTTCGCGGCCATCGGCTTCGCCGAACACCAGCCGCGCGAACGGGCCGCTGTGGCGCACGATGCCCGGCGCGCGGACATCGGCCGGAATGACCGCAATCCCGGGGATAACCCGGTCTTCGCCAACGATCCGGCCGATGCGCGCCCGGCTGTTGACCCCGTTCTGGAAGGTCATGACGGCCGTGTCCGGTCCAAGCAGCGGGGCAATCGCCTCGGCAGCCTGTTCGGTGTCGTAGAGCTTGACCAGGAACAGCACCGTATCGACCGGACCCACCTCCGCCGGATCGCTGCTGGCGTTGACCCTGGGCAGGTGCAGGTCGCCAAGCGGGCTTTCGATCTTGAGGCCGCCGGCGCGCAGCGCATCAAGATGCGCGCCTCTGCCGATGAAGGTGACGTCGGCGCCGGCGGCAGCCAACCTGCCGCCGAAGTAACAGCCGAGCGCGCCAGCGCCCATGACCGCGATTTTCATGTGATGTGACCCTTCCGGTTATTGCAGCGCTGCAAAGTCTAGGCAGCAGTCCAGCCCCTGTCACGCCAGCGCGTGCGCCTCGCCGTCCTGCTCCCGGTCGCGGCGCAACGGGGCCGGTGAAGCGACGGCGCACAGGGCAGCCACGTCCTCACCGCGGTCCTGCCGCAACACGCAATCGCTGACAATTGCGCCAGAGAAGCCCGCATCGGCCAGCAGCCCTTCGACATATTGACGTGAATGGGCGAAGCGGCGGCTTTCGCGCAGTTCCACCGGCTTGCCGCCGGCCTCCACCGTGAAGGCGAGCAGTCCGCCGGGATTGAGCGACCCGGCGCACCAGCCGACGATGCGCTCCAGGGCGCCGAGATAGATGAACACATCCGCCGCCACGATCAGGTCGAAGCGGTTCTCGCCCAGCTGCAGCTGGCTGATGTCGCGCTTTTCCAGCAGCTCATAGACGCCCTTGCGCCGTGCCTGCGCCAGCATGCCGCCGGAGATGTCATATCCGCCCAGCCAGTCCACATGTGGCCGCAGCGCCTCGCCCATCAGCCCGGTGCCGCAACCCAGGTCAAGCGCCCGCCCGGCCCGCGTGAAGCCGCCGGCCTGCAGCGCCTGCAGGATGAGTTGCGGCCCCCGGTAGTTCAGCTTGCCGACCAGCGCCGTGTCGAAGTTGCCCGAATACTGGTCAAACAGCGTTTCAACGAATGCCGCCGGCATCGATTCGCGCAATCCGGTCGCCCGCAGCAGGTCGCGCTTCAGCCCGGCGCCCAACCGGTCCGACGGGTCTGCAGCGATGGCGTGCTCCCATGCCTTTCCAGCCGCCTCGATCTTGCCGGCCCGCTCCAGAAACTCGCCCAGCCGGAACCACCCGGCTGCCCAGCCGGGCACCAGCTCCATCGCGCCGGACAGCACCTCGACAGCCGCCTCGATGTCGCCATCGCCGGCCAGCGCCTCGGCATATTCAGCACGCCGGTCCGCGCGCGGATCGGGCGAGGGAAAGGGTAAGGAAGCCAAGATCAGCTTAATCAGGAAAGTCCGCTCATTGGCCCGGTCAATTGGGCTCACGCGGCGGAGGGCACGCTGCATGCGGGGTGGAGCCGCTGCATCACCCGCCATTAGAGCGGCGCCTGCGGCCGTGTCAATCGGGATCGATTGCGATCGATCTGCCTCACTCGATGTTGAGCAGCATGGCGGTGGCGATCATCGCGGCTGCAAAGGTCAGCGCGAAGGTGAAGAAGTAGAGCAGGCTGGCGGTGAGCCATATCTCCGAGCCCAGAAGGAGCGTGCCGATGCCGCCGATATCCTGCGCCACCAGCACCCCGGCCACCAGCAGCCCGATGGCAGCGCTCATCAGCGCCTGTTCAAAGAACAGCCGCAACAGCCTCGGGGCTCGCATGTACCGGTTGAACAGGGTTTGCATGCCGGTCTCCGGATGGTGATTGAGTGTTGAAGCGTGAGTATAAATCATGACCTGACCGTGGCGCAGCGCCTTGCACTCTTGATTGTGCGCGGTGAATCCGCCCACTATCTGATGAATCCGTTTCCCCTCATGAGAGTTTCAATGAGTACCCTTCTGCTGCATCACGACGTCTTCACCGAGCATGCGCCCCCTGAAGGCCACCCCGAACGGCCCGACCGGATGCGGGCAGTGGAGCGCATACTCTCGCACCCCCACTTTGACGATTTGCGCCGCGAGGAAGCCCCGATGGGCACCCGGCAGCACGCCTTGCTGGTGCATCCGGAAGATTACGTGCACATGATCGAGCAATCGAGCCCGTCCGACGGGCTGGTGTCGCTCGACCCCGATACCTGGATGAATGCTTCGAGTCTTGAGGCGGCATATCGCGCCGTGGGCGCAGGCGTGCGCGCCGTGGATGCGGTGATGAACCTTGAGGTCAACAACGCCTTCTGCGCCGTGCGACCGCCGGGCCACCACGCCGAACAGAACCGCGCCATGGGCTTCTGCCTGTTCGGATCGGTCGCCATTGCGGCGAAGTATGCCCGCGATACCTATGACCTGGACCGGGTGGCGGTGGTCGACTTTGACGTGCACCACGGCAACGGCACCCAGGACATCTTCTGGTCGGAGGAGGACCTGTTCTTTGGTTCCACCCACCAGATGCCGCTGTTTCCGGGCACCGGAGCCGTGTCGGAGACCGGGGCCGGGAACATCTTCAACGCGCCGTTGAGCGCCGGCGATGGCGGCGACGTGTTCCGCGAGGCCATGCTGTCGCGCATCTTCCCTGCACTTGATGCCTTCCAGCCCGACCTGATCCTGATTTCGGCCGGCTTCGACGCACATCAGCGCGATCCGCTCGGCTCGCTGCAACTGACCGAAGAGGATTTTGCATGGGTCACGCTGCGGCTGATGGACATGGCCGACCGGCATTGCGACGGGCGCATTGTGTCGATGCTGGAAGGCGGTTACGACCTTGCCGGCCTGTCCGGCTCGGTGGGCGTGCACGTCAAGTCGCTGATGCACGGCTCGGGCCAGCGGGCGGGCCGCGAAACAGAGGATGCGATGGATGAATGACTCCGCGCAGGACATTTCCAGGATGACGTTCGAGGCCGCCCTGGCCGAACTGGAGGCGATCGTCGAGAAGCTGGAGGCCGGCAAGGTCAGCCTCGAGGACTCGATTGCCATCTACGAGCGCGGCGAAAAGCTCAAAGGTCATTGCGACAAGCTGCTCAAGGCCGCCGAAGCCCGCATCGAGAAGATAACGTTGAAGGCGGACGGCTCGGCCGGCGGCACTGAACCTCTCGACGTGGAGTAGGCCTCGTGTCTGGCGGCGGCCGGTTGCGGCTTGACCAAGCGCTGGTGGCGCGCGGCCTCGCACCCAGCCGGGCGCGAGCACGGCAGCTGATCGAGGCCGGTTTTGTATCCATCGAAGATACAGTAGTAACAAAAGCTGCCCAATTGATCTCCAAAGAGCAGCAGATTACGATTTCCAACGCAGGCGGCCAGCACGTGTCGCGCGCTGCGGCCAAGCTGATTGCGGGTCTTGATGCCTTCGCGATTGATGCCGCCGGCAAGGCCTGCCTCGACATTGGCGCATCCACTGGCGGGTTCACCCAGGTGCTGCTGGAGCGTGGCGCCGCGCACATCATCGCCATTGATGTAGGTCATGGGCAGATGCATGAAAGTATCGCATCGCTACCCGCTGTGACTCTGATCGAGGGGCTGAATGCGCGCGACCTGTCTGCTACTCACCTTGGGGCCCAGGAAATCAGCCTGATCGTTTGTGATGTCAGCTTCATTTCGTTGAAGCTTGCCTTGCCGCCCGCCTTGGCGCTGGCGAAGTCCGGGGCAGACCTGGTGGCGCTGGTCAAGCCGCAGTTCGAGGCGGGGCGCAAGGCCGTCGGCAAGGGCGGCATCGTGCGCGACGAGGCGGTGCGCCAGGCCGTTTGTGAAGGAATCAGCTGCTGGCTCTCCGGCGACATGGGCTGGCAGGTGCTGGGCATGGTGCCAAGCCCGGTCACCGGCTCAGACGGCAACCAGGAATACCTTGTCGCCGCGCGCAAGCCTTGAAACCAAAGCGCGCGAGGCGCATTCTCTAGCCATGCTGAGCCCGATCGACAGACTGACCTATGCGGCCCGCCAGGCCTCGCGCGTGGCGTGGTTCATGGGTCATGGCTTCGCCACCGGCCAGTTCCGCCAGACGAAACCGGGCGTGTCCGATGTTACCCGCGAGCGCCCCCGCGAGAAAGGCCCGGGCCTTGACCGTCTGATGCGCGACCTTGCCGGCTGTTTCCAGCGCGATCTGGAGAATGTAGCGAGTGGCTATTATCCCTTGCCACGTGATGCCGACGGCTCGCCAGCCGAGTTGCTGAAGCGGTCGCGCGCCTTCATGGCGGACGTGCCGGTGGCGGCGGAACGCAAGGCGAAGGGGGCTGGCACGGAAGTCTATTCGCCTGAAAAGGCTGAAGAATTGCCGGCCTACTTCCTGCAGAACTTTCATTACCAGACCGGCGGATACCTGACCGAGGAATCGGCCGAGATCTACGACATGCAGGTGGACGTGCTGTTTTCAGGCTCCACCAACGCCATGCGCAGGGAATGCCTCGTTCCCCTGTACGAGTGGATGAAGGGCAGGGACCAGCGCAAGGTGCACGTGGCCGACATTGCCTGCGGCACCGGCCGCTTCGGCCGCTTCGTCAAGCAGGCCTACCCGCGCGTGCAACTCACCCTGTCCGACTTGTCGGAGGCCTACCTCAACGAGGCCCGCCGCCACCTGACGGAGTATTCCGGGGTGAACTTCGAGGTGGCCAATGCCGAGAAGCTGCCGTTCGAGGACGCCTCGGTTGATGTGCTGACCTCGATTTTCCTGTTCCACGAGGTGCCGCCGAAGGTTCGCCGCATCATTGCGAAGGAATGGGCGCGGGTTTTGAAGCCCGGCGGCCGGCTGATCTTCATGGACAGCCTGCAACTGGGCGACGTGGAAGGCTATGACGGCATGCTCAAGTCGTTTCCGGTGAACTTCCACGAGCCCTATTACGGCAGCTACATCAAGGAAGATTTGCCTGCGATCTTTGCCGAAGCCGGCCTGACCCTCGCCGAAAGCCGCCCCGTGTTCCTGTCGAAGATGGTTGTGTGCGACAAGCCGGTAACCGGCGAGTAAGCATGACGTTCCTGTGAAGTTGACCTTGCGCCACAGGCGGCTCAGTCTGCATGGTTCAGGGGAGATTTATTGTTGATGTCAGTTCCAGCTCCAGCCGCCAGCTTTGCACCGCGCATTGCGGTACTCGTAGATGCCGAGAACGTGTCATGGAAATATGCGCACGAAGTGGTCAGCACGGTTCATCAGGTTGGCGGTTCAGTGATCTACAACACCTATGGCCGGGAACCGGTTTGCCATGGCTGGATGACGGAACTGAAGGCCTTCAAACCACGAATGATCACTCCCGAACCCACAGGCAAGCCCAATGCGGTGGACATGACCATGATGCTGGATGCGATGGTGTATATGCTCCGTCATAGAGTCAGCCACATGTACCTTGTGACCAGCGATGCGGACTTCGTGCCTCTGATCCGCAAGCTCAAGCTGCATAAGTGTCGAACTGTGGTGTGTGCAGAAGCCAAGGCAAGTGACTACCTGCGCAAGGCCTGCGACGAGTTCGTACTGCTCAAGAAAGCCTGATCAGCAGCCGAGCTGGTCAGCCAGCTCGATGAAACTGCCCACCACGTGGGTCCATTCCCCCTCGCGGGTCGGCGCGATCTCTACATCCGGCCCGAATTCGTCCGGCCGCAGCACGTAGGCCGTCGCCATGCCAAGCTCGGCAGCGGCTTCGAGGTCGTCCTGGTGCGCGGCCACCATCATGCATTCTTCGGGCTTAAGGCCCAGCGCATCGGCCGAGCCGAGATAGGCTTGCGGGTGCGGCTTGTAGGCCTGCGCCACTTCCGCGCCCAGCACCACGTCCCACGGCAGCCCGGCCCGCTTTGCCATGTTGGTGATCAGCGCGATATTGCCGTTCGAGCACGGCGCGATGATGAACTTCGACTTCAGCCGCGTCAGGCCGGCAACCGAGTTGGGCCACGGGTCCAGCCGGTGCCAGGCCGTGACCAGCCGCTGCCGGTCGGCGCCGGGCGGCTCGCCCAGCCCGAACTGGTGGCAGACCTCATGCAGGTTTTCCTCGTGCAGCAGGTCCAGCCGCACGAAGCCGCGATTGCCCGACCGGATGCGCTGCATGGCAGGCTGGTAGAGCCCGCGCCAGGCATCCGCCACCTTGTCCCACTCCGCCACGGCGCCGCGTTCGCTGCCCCAGGCCGCGAGTTCGCGAATGATGCCGGAGCGCCAGTCCACCACGGTGCCGAACACGTCGAAAAGCAGCGCCTTCGTGTCATACCCGGCTGTCATGGCTGCTTATCCGATCTGGCCGCGATGGCGCAGGAAATGGTCGGCCAGCACGATGGCCATCATTGCCTCGCCCACCGGCACGGCGCGGATGCCGACGCACGGATCGTGCCGGCCCTTGGTGACGATGTCGGTCTCGTTGCCGTTTGCGTCCACGGTGCGGCGCGGCGTGAGAATGGAGGAGGTGGGCTTGACCGCGAACCGGCACACCACGTCCTGGCCCGTCGAGATGCCCCCGAGAATGCCACCGGCATTGTTGGACAGGAACTCCGGCTTGCCGTCCTTCATGCGGATCTCGTCGGCGTTTTCTTCGCCCGTTATGGCAGCAGCCTCGAACCCGTTGCCGATCTCCACGCCCTTGACGGCGTTGATGCTCATCATCGCCGAGGCGAGGTCCTGGTCGAGTTTGCCATAGACCGGCGCGCCCCAGCCCGCCGGCACGCCAGAGGCGACGATTTCGATCACCGCGCCACATGACGAGCCTGCCTTGCGGATGCCGTCGAGATAGGTTTCCCAGTTCTTCGCAGCTTCCGCGTCCGGGCAGAAGAACGGGTTGTTGTCCACCTGACCCCAGTCCCAGTTGGCGCGATCGACCTTGTGCGGGCCCATCTGAACCAGCGCGCCGCGGATGGTGACGCCCGCAACGACCTTTCGCGCCACAGCACCTGCTGCAACGCGGGCCGCAGTCTCGCGCGCCGACGAGCGCCCGCCGCCACGATAGTCGCGCACGCCGTATTTCTCCACGTAGGTGAAATCGGCATGGCCGGGGCGGAACTTGTCGCGGATCTCGGAGTAATCCTTCGAGCGCTGGTCGACGTTCTCGATCATCAGCGCAATCGGTGTGCCGGTGGTCACCTGACCGCCGGTACGGTCGTCCTCGAACACGCCGGACAGGATCTTCACCTGGTCGGGTTCGCGCCGTTGCGTGGTGAAACGGTTCTGGCCCGGCTTGCGCTTGTCGAGGAACGACTGGATGTCCGCCTCGGTCAGCTTGATGCCGGGCGGACAGCCATCCACCACGCACCCCAGCGCAATCCCGTGGCTCTCGCCAAAGGTGGTGATCCGGAACAGGTGGCCGAAGCTGTTGTGTGACATAGCGAATGAGCGCCCCTTGTTGCTGCCTGTTTAGGGCTGCATGCGCCGTGCGTCAAACCGCTTTGCAACTGCAAGGGTCACCGGCGTTCACCCATGTGTGACCCGGCCTTAGGGTTGATTCTCGCGCCTCAGGCCCCATCTCGAGACAGATTGCCGGCTGTTGGGGGTGGCTGCACAGGAAAACAACGAACAACAGCAGGGAGGCCGGCGTTCCAATGGCGGTACAAAGCACACCCATCGACGGATTGATCCAATCCTACATCCGCCGCCATTCCCTGCATGAACACCCCGTCCTAGCCGATCTCAGGCGGCGGACGGAAGCATTGCCGCATGGCCGCTGGCAGTCGTCGCCCGAACAGGCGCAATTCATCGCCTTGCTGGTCCAGGTCATGCAGGCCGGCCGGGTTCTCGAACTGGGGACTTTCACCGGATATGGAACGCTCGCCGTGGCGCTGGCCTTGCCTGATGGCGGGCAGGTCATCACCTGTGACATTGATGAGCAGTACACCTCCATTGGCCAGCCATACTGGCAGCGCGCCGGTGTCGTCGGCAGGGTGGAACTTCACATCGAGGAGGCGGACAAGCTGCAGCACCGTCTGCTTCACGAGGGCGGACGGGAGACGTTCGACATGATCTTCATCGACGCCGACAAGCGGCTTTATCCTGAATACTACCAAAACAGCGTCGAACTGCTGCGGCCGGGCGGTCTGGTGCTGGCCGACAACGTGCTGTGGGGTGGGGCGGTCGCCGATCCGGCGGACCAGCGCAAGTCCACCGCCGCCATCCGCCGGCTCAATGAGTGCATCGCAGCCGATGACAGGGTGGACATGACCCTGTTGCCGATGGGCGATGGACTGACCATCGCCCGCAAGAGGTAGTTGCGTCGTGCCGCAGGCTCAGCGCGCGAACACCCGCATGACCGGCGAACGGCCCGGCAGGAACTTCGAGTAGACCACCACGATCCGGCGGATATCCCGGCGGTTGCCGCGCAGGTCGATGGCGCGCGAGCAGGTGCCGGGGAAGAACAGCTGGCGAAGCGCTACGTCCTGCCGGCCGCCGTTGCGGTATACGATCTGCATGCGTTGCATGGTCAGCGGCGCCCGATCGACGCAAATGCGTACCATCCGGTGCCGGTCCCGGCCGCGCACGTTGATGACATCCCGGTCCCGGACATGGTCAGCCTGCTTGACGCCGATCAGGTCCCAGGCCTGAGCTGGTGCGGTTGCGGTCATCAGCCCCAGGATGGCGGCGGCTGCGGCGAGCGTGGTCTTGAACTTCATGGGAATTCCTAGTCTCCAGGGTTGATACAGTGCAAAACTTCCTGTCAGTCTACGGCATTCTTGTGGCGGTTGAATGTGGATTCAAGACCGATTCTTAACCGCCCTGAACCAGTCTATCCGGCCCTCTTTCAGCCGGTAGAATTTCCACTGCGGGTTTGGCAGCAAGGGAATTTCGCGCACCTGCAGATTGAGCACCAGCCCGCGCACGATACGGCTGATGCCGCCATGGGCAACGGCAAGTGTGGGGCCTGAAAGACTGTCGAGCCATTCGCTCACGCGCCCGGTGGCGTCTGCATAGCTCTCGCCGCCAGCCGGCCGCCAGGCATGGTAGCCTTCCGGATCGGCTTCCGGATCGATGCCCATGGTGTTGAGCTCCGGCCACGTCTTGCCTTCCGCCTCGCCAAAGTTGAGCTCCTTGAGACGTTCCTCGATGCTGATCCGGGGAGCGGCATGCCCGAATGCGTCGAGGATGTGGGCAAGAGTTCGGCGTGGCCGCTTCAACGGACTCACGTGGACGGCGAGGTGATCGAGCGTGCCATGAAGCTGAGCCATCGCGACGGCGATGGCGCGCGCCTGAGCATGGCCGGTATCGTTCAGTTCGATATCGGTCTGACCCTGGATCCGCCGGTCGCGGTTCCAGTCCGTTTCACCATGCCGTACGAACCAGATTTCCGGGTAATATCGCACCGTTGTGATGGTTTACTCAGCCTGGTCGAGGCTCATGTCCGGCGCATAGGGGTTCTTCATGCCCACGACATGATAGCCCGAATCGACGTGCAGGATCTCGCCTGTGACGCCGCGGCTCATGTCCGACAGCAGATACGCGCCTGAATCGCCCACCTCGTCGATGGTGACGGTGCGCCGCAGCGGCGAGTTGTACTCGTTCCACTTCAGGATATAACGGAAGTCGCCGATACCGGCAGCAGCCAGTGTCTTGATCGGCCCGGCCGAAATGGCGTTGACGCGGATGTTCTTCTCGCCGAGATCAGCCGCCAGGTAGCGTACCGATGCTTCGAGCGCCGCCTTGGCCACGCCCATGACGTTATAGTGCGGCATCCACTTTTCCGCGCCGTAATAGGTCAGCGTCAGCAGCGAGCCGCCCTCGGTCATCAGCTTCTCGGCCCGCTGAGCCACGGCCGTGAACGAATAGCACGAGATATTGAGCGAGCGGTTGAAGTTGGCTTCCGTGGTGTCGACATAGCGCCCGGTCAGCTCGTCCTTGTCGGAAAACGCGATGGCGTGAACCACGAAGTCGAGTTTGCCCCATTGCTTCTCGATTTCGGCAAACGCCGCGTCCATCGATGCCGCATTGGTAACGTCGCACTCCAGAACGATCTTCGAGCCAAGCTCTTCGGCCAGCGGCTTGACGCGCTTGCCCAGCGCCTCTCCCTGATAGGTAAAGGCAAGCTCGGCGCCATACTTGTGGGCCGCCCTGGCAATGCCCCATGCGATGGACCGGTTGTTGGCAACGCCCATTACAAGCCCGCGCTTGCCGGCCATGATCGATCCCGCGTGGGTCATGGACAACACCCCTTGTATGAAAAAGACGACAGATGGTTATGTTTGGACCGTGTATTTGCACGAAAACGTGAGCCGGGTCCACCGCCAATATGCCGGGCTTGCGCAGTGGCCCCGGCAAGGGCCATATCAGGCCTGAACCGTTGAAGACCCAGTTGAAGAGACCCGGATGATGGATGCCATGTCTGTAGATTTCACCACGCGCGACGAACCGTTCGAACTGTTTGCCGAATGGCTTGAAGCGGCGACGGAAAAGGAGATCAACGATCCCAACGCCATGAGCCTGGCGACGGTAGATGCCGACGGCCTGCCCAATGTGCGCATGGTGCTGCTGAAGGGCTTCGACGAGGACGGCTTCGTGTTCTACACCAATTTCGAAAGCCAGAAGGGCACCGAGATTCTGGGCTCCATGAAGGCCGCCATATGCCTGCACTGGAAAAGCTTGCGCCGCCAGGTGCGGGTGCGTGGGCTGGTCGAGCAGGTCAGCGACGCGGAGGCCGACGAATATTATAACTCCCGTGCCCGCGACAGCCGCATCGGCGCCTGGGCCTCGCAGCAGTCGCGCCCGCTGGAAAGCCGCTTCGCGCTGGAGAAGGCGGTGGCGAAATATGCCGCCAAGTATGCCATCGGGGACATTCCGCGCCCGCCGCACTGGTCCGGTTTCCGCATCAAGCCGGTCTATATCGAATTCTGGAAGGACGGCGCCTTCCGGTTGCATAACCGGGTGGTGTTCCGCCGCTCCGCGCCGGATGAGCCGTGGAGCAAGTCCCGGCTTTATCCCTGACCGGCTTTGGCCTATAGCTGGGGCCCACTGTAGCGGAGACAACCATGCCCGGCACGCAGACTGCAAACTCGGAACGCAAGACGCTGATCCTCACTGGCGCCTCGCGCGGCATTGGCCATGCCACGGTGAAGCGGTTCTCCTCGGCAGGTTGGCGGGTGATTACCTGTTCGCGCCACCCCTTCCCCGAGAACTGCCCGTGGGAGATGGGCCCGGAAGACCACATCCAGATCGACCTGTCGGACATGGACGACGTGGCGCGCGGCGCGGCAGAGATGCGCGAGCGGCTCAAGGACCAGGGGTCCCGCCTCAATGCGCTGGTCAACAATGCGGCCATCTCGCCAAAGCTGGAAGGCGGCGCGCGCATGAATACCTTTGACACCAGCGCAGCCGACTGGCTCAGGGTGTTCAACGTCAATTTCTTCGCACCGGTCATGCTGGCCCGCGGCCTGGTCGAGGAACTCAAGGCCGCGCAGGGCTCGGTGGTCAACGTGACCTCCATTGCCGGGTCCTCTGTGCATCCGTTTGCCGGTGCGGCCTACTCGACCTCCAAGGCGGCACTTGCCTCGCTGACCCGCGAAATGGCTCACGACTTCGGCCCGCTGGGGGTGCGCGTCAACGCCATCTCGCCGGGCGAGATAGAGACGTCGATCCTGTCGCCGGGGACGGAGAAGATCATTCCGCAGATTCCACTTCGCAGGCTCGGCCAGCCGGAAGAGGTTGCCAAGGCCATCTACTTCCTGTGCACCGATGCGTCGTCGTACGTGACCGGCGCGGAGATCCACATCAATGGTGGCCAGCATGTCTGACGGCGTGCGCCGCAGCCCTGAAACCATCGCCGCACAGGCACTGGATGCGGTCGATGCTGCCACCGGGGCGATCGTGCCGCCGCTTTACACCGCGACCACCTATGCCCGCGATGCCGATTATCAGCTCATCGGAACCCATCTCTATTCGCGCTACGGCAACGAGACCATCGACCATGCCGAGCGCATCATTGCCGCCCTTGAAGGCGGTCACGCCGCCATGGTCTATGCGTCTGGACTTGCCGGCATCACCGGCCTGCTGGAAACGTTGCAGCCCGGTGCAAAGGTGGTTGCACCCAACATCTTCTACTGGGGCAGCCGCGACCTGCTGAACCACATGGCCCGCACCGGCCGCATCACGGTCGAGTATGTCGACATGACCGACATGGCTGCCGTCAGGGCGGCCGCGAAGGACGCGGAACTCGTCTGGATGGAAACGCCGGTCAACCCGACCTGGGACGTTGTCGATATCCGCGCCATGGCGGATATCGCCCACGAGGCCGGCGCCATTCTGGGCGTGGACTCGACTTCCGCCAGCCCGGTTGTCACAAGGCCGTTCGAACATGGCGCAGACATTGTGTTTCAATCGGTCACCAAGTACCTCAACGGCCACTCGGACGTGCTTGGCGGGGCGCTGGTGACCAGGCAAGACAATGCCCGCTGGCAGGCGGCGAAGCACGTGCGCGCCATCACCGGCGGCATTCTCGCGCCGTTCGAAAGCTGGCTGCTGATCCGGGGCATGCGTACGCTGCATGTGCGGGTGAAGCAGGCGAGCGACAACGCACTGGCCATTGCGAGACACCTTGAGCATCACCCCAAGGTGGAGCGGGTGCTCTATCCGGGACTGCAGTCTCACCCCGGCCACGAGATTGCGCGCCGCCAGATGGGCGAGCGCTTCGGCGGCATGCTGTCCGTCTGTGTAAAGGGTGGCATGGCCGAGACTGGCAGGTTCATCCGGGCGTTGAAACTGTTCCTCCCCGCCACCTCGCTGGGAGGCGTCGAAAGCCTCGCCGAGCACCGCAAGGTGATCGAGGGGCCTGACAGCCCTATCCCTGACAACCTCGTGCGGGTGTCGGTTGGCATCGAGGCGGTGCAGGACCTGATCGCCGACCTCGAAAAGGCGCTGGACAAGGCATGAGTTCCACAAGGCTGCTTCTTGCTGCCGGGCTGTTGCTGGCGATGCACGCTGCTGCCGGAGCTGACAGCCGCCTGCCGGATGGAATCGTCAACACGGGCAGCAACGACATCGCGCAAGCCTGGCTGACCCGGCCCACGGACCGCTATGCGCACGGCATTCTGGGCGATGCCATCGAGGCCGGCGGACTGGCGGTCAAGACCCGCGACGGCGCGGTGCTGGAACTGGTGCTGCCCAAAGAACTGGTGTTCGAGGACCGGCAGGCGCGCCTGCGCGATCTGGATGGCGATGGCAGGGACGAAGTCATCGTGGTGCTGGCCAGCGTGACCGGCGGCGGCGCGCTGGCCATCTACGGCGTGCGGGACGGCAGGCTCGTCAAGCTTGCGCAAACCCCGCACATCGGCCGCGCCAACCGCTGGATCAATCCGGCCGAGTTTGCCGATCTGGATGGCGACGGAGCGATCGAGATCACCGCCGTGTGGAAGCCGCACCTCGCCCGCGAGCTGCAGGCCTGGCGCTATGCCGGCGGCAACCTCACCCACGTCACCACCATCGAAGGCTACTCCAACCACGAGATCCATTCGCGCGTTCAGGACCTGTCGGAAGTGGTGAAGCTGTCCGATGGCCGTACCGCACTCGCTATCCCGACGCCGGGCTATGACGAGATCGCCTTCCTCGTCCTGGACGGCGGCAGGTTCAGCGAAGTGGCGCGCGTGGCCGCAGGCGGCAAGATCACGTCCCGGATTACCCTGAACGAAAAAGGCCGGCGGCTTGAGTTCGCCACCGGCCAGAAGAAGCGTTCGATTCTGATCCCGTAGACGGGTCGAAGGTCAGCCGCGCAGGCCTTCCTTCTTGATCCACTGGGCCGTGTCATTGAGCGCGGCTTCGTAGCGGTCGAACATCTCGTTGATTTCGCTCTCGGAGATGATCAGCGGCGGGCACAGGGCGACCGAGTTGACCATCGAGCGCACCATCAGGCCGCGGGCCTGGGCAAACTTCATCATGGTCGGGCCGACCATCTTCTTCGGGTCGAACGATGCCTTGGTGGCCTTGTTCTCGACGATCTCGGCGGCGCCGATGAAGCCCTTGGTCCGCACGTCGCCGATAAGCTCGTGGTCCTTCAGCTTGTTGAAGCGGCCTTCGAAGACGGGTGCGAGCTTCGCCACGTGGTCGATGATGCCGTCGCGCTTGTAGATCTCGATGGTCTTCAGCGCCACCGCCGCCGCCACCGGGTGGGCGGTATAGGTGTAGCCGTGACCGAACACGCCGATCTTCTTCGACTGGTCGAGCATCGCCTGGTAGAGGTCTTCCTCGATGGTGATGCCACCGAGCGGCATGTAGGCCGAGGTGATCGCCTTGGCCATAGACACCGAGTGCGGCTTCATGCCCATGGTTTCCGAGCCGAACCACTTGCCGGTGCGCCCGAAGCCGCAGATCACTTCATCGGCAATGAAGCGCACGTCGTACTTCTCCAGCACAGCCTGGATCTTGGCATAATAACCCTGCGGCGGGATGATGACGCCGCCCGCACCCATGATCGGCTCGGCAAAGAAGCCGGCAACCGTTTCCGGGCCTTCGCGGATGATCATCTCTTCAAGTTCCGCCGCCATGCGGGAGCTGAACTCGTCCTCGGTCTCGCCGTCCTTGCCGAAGCGGTAATAGTGCGGGCACGAGGTGTGCATGATGTTCTTGATCGGCAGGTCGAAGTCGGCATGCACCGGCGGCAGGCCGGTCAGCGAGCCCGACGCTACGGTGACGCCGTGATAGCCCTTGATGCGGCTGATCAGCTTCTTTTTCTCCGGCTTGCCGCGGGCGTTGTTGTAATACCAGGTGAGCTTCACCTGCATGTCGTTGGCTTCCGACCCTGACGAGCAGAACAGCAGCTTCGACGCCTCGCAGGGCACCAGCTCCTTCAGCGTCTCGGCCAGCTCGATGGCGAGGTCGTTGGACTTGCCGGCGAAGATGTGGGTGTAGGGCAGCCGCTTCATCTGGGTGGCGGCGGCGTCCACCAGTTCCTCGTTGCCATAGCCAAGTGAGGTGCACCACAGACCTGCGAGCCCCTCGATGTACTGCTTGCCCTCGTGGTCATAGACATAGATGCCCTTGCCTTCCTCGATCACCGTCGGGCCGGTGTCGCGGAACGCCGACAGGTTCGTGTATGGGTGGATGAGGGTTTCGATGTCCCGCATGGCGAGGTTGGAAAGAGGCTGGTTCATTTGGCAAATACCTTTTGACATGCGCGCGCGTCTGCGCACGATCTGGCTGGCAATATGTCAGAACTCACGAGGGGCGCACAATGGCCGACATGTCACTTGTCAAGCAGACCGCCACTGCACTGGTTGCAGGGCTGAACAAGGGCGATATCACGCCGCACGATCTGCTCGACGCACTGGAGGCCCGCATTGCCGAGGTGGACGGCAAGGTGAACGCATTGCCGACGCTGTGCTTCGACCGCGCTCGCGGCCACGCCGATGCCCTGATAAAGAAGCCGCTCGGTGAACGCGGTCGGCTGGCCGGCATGCCGGTGCCGATCAAGGACCTGGCGGACGTGGCCGGCGTGCGCTCCACGCATGGCTCGCTGATCTTCAAGGACACCGTACCCGAGGTGTCCGACATCCTGGTCACTCACCTGGAGGCCGAAGGCGGCATCGTCTACGCCAAGTCCAACACGCCCGAGTTCGGCGCCGGCGCCAACACCTTCAACGAGGTGTTCGGCGCGACGCTCAACCCGTGGAACACCGCCCGTTCCGCTGCTGGGTCATCCGGCGGGGCAGGCGTGGCCTTGGCCGCCGGCATGGCCTGGGTGGCCCACGGCTCCGACATGGGCGGCAGCTTGCGCAACCCGGCCTCGTTCAATTCCATCTGCGGCATGCGGCCCTCGCCGGGCCGGGTGGCGACGTCGCGCGGCGGCAAGGTGGACGGCAACCTGGGCCAGGAAGGCCCGATGGCGCGCAACGTGGAAGACCTGGCGATGCTGTTCGACGCCATGTGCGGCGAGGAACCTGGCGATCCCGTGTCGAAGCCGCGTCCGCAGAAAAGCTATCTCGACCAGTGCCGCTCCGGCTGGAAGCCGAAGAAGGTGGCACTGTCGCGCAATCTGGGAATCACGCCGGTTGACCCTGAGGTCGCGAGGATCGTTGAAGCCGCCGCCCGCCGCTTCGAGGACGCGGGCGTTATCGTGGAGGAAGCCCACCCCGATCTGTCGGAAGCACACGAGTGTTTCCAGACCCTGCGCGCGCTGTCGTTTGCAACCGGCATGAAGCCCTTGCTGGAAACCCATCGCGACAAGCTGAAGCCGGAGGTCATCTGGAACATCGAGAAGGGGCTCGCGCTCACTGCCGACCAGATCGTCAGGGCCGATCACCAGCGCGCCGCCATGTTCCAGCGCACGCTCGACTTTTTCGACAGCTACGACCTGCTGCTGTGCCCGGCCACCATCGTCGCCCCCTACCCGATCGAAGCAACGCTACGTGGCCGAGTGTGACGGCCACACCTTCGAAACCTATATCGACTGGCTCGCCATCGTCTACGCCATCACCAATGTCTGCGCGCCCGCGCTGTCCATTCCGGCAGGCTTCACCGGCGACGACCTGCCCGTGGGCATCCAGATCATCGGCCGGCCCAACTGCGACGGTGAGGTGCTGGCCGGCGGGCGGATGCTGGAAGAAATTCTCGGCCTGAAGGACATGGTGCCGATTGATCCGCGCGGGTGAACCGCTATTATCCGCCACAACAATCAAGAACAGCCTTTTCGAGGAGACGTCATGCTGGGACTGATGCAGGACTGGCCGCTGCTGGTTCACACCATTCTGGATCACGCATCGCGCTGGCATGGCGCCCGCGAGATCGTGTCGCGCCGGGTCGAGGGCGATATTTCCCGCATGACTTATCGCGACCTCGACCATCGCGCCCGCGCGCTGGCATCAGCCGCGGAAGGCCGTCTGGACCTCAAGCTCGGCGATGTCGTCTGCACCATGTCCTGGAACGGCTACCGCCACATGGAGACCTGGTACGGGCTGATGGGTCTGGGTTGTGTGGTGCACACGCTCAACCCGCGCCTGTTCGCCGAACAGCTGATCTACGTGATCAATCACGGCGAAGGCAAATGGGTGTTCCTGGATCTGACCTTCGTGCCGCTGCTTGAGGCAGTGCAGGACAAGCTGCCGAAGGTGAAGGGCTTCGTCATCATGACCGATGGCGCCCACATGCCCGAGACCAAGCTGAACAATGTCATTACCTATGAAGAACTGATCGGGCAGGGCGACAGCGCGTTCGCCTGGCCGCGCTTTGACGAGAACACCGCCTGCGGCATGTGCTACACCTCCGGCACCACCGGAAACCCCAAGGGCGTGGTGTACTCGCACCGCTCCAACGTGCTGCACGCCATGGCGTCGGGCGCGGGCGATGCCCTGTGCATGGCGTCGAGGGACGTGTGGATGCCGGTCGTGCCGATGTTTCATGCCAATGCCTGGTCGCTGGCGTTCTCCGTGCCGATGGCGGGCGCCAAGATGGTGATGCCCGGGCCCCGCATGGACGGCGAGGCGATCTACGAACTGCTCGATACCGAGAAGGTCACGGCCACCGCCGCTGTGCCGACTGTCTGGCTGATGCTGCTGCAGTATCTCGAACAGAACCCGGACCTGAAGCTGCCACACCTGGAAAAGGTGGTGATCGGTGGCTCTGCGTGCCCGGAAGCCATGATGAAGGCGTTCGAGGACAAGTACGATACCCGCGTCATCCATGCCTGGGGCATGACCGAAATGTCGCCGCTGGGATCGCTCGGCACCCGCAAGGGCGGCATGGAGCACCTCAGTGACGATGAGTGGTGGAAGGTCAAGCTCAAGCAGGGCCGGCCTGCCTACACGGTGGAAATGAAGATCACCGACGACGAGGGCACCGACCTGCCGCATGACGGCAAGGTGTTCGGCCGGCTGAAGGTGCGCGGACCCGCCATCGCCCGCTCCTATGCCAAGGGTGACGGCGCCGATGCCTTCGACGCCGAAGGCTGGTTCGACACCGGCGACGTGGCCACGCTGGACCAGTACGGCTACATGCAGATTACCGACCGCTCCAAGGATGTCATCAAGTCGGGCGGCGAGTGGATTTCCTCGATCGACCTGGAGAACGCGGCGGTGGGCTGCCCCGGCGTGGCGGAAGCGGCTGCCATCGGCATGCCGCACCCCAAGTGGGACGAGCGCCCGCTGCTGGTGATCGTGAAGAAGAAGGGCGCCGAGGTCAGCAAGGACGCCGTGCTGAAGCACCTCGAAGGCAGGATCGCCAAGTGGTGGATGCCGGACGACGTGGCTTTCGTCGACGAGATTCCGCACACGGCGACCGGCAAGATCTCCAAGCTCACCTTGCGCGAACAGTTCAAGGATTACGTGCTGCCGACTGCTCAATGATGCCGTCGAACATCGCCGTTGCCTTTTCGAACTTGTCGCGGCAGCCGGTATTGCAGAAGCCGACAACATGGCCGCGATACCGCGTCAGCGCGTCTGGGGAAATCGGGTTGCCCGACCACGGGCAGGTCTTGTTGACGGCGGCATCGATCGACAGGTTGCTCATTGCGATAGTCTCCTCGTGATTGTTTCGCGCGATTGACACTAGGGGCGCGCTCGGGCGATTTGTTCCGGTCAGTTTCCGGAACGGCCGGTTGTTTTCCGGCGCAAACGATGGACTTCCATGCCGAAGAAACTCGACGCAATCGATGAACGCCTGCTCGCCCTGCTGGAACACGATGGCCGCATGCCGCTAAAGACGCTGGCAGGAGAGGTGGGGCTTTCCACATCAGCCGTTCAGGAGCGCATTGCCCGGTTGAAGGCAGATGGCGAAATCCTGGGCTTCACCATCCGCAGGCCCGATCGGGAACAAGTCACGCGCGCGTTCATCCACGTCACCACCTGTGTTCCGAATTGTACCCGTCTCGCGCCGGGCATTGCGGCCATTGCCGGGGTAACCTCCATCGATTCCATCTCCGGCAAGCCCGACATGATCGTCAGCGTCGAGACCGGCAATCCTGCGCAGCTGCAGGACATCCGTGACCGGATTGCCGAGATGGAGCACGTGGTGGAAGTAGAGTGCAAGGTATCGATGATGCGCCGCTACGAGCGCGTGTGATGTCCGGCGTCAGGGACGTTCGAGGAATGCCCTGACCGGTTTAAGCGACATCTCCGGCGCCTCCTCCTGCGGCACGTGTCCCACGTCCGCGAAGGTGACCAGTTCGGCGTTGGGCATCACCCGCAGATAGTCCTGCGCGTTGCTGACGGGTATCATCCGGTCCTGCTCGCCCCAGACGAGCAGGGTGGCTGCGGTGATCTTTTCAAGGAAGGGTGCGGGCGGCTCCAGCACGGTCTGGCGCATACGCTCCAGCAGCGCCTCGCGGTTGCCGGGTGCGCGCATGAGGTGATGATAGCGTTGCAGGATCGCACCGCCCATGCGGCTGCCATCGGCATAGGCCGCCGCCAGCTGCGGGCGCAGCCGCCGCTTCGGCATGAAATGCTTCATCAGGCCGAGCGAGGCTGGCACTTCCGGCGCCTTGCCATACTCGAAGCCGGGACTGGCGAATCCGTCCGGCGAAACCAGCACCAGTTTTGCCGTCCGGTCCGGATGGGCGGCGGCAAATTTCCAGGCGATGCGCCCGCCCAGCGAACTGCCGATGATGCTGGCCCTTTCAATGCCGAGCCGGTCCATCAACGCCGCGAGAAGCGCGACGCTGCGTTCATCCGAGTAGTTGCCGGTGGGATCCGGTTCCGACAGGCCGTGACCCGGCAGGTCAAGCCGCACCACCCGGAAGCGGTCCTGTAGCCCGGCCGCCCAGTCGTCCCAGCTTTGCAAGTGCGATGCCGTACCATGAATCATGACGACGGCGGATGCATCTCGGGACCCACGGTCGCGCACGTGCAGGCGCATGCCGTCCACGTTCATAAGGTCGCCGGGCTGTTCGAGATACTTCGCTTCAAGCGCGCTTCGCGGCAGGTCCGGTGTCCAGGCCCAGAGGACCGCTGCCCCAAGGGTGACGGAAATCAGTGCAAGGATGGTGATGAGCATGCGCCTGACCACGGCTCACGCCGCCTCGTACTCGGTGTTGATGGACAGCGGTCCGTGCGCTCTCACCAGCCCCTGTTCAATGAGGTGCTCGACGTGGGCCAGCGTCGACAGGGCGGCAGCGTTGTGCAGCTTCGGATCCACACCGGCATAGACCTTCCGGACCACGCCCATGATGGTGCGCTCGCCACCCCTGATCCGCTGCAGCACGGCTTTCTCGCGCATTTGCCGGTGACCGAGAAAGGCGCGGGCAAACCGCTGTGGTTCGGTCTTGGCGGGGCCGTGGCCGGGCAGGTAGACCTTGTCGTCCACCCGCTCCATCAACGTGCGCAGCGAGGCGAAGTAGTCCGCCATGTGGCCATCCGGCGGCGCAATGACCGAGGTGGACCACGCCATTACATGATCACCTGAAAACAGCACCCGTTCCTCAGGCAGCGCGAAGGCCAGGTGATTGGAGCAGTGACCCGGCGTGAACACGCCTTCGAGCGTCCAGCCGGTTCCTTCGATCACCTCTCCATGATCAACCGTCACGTCGGGTTGGAACTCGTGGTCGCCGGCTGCATCAAGCGTGATGTCACCGGAAGTGATGGCCTTGGCCGGCCGCCCGGCCCCGTGCGGGCCGTAACCAAAAGTGACGGCCCCGGTGGCAGCCTTGAGTTGGCGCGCCAGCGGCGAGTGGTCCCGGTGGGTGTGGGTGATGATGATATGCGTAACCGTTTCGCCGCGCACCGCATCGAGCAGGGCAGCCAGATGGTCCTCGTCCTCGGGGCCCGGATCGATGATGGCGACGTTGCCGCGCCCGACGATATAGGAGTTGGTTCCCTTGAAGGTGAACGGGCCAGGATTGTTGCAGGTAACGCGGCGCACCAGCGGGCTTACGTCCACGGCGCGCCCGTGCGCTGCCTCGAAGGCCTGGTCAAAACTCAACTCACTCATGGGCATGAAAACTTTAGTGCTGTTGCGGTCGTTGCCAAAGGCTAATATAGCGATTGGCAACAGGTTTAAAGCCATCAGGCAAACAAAGCAGGGGTTTACATCATGCACACCGCCAACGCTTCCATGCCAACGCTCACCCAGACCGTGCTGGGCAGGTACGGCGGCCTTACCATTGTCCAGAACGTGCTTCTGGCCATTGCAGGTTCGCTGTTGCTGTGGGCGTCGGCCAAGGTTCAGGTGCCGTTCTGGCCTGTGCCGATGACCATGCAGACCTTCGTGGTGCTGGGTATCGGTGCTGCCTTCGGCTGGCGGCTTGGCATGGCCACCGTCGCGCTCTACCTGCTGGAAGGTGCGATGGGTCTGCCGGTGTTTGCCGGTACGCCGGAGAAGGGCCTTGGCCTTGCATACATGGCAGGTCCCACCGGCGGTTATCTTGCAGGCTTCGTGGTTGCCGCCGGCATCACCGGCTGGCTGGCTGAACGTGGCCTTGACCGCACCGTGCTGACCATGGGCCTCGCCATGCTGGCAGGCACGGTGGCGATGTATGCACTCGGCCTCGGCTGGCTGTCGGCGCTGATCGGCGTCGAGAAGGCCGTGCAGTTCGGCCTCCTGCCATTCATCCCCGGCGATATCGCCAAGCTGGTGCTTGCGGCCATCGTCTTCCCGGCGACGTGGAAGTGGCTCAAGCGGAATGGCTGAGGCCTTCATCTGCGACTACATCCGCACGCCTATTGGCCGCTTCGGCGGCGCGCTGGCGAACGTCCGGACCGATGATCTCGGCGCCGTGCCGCTGAAGGCGCTCATGGACCGCAATGCGGGCGTCGACTGGGAAGCCGTAGACGACGTGATCTATGGCTGCGCCAACCAGGCCGGCGAGGACAACCGCAACGTTGCCCGGATGGCCTGGCTACTGGCGGGCCTGCCGCAGGCAGTTCCTGCCGCCACCATCAACCGGCTGTGCGGTTCCGGCATGGACGCCATGCTGACGGCAGCCCGCGCCATCAGGGCAGGCGAGGCGGACATCTGTGTGGCAGGCGGCGTGGAAAGCATGACCCGCGCCCCGTTCGTCATGCCCAAGGCGCAGACGGCCTTCTCGCGCGATAATGCCGTCTATGACACCACCATCGGCTGGCGCTTCATCAACCCGCTGATGAAGCAACAGTACGGCGTCGATTCGATGCCCGAGACGGCCGAGAACGTGGCCGAGGATTACCGGATCGGCCGCGAGGATCAGGATGCCTTCGCGCTGCACTCCCAGGTCAAGGCAGGCAAGGCCATCGCGTCGGGCCGGCTGGCCAAGGAAATCACCCCGGTCATCATCCCGGGCCGCAAGGGCGATACGGTGGTCGATGCCGATGAACACCCGCGCCCTGATACCACCGCTGAACAGCTGGCAAAGCTGAAGGCGCCGTTCCGCCAGGGCGGGTCAGTTACCGCCGGCAATGCATCCGGCGTCAACGACGGCGCGGCAGCGATGATCATTGCCTCCGAAGCGGCGGCGAAGAAATCCGGCCTGACCCCCATCGCCCGCATCGTTGGCGGCGCGACGGCTGGCGTTGCCCCGCGCATCATGGGCATAGGCCCGGTGCCGGCGACGCTCAAACTGTGCGCGAGGCTCGGCATCAAGCCCGCGGACTTCGACGTCATTGAACTGAACGAGGCGTTCGCCGCGCAAGGCATTGCCGTGCTGCGCGAACTCGGAATCAGGGATGACGCAGAGCACGTGAACCCCAATGGCGGCGCCATTGCGCTGGGCCATCCGCTGGGCATGTCGGGCGCGCGCATTGCCGGTACCGCGGCGCTGGAGCTGCACGAAAAAGGTGGCAAGCTTGCGCTTGCCACCATGTGTATCGGCGTTGGCCAGGGCATTGCCTGCGCCCTCGAACGCGTCTGATCCTTACTCTGCGGCCTCCGCATAGGCCTCCAGCGGCGGGCAGGTGCACACCACGTGCCGGTCTCCGTATACGTTGTCGACGCGCGCCACCGGCGGCCAGTACTTGTCGTCGCGCTGGGTGTGCAGCGGGAAGTACGCCTGCTCGCGCGAGTAAGGCCGTGTCCAGTCCTCGAGCAGCGCGCGGTGGGTGTGCGGCGCATTGCGCAGCACGTTGTTGACCTTGTCGGCCTTGCCCTGTTCCACCTCGGCAATCTCGGCGCGGATCTGGATCATCGCATCGCAGAACCGGTCGATCTCCTGCTGGCACTCGGACTCGGTCGGCTCGATCATCAGCGTTTCCGGCACCGGCCAGCTCATCGTCGGCGCGTGGAAGCCATAGTCCACCAGCCGCTTGGCCACGTCCTCCACGCCAATGCCGGTCTTCTCCTTCACCTCGCGCATGTCGATGATGCACTCGTGCGCCACGTAGCCGCCCGGCCCGGAGTAGACGATCGGGAAATGCTTGCCGAGCCGGCGCGCAATGTAGTTGGCGTTGAGAATGGCCACCTGCGTCGCCCGGGTCAGGCCTTGCGCACCCATCATGGCGATGTAGGCCCACGAGATCGGCAGGATCGAGGCCGAGCCCCAGGGCGCTGCCGACACCTGGCCGATGGTGGGCAAGCCGTGGGCGGCAGGGTTGACGCCCTCGACCACGTCATGGCCGGGCAGGAACCGTGCAAGATGCGCCTTCACGCCGATGGGCCCTACGCCGGGCCCGCCGCCGCCATGGGGAATGCAGAAGGTCTTGTGCAGGTTCATGTGGCACACGTCCGCCCCGATCTCGGCCGGGCGGACGAGGCCCACCAGCGCATTGAGGTTGGCCCCGTCCAGATAGACCTGCCCGCCATGGTCATGGATCACCCGGCAGATGTCCTTGATGGCTTCCTCGAACACTCCGTGGGTGGACGGGTAGGTGACCATCAACGCCGCCAGATTGTCCTTGTGGGCGTCCGCTTTCGCCGTCAGGTCGTCCACGTCCACGTTGCCATGGTCATCGCACTTGACCACCACCACCTTCAGCCCCGCCATCACGGCAGACGCCGGATTGGTGCCATGGGCCGACGACGGGATCAGGCACACGTCGCGGTGGCTGTCACCGTTGGCCTCGTGGAAGGCGCGGATGGTCATGAGGCCTGCATACTCACCCTGGCTGCCGGCATTGGGCTGCAGGGAGACGGCGTCGAAGCCGGTGATCTCGGCCAGCCAGCTTTCCAGTTCCTCGAACAGCTGCTGATAGCCCTGCGCCTGCTCCAGCGGGCAGAACGGGTGCATGTTGGCGAACTCCGGCCAGGTCACCGGAATCATCTCGGTGGTGGCGTTGAGCTTCATGGTGCACGAACCCAGCGGGATCATCGAGCGGTCGAGCGCAATGTCCTTCGACTGCAGGTGCCGCAGATAGCGCAGCATCCGCGTCTCCGACCGGTACATGTTGAACACCGGGTGGGTGAGGTACCCGGACGTGCGCCGCAGCCCGGCCGGGATGCATTCGCTCAGTTCCTCGTCGATCTGGTCGAGACTCCAGCCCGCCAGCCCGTTGGTCCTGAAGCAGCTGAGCAGCTTCTCGACCTCCGAGCGCCGCGTGGTCTCGTCGAACGAGATGCCGATATGGTCGGCGTCCACATGGCGCAGGTTGATGCGCTGCTCGCGCGCCTTCGCCACCAGCGCGTAGGCGCGGGCCGGGGCGCGCACGGTAATGGTGTCGAAGAAGGCATCGGTGGTGACTTCGTACCCCCATTTCTTCAGGGCGTGCGCGGTGATCTCGGCAAATCGGTGGGCGCGGGCGGCAATCTTGGCGATGCCCTTCGGCCCCTGGTAGACGGCAAACATGCCGGCAATCACCGCCAGCAGCACCTGCGCTGTGCAGATGTTGCTGGTGGCCTTCTCGCGCCGGATATGCTGTTCGCGGGTCTGCAGCGCCATGCGCAGCGCTGGCCGGCCTTCCGCATCCACCGACACCCCGATGACGCGGCCCGGCATCGCCCGCTTGAACTCGTCGCGGGTGGCGAAGAAGGCCGCATGCGGGCCGCCATAACCCATCGGCACGCCGAAGCGCTGGGCCGAGCCCACGGCAATGTCGGCGCCAAGCTCGCCCGGCGGCGTCAGCATGGCCAGCGCCAGTAGGTCAGTGGCCATGATCGACAGCGCGCCCGCCTCTTTCAGCGCAGCGATCATCTTGCTGTGGTCGCGCACCTGGCCTGACGAACCGGGATAGGACAGCAGGGCGGCAAACACCTCGCCCGGCTTCAGGTCGGTTGCGGGATCCCCGATCACCAGTTCGAAGCCGAAGCCGCGCGCCCTCGTTTCCAGCACCGCGATGGTCTGCGGGTGGGTGTCGGCATCGACGAAGAACGCATCGCGCCCGGATTTAGAAACCCGGTGCGCCATGGCCATGGCCTCAGCCGCCGCCGTGCCTTCGTCCAGCAGCGAGGCGCTGGCCAGTTCAAGGCCAGTGAGGTCCACCACCATCTGCTGGAAGTTGAGCAGTGCTTCAAGCCGGCCCTGGCTCACCTCTGCCTGGTAGGGCGTATAGGCCGTATACCAGCCGGGATTCTCCAGGATGTTGCGCAGGATGACCTTCGGCGTCACGCAGCCATAATAGCCCATGCCGATCATCGAGGTGTAGATGCGGTTGCGGCTTGCAATCTTGCGCAAGTCCGACAGCGCGTTGCGCTCCGACAGTGGAACAGGCAATTCCAGAGCCCGATCCGAGTGTATTTTCTTCGGTACGACCTTGGAGATCAGATCATCGAGAGAGGAGGCGTCAACCGTCTTCAGCATGTCCGAAATCTCGGATTCACGCGGGCCGATGTGACGGGGAATGAAGTTGGCACCGGCTTGCAGGTCGGTCAGACGGGGGCGATTGTCAGCCATTGTTTACGCTTTCATGGTGATCGTTTCGGGGCGAGGCGGGGGCAAGGGGATCAGCCCTGCTCCTCGACGAACGCCTGGTAGGCGGCCTCGTCCATCAGCCCGTCCAGTTCCGAGGCATCCGACAGCTTCAGCTTCATGAACCAGCCATCGCCTTCCGGCGCCTCGTTGACCTTGCCCGGCTCGTCCGCCAGCACCGAGTTAACCTCGATCACTTCGCCGGAAACGGGGGCATAGACTTCGCTAGCCGCTTTCACCGATTCTACCACGGCGGCCTCGTCGCCGGGCGCTACCGTCTTGCCAACGTCCGGCAGTTCCACGAACACCAGGTCGCCAAGCTGTTCCGCCGCGTGTTGCGTGATGCCGATGGTGGCCACGTCACCCTCGACGCGGATCCACTCGTGCTCCTTGGAAAATTTCATTGTCGCCATGTTAAGTCCTCCAGATTTGCATTTTTTGGTTTGGTTACTTCTTGAATGATTTCTGCACGAACGGCAGCTTGACCACTTCTGCGGGCAAGGCCTTGCCACGCACCATAAGGTCGAGCCTCGAGCCGGGTTTCGCCAGCGCCGGCGGCACGAAGCCCAGCGCCACCGGACCGCCAACGGTTGGTCCGAAGCCGCCGGAGGTGATCACGCCCACCTCGTTGCCGTCCGCCATGATCAAGGTGCCTTCCCGCGCTGGCGCCCGGCCTTCCGGCTTGATGCCCACAATCTTGCGGGAAGGGCCTTCGGCGATTTCACGCTGAATCCGGGCAGCACCGGGAAAGCCACCCTGCTCGCGCCGGTGTTTCGGGATCGACCACAGCAGCGACGCCTCCACCGGCGATACGGTTTCGTCCAGTTCGTGTCCGTAAAGCGACAGCCCCGCCTCCAGCCGCAGTGAATCGCGTGCCCCAAGTCCGATTGGCATGACCTCTTCATGGGCAGTCAGCGCGTTCCACAGGGCTTCGGCCCTGGCCGCCGGCACGGATATCTCGTACCCGTCCTCGCCGGTATAGCCCGACCGCGTGACGTATATGCTGTCGCCCTCGAACGTGAACGGCGCACCCTCCATGAACTCAAGCGCAGCGACGCCTGGCGCCAGCGCCTCGAGTACCGCCTCGGCACGCGGACCCTGCAGCGCCAGCAACGCCAGCTGCGGCAGTTCCTCCAGCTTGATACCATCGGCCAGGTGATTTCGCAGATGCGCAAAGTCGATGTGCTTGCGCGATGCATTGACCACAAGAAAAAGCCCGTTCTGCATGTCCTTTCGGGCCGGGCGCGCAATCATCAGGTCGTCGATGCACCCGCCCTCGCCGTTCAGCAGTTGCGAATAACGTTGCCGGCCCGGCTCGAGCGAGACGATGGCGGCTGGAACCAGCGCCTCCAGCGCGCGCGCCGTGGTTTCGAAATCCGGCCCCTTCAACCACGCCTGACCCATGTGCGAGACGTCGAACAGTCCGGCTTTCTGGCGGGCATGATTGTGCTCGGCGATGATGCCGGTGGGGTATTGCACCGGCATCAGGTAGCCGGCGAACGGCACCATGCGCGCGCCGAGCGCTTCGTGGACCGCGCATAGCGGTGTCTTCTCCAGGGTGTCCGGTTGCTGATCGTTCAAGCGCCTGTCTCCCCAAGCCGTCATTCCAAAGGTGGCAGTGCAGCCGGCGGAAAACCGGATACACTTGCCCCCTCTGTCAACGACCTGAGAGATTTCGCCTGCCTTGACTGAAGGCCTGCTTACGCCCTTCGGTGAGCGGCATTAGCGCCGCTGCTCTCCAGAGATGTTCCACGAAGCGGTCCTTTTGCCTGAGAGTTTCCGGGGCGGTTGCTCCTTCGGCGCCAGGCGCGAAGCCTGATCTCTCCCGCATCGTGGCATGCGAATGCCGGGCACTGTGCCAACTGGCGCCCGGTTCGTCAATCGCACCCGGATCACAATCGGGGCAGCCCAAAAAATGATCCCCCGGCCGGGAAGGCCAGGGGGTTGAAGTCGGCAGCGGCGATGCGGGGAGGGAACAGAGGGCTTCGGCCGCTGTACCGAAAAAATGAACGGTGCCGGAATTGGTTGCATACCGGCGGCAAGTTTTTATGTTCAGGAACCTGGCATGGGCGTGGACCGTTGCCTGTGGCAAACTCCGGCTGACGGGCGAGGCCGCGGACCCGTTGGTATATTTGCCTGCAACACGTAGAGGCCGGCTTGTCGCGAAAAACCGTTTCCATCCTCATCCTGTTGAGCGGCCTGGTGATGTCGGCTGTCGCCGGCTTCATCGCTTTTGGCGTGGTCGAAAGCCGGCGTGTCCAGTCGGACCGCTTCCAGGCTGGCGCCATGGTCGATGAACTGCGCAACCAGACCCTGCTGGTTGAGGGCAGCCTGCGCGCGCTGCGCGGCTTCTTTGCCATCCAGCGCGACGTCAGCGACGCCGAGTTCGAGGGGTTTGCTGTCCAGCTTGCCCAACCGGACTATGTCCGCGCCCTCCAGCATGTCCAGTTCGTGAAGCCGGATGAATTGCATGATTATGTGCGTCACCAGCAGCAATTGCGGTCCCGGCCATTCAAGGTAACTGAACGCGGCGGCAGCACAGCTGCCGTTCAGCCGCGCAAGCATCACTACATCATCGACCTGATTTACCCTTATGCCGGCAACGAGACGGCGCTGGGTCTCGATGTGGCCAGCAACGCCACCAGCGCTGACGCCATCACCAGGGCGCGTGAAGGAAACCGGGTTACGGTGTCCGACAGCTTCCCGCTGGTGCAGAGCCCGGATGAAACCGGCTTCCTGATGTACCTGCCGGTGGCCAGCCGGGCGCTGCACGATGAGGCCGGTCATTTCTCGGGCGCCGTTGCGGCGCTGATCTCGCTGCCCGCGCTGGCCGCACTCTGGCAGACGGAACAGGTTTCTCTTGCCGCTTTGCAGGATGTGGGGTCGGGACGGGAAATCTATGCGGCGCCCGGAGTGGAGGAAGACGTCAATCTGGTTCGGGTCCGGCTCAATGTGGGTGACCGGCAGTGGGACGCGATCGTGGCAATTGGCTCCAGTGGGTCGAGCACGGCGGCCTCGATGCTTGTGTTCGGTCTGGGCGCACTGCTGACGCTGGTTGCGCTGGGCGCCAGCGAGCAGTCGCGACTGCAGGCCGAGAACCGCCTTGTCGGGTCGCGGCTGGACCAGGCCGAACATGCGAGGGCGGTGCGCGAGGCGGCGTACCGTTCGCTGTTCGAAAGTACCGGCACCGCCAACGTCGAGATCGAGACAGGCACCGCCCGCGCCATCAAGTCGAACGGCCAGCTGCTGCAGTTGACGGGCAAATCCCGCGAGGAGATCGAAGGCAAACCGCTGGTCGACCTTTTTGATGCGGCCGATCATGCCGTCCTCATTGAACTGCTTGACGAGGTGGCTGCTCCGGGGCGCAGCTTTCGCGCTATCGAATGCCGCTTGCTCGACGCTGCCGGCAAGCCGCACTGGGTGCTTCTGTCGATTGGTGAGCGCATCGAGAACGAGGCTGGCGGCGAAACCGCCAGCGTCGTGATGCAGGACATAAGCGCCGCCAAGGAGAACGCCCAGGCTCGCGATATCCTGGTGCGCGAACTGGCCCACCGGGTGCGCAACACCATGCAGCTCGTTTCAAGCATTGCCGATCAGACGGCTGCGCGGTCGCATACGGTGCCCGACTACAAGGCCAACCTGCAAAGCCGGCTGCGGGCGCTGAACGTGGCGCAGGACGCCCTGTTCGACACCAACTGGGGCTCGCTCAGGCTCGATTTGCTGGTCGACAAGGTGCTCAAGCCGTTCTCGCCGGAGGAGGAGGAAGGCAGGCTGACAGTCTCGGTCGCGCCAGTGCTGGTCACCGCGCAGCAGGCCCAGATGATTGCACTTGCCCTGCATGAACTGGCCAACAACGCCGCAAGGTATGGGGCGCTCGTTCAGGATGGTGGCAAGGTCAGGCTGGACATTGCCGTGACGCCCCAGACAGACGGCCAGGCCGACAACATGGAGCTTCAGCTCAACTGGTCGGAAACCGGTTGCGCCAACGCCAGCAGCCAGCCGGAACGCAGGGGATTCGGAACCATCATGCTGGATAAGCTGCTGGCCCGTCAGTACAACGGCGAAACCCGCTTTACCTGGCGCGAGGAAGGGCTGCTGTTCGAAGCAAGGCTTCCCCTGACATTGTAGTGCCCCGCCAGCTGTTGTTGCGGTGCACATGTGGCCCGAAGGATGCTCCGTTCACCTGTTCTGTGACTTCCGGCAGACCGTTGCGGGTGGAACCATCGGCTGTTGGCGGCGTTGACCGTCACAAGTCCTGAACACTGGCAGAAAGCGAGGTACACCATGACCAAGCTCACGACAGAAGAAGCCCGCGCAGCGACCGAAAATGCGCCAGCACGCCACGCCCTGTTGTTCGGCCTGCTGCTGGCCGTTGTATCGCTGGGCGGTGCTTTGTGGTTCTATGCAGCATGACAGGGTTGACCGCCGGTGCCTTGCATCGGCGGTTTGTGCAAGATAGATGGCGGCGCTGCCGCATCGTGTGGTGAATTGATGAAAAAGCCCCCCCATTCGTCCCCTGGCGCCGGCATGCCGACCGGCGGACACCATGGGCACGGACCCGATCCGGTGGTCGAGGAAGCGATTGGACGGCAGCTGAGAAAACTGTACGACGAAGTTGCCTCTGAACCCGTTCCCGACCGGTTCGCCGAACTGCTGCGCCAGCTTGAGCAGCAGGACGGGAAGGGTTGACCATGGCAGTATCCCAGGAACTGCGCGATGGCCTGATCGGCAACATTCCTTCGCTGCGCGCCTTTGCCTATTCGTTGTGCGGCAACGCCACCCGAGCCGACGACCTTGTGCAGGAAACCATGGTCAAGGCATGGGCGAACTTTTCTTCGTTCCAGGAGGGCACCAACCTGCGCGCCTGGCTGTTCACCATCCTGCGCAACGAGTTTTATTCGCAGATGCGCAAGAAGGGACGCGAGGTCGAGGACGCCGACGGCATGATCGCCGAACGCCAGGCGGTTATCGGCAACCAGGAAAGCCACATCGAACTGGAAGAGCTCAAACAGGCGCTGAACCAGCTGCCGGACGACCAGCGCGAGGCCATCATTCTGGTCGGCGCCTCCGGCATGGCTTACGAGGAAGCGGCTGCGATCTGCGGCGTTGCGGTCGGCACCATGAAAAGCCGTGTTTCCCGCGCCCGCAAGCGGCTTGCCGAAATGCTCCAGCGCGACGAGTTCGAAGTGGCAGTCTGACCCCCGGCCGCTCAGGCGGCCGCTTCAGCGCCTGCCGCCCGGTCGAAGAACAACGCTTGCGAGACGATCGCCTTCACCATGTCAGCGACGAACGGCTTGGTGATCAGGAACGCCGGTTCAGGCTTCTCGCCCGTCAGCAGCCGTTCCGGAAACGCCGTGATGAAAATCACCGGCACGTTGAATTTCTTGATGATGTCGTTGACCGCATCGATGCCCGAACTGCCGTCAGCCAGCTGAATGTCGGCCAGCACCAGCCCCGGCGCGGTTTCGGCCGCCAGCCGGTTCGCTTCGGTATGGGTGCGGGCAACGCCGGTCACCTCGTGACCGAGGTCGCTGACCAGCGTTTCGATGTCGTGGGCGATCAGCGGTTCATCCTCGATGATCAGCACCCGGGTGCGCACCTGGTCGCTGATCTCGCGCGCCGCCTGGTCCAGCAGTCCGGCCATGTCTGCCTCGTCCTTGCCCAGGATGCTCGCCGTCTCGGCCAGCGAGAAGCCTTCCACCGCCGTCAGCAGGAACGCCTGCCGCGCCAGCGGCGTGAGTGCGCCGAGCTTGCGGGCGGCCGCCTTCTCCCACTGCTGCCCCGATTCCTGTTCTGCGTGCACCTTGAGTGACGGCCACATGGTGGTCATCAGCCGGAACGCCTCGACCCGGGGATCGGCCGAGGTGTCGAACATCGACGAATTGGCAACCAGCGCCTCGAGCAGCGCCCCCACATAGGCATCGCCGCTGGCCTGCGAACCGGCCAGTGCGCGCGCATGGCGGCGCAGTCTCGGCAGGACGGGTGTAATCAGGGCAGCGATGGTCATGGCAAACTCCTTGTTGCGGCCGGGCGCGGGACGCTCTCCGGTCAACGTGTCACACGGGCCGATGGTTCCTGACGGCCGGGGCTCAGGCGCCGCTGGTCAGCTTGGTCAAGGAACTGGTCTTGAGGTCGCCCAGGATGTCGCCGATCTCGCCGGGATCAGCCGTCAGACCGCGCGAGGCGAGCACCTGCACCAGCCGCGAATTGGTGCCGAACACGCTGTCGGTGGACTTCAGATAGGCCATCGACCAGCCGCTGAAGGCGCGCGAATCGATCGGCCGCTCAACCAGCTTGATGACGCCGCTGTGGCGCTTGTCCCGGCAGATCTTCTCGAACAGTCTCCCGAGCGTTGCCTGCGGGCCTTCCAGCATCTGGGCAAAGTTGATGCCGTTGAACAGCAGCAGCCCGCTGACGTCCGCCAGCGCGTTGTTCAGTTGCGAGTGTGAAACGATTTCGCTGATGTCCTCGTCCGAGGCATTGAACGTGATCGTACTGACATAAGCGAGTTCAAAAAGTTGCACGGCTGGGGTCTGGCTGTGTTGTTGGCGGGACGTTGATGGAGGCAGACTAGCGTCCGTTGCCGGCGATCACATGGCACATAATGTCGCCGCCTTGATCGCGCAAGCCCGCCGGGTTACCAGTGCGCAACCGATGGCGTCGAGGAGAACGGAACCGGCATGGCAGGCAATTCATTGCGGAACATCCTGCGCGAGGCGACCCACGCCAGCCACGAGCGCCTCGACGCGGTGATGAGCCGGCTGGAACTGTCAAAGCGCGATGGCTATGCCAGCTTCATTGCCGTGCACGCCGCCATCCTCGATCCGCTGGAACAGGCCATGGAGGAAGCCGGCGTGGCAGCATTGTTGCCGGACTGGCCCGCACGCACACGGCGCGCCGCGATCGCCGAAGACGCCCGCGCCCTGGGCCTCGACGTGGCGCCTGTGACGTTGCCTGACCTTGACATGACACCCGCCGGGCTTGCCGGTCTGCTCTACGTGCTTGAAGGCTCGCGGCTTGGCAACGCCATGCTGGTGCGCGAGGCCCGCCGGGCCAGCGAACCCTTGCCGGTGGCGTTCATGGAGCACGGCCATGGCAACAGCCTGTGGCCGGTTTTCGTGAAGTGGCTGGACACCTTGCCGCTCGATGCATCGGCTGAAGCATCCGCCACAAGATCGGCGCTTGCCCTGTTCGGTCTATACCAGCGCGAGGCTGACCGGCGCGTGCCCGGCGGCTGAAAACGCCAAAGGCCCGCACGCTGCCGTGCAGGCCCTTGTCTGAATTGGTCGGAGTGGCGAGATTCGAACTCACGACCCCCTGCTCCCGAAGCAGGTTGTCTATATTCTATGGGATTTGATGGGAAGGGCTTAAGTTACCAAAATTCAAGCAATTAGGTTGCATATGTCACTCATGCCTTCTCACTGGTTCTTTTGCAATCCCGATTTTTCTGGTACCCATTTGGTACCCATTAGATCTAACTCAGGATTTTCCAATGCAGGTACGTCTCACAGATCGATTTGTGGACAGCGCCAAGCCAAAGGCTGGTGAAAGCCGCACGGACTACTGGGATACCGCCAAAGGGAGCCGCCTTGGCTTGCGTGTTTCGGAGCGCTCGAAAGTTTGGCTGGTGATGTACCGGCGAAATGCGGACGGCAAGAAGCGCCGCTATAAGTTGGGGAGTTACCCGGCATTGAGCCTCGACGGCGCTCGGAAGGCAGCGCTCACCATTATTGCCCGTGTTGAAGCCGGTGACGATCCGGCAGCAGATCGTGAAGCAATCAAGGCAGAAAGCACGTTTGCTGACCTGGCCGCTGATTACCTCAAGCGATATGCCAAGGCGAACCGGCGCTCGTGGCCAGAGGATGAGCGGCGTTTGAATTCGTCGATCCTGCCTGCCCTTGGCACGACCCGCGCTAGCCAGGTGTCCGAGGCCGATGTGATCCGCCTCCATGATGCAGTGACCCAACGCGGCGCACCTGTTGAGGCTAACCGGCAAGTTGCCCTGATCCGGCGTATTTACTCATGGGCGATGGAACGCCGAATGCTGGGGGTGAACCCGGCTGAAAAGCTGTCATGGAACAGAGAGCGAGTGCGGGAACGGGTTCTGAATGTCGATGAGATTGCGCAGCTATGGCACGGCCTCGATATGGCCACGGCAGCCGCGTCTACAAGGCTTGCCTTGAAACTCCTACTGCTCACCGGTCAGCGCGCGGGTGAGATCACCGGAAGCAACATTGCCGAGATAGACCTCACTGCACGGACTTGGCGCATTCCGAAGGAGAGGACAAAAAACGGCAAGGCGCACAATGTGCCGCTGTCAGAGTTTGCATGCGATCTGTTTAGCCAAGCGATTTGTAACCGCAAGTCTGGCCCTGTGTTCCCGGCCCGCAAAGGTGAAGGGTCCATGACCAGGCGTGCGCTGTCTCGTGCTATCGCCCGAAACTTGGCGGGCTTGCAGCTTGAACATTTCACGCCCCACGATTTGCGCAGAACCGTCGCGTCGCAGATGGCGGCGGCTGGTATTGATCGCCTTGTGATCGGCAAGGTGCTGAACCACGCCAGCACAGACCGCGATAGCGTGACCGGACTTGTGTATGACCAACACACCTATGAACCGGAAAAACGTCGGGCACTGGAGAAATGGGCCGAACGGCTGGCGTCGATTGTGGACAGCGCAGGTGCAGTGTCGGGGAATGTCGTAGTGTTGAGGTAAAATTGAGTTGCGCGGCTAGGCTGATCCCCGAAAACCGGATACCGCTTCCGGCTGCCGCGCGACCCTTCAAAGCGGGATGCACTTGCGGGGTGCAATATGGATGATGATGCCCAGTTTCGGCAGGATGTGTACTCGCTAAAGTTTGCGGAGTTTCCGCTTGAGAACGATCCTGACCCATTTGCACACGAGCATTGGGGCCTGCATTTGGTAGCGCTGTGGTACCGCAGCAGGCACAGAATACCATTTACGATTATCTATGCTGATGCAGTGAAGGCGGCACGTTTTGATAACCAAGGCTCTCTCACAGCCGTGCTAGATTCGACTTGCGCAATGAGTGAATGGGCTTGGTGGAAACCAGTTGCTGATGGGCAGAAGGCGCGTGAGGCAATCGAGCAAACGGTTCGGGAACGGTTGAATGTGCCTGTTTTTGGCCATTCGAGAATGGGCCACTCAAGGCGGGAAGTCAGCACATCGGCGAGGCCTGAATGCGTAGTCTGGTGGTCGGATTCAATGCAGCTAACATTTCGTAATGGGCTGCCAGAAATTCTTGACCCCGAAATGGCGAGTAGTGATGTGTTGCGGCTTTGGCCGCCTCTTGATCATGTGAATGGAACTCACGAGCCTGTCTCTGAACATTTAGGTCAAACGGGCGGGACAGTCGATTGTATGCAGCCCATAAAACCGGTGCCCAACTCCGTCGCAGAAGCTTGGTACATGAAGCGCGTAAAGGCATATCAAAATAGCGCCAAGCCTCCATCCCGAGATGACGATTACGAGGCTGGCGTCGAGGAATTTGGTTGCATGCGAGATGGCAGTGCGCGCCTATCCATGGCGAGGATTAAGGCGCTTCGCGGTAAGCATGCGGATAATACTTGGAAACGTAAAGGAAGGCGCAAAATCAAGTAATTGGACGCGTTCTGTTTTTTGTCCAGTTATCCGATTTAGGCGTCCAATTTTCTAACTGCTACCTATTGCCTTGCATGAAGGCGCGGACGGTTCCGCGTCACCAAAAGCGAGGCAGAAATGAGCAACACGACACCGCTTCACGGCGACAAACTTTGTTCCCTCAAAGAAACGCGCGCCCTTGTTGGCAATCCGGCAACGAGCACCCTTTACAGGTGGATTGAGCAAGGCCGGTTCCCCCGCCAGCGCCGCATTGGTGTCAATCGCGTTGGCTGGCTCTACAGCGAAATCCAGAATTTTGTAAGTCAGTGCGAGGCTGCCTGATGGCGGCTGAATTCCCCAACCCTGAAACCGAAAACCCGCCCGGTGGCTGCCGAGCGGGCTTTCAAGACGTGTCCCCTAGCAAGGAACCGAACCGGGCTAAGGAGGCCCGATCCATATGCGAAAAATACACTCAGGCCGCTTAATCGGCAAGCTTTTCGTCAGCCTGGACGGGCATTGCTTTGTGCATGCACCGACTGGCGTACGTCGGGCGACTAGGCTCGACCTGGCACTGTACCGCTCACCGCGCCGCAAGCTGGAGGTGGTGATCCTTGACTGAAATCCACATCCCGAATGTTCACCCCGATCTACATCGAGATTTGCAAACCAGGACGGCAAGCAGCGCAGTCGGTAACCTAACGCACGTTACTTCATCTGGCGAGTCTGACATCAGCCAACAACTGCTGATGCCTGATCCGCAGTGTCTCTATCGTTCACTGCCGGTCATTCCTCAAGTGATGATGGATCGTCTGCTGAATCTCGGCGTTCCTCCATTGGCTCTTGGGTCAGGAGCCAACTCGCCGCTTAAGGCGGTGCGGGGAGTGTGTGCCAGCGATGGCTGGTTCGACGCGGCAGACTTTGGCCCCGCCTGTTATGCAATTGCAATCGATGATGCAGATGGCGTCATTGATGTTGCCTTTTGGGACGCAAGAACGGGTCACACGGCGCGTTTGCTGAAATTGGGCTTCGCAGTGGGCGAAGAGCAGATCGATAGTGCGGGCACGTACAGTTTCGGTGGTCACCTGAAAATCCATGCTAGCCCACTCGGCTGGTTACGCTCAGGCCGAGAGGGCATCTTCGTGCTTGATTGGGGGATGGCCTTTGACCGACTTCGCGACTGCCCGCGCATTGCCATCGATGCATGCTTGCTGCCGACATACCGCGAAGCAATGCAGCCAGCGCCGATGCCCGAACTATTCGTCGTCGCTGACGACAAGGAGGCGGCATGAACGAAACGGTCATTAGCGCTGCTGAATTTGAGAGGCGCCAGAAGCTTCAGAAGGCACCATGGCGGTCTGTGGCCGACCTTATGAAACTGGAGTTCCCACCGGTGCAATGGTGCGTGCCGGGCTTCCTGCCGGAAGGTCTGACCCTGCTGGCCGCCCGTCCCAAGATCGGCAAGTCGAGGCTGATGCTGGATATTGCGCTAGCAGTGTCAGAAGGTCGGTATGTGCTGGATGGTGAACGTCTCTGTTCTGTCGGTGACGTTCTCTACCTGGCGCTGGAGGATAATCCCCGCCGCCTGCAATCCCGCATCCGCAAGCTGATGCAGTCACAAAAGGTGAGTGGTGATCGACTGTCCTACCACACCGAATGGCCGCGTGTGGATGCGGGCTGCGCTGAGCAAATTCGAGAATGGGCCAGTACCGCTGAACGGCCCAGGCTGGTGATCATCGATACCCTGCAACGGGTCAGGCCACTCAAGGAAAAGGACGGCTACAAGGCAGACTACGAAGCCCTCAAGAGCCTTCAGCAACTGGCTGCTGAACTGGGTATTGCCGTTGTGATCGTTCACCACACGCGGAAGCAGGATGGCGGCGAGGCGGTTGACGCGATCTCTGGCACGCTTGGACTTGCTGGCTGCGCAGATGCACACATGGTGATCAAGCGCGATGGCCAGGGTGTCACCCTCTTCAGCGAGGGTCGTGACATACCGGGCGGCGAGCACGCCATGGAGTTCAACAAGGAGACCTGCCGCTGGCGATTACTGGGCAACGCTTCAGACGTTCGCCGTTCGAACGAGCGCAAAGTTATCATGGACGTGATGCGCGATAACCTTGGTAACCGTGGTGCTAGCGATAACATTGCCGGTAACTTTGGCACCATGACGCCTACGGAAATTGCCGAAGAGACCGGTATGAAGCGGAACAACGTGAAGCAGCTTTTGCGCAAAATGGCGGAAAACGGGGAGATTCTCAACCCTGAGCGGGGAAAGTACTGTCTGCCGAAATCCTGCGGTGACGGGTAACCCTCCACCCCCGATAACTTCGGTAACCTGGTTACTTGGACGGTTCTGACGCCTGAAAGTTATCAGGTTATCGAGGTTATCGGCCCTGCAGGTTCTAACCTTAAATGTCTGCTTTCGGGGCTACAGCAGACATTCTTCGCGAGACCCGAAACCGGCCGTTCCTGACCCAGCCTGTGTGGAAACGCCCGAGTCAGGTATGATTCTCCGAGGTCTCGGAGGATGTGATGAACCGCTATATAGAGGGCGCCGATCGCAACCAGGTTACGCTGTTTCCTGATCGGCTGGAGGATTGGATCGACGAGGACAATCCTGTTCGGGTGATCGATGCCTTCGTTGACGGACTTGACCTCACAGGGCTGGGGTTTGAGCGCGCAATAGCAGCAGCCACGGGTCGGCCTGGATATCATCCTGCAGTGCTGCTGAAGCTTTATGTCTACGGCTATTTGAACCGGGTGCAGTCAAGCCGCCGGCTTGAGCGCGAGGCCGGGCGCAACGTGGAAGTGCTGTGGCTTCTGGGCCGACTGGCACCGGATCACAAGACGATTGCGGACTTTCGCAGGGATAATGGATCTGCGATCCGCAAGGTGTGTGCGCAGTTCATCGAGCTATGCCGCCGGATCGGTCTTCTGTCGGTGGCAAGCGTTGCCATTGACGGGTCGAAGTTCAAGGCGGTCAACAACCGGGACCGGAACTTCACCAGGGCCAAGATGGCGCGACGCATGCAACAGATCGAGGACAGCGTCGCACGCTATCTGCATCAACTCGACACCGCCGACCGCCAGGATCCAACCGCTGCGATCAGTTCGCGTGTCAACCGCCTGCATGAGAAGATCTCCAGGCTTCGCGAGGAGATGGTCCGTCTCAAGGCGCTGGAACAACAGATGCAAGAGGCAGGGGACGGGCAGATCTCGCTGACCGATCCTGATTCCCGCTCGATGGCAACCAGTGGCCGAGGCTCAGGGGTTGTCGGCTATAATGTTCAAGCCGCAGTGGAGACCGACCATCATCTGATCGTTGCCCATGACGTGGTGCAGACCGGCAGCGACCGTGCACAGCTGGTGGCAATGGCGCAAAAAGCCAAGCAGGCATTGGGCGTTGAGGAACTGGATGTTGTCGCCGACCGGGGATACTTCAACTCCGAGCAGATTCTTGAATGCAGCCAGATCGATGTGACCGTCACGTTGCCCAAGCCGGTGACGTCCGGGCTGATGGCCAAGGGGCAGTTCGGCAAACAGGACTTTCGCTACGTGGCTGAACACGACGTGTATATCTGCCCTGCTGGCCAGACGCTGCCGTTCGTCTCACACAAGCGGCAAAGCGATGGTCTCAATCTCAGGCGATATGAGACGAAGCAGTGCCGGACCTGCGCGCTGAAGACCCGCTGCACTCAAAGCACACACCGGGTGGTCACCCGGTGGGAGCACGAAGAGGTCCTGGAAGCGGTGCAGCGGCGCCTCGATGAGAACCCGCAAGCCATGCGCCAGCGCCGCGAGACAGTCGAACACCCGTTCGGGACCATCAAGATGTGGATGGGTGCAACCCACTTCCTGATGAAGCGCCTCAAGAATGTCCGCACCGAGATGGCCTTGAGCGTGCTGGCCTACAATCTGACGCGGGTCATCAACATCATCGGCATCAAGCCGCTGATGGCGGCCATCAGGGCGTGACAGGCGCCTCAACGCTCCAATCCCGGACTTGAAGCCGCATCAGCCACCTCCTGTGCCTTGATTGGGATGTCAGGACGTCAATCTCGGCCAATGTTCGCGAAAGCCAGTCTCCAGTCCGCACAAACCGACAGTCCCAATTCCAACGCTCGCCCCGCAGGCGTTTTCACACAGCCAAGACCCCTAACGGACATCTAGGTGAAATGCAACTGGCAGCAGTCGTACTCCCAATGCAGTTGTCAATTGCGCAGATTCCGTACGACTTTGAAGTCTCGCATCGATAAACTCCGCAACAGGAGATAATACCAACGGCCTTCTGATCTGACTCGCTGGAGCTTCCCAAATCAAGCGCTTGGTGATTTAAGGTGGCAGGGAGGATTCCTGTCATGCCAAGAACCGTAGCTGTGAATCAGATACGCACGCCGACGGAGCTTCGTCGGCTTGCTGCACGAACAAAGGATGCGAACCAGAGCCGTCGCCTGCTGTCGATCGCGGCGGTGCTGGACGGGATGAGCCGGACCGAAGCCGCCAGGATCGGCGGCATGGACCGGCAGACGCTGAGGGACTGGGTGCACCGCTACAATGCACTTGGTCCGGCCGGGCTGAAAGACAATCGCCGCCGCGGCAATCCGCGACGCTTGTCGCCGGCACAGCTCAAGGAACTGTCCGAGATCGTTGAGACCGGCCCCGACCGCACAGTCGACGGCGTCGTGCGATGGCGGCGCATCGATCTTCAGCGGGTGATCGTCGAGCGGTTCGGGATCAACTACCACGAGCGCAGCGTCGGCAAGCTGCTGCAGCACCTCGGCTTCTCCCATGTCAGCGCCAGACCCCGGCACCCCAAGCAGGATGGCGAGGTCATCCAGGCGTTCAAAAAAACTTCCCGCGCACGCTCGCGGCCCACCTTGACGGCGTGACGCGCAGGAAAAAGATCGAGATCTGGTTCCAGGACGAAGCTCGCATCGGCCAGAAGAACGGCCTCGTTCGTCAGTGGGCCAAGCGTGGCACAAGACCCATCCAGCCCGCCGACCAGCGCTATGAAAGCGCCTACCTGTTCGGCGCCATCTGCCCAGCCAGGGGCACAGGAGCAGCGCTGGCGTTGCCCTTCGCCGATACTGGAGCAATGCAACTGCATCTCGACGAGATTGCCCGGCACATTGCCAAGGACGCGCATGCGGTGCTTCTGCTCGATCGCGCCGGATGGCACACGACCGGCAATCTCCGCTGGCCGAAGAACATCACCCCGATCCTGCTGCCATCGCGCTCACCGGAACTCAATCCCGTCGAGCAGGTCTGGCAGTACCTGCGGGCCAACTTCCTTTCGAACCGTGTCTTCGACAATTACCAGGACATCATCGATGCCGCATGTGACGCCTGGAACAGCCTGATCTCGCAGCCCCACGTCATCACATCAATTGGAATGCGCAAATGGGCGCATACAGGTCAGTTGTGAGGGCCTTTGGTATAAGTGGCGCGCTGCCTTTCAGCAATGCTTGCGGCTGATGTTGCCGGTTAGAGGCGGCCCTATGGTGAACCACCCTCGCCTGCCGCGAGGCATGTAACATGAAATCTCACTTGGTCAGGGCTTCGATGAACTGCGAGAATAATTCTCCCTGCGAGTTGATGCCCAGCTTGGCATAGATATTCTTGCGGTGGATGCGGACGGTGCCTGCCGAGATTTCCAGTATCTTGCCGATCGCATCCGACGAGTAGCCCTTCAGGACATACTCGACGACTTCCCTTTCGCGAGGCGTGAGAACGCTCTTGCCGAAGTTGTGAAAGGCGAACTCTATCTGGCGCTGGATGGCAGGCGGTCCATCGCCCGATGCATCAGCAGTCGAGAATCGGCGGTACAGCCCCTGCCAATGCTGGCGTGCAAGTGCACCGACCACAGGCTCGCAGGCCTTCAGTTCCCGAAACTCTCTGGCGTTGAACGGGGGAGACTGATCGGTGCGCATCAGCGAAATCACCGCTGTCACGTCCGCGGGCAGGTGAACAAAGAAACCGATCTCTTCCGAAAGACCGGTCTGTACGTAGTAGGAGCGGAAGTACTCGCTCTGGTAGAAGCGGTCCGGCGCGAGGTCGCGCAACCGGTACAGGCCCTTGTGCACACCGCGGCTGCCGGCGAGGAAAAACGGGTCCAGCATATACGGGCCTTCCTGGTAAGCCGTTACGAAGATGCGGCGCTTGCCGGGCGGAAAGTTGTCGAACAGGTCCAGCGGCCTTGCCTCGCCGCAGTAGGCAAACATCACCGAGTGATCAAAACCTGCGACAAGCCGCAAGGCATTGACCAGTGACTGCGGGAACTGCGGCGTGGCCAACACCGATATGGCATCGCCAACCGCGCTGTTCCAACGGATGTCATATACTGTCATGGCGCTGCCAACTGCGTCTATCCAAATTGGGATATGTCAAGCTGCCTATATACATCGGATTGTCGATATCGCTAGCCTGTATCGGTATTTGGGCTATGCCTCACATCAGCAAAATGCGCAGTCTAATGCAAACGGGAGGATATGGACGGGCAGGCATGGCAGACAGCAGCGCTCCAGTCGTCGAGTTTCGAAACGTCACCAAGTGCTATGGTGACGTGGTGGCAACCGATGCCATGACGCTTGCCGTTGCCAAGGGAGAGTTCCTGTCATTCCTTGGCCCGTCAGGCTGCGGGAAAACCACTTCCCTGAGACTGATCGCGGGCTTCGAAGCGCCAACTTCGGGTGACGTCTTGCTGGACGGCGATGTCGTCAATCTCGTGCCAGCCTACCGGCGTCCTGTAAACATGGTGTTCCAGCAATATGCGCTGTTTCCGCATTTCAACGTTGCCGACAACATCGCCTACGGATTGCGTCAGCGTGCGCCGAAGCCGCCGGCCGCCGAAATTACGCGCCAGGTGGACGAAATGCTGGAGCTGGTGCAACTGTCCGGCTACCAGCGTCGTCGCATCTGGGAAATGTCGGGGGGACAACAACAGCGCGTCGCGCTGGCGCGCGCGCTGATCAACCGGCCGAAGGTACTGCTTCTGGATGAGCCGCTTGCCGCGCTCGACCGCAAGCTGCGGCGCGAAATGCAGATCGAGTTGCAAACCTTGCAACGCAATGTCGGCATCACTTTTATTCTTGTCACCCACGACCAGGAAGAAGCGCTGTCGATGAGTGACCGCGTCTGCCTGATGCGGCAGGGCCGGATCGTGCAGATCGGCTCACCACGCGAACTCTACGACCGCCCCGCCAGCCGCTACGTTGCCGACTTTGTCGGCAAGTCGAACTTCTTCGAGGGTACGGTGGCCAAAACCACCCGGCACGAAGTCAGCGTCAGGCTGGACACCGGCGCCGCGATGAAGGCGGCGCCGGACAATGCCGGCAGGGTCAGCGGAGGCGACCGCGTCAGCGTCAGCGTACGTCCGGAGCAGATGGTGGCCGTGCGCGACCGCAAACGGTTGCCAGGCAAGCCGGGCATGGTCACGACGGCAAGCGTCGCCAATCGCATCTTCCTGGGGGAACACACTGAATACCTGCTGCGCAGCACGGAACTGGGCGAGTTCCTGGTACTGTCTCCGCGGCAGAACGAGCTTGGTGAGAAGCCCTTTGATATCGGTGAAACGGTACATGCGGGCTTCAGCCGGGAAAGCGCCCTGGTTCTGGGCGAGACGTGATCTATCTGGGTTTTCTAGCCGGGCAGTGTTGCCCAAGGGAGTACGAAAATGTCTGATCAAAACACCCCCATCAGCCGCAAGAAGTTCATCGAGGAGCTGCTGCGCTACCGGCGTGGCTCGGTCACGCGCCGGCACTTCCTTGGCGTGACGGGTCTTGGCATGGCGACCGCAGTGATGGCTGGCGCCATGCCGGGCCTGCGTCCACGCAAGGCACATGCCGCCAATATTGGCGACCGCGTGGTGCTGGCCACATGGCCCAACTATCATGACCAGGCCAACTTCGATGCCTTTACCCAGCAATCTGGTGCAGCGGTTCAGGTAAACGTCTTCGGCTCCAACGAGGAAATGCTGGCAAAGCTGCAGGCCGGTGGCAGCGGCTGGGACGTGTTCGTGCCCACCAACTACACCATTACGACCTATGTCGAGCAGGACCTGATCGAACCGCTGGATCTGTCCAAGCTGCCGAACTATCAGGCCGATGCCTTCGACCCGCGTTTCTCTGATGCCGGCTCTGTGAATGGCGCGGTTTATGCCGTGCCGAAGAACTGGGGAACGACCGGCTTCGTCATGAACACGAAGCACAGTGGTGGCAAGGCCTTCACCAGCTGGAAAGAGTTCTGGGACATGACCAAGACGGATTTCTCCGGCCGCACCATGGTGCATGACTATCAGCTGACCACCATCGGCAACGCGCTGAAGTACTTCGGCTACTCCTTCAATTCGGTCGATCCGAATGAGTTGGCCGACGCTGAGAAACTTCTGATTGAGGTGAAGCCCCACCTGTTCGCCATCAATAGCGACTATCAACCCTCGATGCGCAACGGCGATGCGTGGATGTCGATGTGCTGGACCGGCGATGGCAAGCAGCTCAACAAGGACATGCCGGAGATGGCCTATGTCCTGGGCAAGGAAGGCGGCGAGATCTGGTCTGACTACTATGCCGTACCGAAGGGCGCGCCGCACCGCGACGCCGCCTATGCGCTAATCAACTTCCTGCTCGATGCGGCAGTGAACGCTAGGGAAGTGCTGGCGCATGGTTATCCGGTGGCCGACAGCCGCACCAATGCGCTGTTGCCCAAGGAACTTTTGGAGGACCCGATCCTTTACCCGGCCCAGGAGTTGCTTGATGCGCTCGAGTTTGGCGCAGCCGCCACGCTGACTGACCCAAACCGCGCCGAACTGCTGGCCCGGTTCAAGTCAGCCTGATGTAAACGGGCAGGACGGGCATGGCCATGCAGGCTTCGACACGCAGAGCGCTTTTGCTCGCGCCGGCAACCGCCTGGTTCGCCGCCATGCTCGTCCTGCCGCTCGCTTTCGTTTTCGTGTTCAGCTTCGGCGAGCGCGGACCGGCGGGCGGCTATGTGCCTGCGTTCACGTTGGAGCAGTACGCCAATCTCCCTGCACGGTTCACCGCCTTCAAGAACACACTTATGCTGGCGCCGGCCGGTACACTTGCCGCGCTCCTCGTCGCCTATCCGTTGGCTTACTACCTTGCTGTGCGGGCCAGTCCGAAGTGGCGCACCGTGCTGCTGGTCATGGTGATCGTGCCGTTCTGGACTTCCATCCTGATCCGTACCTATGCGTGGATATTCATCCTCGGCGGACAAGGCGTACCGAAGCTGCTGGAATACATCGGGCTGGAATCAATCCGCCTCATCAACACACCGTTCGCTGTGCTGGTGGGCATTTTATATGGCTACCTGCCACTGATGGTGTTTCCGATTTATGTCAGCCTTGAGAAACTGGACAAGCGTCTGCTTGAAGCCGCAGCTGATCTTGGCTCCCCGCCGTGGCGTAGCTTCTGGCAAGTCACGCTGCCGCTTTCACTTCCCGGAGTGGCAACCGGCTGCATGCTGGTGTTCATCCTGTTAATGGGTGAATTCCTCATTCCTGCCCTGCTGGGCGGCGGCAAGGTTTTCTTCATCGGCAATGCGCTGGTGGACCTGTTCCTGCAGTCTCGCAACTGGGCGTTTGGCTCCGCCGTCGCGGCGACCCTGGTGATCCTGATGCTGGTGATCGTCAGTCTCTACATGAAGCTGATGATGCGCGGTCAACGCCAGGACCCGGGGCAGGGCATGTTCTAGGGGGATCGCACCATGAGATTATACGTGCTCGCCGTCTACCTGTTCCTCTACGTGCCGATCGGCATCATCGTGCTGTTCAGCTTCAATGCAGGGCGCCATGCCTCGAGCTTCCAGGGTTTCTCGGTGCAATGGTATGGCAAGCTGATGGCCAACCCGTTTGCCATCGACGCACTTACAACAAGCCTAATCGTCGCCTCCATTAGCGCCACACTGGCCAGCGTGTTTGGCACCATGGCAGCACTCGGACTGCAGGGTGTGCGCGGGCCGCTGAAGGCGCTCTATGACGGCGTCATCTACGTTTCCATAATGGTGCCGGGCATTGTTATCGGCATAGCGACGCTGATTGCTCTGGTGAGCGTGTTCAACCTCCTCAACCCGGCGTTGGCCGTTATGTGGCCAGAGGCGCTTGGCGCAGCTCCATCCCTCAACCTGGGCTATGGCTCGTTGATCGCGGCGCACACACTGTTCACAATGGCGCTGGTTATCGTAATCGTACGCTCCCGCCTCGCCAGCATGGACCGGGCGCTGATCGAAGCCTCGACTGACCTCTACGCCACGCCATTTCGGACATTCTGGCAGATCACCCTGCCGCAGATATTCCCTGCCGTTCTTGCTGGATTCCTGCTGAGCTTCACCTTCAGCTTCGACGATTTCATCATTGCCTTTTTCGTGGCCGGCTCGGAGACAACCCTGCCGGTGTATGTCTTCTCGTCGATCCGGCGTGGCGTGACGCCCGAGATTAACGCCATCGGTACGCTCGTGCTGGTATCATCGCTGATGCTGCTTGTGGCTGCACAATTCCTGTTGCACGGGCGCCGTGAAGGCCAACGCAATGAAGGCGCAGGATGACCGACATCGCGTGGAGAATCTTGACCCAGCTACGCTACTCGCCGGCAAAGTGGCCATCGTGACCGGCGCCGGTTCGGGGATCGGGCGGGCTAGCGCAAACATCCTGGCTGCGCATGGTGCGCGGGTGATCGCGTCGGATCGGGATGCTGCTGCGGCAAGCGACACGGCCAGCCTCATTACCGGCGCGGGCAGGGTTGCTATCGCTATGAAGACGGACGTCAGCCGTGAAGGCGACCTCGAACAGCTTGTGGCCAAAGCAATCGAAGCCTGGGGCCGTGTCGATATCCTGCACTCGCATGCCGGCATACAGGTCGAAGGTACGCTAGAGCAGGTAGACCCGGCCGGCATGGATGCCTCATGGCAGATCAACGTGCGGGCCCATTTCATGGCGGCGCGTCTTGCAGTGCCGCACATGAAGCGGCTAGGCGGCGGCTCCATTGTCATCACTGCCTCGAACTCGGGCGTCCTCTATGATCGCGAGATGGTTGCCTACGCCACATCGAAACATGCTGTCGTGGCGATGACCCGGCAGATTGCACTCGACTACGCCCGTTTCAATATCCGCGTCAACGCGCTGTGTCCCGGGTGGGTGGACACACCCTTCAACGCCCCCTTTATGAAACAGATGGGTGGACGTGAGGCGCTGGAGACCTACGTGCGTGAAAAGATCCCCATGGGTCGCTGGGCAAGTCCGTCTGAAATAGCCGAGGCCTTGCTGTTCCTGGCTTCCGACCGGTCGTCATTCATGACCGGACAGGCCCTTGTCGTCGACGGTGGGGAGTGCATTTGATGCCGGTATCTCATAGTGTAGCATTTGACGCTACGGAAGTCGGTTTATGGATCAATGCAGGTAGGGTGGCCTCAGGTCCGATAACGTATGCTAAGCAACGGCAATTGCTGTCATGTTGTCAGTTTCAGATGCTGTGGAAGGCAGCTCCGCCGGCGTCGCGATGTGCCAAGTTTGCGGTGTCATCCAATGTACCGGGAAGAGGGTGCCGATGGCAGGAAATAGCACAAAGCAGCCTGCTTGGGTCATCCAGAAAGACGGCAGCTTTCGGGAGTGCAGCAGACATTCCTGGAGAAACGCAATACCGGCCGCAGTTGACCCACTGCAGACAATTCCCAATTGGTAGATACGGCTGTCGTGCTCTGGTCTGGGCCTATAGCCGGCACATTGAAACAACGCATCTTCGCAATCAATTACAGGTTGAAGGCAGCCCTTAGGGATGACGATTGAAGTTGAACTTTTTCTTGGTCGGCGCCGTCTCGACGCCCGTCCCATACTTGTGCCGGACAATGTACTTGTTTCGGTCTTTGAAGCTCACTTCCTTGGCCCCGTTGAGCTTGTCTCGCAGACCTTGCAGATACCATTTCATCTTATGATCAGGCAGACTTACCTGCGTTAGAAATTTCGAAAATGAACCCTGAGAAAACTGCAGCGTCTGCTCCGCAGTTCCATACACATAGTATGGTCCACTCAGGAGGTTGATGACGGGTCCAATGTGGGCGAACTGCTGATCCCCTTGAGCATCGCTGTCCGGCAACAGGGCCACGGTATCATTCTGATAAATAACCCTGAGTAAGGGCAGGTTTGCGTAAGCCTTGGCTCCGGCGACATTGGTGAATTTTGGCTGGCCAAAAGTGAAGATACGGCCAAGTTTGACGCCATCATCCTGCAGATAAATCCCTAAGATCGCAGCAACAGCGCCGCCAAGGGAGTGGCCGGTGAGATAGGTGGTGTAGCCGGGCTTGAGACGGGGCTTGACATCCCGATAGATTGCTTCGGCAGCTGTTCTGAAGCCACGATGCATAAGAATACCACTCTTCTGGTCCTTGAGTGCATGGGTGTCCTTGTCCAGCGCCCAGTTGGTATCGTTGGCTGTTCCCCGGACTGCGATAGCCTGCACTTTTCGCTGATCATTATAGCCAATGACGTACTGGACATCCGTCGTTCCCGGCGTGGCGACCCAGGCAGACTTACCCTTGAGCTCTCCGAGAAATCTTGGATTTGCCATCATAAGCCATATTGGCAATTTGGGCCGCTCGGTAGAGAAGATCGAAATCAATGTTGGGCGACTTCGCTGAGGTTGACACCGACTGACTTGTGAACACTCCTGCCAGCAAAATGATCGTCGCGGCAATCCGACGGAAGCTAGCAAAACCTATCATTGGATGATCCTCTGTTGCAGGCATTCAATCAGCGCGCTGACGACGGTTCGGCCGAATACCCATGAAGCACCACATATCATGCTAAACATTCGACATGTCTGTCATGGACAAAAGTGAGGCGTGTTCAAGTGTTCTGATGGGCGGTCAAACTTTCCATCTTCTTGAGTGCAATAAAGCGCTGCTTCTCGGGTCGCGATGAAACCATCTGTTTGAGCTTCTTTCAGGGTGTATTTGTGGCGTGCCGTTGCAGATGAAGGCGATGTTCCAGAAGTCGTCGTGAGTTCCAGCGCGAAGTGCAACAGTTTCAGGCGAAGCGCAGTCTGACATCCTGACCGAGGTCTTTGAAGAGGGCCTGGATTGGCGTGCGATAGCCGAGACATTTTCTCGGGGTGAGGTTGTAGGTCATGACGATGTCCTGGATGTCCTCGTCGCTGACGTCATCGAGATTGGTCCGGCGGGGCAGCCATCGGCGCAGCCGGCCGTTGGCATTCTCGATGCCACCCTTCTGCCAGGAGGCATAGGCATCGCAGAACCAGGTGGTCATGTTGAGCGCCTTGCGCAGCAGGTGATGAGCGGCGAAGCAGGTGTCGTTGTCGAAGGTGATGGACCGACGCAATGCTGGCGACAACCGGCGCAGGATGGACATGATGACACTGGCGGTCTCGGCGGCAGACTTGCCGCTGAGCCGGGCCGCCAGCGTGACCCGCGACCTGCGCTCATGCAGGACCAGCACCGGCCGGGTGCGCTGGCAGATGATCAGGTCACCTTCCCAGTGACCGATCTGCGAGCGGTCATTGATAGTCTCAGGACGCTGATGGATCGACATCCGCCCGGTAATACCAAAGGCCCTCACAACTGACCTGTATGCGCCCATTTGCGCATTCCAATTGATGTGATGACGTGGGGCTGCGAGATCAGGCTGTTCCAGGCGTCACATGCGGCATCGATGATGTCCTGGTAATTGTCGAAGACACGGTTCGAAAGGAAGTTGGCCCGCAGGTACTGCCAGACCTGCTCGACGGGATTGAGTTCCGGTGAGCGCGATGGCAGCAGGATCGGGGTGATGTTCTTCGGCCAGCGGAGATTGCCGGTCGTGTGCCATCCGGCGCGATCGAGCAGAAGCACCGCATGCGCGTCCTTGGCAATGTGCCGGGCAATCTCGTCGAGATGCAGTTGCATTGCTCCAGTATCGGCGAAGGGCAACGCCAGCGCTGCTCCTGTGCCCCTGGCTGGGCAGATGGCGCCGAACAGGTAGGCGCTTTCATAGCGCTGGTCGGCGGGCTGGATGGGTCTTGTGCCACGCTTGGCCCACTGACGAACGAGGCCGTTCTTCTGGCCGATGCGAGCTTCGTCCTGGAACCAGATCTCGATCTTTTTCCTGCGCGTCACGCCGTCAAGGTGGGCCGCGAGCGTGCGCGGGAAGTTTTTTTGAACGCCTGGATGACCTCGCCATCCTGCTTGGGGTGCCGGGGTCTGGCGCTGACATGGGAGAAGCCGAGGTGCTGCAGCAGCTTGCCGACGCTGCGCTCGTGGTAGTTGATCCCGAACCGCTCGACGATCACCCGCTGAAGATCGATGCGCCGCCATCGCACGACGCCGTCGACTGTGCGGTCGGGGCCGGTCTCAACGATCTCGGACAGTTCCTTGAGCTGTGCCGGCGACAAGCGTCGCGGATTGCCGCGGCGGCGATTGTCTTTCAGCCCGGCCGGACCAAGTGCATTGTAGCGGTGCACCCAGTCCCTCAGCGTCTGCCGGTCCATGCCGCCGATCCTGGCGGCTTCGGTCCGGCTCATCCCGTCCAGCACCGCCGCGATCGACAGCAGGCGACGGCTCTGGTTCGCATCCTTTGTTCGTGCAGCAAGCCGACGAAGCTCCGTCGGCGTGCGTATCTGATTCACAGCTACGGTTCTTGGCATGACAGGAATCCTCCCTGCCACCTTGAATCACCAAGCGCTTGATTTGGGGCTAGATTCGCAAACCAAGTGCGACACCGGGTATATCCGGGATCGCCATGGGAACACATTATGATCACTTCACACTTGAAGCCCGCTGTCAGCTGTTCAGCCTGATGGAGTTGGGGCTTTCGAAGACCGAGATTGCGCAACGGCTTGGCCGGAACCGCAGCAGTATCTACCGGGAGCTGGGGCGTAACCGACGGGTTGATGGCTACAACCCCATCAGCGCGGAACGCCGTGCCTGGGCGAGGAAGCTGCGGGGGTCACGCATTGAGCGCTCCACCCACCTTCGCGACTATGTCGAAGACCGCCTTGCCATGGGATGGTCTCCGGAACAGATCGCCGGGCGGATGGAGCTCGATGAAGTCGACCACACGGTATCGACGGAGTCCATCTACCGGTATGTCTACAGTCCGGCAGGCCGCCGCACGGGGCTGCCGCGATACCTGGCCCAGCGTAAGTCGAAACGAGGCCGCCGGGTGCGCAACGGCAAGCAGGAGCCGGCCATTCCTGATCGTGTGCCGATCAGTCAACGCCCTGAAAGCGTTGCTCAAAGATGCGAGTTTGGTCATTGGGAGGGCGATCTCGTGCACTTCCGCCGCCAGCGCGACATCCTGCTCACCCTGCACGAGCGCACCACCCGACTGACGCTGGTCCGCCGGCTTCACAGCAAGGATGCAGGCGATACTGCCGAGGCCATCGTCACCGAACTGCAAGGCTTGCCCGGCATTGCGCGTCGCAGCATCACTCATGACAATGGCGGAGAGTTCGCCCGGCATGAAAAGGTCCGGCAAAAGATCGCCATGCCAGCCTATTTCTGTGACCCTCACAGCCCCTGGCAGCGTGGCTCCATCGAGAACACCAACGGACGGCTGCGACGTGAGTTACCGCGCAAGACATCGCTGTCCGACTACAGTGATGCAGACCTCGACAACATCGTCTGGATGCTCAACTCAACCCCGCGAAAATGTCTCGGCTTCCAGACCCCAATCGAGGCCTTCGCTCAACACCTCGGTGTTGCACTTGAAATGTGAATCCAGCATGTAGCCATTCGTGGAAAAGTAAACGCCAACGAAATCTCGTTCAGGGTCGATTTAAATGCCCTGAGAACTGACGTAAAGAGAGAGTATTGAACACGCATAATCCGGCATTCCCCATTTGACCGGTCTCCTGTGAGGTTACGGCGGCCCGATGGTCGATAACCCTCAAGACCGCGAAGCTGCGGCTCGGCCCTTGGTCGAAGCTGTTGGGGGCAAACTCCATCATCTGTTCTTCTGTTTCGGCGCCGAGGATGTTGTCGCGCTGATTGAAGCCCCTGATGACAAGGCAATGGCTGCTGGCGCCTTGGCCATTGGTGCCTCTGGTGCATTCTCCGGTGGCGCCACGACCAAGCTCATGACGCCGCGCGAAGCGATGGAGGCGATGGCAGCCGCCAAGAAGGCTTCGGCCAGCTATAAGCCTGCCACTGGTTGAGCTTAGAGCAGCTACTCCAACCACTAAATGTCGCCCCGGGCACCAAGCCCGGGGGGTTGTCTTCTGCTGTTACTCCTGATTAGTTCATGGCGCCGGGCCACGATGCAGCCCCCCATTTAGCCGGTGTGAATGGCCGAATGAACGTGCACGACCAACGACTTCCAAGCGGCGCTTCTGAAAGTCATCTTGGTGAAGCAGCAATTTGAGCCAACTACTCAGCTTGGTTGAGGCCAAGCAAAGTCCGGTCGCAGACTGTCGTAAACAGGACGACCATCTGACGGCTTCGGATAACCTTTCGAGCTGTCATAGAACGCGTGATAGGTCGCCTCTGGAAAAGCCTCGGTGTCGTAACCCATGACGTTGGGCACCGCGACGCGGATGCGCTTCTGCTTGTCATCAAGCATCAGGGCCGCTCCGCATTCTGCGCAGGTGCAAAGCTCCAGGGGTCCGTTCGGATTGTCCTTGTTGAACGGTTGGCGGTTCATCTTTTCCGGATGATCTACTGACAGGTCTCCATGCTTGAAGAAGGCGACATGTGTGGTCTGCTGGCCTGTTACAGCCTTGCAGACATTGCAATGGCAGACGTGATTGTCGATCGGCTCTGCAGTGGCGGTGATGTGCACGTGGTCACAACCGCCAGCGTAGGGACTGGACATAATCGTACCTCCGTTTCGCGTGTCTCGTTGGACCGCAGGCCAATTTGACACCCATTGGAGGCAAAATGCGACCCAAACTTTCATGGAGGGGGGCTAACAGCTCAAGAAGTAGCGCGTTCAGAGCCCGGTCCAGATTGTTAGCAGACACACGCATTCGTCGACGACTAACGCTCCGGTAGGTGGACACGAGGAAGCAACAGGTCTCTAATTGATCACAGGCCTTCGAGACTACTCAGGCCTCACTCGTCAGTCGCATTGCGTCATTGCCGTCGCGCCGATCTTTCGGCCGGGGTGGCTCGGGTCAATGCCGCTGCCGCCTCTCCGTCATCTTCAACACGCGGAGTGCAATCATGTCCAACAGCGAACCACAAAAGAAACCGGAAGCTACTCATTCCCAAGCAAGTGTTCCGGCACCAGACGTTCCCTCCGTAACAGCGTTTCTCTTCGGGTGGAACATGGAGCTGGCCCAGTTCTATTTCCGGCGTTACCAACAGTATTGGACGTCCCCCGTCAGATTCCTGGCCTGCCAGTCAGTGGAGGAGTTGCGAGCCGCACAGGCAGAATTTCTGCAGCAACTGATGGCGGACTATCGCGAGAACGCGGTTCGGCTTTCACAGATCGCAAATGGTTCCAATTCTACTACACACCTCGACACCGCGTACGAAGCCCGGCTTCTCAAAGCGCAGCAAGACGCTGCAGCAATCATTGAGCAGGCTCAAGCCCAAGCTAGACGCATTTTGGAGTCCGTCCAGAGGCAGGTGGACAAGAACGAAGCACTAGCTGTCCAGGAGAGGGTCAAGAAGCAGGCGTAACGAACAACTGACTTGATTTCAAAGCTTGGGAAAGACCTAGCCAGCATTGTCCATTGCTAGGGGCAGAGCCATTCTGTTACCGGATGTTGTCTACGTCCGAAGGAGACCTTTGAGAGATATTCTCTGCGACGTTTTCGCAGTTACGCATTCGGTTCGGTCGGGCTCGCCTGAGCTTTTGCTCCGTACATTATGGCAACGCGCTCTGCCAGTTCCAGAGCTGTTGTGAGGCTCTCCTCAACAACGATGTTTGCACCTATGTGTCGAAGCCTATCGACACTATCACTTGTTGGCGCTCGGGCGATGATAACTTGGTTGGGGGAAATACGTCGCACAAGCTCAATTAAGCGCTTGGTCACTTCGGCGTCAGGAATGGTCAAGATGACCATTGGCGCTGAAACAATGCCACAGCTACGAAGCACTTCAGCTCGAAGGGCATTGCCGTAATAAACCGGAAGCCCGCGCTGGCGCCACTCTCTTACTCGTCGCGAGTTGTAATCAATCACAGTGACCGGAACATCAATGCTAATGAGGTGGCGTGTAGGCGTCCAATACTTGTTGAACCGCAAGGCGGATCGAAAGGCAATATTTGGCACGTTTCGGACTGCCCGGGACACGCCGGGGCAGGCATCTTTCGCGGGGAAAGCGGACCTTGTTGCGCGACCAACGGGACTTCGACCGTAAATACCGCCGATAAGCCTCGAAGGGGGTTATGACGCTCTCGTCACCATCGGCTGCTGCTGGGTCACGCAGTGGATAGCGCCGCCCTGCTCGGTTGAACTTATTGCGGAAATGCCGACGACCTCGCGGCCCGGAAAATGCTCTGCAATGATGGCCTTGGCCCGTTCATCCTCTGGCCTGCCGTAAACCGGGACAAGCACGAGGCCATTCGTGACCAGGTAGTTCGAATAGGATGCGTCAGTCAGGGACCCCGGTGGAGCCGTGAAACTGGTGCCGCTGAATCTTACCGTGCTGACGCTCTGCATTTGAGGGCAGGGCAGTTTGATGATCTCTAACGGCGCGCCGGTTTCATCGGTAGTGGCCCTCAGTTCGGCAATGTGCTGGTCAAAGTAGGGCTTGTGTGGGTCGCATGTGTCGTCCGTTTGGTTGGCAAGCACGACATTACGCCCAACGAAGCGGCCGGCAAGGTCGATATGGAAATCGGTTGCGTCCCCGAGCCGATAGCACTCGTCAGGCGGTGCACCGCTGAGCCAGATGAAATTCGAGATCCCAAGCAGGCGGGATAATGTGGCCTCGGCGTCCTGTTGCGACACTCCGGGGTTGCGGTTCGGGTTCAGGATGGAAGACCGGGTTGCCATTAGCGTGCCGGTTCCGTTCACCTCAATGGCGCCACCCTCGGTCACGATTCCCCCGACCTGTCTTTCCATACCATAGAGCGCTGCGATGGCGGCAGGGACCTTCCGGTCGCGGTCGGTTACGGCAGTAGGCACGCCCCAGCCATTGAAGTTCCAGTCCGTGACAACGAGCGCCCCGGCAGAATCCTTTACAAAGATCGGGCCGTTGTCGCGCGCCCAAACGTCATCAATCGGGATGATGTGAACCTCGACCCGCCCCTCGCGCACACCGAAACGGGCGCAGTTGTGCAAGATATCTTCGGCGGCGGCTGGGCTCGTCGCCGCGATCCTGACCGTTACGTGCTCCGCGAGTATGGCCGCCATCTCCAGCCAGGTTGAGAGCAGCTTGCGCGCATAGCCGGGAAAGCCGCGCATCTCTGGATCGGGCCACTGAAGCCAGACCGCTTCGTGCGGCTCCCATTCAGCGGGCATCCGATAGACCTGCCTTAACGGAAGGCTTAGAGTCATCGTGACTTCCTCCAGATGCATCTATGCGATCACACCAGCATTCTGTGACAAAAGGCCGTTTGGCAAGGACGATCTGAACTGCCAACGACTGTTGCCAACACGATCACTAACGGAACTTACGTTGCACTTTCTCGTGGTGACTGCAGCGGCAGTAATCGGGATCGAACCGGACCTGAGAAGTTTCGTGCAAATGCCCGCTTCGTCCGCAAAGTCGACCTTGGGGTTGCGATGGCTGAACCGTCTGGAGTTGGCACATTGCTGACTCTATGCCCCGCTACCCAGAATGTCCGTTGTTGGGGGTAAAGCTGCCGTCTCTGCGATGTGATAAATTGCACATCGATCCGGGTGCGGATGGTTCAGGGTTGTGGTCATCAAACAGGAATTGCCTGTATGGTCAGCGCGCGGCTACCGTGTCCTTCCAGAGTCGGTAGGCAAGGGTGGCCGCCGCCGTGTCCATGATTGCCATGCCCACGGAGTCGAAGATCACGGTGGCGCCCTGCGGCACAGTAGCCTTGCCGGACAGCACCTCGCCGATCTCGGCAAAGATCCGGCAACCCGAGCCTCGGACATTGCCTGCCTGATTGGCAGCGGCGTCCCGACTTTCCACAATAACTATGTTGGCCATGGCCGCGTCGTCGAGTTCGCGTCCGTCGGCCCCATGCCAGCCAACTGCCGAGACGAATGCGCCTGGCTTCAGCCAGTCGCCGGACAGCACTGGTTCGGTAGCTGCCGTACAGCATGCCACTATATCGGCGCCCCGAACTGCGGCCTCGGCGTCTGGAACGAAAGTGGCTCCAATCTCCTGGGCCAGCCGTGCGCCGATGTCGGGGTTGCGTGCCCACAGGCGCAACTCCTGCCAGGACCGGACGGTGGACAGCGCGGGCACGTGGGCGCGGGCCTGCACACCACTGCCCATGATTGTGACTACTGCCGGCTCAACCGATGCCAAGGCGCGGGCAGCCACGGCCGAAGCCGCTGCCGTTCGCATCTCGGTGATCAGTCGTCCGTCCATCAGCGCCAGCGGACTGCCAGTGCCGATATCGAACAGCACGATGACCCCTTGGTGGGTCGGAAGGTCAGTGCCTGCATTGCTGTGATAAAGTGTGACGAGCTTCACCGCCATTCCTTCGCCGGCGGCTGGCATAGCGGCAAATATCGCGTCGCGCCCTGGAACCGGGACGATCTGGCGGACGGGCTGGGCGACCTCGCCAGCCGAAAAGGCGATGAAAGCACGTTCCAGCGCATCAACGAGCGGCGGGTAGGTGAGGACTCCTGCGACCGTGGCCTCGTTCAGGATCGGCAGGTCGTCGAGATCTGGGGCTGGCATCGGCTCTCTAACGTGTTCGTCTGGATACTTCTGGCGGGGATATTACAATGCAGTCTCCCCCGTCCCTGAACCGGCATTTCCCAGCTGCCAATCTTTTAGAAGCTTACGGCGGCGCTGGACGGCCTTCAAAGCATTTCGTGCTTTGATTGGCTAAGTGTTGGCAGGGCTAACAATCTAATCCTACCTTATGGCAGCTAATGGCACATCTCGGACTCTCCGGGCCTTTGCAGAAAGAGTCCGTTGTTGGGGGTAATGCGGAAGTTGCCCGGAGGCGTGATGAGCCGGTCGAGACCGCTAGGCACCGTGTGATTGCTGGCTGAGGCGAGAGGCCCCCACTGATACGGACCTGCCCCCGAGGGACCCATGGGGACCCGGAGGGGGTGTACGGGACGGCCCAATCCTATTCCGCAGCCGCCTTTTCTCGTGCATCCTTGAGGATGCGGAACACGCTGGCCCGGCTGATGCCGAGGCGTTGACCGATCTGTTCCGGCCTGATCCCCTGACCACGTAACTCGATGATCTTGTCCGCCTGGCGTCGGGCAGTCGGCACCCGGCCCTGGTATTTACCTTCAGCCTTGGCCCGGGCAATGCCTTCACGCTGACGCTCCAACATCAGTTCCCGCTCGAACTGGGCAATGGAGCCAAGCAGGTTCAGCATCAGCTTGCCGGTCGGGCTGCCGGTGTCCATGTTCATTTGCAGGATGTGCAGCGAAGCGCCCTTGCGCTCCAGCGTGCTGGTGATCTGCACCAAGTGCTCGACCGAACGGGCCAGACGGTCCAGCCGGGTCACCACCAGCGTGTCACCACCAGCGTGTCACCATCCCGGATGTAGTCGAGAGCGGCGTCGAGTTGTGTGCGCTGCCCCACACTGGAGACCTGTTCACTGAATACTTTCTCGGCCCCGGCCTGTTCCAGATCACGGATCTGGGCCTCGAAGCCGGCTTGCTGGTCCAGGGTGGAAGTACGGGCATAGCCGATCTTCATGGAGGCTGCCTCCTGTGCAGGTGGTCTCACTTGTTTCTATGAGAGTCTGCGACAGCTGAGTCCAGGTGTCAAAAGGTATTCGTGTGAGACTCGATGAACGCCAGAACTCCAGTCTCACTTGACGCTGCCCGTGTGCGACCCTTCAACGGATGGCAGCATTGCCGCGAAAACGTGGTGAGGTGTGTCAATCGGCATGCAATTTTGACCCCCTAGCCTTGCAAGTTTGTTCATAGAAGCCTCTGATCTCGCAAATCCCGATACATGTGGCCACAGTCATCTTGAAGTAGCCAATGATGCGACTGCCTCGCTGACACAGCTAATTGCTACAATTTAAAATCGAAACCGTAATTTGCGCCCGTCAGGCCAACTATGCTTGATTGAAAAGCGGTGTGCGGCACCTGTCCGCGAAGACTTGCAAGAAACGGTCAGGTCGTTCAGTCGAGCGAAGACCCCTCTCCAGAAGGTCTTGCCGCACACCTTCAGTATGCAAATAATTGCCACGTCTTGCGGCTGAGTAAAGCGTAATTTGAGAGTAAATTGGTTTTGTGGATCGGATCGCTGGTGAAGCGGTTGGCGGCCTGATAGTTTCAGCGGGCTTGGCATTTCCTGTTTGATGTCAGGCACGGGCCAGGGGGTTCGATCCAGTGCGCAGTTGATCTGCCTGGCCCGTTTACTCCTCAACCCCGTCCTTGATGGCAGAACTCAACTGCATCAGCACCGCGTGATGAAGCGCAGCGTTATCCATGCCCTGCACCTTGAGGTCCGTTGACGTGGCGGGCTTGCCATAGAGCCGGTCCAGGATCGACTGTGAGGCCACGGTGGCCACGCGGGGATCATCCGACTGCGCCAGCTCTACCAGCTTGCGGGCGGCGTCTGGAGCGGCTGCCGACAGGATCTCCTTCACCTCGGGATCGAGGCCCGGACGGCCCTGCGGGTTGCCACTCTGGCCGGGAACGAAACGGCCGTTGGCGTCCCTAATGTTCATTACCTCGGCCATACCAGCACTCCTGTAGATGCCTGATTGCAGGTGATCCGGACCTGCCTGAACAGGTCGTCTGTATACAAACAAATATACCGTGATTTGTGGGGTGGCTTCAACTGCAGCACCGCCGAAGCTCATTGCTCCAACCCCAAACAAAAACCCCGGGCTTGTGACCCGGGAGAGTTAGGGTGAGAAGTGGGGAAGTCTGACGCTTCCTAACGGGAGAACCTTTGATGCTCAGCGCATCCCAACCAGGTTGATGCCGATGTCAGGGGCCGTGCGGGCATCGATGTGAGCAGGAGCCAGCAGACCATGATCCTTGTTGGAGCGGAACAGACGCTGGGCTGATCCGAAGATGCTCTGTGCGAAGTTGGTGTGGTGCTGTCTGATCATGGCCTCGGTCCTTCCTGTGAAGGCAATTCCTGTTTGATGACCACAACTATCATCCACCCGCACCCGGACGGATGTGCAATTTATCACATTCCGAGGACGGCAGTTTTACCCCCAACAACGGACTCTTTCCAGGAAAGCGCGGAGAGTCTGCAATGTGCCACTTGCAGACATTTTGGACTTTAGAAAATTGGGTTGCGGGTTCGGTATGACGGGCTAGCATCTAAGTTCGTGCAGGCAACAACCATATACCGGTTCGAGTTTCCGTCACTCGAATTGAAAACTTTCGAACCTCATTCTCAATGGCCACAAATAAGAGAACAGCATTTCTAACCTGCCTTATGGTGTCAGCCACGGGGGCGAGTGTGGCCTTGGCTGTTGGCGAAGGAGAAGGCGAGTGGCGCACCTACTCCCAGGAATTGAACGGTGATGTCTACTTTTTTGATGCATCACGCGTGGAAACAAGTTCCAGCCTACGCAAAGTGTGGAGCAGGATCCGGTACAAAACGTCGGTCATGGGCGCGCAGGGTTATCAAAGCCTGTTGGAAATCGACTGCTCAGATCGCACGGAGAGGGTACTGCAGAATACGTTCTTCTCAGATAAGCACTGGAAGCAGCCAGCGATGAACACCGACATGACGGAAAAGCCAAAGCGTACAATATCGAGGGATTCGCCTTCGGAAAGGCTTTCCGAAATCTTGTGCAAGCAGCAAGCCGTTCAGTAGCTGTACCTTCCCCCAAAACATTCTGAAAGATCGAAATAATACCAAGTCCCACTGATCAGAACCTGTGAGCCCAGTCACGCAGTCCGATGGACATGATGCGCCAGGGCTGGTCGACGAGGCTGTTCCATGCATGGCAGCAGTGATCGACCAGGTTGTCATAGGACGTGAACACCAGGTTGGAGAGCCAGTTGTCGCGCATGAACTGCCAGATATTCTCCACCGGGTTCAGTTCGGGGCATTTGGGCGGAAGCGGCAGCAGGGTGATATTGGTCGGAACCTTGAGCCGGTTTGACAGGTGCCAGCCAGCCTGGTCGAGAATGACGACGGCATGGGCGCCGGGACTGACTTCACCGGAGATCTCGGCCAGATGCAGGTTCATGGCCTCGGTGTTGCAGGCCGGCAGGACCAGGGCAGCGCCTTTACCTCGCTTCGGGCAGATCGCCCCGAAGATATAGGTCGAGGCTGTGCGCTGGTCCTGCGGGGCTGACGGTCTGGTGCCACGCCTGGCCCAGCGCCTGGTGAGCTTGTTCTTCTGGCCGATGCGGGCCTCGTCGGCAAACCAGATCTCTAGCTTGTCCCGGTGGATGCCCTTGTCCCGGGCGATCGCCACCAGGCGCGGGGGAAAACTTTTTTAAAATCCTCAATGGATCCCTCAGCCTGGGCATGATTGCGTGGTCTGGCTGACAGCTTGCGATAGCCCATCGCACGAAGTTCCCGGCTCAAAGTCTGCTTGGCAATGCTGATCCGGAACTCTTCCCAGATCCACTGACACAGGTCGACCAGGCGCCAGCGTACCACCCCATGGGCTGCCGGAACCGGCCCGCTCTCCAGCATCTGCACCAGTGCAGCCCGGTGTGCATCATTGAGCTTCGAGGGCTGGCCAGGCGCCTTGCGGCTGACCAGTCCTTCCGGTCCCTCGGCATTGAACCGCACCACCCAGTCCCGCACGATCTGCAGCGTCACTCCACCAAGCTCAGCGGCCTGTGTCCGTGTTGCTCCATCATAGATCGCCGCCAATGCCAGCAGCCGCCGGGTTTGGGCTGCATCCTTCGACTGTCGGGCAATCGCCCGCAATATGGTCGCATCAAAATCCGCTCGTAGCGCTATCGCCATGGCAAACCTCCTTCGTTTGCCATGCTGAATCACGCTGCAGCTGATTTGAAAACCCTCAAACGAGTCAGCCCCTCAGGGACTTGGTATAAGAATGCCCGCGCCACAGGTGTAGCGCGGGCACCAAGCTTGCAGACTTACTTCTTGCTTTCCGCCGTCACTTTGTAAATTTCGCCTTCGTCGACAGCGACATAAAGCGCGTTATCCGGGCCCATAACCAACCCGCGGAACCTCTTTGAGAATCCGAGAGGCATGCGGGTGAGGCCATTGATCCCCAAACCGTCAGGGGTGATGCTGATCATGTCAATTCTTGACCCGGGTGGTGTGCCACCAAAGCCGATACCCATGATGCCCACCGCCAGGCGACCTTCGTAAATGCCCCAGTTCTCCCCCGTCAGGAAGGCCGCAGAGCCGGTTCCCTGGGAGAACCCGTTATTGTTCCATGCCGGCGGCATCAGATCCTTGAAGCGGGTGTCGCTCATCGGCGTGTATGCAGCACGCAACGCCGGGTCCATTCCCTCTTTCTGATTTGGTTCGTAGCCACAGTATTCATCCGGGCACTCGCCTCTGCCACCTCTGTTCTGGGCAGGGTCCCAACCGGCATTGCCGCCGTTAACAAGCGCGGTGATTTCATCGTTGTGCCACGGACCATGTTCAGCCGTGAACGCCTTGCCGTCGCTCGGACGGAAATCGATGCCTTGAACGTTCCTGTGCCCATAGGTGTAGATGCGCTTGTCAAAGCCTTCGGGCGGATTGTTGTCCGGGTGAGGGTTGCCGTCCATGTCGATCCGCAGGACCTTGCCACACAGCAGCGTTCCATCCTGAGGACAAACACCTCTGTGACGGTCGCCACCAGTTACCCAGAGGTAGCCTCCAGGCCCAACGCGGAGTCTGCCGCCGTTGTGAGCGCCAGGGTCGCCGAAAGGCTGATTGGAAGGGAATGGCTTGTACTGAATATCAGTAACGATATCAGTCCGGTCAGAGACGCTCTTGAGGTCATCGCTGACCTTGAACCTCATCACAATGTTGCCGTCGCACCTTTCAAAGTTTGTCTTGCACCCATCTCCGCGATACTTGGTGGAGGACGAGTAGACGTAAAGAATGCGGTTCTTGTCGAAATGCCTGTCTGCAACCACGCCAAGCATGCCTGCTTGCGCTTCGCAGAAAAGGTCACTGCCGCTATCGGCGAAACCCTTGGAGTCCTTCATTCCATACAATGCGTTCACGGATCCATCCGCGGTTCTAACGGACAGACCTTTGCACTTCTCGGTGTAGAACATCGTGCCGTCTGGCAAGAAGGCCATGTCCCAAGGGCTTTCCAGTCCCTTCAGCACGACCTCGGACTTGATGGTGGGTACGTCCATGGCTCCTTCGTGATTGTCTGCTTGAGCAACCAACGACATTCCAAAAACCATCGCAGACGCCATGATTCCAGAAAATAAACCTGTAGATGTCTTTTTCATCTTTTCCTCCCTATTCAACGACATATTTGGCATCTTCCAAATACGCGGCCAAATTTGAGATTTCTTCATCGGTCAAGGGCTGGGCCATCATTATCATCAGAGATGAGTTCGGTCCTTGTTCTATCCCTTTTCTGTAGGCCTCCAATTTGGCAATCGTATATGAAATCTCTTTGCCGGAAATTTTGGGGTAACTGGATACGCCTTTTCCGGCTGGTCCATGACAAGCAATACACGTTTGATTGTATCGCTCTTCACCCAACTTCTTGTCAGCACTGAAAGCAGTCTGCGGAGCAATTAACGCTGCAAAAACAAGTAGCGTTTGGGGAAATCTGAACAAAAGGCACACTCCATGCTTGATAACTGTTACAAGTGCTGCAATTAGCGGCAAGAGATACGCCGCAGTGAACCACCCTCCAAGATTCTACTTGAAGAAGAGGCGCGACATTGCTCCGTCAGATTGGAGCGTATCTTACTTCTTGAGCTCAGCGGGCAGATAGCGAGAAATCTCAAAACCTGCCTCTACCTGGCACATGGACGGCTTTGCCCATTGCTTCTTCATGGCGATACTCCTCTGGTTTGGGTTGCGATCTGCCAACAAGGCCGATCACGAATAAGGGTAGATGAGCGCCACGAAGAACTCAATCATGCGCCGCAGCAGAGTTTGTAGTAGCGGACTACTTCAACTGGAAATATTGTCTTGTTTTCAGCTTGTTAGTCAGCGGCCCGAGAGCGGCGCGTTTCCGGCTCGTGAAATTTCGAAGTCGCCACACTAACTTAGGTCATATCAATCCTAGTCATTGCGGTGCATGCCACCGAGGCAAACCATGGTGAGGAAGTATCGGGTTTGCTGCGAGCTAGTGGTGCGTAGGCCTCGACCGATTGTCCTCCAAGAAGCTGTTGATACCAAAAGCGCTCACAGCCCGCAGAGCCTTGTCGAGAGCTGCTTGCTCGGTATCGAACCACTCATCCCAGATGGTGTAGCCTCCACATTCATCGATAATCTCCAGTGTCCAACGTGGCTGGTCGCCTAACCGGTAGATATGGACGTCAACATGGGAGCCCTTGTCAGAAACCCGTTTCGAAAGTTTTGAAACAACAATTTCAGGATGAGTGTCCTTGGGCATAGTCCTGAACTCCTCAAGCCAGCCCGGATTGCCAAATCGCGACTGCTTTAGGCTTTCATCTAAACGAGAACGGTCGTAACGATATGATTCAGATCAAAAATAATGAAACCAGCCGATGAAATACGGCATGTCATCATCACGCTGATGCCAACAGATCCGCCGCTTTCGAACAGAGGCATCAGCATCATATGGTCGGTAATGCCAAGTGATTGGTTGGCAATGTCCGAACCAGGTTAACTGCGGTCGGTTTTGATCACCGCTGAGAGTGTCTGCTGTACCTCCGAAAGCTGCCGGCTTCCGCGGCCACCTCTGCAACCCGCAGTGTGCCGTCCAGCAGCCGAGTGGGGAGACCAGGTGATGTCAAGGAGATCGGGCCGGTTCACCGTTTAGGCTCTGGTAATCGAAACTGTTCAGCTCCATTGCAAACCCTGCGTGCACGATCTACAAAAGGAGGTGGCGGCTTCTCAGTGCGGCTGTCCGATTAATGAAGGCGCGGCATGCTCTCCCCCGGGTGATGCTGCGCCTTCATCACTTAGGGGTTGCGATAATCGCCATACCATGTTTCCACCAAGAGTATCTCCGCCCAAACAAAACCCCGGGCTTGTGACCCGGGGGAGAGATGCTCAGGGAGATTGCAGGGGAGTTCTAAGGGGCAGTCGTTGAAGCTCAGCGCAAGCCAACCAGGTTGATGCCGATGTCGCGAGCCGTGCGGGCGTCAATGTGTGTAGCAGCCAGCATTTCAGCAGTACCGTTGGAGCGGAACAGTCGCTGAGCTGATCCGAAGATGCTCTGTGCGAAGCTGGTGTGGTGCTGTCTGGTCATGGCCTCTGTCCTTCCTGTGAAGGCAATTCCTGTTTGATGGCCTCAACCTTGACCCGTCCGCACCCGGACGGATGTGCAGTTCGTCACATCGCGGGGCAACCAATTATTATCTGTAGCTGCAGCCTGGACTTCCCGAAACGTGCATCCCGGTCATATGATTTTGTCGTCATGAGCAACCGCCGGAACCCTCACCCGCGTTACCAGATGAGCCACCAGGCAAGCCTGCTGGTCGGTGACAAGGGCTGTCGTGTCTTCTGCACTCTCAAGGACATGAGCGTGACCGGGGCAAGACTCGGCGCTGTCCCGCTCAAGGCAATTCCCGAGAACATCAGGATTTCAATCCCGCACGAGAATGTTCTGCTCCCCTGCCGCGTGCGCTGGGTGGATGGCAAAGAAGTGGGCGTGGAGTTTACCGGAACGCCCGAGTTTCTGATCAACCGCTTTGCCAGGGATGAGGAAACAACCTGGGCCGAGGTTGACTTGAAAATGCCCGCATCCCCCACGCGGTGATCGTGAATGGCAGCCAGCGCAGCGTTCCCTCGTTAATCGAACATCAACCGACATGAGGCATTGTATCCATGCCTCGTGAGACGGGGGGTGAGTAAGCGTTGCGTTTTGTTCTGAAGTCCGATTGTCGGTGTATTTGATTGTATCTGCTTCCGTCTCGGCCGCAGCCGTTCCTTCCCTAAGTGCAGCCGACAATTCACCCTCAGGATACCAGCTTCAATTTGGGTTCAGTTACCGGCATGCTCTGCAGGCGGCGGATCATATTGCGATAGGCAACGATGGTTTCATCTATCTCTGCCCGCAGCAGCAAGCGCCAGTCGACAGCGTTGCGTGATCCCTCCCGCAAGCTCTGTTCCATCGTACGCGCGATATCTGCCAGGCGATTGGCGCCATACTCGGACGCCGTGCCCCGCAGCTTGACGGCCAGGAACCGCACAGCCTCGTTGCATTCCTGGGGGATTTCGTTGAGTTCGTTGCGCGTCTGCTCCAAGTAGCTTGCAAATTCCTGAAGCAAGTCAATCAAGGTCGCGTCGTCAAATACCGGCCGCATGCTCTCGATGAGATCGATGTCGATATGAAGGGAAGACGTGTTCATCGTCGGCACTCAAACTGGTTGAGGGTTGGTGCCGTAAACCATAGCCATCAACCATTTCGGTCAACCAAATCTCCGCCCACGAATTTTCAGTGTTCAGACAAAATGACATTAACCAAAGCTGCGCACTTCGGCTGTTGTAGAAGCTCAGGTACCGGCCGATCCCAGCCCTGGCCTCGGACACGCTGGCATAGGCGCGCAGGTAGACTTCCTCGTATTTGATGGTCCGCCACAGGCGCTCGACAAAGACGTTGTCCCGCCATGCGCCCTTACCATCCATACTGATCTTGATCTCACGAGCCGCCAGCACCTTGATGAACTCGGTCGAGGTGAACTGGCTACCCTGATCCGTGTTGAAGATTTCGGGGTTGCCATGTTTCGCCAGCGCTTCCTCCACAGCTTCTATACAAAAATCCGCCTCCAGCGTGATCGACACCCGCCAGGCCAGGACGCGCCGCGTGAGCCAGTCCAGAACGGCCGCCAGATAGATGAACCCGCGCGCCATCGGAATGTAGGTGATGTCCATCGCCCAGACCTGGTTGGGCCGGGTGATGGGCAGCTTCCGCAGCAGATATGGGTAGATCTTGTGCCCAGGCGCCGGCTTCGAGGTGTTGGGCTTGCGGTACAGGGCTTCGATGCCCATGCGCTTCATCAGCGTGGCAACGTGCAGCCGCCCAACCTTGAAGCCTTCCTGGACCAGCAGCCCCTGCAGCATCCGGCTGCCCGCGAACGGGAATTCCATATGCAGCTTATCGATCCGGTGCATCAGCTTCAGATCGGCGTCCGACACCGGGCGCGGCTTGTAGTAGACACTGCCCCGGCTGATCCCCAGCACGATGGCCTGACGGCTGACGCTGAGCTTCGCGGTGGGATCGATCATCTTTTTGCGCTCGGCAGCAGACCCGCCTTGCCGAGCGCGCCGGACAAAAAATCGTTCTCCAGCGTCAGCTCTCCGATCTTCGCATGCAGGGTCTTCACATCAATGGCCGGTTCCGCCGCGCCCTTCGGAGCTTCGCCAAACACTCCGGTGGCGCCCTCAAGAAGCTGATCGCGCCACTGCTTGATTTGGTTGGGATGTACGTCAAACTCCTGCGCCAACTCCATCAAGGTCTTCTCACCCTTGATCGCGGCCACTGAAACTTTTGCCTTGAATGCCGGGCTGTGATTCCGGCGTGGTCGTCTTGCCATGGTCTTCTCCTTGCTCGCAGCATCATGCTGCTGTTGCACGGAAAATCCACTTATCCCGGCTGTTCAGTTTTCCCGGTGAATTCAGACGTGAAGTGCAACACCGTTTGCGGATGTGATATCCGCTTGTCGTCAAACAAGAAAGCGATGTTGCCATGCCAGGATATAACCACCTCGACCGATCCGAAAGAGACCAGATTGCCGAACTGAGGGCCCAGGGGCTCGGCGCCACGGCTATTGCCGAAGTCATCGGGCGCGACAAGTCCACCGTCAGCCGAGAGCTCGGGCGCAATGCTCATGGAGATGGGACGTACCGCCCGGTTTTTGCCGAAGGTTCATACCTGTTCCGCCGCCAACGCCAGGCCATCCTTGAAACCGATGTGGGCCTGCGCGGCTTCGTCATTGACCGGCTGGCCGAAGGCTGGGCGCCAGAGCAGATCGCCGGCTGGCTCCGCCGCGGGATCGAGATCGGCCTGCGGGTTGTCAGCACCGAGACGATCTACGCGTTCATCTTCCGATCGGCGCAGAAGGCCGAGAAGCTCTGGCGCTACCTCACCCGGCGCAAGGCCAGCCGCGGCCGGCGCGCCCGCCGGTCGAGGGATCGGATCACAGGAAAAACTCATATATCCCAGCGCCCTGCAGCGGCCAATGACCGTACCGAGGTTGGGCACTGGGAAGCCGACCTGGTCATCTGCAAACGCTCAAGGCCACTTCTCGTCCTGCACGAGCGCAGGACCCGCCTGACCCTGATGACCCGACTTGCCAGCAAAACTGCTGCCGAGACCGTCACCGCGATCACTGGCATCCTGGCAAAGCTCAGCCCGAAACTGCGCCAGACGATGACTTTTGACAACGGCGGCGAATTCGCTCGGCATTCCTTGCTCAAGCACGCCTTCACCATGGCCACCTACTTCTGCGACGCCTACGCGTCCTGGCAAAAGGGCGGCATCGAGAACATCAACGGCAGGATCAGACGCTGGCTCCCGCGCTCAACCAATCTCGACGACCTCAGTGACGAAGACATTCAGGACATCTCCATGACACTGAACCTCACGCCCAGAAAATGCCTCGGCTTCAAATCTCCCGCGGAGGCCTTCCTCAATGCTCTTGGAAAAGACCTGACAATCCGCTTCAATACCCCTGTTGCACTTCGCGGCTGAATCCACCCCCGAGCCAGCTCTTAATCGTAGTGCCCATTAAACCTAGCGCTGTCGAGGAGATGGCGCATGCCTACACCGCTGCCTGGAACTCCAAGTCACCCGAGGCAGTCGCGTCCTTCTACGCCGAGAACGGCCAGATCATCATCAATCGTGGGAGAGCCGTGGATTGGTCGCTCAGGCATTCAGGGAATGGCTGCCGGCTTCTACAAGGATGTTCCCGATCTCTCACTGACCTGCAACGACATCCGATGTGCCGGTTCGCATGCTGTCTATGTTTGGACGTTTACCGGTCATCATGCCGGAACAGGCCGAGAGCTGAGCGTTCGCGGCTGGGAAGAATGGGAGCTGGGCGATGATCTGAAGGTTAATACCAAGTCCCACTGATCAGAACCTGTGAGCCCAGTCACGCAGTCCGATGGACATGATGCGCCAGGGCTGGTCGACGAGGCTGTTCCATGCATGGCAGCAGTGATCGACCAGGTTGTCATAGGACGTGAACACCAGGTTGGAGAGCCAGTTGTCGCGCATGAACTGCCAGATATTCTCCACCGGGTTCAGTTCGGGGCATTTGGGCGGAAGCGGCAGCAGGGTGATATTGGTCGGAACCTTGAGCCGGTTTGACAGGTGCCAGCCAGCCTGGTCGAGAATGACGACGGCATGGGCGCCGGGACTGACTTCACCGGAGATCTCGGCCAGATGCAGGTTCATGGCCTCGGTGTTGCAGGCCGGCAGGACCAGGGCAGCGCCTTTACCTCGCTTCGGGCAGATCGCCCCGAAGATATAGGTCGAGGCTGTGCGCTGGTCCTGCGGGGCTGACGGTCTGGTGCCACGCCTGGCCCAGCGCCTGGTGAGCTTGTTCTTCTGGCCGATGCGGGCCTCGTCGGCAAACCAGATCTCTAGCTTGTCCCGGTGGATGCCCTTGTCCCGGGCGATCGCCACCAGGCGCGGGGGAAAACTTTTTTAAAATCCTCAATGGATCCCTCAGCCTGGGCATGATTGCGTGGTCTGGCTGACAGCTTGCGATAGCCCATCGCACGAAGTTCCCGGCTCAAAGTCTGCTTGGCAATGCTGATCCGGAACTCTTCCCAGATCCACTGACACAGGTCGACCAGGCGCCAGCGTACCACCCCATGGGCTGCCGGAACCGGCCCGCTCTCCAGCATCTGCACCAGTGCAGCCCGGTGTGCATCATTGAGCTTCGAGGGCTGGCCAGGCGCCTTGCGGCTGACCAGTCCTTCCGGTCCCTCGGCATTGAACCGCACCACCCAGTCCCGTACGATCTGCAGCGTCACTCCACCAAGCTCAGCGGCCTGTGTCCGTGTTGCTCCATCATAGATCGCCGCCAATGCCAGCAGCCGCCGGGTTTGGGCTGCATCCTTCGACTGTCGGGCAATCGCCCGCAATATGGTCGCATCAAAATCCGCTCGTAGCGCTATCGCCATGGCAAACCTCCTTCGTTTGCCATGCTGAATCACGCTGCAGCTGATTTGAAAACCCTCAAACGAGTCAGCCCCTCAGGGACTTGGTATAAGGCCTCGCTCGGCTGGTTCGACGCCGAAGAATATGCCCGCCAGGTCGAGGGGCGATGACGGCATCCGGATGCCAAGCTGGTGATTTTGACCTTTGCTGGCACACAGCCGCCGGCTAGGGCGCTCTGATAGATAGTCCGTTATCGAGTCAACGGCAGACATTCTGAGCGGGAACCGAAACCTTCCGGAGTTGACCCCTAGCGGACCCTCAATGAGCAGATCGGAAATACCCTTTCAACACCGGAGAATGCATCTTGCTTCCGTTTATCGGCGGGCACAATTTCTTGCTAGGCGGCCACGTCGATCACGACAGATGCAAGTTACAGGCACCTATTAGCACACGACAAAGCGGCAGTTCGCGTGGTGAATCAAATAGCGCCATGGGACAGGATCACGGAGCTGGACTATTTTTTCTCAAGCACCTGCGTGTAAGCGCGATCTGCATTTGCTGGGCTTAGGGGTGTAACGGCCCCATCATTAGCAATCGGAACTTTGAGGCCGCGAGCGCACCTTGGTCTGGCAAAAAGTGTTGCGTTGGTACCCATTTGGTACCCGAAACAGAAACAAGGGCTAGCACAAAAATGCTAAGCCCTTGTTATTGTTGGTCGGAGTGGCGAGATTCGAACTCACGACCCCCTGCTCCCGAAGCAGGTGCGCTACCAGGCTGCGCTACACTCCGATACCTTGAAAGTGGCTGCGTTATAGCGCCGGCATGAACCCTGCGCAAGCCATCAACACACGCCTGTTGGATGAAGTTGCAGGGCACGTCCGGAATCAGTATGGTGCGCCTCCATCGGTGGGCTGACAAGGCTTTGCCGGTCTGGTGTTGGGGCGTCGCCAAGTGGTAAGGCAGCGGTTTTTGGTACCGCCATTCCCAGGTTCGAATCCTGGCGCCCCAGCCATCCGTTCACCATGCAAGGCCGGCAATGACACCGACGACGATTGCACATGTTGCCTCTCGCATGTCGTTGCCGCGGCTGGTCCTGACCATCCTGCTGCCGTTCTCGCTGTGTTACTTCCTGTCCTACCTGTACCGGGCGGTGAACGCCGTCATCGCGCCCAACCTGGTGTCGGACGTGGGGCTCGACGCCAGTGAACTGGGCCTGCTCACGGCGGCTTACCTGATCGGCTTTGCCGGTTTCCAGATTCCGCTAGGCGTGCTGCTTGACCGGTTCGGGCCGCGCAAGGTGCAGGCGCTGCTGCTGTGCGTGGGCGCCGCCGGTGCGCTGGTGTTCGCCTGGGCGGCGGAGAAATGGGGCCTGAGCTTTGCCCGCATGCTGATCGGCATGGGCTCGGCCGGCGGCCTGATGGCCGGCTTCAAGGCGGTGAACATCTGGGTGCCGGAAGACCGCCGCGCGCTGGCCAATGCCTGCATCATGGCGGTTGGCGGCCTCGGCATCCTCACCGCCACCGTGCCGGCCGAGTGGGCGACCGCAAATTACGGCTGGCGCAACATGTTCATTGGCATGGCGGTGCTGACGCTCGCGGTGGCGGCGTTTCTGTTCACCGTCGTCCCGGAGCGCCCGCCCCAGGCCGCAGTTGCTGACGGCAAGAGTGTTCTGTCTGCCATCGTCACCATCTATACCGACCCGGTGTTCTGGCGCGTTGCACCGTTCGTGGCGCTCACCGCGGGTTGTCATATCGGCATCCAGACATTGTGGGCCGGCCCCTGGCTGCGCGACGTGGCGGGGCTTGACCGCATAGGTGTGGCCGAGGTGCTTGGCCTGCAGGCCATCGGCTTCCTCGTCGGCACCTTGATGAGCGGTTACGTGGCCGACTGGCTGGGCCGGCGCGGCGTCAGCCTGCTTGCCACCATGACCGGCTTCATCCTGGCGTTCATGACCATCCAGCTCGTCATCCTGTTCGAGCCGGTCACGCTGGCACCGCCGGTATGGTTCATCTTCGGCATGTTTGGCCAGGCCGGCATCCTCGCCTATCCCTGGCTGGCGCAGTATTTCGGCGCCGACCTGGCCGGGCGCTCCAACGGTTGCCTCAACACGCTGGTGTTCGCCGTCGCCTTCATCTCGCAGTTCGCCATCGGCGCCATCATCGACCTGTGGCCGTTGAAGACCGGCGGCGGTTACGAGAATGCCGCCTACCAGGTATCGTTCGGGGTGTTCCTGGCCCTGCAGGCGCTGACTTTCATCTGGTTCATCATCAAGATGCCAAAGGGCACATTGCGGAGACAACCCAATGAACAATGATCCGGTCGTGGCGGAAGTGACCCGCGGCGGCATCGTTGAGAGCCAGCATCGCGGCGCCATTGCCGTGGTGGGGCCGGGCGGCAGGCTGCTGGCCTCGCGGGGCAATATCGGCGATCCGGTGTTCCCGCGCTCCGCCATCAAGGCGTTCCAGTGCCTGCCTGCCATCGAGGCCGGGGTGGTGGAGGCGTTCGGTATGTCGGATGAGGAAATCGCGCTGGCCTGTGCATCCCACAATGGCGAGGAGGAGCACGTGCGCGTAGCCCGCTCGGCGCTGGCAAAGGCGCATGTGGGCGAGGACCTCTATGAATGCGGACCGCAATGGCCCTCGCTCGGCGAGGCGTTGCGCGATCTGGTGAGGGCTGGGGGCGAGGCGCTTCCCGTTCACAACAATTGCTCCGGCAAGCATGCCTTCATGCTGGCCTTTGCGCAAAGGCTGGGTGTTGATCCGCATGGCTACACCAGGCGCGCTCACCCGGTTCAGCAGGCCATCGAGACAGCCATGGGAGAGATGTGCGAGTTTGACCTTTCCGGAACGCCGTGCGGCATTGACGGCTGCTCGGTGCCTACCTGGGCGGTCCCCTTGCGCAACCTCGCGCTCGGGTTCCGGAAGTTTGCCTCTGGCGAAGGCCTCGATGAAGCCCGAGCCGCGGCCTGCCGCCGCATCATCACGGCGGTGCGGGCGCACCCGTTCATGGTGTCCGGCACCAGGGGTTTTTGCACGGAACTGATGCAGGCCGTGCCGCGCGCCTTCGTCAAGGTGGGGGCGGAGGGCGTCTATTGCGCCGCCGTGCCCCATGCCGGCATCGGCGTCGCCATCAAGATCGACGACGGCGCCAGCCGTGGCGCGGAAGTGGCGGTGGCCCGGGTGCTGGCCGACCTCGACTGCTGGACCAACGAAGAAAAGTCGGCGCTGGAAGGCATGACCCGCCACCCGCTGACCAACCGCCGCGGCATCGAGGTGGGCGAGGTGAGGGCGGTTTAGTCCGCGCCAGAACTCAGCTCACCACGTTCCCGCTGACGCTCAGCGTCTTCGGCGCCTTGCCGCCTGCCGCTAGGTCCTTGGTCGCTACCGCATCGTGGTCCATGCCGAGGATTGCGCCGCGTTTCGCGCCGGAGATCAGGTTGCCGGCGATCAGCGCACCGCCCGCCCCCGCCGCCACCTGTGCGGCGATGCCGATGCCGCAGTCGCGAACGACATTGCCGGTGGCAGAGACATTGCGCTGGTACTTGCCCCAGCCGATCCAGATTCCGGCAGTAGGGGCGTTTTCAATGACGTTGCCGTTCAGCACCGTGTCAGCTTCCGCCGCGATGCCGGTGCCGCGCTTGTCTATCGGGTGATCATACAAGCGCAGGTTTCGTACCATGTTGCCCTGGCACACCACCAGCCGCCCGCCCTCGTTGAAATTGGTGATCGAGATGCCGGTAGCTGCGTTATCGACCATGTTGGACGAGATCACCGCGCTGTCCATGGCGAACTCCGAGTAGAGCGCCACTTCACCAAGGCCGGTGCAATTGTTGGAGATGATCTGGACGCCCGAGCCGGAATTGTTGCGCACCGCCGAGAAGCGGCAATCGGAGATGCGGTTGTTGGCCACCAGCACGTTGCCCGCCCGGTAGACGTTGACGCCGTTGCCGTTCTGCCCCTCGCCGCCCGAGCGTGCCTCAATCTTCTCGATGCGGTTGCCGGTGACGATGGTGCCGTCGCTCTGCTGCAGCGGTTGCCAGACGAGGATGCCGTTGTCGCCCATGCCGGTGATGAGGTTGCCGTCGATGCGCAGGCCGCGCGCGCCCATCAAGAACAGGGCAGTCGACACGCAGGTGTCGATGGTTGAACTGGTGACGCTGCCCGAGCAGTTGGTCAGGTTGACGCCGTTGGCGGCGGCGTTGGCGATCAGGCAACTGGTGATGACGAGATCGCGCACCGAGCGCGCCTCGACCAGCGCCGCTGACGACGGCCGCAATTGCCCGTCGATGATCAGCCCCTCAAGCCGCACACCGCTGGCGCCTTCGATCTTCAGCACCGGGTCCGGCCCCGCCTGCACCAGCCGCGTCTGGCCCGGCACGCCGGTCAGGTTGAGGCTGGAACCGATGCGGACGCCTGAAGCAATGTAAAGACCGGGCTCAAGGAACAGATAGCCGCCGCGCGCCGAGGCTTCGTCCACCGCCCGCTGCAGCGCAGCGGACTGGTCGCGGGCGGCGTTGGGCTCGACGCCAAGATCGCGGCCGGTCAGCATGCCTCCCGCGATGGCGGCCTGGGCAGGGCTGAGCGCCAGTGCGGCGCCGGCAAGCCCGGCGGCGCCGAAGATTGCGCGTCTGTTAGGGGTCATTGCAGTTTCATTTTCCACTTTTGCACCAGAGTCACAGCGGAATGAAGCAAGTCCCGTGCCGCGACCCTGCAAGTTCAAGCAGATGGCGCTTGCAGAAAGAATAATGACGCAAATGGCCGCTCCCCGGTGGCGTCAGGGGCGCACAATCCGTCATTGTTCACGCTTGGGAGCCCGGATCAAATGTCTGTTCTCATACCAACCGGCGTAGTGGTTGACTCAAGTGGGTAGGCAAATCAGCGATTGTCTGACTCGATGTGGCAAACAGGAGGTTTGCCATGGTTGCTGCGACACCCCTTCGCTCTGACTTCTCTGCCACGGATATGAGGGTTCTGGCCCGGGCATCGAAGGATGCCAACCAGACCCGGCGTCTGTTGGCCTTGGCGAGTATTTATGATGGCGGCTCACGCCGGGCTGCCGCCAAGGTTGGCGGCGTCACGGCGCAGATCATCCGTGACTGGGTGGTGCGGTTCAATGCCAGAGGTCCCGATGGCCTGCTGGATGGCAAGGCGCCCGGGCGGGTGCCAAAGCTGAACGAGGCACAGCGGCAGGCGCTGGTTGAGCTGATTGAGCGTGGCCCAATCCCGGCGATTGACGAGGTGGTGCGCTGGCGCCTGAAGGACCTGGTCCAGTGGGTGTACCGGGAGTACCGCATCTCCATTGATGAAAGCACGTTGGGGCGGATGTTGAAGGCGATGGGCTACCGCAAGCTGTCGGCCCGGCCACACCATCATGCCCAGAACGAGCTGCAGGCAGAGCATTTTAAAAAAAAGCTTCCCGGAACAGATCGACGCCATCCAATGTGGCCTGCCGACCGACACCGCGATAGAGCTGTGGTGGCAGGATGAGGCCCGTATCGGGCAGAAGAACAAGATCACCCGGCGCTGGGCCCGGCGTGGCACCAGGCCATCAGCCCCGCAGGACCAGCGCACTTCATCGGCCTATATCTTCGGGGCCATCTGCCCGGCCAAAGGCAAGGGAGCTGGCCTGGTGATGCCGTGGTGCGATACCGAGGCCATGAATGCGCATCTTGTCGAGATCAGTGCCCAGGTCGATATCGGCGCCCATGCCGTCCTCATCCTCGATCAGGCTGGATGGCATTCCTCGAAGCAACTCAAGGTCCCCGGCAACATCACGCTGCTGTTCCTGCCGCCGAAGTCGCCAGAACTCAATCCGGTTGAGAACGTCTGGCAGTACCTGCGTGACAACTGGCTGTCCAATCGGGTCTTCCGCTCCTACGACGATATTGTCGCTCTGTCATGTCAGGCCTGGAACAACCTCATCGACCAGCCCTGGAAGATCATGTCTATCGGCTTGCGCGACTGGGCACATCGGTACTGATCAATGCCGGTTGGTATCACTCACGAAATGCTCGAAACCGTGATGCAGCCCGTGGAAACGGCACGCGGCCTTCCCAATGCCTTCTACACCGATCCGGAGGTGCACGAGGCGGAGAAGCGGGTGCTGTTCGCCTCCACGTGGGCGTGTATCGGCTTTGCCAAGGACGTGCCAGCCCGGGGTGATGCGAACCCGGTCAGCTTCATCGGCCAGCCGCTACTAATGGTGCGCGGAGATGCCAATGAAATCAAGGTGTTCCAGAATGTTTGCCGGCATCGGGGCATGATCCTGGTGGAAGAGAAGACCACTCTGCGATCGACCATCCGCTGCCCCTACCACTCGTGGTGCTACAATTTCGACGGTTCACTGCGAACAACCCCGCACGTTGGCGGGCCGGGCAACAATCTTCATGACTGCATCAAGCGCGAGGAACTTGGACTGATCGAGATCAGAAGCCATGAGTTCATGGGAATGATTTTCGTGAACCTCGATGGAAATGCGCCTGCATTTGAGGTTCATGCGGCGAAACTGCTGGATCAATGGAAGGAATTCGTTGACCGGCCGCTGTTTCATGGCGGCGAGAACTCGTCCTTCTCGCTCGATCTCAAGTGCAACTGGAAGCTGGCGGTCGAGAACTATTGCGAGAGCTACCACCTGCCGTGGGTGCACCCGGGCCTCAACTCCTATTCGCGGCTGGAGGACCACTACAACATTGCCGAGCCGGGCGCCTATTCGGGCCAGGGATCGGTCGTCTACAATCCGCAGCTTGATGCCACCCGCATGTTCGCCAATTTCGGCGGCCTGTCGGACAAGTGGAACACCGGCGCGGAATATGTGGCGCTTTATCCCAATGTGCTGCTGGGCGTGCACCGCGACCATACGTTTGCGATCATGCTGGACCCGCAGTCGCACGACCGCACCATCGAGCGCATCGAGATTTTCTACACCAGCGAGGCGATGTGCGGGCCGGGCATGGCGGACCTGCGCGAGAAGAACGCGAAGATGTGGAAGGATGTCTTCGTCGAGGACATCTTCGTCGTCGAGGGCATGCAGAAGGGCCGCGCGGCCCCATTGTATGACGGAGGCAAGTTCTCCCCCGTCATGGACCCGCCAACGCATTGCTTCCACGACTGGGTGGCGCGCCGGTTCAGTGGCAGATGAACACCGGGGCTGACCTGCAGCAACGGATGCTGCGCGCCCACGAGGCTGGTGACGTCTCGGTCTTGCCGACGCTTTATCTTGAAGCCGCCAGGCTGCGCGAGACGCAAGGCGATACTGATGCAGCCTGCTTCTTCTACACCCACGCCTATGTCTACGCGCTGGACGCCGGCGACGATGCAACTGCCGGCGAGGCCCGCAGCAGGCTGAAAGCCCATGGCCGTGATCGCTGACTGCGCGCGCGGGCATCCTGGCGGCTCGCCATCACAAGCCGGTGTGGCTGCATTGCGCCGTTGTTGAAGCTGCTGTTGCGGCGATACCGGTGTCCGTTCTGGTCGGCCGCGAGATTGCCAGGAACCATAAAGCCTGACGCAGCCACCGCAAGCGGCACCGCATCTCAATGCCGGCGCGAGCCGCGGCCGTCTGCATTCAGCCGCAGTTCTGGCGCCATGTACCAGCTGACCGGTAAGGCGATCAGCACCATGGCGACGGTGCCGCCAACCAGGGCCCAGGGCGCGAGGTCGGCAGGGCGGTGGCCAATTGACAGCACGGTGATTACCACCGCGCCGTACATGACGGCCATGACCATAGGATAGAGCGCGATCGTGATCCAACCGCGCGTGGTGAAGTTTGGCAACTTCATGGGGTTGGTCTCCTTTTCTGCGTACAGGAAACCAACGCGCAAGACCGCAATCCCGTTCCGGCTACTCCGCCGCTTCCTGGCTGTAGCCGAGCTTGGCGTTGAGCTTGGTCAGCAGCCGCACCGCCGCATCGGCGATGACGGTGCCCGGCGGAAAGATCACCGCCGCGCCCATGTCAATGAGCGTCTGGAAGTCCTGCGGCGGGATCACGCCGCCAACCGCGATCATGATGTCGCCGCGGCCTTGCGCTTCCAGCGCCTCGCGTAGCGCCGGCACCAGCGTCAGGTGTCCGGCAGTCAGCGTCGACACGCCGACAACGTGGACTTCGTTGTCGATGGCCTGCTTCGCCACTTCTTCCGGCGTGGCGAACAGCGGGCCGATCTCCACGTCGAATCCAAGGTCCGCAAATGCCGTGGCGATGACCTTCTGGCCGCGGTCGTGACCGTCCTGGCCCATCTTGGCGACGAGGATTTTCGGCGCCCGGCCATCGGCCTCGCGGAAGGCGTCCACCGCGCCCTGGGCGCGCATGATGGCCTCGGAGTTCTTGCCCGCCTCGCGCCGGTACACGTCCTTGATGATCTGTGTTTTCGCCACATGCCGGCTCCAGACCTTCTCGAGCGCGGCTGAAATCTCGCCCAGCGTTGCCTTGGCGCGTGCCGCATCGACGGCGGCGGCCAGCAGGTTTCCATTGCCGCTCTCGGCGATCTTCGTCAGCACGTCGAGCTTCTCGTCCACCTGCGGCTGGCTGCGCTCGGCCTTCAGCCGTTGCAGCTTGTCGAGCTGCTGCTTGCGCACGCTGGCATTGTCGACCTTGAGAATGTCGATCTCGGCCTCGTCCGAGGCGAGGTACTTGTTGACGCCGACCACGGTCTGTTCGCCCGAGTCGATGCGGGCCTGGGTGCGCGCAGCTGCTTCCTCGATGCGCAGCTTCGGCAGGCCTTCGGCAATTGCCCTGGCCATGCCGCCCATGCCCTCGATTTCCTGGATATGCGCCCACGCCTTCGCGGCAAGGTCTGCGGTCAGCCGCTCCACATGGTAGCTGCCGCCCCACGGGTCAGCGACACGGCAGATGCCCGCCTCCTGCTGCAGGAACAGCTGGGTGTTGCGGGCAATGCGGGCGGAGAAGTCGGTGGGCAGCGCCAGCGCTTCGTCCAGCGCGTTGGTGTGCAGCGACTGCGTATGACCCTGCGTGGCGGCCATGGCCTCGATGCAGGTGCGGCCCACATTGTTGAACACGTCCTGCGCAGTCAGCGACCAGCCCGACGTCTGCGAGTGGGTGCGAAGCGACAGCGAGCGCTCGTTCTGGGGGGCGAACTCCTGCATCAGCTTCGCCCACAGCATGCGGGCGGCGCGCATCTTGGCGACTTCCATGAAGAAGTTCATGCCGATGGCCCAGAAGAACGACAGCCGCGGCGCAAACTTGTCGATGGGCAGCCCGGCAGCGACCCCGGCGCGGGCATACTCGACCCCGTCGGCCAGCGTGTAGGCGAGTTCGAGGTCGGCGGTCGCACCGGCTTCCTGCATGTGGTAGCCGGAGATGGAGATCGAGTTGAACTTCGGCATGTGCTGCGAGGTGTAGGCGAAGATGTCCGAGATGATCTTCATCGAGTGCTGCGGCGGGTAGATGTAGGTATTGCGCACCATGAACTCTTTCAGAATGTCGTTCTGAATGGTCCCGGTCAGCTTGTCGGGCGATACGCCCTGTTCTTCCGCTGCCACGATGTAGAGCGCCATGACCGGCAGCACGGCGCCGTTCATCGTCATCGACACCGACATCTGATCGAGCGGAATGCGGTCGAACAGCGTGCGCATGTCGTAGATTGAATCGATGGCCACGCCCGCCATGCCCACGTCGCCGGTCACCCGGGGGTGATCCGAGTCATAGCCGCGGTGGGTCGCCAGGTCGAAGGCGATGGACAACCCCTTCTGACCGGCTGCGAGGTTGCGCCGGTAGAAGGCGTTTGAGTCTTCGGCCGTGGAGAAGCCTGCATACTGGCGGATGGTCCAGGGCTGGGTGACGTACATGGCCGGATACGGCCCGCGCAGGAACGGTGCGGCACCCGGCCAGGTGTCAAGGAAATCGAGGTCCTTGATGTCTGCCGCGTCATAGTGCTGCTTCACGGCGATGCCTTCCGGCGTCATCCAGCTTTCGCCACCATCATGGCTCGAACCGACCTGCGGCGCCTCGAAGCCAACCTTGGTAAAGTCGGGAAGCCTGCTCATGGGCGTGTCTCCGGTTGCTGGACTCCGAGGCGTTTGTGCAGTGATCCAAGTAGCGCCAGCGCGTCCTGGCCTGCATGGACGAACTCGCCGACGCCGGCTTCGGCCAGCAGTTTCTCGATATTGCCGGGCTTGCCAGCCATCATGACGTGGCTGGCGCCCAGCCCGGCAAGCGTGCGGGCGGTGGCTTCTGCCTCGGTGGCGTAGATGGCGTCGGACGAGCAGATGCAGACGGTGTCAAGGCTGCTGGCCTGGAAGTCCTGCACTGCGCCGGGCACTGCCTCGATGCCCCCGGCTGCCAGCAGATTGGTCATCCAGGTGGCGCGGACGGTGAAGTCTGCCGGCGTGCCCAGCGTTGCGAGGAAAACCTGCGGGCGCTTGCCGGTCGTCTTGAGGTGGGTGTCGGAGGCATCGCGCAGCGCCTCGAAGCCTTCAGCCAGACGGTGTTGGGCCAGCGGCTCGCACTCCACCATGTCCGCCTTCCACGGCGTGCCGATGGACCAGCCTTCGGGCAGCGCCATGTCGAGCACCTTCGACGGGGCCTCGTTCAGGTTGGGAAACTCCGACACGCCGGTGAGCGCGGCCTTGCGCCGGGCGATGTCCTTGTCGCGGGCAGCGCGTGTGCCGGCAATGAGCGGCTGCACCTTGCCGGCGGCGAGAAAGGCCATCATGCCGCCTGCCTGCTCGATCTGCTGGAACAGGTCCCATGCTGCTCGGGCAAGTTCCCCGGTCAGCGTTTCAACATAGCCCGAACCGGCGGCAGCATCGGTGACGCGGCCAGCCCGCGATTCCTCGAGGATGAGGTTCTGGATGTTGCGCGCCAGCCGCCGTGCAAAGCCGTCCGGCAGCCCCAGGACGGCGGTAAACGGCAGCACGGTGACGCTGTCCGCCCCACCGGTGCCGGCGGCGAAGGCGGCGGACGTGGCGCGAAGGAGGTTCACATGCGGGTCGCGCCGGCTCATCATGCGCATGGCGGTTTCGGCTTGCAGCGTCAGTGGCGATTGATCAATCCCCGAAGCCTCCAGCATCCGCGCCCACAGCATCCTGGCGGCGCGCAGCTTGGCTATGGTGAGGAACTGGTCGGCGTCCGCCGTGAGCAGCATCGACGTCTGCGGCGCTGACCGGGCCGGATCGATGCCTGCTTCTTCCAGCAGACGCAGATAGTCGACACCGGTGGCCAGCGCGAAGGCCAGCTCCTGCGCCTCCGAGCATCCGGCGCCGTGATAAACGCGTGAATCGGCGCAGAACACGCCGCCCTTGTGGTCCAGTTTCTGGGCCTTGCCGAACATGTCTCCGGCCCGTGCCGCCAACTCCTTGCGGTTGACGATGCGGCCATTGAGAGCGAGCGCGCCCAGCGGGTCAAGGCCGAGGTCCAGCCGGCAGCGCGACAGGTCGAGCAGGCGCCGCTTGTATTCGTCCAGCACAGCCAGGGCGAGGTCGCGGCCATGCCGCCCGCCGTCAAGACGCAGCGAGATGAAGTCCAGTTCCACACCATCAAATACCCGCTCGACGGACTTTGCATCCGTCACGGCAACGCCATGCGCCCCGGCAGTGATGCTGCCGGGAGTGACCAGCGCGAGGCCGGTCGCGCCGTTCTGCAGGTCATCCAGCATCTGCGTATTGGCGGCGGCGAGGTCCGGCATGTCGGCGCGCTGGACCAGGGTCCAGCTGCTGGCGACTTCGCGGTCAGGACCTTGAGGCAGGGCCGGTGCATCTTGAGCGCGACCGTAGACCGGCTCGATGACGATGCCGTCGGCGGTGCGCGAGCGCAGGGTTTCGAACGGCCGGCCCTTCAGGCTGGCCTCGACAAGCGCCCGCCAGCCTGCTTCGTCCATGGCCGGAAATCCGCTGGCAAGTTGTAGCTCGCTCATTCTCGTCCTACCCATTCACATACTGCAGTGCAAAATGTGATAGCGCAGCCAGCCCATAGGGGCAAACCGGCTTTCGTCTTACTGCCTACAGATAACTGGAGATGCCCGGAATGGAGTTGGCGACGTCGCGGACCAGTTCCTTGCCGGCCTTCTCCTCGGCATAGGCCAGGGTTTCCTTACCCAGCGTCTTGATCTGCTCCATGTTGAGCCCGGCCGACTGCAACTTGGTGACCGCGGCCAGCGGCCCGCCCATCAGCCCGCCGCCGAGCATGCCCAGCAATCCGCCGCCCTTGGCGCCATCGCCGCCATGCTGCGCTGCCAGCTCGGCAGCGCCCGGCAGTGTGGCAAACAGTTGCTCCACCTTGTTCTTGTCGCCCTGGTTCCTGACCAGCGACAACATGATGCCGGCGGCCTTCTCCGCCACCTCCGGCGAAAGCCCGGTGCGGGCGGCAACGCGGTCGATCAGTTCCTGCATGTGGTTACTCCGTAATGCGTGTGGCAGGGCTAGGTTTTCAGCACGTGTATGTTGTATAGCATGGACCCGGGTACAACACTGATTTGGCGGCACTGGCAAGAGAAGACACATGAGCGACAACACGGTTTACCTGGGCAAGAGCACCAAGCGCGAAGAGCTTTACCTCAAGCTTGCCAACCGCCATGGCCTTGTGACCGGCGCCACCGGCACCGGCAAGACGGTGACCTTGCAGATTCTTGCCGAGGGCTTCTCCGCCGCCGGGGTGCCGGTGTTCGCCGCCGACATCAAGGGCGACCTGTCGGGCGTGTCGCGCGAGGGCGAGCCGAATGACTTTCTGCTCAAGCGCGCCAAGACCATCGGCTTCGACGACTATGGCTTTGAAGCCTTCCCGACCATCTTCTGGGACCTGTTCGGCAAGCAGGGCCACCCTATCCGCACCACCATCTCGGAGATGGGACCGCTTCTCATCTCGCGGCTGATGGGGCTGACCGAGGCGCAGGAGGGTGCTCTCAACATCGCCTTCCGCATTGCCGATGAAGAGGGCATGTTGATCCTCGACCTGAAGGACCTGCGCGCCATGCTGGCCGACCTGGCCGAGCGCGGCAACACCCTGACAACCGATTACGGCAATGTCGACCGGCGCACCATCGGCGCCATCCAGCGCCGGCTGATCGTGCTGGAAGAACAGGGCGGCGAGAACTTCTTTGGCGAGCCGGCGCTCGACATCAAGGACCTGATGCGCACCACGCCGGACGGGCGCGGCTACATCAACATTCTCGCGGCTGACGAGCTGATGCAGTCGCCGCAACTCTACGCCACCTTCCTGCTGTGGCTGATGTCGGAGCTGTTCGAGGAGCTGCCCGAAGTGGGGGACCCTGACAAGCCGAAGCTGGTGTTCTTCTTCGATGAGGCACACCTTCTGTTCAACGAGGCCCCGCCCAGCCTGCTCACCAAGGTCGAGCAGGTGGTCCGGCTGATCCGTTCAAAGGGCGTCGGCGTCTATTTCGTCACCCAGAACCCGCTCGACGTGCCGGATACGGTGCTGGCCCAGTTGGGCAACCGCGTGCAACATGCGCTGCGCGCCTTCACGCCGCGCGACCAGAAGGCGGTGAAGGCGGCGGCAACGACGTTCCGCCAGAACCCGGCCTTCGACACCGAGGAAGCAATCACGCAGCTCGGCGTCGGCGAGGCGCTGGTGTCGGTGCTAGACCCGAAGGGCATTCCAACAATGGTCGAGCGCACGCTGATCCGCCCGCCTTCGGGCCAGCTGGGACCGGTGATGCCGGCCGAGCGCACGCAGACCATCAAGTCGAGCCCCGTCTATGGCCTTTACGACGAGGCGGTGGACCGCGAGTCGGCCTATGAACTGCTGCAGGTGAAAGCAGAGAAGGCTGCCGAGGCCCAGGCGGCAGCAGAGGCAGCTGCCACACGCGCCAAGGAAGAAAAGGCCGCCTCACGCGCCTCAACCTCCAGCCGCCGGTCTGACAGCGCCACCGACAAGTTCGTCAAGAACGTCGCCAGCAGCGTTGGCCGTCAGGTGGGCAACATGATCGTGCGCAATATCGGCAACAGCCTGGTGCGCGGCATCCTGGGCGGGCTGCTGAAGCGGTAACCAGAGCATCATCAGATCAGATTGAAGCATCTGATCGGATAAAGATGCTCGCTTCCAAGATGCTAGAGCAACTTCAGCCGTTCAAGCTGGACGGCTGTTGCTCTAGTGCTCCAGCAGGATGGTGTCGGCAATCTCCACGCCGAAGCCGGAAAGCCCGACATAGTGCCGTGACTTGCTGGCGATCTGGCGGATCGACTTGACTGACAGGTCGCGCAGGATCTGCGCCCCCAGCCCGACGTCGCGCCAGGCTTCCTCGCGCGCCCGCGCCGAGCCGGTGTCTTCGTCGCTGGCCGGTTTGTTCAGCTTCGAGGCCGGCACGCCGGCGGTGCCTTCGCGCAGGTAAACCAGGATGCCGCAACCTTCCTTGCGGAAGATTTCGTAGACCTTGTTGAGCGTGTCGCGGTTGCCGAGCACGTCTTCCACCAGGTCCTGCCGGTGCAGTCGAACAGGAATGTTCTCGCCCGACGAGATGTCGCCATAGACCAGCGCCAGATGCTGGACGGGATCGAACTGGGTGGAATAGGCAATGCCGTTGGCAGCGCCCGCAGGCGTGTCTACGGTGAACTCGCCATCACGATCAACCAGCCGCTCGCGCTGCTGGCGATAGGCGATCAGGTCCGCCACGGAAATGATCCTGAAGCCGTGCTCGCGCGCAAAGCCCAACACCTGCGCGCCGCGCTTGACAGTGCCGTCGTCATTGACCAGTTCGCAGATGACGCCAACCGGCGGCTCGCCCGCCAGCCGGCAGAGGTCAACAGCGGCTTCGGTGTGGCCCGAACGCATCAGCACGCCACCGCGCTTGGCGATCAGGGGGAAGACGTGGCCTGGCCGCACGAAGTCGTCCGCATGCACGTTGCGGTTGGCCAGTGCGTGCACGGTCGCGCAACGCTCCTTGGCGGAGATGCCGGTGGTGAGGCCTTCCTTGTAATCGATCGAGACGGTGAAGGCAGTGCCGAGCGGCGCATCATTGTCCGACACCATCGGGTCGAGCTTCAGCCGCCGTGCGTCCTCGCGGGTCATCGGCGCGCACACGATGCCGGAACCGTGGCGCACCATCATTGCCATCTGTTCTGTGGTGACGCGCGAGGCGGCCGCGATCAGGTCGCCCTCGTTCTCGCGGTCGTCATCGTCCACCACCACGACCATTTCGCCGGCCTTGATGGCGGCAATCGCGCTGGCAACGGTGTCGAGCTTGCTTGTCATGGTATCCAGTCCTTCCAGGCCGGCGCCAAGGTCGCTGGGTTTGACCTTGCCGGCAGTCAGCCGCTCGATCCTGAGCGCCAGGTCGAGCGAGGGGGTATCGCCGGCCAGAAGCTGCGAAATGCGCCCGGCCGAGATGTCCAGCCGCCTGGCCACCTCCGCCTTGGTCAAATCTGCCTGCTTTAGCCAGTCGGCGAGTTTCATGGGGCACACCTTTAGCAGAGCTAAAGGTAGGTGGCGAGTCCTGAGTCTGGAGCACTGATTAATGGCAGCCATGCGGAAAGGGGAGATGTTTCCGGACAGCCGAATCTCCGCCTTTGGTCCCGAGCGGACTTGTTGCAACGGTGCAGTTGAATGCGAATGGAGCAGCGTCCGGCGCACCATCCAGATGATCCACATCTGCACTTTGGTGCCCTGCCATTCAGCCGGTTTGCCGATCAGCAAATGCGCTTCTCATTTCATCTGATGTTCATGATCCTGTTCTGCCCGGTTCATGTACGACCCACGCCCGGTTCATCTCGCGCGGGTCAAGTGTTGATGTGAGCAACGTCCAGTTGCGCACGCTCCAAAGCAACATTGAAAGGGAGTCAAGATGAGCCAATTCAAAATCCTCATCGCCGTTTGCGCGATGACGGTCCTGACCTTGCCGGCGAAGGCCGAGGTCGCGGTTTACAACACGAACCTGAGCGAAGCCGAAGTAGTTGAGGCCCAGAAGGGCTGGTGCGGCGCGCTGGTCGCGATCAGCAAGGCCCACGCCGAAGGCGGTCAGGAAAAGGCAAAGGCTCTCGCAGAGGAGGTCATCGATGGCGCCTACGCCTATGGTTTTGGGCCTGTGCTCTTCAAGCCAACGCTGACGACCGTGCCGCAGACGTTCCGCCCGACGCGAGCTGGCGCCCTTTCGTACTTCGTTGGCGGTGACGCGAACTTCCCGGGCGACGCGGGCTTTGCCCTCAAAGGCTGGACCGCCTGCGAAGCGAGCAATGCCGCTATACACATCACCGGCGACACGAGTCTTACCATGGGCAACGTGATGGTGACCGGTGCTGACGGAAAGGTCACCACCGTCGACAAGACCTGGGCTTTCAAGAAGACCGATGACGGTAAAGTTCGTATCGTGCTACATCATTCGTCACTTCCGTTTTCGGCCAACTGACGACTGATCAGCCTTACAGGTTTCGCCGTCAGCGCGCTGTCTGCCCCCAAGCGGATGGCGCGCTAAGCCGGCATATCAACCGTCACCGCAGCAGAATGGCGCCATGATCCGCACCCGCCTCGCCTTTGTTTTCGCTTTCCTGGCGATGCTTGCCCTGGCTCAGGGCGTTGCCGTCTGATGGGGATCGAACGCTGCCGCCGACCATGCCGCCCGCCGCCTGAATGCGACGCTTATGCTGGCGGAATACACTTCAATTGGTAGCGACAAACAGAGGCTCAGGGCCTGGTTCGCCGAAGCTATGCTTACTGAGGACGCCGAACCGCAAGTCCGCGACGCTCTCCTCGCCCGGATGCAGGCCAGTCTCGAGCGGTTAGATGAGCTTGCCGCGCGCAGCACCTTTCCGAACGAGTACCGGATCGACCAAGCCGGGCTCGAACTGCTCGCCTCGAACCTGGCAGCGCTCGAAACCGCCCTGACCGAGACGCAGCCTCCTGAAGGAGCGCTTACGCCAGCTCAGCGGTGGCGCAAGCTTGTCCGCGTTTTCGATGAGCATCGTGGCCAGGACATCCGCGAACTCCTGAATGCGTCTGTTCTCCGCAAGGGCGCCGCCAGCGAAGAGGAGAATCTTCGCCTCGCCGCCACCCTGGATACCGTGCGTGGTGGAAGTGCGCTGCTCGCAGCGCTCGTCTTGCTCTCGTGCGTTGTGGCCGTGGCCTCGTTCCAAAGCACCATCGATCGCCCGTTTGCGGCGCTGGTGCGCGTTACCGAGCAACTGGGGCGGGGCGACTACTCAGCCCGCAGTGGTCTTTCCGGACGGGACGAGTTCGCCCGGATCGGTAATCTGCTTGAACTCGATGGCGGAACGCGTGGAGCAGGCCCATGCCACCAGCGCCACGCTGCAGCAGCGCCTGGACACGCTCGTGCGCGAGCGCACGCGGGCTGTCAGTCAGGCTTACGAGGCGCTCACCGCAATAGAAGCCCGGCGCCGACAGTTTTTCGCCGAAGTCAGTCACGAACTGCGCACGCCTGTCACGGTGATCCGCGGCGAGGCAGAAGTCGCCCTGCGCCGGGCGGATGATGCCGAAAGCGGACGGCTTGCGCTGAAACGTATCGCCGAGACGGCCATTGACCTTGGCAGCCGGGTGCAGGATTTGCTGGACGCCGCTCGCAACGAGGCAGCAGATTACAATATCGAGGCGCGCTCGCTCGAACTGGTTGCGATCGCCGCCGCAGCGATCCAGCAGATGCAGGCCGTGGCGGAGCATCGCGGCGTCAATCTGAATTTCGAGGAACCTGAAGCCGGAATGGCTGCCTGGGTCGAGGGCGATCGCGAAAGACTTAAGCAGGCGCTCGTCGTGGTGCTGGATAACGCAATCCGCTATTCACCACCCGGCGGGAGTGTCGTGGTGCGGTTGGTGTCCGAAGAGGCAGGTTGGGCGCTGCAGGTCGACGACGAAGGCCCGGGGATGGATACCGACGAAATCGAAAACGCGTTCCTGCCTCACTTTCGCGGCCGTGCAGCCGAACGGATCAATTCGGGGGGAGCCGGACTGGGGCTATCGATCGCAAAGCGTATCCTCGCCGCGCATCAGGGCAGCGTGACCATCGAGCGGTTGAACCCGGCCGGACTGCGCGCGACGCTCGTGGTTCCGCCGCTCGGAGACGGAGGCCTTGGATGAGGGCGCATCTTCTGATTGTGGAGGACGACTCGCGCGTCGCCGACTTCCTGGTTCGGGGCTTGCGCGCCGAAGGCTATGCGACCACAGCCATTGGGACAGCAGAAGAGGCTCTGCCACTGTTGCGCGCCGGCGGCTTTGATCTTGCGCTGTTCGACGTGATGCTGCCTGGGCAATCCGGCCTTGAACTTTGTCAGCATATCCGGGCGGAGCGCAATCCCACGCCGGTGCTGATGCTGACCGCCATGGACGCGGTGAGGGATCGCATCGCCGGTTTGCGATTTGGCGCAGATGACTATCTTGGCAAGCCCTTCGCAGTCGACGAACTGCTGGCGCGCATCGAAGCGCTGCTGCGACGGCCCGCTTCGATGGCAACGCGGCATCATGCGATCGTGCTTGGCGATCTGGTCTTCGATCGTGAACGCATGGAAGTGCGCCGTGGCGATGCCGCGCTGTCTCTGACCGCCAAGGAACTTGCCCTTCTTGAACTCCTGATGAGTGCGCCGGGGCGCATGTTCAGCCGCGAACGGATCCTGTCGAACGTCTGGGGCTTCGACGCTGACCCGCTGACAAACGTGGTGGACGTCTATATCCGGAGGCTGCGCGCAAAGCTGGACACACCGGGCATGGCGTCATGGATCACCACTGTACGGGGATTGGGTTACAGGCTGGACCCGCCTTCCAGTTGAGCCGCCGGCTGGATCTTGCGCCCTGTAGCGCTACACCCACCGGGCAACGATCTTGGCCGACACGCCATGAACCCGCGCTGCCTGGGCTTTGAAAGGACGGTGCTCGATGACCGCCATGGCCCATCTCCCCTCAACGCAACGTTGCCAGACGGGCATTGTTGTCGATGCTCGTCTTTACCCCGAGGAGTACTGAAGCGCAGTAACTCCAGCCTCCCCGGTCAGGTCTGAATGGACAACCTATTGAAAGCTCACATCTAGAGCTGCACGCCCCTCGTCAATGCGCCGTCGATCACCAGGTTGGTGCCCATGGTGAAGCTTGAGGCGGGACTGGCGAGAAAGACGATGCCGCGGCCGATTTCTTCAGGCGTTGCCATGCGCCCGGTCGGGTTGAGCGCAAGCGCCTGCGCGAACAGGTCGGGAATGTTCTTCTCGATATGCTCCCACACGCCCCCCTTGAAGTAGGTGTTGCCGGGTGACACCGAGTTGACGCGGATATTCTTAGGCGCGAGCTGGAACGCCATGCGCTGCGCATAGTGGACGAGCGCCGCCTTGAACGCTCCATAGGCGGGCCCGGTAAAGTCGGCTTCGCGTCCGGACACCGACGACACGATCACGATGGCTCCATGCTTCGACTTCTCGAGATAAGGCAGTGCCGCGTTGACGACGCGCACCGTGTGCATCATGTCGACGTCAAAGCCCGCCTTCCAGGCTTCCTCGTTGTCCTCAACCGCAAGCGCCGACACGTTGGCCACCACAATGTCGATGCCCCCGAGTGCCGAGGCGCTCTCCTTGACCCAGTTGTCGAGCGAGGACCTGTCGCCCACATCGACCGTCCGTCCCAGGCTCTTGACGCCCTTTGCAGCAAGGCTTGCCGCAGCTTCGTTCACCTCGGCCAGGTTGCGCGCGCAGATCGACACGTTCGCTCCCTCATCGGCAAAGATGTCTGCGGCCCTGCGGCCAATCCCCTTGCTGCCACCGGTGACGATGGCGTTCAAACCCTTCAGACCGAGATCCATGTTGAGGCGTCCTGTTACTGGTTGATGTAGCTTTTCTTGATCGATGCGCCGATCGTGTACTTGGGATCGACCATGTTGCCGAGGCGCACCTTGCCGGCCTGGGTTAGCAGGAAATAGGCTTCCAGTTCGTCGAAACCATAGTCGCTTGCCAGCCACCTTGTGAGTTCGCGATAGGCGATGCGTGCGGCATCTTCCAGCGGCCGGGCCGACCCGATGGTCATGATGAAGTCTTCGTTCTCGAGCCGCGGCCAGGCGATCTGCCAGTTCTTGATCAGGTCTACCTGCACCGTGGTGGTTGACGGCATTTCCACCGCAACGCCGCACAGCTCGCCATCGCCTTGCCGGCCATGACAGTCACCCAGGTAGAGATAGGCATCCTTGTGCATGACGGGGAAATAGATGACGGCGCCCGGCGCGACATCCGGCAGATCCATGTTTCCGCCCCAGTAGTCCGGCTGCAGTGACGAGACCGCCTCGATCTCGGGCGACACGCCGAGCGTTCCGATGAACGGCTCGTAGGGCAGCATCACCCTGTCGGAGAACTTCACCCCGTCCTCGGTTACCTCGTACTTCATCACCCTTTCAGGCAGCGGCGGATTGAGCAGCGCCGTCGACGAGTTGGATACCAGTCCGCCAAACTCCGGGATGAGTGCCGATGTGCCGACGGGCTGTGGCCCGCGCGGTTTGATCGAGTGGATGTGAACGCAAAGCACGTCGCCCTTCTCGGCGCCCTCGACGGCCACCGGACCGCATTGCGGGTTGACGAACGGCATGTTCAGCTTTTGCGATGGCAGGTCGTCGACCGTCTTGATCACACCACCGAAAGCATCTTCGGTTTCTGCAATGATGACGTCCCCGGGCGCAATCGTCAGGACCGGTTTCGCATAAGGGCCGTAGACATAGTGGTACTCCCCCTGGACAGCCTTGTTCAGATGGTGCGTCTTGCCGGCCTTGCCGCCAGCGACGGCCTTCTTGCCCATGTATGACTGGGTAATCCAAGACATGAGGTGCTCCCGGAATGGTAAGGTGGATCGGCTGGTCAAACGGCTTCAAACAGTCACCGGACGTTCGCGCCAATGAGCAGGGCAATTCGTCTGGTGTGTTGGTTCGCACTGGTGCGCATCTGGATCATCGCTCAACCTCTCCGCGAATTCAATCGTCAAGGCTTCTGCAACAGTCCATGGCACAAGGCAGTCATCCACCTTCCGGTCCAGCAAACGAAAACGGGGCCCCGAAGGGCCCCGCCTGAATGTCCTGGAGCTGCGCGCAGCGCCTATTTCGTTGCTGCGGCGTACATCTTCTCCACGTATTCCCAGTTCACCAGATTGTCCACGAACGCTTCGAGGTACTTGGGCCGCGCGTTGCGGTAGTCGATGTAGTACGAGTGCTCCCACACGTCGCAGCCGAGAATCGGGTGAGCGCCGTGCATCAGCGGGTTCTCGCCGTTGGGGGTCTTCATGACGACCAGCTTGCCGTCCTTGACGGCGAGCCATGCCCAGCCGGAGCCGAACTGCGTCACGCCGGCATTGATGAAGTCTTCGCGCATCTTGTCGTAGCCGCCGAGGTCAGAGTCGACAGCCTTTTGCAGGGCGCCGGGCAGCTTCTTGCCGCCGCCATTCGGCGTCATCCAGTTCCAGAAGTGGTTGTGGTTGTAGTGCTGGCCCACATTGTTGACGAGGCCGGCGTTCTTGTCGGCAAACGCCGCCTTGCAAATCTCCTCGATGGACTTGCCGGCAAGCGGTGAGTCCTTCAACAGGTTGTTGCCGTTGGTGACATAGGCCATGTGGTGCTTGTCGTGGTGAAACTCCAGCGTTTCCTTCGACATGTACGGGCCCAGCGCGTCATAGGCATAGGGGAGATCGGGAAGTTCAAGAGCCATTGGTGTCAGCCTCCATTGTTGGTTTGATCGGGTTCTGTAGCGTCAACGCGCGAGCCGCACCAGAGGTTCAGAAGAACGCCTGGATGCCGGTCTGCGCGCGGCCGAGGATCAGGGCGTGCACGTCATGGGCGCCTTCATAGGTGTTCACCGTCTCCAGGTTCACCATGTGGCGGATGACGTGATACTCGTCCGAGATGCCGTTGCCGCCGTGCATGTCACGCGCCATGCGGGCGATGTCCAGCCCCTTGCCGCAGTTGTTGCGCTTCATGATGGAAATGGCAACCGGCGATACGGTGCCGTTCTCCAGCCCACGGCCCAGCGACAGGCAGCCGTGCAGGCCCAGCGTGATTTCGGTCTGCATGTCGGCCAGCTTCTTCTGGACGAGCTGCGTGGCGGCCAGCGGCCGGCCAAACTGCTTGCGGTCGAGCGTGTACTGGCGTGCGCGGTGCCAGCAGTCTTCCGCCGCCCCGATGACGCCCCAGGCAATGCCGTAGCGCGCCTTGTTGAGGCAGCCGAACGGGCCGGAAAGCCCGCGGGTGTTGGGCATCAGCGCATCTTCGCCCACTTCGACGTTGTCGAGCACGATTTCGCCGGTGACGGAGGCGCGAAGCGAGAACTTGCCCTCGATCTTCGGCGTCGAGAAGCCCTTGGCGCCGCGCTCCACGATGAAGCCGTGAATGCCTTCGTCTTCAAGCTTGGCCCACACGACGGCGATGTCGGCGATGGGCGAGTTGGTGATCCACATCTTCGCGCCGTTGAGCACATAGCCGTTGGAGGTGCGCCTGGCGCGGGTCTTCATGCCGCCCGGGTCGGAGCCGGCGTCCGGTTCGGTCAGGCCGAAGCAGCCGACCATCTCGCCGGTGGCAAGCTTGGGCAGGTACTTCATCTTCTGGGCTTCCGAGCCATAGGCCTCGATCGGGTGCATGACGAGCGAATTCTGCACCGAGATGGCTGAGCGGTAGCCGGAATCGACGCGCTCGATCTCGCGCGCAATCAGGCCATAGGCTACGTAGCCGAGGCCCGCGCCGCCGTACTTGGGGTCGGTCATGATGCCCATCAGGCCCAGCTCGCCGGCCTCGTTCATGATCTCGCGGTCGAACCGTTCGTCGCGGAAGGCGGTCTTCACCCGGCTCATCAGCTTGTCCTGGGCAAAGTCGCGCACGCTGTCGCGGATCATGCGCTCTTCTTCGGTCAGGTGGCTTTCAAGGTCGAGCGGGTCTTCCCAGTTGAACTCGGCAACGGCCGCCGGCTTGGGCGAAATGGAATGGGCTGCTTCTGCCATGGGTCAAAGCCTCCGGATGCGATTGGATCAGGGTCAGATTTTGCGCGGCAATGTGCGCTGGATCGGGCCACAAAGCAAGGTTTGCAGGCGCACAATTCCTATTGGCGGTTTGCTCACGCCTTCCCAGTCACCATCAGCCCGAAGGCATAGACCAGCGCCACTTCCTTCAGACGGTCGAAGCGGCCGGGTGCGCCGCCGTGGCCTGCGCCCATCTGGGTCTTCAGCAGCAGATGGTTGCCGTCGGTCTTGAGCTCGCGCAGCTTGGCGACCCACTTGGCCGGCTCCCAGTAGGTCACGCGCGGGTCGGTCAGCCCGCCCACGGCAAGGATGTTGGGATAGGCCTTGGCCGCCACGTTGTCATAAGGCGAGTAGGCGCGCATGTACTCGAAGGCTTCACGGCTGGCGATCGGGTTGCCCCACTCGTTCCACTCGGGCGGGGTCAGCGGCAGGGTGTCGTCCAGCATGGTGTTCAGCACGTCGACGAACGGGACCTCGGCGATGATGCCTTTGAACAGTTCGGGCGCCATGTTGGCCACCGCCCCCATCAGCATGCCGCCCGCACTTCCGCCCTGCGCCACGAGGTTGCCTTCGCTGGTGAAGCCTTGCGCGACCAGATGCTGGCCGGCGGCGATGAAGTCCTCGAAGGTGTTCTTCTTGGTCATCATCCTGCCGGCCTTGTACCAGCCATAGCCCTTGTCCTTGCCGCCGCGAATGTGGGCGACGGCATAGATAAAGCCGCGGTCTGCCAGCGACAGGATGTTGGTGTTGAAGGCGGCCGGAATGGAGATGCCGTATGAGCCGTAGCCGTACAGCCACACGGGCGCGGAGCCGTCGAGCGGCGTGTCCTTGCGGTAGAGCAGGGACACCGGCACCTGTTCGCCATCGGCTACCGGGGCCATGATGCGGCGGGTCACGTAGTCATCCGGATTGTGGCCGGACGGCACGTCCTGCGTCTTGCGCAAGGTGCGTTCGCGGCTGGCCATATCGTAGTCGAACACCTGTGACGGCGTGGTCATGGAGGAATAGGTGAAGCGCAGGCTGGTGGTGTCGAACTCGTAGCCTGCCGACATGCCCAGCGAATAGGCTTCCTCGTCGAAGGCGATGGCGTGTTCCTCACCGGTCTTGAGGTCGCGGACGATGATGCGCGGCAGCCCTTGTGCGCGCTCCAGCCGGGCCAGGTGTCCGGCAAATACGGCCATGTCGATGATCAGCGTACCGGGCGTGTGAGGCACCAGGTCTTTCCAGTTATCGCGGCCCGGATTCTCTGCTGGCGCCGTAACAATCCTGAAATCCTCGGCATCGCTGGAGTTGGTCAGGATGTAGAGCTGACCGCCGCCTTCATCGACGGAGTACTCGTGCGCAGTCTCGCGCGCCGAAATCAGCCTGGGTTTTGCGGTGGGATCCCCGGCGGGGAGCAGCCAGCATTCGGAAGTCTGGTGGTCGTGACAGTCGATGGTGATCCAGTCGCCCGACTGGCTCTTGCCGCATGACATGAAGAAGCCGGGATCGGTTTCTTCGTGCACCAGCACATCGCCTGCGGCAGGTGTGCCGATCTCGTGACGATACAGTTTCGACGGACGGTGGTTTTCGTCGAGCCGCACATAGAACACGTGACGGCTATCGGCAGACCATACGACCCCGCCGCCGGTGTCCGGGATGGTGTCGGCAAGGTTCTCGCCCGTTGCGGTATCGCGCAGGATGACGGTGAAGTACTCCGAGCCCTTGTCGTCGAAGCCGAACGCCGTGAGCTTGTGGTCGGGCGAGTGTGACGCGCCGCCGAAGCGGAAATATTCCTTGCCTTCAGCTTCCGCGTTGCCGTCCACCAGCACGGTCTCCGCGCCGCCATCACGCCGGGAGCGGATGAACAGCGGCTGCTGGCCGCCGGTGACGTATTTCACGCCATAGGAGTACGGCCCGTCGGGCGAGGGCATCGAGGAGTCGTCTTCCTTGATGCGCCCCTTCATCTCGCCGAACAGCTTGTCCTGAAGCGCCTTCGTTGGCGCCATCGCGGCTTCCGTCCAGGCGTTCTCGGCTTCCAGGTGCGTCCGGATTTCCGGGGTGAGGACGGACGGATCGCGCATCACCTGCTGCCAGTTGGCATCGCGCAGCCAGTGATAGTCATCGACAAGGCTGATGCCGTGAACGGTTGAGGTGACGGGCCGTTTGGCGGCCCGGGGCGCGGATGAGGTCATGGGTGTCCTGAAAGGGTTGCCGGGCGGAGCTGGCCCGGTGGTGGTTACTTGTCCTCGTTGAACTTGAGCGCAACGCCGTTCATGCAGTAGCGCAGGCCCGTCGGCTGCGGACCGTCCTTGAACACGTGGCCGAGATGGCCGTCGCAGGCCGCGCAACGCACCTCGGTGCGGCGCATGAAAAACGACCGGTCCTCGTGCTCGGACACGGCATCGTCGGACATCGGCTCGTAGAAGCTCGGCCAGCCGGTGCCTGAATCGAACTTGGCCCCGGATGTGAACAGCGGGTTGCCGCAGCCGGCGCACACATACTCGCCCTGCTTCTTGTTGTTGTTGAGCGGATGCGAGAACGCCCGCTCGGTGCCGTGCGAGCGCAGCACATAATATTCTGCATCAGTGAGTTGTTCGCGCCACTCAGCCTCGCTCTTGCGCCGGTCGTCAGCCATTTTTCACCTCGTCGGAAGCATCGAAATACAACACGATCAATTGGGCAATCATCACCGGCTTATCAAGCCGGTCGGAGTTCACGGTCACGTCATGGATGGCGCGCACGAAGCCGCCCTCGCGCGCCGCCAGGGTTATCGACATGGTTGCCCGGATGCGGTCGCCCGCCAGCACCGGAGCGATGAAGCGCACCTTGTTGATACCGTAGTTGATCATCTGCCCGACGCGCCTGATCTGCAACAGTTCGTACATGGCCGGTGCCAGCAGCGACAGCGTCAGATAGCCGTGGGCAATCGGCGGGTGCCCGAATTCGGCCTCGGTACGGGCGGCGTCAAGGTGAATCCATTGCAGGTCATCGGTGGCATGGGCAAACGCATTGATCCGCTCCTGGGTCACTTCGATCCAGCTTGATGGCCCGGCCGACCGGCCCGAAAGTTCAATCAGCTCATCCGGTGTTTCAACGTCAAACAACGCAAGTCTCCCGCGGCATGACCATGCTCCGCCTGCTCAATGATTCTTCCTGTCATTAAGGCACTTTATACCATTCCTGCTGTTATCTGGCAGACACTTAGGGGTTTAACCGGTCAAGCGGCGGTTTGTGTGAGCGAGAGTGCGTTGATCAGCGAGGCAGGACCGATCGTGCCGGCAAATGGCATGGTGCTGGCATCGAGACTCGCCGTTGATCTGGCCCGCATCCGCCAGCTGGACAGCCTCGCAGCGCCGTGCACGCTCAACCAGGGAGCGCATCGATTGCGCCCCGCCAATGCGTTTTCCGTCGATGAACGGTTGCTGCCGGGCGTCGAGATCTGCAAGCCGGAGCAAACCGCTCCCGCACCGGCAATGGCCCCGGCTGCGCCCGAACCGGGTTTCACGGCTGCCGCTGATGAAGCAGCCATGCAGGCTCCGGAGCCTGCCGCTTCTGCGCCTGCCAATCATGGCAGCTTGTCGTTTGCGGCAGCCAGCCGCGATCTCGTGGCCATCATGACGTTGTCATCAGGCCAGGCCCAGCCGCAGGAGCGCGTGTTCGCCGGCGATGCACTGGTCAGCATCCTTCCCTACCTGCAATCATCGGAACTGGCCAGCCTGACCCGCACCGTCGCAAGGCTGGATGTGGTTTCGGGGCAGTTGCGCAGTTTCCTTGTCTGTCATCCCGATCCCGACATTTCCAGCCGCATGCTCAAGGATGCGCAGGTCCTGTCAGACGTGGATCTTCTGCGGCTGATTCCCAGAGCCAACGAGCAGCAGCTCAGGCTAATTGCCCGGCGCCGGCTACTGAGCATGGCGGTGTGCGATGCGCTGATTGCCACGGGAAACACGGTGGTGATTCTCGATCTGCTGCGCAACGCCGACAGTCAGCTGTCCCAGGCAGCCTTCAACACGCTGTCCGCCATATCGGCAGACAATGACGACCTGCTGTCGGCGCTGTGCAACCGGGGGGACCTGCCGCAAGCGGTCGGACTGAAGCTGTTCTGGCAGGCAAACCGCAACCTGAGGCGTTATCTGTTGAGCCGTTTTCTCACCGAGTCCAGTTCACTGTCCCGGGTGATCGAGGTTGGTATCGGCGCCGGCGCCATTCCGCCGCTGGGAGGGCAGGTCAAGCCCGCCGACATCGAGCAACTGATCTCTCAGGTTGAAACTGGCAACCCGGAAGCAGCCCAGACGCTGGCCCGTTGCTGCAGGATTGCGCCGGAGACGGCAGTGCTGATCGTGGCCGACGAAGGTGGTGAACCGCTGGCCGTGGTTTTCAAGGCGATGGCCCAGTCCCGTCTCGTCACGGCCGAGGCGCTGAAGCGGTGGGTGCTCTCGCCATCCTGTGGCATCAACGACTCCAGCAGGATCATCGAATTGCACGCGCTGTTCGACAGCCTGTCCTACAACAAGGCGCGGATGCTGCTGTCCTATTGGGATTGGGCTTCGCGCGAAGCCGGGCCATACACCGGATTTACTGGTTGATTGCGATACGCATCATAGCAGTCGGCATCCTATAACTCGCAGATTGACAGAAAACGGTTGCCGCTGGGTCAATAGTGATTTCTAGTTATTTGTGATGTTATATTTCAGTATTGAAAATAACTGATGCTCCAACTTGATAAAATCAAATCGAAACGTTATGAGTGATGCGTGAAACGATGTCGCAATCGATATCATTCCCTAAAGTAAACCTCCTCATGTAAATGGATGAGCACTGAAATGGCCGAATCTGAAGAACACAACGTCACTTTTGTCGAGCTGACTGCCGAAATAGTTTGTGCGTATGTTGGAAACAACGCCGTACCCGCAGCCGACATTCCCGCCCTCATCAAGCAGGTCCACAATGCACTTACTGAAGCCAGTGCAACTGCCAGCACGCCTGAGGCGCCGAAGCTTGAGCCGGCTGTTCCCGTCAACCGGTCCATCACGCCGGATTACCTGATCTGCCTGGAAGACGGCAAGAAGTTCAAGTCGCTCAAGCGTCACCTGCGCACGTCGTACAACATGACGCCTGAAGAATACCGGGAGAAGTGGGGGCTTCGTCCGGATTATCCGATGGTGGCGCCCAATTACGCGGCTGAGCGCTCCAAGCTCGCCAAGAAGATCGGCCTTGGCCAGGGACGCCGCAAGGCAGGCTGAAGCCAGTCCGGTTTGGTTTGTTCAGCGGGGTTGCGTGAGGTCTTCGGGCCATGCGCGCCCCGTTTTTGCTGAGCCGGCCTCAGGCTGGCGATGGACAGGTCTTGCGGATCAACTGCCAGCTGGGCAACAGTGGGTGAGGGCGATTCGAGGCGGGACAGGCAATCGTGGGTGGCGGACTGGAAGGATTCAGGGCACAACTTGTCGTGCCGCAGCAGCAGCAGCTCTTTGACTACTGGCTGGCCTGTTGTGCTGGTCAGATGCTTGCGCCCCGCCAGTCCATCTGCCCCTCGCACATTCCCCAATTGCTGCCGTTCGTCAGCCTGATCGACCACGAGGCAGACGGCGGTTTTCGCATCCGGCTCGCCGGTACGCAGCTGCGCGAAGTGTTCGACCGTGAGATTACCGGTCTTCCGGTCGCTGATCTCGAACGCATGTCAAATGCGGGCTATTGGCAACGTGCCTGCGCCTGCGTGCTCGAGACCGGCTTTCCGGCACACGGCGCAATTCGCTCTCCCAGAACCACCAAAGACCACCTTGTCCAGTTCTGGATGCGGTTGCCCCTGACCCTTGATGGCAACCGTATCGACCAACTGCTCGGCTTCGACATCTGCATTCCCTCCGGCGAGGTGGCCGTGGATCTGGCGTGCTGCGACGAGGGCCGGGCTGATTTGCTGGCGGTGTAATTGGCATTGACATAATTCCTAGTATGGAATATTTTCCTCTATCATTTATGGATTGAGGAACTGCACATGCCTGTCTTGTCCCGGCACCAGCTTGATCGTGAAGCAACACCACTGTTGAAGCGCCTGGCGGCAGAAGGCTGCTACCTGGAGCGCGAGCACGGCACTTCTTCATCGCGCACATGGGGGTTGATGACCCCACGCAACGCCCATGCGCGGGCCGTATTGACCTGCGAGCCCGCATTGATTGCTGCGATGGAGGCGGCCGGCTGGATTGAGCGGAGTCCATTGGGCAGGCTGGTGCTGAGCAATGGCGGGCGTGCCGTTCTGGCAGCGCGTGGCATTCGGGTGAAGTGCGCAGGTGGTCCAGCGGACCGGCCGGCGGGTTCGTCAGCCGGACTGAATGCCTCGGAAAGCCCGCTGGCCTGGCTGGCCGGACGCAAGGGGCCGGATGGCAATCCATTGATCAGCCCTGACATGCTGCAGGCCGGCGAGCGGTTGCGGCGGGACTTCGAGACGGGTCAGATGGGCGAGCGGGTCACCTCGCAATGGGGAGCATCGATCATGCCCGGCGCGCGGGGCCGGTCGGGAGCGCCTGATACGGGGTTGAACCGCAGCGAACGGGCAATGGCCGCCCGCCAGCGGGTATGGCGTGCGCTGGAACATGCCGGTCCCGGTCTGTCTTCGGTGCTGCTCGAAGTCTGTTGCCTGGCCAGTGGGCTGGAAGCTGCCGAGCGGCATCTGAACTGGCCCAGGCGTTCAGCCAAGCTGGTACTGCTGATCGCGCTTCAGCGGCTGGCGCAGCACTATGGCTATGGTGAAGCAAGAACGTCGCGCCGGGCAGCGGGGTTGCAGGTTTGGGGACTTCCCGACTACCGGCCCGACCTGCTGGGGCACCTGGCGGATGAAGCCGCCTCGCATGGCAATGGGGAATGACGGTTCAGGCCGCCGCCGCTGCTGCGGCATCGCCCTTCAACCGCGTGACCATGGCAGCAAGGCCATTGGAGCGTTGCGGCGTCAGCGCCTCGTGCAGGCCGAGCTTGCCGAGTTCCGCCTGCACGTCCGTCTTGAGGATGTCGCGCACGCTGCGGCCCGACAGCAGGATGTGCAGCACGGCGATCAGGCCCTTGACGATCAGCGCGTCGCTGTCGCCGCGGAACCGCAACACCGGTTCCTGTCCGCCGCGATCTATTTCCGAGACCAGCCACACCTGGCTGGCGCAGCCCTGCACCTTGGTGCCGGTGGTGCGTTCTGCCTCATCGAGCGGCTCCAGTGCGCGGCCAAGCTCGATCACGTACTTGTAGCGCTCCTCCCAGTCATCGAGAAACTCGAAGTCGTCCAGCAATTGTTCGAATGTGGTGTCTGCCACGCCTGCTGCTCCACGGCCTTATGAAAAGCATCTGCCATGCGGCATAGCGGTTGAGCGCGGCAAGCTCAAGCCCGCCGGGCAAAATGCCTCAAGCCGCGGCCAGAAGGAAAATGGCCGCAAAGCACAAAATGGGCAGGTGTGCTTTGCGGCCAAGTAGCCCGGTGGGTTGCCGGGTGGGGTTAGCTTTCGCGAACCGGCTCGGGTCCGCGCCAGTCTGGAATGAGGTCTTCGATGCGCAGGCTGTTGGTGCCTGCATCGTTGCTGGCAATCCTGGAGGTGCTGCCGGTCACCAATGGGTCGGCTGCCGATTGCTTGAGGATGGTCGTGCCGGCTTCATTGGCATCAACGGTGCCGGCGGGTTCGCCGCTGGCCGGAATGCCGCCCGAGCTCATGCCTGAATCGCTGCCATTATGACCATTGGCCCATTCGTAGGCGAGCTTGATTGAATACTTGGCCTTGGCCTCCGCTACTGCCGCGATGCCGGCCATGGCCTGGCAGGTTTGCGGCTGGCGTGCACAGAAACTGGCGAGATCAGTGAAGGTGCCGAACGCGACCGACAGGAGATCTTCTGTCTGGATGGCAGCAACCGGCTGCGGATCTGCTGCCTGGTTTTCTTCCGGTGGCATAGGCATCAGCACGAAGGCGGCCACGCCAATCACTGCATATCTGAAAATACCCATTTTTGACCCCTCGACATTTGGTTTGTCCAAATATTCGTTGGTCAGGATAGTGAAGGGAACAAATTATGGATGCTTCAAAGGCGGTAGTGACACTTGAGTTTCATTTGAAACAGAATTGATTCAAAATTGAACGACCCAGCATCGACTTGCCGGATTGGCCGCAGATTTCCGCGATTCCGGCGACATACGGATGCACGCCCGCACCGGTGTTGGCAAGGCTGTGTTAACTTTACAGTGAGAGTATCCGCGATGACCCACCCAACCGGACCAGCCAGTCAATGCCGGGGAAGAGAATGAAGGACCGCACGCACCAGCCGCCAAGTTCCAGCCTGCCGCCGCGAGGCGTGCTGATTGCCGCCGCGTGCAGTGGCTTGATCATGGCATCGCCGGTATGGATGAACCTGCTGACGGGCGAGCACCCGGCATTCGAGCGCAGCGCCGCTCCCGCGCCGGTGATGATCGAGACTGCGCCGCGCCAGCTCAGTGCCGGCGCGACATCAAACGCATTTCCAGCTGCCAGCGTGAACGTGAGCGTGGTGCACCAGAACCAGGCACCGTCTGCAATTGATCCGCTCGGCCAGCTCATTCTCCAGACTGGCTCGCTTGATACCATCCAGCAGCAGCCGCAGGCCATGCCGGCAGCAGAAGCGCAACCGGGCCTGATATTCGAAGCCCAGCAGGCGCTGGCGGCGCTGAAGTTCTACAACGGTCCGGTTGATGGGCGGGTTGGCCCTGCCCACGAAGAAGCCGTACGCACCTATCAGGCCATGCATGGCCTGCCGGTGACCGGCATCGTGACCCGTCCGGTACTTGACCACATGCAGATGACGGCTACGGTGGAGAGCGCATCGCAGACCGACATCGTGGTTCACAAGGTGCAGCAGGAACTGGCAAAGCTGGGCTATTCCCCTGGCACCATAGACGGGCGCCTGGGCGAGCAAACCCGTCAGGCCATCAAGGTGTTTGAAGCCGACCGGGGCTGGCCGGTGACCGGACAGATATCCAGCGAATTGCTTGCCGAACTCGACGGCAGCGCTGCGATGGCCTCAGCCACGTCCAACTGACCGGTTGAGACCATCCACGGGAGTTGAGTGCCAGCGTGGCCGTCAAGACCGACATCTGGGTATCGGCATATCGCCGGCGTTGCGAACTGGCGGCAATGCCGGTGGTGATAGTGCGCAAGGGTGCGCCGGAGGCCGGCAGCATCTTTGTCGCCATCCGCGCCGGCAATGATGAAGTCTGGCTGATGGGGCCGCCGGCCGGCCCGTTGCTGAACGAGTCTGGCGACCGGCAGTTCGAGCTGCGATTCGAAGGACCTGTCGCCCAGCAGAAGGCCGACGACTATCTTCGCCGTCAGGCCGAGTACGATCCCGACATCTGGGTTGTCGAAGTCGAAGACCGGCAAGGACGGGCATTCTTGCGCGGCTGAGCCGCAAGCCGGCCGGACAATGGCCACGAATGCTTCAATGATTAGTCAATTTTTAACCAAAGCGTCTGCCTAATCGGGATATCGCAACAACGAGGGGCTCAAAGGTGCCGTTCAACGATGTCCAACGTCCTGAGTTTCAATGATGCGCCGCGGGTCGTGAGCGCAAGAAGCAAACCCGGCAACCAAACGCCGTGTGAAGTGGTGATCTTTCCCGGCGTCCGCTTCGAGCGGCGCGAGCAGTTTGATACCGCACCGCAGGGAGCCGTGTCGAAATAGGGCCAATGCCCGCCACCGGCTTCAGCCGGGTGCGGGGCCACACGAACTGTCGGCAAAGGCGTCGAGCGCACGCTGCGTTTCCAGCTTGCCGGCTCCAGCCGATCTCAGCACAGCGATTCCGGTCGACGTGCCGGTCAGCACGGTAATGGTGTTAAGCCCGCGATTGCTCGAATTGGCAGCTTCAACAATTGCCTGCGGATCCGGGTTGTCATCGTACAGGACAATGCTGAGCTGGCGGCGCGGCGCCTGTGTGTCGTTCAGGGTGTAGAGCGAGTTGCCACGGTTGCCATAGATCTCGATCGACCAGTACTGGTCCGGTACCCGGGCCTTGATTTCCAGGGGCCCCGAAGACAGGTCAAAGGCGCACACCGCATAGGCCAGTTCAGCCTCGTGCGCAGCGAATGCCCCGGCGGCGTTGCCAGGCTCTGCGATGACCAAACGGTTCGGCCCGTAGCTCTCCAGCAGAGCCGCCACACCTTCGTTGAGCTGACTGGCGGGAACGAAAAGTGCGTAGGCAAGGTGCATAGCCAGGGCAGTCAGCATGCCAAAGATCACCCAGAAGGCGTTGGGAGACGTCATGAGCAGTTCTCCTGCCTGAGCGTGGGCAAGCTGGCGTCAAGCTCTGACTGTTGCAGCCGGTCCTCGCCGTCATACAGCCGCAGCACCAGCCGCTCTGCACCCTCACTGAACCTTAGCCAGTTCCCTGGTTGCGGGACGGCAGCCAGCCTGACTTCTATCCTGCCGGCAATGGAGATGACATCATCCTGTGTCATGACGCTGGAGACGGCTCCCTCGTCATCTGCCAGGCTCAAGGTCCATCGACGTGCGTCTGGCCGGGCCATCTTGAGCAGGTAGACGCAGTCAGGCGACAGGCGCCCCCCGCCGTCGTCACGGTTGCGATACATGCTGGTCGCCTCGGTGAAGTGCTCCGGCAGATGACCTCTCAGCAGGAAATAGGCCTGGCTGTAGGGGCTGCTGTCAGGCGCGCCGCCAGCAGGCCAAGTGTACCAGTTGCCGTGGCGCTCGCTGATCAGCGGATTCGACGGCGTCGCCATGTAATGGGCGCTGCCGACGCCAAGGGCGGCTCCAATCAACAGGCTGGAAGCAAAGCGTACTGTCGAACCGGTTGCCAAGAAGGGGCTCCTGAAAAAGGGGTAGGCCAAAGGTGATGACGACGGATCAGCGCGCCTCGAGATATCTGCGCTCTTCCTCGGCCTTGCGCCGGCGCTCGCGCTGGATGTTTCTGTCGCGGCTGACCTGCTGAGGCGTAATGGTGCGGACATCACCGGCATTGCTGGTGGCTGTACCGGGCGTCACCACGCGCACCTTGTTCTCCTGTTTCTGGAACAGGGTGAACATGTCGCGCAGCACCCTGACCACGGCATCGTCCTGGCTGCCTGCGGCCCCCGCTCCATCGCCAGCTTCTTCATCCGGACCGAAGGCTGCAATCTGGACGTCTTCGCCGCCCACATTGTCCAGCAGGTTGCGGTTGGCCTCAAGAAAGGCCGCATGAGCCTGGGTGGCGGGCAGGCCCGCCAGCGACAGGGGTGACTTGGCCCGGTCGGCGCGCAACATGAAAGCCTTCCAGGTCTTGGCCGGCAGAGAGCCGCCGGTCACCCTGTTCGTCGGGGAGTAATCGTCGTTGCCGTACCATACGCCCGTCACGTACTTGGCAGTGAAGCCGACGAACCATGCATCGCGATAGCTTTGCGTGGTGCCGGTCTTGCCGGCAGCCGGCGTATAGCCAAGATCGGCATTGCGCGCCGTGCCGGCCAATACGACCTGTCCCATCATCAGGTTCATGTCGGCAGCGACCTGTTCCGGAATGACCTGGGGCGAGGGCGGTTCGTTGCGCTCGCGCGAATAGATCAGCTCGCCGGAGGCCCGACGGATCTCAAGTACCGTATGCGGTTGCGAGAGTCTGCCGCCGCCGGCAAATGTGGCATAGCCGCGGGTGATGTCCAGCACGGTCATCTCGTTCACGCCAAGTGGCAGCGACGGAATTGACGCGAGTTTCGACTGAACGCCCACCAGATGGGCGGCATCAATGATCTTCTTGCGCCCGATCTGCGTCATTAGCCGCACCGGAACCGTATTGTACGACCTGGCCAGTGCATTGATCAGGTTGGTGCGGCCCGCATACTTGTTGGAGTAGTTCCTGGGCGACCAGTTGCCGATGGTGATGGGACCATCGACGATTGCTGTTTCCGGCGTATACCCCTCCAGCAATGCCGCCAGATAGACGAACGGCTTGAACGACGACCCAGGCTGGCGCAACGCGCCGGTGGCTCGGTTGAACTGGCTTTCCTCGTAGTCTCGCCCGCCGATGATCGCCTTGACCGCTCCGTCCGGCGTCATGGACACGAGTGCGGCCTGGCTCGCATTGTATTGCGGGCCTTCGCTGGTAAGCATGCGGTTGATTTCTTCCGCAGCGGCTTTCTGCATGAGCGGGTCTATCGTGGTCTTCACCTCTACCACGTAATCGTCTGTCAGCCCCTGCTTCAGGATGATGTCGAGGGTTTCCTGGTAGGCCCAGTCGAGAAAATAGCCGGGGCTTGCGAAATTATCATTGCGCACGACCTGGGCAGGATTGCGGGTTGCGTCCAGCAATTCACCCGGGGTTATGTATCCGACTTCCAGCATCCGGCCCAGCACCACGCCGGCGCGCTGGCGGGCAGCCTCGGGCCGCACATGCGGAGCGAAGCTGGATGGCGCCTTGAACAATCCCGCCAGCATGGCTGCTTCGGACAGATTGACGTCACGCACCGACTTGCCGAAATAGAACTGGGCTGCCGCTTCCATGCCATAGGTACCGCCACCCAGATAAGAGCGGTCGAGATACATCTTCAGGATCTCGGCCTTGCTCAGCCGCGCCTCGATCCACAGGGCGAGAAATGCCTCGTGAATCTTGCGCCGCAACGAGCGTTCGGGTGAGAGGAACAGGTTCTTGGCAAGCTGCTGGGTAAGCGTCGAACCGCCTTGCACAACTCCTTGAGCCTGGGCGTTGGCCACCATGGCACGCATGGTGCCAACCACATCGACACCGAAATGCTGGAAGAAGCGCATGTCCTCCGTGGCGAGCACTGCCTTGACCAGGTGCGGCGGGATTTCATCGAGCGGAATGGCGTCATCCTGCAGGATGCCGCGCTTGCCGATGATTTCTCCGCTGGCGTCGGTAAAGGTCACGGCATACTGCCGCCCGGCGTTCCATATATCGTCGGTCTCCTTGAGCGTCGGCAGCGCCAGGGCAATGATGCCGATGGCAAACACCATGCCGAAGGTGGCGGCGTCGTCCGCCAGATCGACCAATATCCGCTTGAAACCGGTGACCCTGAACCGGAGCAGGAACGAGGAATACGCGATCCAGCCGCGTCTCAGGCCGTCCTTGACTTCGAACAGCGTGCTGGACACGTAGCTGTCCAGGGCCCTGAAGAAGGCTATGATGGGCTTGAGGTTCAACGTCTTGCTCGCACTTGCTGGCCGTGTTCACTTGAACTGTTCACGACAGACCCCCGTCTGCGGGAAACCGCATGCATATCAATATGGGGCTTCGCGCCCGGCGGGCAAAGCCACTATTGCGTGTCCCCGAATACCGCTACCCTAAAACAAATCCCTGAACAACTTGCCAACCCGGCATACATCGCAAAAGCTTCAAATGACATCCGCACCCCCGTTCTGGCAGGTCAAGCAACTTCAGGAAATGACGCAACAGGAGTGGGAATCCCTGTGCGACGGCTGTGGCCGCTGCTGTCTCGTGAAACTGGAAGATGAAGACACCGGAGATATCTATACCACGGATGTCAGCTGCCGGCTTCTCGATTGCTCCACCTGCAGATGCACGGATTATGCCAGCCGTCACCAACTGGTCGAGGATTGCATCAAGCTCGATCCGGCCAATGTCGAAGAGCTGGGCTGGCTGCCTGAAACGTGTGCTTACAGGCTGATCCACGAGGGCAAACCCCTGGCGGACTGGCATCCGCTGGTGTCCGGCCGCCCCGAAACGGTACATGAGGCCGGCATTTCGGTGCGCGGCAAGGTGAGCAGCGAGACCGAAGTCGATGTGGACGATCTGCCGGACCGCATCACCAACTGGTAAGAAAAGAGAAAAAATACCAGTTATAGGATTTTATACTTGACAACGGCACGCTGTCTGGCCTATAAGAAGGCATGATCCACAAGTGGCGGCTGAAACGCACCGGCAGGGTCCGGATGCTCCAGCCAACTGCCTGACCGGAAACTCCAAGACATGACAGATCGTGAAGCGCAGGCGCCTTACTGGGCCGCGATCCGCGAGGCGTATGAAGGCCGTGAACTCAAGGTGACCGAGATCGCCAGGGCGTTCAAGGTAAGTGCGCCCACCATCTACCGCCGCATCGAAGAAGAAGACTGGCACCGCCGCCATAACGGCAGCCAGGGCAGCAAACGCCGCAGCATGCTGCGGCGGCTGGGCAATCTGGTGTCGCGGGAGCTCACGGTGCTGGAAGAAAGCGCCCAGACCGGTGTCGAGGACCTGTCGCTGGTGGATCGCGAACGGCTGGCCAAGGTGGCGGCCGGGCTGGTCAAGCTGATGGAATCGATTGCCGCCCTTGAGGCTGAACTGAACCGGGCGGCAGAGGCGCGACGCGCCGCCAGGGGAGAGCGTGGCACAAGGAACATCGATGACGATACACGACGTCAGAGTCTTGCGGAACGCATTCATCGACTGTGCGATGAACGGCTTGCTGCCGGAGGTGCTTCCAAGACTGGAGAATGACGACATTGACTTCTCGGAGCTTGACTGGCCCACCTGGGCGCATGACGCCCAGTTGCCGCCGGACCTTCGCAAGCCCGCAGCCGACTGGTCGGCCTGGCTGGTGCTGGGGGGCCGCGGCTCCGGCAAGACGAGGGCCGGGGCGGAGTGGTTGCGGATGGCGATCCGCTGGCATCCAAGGCAAGCCGCGCCGTTGCGAATCGCTATCGTGGGCCCGAGCTATGCGGAGGCGCGCGAGGTCATGGTGGACGGCGTATCCGGACTACTGTCGCTCGACTGGAGTTCCGGCAAACCGCAGTTCATCAGTTCGAGGCGGCTGCTGGTGTGGCCGGACGGCAGCGAGGCGCAGTTGTTTTCCGCCGAGGATCCAGAACAGCTGCGCGGTCCGCAGTTCGATTTTGCCTGGAGTGACGGCATACGGCCGTCGCCCGTCAAACCAGCCCGCCGGACGACTGGATGCTCTTCTGTGGCATTGCACTGGGCCACGAGGACAGCTTTGCGCCAATCAACAGCTTGCGTACCGACAGGGCCGAGGTGCACGAATTCGCAAGGTTTTCAGGGTTCTGACCGGCTTTTTGATGGTGTTCATCACCGGTTCATGTGGAGTGCGGCATGGTGCGGCCTTCCACGCTGGGATGTAAAGTATGATTGCCTTGAAAAAGATGTTACCTGCCGCGCTGGCGCTTGCGTTGCTGGTTGCTGCGCCGGTCGCTGCAATCGCATTGAGCAGTTCCGGCGCTGCCGCGGCTGTCGCCAGCGCAACCGGTGGGCAGGTTCTGGCCGTGCAACCGGCCGGTGGCGGATTCCGCGTCAAGGTCCGCATCGGGTCCGAGGTGAAATGGTGCAGCGTCGACGGTTCAGGCCGTGTAAGCTGCTGAGTTCCAACAAAGCGGAGTACGATATTTGCGGCTGCTGGTAGTTGAAGACGATCCCGACCTGAACCGGCAACTGGTGTCGGCCCTGAGCGACGCCGGCTATGCGGTCAACTCGGCATCGGATGGCGAGGACGGCCACTTTCTGGGCGATACCGAGCCCTATGACGCCGTGATCCTCGACCTCGGCCTGCCAGTCATGGACGGGGTGAGCGCGCTTGAAGCCTGGCGGCGCGAGGGCCGCACCATGCCGGTCCTCATCCTGACTGCGCGCGACCGCTGGAGCGACAAGGTCGCCGGGTTCGATGCCGGCGCTGACGACTATGTTGCCAAGCCCTTCCACATGGAGGAAGTGCTCGCCCGCGTGCGGGCACTGCTGCGCCGTGCAAGCGGCAATGCGTCGTCCGAACTGTCCTGCGGCGAGTTGGTGGTCGACACCGCCAGCGCCCGGGTGACCGTGGCGGGCAACCCGGTCAAGCTGACGTCACTGGAGTTCCGGTTGCTCAGCTACATGATCCACCACAAGGGCAAGGTCATTTCCCGCACCGAGCTGGTGGAGCACCTCTATGATCAGGACTTTGATCGTGATTCCAATACCATCGAGGTGTTTGTGGGCAGGCTGCGCAAGAAGCTTGGCATCGACGTGCTGAAGACCATTCGCGGCCTTGGGTACTGCCTGTCGGAACCGGATGAACAGGTCTAGCTCTCTAGCCTTCCGGCTGATCGCCGCTGCCGCTGTCGTGAGCATCGTGCTGCTCCTGGCGGCAGGCATCCTGCTGTCCTCACTGTTTACCGCGGCGGTGGAGCGCAGCCTTGATGCCCGGCTGCAGGCGGTCATGGACGGTTTGCTTGCGTCGGTCGAACTCGAAGGCGGCAAGCCGAAGATGAACCGGCAACTGGCCGACACCCGGTTCGAACTTCCGCTCAATGGCTGGTACTGGCAGATTTCCCAGGTTGGCGGCGACGCCGGGCGCCAGCTTGCATCCGCATCGCTGCTCGATGAGCGGCTTCCGATTGCGCAGTTCGACGATCCCGGCCGTGCCGACGGCGTCCGGCAGTCCGGCTACATGCGCGACAAGTCCGGCAACCGGTTGCGCGTCATTGAACAGCGTTTCAACCTGTTTGGCAGCAAGGAGCAATATTCGTTCCTCATCGCCGGCAACTTTGATGAACTGCAGGGCGAAGTATCTGCCTTCAACAACGCGCTTATCGCCGTACTCGGGCTGCTGGGCGCGGGCCTGGTCGCGGCCATCTTCATTCAGGTGCGCTTCGGTTTGCGCCCGCTGTCAGCACTGCAAACCGAACTGGCGCGGATCCGCGAAGGTGAACAGGTCCGTATTTCCGGCAGCTATCCTGACGAGATACAGACTGTCACCGGCGAGTTGAACCAATTGCTGGACGCCAATACAGAGATCATTGAGCGAGCCCGCACCCAGGTCGGCAATCTCGCTCATGCCCTTAAGACGCCCTTGAGCGTACTGACCAACGAGGCGGCCATACATGGCGGTCCGCTGGGCAGCAAGGTCGCCGAACAGGCGGGCATCATGCGCGACCAGGTGTCGATGTATCTTGACCGCGCCCGCCGTGCCGCCCGCGCCCACACGATCGGGACGCTGTCCGATCCTAACGAAGTGGTGAAGGCGTTAGTGCGCACGCTTGAGCGCATCCACATCGAGCAGGGCATCAGGGTCGAGGCAAGCTACGCCCCGGCTGTCAGGTTCCGGGGCGAGCGGCAGGACCTTGAGGAAATGGTCGGCAACCTGCTGGACAACGCCTTCAAGTGGAGCAGCGGGAATATTTCAGTTGCCGTGCGCCCAGCCAGGCATCCGCCGGACAACCGCATCAGCTGGCTGGATATAGTGGTGGAGGACGATGGCCCGGGACTGCCGGACGGGGGAGCCGAGATTGCCACCCAGCGCGGCAGGCGCCTCGATGAAACCAAGCCGGGATCGGGTCTCGGCCTCAACATCGTTTTCGAAACGGCGAGCATGTATGGCGGACGGCTGTCACTGGGCAAGAGCAGGCTTGGGGGGCTCGAGGCAGTGCTCACCTTGCCAGCCACGGGCGGCCAGGGCTGATCAACCGACCTCTTCCTCCATGCCTGCCGGATTGGGCAGTCCCCGTTCGCGGTAGGGGGTGCGCGCATAGTAGGCGCGGTAACACTTCGAGAAGTGCGACGGTGAGGAAAACCCGCAGGCCAGCGCCACGTTGATTACCGACATGTTGGTCTGCAGCAGCAGCGAGCGCGCCTTCTTGAGGCGGAGTTCGAGGTAATAGCGCTTGGGCGAGCGGTCCAGATAGCGCCGGAACAACCGTTCGAGCTGGCGGGTCGACAAGCCTGCCTGATGGGCCAGCACGCTTGGCGACAGCGGCTCCTCCAGGTTCTTCTCCATCTGTTCGATGATGCCGACCATCTTCGGGTGCCGGGCGCCGATGCGGGCCGGCAGCGACATCCGCTGGTGCTCGCCGGGCTGGCGGATCGGCGAGTGCAGGATGTTTTCAGCCACATTGGTTGCCAGTGCGGAACCATGCTGGGCCGAGATCAGAGCCAGGATCATGTCGAGCGCCGACGTGCCGCCTGCACCGGTAAAGCGGTCGCGGTCAATCTCGAACAGGCTGCTGGTGACATTGATTTCGGGAAATTCCTCCATGAAGCCTGGCTGGTTCTCCCAGTGGATGGTGCAGGTATAGCCGTCCAGCAGCCCGGCCAGCGCCAGTAGCTGGGCGCCGGTGCAGATGGCGCCTATGTCGGTGCCCTTCCGCGCCGCCTTGCGCAGCCAGTTGAACAGCACCCTGTCGGCATAGCGGTGAACATTGGTGCCGCCGCAAACGATGACCGTGGCATGATCGGGGATCGAGTTCCAGGTCACCGTCCGGCATCAGCGTAATGCCGCTTGACGCGGTGACGGGCGAGCCGTCGTTCGAGTGGGTCGTCCAGACGTACAGGGATTTCTCGGATTGCCGGTTGGCCAGCCGCAACGGATCAATGACGGATGTGACGGGAAGGAGCGTGAACTCCGGAACCAGGATCAGGGCGATCTGCATGGGCAGATCTCTGGGCTTGTCGCCAAACATTTAAACGTGAAACCTCATTGCAATCGAGTGACTTCGCCCCGTGCCGGGCGCCTTGTCCTTGCGACGCGGTGCGGCAAATCTGACCAGAGTCGCATTCGTCACGGCCAGGTCGCAAATTGCACGTTTCCGACGTCGCTGATGTCGCATGGTGATTGCGCTAATCAAGTCGGGAGACTACGTCAATGGGTATTGCAACGATGGCGCCGCAACCGGTCGCTGTTAAGGAGACACGGATGTCGGCGTTCATGGCCAACATGACCCTGGAAATCACGCCGCGTCAGGCCGAGAAGCTGCCGCTGATCCAGCAGCACGTCGCGCCGGGCTCGCGGGTGTTCGTTGCACTGGTCGATCCCTCCCACCTTGAAGACCAGTATTCAGCCGTGGCAGAGATCCGCAAGTGCGGTCTTGAGCCGGTGCCGCACGTGCCAGCCCGGTTCGTCGCCAACGAGGATGACCTGAAGCGCCGCATCGAGCGACTGGCGAAGGCGGGCGGCGTCGATACGTACCTGGTGCTGGGCGGTGGTGCGCCAGAGCCCGTGGGCGATTATCACTCTGCCCTGCAGCTGATGGAAACCGGCGTGTTCGAAGCCAACGGCGCAAGGACGCTCGGCGTCGCCGGCCACCCTGAAGGCAATAGCGACATCACCAAGGTGCACGGAGAGGCAATGCTCGTGTCCGCGTTGAAGGACAAGCAGGCCTACATACGTGAGCACGGCATGGACGGCTTCATCGCCACGCAGTTCCTTTTCGAGGCCGAGCCTGTCGCGAAATGGGCCGAGGGCCTGCGCGCCCAAGGCATCGACCTGCCGGCGTGGGTCGGCATTCCGGGGCCTGCCTCCATCAAGACGCTGGCCAAGTATGCTGCCGTGTGCGGCGTCGGCAATTCTGCCCGTTTCATCCGCAAGCAGGCGCTCAACGTCACCAAGCTGTTGTCCGTGTCCACGCCGGACAAGTTCCTCAACGAGCTTGCCGCCATTCATGTCAACCAGCCGGACCTGAAGATCGCCGGGCCGCACATGTATCCGTTTGGCGGTTTCGACAAGCTGTTCGACTGGATGGCCACGCTGAAGCGCTGAAAGCCCTTTCTCCCTGAAACTGGAAACGCCCGGTCCGTATTGGCCGGGCGTCTTCCTTTTCAGCATCTGCGGTGTGATCAGCCGGCCTTGTTGAACAGGCCGATCACCGCGCCCGGTCCGGAGGTCGCCTTGAGCCATTTCCATGTGTAGTCGGCATAGGAGCGGAAGACGTACAAGTCGACCGTGTACGGACCTTCCGAAACGATGTGGGCCAGCGCGGCAATCTCGGCGAACACCAGCCGGCGCACCATCCCGGCCTTGTATTCCGGCAAGGTGAAGTCGATCGACGATCCCTTCATCAGCACTTCGCGAACGTGCTCGCCCTCCAGCCGGATGATGGCGCGCATGTCGGACACGTCCACGGCCAGCGAGTGAATGCCTTGAATCGCCTTGTTCAGATCGGCCAGCAGTTTGCCCTGTTCACCGCGGGGGCAGGTGATCAACCACTGGTCGATCGACAGCCAGAACACGGTGACGGCGCCCTTCACTGCGCTGGTGCGCGGCTTGGTTGGCAGCTCAAACCCGAGCGCTGACTTCGCTGCCTGCTTGAACTTCGCCGAAGACGCCTCGCCGCGCAGGTCGATCATGCCGCGATCGGACACCTCGCGCATGGCGATGCTGAGGCCCGTTGCACCGTCATGCCCGGCCACGTGGGCCATTGCGCTGTTGAATACCGGATCAGACATCCTGCCGCTTCCCTTCCGGATCGAGGAACACCGGAGACACGATCTTCGCCTCCACAACCTTGCCGCCTTCCAGCGGGAACGAGATGGTCTCGCCCATCTTTGTCAATCCGCCCTCGATCAGCGCCATGGCGATGGAGCGTTCGAGCGTCGGACTCCAGTAGCTGGAGGTGACCTGGCCGATCATCTTCATCGGCGGTTGCGGCTTCACTTCCGACACCGCATAGGCGCCATCGGGCAACACCTCGTTCGGGTCCTTCGTCTCCAGGCCAACAAGCTGTTTGCGGCCCTCCGAGGCCAGGAACGACTGGCTCAGCGAACGCTTGCCGATGAAGTCGTCCTTCTTCTTCGACACTGCCCAGCCCATGTTGACATCGTAAGGAGTGACGGTGCCGTCGGTCTCGTCGCCGATGACGATGAAGCCCTTCTCGGCGCGCAGCACGTGCAGCGCCTCGGTGCCGTAGGGCTCTATGCCTTCCGAAGCACCCGCTTCCATCAGCACATCCCACAGGCCCCGGCCAAAACTGGACGGCGTGGCGATCTCGTAGGACAGTTCGCCCGAGAAGCTGATCCGGAACACCCGCACCGGATATCCGGCGAACGTCCCTTCCCGATATGACATGAACTCGAACGCCTCGGCCGAAAAGTCGATATCGCTGTCGAGTTTCTGCAGCACCTTGCGTGCCTTCGGGCCGGCAATGGCGAACTGCGCCCACTGCTCGGTGACCGGCGTCACGAACACCTTGAGCGTCGTCCACTCGGTCTGCAGCCATTCTTCCAGCCACTGGGCAATGCGGTCTGCCCCGCCTGAGGTGGTGTGCATGAGGAAGTGGTCTTCGCCGAGACGGACGGTTACGCCGTCATCCATCAGGAAGCCCAACTCGTTCATCATCAGGCCATAGCGGCACTTGCCCACTTTCAGGCTCGAGAACACGTTGGTGTAGACCAGGTCGAGGAATTTGCCCGCATCAGGACCCTTGATCTCGATCTTGCCCAGCGTCGAGGCGTCCAGCAGGCCGACCTTGTTGCGCACGGCAAGGATCTCGCGGTTGATCGCGTCCTTCTTGTTTTCGCCGCCTGAAGGATAGCAATAGGCGCGCCGCCACTGGCCGACCGGTTCCCACGTCGCGCCGCGCGCAACGAGCCAGTCATAGATGGAGGTGCGCCGCACCGGCAGGAACAGCTCGCCCTTCTTGGTGCCGGCGATGGAGCCGAACGAGTAGGGCGTATAGGGCGGCCGGAATGTGGTGGTGCCGATCTCGGGGATCTTCTTGCCGGTGGCGTCGGAAATCACGCCAAGGCCGTTGATGTTCGAGGTCTTGCCCTGGTCAGTCGCCATGCCGAGCGTGGTGTAGCGCTTGGTGTGCTCGACCGACTCGTAGCCTTCGCGCTGGGCCAGTTCGAGGTCTGCCGCCGTCACATCGTTCTGGAAGTCGATGAAGTGCTTGTTGCCTTCGTTGTACTTGCCGGTGGCAGGGGCAAACCAGATTGCCTGGACGCTGCCGGCCTTGCCGCCTTCGGCGGTTGCCTGCTTGACCTTGCCGGCCTTGCCGCCCACGGCTTTCGCCGCTGCTTCGCCTGCCGCATAGCCCTCAGTCAGGCAACCGGCCAGGTCGAACGTGCCGTTGGCCGCTCCCGCCACCATGATCGGGTCGCCGTGCCGGTCCGGGCGGAAACTCTGGATCGCTTCGTCGAATTTCAGCTTGCCGGCATTGTGGCACCACAGGTGAATGACCGGGTTGTAGCCACCCGACACGGCGACGAAATCGCACGCTACCTTCTCTTCATTGACCACCCGGCCACGGCCCGGTGCGTAGGGCGCCACCTTGACGCCGGTGATCTCCTTTCCGCCGCCGCTGGTTTCAACACCGGCGATGGCCGCGCCCGTCTGCACCTGCAGTCCCGCCTTGCGGGCAGCTTCGGCCAGTTCCGACGTGGCAGTGGCCCGCACGTCGATGATCCTTGCCACGCCGACGCCTGCTTCATGCAGTTTCAGCGCTGTCAGATAGGCGTCGTCGTTATTGGTGAAGATGACGCCGTTCATGCCGGGCGCAGTCGCATACCGCTCCACCATGCCGCGCGCGGCGGATGCCATCATCACTCCGGGCCGGTCGTTGTCGGCAAAGGCGATCGGCCGCTCCAGCGCACCTGAAGCGACAATCACCTGGGCTGCACGGATTTTCCACAACCGGTGGCGTGGCGCACCCTTCGCCAGCAGCGACGGGTCGTGATCGGCCACTCGTTCAGCCGCCAGCAGGTAGTTGTGGTGGTAATGCCCGACCACCGTGGTCCGCGTCAGCAAGTGCACGTTGCCGGCCTTGCCAAGCTGCGCCGCCTTTGCCGCAACCCACTCGCCTTGCGGCTTGCCGTCAATGTTGCCGTCCGCAATGTCGGCAACGCCGCCCAGCACGGTATTCTCGTCGGCCAGCAGCACCCGCTTGCCCGAAGCCGCAGCGGCTTCTGCTGCTGCCAGCCCCGCGACGCCGCCACCGACGACAAGCACGTCCACGTGCACGTGCATCTGCTCGTAGGTGTCCGGGTCATGCTCGCGCGCTGCCTCGCCGAGGCCCGCAGCATTGCGGATGATCGGTTCGTAGACGCTTTCCCAGAACGAGCGCGGCCACATGAACGTCTTGTAGTAGAAGCCGCCCGGAAACAGCCGGGACAGGTAGTTGTTGACGATCCCCACGTCGAACTCAAGGCTCGGCCAGCGGTTCTGGCTGGTCGCCACCAGGCCGTCATAAAGCTCGACCTGGGTGGCGCGCAGGTTTGGCTCCTTGCGGCCTGCCTCGCCCACGCCGATGAGCGCGTTCATCTCTTCCGAGCCAAGCCCGATGACGCCGCGCGGCCGGTGATACTTGAACGACCGGCCGAACACCTTGCGCCCCGCGGCCATTACGGCAGACGCGACCGTGTCGCCAGCGAAGCCGGAAAGCTTCTTGCTGTCGAACGAGAACGAAACCGTCTTGGCCCGGTCGATGCGCGAGCCCTTGGCTGCGCTTTCGGGAAGTCTGTAGGGTCTGCCGCTCATTTCTTCGCCGCTTTCTTGGCAGTGGATTTGGCCGTCTTGCCGGCCGGTTTTGCGGCGCTGGCCTCTGCGGCGCGCGCCTTGAAGAACTCGGCCCACTGGCCCTTGGCCTGGTCCTGCAGTTCCTTGGGCGGCAATTCGGTAATGCCGTAATAGCCCTTGAATTCCAGGCTCGCCGTGTCGCGCGCGGCATGGAACCACTTGCCGCAGCCCCGGTCGCAGCGCCAGCGCTCGAAGTGCAGGCCTTTCGGGTTGAACCGCATGAACAGGTAGTCGCGCTGTTCCTCGTCGGTAATGTTGTGCGGATCATGGCTGGCCGGCCGGCGGATGTGCGCCTGCCCGCCATAGTGGAAGTCCGTCTCGTCGCCTTCGGCCCCGCAGACGGGGCAATGAACGATGATCATCTGTGCATGTCCCCTAGTGCGCCACGGCCGCGGCCACGCTTTCGTCGATGAAGCGGCCTTCGCGGAAACGGTTCAGCCCGAACGGCTCGGCGATCGGGTGCGGCCGGTCATTTGCCACCGTGTCGGCGAACACGAAGCCCGATCCCGGAATGGCCTTCCAGCCGCCGGTGCCCCAGCCGCAATTGACGTAGAGTCCCTTGACCGGCGTCAGGCCGATGATCGGCGAGCGGTCGCCAGTCATGTCGACGATGCCGCCCCACTGCCGCAACATCCGCAGCCTGGAAATGATCGGGAAGGTTTCCACCAGCGCCGAGATGGTGTGCTCGATGGCCGGGAAGGAGCCGCGCTGCGAGTAATTGTTGTAGGCGTCGGTGCCGCCGCCGATCACCAGTTCGCCCTTGTCCGACTGGCTCACGTAGCCATGCACGGTATTTGCCATGACCACGCAGTCGATCACCGGCTTGATCGGTTCGGACACCAGCGCCTGCAGGCACAGGCTCTCGATCGGCATGCGCACGCCGGCCATTTCCATGATGTTCGAGGTGTGGCCGGAGGTGACCACCGCCACTTTCTTGGCGCGGATGGTGCCCAGTGTCGTCTCCACCCCGGCGATCCTGTCACCGTTGCGGATCATGCCGGTCACTTCGCACTTCTGGATCACGTCCACGCCCATGGAGTCGATGGCGCGCGCATAACCCCAGGCCAGCGCGTCATGGCGCCCGGTGCCGCCACGCGGCTGATAGTAGGCGCCGAGGACCGGATAGCGGGCTTCAGGCGAGTCATTGATGATCGGCACGATGCGCTTGACTTCGGCTGCATCGACCATGCGGCAGTCGAGACCTGCCAGCCGGTTGGCGTGGGCGGTGCGCTTGAAGGCGCGCAGTTCGTGCTCGGTCTGGCACAACATCAGCACGCCGCGCGGCGAGAACATCAGGTTGTAGTTGAGGTCCTGGGACAGCGTCTCGTACAGCGAGCGCGACAGCTCATAGATCGCGATGGACGGGTCCTGCAGGTAGTTCGACCTGATGATGGTGGTGTTGCGGCCGGTATTGCCGCCGCCAAGCCAGCCTTTTTCGATCACTGCCATGTTGGTGATCTTGTGTTCCTTCGCCAGGTAATAGGCCGTGGCCAGCCCGTGGCCGCCCGCGCCGACGATCACCACGTCGTATTCCTGCTTCGGATCGGGGCTGCGCCAGACGCGCTCCCAGTCCTTGTGGTAGTTCAGCGCATTCCGGGCCAGCGAAAATATCGAGTAGCGTTTCATTATCGCGTCCTATGGGCCCTCACCTTGCGGTGAGCCCAGTTAACCGGCGGCCAATCTATCAAACCGCTGGCAAAGCCACCAAAGGTTTGCGACATTCACCCCCCAAACTGCGACACCGCAACACTGGTAAGCGTGCCGTGACACAATAAGTTGTCCATATCGTAAGTTGAAATTCCGGTTTGCCGGTTGCTAAGTGGTTACCATGTGGCTTTGGATCGTGTTCGCCGTCATGACGGCGGTTGTCATTCTGGTGCTGATGGCGCCGTTGAGGTCTCGCGGCAACGCAGCGGCCGCGCGAGGCGCGTTTGACCTTGCAGTTTATCGAGACCAGCTGGCCGAGCTTGAACGGGATGCCGAAGCGGGCTTGATCGGCAAGGTCGATGCTGATGCGGCCCGCAACGAGATTTCCCGGCGCATAATTGCCGCCGAGGCCGCCATTGCCGCCGACCGCAGCGAGGATCGCCCGGTGCCTTCCTGGCTGAGCATCGGCACCATTCTCGCCGTTCCCGCAGTGGCCATGGGCGTTTATCTGAATGTTGGCCGCCCCGAGCTGCCCTCCCAGCCGCTTGAGGCCAGGCTTGAACAAGCTGTCGAGAACCAGGACACGATTGCCATGGTTCGCTCGGTGGAGAAGCACCTCGAGGCCAACCCGGACGACGCCAGGGGCTGGGGCGTGCTTGCCCCGATCTACACCCGGCTGGGCCGCTTCACCGATGCCGGCAATGCCTACCGGCAGGTGATGCGCATCGAAGGGCCGTCACCGGACATCCTTTCCGACCTTGGCGAGACCATGGTCGTGGCGAAGCAGGGACTGATCGAGGCCGATGCCGTCAAGATGTTCGAAGCTGCCGTGTCTGCCGATCCGAAGCATGTGAAGTCTCGATTCTTCCTGGCCATGGCGAAACGGCAGGAGGGCAAGACCCAGGAGGCAATCGCCATGTGGCAGGCCTTGCTGGACGAAAGTCCCGCCGATGCGCCGTGGCGGGAAGCGGTCAGGCAGCAGATGGCCGAGGCCGGTTCTTCTGCCAGCGTTCTGCCGGAACTGCCGAAAGGACCCGCACTCACCGAGGAACAGATCCAGGCTGGCCAGCAAATGGCATCTGGCGACCGGATGGAGATGATACGCGGCATGGTCGAGGGTCTCGACAAGCGGCTGGCGGAAGATGGTTCGGATCTCGATGGCTGGTTGCGGCTGATCCGTGCCCGCATGGTGCTGGGTGAAAAGGACAAGGCCGCCGATGCGCTGAATCGCGCCAGCGCCGCCTTCAAGGATGACGAACGCGCCATCACCGCGCTGGATGAAACCCGCAAGGCCCTCGGGCTTTGATATGTGTTATGGTCGTGACGGAGTAAGCTGAATGGCTCTGAGCAAGAAGAAGAAGCGTGGCGTTCTGATCGGCACCGGCCTGGGCATCCTCGGCGTGGCCGCCGGACTGGTGCTCTATGCGCTTTCCGACACGATCACGTTTTTCTACACGCCGTCCGACGTGGTCGAGAAGAATGTGGAGCCGGGCACCCGCATGCGGCTTGGCGGCCTGGTGGCGGATGGCTCGGTCATCCGCGGTCAAGGCAAGGAAGTGGGCTTCACCGTCACCGACACCAGCATGGACATCAAGGTCAGCTATGTCGGCATCCTGCCCGACCTGTTCCGCGAGGGACAGGGAGTGATTGCCGAGGGTATCCTTGAGCCCGGCGGCAGCTTCAGGGCAGACACCGTCCTGGCCAAGCACGACGAAAACTACATGCCGCGCGAAGTCGCCGACGCGCTCAAGGCCAAGGGCGTCTGGAAGGACGGCCAGCCAATGCCGATGGGAGGCAGCACGCAATGATACCCGAACTGGGCCAGTTTGCCCTTATCCTCGCCTTCGCCACTGCATTGTATCAGACCACCGTACCGCTTTACGGCGCCTGGCGTGGCGACCAGCGGCTGATGGCCGTGGCGCCGCCTGCCGCCATGCTGCAGGTGTGTCTCATCGCGCTGGCCTTTGGCTGTCTCACCTGGTCCTACGTTACCTCCGACTTCTCGGTCGAGAACGTCTACTTCAACTCCCACTCCGACAAGCCGCTGATCTACAAGATCTCCGGCGTGTGGGGGAACCATGAAGGGTCGATGGTGCTGTGGGTGCTGATTCTCGCCATTTTCGGCTCCGCAGTTGCGGTGTTCGGCGGCAACCTGCCACCCAGCCTGAAAGCGCGCGTCATCGCCGTGCAGGGTTCGATCTCGGTGGCTTTCCTGCTGTTCATCCTGCTCACCTCCAATCCGTTCAACCGGCTCGATCCGGCGCCCATCGAGGGCAGGGGGCTGAATCCCATCCTTCAAGACCCGGCGCTCGCCATACACCCACCGCTGCTCTATGCGGGCTATGTTGGCCTGTCGATTGCCTTTTCCTTTGCCGTCGCTGCCCTGATCGAGGGCAAGGTGGACGCCGCCTGGGCGCGCTGGGTCAGGCCATGGACGCTGGCCGCCTGGATGTTCCTGACCGCCGGCATCATGCTGGGGTCGTGGTGGGCATACTACGAGCTGGGCTGGGGCGGCTGGTGGTTCTGGGATCCGGTCGAGAACGCCTCGTTCATGCCGTGGCTCGTCGCCGCCGCCTTGCTGCACTCGGCCATCGTCGTGGAAAAACGCAATGCGTTGAAAGTGTGGACCATCCTGCTGGCCATCCTCGCCTTCTCATTGTCGCTGCTCGGCACGTTCCTGGTGCGCTCCGGGGTGCTCACTTCGGTGCACTCGTTCGCCGTCGACCCGGCCCGTGGCGTTTTCATCCTCGGCATCCTGTGCGTCTTCATCGGTGGCGCGCTGGCGCTTTATGCCTGGCGTGCTCCGGTGATCAAGTCTGGCGGCCTGTTCACCCCGATCAGCCGCGAGGGTGCGCTGGTGGTGAACAACCTGCTGCTTACTGCCTCGTGCGCTGCCGTGTTCATCGGCACGCTCTACCCGCTGGCGCTTGAGTCGGTCACCGGCGAGAAGATCTCCGTCGGACCACCCTATTTCAATCTCACCTTCGGACCGCTCATCCTGCCGCTGCTGCTGCTGGTGCCGCTGGGGCCGTTGCTGTCGTGGAAGCGCGCCGACATTTGGGCCGCCACCCAGCGGCTGTGGGCTGCAGCCGCCATTGCTGTGGTGTTCGCCATTGCCGCCGCAGCCTGGCAGTGGCGCGGGCCCTGGCTGGCGCCGCTGGGCGTGGCGCTTGGCGTCTGGCTGATCGCCGGCGCTGTCATGGAGCTTGCCGCTAGGTCCAACTTCCGCAAGGCCGGCGTGGCCGTCGCCTGGGCCCGCGTCAAGGGCCTTCCCGGCGCTGCCTGGGGCATGATGCTCGCCCACGCAGGCGTTGGCGTGTTCGTCATCGGCGTCGTCGCCATCACCGCCTGGAAACAGGAAGTCGTGACGGTGCTCAAGCCCGGCGACTCCATGCAGCTCGGCGGCCGCACCGTCACCTTTACGGGGGAAACCCCGTTTACCGGTCCAAACTACTCGGCCGAACGCGGCAATTTCCGCATCACCAGCCCGTCTGGCGCGACTGCTGACGTTTGGTCCGAAAAGCGCGTCTTCAAGCCGTCCAACCAACCCACCACGGAGGTCGGCATCCAGCCCTATATCGATGGCGATGTCTACATGGTGATGGGAGACAGGGCAGGCGACACGGGCCGCACGGTGCGCGGCTACTACCACCCGCTGGTCTGGATGCTGTGGCTCGGATCGCTGCTGATGTTCCTCGGCGGTTTTGCCTCGATGATGGACCGGCGCTATCGCGTCGGCGCGCCGAAGAAGTCCTCTGCCGGCGCTGCCGTGCAGCCAGCCGAGTGAGGTGAAGCAGCATGTTGCGCAGACTTCTGGCCGTCTTCCTGATCCTCGCAAGTCTTGGGGTGCCGGCACTGGCCGTGCAGCCGGACGAAATGTTGTCCGATCCGGGGCTGGAGCAGCGCGCACGGCAACTGTCGGCGCAGATGCGCTGCATGGTCTGTCAGAACCAGTCCATCGACGACAGCGATGCGCCGCTTGCCAAGGATCTGCGCGTGTTGATCCGCGAGCGCCTGGTGGCCGGCGACAGCAACCAGCAGGTAGTGGATTATCTGGTGTCGCGTTATGGCGAATTCGTCCTGCTGAAGCCGCGGCTCACCGCCAAGACGGTGGCGCTGTGGGCCGGGCCGTTTATCATCTTTCTGCTGGGCGCGTTGATCCTCTGGCGCAAGCGCCGGGCCTTCGCTGGGGCTCCTGTATCCGAAGCCGAAACCGGCCTGTCACCGGAAGAGCGCAAGAAGCTCGACAGCATTCTCAGGGATGCCGGCTAGCATCTGACACCAGCCAACGCAAGGAGCGCCGATGCCGACAAGATCCGAGAAGATCGAGTTCCCCGGCTCGTTGGGCGCGATGCTGGCAGCCCGGCTTGACCTTCCCGCCGTCAGGCCCCGCGCCTTCGCGCTGTTTGCGCACTGCTTCACCGGCTCGAAGGACATTTTCGCCGCCAGCCGCATCGCGGCAACGCTGGCCGGGCACGGCATCGCCACGCTTCGCTTCGACTTTACCGGACTTGGCGCCAGCGAGGGCGAGTTCGCCAACACCCACTTTTCCTCCAACGTCGAGGACCTGGTTGCCGCCGCAGACTGGTTGCGCCGCGAGCGCGCCGCGCCGGCCCTGCTGATCGGCCACAGTCTTGGCGGGGCTGCCGTACTGGCTGCTGCCGGACGCATCCCCGAGGCAAAGGCCGTCGCCACCATTGGCGCGCCCGCCGATGCCGATCACGTCATCCAGAATTTTGGTGCCTGCCTCGCCACCATCGAACAACAGGGCGAAGCGGAGGTGTCGCTCGCCGGCCGGACTTTTACCATCCGCAAATCCTTCATCGATGACCTGCGCTCGGCCAGCCTGCGCGATCACATCGCCGCGTTGAAGCGCGCGCTCATCATCTTTCACGCGCCGCTGGACCAGACCGTCGGTATCGACAACGCCTCGGCGATCTTTTCCGCCGCCAGGCATCCAAAGAGCTTCATCTCGCTGGACGGTGCTGACCACTTGTTGAGCCGCCGCGAGGACGCCACGTTCGTGGCCGATACGCTGGCCGCGTGGGCAAACCGTCTGTTGCCTGCCGCGGAGGCGCCAACCTCCGCCGCTTCGGGCTTCGTGCGCGTGAGCGAGACGGGAAATGGCAAGTATCAGCAGGATGTGCTGGTGGGCGGGCATCACCTGCTGGCCGACGAACCGGCCTCGGTTGGCGGCGACGGCACCGGCCCATCACCCTATGATTATCTTTCTGCCGCGCTCGGTGCCTGCACTGCGATGACTTTGCGAATGTATGCGGACTTCAAGAAACTGGAACTTGGCCGGGTGACCGTCGACGTCAGCCACGGCAAGGTTCATGCCGAGGACTGCGCAGACTGCGGCGAGGGCCGCACTGGCAAGATCGACCGTTTTGAAAGGGTGATTTCGGTAGACGGGGATCCTTCCGCGGAACTGCGCGACAAGCTGGTTGAAATCGCCGGCAAGTGTCCGGTGCACAGGACGCTCGAGGCGGAAGCGGTCGTGGTGACGCGTATCGGCGGTAAACCGGCGTGACCGCCGCCTACACCACCATGACGTCAGCATAGACGAAGCCGTCACGCTCCACCGTCTCGCCGATTTCCACCGGGATCGGCGCAGAGAACATCGGCCCGTCCACCACGCAAGTGTGAAACTCGCCATTCTCACCGCACGGGTCGATGCCATCAGGCAGATCGTTCAGAAACGCCTCGTCGAACCACCGCCCGGCAAAGGATGGATCGAGCTTCTTCGGGTCGATGCATACCACCACGGTCCGGAGCCCGCTCGCAATCATGTCCCGTGCAAGCTGGTGCGTGTCGCGTTTCCACAACGGGTAGACCGCAGTGAGGCCAGTCTCAGCCATCTTCGCGTCCCGGTAGGCCCGGATGTCCTCAAGGAAAAGGTCGCCATAGACCACATGGCTCACGCCTTGCGTCTTCATGCTGTTGCAGGCCGCCAGCATCCGGGCGGCATAGTCCTCGTTGCTGCACGGCCATGGCAGGCCAACCTCCAGCACTGGCAACCCGGCTGCCTCGGCCTGGCGCCGCATCAGCTCGTTGCGGGTGCCGTGCATCGCCACCCGGCCAACCGCTTCGTTGGTGGTGGTCAGCAGACCTGTAATCTCGAGGTCTCCGGCCTGCCGCACGCTCCAGAGCGAGAAGGCGCAATCCTTGCCCGAGCTCCACGAAATGAAGGCCTTTGGCCGCTGTGTCATGCGGGCGAACCCCTGATTAACAAGAATTAACCGCCCGGACATGGGAGGGTAATGTTGCATCCTCTATCTGTTGGATCACGGAAATACAACTTCGTGACATGTGAGGAGACAGTCAACCATGTCCATTACCAGGAAAAACAGCCGTGTCCGGAAGACCGTGCTCGCACTTGCCATTGCAGGCCTTCTCGGCAGCACCGGCCTTGCCACCACCCAAGGCATCTTCGCCCCGTCGCCCGCCATTGCCCAGTCGGCGCTGGCAGGTGCTCCAGCAGAAGGCTTCGCCGATCTCGTCGACAAGGTGATGCCGTCTGTGGTGTCCGTTCAGGCCAAGTACACTCCTGCCAACGTGACGAGCGACTCCGGCGATGGCGCCCAGCAGTTCCAGTTCGGCTTCCCGCCCGGTTCTCCGTTCGAGCAGTTCTTCAAGAACATGCCGCAGGGCCAGGGCTCGCCGTTCAATGCGCCTCGCCAGGGCGGCGGGACCTCGCAAGGTTCGGGCTTCATCATCTCCGGAGATGGCTATGCAGTGACGAACAATCACGTCATCAAGGATGCCTCGGAAGTGACGGTAAAGTTCTCCGATGGCCGCGAGTACGATGCCAAGGTCGTGGGCACCGATCCAAAGACCGATCTCGCCCTGCTTAAGATCGAGGCGTCCGAACCCTTCACCCCGCTGCAGTTTGCCGAGGCAAAGCCGCGCGTCGGTGACTGGGTAATTGCCGTCGGCAATCCGTTCGGCCTCGGCGGCACGGTGACCACCGGCATCATTTCCGCTGCCGGTCGCGACATTGGCGCAGGCCCCTATGACGACTTCCTGCAGATCGACGCCCCCATCAACCGGGGCAATTCCGGCGGGCCTGCCTTCAACCTGAAGGGCGAGGTGATCGGCATCAACACCGCGATTTACTCGCCCTCCGGCGGCAGCGTCGGCATCGGTTTCGCCATCCCGGCGTCCACCGCGAAGACGATCATCTCCGACCTCAAGGACGATGGCAACGTGACGCGCGGCTGGCTGGGCGTGCAGATCCAGCCCGTTACCGACGAGATCGCCGAGAGCATCGGTCTCGACAAGGCCTCGGGCACCATCATCGCAGCTGTCACCGATGACTCTCCTGCCGGCAAGGCAGGCCTCAAGACCGGCGACACCATCCTTGCCGTCGATGGCGAGGCCGTCGCAGGGCCGAAGGAGTTGTCGCGCAAGGTTGCCAGCATCAAGCCCGGCACCAGCGTGGACATGACCGTCTATCGCGGCGGCAAGGAGCGCAGCGTCAAGGTTGCCATCGGCACCATGCCCGGTGAACAGGTCGCGGCTCTGCAAGGCACTCAGCCCGAGGATGCGCCGCGCTTCGGCCTGGCCCTTGCGCCAAGCACGTCCGGCGAGGGCGTGGCCGTGGCTGACGTGCTGGCCGGTTCGCCGGCCGCCGAGCAAGGCATCCAGCGTGGTGACCTCATCCTCGAGGTGGACGGCTCGTCGGTCGACCAGCCCGAAGCAGCGGCACAGGCCATGCGCCAGGCCCTGAACAAGGGTGGCAAGGCAGTTCTCCTGCTGGTCAAAAATGAACGGGGTCAGCGCTTCGTGGCTCTTCAAAACCCGAAAGGCTGACACCATATACCTGATAAGGCGGCGTGGTTTGCCCCTCTGTACCTAACGCCGCCTCCGGGTGCTCCTGTGTGCATCAAACGGTCGTCCAGACCCCAAGACCCCCGCCCCCCTGCATAAAGGTCTTGCTGGACACTGGCACACAGGAGCGCCCAACTGCTATTGAAGGCTTGCTGAGAAGCCGAAGGACTGAACCGGGAATGCAAGATGCGTGTGCTGGTTGTTGAAGACGACAAGGAAGCCGCCGGGTGGCTGGTGAAGGGCCTGAAGGAAGAAGGCCACGTGGTGGACCACGCTGCCAATGGTCCCGATGGACTCGCCATGGCCATGGAGAAGGTGCATGACGTCATCATCATGGACCGGATGCTGCCCGGCTTGGACGGACTTGCCGTTATCTCGGAGTTGCGCAAGGACGGCATCAACACGCCGGTGCTGATCCTGTCGGCGCTGGGCGAAGTGGATGACAAGGTAATGGGCCTGCGCGCCGGCGGAGACGATTATCTTGCCAAGCCGTATGCCTTCAACGAGTTGCTGGCGCGCGTCGAGACGCTGGGACGGCGCAAGTCCGCCGAACCGCACAAGACCCGGCTGCAGGTGGGCGATCTCGAGATCGACCTGCTGGCCCGCACCGCCAGACGGGCAGGCGAGGACATCCTGCTGCAACCGCGCGAATTCAAGCTGCTCGAATACCTGATGCGCAATGCCGGCAGCGTCGTCACCCGCACCATGCTGCTGGAGAACGTCTGGAACTATCACTTCGACCCGCAGACCAATGTCATCGACGTGCACATCTCACGCTTGCGCGCCAAGATCGACAAGGAATTCGACGAACCCCTGCTGCACACCGTGCGCGGGGCCGGGTACACCATCCGTGCCGGTCAACCTTAAACTCCTGACCAGCTCCACCTTCCGGCTTGGAGCGGTCTACCTCACGGTATTCGCCATCTCGGTGGCAGCCATTCTCGGCTACATCTACTGGAACACGGCGATCCTGCTTGAGCAGCAGATCGAGGATACCCTGGAGGCCGAGGTGCAGGGCCTTGCCGAGCAATACCGCCAGCGCGGACCATCCGGCCTGCTGGACATCGTCAACCTGCGCTCGCGCCAGTCGGAAGGCGGCGTCTACATCCTCACCAACTCGATCGGCCGGCGCGTCGCCGGAAACCTGCCGGCGCTGCCTGCCGAAGCAGTCGGCGAGCGCGGCGTGATCGACTTCCAGTACCCCTATGAGACCGCCAATGGCACCGTCCAGCATACGGCGCGCGCCTTCTTCATCCAGCTGGACGGCGGCTTGCGGCTGGTGGTTGGCCGCGACGTCGAGGAGCGCCGCCGCTTCAACGACATCATCCGCACCTCGCTGTTGTGGGCGCTGGGCCTGACGCTGGTGCTTGGCATCGGCGGTGGCCTGCTGACCAGCCGCAACTTCCTGCGCCGCATCGACCGCATCAACGACGCCAGCCGAACCATCATGGCGGGCGACCTCGCCTTGCGCATGCCGGTATCCGGATCGGGTGACGAGATTGACCGGCTGTCGTCGAGCCTCAATGACATGCTCGACCAGATCAACCGGCTGATGGCCGGCATGAAGGAGGTGTCCTCCAATGTCGCCCACGACCTGCGCACCCCGCTGACCCGGCTCAGGGCCCGCGCCGAGGATGCGTTGCGCTCCGGCAAGCCCGAAGATCACCGCGCCGCGCTGGAGGCCAATATCGCCGAGGCTGACGGGCTGCTGGCCACCTTCAACGCCCTTCTGTCCATTGCCCGCGCCGAGGCCGGACACGCCCGCGAGGGGCTGCACCCGACCGACCTGGTGCCCCTGGCCGAAGACGTCGCCGAGCTTTACGGGCCCATTGCCGAGGATGCCGGCGGCGAGCTGGACCTCACCCTGCCGAAGTCGGCGATGGTGCGCGCTGACCGGCAGCTGGTTGCCCAGGCGCTGACCAACCTCGTCGACAACGCCATCAAGTATGGCCGCAACGCCCAAACCGGCGCACCGGTCGTTCGCCTCTCCATCGAGGCCCAGCCCGGCGGCGGCCAGGCTATCCTGGTATCAGATACCGGGCCAGGCATCGGCGAGGCCGACCGTGAGCGGGTCAAGGACCGCTTCGTCCGCCTTGACGTCAGCCGTTCGCAGCCTGGCAGCGGTCTCGGCCTGGCGCTGGTCGACAGCGTCATGAAGCTGCACGGCGGCAAGCTGCTGATCGAGGATGCCGCACCTGGTCTGACGGTCAAGCTGGTGTTTCCCCCGGCAGCTGGCTGATAACAATCAAACACTGGCGGCAACCGCTGTCCCGCGTTAGCTTGCCGCTCCATTATGACCGATACAGCCCTTGCGAGTCTGACCGTTGACCTGCCGCGCGTCGAAGATGCGCCCGGTCTCGCTGCCGATCTGGCGCAGGGCCACGAGCCTTTGCTGGAACTGGCCAGGACCTCGGCGGCGGCTGGCGCGCTGCTGGCGCATCTTGCAGCGGGCTCGCCGTTTCTCTCCGGTCTCGTGCGCCGCGATCAGGCCTTCGCCCATGACGCCCTGACCCGGCCGCCAGACAAGCTGTTCGACGCCGTCTGTGCCCTTGCCGCCGGCCAGTCAGATGGCGGGGACAGCATGGATATCGTTCAGCGCCTGCGCGTGGCGCGTAACCGGGCAGCCCTGCTGATCGCTCTTGCCGACATTTCCGGCGCCTGGGATTGCGTGCGTGTCACCACCGCCCTGACCCGCTTTGCCGACACCGCGCTCAAGGCCGCAACCGCTCACGTGTTTGCAGAGGCGGCTGCAGGCCCGAAGTTCAATGTGCCCGCTGGCACGGATCCCGCGACCGGCTACACCATCCTCGCCATGGGCAAGCATGGTGCGGGCGAGCTCAACTACTCGTCCGACATCGACCTGATCGTGCTCTACGACGCCGAGCGGGCACCGCTGAACGACCCCGATGACGCCGCCCAGGTCTATGTCCGCCTGACCCGCCAGATCGTGTCGCTGATGCAGGACCGCACCGCGGATGGCTACGTCTTCCGTACCGACCTGCGCTTGCGGCCCGACCCGCGGGCAACGCAGATTGCCATCTCCATCGTGGCGGCCGGCAACTATTACGAATCGATGGGCCAGAACTGGGAGCGCGCCGCCATGATCAAGGCCCGCGCCGTGGCCGGCGACATCGCGCTCGGCCAGCAGTTCGTGCGCCAGCTCGCGCCCTTCGTCTACCGCAAGTATCTCGACTTCGCCGCCATTGCCGACGTGCAGTCGCTGAAGCGCCAGATGCACGCTCACAAGGGGCACGCATCTATTGCCGTGCTGGGTCACAACATCAAGGTTGGCCGCGGCGGCATCCGCGAGATCGAGTTCTTCGTCCAGACCCAGCAGCTGATCGCTGGCGGCCGCAACCCGGCGCTGCGGGGCGCCCGCACGCTCGACATGCTGCAGGTGCTGGTGGACGAAGGCTGGATCGAGCAGAAGACCTGCGACGAGCTCAGCCAGGCATATGTGTTCCTGCGCACCATCGAACACCGGCTGCAGATGGTTGCCGATGAACAGACCCAGACGCTGCCGGCCACGCAGGAGGCATTCGACAGCTTCGCCGCGTTTTGCGGCTTTGAAAGTCCGCAAGGCTTCGCAGACCGGCTAACTTCGACCTTGAAGACCGTGCAAGGCCATTACGCCGCCCTGTTCGAGGATGCGCCGGAACTGGGCAGCGATGCCGGGTCGCTGGTGTTCACCGGCGGCGAGGATGACCCGGATACACTGGAAACCCTCACCGGCATGGGCTTCCGCCAGGCTGCTGAGGTGTCGGCGACCATTCGCGGCTGGCATTTTGGCCGCTATGCCGCTACCCGGTCTGGCGCGGCGCGTGAACGGCTGACCGAGTTGATGCCGGCGCTGCTGACGGCACTGTCTCGCACCGGCCACCCGGATCAGGCCTTCCTCGCCTTCGACCGCTTCATCGCGGGTCTGCCCGCTGGCGTGCAGCTGTTCTCCATGCTCAAGGCCAACCCGTTCCTGCTGGAGCTGCTGGCTACCGTGCTGGGCTCGGCGCCGCGGCTGGCGCAAGGTCTCTCACGCCGCCCGCGCCAGCTTGAAGCCGTGCTGGATCCGGCCTTCTTCGGTCCGATGCCGTCGCCGCAGGAGCTGACTGACGCCTTCGCCATGCTGGACGCGGGCAATCCGTCGTTCGAGGAATTGCTCGACCGTACCCGAGTCGAAGCGCGCGAGAAGACGCTGCGCATCGGCATGCGCATCCTGTCGGAAACGGTCAGCGTCCAGGAGGCCGGCCTTGCCTATTCCAATCTCGCGGACGCCGTCATCGCGCACCTGCTCAAGGGTACCTGGGCTGACATTGCCTTGCGTCACGGTCAGGTGGATGGAGGCAAGCTGGCGGTCATCGCCATGGGCAAGCTTGGCGGACAGGAGATGACGGCAGCCTCCGACCTCGACCTCATTATGCTGTACGACTTCGCCCCCGGCGCCGAGGCATCCGATGGCGCGCGCGCCCTGTCGCCCTCGCAATACTTCTCGCGCCTGACGCAGCGGCTCATCACTGCGCTGACCTCGCAGACAGCGGAGGGCGACCTGTACGAGGTGGACATGCGGCTGCGGCCCTCCGGCAACAAGGGACCCGTCGCCACCAATATCGACGGGTTCGACAACTACCAGCATTCAGAGGCCTGGACCTGGGAGAAGATGGCGCTCACCCGCGCCCGCGTCGTTGCCGGCGATGACGCCCTGCGCGCCCGCATCGAGGCCATCATCCGTGACGTGCTGTGCACCGCGCGTGACCGCGACGCCACGCTCGCAGATGTTCGCGACATGCGCCGGCGCATGCTGGAGGCCCATTCGAAAGCCGATCACTGGGAGATCAAGCAGGTGCGCGGCGGCCTCGTCGAGGTCGAGTTCATCGCGCAGGGCCTGCAACTCGTTCACGCCCATGAACGGCCCGAAGTGCTTGCCCAGAACACCTTCATGGCGCTTCATCAGCTGCATCTGGCCGGCCTGCTTTCCGCAGCAGACCACGAGCAACTCGTTGCTGCGGGCACGCTCTACCACACGCTCACCCACATCCTGCGTCTGTGCACCACCGGCAGGTTCGATGTGGCCGCGGCGCCGCCCGGCTTCATGGCGCTGATGTTGCGCGCTGCCGCCGCCCCGGATGTGGTGACGCTAGAGGCCATGCTGCGTGACGCCAATGCGCAAGTATCCGCGATCTTCGACCGGTTGATCGGTTCTCCTGACAAGGATTGAAATTTTTTCGCCCCATTGCGACGGGTTTGCCTGCCCGTTCCCGTCTTGTTCATGTGCGTTGGCCAACGGCACGACAACCATGGACCACCTGAATGCAGGGTGAAACAGTGGGAATCTGAGCAATGCAATCGAAACTCGTGTTGAAGCTTTTGGCCGTTGCTGCACTTGCCGGTGTGGCGGCCGGTGCCGTTGAGGCCCGTGAACCGGGCATGCCGCGCTCCGAGCGCACCTTTGAACGGCTTGACGCCAACAAGGACGGCGAACTTGCTGTTGACGAACTGGGCTCAAGGTCCGAGCGCCGCTTCATGCGGCTGGATGCCGACAAGGATGGCCGGGTCACTCGCGCTGAGCTTGAAGACTGGCTGAACCGGCTGACGGCACGCCGCATTCTTGAACACATGGACGCCGACAAGGATGCTGCGGTCAGCCAGGAAGAACTCCACGGTTACATCGCAGGGCTGGTGCTTGCAGCGGATACGGACAAGTCTGGCGGCGTGACTTTGCAGGAGTCACGTGACTATCATGCGTCCAAACGCAACGCACGGGCCGAGGCCCGCAAGGCCGCCAGCGCCACCCGGCAATAGGGAGATGGCATGACCTGGTCACTTGTGCGCCCGTTATGGGACATGGCGGGATACGCTGAAACAGCAGGCGTCCAGCGCGCTGCCGGGGATATCTCTCCGGCAGCCGACGCCATTCTGCTGGCCCGCGCAAGCGAGGGCGACGAACAGGCTTTCGCCGGCTTGGTCGATCGCCACTATGGCTTCGTGTTCCGGGTTGCCGCGCGCGTGCTGTCCGAGGCAGCCGACGCCGAGGACGTCACGCAGGAGGCCTTCGTGCGGCTGTGGCGCGACCCCGGCGCCATCGACAACCCGGCCGCGCTCAAGGGCTGGCTGGCACGGGTCGCCCGCAACCTCGCCATCGACCGGATCAGGCGGGCCAAGCCGTCAACCGCCGACGGACTGGATGAATTGCCCGACGTCGCCACCGCGCCCGATGGCCCGATGCGTCATGCCCAAGCTGCCGCACTGGTGACACAGGCGCTGGCGCAACTGTCCGAGCGCCAGCGCACGGCGCTGCAACTGACCTATTTTGAAGGCTTCGGCAACCAGCAGACGGCCGAGGTGATGCAGGTGAGCGTGGAGGCGGTCGAGTCGCTGCTGTCGCGCGCGCGGCGTACATTGCGTGAAATTCTGTCGCCCGCCTGGGGTGACCTGATCGAGGAACTGGACCAACTCAAATGACCGACCCGGCACCCCAATCTGGCGTCACTCTTTCTGCGGCGGATTGCCAGCGGCTTGACGAGTTGCTGCAGGCCTACGGCCGCAATCCGCTGCGCTGGCCCGAAGCTGACCGTCAGCGATTTGCCTGGCTGGTGCGCTCGCCGCAATTGCTGCCGGCACAAGCCGCCGCCGGGGCCGATGCGCTGGACCGGTTGCTTGACCTTGCCGGTGCTGCGCCCATGCCGGAACCGGATGCCGCCCGCGCCCGCCTGATGCAGCGCATCGCCGCCGAGCCGCAGCTGGCAACCGATGTGACGGCGCCGCCGCCGCTCGGGGGACTGCGCGGCCTCCTCGCCGCTGGCATGTTGGCCGCCAGCATCGCCATCGGGGCCTTCGTCGGCCTTGACACCAGCGCCGGCGAAATGCTGGCCGGCAGCCTCAGCGCGTCGTCCGGGGCCGACGAGGTGCTCGATCTGGTGCTCGCCGATCCGGCCGAGCTGGATGATGGAGGTGTGCTTTGACCACCACTGCGCCACAGACTCCGCGCAAGCGCCGCTGGTCCTGGGTCTGGCTGGCGCTGCTGGTATCGCTTGGCCTGAACCTTGCCGTGGCCGCGGCGGTCATTGCCCACAATTTCTGGGGGCCGGGCGGGCGTCACCATCAGCACCGCATCACTGGCCCGGGCTACACCCAGGTCCTGCCGCGGGCATTCTTCCGGCAGCTCGACGAAGCCCGGCGGGACGAGCTTGTTGGCGAACTGCGTGAGCATCGCCGTGAGTTTCGCGGCCTGCGCCGCGATCTGCGTGAAAAGGCCCGTGGCATTGCTGCCGCCCTCAAGGCGGAACCCTTCGACCAGGCAGCGCTGGAGCGCGCCATGGCGGAGTTCGAGCAAACGTCCGGCAGCATGATCACCCGCGGCGGCGAGATCGCGCGCGGCCTGTTTGCCAGGCTCACGCCGCAGGAACGCAAGCTCATGGCCGAAGAGATCGAGCGCAAGTCCATGCCGCGCGGTCGATTGCAGAGCACCGGGGACAACAGCAACCAGGAAAATGAGAACTGAGCCGTCTTCCGGTTACGCGGTGATGCTGGTCGAGATCGGTTCGATCACCGCGTCGGATTCGATTATCCGCTTTTCCGACTTGCCCTTCGGCGCGATGGGCAGCGTCACCGTCACCGTGGTGCCCTTGCCCTCTTCGCTGGCGATGTGAAGCTGGCCATCGTTCAGCCGGATCAGCGAGTTGGAGATCGCCAGTCCCAGCCCCGAACCCGACCGGGTCTTGGTCAGCTGGTTCTCCACCTGCTCGAACGGACGGCCCAGCTTGGCGATCTGGTTGGCGGGAATGCCGATACCCGTATCAGCGATGATGATTTCGGCGGTCTTCGCCGTGCGCCGGGCCGAGATGGTAACGCTGCCGCCTTCCTGGGTGAATTTCACGCCATTGGCCAGCAGGTTGATCAGCACCTGCTTGAGCGAGCGAACGTCGGCGAGCGCATGCAGCGTTTCGGGCAGGTCCTTGCGCAGCGCCACCCTGCCTTCCTGCGCACGGCCCGAGACGATGCGCAGCGCTTCCTCGATCACCGCGGTAACGTCGCACTTCTCGATTTCCAGCGTCACCCGGCCTGCCTCGATCTTCGACATGTCGAGAATGTCGTTGATGACGTCCAGCAGGTACTGGCCCGAAGAATGGATGTCGTGGGCATAGTCGAGATATTTGGGCACCGTCACCTTGCCGAACAGCTCCTGCTCGATCACCTCGGAAAAGCCGATGATGGCGTTCAGCGGCGTGCGCAGTTCGTGGCTCATGTTGGCGAGGAACTCCGACTTCGACCGGTTGGCGGCCTCGGCGCGTGCCTTTTCGCGCGAGTATTTCTCGGCGAGATCGGCCAGCCGCTGCGACTGCTGCTCCAGTTCCATCCGCGACTTCTGCAGGTCGCGTACCGTGTTCATCAGTTCGCGTTCAGAATCGAGCAGCTTTTCCTCGTGCAGCTTGAGGTTCGAAATGTCCGTGCCCACCGACACGAAGCCGCCGTCCTTGGTGCGCCGCTCGTTGATCTGCAGCCAGCGGCCGTCTTCGAGCTGCACCTCGAACGTATTGCCTTCCGCCCCGTCCGGCAGACCCGGTTTTGCCATGTCGGCGGCAACCGGCGAGCGCTGGCGGATCAACGGTTCGCGCGACACCTTCATCACGGCCTCGTAGGACGAGCCCGGCCGGCACACGCTGGCTGGCAGGTTGTTGAGCTGCTGGTACTTCGAATTGCACATCACCAGCCGGTTGTCGCTGTCCCACAGCACGAATGCTTCCGAGACATTTTCGATGGCATCGCGCAGCCGCAATTCCGCCTCCTGGTTCAGCTTGTCCAGCCGCTTCTGCTCGGTGATGTCGATGGCGATGCCAACCAGGTTCGGCGCATCCTGCCCCGGCGCCTGCGACAGTTCGGCCCGGGCGCGCAGCCACACCCAGTGGCCGTTGGCGTGCTTCATCCGGAACTCCTGGTCGATGGCCGGCTTGCCGCCCTTCAGCATGGTATCGACCAGCCGGTCGATCGGGTCATCATCCGGATGCAGCCGCTCCGCTACCTCGCCATAGGACAGGAACTCGCCCTTGGCTTCGAGCCCCAGGATATCGAACATCGACTTCGACCAGAAGATGCGTCCGCGTGCGATGTCCCAGTCCCACAGGCCGCAATGGCCGCGATCAAGCGCCTTGTCCATCCGTTCGGTGGCGATGGCCAGCGTCTGGTCGGCCTCGGCCGCGCGCGCCGCCTGCCAGTGAAAGGCGGTACCCAACAACACCAGCACGCCCAGCGTCACCAGGAACAGGGTGACGATCTGCTTGACCGCCGACTCCCAGTCGGCCAGCACCCGCGATTTCGGATGCACCACCGCCAGCTGGCCGGGATAGGGTGTCAGCGTACGGATGCCGATATAGATTTCCTCGCCGGCCGGCGTGATGGCCAGCAGTGGCGTGCCCAGGGTGCGCGAGGCAGCAAGGATCGCGTCCTGTCCGAACAGCGTAGACAGGTTCAACCCCAGCATCACCGGGTCTTCCGGGAAGCTGGCCTGGATGAAACCGGTCTCGTCGGCGATGATGAACACCCGTCCCCGCTCGCCTGAGCCAGGGGGCAGCACTTCCTGCAGATCGGCGGTTTGCGGCGTGCGGACGCTGCCGTCGCCTGCCGGGCCGATACCAAGCGAAGCGCTCAGGTCTCCGGCAGCGGCGCGCAGCACCAGCGCCGTCTTGTCATTGGAAAGTTCGATCGACCGGTCCCGGCTGGCTGACAGCTGCAGGAACATGGCGGTGGCCAGCGTCACCAGGAACAACAGGATTAGGCCGGTGATCAGGTTGCGCAGGATTCGCTCGGAAATGGCGATGGAAGGAACACGGCGGGAGCCGACACTGACCTTGAGTGCCCGCTCCTTGAAAAACAGTTCGCCAAGTTTGGCCTTGGACACGCAAATTCCCTCTCGAGACCGCCGCTCGCCCGCAGAGCCGTCCAGGCAACATCCCTCATGCTTCGTGATGGTCTGCCGCCCCGACAGATACTCGCCAGGAGCGACCAACGCCGTTGCCCCTGAACGCGACCGAATCACTAGTTCCATTGATTCGAAGTGCGGGTGATTTGGCAAGATTTCGAGGGCAAGAATTTTCCCCCCGTTGCAGTGGCCAATGGCTCAGGCGAGCATGCGCGACACCATTTCGGCGGTATCCCTGGACAGCGCTTCCATGGCTGCGATACGGGCAAGCGCCATGCGCGCCTTGTCGCGCCGCCCCCGCTCCATCAGCTGGTAGCTGCGGAACGATCCGGCCATCCTGGCCGCCACCTGCGGATTGCGCTTGTCCAGTTGCATCACCACGTCTGCAACGAGGTCATAACCTGCGCCTCCGGCTGCGTTGAAACCGGTCTGGTTCATGCCGGCGAACGCCCCGATCAGTGCGCGCACCCGGTTCGGCCGCCCAAGGCTGAAATCGTCATGGCTCATCAGCAGGCGCACATGCTCCACCGCGTCTGGGCCGCTGCGCATGGCGTGCAGCGTGAACCACTTGTCCACCAGCAGGTGATCATCCCTGTAGCGTTCGTGAAACGCCGCCAGCGCCTCGTCGCGTTCCGGCGCCTGCAGCACCGCCAGCACGCCAAGCGGCCCCATCACCCCGCTCATGTGGCGGGCCTCGCCGTACTGGCGCATGGCGAGTTGTGCGGCTTCGCGTTCGGCGCCGGCCGACCACAGCGACAGCGCGCCATAGGCCAGAGCGCGCCGGCCCATGCTGTCCGCATCCGGCGAATACGCGCCGCCGGGCAAGTCGCGTGCCAGCTCTTGAAGCCGGTTTGCAAGCGCAATTGCGGTTTGCGCCCGCACCTGGTCCCGCGCCCGCTGCACCAGGTCCGGATCGACATTGCGCCCCAGCGCATTGGCAATGTCGGCCTCGCCCGGCAGCGCCAGCATCTGTGCCTTGAACGCCGGCTCCAGCTGGCCGTCATCGAGCGTCTTGCCAAGTGCCCCGGCGAATGCGCTGACGTCCGGCGCCGCCTGGCCATCCGCCAGCGCCTGCATGGTGGACAGGATCAGCGAGCGCGCCAGCGTCTGGCCTACCTCCCAGCGGTTGAAGGTGTCGCTGTCATGGCCCATCAGGAAGGTGAGTTCATCATCCTGCTGGCCGGTGACCAGGGTAATCGGCGCCGAGAAGCCCCGGTTGATCGACAGCACCGGCTTGTCCGCGATGCCGGCAAACGTCCAGCCCTGGTTTTCCTCGCGCAGTTCCAGCACCCCGCCGGCGATCTCGCTGCCGTCTTCGAGCTGCAGCGGCATGTCCTGCCCGTCCGGGCCGATCAGCCCGGTCACCAGCGGCATGTGCATGGCCGGCTTGCTTGCCTGGCCCGGCGTCGGCTTGAGAACCTGGCTCACCTCCAGCCGGGCCGTGGCAGTTGCCTCGTCCCAGCTGAGCCTGGCGGTTACCGCAGGCGTACCCGCATGGTTGTACCAGTAGAAGAACTGCTTCAGGTCGCGCCCCGAGGCGTCCTCCATGCAGGCCACGAAATCCTCTACCGTTGCTGCATCGCCGTCATGCCGGTCGAAATAGATATCGAGCGCCCGGGCAAACTTTTCCGGCCCCAGCAGCGTCTTCATCATGCGCACCAGTTCCGCCCCCTTCTCGTAGACGGTGGCGGTGTAGAAGTTGTTGATTTCAATATAGGACTGCGGCCTCACCGGGTGCGCCAGCGGCCCTCCATCCTCCGGGAACTGGTGCGAGCGCAGCGTTCGCACGTCCTGAATTCGCTTGACCGCCTGCGAGCGCAGGTCGGAGGTGAACTCCTGGTCGCGGAACACCGTCAGGCCTTCCTTGAGGCACAGCTGGAACCAGTCCCGGCAGGTGATGCGGTTGCCGGTCCAGTTGTGAAAGTACTCGTGCGCGATGATCGACTCGATGTGGACATGGTCCTGGTCGGTCGCGGTGTCGGGCCGGGCCAGGATGTACTTGTCGTTGAAGACGTTGAGGCCCTTGTTCTCCATCGCGCCCATGTTGAAGTCGGACACGGCGACGATCATGAAGATGTCGAGATCATACTCGCGCCCGAACACCTCCTCGTCCCACTTCATCGACGCCTTGAGGCTCTCCATCGCCCAGCCGCAGCGGTCCTGCTTGCCCTGTTCGACATAGATCCTCAGCTCCACCTCGCGGCCCGACAGGGTGGTGAAGCTGTCCTTCACGCAGGCAAGATCGCCGCCCACCATGGCGAACAGGTAGGACGGCTTCGGCCACGGGTCGTGCCACACCGCATAGTGCCGCCCGCCGTCGAGGGTGCCTTCCTCGACCGGATTGCCATTGGCCAGCAGTACCGGCACCGTCGCCTTGTCTGCTTCAAGCCGCACGTCATAGGTTGCCATCACGTCCGGCCGGTCGATGAAATACGTGATGCGGCGGAAGCCTTCCGCCTCGCACTGGGTGCAGTACACGCCGTTCGACCGGTACAGTCCCGACAGCGCCGTATTGGCATCCGGGTTGCAGACCGTTTCGATGCTAAGCTCGAACTCGTCCGCCGGAACGCTGTCGATGTAGAGCTTCTCGCCGTCGATGCGGTACCGGTTGCCGCCGAGTTCCTCGCCGTTGATGGAGATGCGCCTGAGCTCCAGTTCCTCGCCGTCCAGTACCAGCGTGGTGGCCGGTTGCCGGCTCGCCGGGTTGGGCCGCACCGTCACCCGCGACGTCACCCGCGTCGCCTTCGGCTCCAGCGCCACGTCAAGCGATACGTGGCCGATGAGGTGGGGCGAGGGAGCGTAGTCCTTGAGCTGGATGGTCGGCGGCGTTTCGGTGCGCATCGTCTGTTTTCTGATCCCGTTACATTGGCCGGTCGACGCGGAACGGCGACATGTCCATGTTAGGCTTCCTGCCCGCCATCATGTCCGCCAGCAGCCGGCCGGTGGTCGGCCCCCATGACAGGCCCATGTGGCCATGGCCGAATCCATACCACACATTGGCGAGCTTTGGAGACGCCGATATCACCGGCAGCGAGTCGGGCGTGCCTGGCCGGCGGCCCATCCACCTGCTTTCGGTGCCATCAAGTTCGCGAAGCGCCGGGAACAGCCGCTTGCCGTACACGTGCATCTGCTCGGCGCGGCGCCAGTCAGGCGGCGCATCGTTGCCGGCAATCTCGTCAGACCCGGCAATCTTGATGCCGTCATGGTGCGGCGTCACTGCGCCCGGCTGGGCGGCATGGGTTACCGCCCGGCCCAGCTTTATGCCGGTGTTCTGCATGATCAGGTGATAGCCCCGCTCTGCTTCCAGCAACACCTTAGAGCCCAGCATGGCCGCCAGTTCGTGCGACCAGGCGCCGGCACAGATGCACAGGTTCTGGACGTCCTCCACACCGTGCTGCTTGAGGTGAATCCGGGTCGCCCGCGCGCCGTCATGTTCGATGCGGGTTACTTCGTCCTGCACGATCTCGCCGCCATTGCGCACCACCTGCTCCGCCAGCTTCTGCACCATGGCGAAAGGATCGCGGATGCGGTGCCAGCCGTCCCAGAACACCGCCCGGTAGATGTCCGGCGTCAGGTCGGGCTCCACTTCGCGGGCTTGATCCGCGGTGAGCTCGGCGCCCTCGTAGCCATACTCCGCCTTCACCCGCCGCCACGTCGCGCCGCCGTCGTACTGGGCCTTGGTGCCATAGACCATCAACCCGTCGTCCATCGCCAGCAGGTCCGTGGCGTCCGCCTGCTTCAGTACGTCCCGGTGGTCCTCCAGCGCCCTCATGCCCAGCGTGGCGCGCGCCTCGGTGATCTTCTTCACCCGGTCCGGCATGGCGTTGCGCCCCAGCGCGATCAGCCATGGCAGCGCCTTCGGCAGGTATGACCAGCGCACCGTGATCGGCCCCTTCGGGTCGAGCAGCCAGCCGGGCAGCTTCATCAGGATGCCGGGGTGAACGGTCGGCGTGACGCTGGCGATCACGATGCCGCCGGCATTGCCGAACGAGGCGCCTTCGCCCGGCGGCACCTTGTCGATGACCCGCACCCGGTAGCCGCGCGCTTGCGCGAACAGCGCCGCCGACATGCCGACGATGCCGGCCCCGATGATTGTCACCCTGTCGTTCATTTAAATCTGCTCTCGGCTTAGGTGAAACATGCTTGTGCGCAAACGGACTTCGATGGCTAAATGTGGTTCGCACCATCACCCGGAGTTCACCTGTCCCATGCCTGTGCACAAGCGCTTGCGTCCGTTCAACACCAAGCAAACCTATCCCGAGCAGAAGCTCAACAACGATCTGTCACAAGGCGTTGTGGCGCGCGGCACCATGGTGTTCCTGCGCGGCCAGGTTTCGCAAGACCTGGACACCCGCGAGAGCCTGCATGTCGGCGATGCCGGCAGGCAGACCGCCAAGGCCATGGAAAACATCAAGATGCTGCTGGAGGAGGCGGGGTCCGAGATGGCCCACATCTGCCGCATCGTCGTGTACCTGACCGACATCCGCTACCGCGAAGCCGTTTACCAGGAAATGGGCAAGTGGCTGGAAGGGGTCTTCCCCTGCTCCACCGGCCTTGTCGTCCCGGCCCTTGCGCGGCCTGAATGGGTGGTGGAAATTGAAGTGACCGCCGTCATTCCCGACTAGCCCCGGAAGGCTTGCTCCATGGACACCCAGACCACGCTTGACCTGCTCGCCGGACGCGCTGCCACCCCGCTCGACCAGGCCATGAGCTCACCGCCGTCGCTGTACACCGACCCGGCAATCCTCGACATGGAGATCAAGTCCATTTTCGAGAAGGAATGGCATTGCCCCGGACTGGCCGCCGACATCCCAGAGCCCGGCGACTACGTGACCTTCTCCATCGGCGACCAGCAGGTGTTCTCGATGCGCCAGAAGGACGGCTCTGTGCGATCCTTCTCCAATGTCTGCCGCCATCGCATGATGCAGCTGCTGGAGGGCAGGGGAAACACCAAGGTCGTCGTCTGTCCCTACCACGCCTGGACCTACTCGCAGGACGGGTCGCTTCGCGGCGCGCCCTACATGGACCGCTCGGAGAGTTTCGACCGCAAGAAGTTCTGCCTGCCCGAGATCCGCACCGAGATCTGGAACGGCTGGATCTACATCACCCTCAACAATGATGCGCCATCGGTGGCCGAACTGCTGGCGCCGATGAACGATCTCGTCGCGCAGTTCCGCATGGACCGCTACGTGCCCTGCGAAACGCAGGACCACGTCTGGAAGACCAACTGGAAGCTGCTGACCGAAAACTTCATGGAAGGCTACCACCTGCCCGTCGCCCACCGCGCCACCGTGGGCCAGTGGATCGGTCTGGACGACACCATCTTCCCGGCCGACGTGAACCCGCACTTCACCTGGCAGACCTTCACCAAGGACGAGACCGCCACCTATGGCCGCGCGGCGGACGCCAACGACTATCTCGAAGGCAGGTGGCGCTACACCACCATCATGCCCACGGTGTTCCCGGCCCACATGTACGTGCTGGCGCCCGATCACGTCTGGTACCTGAGCCTGCGGCCCAACGGTGTCGGCGAGGTGCACGTGCGCTTTGGCGTGGCGCTGGCGCCGGAACGGCTTGACGCGTTCCCCAACAAGCAGGCGGCGCTGAAGGACCTGATCACCTTCTTCGACCACGTCAACGAGGAAGACCGCTTCGTCGTCGAGGGCATCTTCACCGGCGCCCACGGCGCGCTGGCGCAGGCAGGCCCGCTGAGCTGGCTGGAGCGCGAGATCCACGACTTCCAGAAATACCTTGCAGGCAAGCTGTGCAGCCCGCGCGAGGTAACCGCAAGGGCCGCCGCCGAATGACCTTTTCCATCGCAGGCCACTGCACCCGCACCGGCATGTTCGGCGTCGCCATCACCACTTCGTCGATCTGTGTCGGCGCCCGTTGTCCGCACGCCCGCGCCGGCGTCGGCGCCGTGGCCACCCAGAACGTCACCGACCCGACGCTGGGCCCGAAGGTGCTGGACGCCATCGCTGGCGGCATGAGCGCGGAAAAGGCCGTGGCGGCGGTTTCCGGTGCCGCACCCTTCGCCGAATACCGGCAATTGCTGGCGGTCGATGCAGCCGGCGTCACCGGCCATTTCACCGGCGCAAAGATCCTCGGCACCAACACGGTCTCGCCCGGCAACCACTGCATCGCCGCCGGCAACCTGTTGTCGTCCACCGCCGTGCCCAAGGCGATGACGGACACATTCGCCAGGGAAGCGGACCAGCACCTGGCAGAGCGGCTGTTGCGCTCGCTCGAAGCCGGCGTGGCGGCCGGCGGCGAAGAGGGGCCGGTGCATTCCGCCGCGCTCATCGTGGTGCACGAACAGCCGTTCCCGCTGGTGGACCTGCGTTGCGACTGGGATGACGACGACCCGATCGCAACACTGCGCAGCCTGTGGCAGGCCTATCAAGGCGAGATGCAGGCGTACCTGGACCGGGCGCTCAACCCGTCCGCCGCGCCGTCCTATGGCGTGCCGGGGGATGAGTGACCGCTCGCCCCGGTGCCTTACTCTCCCAGCGGCTCGACGCTGACGATATCACCTGACGCGCCGCTCACCTCGATGCGCCACGGCACCCGCCGGCGCACCGCGTCGTAGACGTAGGAGCCGTTGGCGCAATCCACCACCTCGATGTGGCGGAAGCCCGACCGCTTCAGGCTCTCCACGCCTTCAAGACAACTGAACTGCGCATGGCCGCCAGGCCCGTGACGGCGCGGCGGGTAGCTGTCGTCCGGCTCCTGGTAGCCGTTCTCCGGCCGGTACACGGAATAGTCGGGTTCGGGGATGTAGCCGCGCTCGCCATGACGGCCCTGGCGCATTCGTCAGGCTGGAAGATGTCAACGAGCTTGCCGATAAGGTCCCAGAGGCCCGCAACCGTTCGCTCACCAGCCTTGCGCAGCATGGCCTTGAGGCGGGCAAAGGCTTTCTCGATTGGGTTGAAGTCGGGACTGTAGGGCGGAAGGAACACCAAGGTAGCGCCCACCGCCTCTATAAGTTCACGCACCGATGTACGCTTGTGGCTCGACAAGTTATCCATGATGACGATGTCGACGCGGCGCAATTCCGGCACCAGGATCTGGCGAACATAGGCCTCGAACCAGTCGCCGTTTATCGGCCCGTCAAGCACCATCGGCGCCACCATGCCGGTGGTTCTCAACCCCGCAATCAGCGTGGTCGTCTTCCGGTGGCCGTGCGGGAAGCCCATCCGCAACCGCTCACCCTTGCGACAACGGCCGTGGCTGCGGGTCATGTTGGTGGCCGTCCAGGTCTCGTCAATGAACAGCAATCGCTCGGGATCAAGGTCAAGCTGGCCATCGAACCAGGCTCGACGCTGTCTCAGGATGTCGGGGCGATCCTGCTCGATCGCGTGACCAGTCTTTTTTTGCGCGTAATGCCGTGGCGCGCGAAGAAGCGATGCAGCGATGTTCTTGATACCGTCAAGCCGACTTCCTTCAATGCAGCCTGCAGTTCATCCAGCGTGATGTCCTTGCGCGCTTCCCAGATGGACAGAATCTCATCGCGCCGCTGCTCGACACGCTGGGAGCGCATGTCGCCACCCTGGGGCTTGGGTGCAAAACTGCCCGTATCACGTCGTTGAGCAACCCACCGGATCGCTGTCGACGGCGCCACACCAAAGCGTGCTGCCGCAGCCCGGCAACTCATCCCCTCATCAACAGCCGCAAGAACCCGGCTGCGCAAATCCATCGAAAGTGGCTGACCCATTCATGCTGGCCTCCATTTCCAGCCAGCATGCTGAATCAAATTCGTGTCCCTAAGGGAATCTG